>JAJZLY010000021.1 GCA_021850485.1 Bacillota bacterium | reverse complement strand
CGAGCAGCACCTTGGACCAAAGCCGCGGCAACTGCACCACACCCAGCGGCCCCTTGCTGTCGACGGACGCGAGCGGAGGAATCTTCAGCATGCGGTCATCCCCTATCTTGTAGATCAGATCAAATTTCTCTGCCGCCGCTCAGATCCCCTCGCTCCCTGGGCCGCGAGCACAACCGGGCCAGGCTGACGTCAGCTCTTGGGCGGGGGGGTGCTGAACGGGCAAACAGTGATCACCTGATAGCTCTGGGCCAGAGGGGAGATCAGGCGCCGATAGTCGCCGGGCTGGCTGTACAGGCCACCGATCAAGACTACGGGCGGTCCCTGGCCGTCGAGGCGGCGGCAGCTTCATCGGCTCCTCTTAGACATCTGGCAAGGTGCTGGCAACCTGAGCCCTCACGCACGTGGCGGCTGCAGGGCGTAACTCCTGCCCAGATAAGCGGTGAGTGCGGTCACCCGCTGTGCATCCAAACTGGCACCCGTGCCAACTTCCCGCACAGTGCCCTCGACCACCACCAGCCAGGCGTCTGGCCCGAAGATCGCATCTGCGTTTTGCCGGTAGACCGCCTCGGGCACCGTCACATCCAGAAGACCGCGCTCATCTTCCAGACACAAGAACACGACTCGCTCACCGGACCTAGTGGGCGGGCGGTGCGGGCGCACCAGCGCTCCGGCCACCGTCGCCTGCATGCGATGCGGAGCACACAGCACCTGGTCGGTGCGCAACACGCCTGCTCGCTCCAGGCGCGGGCGAAAGCAAGAGAGCGGGTGCGCGGACACCGCCAATCCCAGTGCCACCATCTCCTGGGCCAGTCGCCGTTCGGGCGTGAAATCAGCCAGATCTGCCACAGCCGCCTGGCCCCCCACCTGCCACAGCGCTCGCCGCCGATTGGGGATCAGGCTATCAAGCGCTCCCGCCAGCACCAGTTGGCGGAGCGCTGCCGGCTGAAGGCGGCTTTTCTCCGCAAGATCCCAGGCCGTGCGGTAGGGTCGGCCGGCCAGCACCCGGTCCGTTTCCTCCGCGTTCATGTTTCGCACCTGTAGGAGGCCGCAGGACAATGCGCCATCTTGCACCGTCCACGTCGGTTCGCTCCGGTTCACATCTGGCAACCGCACCTGGATGCCTCTTCGCCTCGCCTCTGTGACCAGCGTTTGCGGTGGGTAGTAGCCCATTGGCTGGTGATTGAGGAGGGCTGCGTACCAGACAGCCGAGTGGTGTTCCAAAAGATACAAGGTGCGATAGCCGATCAGTCCGAAGGCGGCGGCATGCCCCTCCGCAAAGCCGTAGGAGGCATAGCCGAGCAGAGTCTGCCAAATCTCCGCTGCCGCCCCCCGGTCCACTCCTCTTGCCACGGCCCGTGCGCAGAACACATCGCCCAGGGACTGCATCTCGGCCTTGGAGCGCGCCCGGCTCATCGTCCGCCGCAGCCGGTCTGCTTCGGCCGGGCTAAACCCGGCCACCCGCACCGCGATCTCCAACACCTGCTCTTGGTACACCACCACGCCGTAGGTGCGGCCCAACACGTCCTCCAGGCCAGGGGCCGGATAGATGATCGCCTCTTTGCCAAGCCGCCGCCTGACGAAAGGCGCCACCATGTCCCCCTTGATCGGGCCCGGTCTGATCAGAGCGGTGGCAGCGATCACATCCTCCAGCTGATCGCCCTTCATCCGCCGGTGCAGGGCCCGTTGGGCCGGAGACTCCAGCTGGAAGGCACCCACCGTCTCAGCTCGCCGAAGTCGGCGGAAGGTGGCCGGATCGTCAGCTGGGATGGTCTCCCATGGCACCTGGGACACCGTGATTGCCTCGTTCACCGCGGACAGGGTGCGCAAATGAAGTAGGTCAATTTTGATCAAGCCAAACGTCTCGCAGTCCCGCTTATCGAACTGGCCTACCACCGTTCCCTTTGCCGCCATCTGCAGCGGCATGACCTCGGCCACTGGACAGGCAGTCACCACCAGGCCTCCGAGGTGGGTGCCCAGATGGCGCGGCCAGTCGGCAAGACGCTCGGCGGCCTGCAATAAGGTCTCGATCCGCCCTGTGGACAGCTTCAACTGCCTCAGTTCTGGCACGCGCACTAGAGCCTCTCGCAGACCATCTGCTCCCACGTAATAAGGCACTCGCTTGGCGATAGCTCCCAGTTCTGCCGCTGGCAGCCCCAGAGCCTTGCCGACCTCCCGGATGGCCAGCCTTCCCTCCAACCGGACATAAGTGGCAACCGCCGCCACATGGTCTTGCCCGTAACGCCTGGCGACGTGGGCGGCCACCTCCTCCCTGCGGTCGGCGTCGAAGTCTAAATCCACATCCGGTGGGTCGGTCCGGCCCAGGCTCAAAAACCGGGCAAAGGGGAGATCTCTGGCAAAGGCATCGACATCGGTGAGACCCAGGCAGTAGGCCACCACGCTATCCGCAGCAGAACCGCGACCAGAGGTGCGAATTCCTGCCCCTCTCGCCCAGCCGGCGATCTCCGCTACCGCCAGCATGTAGTCGGTGAATTTAGTTTGGGCAATCACCGAGAGCTCCTCGTCGATACGCTGGCGCAATCTTGAGCCGATCTGGCCATAGCGCCAGATTGCCCCTTGTTCGGTGAGTTGGCGAAGGTAGACGTAGGCGCTCGACGCTCCTTGCGGCAACAAGACGGCCGGAAACAGCAACCTGGCATCAGGCAGCGCCAGCCCGCACATATCGGCCACTCGATCGGTCATCGCCACGGCCGCCGGATCATCTGGCAGCCCGCGCGCCATGTCCGCCTCAGATTGCACAAACTGCCAGTCGTTCATCGGTCGGCCAGGTGCCAGATCATCCACCCGACTGTTGGTCCGGATACAGACCAACAGATCGTGCAACCAAAAATCCTGGGCTTGGGCGTAGTGCGCGTTTGACGTGGCCACTCGGGGCAGTCGCAGGTGCTGGCCAAGGTCGCGCATGGCGCGCTGTAAGGGACGGTCTCCTGGCAGCCGGCAAACCTCTTGTTCGAGGAAGAACTTACCTCTCCCGAACCACCCCATCAGTCTCCTGGCCGCCTCTTCTGCCAATTCCCGGCGGCCCCCCAGCAGATGTCTGGACACCTCGCCCTGACGGCAACCGCTGAGCCCGATCAGGTAGGGCGCATGGGCAGCCAGCGCCTCTTGCGATGCCATTGGCTGACCGCGAGGACGGCTCAGGTGAGCGGCAGAGATGAGTTGTGACAGATGGCTGTAGCCGGTCTGATCGGGGACCAGTAGTGTTAGGTGGCTGGATGCACCGGTCGCATCCTCGACCGTGACCTCCGCCCCGATGATCGGCCTCACCCCCGCCTGGGTGCAGGCCTGTGTAAACTCGCCGATGCCAGAAAGCGAGTTGTGGTCTGTGAGGGCCAGTGCCTGCTGGCCGAGCGACGCTGCTCGCGCTGCCAGATCTGCTGCCGAAGAGGCACCATCCAAGTGGCTGAAGGGTCCGTGCAGGTGTAGGTGGGTTGCCATCTCAATCAAACAGGCGGGAGATCCGCCAGTCCCCGGCCGGCATCTTGCACAGATCGAACAGGTGACCCGCTTTGCTCCGCACCCGGTACACCTGGCGGTTACCGCCCCCATCCGCCTGCCACCAAGGTTCGCGATAGGCCCAAGTGTCCTCGATCCGCAGCGGTCCGTACGTCACCTGCCCCATTACGAAGGTCGCGGGGTCGCCACTTTCGTCACAGCACACTTGGACTGCCCGCTCACGCCCTCTGTCCATCGCTGCCTCCAAAAAGGGGGTCGTAGCGACGCAAAAACGCATCGTATCGGTCGATCTCTACCCCACGCGACACGTCAGCCAGCTCCGGGATGGCCGTCTGGTCTGGCCCAAAGAGTCTCTCTTGGACTGCCGCCACCGCGGCCAGCTGACCAAGCGAGACAGTCGCCTCCTCCACTTCTTCTGCCCGCACGCTGAGGGTGAGCAAGGCGGCTGTCCGGCCGATCCGGCCGATGTCACGGATCGGAGCAGGCCAACTGCGCTGCAGACGGTGACCGTCCAAGACAAGCGTCAGCTCTTTTGCCCCGATCTCCGCTGGCAGACGCTTCGCCACCCGCACAGCCATCTCCGCGACCGCCTCGGCCAGATGGTCGCGACACGGGGGGGCCCACACCCGGCGCTCGGTCAGATCGGGTGTGGGATCAAGGTGATGGATTTTCTGGTTGTCCAGCCCGCGTGCGGTCCTGGCGGCCAGGTATCCAGCCTGCCCCATCCGATTCACCAGCACTGTCTGGGGGACAGCTGCCACCTCGCCTGCTGTCTCCAGACCAAGCGCCAGGAGTTGCTCTTGCACATCTTTAGGCAAGGTCCACAACTCTCTTATCGGCAGCCCAGACAGCGCTTTAGCCTCCTCACCCGGCGCCACCCGGAACATCCCGGGCTGACTCGGCAGCACGGCCTTCGCCACCAGACGGTTGGTCGCCACGCCGATTCGGGCAGTTGGATAGCGGTCTTGAATCAACGCCAATTCTCGACCCGGCCAATTTCCGGGCCAGGCCAAAAAAGCCGTATGCATGAGATCTGGTCCGACCGCCACCACTGGAGCCGCCTCCTGCAGGGTGTGCCACAGGGCCACCAGTGGGCGATCATGGTGCGCTTTTTCATAGCTGAGGTGAGGAATTCCCGGAGCGGCCAGTTCTGCCTCTCTGGCCTTCATCCCCGGCCTTACGCCATCGACGCCAGGCGTAACATCCCAGACCACATGGCCTTGAACCAAGATGACCGGATGACCCTCGGCGCTGGCGTAGAGCCCGCCGACGGATAAAAAGGCAACCCACATCAAAACCGTCTCCCTCGATACCCGGGTCCGGCTATTTAGACATCAGATGGCTGGCGTCCTGCCCAAAGATGGCCCGGCAAAATCCGCTCTTGGCCGATTCATCCGTGACCTTAATTAAGGACCTTAGTCCCCCCTTTCTTGCCCTCAGGCCGGGACCTTTTGCACTGTCGGCCACCTTGGGTCCGGCCTACCGTTGGGGGCGGAAGGTGGGATCGATAGTGGCTGTACGAAAGCTCCGGGAGCCCAGCCGAGACGGGATGGAGGAACACTTCGCACCGAGTGATCCGAAGATCGACCTGGCGCGCAACCCGCTGTTGGCGAAAATGCTGCGCAGTCGCCCGTTCCAGTTCCTATTCATCTTACCCAACCAGCTGATCTTCTGGTTTGTGATCGTGGCCGGCCTGTTCGGCGCTGCTGTTCCAACCCGCAATTTCGCTACCGTGATCACCTGGTACATCTGGTTCTGCGTGGTCTTTTTACTGATGGTCGGCGTAGGTCGCGGCTGGTGCCTGATGTGCCCGTTTGGCGGCTTCGCCGAGTGGGTGCAGCGGCGCAGCTTCTTCCAGCGCCACAAGATCTCGCTCACCCTCGGCCTGAAATGGCCGAAGTCGTGGAGCAAAGTCGGCATTTTATCCTCGGTCGGCGTGTTCATCGTCCTGACCTGGTTTGAGGAGTTCTACAACATCGCCGGGCCGGGTAAGCCGCTGTTCACCAGCCTGCTGGTCTTTGGTGTGATCGGGCTCGCCTTGATCACCTTTTTGACCTTCGAACGGCGCACCTTCTGCCGCTATCTGTGCCCGCTCACCGCCTTGATCGGCACCGTCGGCTCGACCGGCATGGTGGCTGGCTTTCGGACCAGAGACCGCGACGTGTGTCTGAGCTGTGAGACCAAAGACTGCATGCGCGGTAGCGAGAACGGTTACCCCTGCCCCTGGTACGAGTGGCCTGGTTCGGCCACATCGAACCTGACCTGCGGCCTTTGCTCGGAGTGCTTTAAGAACTGCCCCAAGGACAACGTGGGCCTGTTTGTGCAACGTCCGCTCACCTCGCTGGTCGCTCCCACCAGCCGCCGCTCAGACGTGGCCTGGGCCATCCTCTGCCTGTTCGGGCTGGTGCTCTTCCAGCAACTGAACGCCCTGCCGTTTTACGTCCCACTCGACAATTGGCTAAACAACATCACCGGCTTTCCGGGATACCCCAACCCGGTCGACTATCTGGGCATCATCGCCCTTGGCACCGCTGTATGCGCCGGCTTCTACGCCCTGGTCCGCTGGGCTGGCGGCATTCGCCTGGTCGACACCTCTGGTTCCCGCAAGACCCACCTAGCCCACACCTTCTCTGCCTGGGTGACACCGCTGGCCTACGGTCTCACTCCGATCGTGGCCGCCGACTACTTGGCCCGCCAGTTGCCTCGCTTCTGGGACCACGCGCTGCGCATCATTCCGGCCATCTCGGACCCCTTCGCGGTGGGCTGGAACCTATTCGGAACGGCCCACTCCAACTTGTACAATGTCCACCTCCTGCCAACATCAGGGGTGATCTTGAGCCAAGTGCTACTGGCTGTGATCGGCGGTGTTGGTGCACTCTATGTCACTCACCGCATCTTGAACCGGGACATGCGACACCTGACCGCCCGCCCGGTCCTGGTCAATGTGCTGGCCCTCGGCTTCGTGGTGGTAGCCACCGCCTCGGTGGCGGCCCTCTATGTGGCGATGGGCGGGATCCAGTAACCGGATGAAGGGCAAGGAGGTATGGAAATGGCGCTAAGACAAGAATCCGCCCCCCGGACTGTGACCGAGATCGAGCCCCGTCATGCGCACGTCGAGGTCAATCAGGAGCGCTGCGCTGGATGCCAAGAGTGCATCATCCGCTGCCCGACTGGCGCCCTAAGCCTTGACTCCGGGGACTGGGTGGCCCAGGCCAACGATGCTCTGTGCGTCGGCTGCCGGCAGTGCGAGCGCGTCTGCCCGTACAGCGCCATCTTGGTGTCCGGCCCGATCGTTGTCTCGACTCCAGTTCGGCCCGCCGCCCATCACCCGGCCGTGTTGGATCTCGACGTCACGGAGATCCGCCAGGGTTTCACCACCTGGCAGCAGGCGATGACCGAGGCCACCCGCTGTCTGAGCTGCCCCGATCCCACCTGTCTCAAGGGCTGCCCAGCGCACAATGACATCCCCGCCTTCATCGCGGCGATCCGGGATCATGACCTGGACAAGGCGCACAGCATCCTCAGTCAGACCACTGCCCTGCCGGACATCTGCTCTAGAGTGTGCGATCAGGCCGCCCAGTGCGAAGGGGCGTGCTCTTGGACCCTGGCGGGAGAGCGCCCGGTGTCGATTGGTCTGCTGGAGCGCTTCATCACCGACCAACAGCCGGTGCCCGAGCCGCAAGTCGCAGGCACGGACGGTCACGATCTCTCCGTAGCGGTGGTCGGTTCTGGCCCAGCCGGCTTGGCAGCCGCCTGGGAGCTGGTCGCCCACGGCGCCCAGGTCACCGTCTACGAGCGAGACCTGGAGCCGCTTGGCGTGCTGGCTTGGGGTATTCCTTCCTTCTCGCTGCCTGATCAGGTGGCCAAGCGGCCAATCGATGCCCTGCGCCAAGCCGGCGTCAGTGTCCGTCTGGGCGTCGCCATCGGCAAAGACGTGATGATCGACGAACTTTTGGGCATGCACGACGCCGTCATCTTGGCCCACGGCGCATCTGTGCCGATGCGGATGGCAGTACCGGGAGTGGAGCTCGCAGGGGTGGAGGATGCCACCCACTTCTTGAAGCGGGCCAAGTACGCCCTCCAGCACGGCACCCATCTGAACGACATTCAGGCGACCACCCGGGTGCTGGTCATCGGCGCTGGCAACACCGCCATGGATGTGGCGCGCTCCGTCCGTCGGCTGGGCGGTCAGGCCACAGCCGTGGACTGGATGGATGAACACTTCGCCCGGGTCCGGCGGGACGAGCTGGCAGAGGCCAGGGCAGAGGGCGTTGTGATCCGCTTTTCCACCTCCGTGGAGCGACTGGAGGGCAAAGCCGGCCAAGTCGACACTGCTCTGCTCCGCCACACGCGCCAGCGGCGAGCCAGCGAGTTGCCCAAGGTGACCGACGAGACCACCGAGGCGGTTCAGTGCGATCTGGTGGTGATGGCCATGGGCTATCGCGTCGACTCCGGGCTCAGTCTGCCATTCACCCCCCGGCTGCCGCTGCCCCGGCCCAATCTCACTCAGGCAATCCCGGACCGGCGCTGGCTGGCCAGCGGTATACTGTCGCAGAGGGGCTCAGTCGGGCAGGTCGCCTACGAGCGGGAGCAGGGCCTGGATCAGGCCAAGCGACCGCAGGGTGACCGGATCTGGGTCGCTGGAGACGCCCTGGTCGGACCGTCCACCGTGGTCGGATCGATGGCCCAGGGCAAGGCTGCTGCCCAGGCAGTTTTGGCCATTCATCCGCGGCGCGGCGTTCTCACACCGAAGATCGCAGCCAACCCCAGCCCTCACCGTCGGGTGTCACCGTTTTTGCTCACGGCTGGTGGCCTGCTGGTGGTCAGTGTGTTGTTGTTCCTCTCCGTGGCTGGCTTTGTGGGCGGCATCATCTCCGCTGGACTGGCCGCCGTGATGGTCGGGGCCGACCGGATGATCGCCCGCCATCCCCGCTAGACCGCAGCCAGCGGTCGGGCGGAATCCGACGCTGGAGGTGAGCGGTTGCGCCGACTCCGGTCCATGATCAAAGGCGGCTTTTGGCGCTGGTTCACCGCCTCGGTGGTGGTTGCCATCGAGCTGGCGGTCGGCCTCACGCTGGCCCCCTTTGCCCCCTTAGCCTGGCAGCGGGACCTGCTCTACTTGGGCACGGCGCTCGCTGCCATCTTTGTCTTCGTGGCCTTCTCTCAACTGGGGCTGCTCTGGGTGCGCGCCACCGCCCAGGCCGAGGAGGCCGAGCGGCTGCGCGAGGAGGCAGATCGCCGTCGAGCGCTGCTCGAGACCTTGCACGAGGCGGCGGTGGCCGTGCGGTCCAAAGAGGCCTATCCCGACGTCTTGCGCCAGATTGTGGGTCTCGCCGTGCGCCTGGCCGGCGCCACCTATGGGGCCTTGTCCGAATTCGACGAGCAAGAGCAGGTGGTGAACTTCGTCACGGTCGGGGTGGCTGATGACATCCGCGACCGGATCGGCCTGCCGCCCAGCCATCGCGGCCTGCTCCGCCGGCTGTCCGTCGACGAACGGCCGCTACGTCTGTCCAACGTCCAGGTCGAGACGGACTTCAGCGGCTTTCCCAAAGAACATCCCCACTTTCGCACCTTTCTCGGTGTGCCACTGTATTGGCAAGGGGAACTGGTCGGACACCTCTACCTGGGCGGCCACCACGGCGAAGAGCCGTTTTCGGCGGAAGAAGAACAGCTGTTGGAGATGTTTGGCATGCACGCTGCTGCTGCCATCGCCCGGGCCAGATTGCTGCGCGATCAAGCCGCTGTGGTGCGGGCCGCAGAGCGGCGGGAGATTGCCATGGAGCTCCACGACGGAGCCCTGCAAACGCTTTACGCTGTCGGCATCCAGTTGGACCGCAGCCGCCGTCTCCAGATGGCGTCTGTTCCGGATCCAGGCTCGTTAGACTTGGTCCTGGAGGCCGTGCAACAGGCGATGGATGCCATTCGCCGCGTCCTGGACGACCTCGATCAGACCCCAGCTCCGGCGATCGTCGACCAGTTGCGCCTGGCGACACATCAGATGGCTGAGCTCTACGGGATTAAGCTGACCTGGAAAGGGTTGGCCCTGGCCAAGGAGATGCCGGGAGGATGGGCCAGCGATTTATCCATGCTGATCGCTGAGGCGGTTTCCAATGCCGGCCGCCATGGACAGGCCAGCGAGGTTTTAGTCTGCCTGGAGCGCAGCGGCAACACCATTCGGCTGACTGTTGACGACAATGGAATCGGACTTTCCGATGTGTCAGGGGCCGGCCGCGGCCTAGGCAACCTGAGCCGACGGGCACAGCGCCTAGGCGGTGTTGCCACGCTCGGAGCACGCCCGGAGGGGGGCGCGCGGGTAGCGGTCGAACTCCCTTGTGATCCGCCCCTGCCCAATCCCAGCCAGGAGGCAACCCGATGAGCGTATCGATCGTGATCGTCGACGACCATGCAGTGGTCCGGGTCGGCCTCACCACCGTGCTGGCCGATCGTCCGGATTTTCAGGTGAAGGCCGCGGTGGGTACGGCCGAAGAGGCCGTGGCGGCGGTGGATCTATACCGGCCAGACGTGTTGGTGCTCGATCTGCGCCTTCCCGACCGGCCTGGAACAGCCATCGTCCCGGATGTGCGGCGGCTGTCTCCCGCCACCCGCATCTTGGTGCTCACCTCCTACGGCGAGGACCGAGCGGTGGTGGAAGCGGTGGCGGCCGGTGTTGACGGCTTCTTGGTCAAATCGGCAGACAGTGCGCGGCTGATCACGGCCATCGATGACCTGATGGCCGGGCGGCCGATGCTGGGCGAACAGGTGGCTGACGCCTTGGTCCGCCACCTGCAAACACCCGAGGGCACCAATCCCACCGTGGCCCTGGCGGATCGGCTGACCAAGCGCGAGATGGAAGTTGTGATGGCGGTCAGCCGCGGCCTTTCCAACCGCGAGATCGGCGATCAGCTCGGCCTTTCTGAGAAGACGGTCAAGAACCATATCAGCGACATCTTGAGCAAACTGGGCTTCGCCCGGCGGGCCCAGATCGTTGTGCTGGTCCATGAACAAACTCAGCGTTACCGCACTTAGCCGCTCATCCACGACCAGCAGGGACTAACGTCCCAGTCCAGGCGGGACTTTAGTCCCTGGGCGCGCCATCAGCCGTGATCTAGGCTGAGACTGATGAGTTGGGCGGGCTGACGCCTGATACCGGCGCCCAAGGAGGCCTCCTCCGTGATCAGAATCGCCCCTCGCCTGGACGATGCGCGCTATACCCGGCTCTTTCACATCGGCGCCAAACACCAGTGGACGATTGAGGACGTGGACTGGACCATCCCAGACGGATTGGATCTGCGCGGTCGGCAGGCGTTGGCTCGCCTGCTCACGCCTGTGTTCTTAGGCGAGCGGGCAGCTCTGTTGGGTGGGGCTCAGGCCCTGCTGATGCTCGGCGGCGAAAGTGAGTCTGCCCAGTTGTATATGCCAAGCTTCCTGATGGACGAGGCCCGCCACATCGAGACCATCACCCACCTATACGGTCTGCTCGGCTTCGCCCCGATGCGCATCAAGGAAATGCCAGAGATGCTTCAATACCATCACCGCATGCGAATGGGCAAGACACCCTTGCACTGGGTGATGGGCATCTTGGTCAGCGACATCTTCGCCCGCACGCTGTACGGCGCCTTCGCCCGGACCAAGGGAGCATTTTTGTTCGGCCGCATCTCGGCCAACATCGTGGTCGACGAGGGACGCCATCAGGCCTTCGCTGAACACTATCTGTCTGACCACCTGCCGACTGCCGACGACGACCTGCGCCAAGAGATCTTCTCGGTGAAAGAAGACCTTCTGCGCATCGTCGCCCGCATGGGCATCACCTTGAAGGACGACGCCTCGGCTCTTGGCTTTCCCGCCCAAGACCTGTTTTCCGCCTTCTCTGACGAGGTGCAGGCCAGGAGCCGCCATGTCGGCTTGCGTTGCGGCGCCTGTCCGGCCAGCGCCGAAACTGCGATCGGCACGCCCCTTCCGGCCAGCTGCCAGGGTTGCTTTGTCTCTCAGACGCTAGCTGCGTTGGCGCCACCGGCTCGCGTCCCGCCATCGGCCTAACGCACCGACGGCGCTATCGTCAGATCGGCTCGCTCGTCCGGTGTCGCCTCACGGGAACGTCATGGCGACCTCTTGGTGTTGTGTCTGAACCAGCCGGAGGTGACGGTGGTGGTGGGCGACCGAGGGCCAGAGGCAGGCTCAGCGTTCGCCAGTCGACCGATGCTGGTCTTCTGGGAGACGACCCGGGCCTGCCTGCTGGCCTGTAGCCACTGCCGGGCAACTGCACAGCGCCACCCCCTGCCCGGCGAGTTGGACACGAAAGAGGGCCTGCGGTTGCTCGAACAGATCTGTGCCCTCGGCCAACCGGCCCCGGTGGTCATCTTCACTGGCGGTGACTTGTTGTTACGCCCAGACATCTACGACCTGATCACTCGCGCCCATCAGTTGGGATTACACGTGGCGGCCGCTCCTGCCGTGACACCGTTGCTGAACCGCACTGCTTTGGAGCGCCTGCAGGCAGCTGGCGTCGCGGCTATTTCACTCAGCCTCGATGCACCGCTTGCTGTTCACGACCAGATCAGAGGTGTGCCTGGCACCTTTGAGCGCACGCTCGAGGCGGCTCGCCTCGCCCAGGAAATAGGGCTGCGCGTTCAGATCAATACGGTGGTAATGGCCCAGACCGTCCAGACTTTGGCCGACGTTGCCGCCCTCCTGCTCCGAGAGCGGATCCCGATCTGGGAAGTGTTCTTCCTAATCGCCACCGGTCGCGCTGGCAAAAACGACATGTTGTCGGCCCAAGACAGCGAAGACGTCTGTCAGTTTCTGCTGGATGCATCCCGCTACGATCTGGTGGTGCGCACGGTCGAGGCCCCGTTCGTCCGCCGGATCCTGACCGAACGCCGCCAGGGGACACAGGGCGGGGCGTTGCACCGCCATCTCAGTTCCCGACTGGAGCAACTATCTGGACTTGCTCCCCACGACGTTCGAATCGGCACTAAGGGCACCTTGGATGGAGACGGCATCTTATTTGTGGCCCACGATGGCACCGTGTCCCCGGGCGGTTTTTTGCCCGTCCCGCTCGGCAATGTACGCCGCGATCAACTTTCCGACATCTACCGACATCACCCGCTCCTGGAGGCGATCCGCCATCGCTGCTTTCAAGATCCGTGCGGCACCTGCGTGCACCGCTTCATCTGCGGCGGCTCGCGGGCGCGCGCCTACAGCATGACCGGAGACCCTTTGGCCGCAGATCCCGCCTGCCCGCTGGCATCACCCGCCTAGAACCGAACGCGCTCAGCCTCGGCTAGATCCCGATCGCCTCCCGCGTCGGCAGCTAAATCCGCCCGAGCCCGCCAGCCTGCCCACAGCAACAGGACCAATACCGGCGCAGTGTTTGGGTCGGTTGCCATGCCGCTAAACAGGGCGCCCATGTCTTGTCCGATCCACCACACCACGAGCAACCATCCGATGGTGGCCCACAGCACCCAGCGGTTGCCGGCTGCCGTCATGACCGCCACTCCAAGACCGAGTGAGATCGCGACGATCACCGCATTCACCAACACCGGCGCCAGAGTGGCCGCCATGGCGGCCACGTCGAGCGTCCAGCGCAGCCAGTCCGGCTGCGCCATCACCGCTCCAGAAGCAATCACTGCTCCCAGACCGAGGCTTGCCCAAAAGCCGGGTTCAAGTTGCAAGGCTGCTGCCAAGAGCAAACTGACTGCCACCACCTGAGTCGCCGCCAGCCCTGCTGGCCATGGGTGAGGGCCGCCGTCCCAGCCTCGAGACCACAGGAGCAGCCCGGCAGCCACTCCGTAGAAGAAGACAGACCCTGGTGCCCCGGTCAGAAAGGTGGCTGATCCGGTGAGGAGCTGGCCAAAGCCCTCCCCGAACAACCAAACCAAGGCACTCCAGACGATGGATAGCCAGAGCCCGCCACGCATCACCTTGGGCCAGGGGACCAACAGCGTCAGCCCAATTGCCAATTGGATGGCGACCACTGCCCAGTTGAAGGCCACCAGATTCGGCGTCACCCATTGGATCGACCAGGCGATCAGGCCGTGCAACCATCCTGGCTCACCGGTGGCGGCAGGTTGCATGATGTTACTGATCATATCCATGGTGAACATCTGCGGCTGCAATTGTAAGAGGCCGTCTAGCAGCCACAGACCAGCCAGCCCGAGGCGCAAGATCTGCCAGGCGGCGGGAGGCTTATCGGCATAGGCGACCTGTGCGTGTGCCAGCGCGGGCATGCGAGATCGCCCCCTCCTCATGGATGTGGCTCATCTGATCACCGGATCAGTCGGCTGTGAACCGGACCCCTTCCACCCTCTTGATCAGTTCAAGACGGTGAGGGTACCGCTCATATAGCCCTTCTCCGCCATCGGTCCGCTCCAACCGGAGGGGCCGGTGCCGCAAGGAGCCATGCACTGCCACACGAAGTCGCCGGATTTGGTCACCTGGAAGGTGGCCTGCACGGTGATGCTCTTCTCGCCGACCGGTACCGCCGGCACCACGATGTTGATACCGAGTGAAGGAATGGTCAGGGTGTGGGATCCCTGGTTGGGGTCGATCTGGCTCACCGCCTGGCCGTTCACGAGTTCGGTGCCGCCTACCGTGCCGGAAACCTTGGTGAAGCTGGCCGGCAGCGTGGAGGTGCCTGGGTCGAAGGAGGTGATGGTCAACACCACGGTCTGGCCTTTGGTCGCCGTGAAGTTGGTCGGGGTGAACTGCGGCCAGTTGCCATTCAAGATGCTGGCCTTCAGGTGCACCACCTGGGCCACTGGCTGGCTGGCCACAGCTGGAGCTGGCGTACCAGCACTGGTGGTGG
>JAJZLY010000007.1 GCA_021850485.1 Bacillota bacterium | reverse complement strand
GGCCGCCCACTTTGCAGTCGGGGCGCTGAAGACGCTGGTGACTGCCCGCCACTGGGCAGCCTCCGGATTCGAGATGACGCTGGTCGGGGCCATCGAAGGTGGGATCACGTTTGGCTTGGGCATGCTCTTAGCGCACGCCTGATCGCAAAGGCGCAGGCTTGGCCCGCAGCGGCAGTGGTGCCGATCCAACCAGCCTGGAGGTCTGCGACTTAGACCGGGCGGTCCGCCACCAGGGTGTACATCACGGGAGCAGCCTCAGCGCCCAGGCGTAGCCGATACCAGCCGTCCGCCTCTGGACCGACAAGGTCGCCCCGGAAATCACGGGGGGCATTGGTGCGCTCAGCCAGCCATCGCACGACCAGACCGGCTTCGATGGCGGCGGTGACCACTTCACCAACGCTGTGCGCGTACTGGACCGTCTGCGTGGCCTTGATGCTCGCATTGCGATCTGTGTAGCTGCCAGGACTGTCCAGCAGATGGGGGCCATCAAAGGCGTAGGGGAAGTCGAACACCAAGGGATCGAGGGTATCGATCATGCCCTGGAGCGGGTGCATCTCCACCAGCAACAACGTACCTCCCGGTCGCAGCAGGTGGTGGACGGCCGTCATCCAGGCGCCGATGTCGCCGATCCAACAGAGCACGCCGATCGTGGCATAAACCAGATCGAAACCGTGGTACAGGCTGTTAGGTGGGTCGCAGACGTCGGCCTCCACCCACGTCAGATCGACCCGGCACTGGCTAGCCAGTGCCGCCGCCTTGGCCAAGGCGACTGGCGAGAAGTCCAGTCCCGTAACTCGGGCACCGAGCCGGGCTAGGCTAATCGAGTCAAAGCCGATGTGGCACTGCAGATGGATCACATCCAGGCCAGTCACCTGGCCGACGGCGCGGTCTAGCCCTTCTAGCTCGACCTCAGTCAGCGAGGAGGCGCCTGCCACCAGCGCCGCTGAGTCGTAGAGGCGATCTTGGCCGTGCACCCGGGCGCGCTGATCCCAGTTCCGCCGGTTGATCCGAAGTGTCTTTTTGTCCATGAAAAAAGTCTACCGCCGGCAAGGGAGCGACGTCCATCAGAGCCCGCTTGCTCGAGATCACCGTCGGTCGCCTCGCCCTTGACACCGGTCAGTCCCTGTGGTGAAGTAATCAGGCTATCTGGCCCGAGACAGCGGGTGGAGGAGACTCCATAAATCCCGCCGAGGCGAGCAATGTTCGCCTTGGCCGTGGCCAAGGTTTTTTGTTGGGGGTGGAGATGTGCCCCGTGCCGAGAAGGTGGCGGAAGTCCAGCACCTAGCGGACCGGCTGAGTCGGGCCCAAGGCACTGTGCTGGTTTCCTTCCAGGGCCTGACCGTGGCCCAGGCTACCAGGTTGCGGACTCAGGTGAGGAGCCAGGGTCTGGAATTTCGGGTGGTCAAGAATACGCTGCTCAAGCGAGCGGCTGATCAGGCCGGCGTCGAGGGTTTGGACCCGTTTTTAAACGGTACCACCGGTGTGTTGTTCGGCTTTGCCGACCCGGTCGAACCCGCCAAGCTGGTGGCTGATTTCCGCCGCGAGGTGAAGGAGATTCAGGCCAAGGCCGGGATCATTGACGGCCGGGTGCTGGGCGAGGACGATATGCGGCGAGTGGCGACCCTACCTGCCCGACCGGTGCTCTTGGCGCAGCTGGCAGGTACGTTGCAGGCGCCGCTGACCCGGCTGGCTGGGGATCTGCAGGCGCCGATCAGCCGACTGGCGATCGGGCTCGGCCAACTGCTGGCCAAGTCTGCAGCCTAGGATCTTGTGCCAGGCTCCCGCAAAGATCGGTACCAAAGTTAACGAGGAGGATCGATGATGGCCAAGGCAGCGGAGAAGAGTTCCAAGGTGGACGAGATCCTGGAGTCGATCAAGGGCCTGAGCGTGCTCGAACTCTCTGATCTGGTGAAGAGCTTCGAGGAGACCTTCGGCGTATCTGCAGCTCCGGTGGCGGTCGCCCAGGCAGCACCGGCGGCCGGCGGCGCGGCGGCGGCGGTGGAAGAGGTTGAGGAGCAGACGGCCTTTGACGTGATCTTGTCAGAGGTTGGCGACAAGAAGGTCCAGGTGATCAAGGTGGTCCGTGAGCTCACCAATCTTGGCCTCAAGGAGGCCAAGGACCTGGTGGACGCAGCGCCGAAGACGGTGCGCGAGAAGATCACCAAGGATGAGGCGGATGCCGCCAAGGCCAAGTTGGAGGAAGTCGGCGCCGTCGCCACCATCAAGTAAGGCGTACCAAGCACAGGGGCGGTCAGTATCTTGACCGCCCCTGATCGGTTTGTTACACTCCTAAATTGATGTTGCTTTGCTTCGGGCCGATGGGGGATACCTGTCGGAAATTGAAGGAGGGACCCTGCCGTTGGCGGCCGTGCTAAAGGTCGGAACCAGAGAACGGCTTAGTTTCGCGCGTATCGAGGAAGTCCTCGACCTTCCGAACCTGATCGAGGTTCAACAGTGGTCTTACCGCTGGTTCCTCGACGAGGGACTGCGGGAGACCTTTGCTGATGTCTCCCCGATTCAGGACTTCACCGGCAATCTCCTGCTGGAGTTCGGAGACTATTCTTTCGACCCGCCCAAGTACTCGGTGGAAGAGTGCAAAGAGCGCGACGCCACCTATGCCGCCCCGCTTAAGATCCGGGTGCGTCTGGTCAACAAGGTGACGGGCGAGGTCAAGGAGCAAGACGTCTTCATGGGCGACTTCCCGCGCATGACGGACAAGGGCACCTTTGTCATCAACGGCGCCGAGCGGGTGATCGTCTCCCAGCTGGTGCGTTCGCCAGGCGCCTACTTCGACGAAGCGAAGGACGCCAGCCGGCAAACCCTGTACTCTGCGCAGCTGATCCCCAACCGCGGAGCATGGTTGGAGCTGGAGAGCGACAGCGCCGGAGTCGTGCACGCCCGCGTCGACCGCAACCGCAAATTCCCGGTCACCATCTTGCTGAAGGCTCTGGGCATCGGTTTGGGGGACAATCAGGCGATCGTCGACCGGTTTGGCGACGAACCGCATGTGCAGGCAACCCTAGAAAAAGACCCCACGGCCAACGAGGCGGAGGCACTGCTGGAGATCTACCGGCGGATGCGGCCAGGGGAGCCGCCAACCGTGGATTCAGCGAGAAACCTGTTGCACGGGTTGTTCTTCGAGCCTAAGCGTTACGACATGGCGCAGGTTGGCCGCTACAAGGTCAACCGCAAACTGGGCATCAGGCAACGGCTGGTCGGTCAGACTCTGGCCGAGCGAATCTTGGACCCGAAGAGCAAGAAGGTGCTGGCCGCCAAAGGCAAAGTGGTGGACCGCGAACTGGCCGAGCAGATCGAGACGGCAGGTGTGCAAGAGGCCGCCGTATTGGCCGCCGACGGTCAACTGGTGAAGGTGCTTTCCACCAACTTGCCCGACGAGTCGGTGCGGGTGGTGAGCGCAGACGACATCGTGGCCTTTGTCAGCTACCTGATCGGACTCTTCCACGGCATTGGCAGCGTCGACGACATCGACCATTTGGGCAACCGCCGGGTGCGGTGCGTCGGTGAACTCCTGCAAAACCAGTTCCGGCTGGGCCTCTCCCGCATGGAGCGGGTTGTGCGTGAGCGCATGAGCATCCAAGACACGGAGAACACTTCGGCGCAAACGCTGATCAACATCCGGCCGGTGGTGGCCTCGATCAAGGAGTTTTTCGGTTCCTCACAGCTCTCCCAGTTCATGGACCAGACCAACCCGTTGGCCGAGTTGATCAACAAGCGGCGGCTTTCCGCCCTGGGCCCAGGCGGGTTGTCGCGTGAGCGCGCCGGCTTCGAGGTGCGAGACGTGCACAACTCCCACTACGGCCGGATCTGCCCGATCGAGACCCCGGAAGGGCCGAACATCGGTCTGATTGGGGCGCTATCGACCTATGCCCGGATCAACAAGTACGGCTTCATCGAGACGCCCTATCGCAAGGTGCTGAAGGCGAAGAAGCAGGTCAGCCACGAGATTCACTTCCTGACTGCCGACGAAGAGGATGAGTTTGTGATCGCCCAGGCCAACGCGCCGTTGGACGAAAATGGGCACTTCACTGAGACCAAGGTGACGGTTCGCCACCATCACCAGGTGCTGCAGGTCGACCCGGAAACGGTTGACTACATGGACGTTTCGCCCAAGCAGGTGTTCTCGATCGCCACGGCCCTGATTCCCTTTTTGGAAAACGACGACGCCAACCGGGCGCTGATGGGTGCCAACATGCAGCGTCAGGCGGTGCCCCTCTTGCACACCGAGTCACCGCTGGTCGGGACGGGCATGGAATATCGTTGCGCGACCGACTCCGGTGCGGTCGAGATCGCCGGCCAGGCGGGCGTGGTGGAATCGGCGACCGCTGACGAAGTGGTGATCAGGGGCAAGGACGGGACACTGGAACATCACCCGCTGTTGAAGTACACCCGTTCGAATCAGGGAACCTGCATCAATCAGCGTCCGCTGGCGCGGAGCGGCGACGAGGTGAAGCCTGGCGACGTGCTGGCTGACGGACCATCCACTGATCACGGCGAGTTGGCGCTGGGACGCAACGTACTGGCTGCGTTCATGCCATGGGAAGGCTATAATTTCCAAGACGCCATCTTGATCTCGCAGCGACTGGTCAAGGACGACGTGTTCACCTCTATCCATATTGAGGAGTATGAGTGCGAGGCCCGAGACACCAAACTAGGGCCAGAAGAGATCACCCGCGACATCCCCAATGTCGGTGAGGACGTGTTGAAGGACCTCGACGAGCGAGGTGTGATCCGGATCGGGGCAGAGGTCGGTCCCGGCGACATCCTGGTTGGCAAGGTCACGCCGAAGGGCGAGACCGAACTGACGCCGGAGGAGCGGCTGCTCAGAGCCATCTTCGGCGAGAAGGCCAGAGAGGTGCGCGACACCTCACTGCGCGTGCCCAACGGCGAGTCCGGCATCGTGGTAGACGTCAAGGTGTTCTCTCGTGAGGATCAAGACGAGCTGCCACCAGGACTCAATCAGATGGTGCGGGCGTACGTGGCACAGAAGCGCAAGATCTCAGAGGGCGACAAGATGGCCGGGCGCCACGGCAACAAGGGTGTCATCTCGCGGATCATGCCGGAGCAGGACATGCCGTTTTTGCCGGATGGGACGCCGATTGATATTGTACTCAGCCCGCTCGGTGTGCCATCTCGAATGAACATCGGACAGATCCTGGAAACCCACCTGGGTTGGGCGGCCAGCGCCCTTGGCCTGAAGGTGGCGACGCCGGTTTTCGACGGTGCCACCGAACGTGACGTGAAAGAACTGCTGGCCCGAGCGGGCCTGCCCGAGAACGGTAAGAGCACGCTCTACGACGGCCGGACGGGACTGGCCTTCGACAGTCCGGTGACGGTCGGCTATGTCTATATGCTCAAACTCGCCCACCTGGTTGATGACAAGATCCACGCCCGCTCCACCGGACCGTACTCGCTGGTCACGCAGCAGCCCCTGGGCGGCAAGGCCCAGTTCGGCGGGCAGCGCTTCGGCGAGATGGAGGTGTGGGCGCTGGAAGCTTATGGCGCCGCCTACACGCTGCAAGAGATGTTGACAGTCAAGTCCGACGACGTGGTGGGACGGGTGAGAACCTACGAGGCCATCGTCAAGGGTGAGAACATTCCCGAGCCAGGCGTGCCCGAGTCGTTCAAGGTGCTGGTGAAGGAACTGCAGAGTCTGGCGCTCAACGTCCGCATTCTAGACCGCCAGGGCGACGAGATCGAACTGAGAGATACAGATGACGACATGGCGGCCGTGGCCCGCGAGTTCGAACTCGACGTTACTGCCGACGATACCCCCAAGCGCCAGGTGCAGGTCCGGGCTGATCTCGACGAAAGCGACGACGTGGTGCCGATCCTACCGGCCGACGACGATCAGGACGACTTCTAAGAAGGAGGCCGAAGAGATGTTGGACGTTAACTTCTTCGACTCGATGCAGATCGGCCTCGCCTCCCCTGAACAGATCAGAGAGTGGTCTCGCGGAGAGGTCAAGAAGCCGGAGACCATCAACTACCGCACCCTGCGCCCGGAGCGCGAGGGGTTGTTTTGCGAGAAGATCTTCGGACCAACTCGGGACTGGGAGTGCCACTGCGGCAAGTATCGACGGGTTCGCTACAAGGGCATCGTCTGCGACCGCTGTGGCGTCGAGGTCACCCGATCCAAGGTGCGCCGCGAGCGAATGGGCCACATCGAGTTGGCGGCGCCGGTGTCTCACATCTGGTACTTCAAGGGTGTCCCGTCTCGAATGGGCCTGATCTTGGACATGACCCCCCGTTCCCTGGAACGGGTTCTCTACTTCGCCGCCTACGTGGTGATCGACCCCGGCCTGACTCCGCTGGAGGAGAAGCAGGTCCTGACCGAGACCGAGTACCGCGAGGCCCGTGAGAAATACGGCCAGGCGTTCCGGGCCGGCATGGGCGCCGAGGCGGTCAAAGAGCTCTTGGACGCCATCGATCTGGACCAGCTGGCCGTGCAGCTGCGCGAGGATCTGCACTCCACCTCTGGTCAAAAGCGCCAACGGGCGGTTCGCCGACTGGATGTGGTGGAATCGTTCCGGCTGTCTGGAAACGTTCCGAACTGGATGGTCTTGGACGTGGTCCCGGTGATCCCGCCCGATCTGCGGCCGATGGTGCAGTTGGATGGCGGCCGCTTTGCGACCTCTGACCTCAACGACCTGTACCGGCGGGTGATCAACCGCAACAACCGGCTCAAGCGGCTGCTGGATCTTGGCGCGCCGGACATCATCGTGCGCAACGAGAAGCGGATGCTGCAAGAAGCGGTGGACGGACTGATCGATAACGGACGGCGCGGCCGCCCGGTGACGGGACCTGGAAACCGGGCACTCAAGTCTCTGTCCGACATGCTCAAGGGCAAGCAGGGCCGATTCCGGCAAAACCTGCTCGGCAAGCGCGTCGACTACTCGGGCCGTTCCGTGATCGTGGTCGGCCCGACTCTCAAGTTGCACCAGTGCGGTCTGCCCAAGGAGATGGGACTCGAGCTCTTCAAGCCGTTCGTCATGAAGAAGCTGGTCAAAGGCGGTCTCGCCCACAACATCAAGAGCGCCAAGCGCATGGTGGAGCGGGCGCGCAACGAGGTCTGGGATGTGCTGGAAGAGGTCATCCATGAACACCCGGTGCTGCTGAACCGGGCGCCCACCTTGCACCGACTCGGCATTCAGGCATTCGAACCGGTGCTGGTCGAGGGCCGGGCCATTCAGGTCCACCCTCTGGTTTGCACCGCCTATAACGCTGACTTCGACGGCGACCAGATGGCCGTCCACGTCCCCCTCTCTGCCGAGGCCCAGGCCGAGGCCAGGCTGCTCATGTTCTCGGCCTCCAACATCCTGGCCCCTAAGGATGGCAAGCCGGTGGTGACGCCGATCCATGACATGGTCCTGGGTTGCTACTACCTGACCTTGGAGAAGCCGGGTGCCAAGGGCGAAGGGACCGCCCTGTCATCGATCGACGAGGCGCTGATGGCCTACCAGCAAGATGTGATCGAATTGCACGCCAAGGTGTCGGTGCGCTTTCGCGGCGAGCGGCGGGAGACCACCATCGGCCGGCTGATCTTCAACGAGCGCCTGCCAGAGGCCCTTGGCTACTACAACCAGGTGATCGACCGCAAGATGCTGTCGGCGGTGGTGGGACGCTGCTACGAACTGTTCGGCAGCGGTACCACGGCTGAGGTGCTGGACTCGATCAAGGAGATGGGATTTCACTTCGCCACCCAGGCCGGCACCACCATCGGCATCTCCGACATCGAGGTGCCAGTGGCCAAGGGCCAGATTCTGGCCGATGCCGAGGCCAAGGTGGACGCCGTTCAGCGCCAGTTCC
This sequence comes from Bacillota bacterium, assembly GCA_021850485.1. Classification (GTDB taxonomy): domain Bacteria; phylum Bacillota; class Sulfobacillia; order JAJZYS01; family JAJZLH01; genus JAJZLH01. Next base: position 154,036 of record JAJZLY010000007.1, on the reverse strand, counting down.
AACGCGGCCTGATCACCGATGATGAGCGCTATCTGCGGGTGATTGAGACTTGGGAACTGGCCAAGCAGCTGGTGTTGGAGGCGTTGCAGAAGAGCTTTAGCCCCTTCAACCCGGTCTACATGATGGCGAACTCGGGGGCTCGCGGTAACTTCCAGCAGATCGGCCAGTTGGCCGGGATGCGCGGCCTGATGGCCGACCCCTCAGGGCGGATCATCGAGTTGCCGATTCGGGCATCGTTCCGGGAAGGGCTGACCGTGCTCGAGTACTTCACCTCCACCCACGGTGCCAGAAAGGGTGGCGCTGACACCGCACTGCGGACCGCAGACTCGGGCTACCTGACGCGCCGCCTGGTCGATGTGTCCCAGGATGTGATCATCCGAGAGGTCGACTGCGGCACCACTCGCGGTGTGGTCGTGGCAGCCATCCATGACGGCGGCCAGGTGATCGAGTCGTTCGAAGAGCGGCTGATCGGCCGGGCCCCGACCCACGACGTGATCAACCCAGCCACCAAGAAGGTGATCGTCAAGGCCGCCCAGTTGATCTCTGAGCCGGAGGCGCAGGCGATTGTGGCGGCTGGCTTCACCGAGCTGAGAATCCGCACCCTGCTCACCTGCCGGGCCAGACGCGGCGTGTGCGCCGTCTGCTATGGCAAAAACCTGGCCACCGGGCTGCCGGTGGAAGTCGGCGAGGCGGTTGGCATCATTGCCGCTCAGTCGATCGGCGAGCCCGGCACCCAGCTCACCATGCGTACCTTCCACACCGGGGGTGTGGCTGGAGACGACATCACCCAGGGTCTGCCGCGGGTGGAAGAGCTGTTCGAGGCCAGAAAGCCAAAGCGCATCGCCCAGATTGCCGAACACCCGGGTCAGGTCACAGCCGCCCGCAACGAAGACGGCGTGATCGAGATCGATGTGGCCAGCCGGGAAGACGGTGCCACCACCACCTATGCGATTCCGGTTGGCGAGCGGGTCCTGGTCGCGGAGGGCGCGGAGTTGGAGGCAGGCCAGCCGATCACTGAAGGTGCGCTCAACCCGCACGACCTGTTGCGGATCTGCGGAGTGCGAGGCGTACAGACATACCTGCTCGAGGAAGTTCAGGCTGTCTACCGCTTGCAGGGCGTGGACATCAACGACAAACACATCGAGGTCATCGTCCGTCAGGTGCTGCGCAAGGTGAAGATTGAAGAGCCCGGTGACACCGATCTGTTACCAGGCGGCCAGGTCGACATCTTTGAGTTCGAAGAGGCGAACGCCAAGGCGATCGAGGCCGGCGGCCAGCCGGCCGTGGCCAAGCCGATGCTGCAAGGCATCACCAAGGCGTCGTTGGCCACCGACTCCTTCCTCTCGGCGGCTTCTTTCCAGGAGACGACACGGGTGCTGACGGATGCTGCCATCAAGGGAAAGTCCGACTATCTGCTCGGACTCAAGGAGAACGTGATCATCGGCAAGCTGGTGCCAGCAGGCACTGGGCTCGCCCGCTACCGCAATCTGCAGGTGGTCGCCCGCGGCGAGGTGTCGGAGGAGGCGTTTGCCTTTGCCACCGGTGCGGACAACCCGTGATCCAGGTTTGACACCACCGGGGTCGGACGGTACAATAGCCTGCGTGTCTGCGTGGAGAGCACCTCAGTGAACCGCCTCGGAAAACACCGCAGCGGCCAGGTGGTTGGGCTCAGAGAAACGACCAAGCGACTGCACCAGAACCGGGTCCAGGTGCTGTATGTGGCCGTCGACGCCGATGACAAGCTGATCGCTCCCCTGATCGAGCTCGCTCGGATGAGGGGATGCGAGATCGTGCGAGTGCCAGGCATGGCCGAACTCGGCCGAGCAGTGGGGATCGAGGTAGGAGCGGCTTGTGCCGCCCTGATCAAGGAGGGCTCGATGAGTGCCGACGATTAATCAGCTGGTGAGACACGGCCGCAAGAGGCTGACAGTGAAGTCGGCGTCGCCGGCCCTCAAGGGTTCGCCGCAGCGGCGAGGCGTGTGCCTGCAGGTCAGGACCACCACTCCCCGTAAGCCGAACTCGGCACTGCGCAAGATCGCCCGTGTCCGACTTACCAACGGCATGGAGATCACCGCCTACATTCCCGGCATCGGCCACAATCTGCAGGAGCACTCCGTGGTTCTGGTCAGAGGCGGCGCCGTCCCAGACCTTCCCGGTGTGCGTTACCACATCGTCCGTGGTACCCTTGACGCCGCAGGTGTCGGCCAGAGGTTCCAAGGACGCTCCCGATACGGTGCCAAGAAGCCGCAGGCCAAGTAGCACAGTCCACACGAGGGGGACCCACCTTGCCCAGGAGAGGCCACATTCCGGATCGGCACTTTGCCCCGGACCCACTGTATGGGTCGGAAGTGGTGACGCGCCTGACCAACAAGGTGATGCACTCCGGCGATAAGACCCAGGCCGAGAAGATCGTCTATGGGGCGTTCAATCTGGCCGGCCAGAAGATTGGCCAGCCGGCGCCGGAGCTTTTAGATGGCGCGCTCAAGAACATTATGCCGGTGTTGGAGGTCCGCCCCCGTCGAGTGGGCGGTTCAACCTACCAGGTGCCGGTCGAGGTTCGACCGGAGCGCCGCCTCTCGCTCGGTTTGAGGTGGCTGGTGCAGTTCGCCCGCCAGCGTTCGGAGCGGACGATGGTGGAGCGTTTGGCCGGCGAATTGGCGGACGCCTTCATCGGCCAGGGTGGAGCCGTGCGCCGGCGTGAAGACGTGCATCGGATGGCGGAGGCCAACCGGCCGTTCGCCCACTACAGGTGGTGATGGGGATGGCACAAGCGGTGGATCAGAAGATGACCCCGGAGCGGATGGACGAGATCGTCCATCTGAGGAACATTGGCATCATGGCCCACATCGATGCTGGCAAAACCACGACCACGGAACGGATGTTGTTCTACACCGGACGCGTTCATCGGCTGGGCGAGGTGCACGAGGGAACTGCCACCATGGACTGGATGGTGCAGGAGCAAGAGCGCGGCATCACCATCACGTCTGCGGCCACAACCTGCCTGTGGGGCGACTATCGAATCAACATTATTGATACGCCCGGGCACGTGGACTTCACGGTCGAGGTGGAGCGCAGCCTGCGCGTGCTGGACGGCGCCATCGCCGTGTTCGACGCCAAGGGCGGCGTCGAACCGCAGTCAGAGACGGTGTGGCGGCAAGCAGACCGCTATCAGGTGCCCCGTATCGCCTATATGAACAAGATGGATTCGGTGGGTGCGGACTTCTTTCATTCCATCGCCATGATGGAAGATCGCCTCGGCACGCGGGCCATTCCAGTCCAACTGCCGATCGGCAAAGAAGCCACCTTTCGCGGTCTGATCGATCTGGTCAACATGCAGGCCGTCATCTTTTTGGACGACTTGGGTCAGAAGAGTGAACTGCAGGCCATTCCCGATGAGATGCGCGACGAGGTCGCACACTGGCGCGAGGTGATGGTGGAAGCAGCTGCCGAGTACGACGACGTCTTGATGGAGCGCTACTTGGAAGGCAAAGAGATTTCCCCCGATGAGATCAAGGCTGCTCTGCGCAAGGGTTGCCTGGACAACACGCTGACGCCGGTTCTGGCTGGTGCCTCCTATCGCAACAAGGGTGTGCAGCGCCTGCTGGACGCGGTTGTCGACTACCTGCCGTCGCCGCTCGACGTACCACCGGTGAACGGAATTCTGCCCGGAACAGAAGAGCCGGCGGTGCGGGCGGCGTCTGACGACGAGCCCTTTTCGGCTCTGGCCTTCAAGATTGCCACTGATCCCTTTGTGGGCAAGCTGTGCTTCTTCCGGGTCTATTCCGGCAAGCTGAGCGCCGGGTCGTACGTCTACAACAGTTCCAAGGGGCGTCGCGAGCGGATCAGCCGCCTGTTGCGGATGCACGCCAACCACCGCGAGGAAGTCCACGAAGTGGCGACCGGCGACATCGTGGCGGCCGTTGGTCTCAAGGACACCACCACCGGCGACACGCTGACCATCGAGACTCAGCCCATCGTTCTGGAGTCGATGCAGTTTCCGGAACCAGTCATCTCGGTGGCCATCGAACCTAAAACCAAGGTGGACCAGGACAAGATGGGCCAGAGTCTGGTCAAGCTGGCCGAGGAAGACCCCACCTTCCGGATGATGACGGACCAGGAGACCGGGCAGACCATCATCTCCGGCATGGGTGAGCTGCACCTCGAGATCATCGTCGACCGCCTGCTCAGAGAGTTCAAGGTGGCCGCCAATGTCGGTCAGCCGCAGGTGGCATACAAGGAGACCATTGCCCAGCCGGCCAAGGCGGAGGGCAAGTACATCCGGCAGACCGGTGGCCGCGGCCAGTACGGCCATGTCTACCTTGAGGTTGAACCCCTGGAACGGGGAGCCGGTGTGGTCTTCGAGTCCAAGATCGTCGGCGGCGTGGTGCCCAGGGAGTACGTGGCACCGGTCGAGGCCGGCGTTCGGGAGGCACTGCTGACAGGCGTGGTGGCCGGCTATCCGACCATCGACATGAAGATCTCCCTGGTCGACGGCTCATACCACGAGGTGGACTCCTCTGAGATGGCGTTCAAGATCGCTGGCTCGATGGCCGTCAAGTCGGCTGCCGCCAAGGCGAGTCCGACCTTGCTGGAGCCGGTGATGATGGTGGAGGTGATCGTGCCAGAGGATTATATGGGCGACGTGATCGGCGACTTGAACAGCCGGCGCGGCCAAATCCAAGGCATGGAGGCCAGGGGCCACATGCAGGTCATTCGTGGCACCGTACCGCTGGGCGAGATGTTCGGATATGCCACCGACTTGCGCTCTCGGACCCAGGGCCGCGGCACCTACACCATGCAGTTCGCCCAGTACGACCCGGTGCCTCGTCACATCACCGAAGCCGTGGTCAAGAGCCGCGGCGAGTCAAAGTAGGGATTCCTTAAGCTGACCCCTAGCGGGGAGGAGGCAGAGAAGAGTCATGTCCAAGAAGAAGTTCGAGCGCACCAAGCCCCATGTCAACATCGGTACCATCGGTCACATCGACCATGGCAAGACCACGCTGACGGCAGCCATCACCAAGGTGCTGGCCGCCTCCGGCGGCGCCGAGTTTCGTTCCTACGACTCGATCGACAACGCGCCTGAGGAGAAGGCACGCGGTATCACCATCAACACTCAGCATGTGGAGTACGAGACCAAAAACCGCCACTACGCCCACGTCGACTGCCCGGGACACGCCGACTATGTGAAGAACATGATCACCGGTGCCGCCCAGATGGACGGTGCGATCTTGGTGGTGGCCGGAACCGACGGCCCGATGCCGCAGACCCGTGAGCACATCTTGCTGGCCCGCCAGGTCGGCGTGCCGAAGATCGTCGTCTTCCTGAATAAGGCGGATATGGTGGACGACCCGGAGCTGATCGAACTGGTCGAGATTGAGGTCCGCGAGGAACTCTCCGCATACGACTATCCGGGCGATGAGGTACCGGTGATCGTCGGCTCAGCGCTGAAGGCGCTGGAGTGCGGTTGCGGCAAGGAAGACTGCCAGTGGTGCGGTCCGATCGTCAAGCTGCTGGCCGCGGTTGACGAGTACATCCCGACCCCTGAGCGCGACGTCGACAAGCCGTTTTTGATGCCGGTCGAAGACGTGTTTTCCATCACCGGCCGTGGCACTGTCGCCACCGGCCGTGTCGAGCGGGGCAAGGTCAAGGTCGGCGACGAAATCGAGGTCGTGGGCTTCACCGAGAAGCCGAAGAAGAGCGTGGTCACCGGCGTCGAGATGTTCCGCAAGCTGCTGGACGAGGGCGTGGCCGGAGACAACGTCGGTTGCCTGCTGCGCGGCATTGACAAGGAAGAGATCGAGCGTGGCCAGGTACTGTCCAAGCCCGGCTCGATCAAGCCGCACAAGTCGTTTTCTGCCGAGGTCTACGTCTTGACCAAGGAAGAAGGCGGGCGTCACACCCCGTTCTTCAACGGCTACCGTCCCCAGTTCTACTTCCGCACCACGGATGTCACCGGCTCCGTCGCCCTGCCGGAGGGCGTCGAGATGGTGGTGCCGGGCGACAACGTGAAGATGGAGATCGAGCTGATCTCCACCATCGCCATGGAAGAGGGACTGCGTTTTGCCATTCGCGAAGGCGGCCGCACGGTCGGCGCCGGCGTTGTCACCAAGATCAAGGAATAAGGCGGCGATCTAAGGTGGCGAAGCAGAAGATCCGGATCCGACTGAAGGCCTACGACCACCGCGTGCTCGACCAGTCGGCCGAGCGCATCGTGGACACCGTCAGGCGGCACGGATCGACGGTGGTGGGGCCGATTCCGCTGCCGACCGACCGCAGCCTGTTCACCATTCTGACCGCCCCCAACGGCGAGAAGGACATCCGCGAGCAATATGAGATCCGCACCCACAAGCGCCTGATTGACATCTTAGAGCCCACACCCAAGACGGTAGACGCCCTGATGCGGCTCGACATGCCGGCCGGTGTGGACATCGAGATCAAGCTCTGAGGAGGATCACATGAGCCGGGCAATCTTTGCGAAGAAGTTGGGCATGACGCAGGTGTTCACCGACGCCGGTAAGGCGGTGCCGGTGACGGTCCTGCTCGCACCGCCGTGCCGGGTGGTGCGGGTCAAAACCGATGCCCAGGACGGCTACCAGGCCGCCGTGGTGGCGATCGGAAGCCGGCGTAAGGCCAGCCGGCCCGTGGCCGGCCAGACCAAGGCGCTGGGGATTACTCCAGAGCGAATCCGAGAGTTGCGCGGCCTGGACGGCTCGATCGAGGCCGGTCACGAGTTGACCGTCGACCAATTTGAGGCCGGCGCCAAGGTGGACGTCAGCGGTCTGACCAAAGGCAAAGGGTTCAGCGGCGTGATCAAGAGATGGAATTTCCACCGCGGACCCATGGGCCACGGCTCCAAGTACCACCGGCGGACCGGTTCGCTCGGTCCCCGCATGTCTGGCGGCGGCGGCAAGGTCTTTCGCGGCCGCAAGATGCCTGGCCGCTATGGGCATGAACTGGTGACCGTTCAGAATCTGGTCGTGGTAGCTGTGCACGGCGACCAGCAGTTGATTTTGGTCCAGGGCGCAGTGCCTGGTCCGCGCGGCACTCTGCTGAAGATCACCGACGCGATCAAGGGACGGGTGAGGGCATGAAAGCGCCGCGCTACAGCGCCATCGGCGAAGCGATCGGAGAGGCAACCTTGCCCGAGGTGTTCGAGTCCACGGTGAACGAGGCGCTTTTGCATCAGGCACTGGTCGCTTACATGGCCAACCAGCGCCAGGGCACATCGGCAGTGAAGACCCGGGCTCAGGTCCGGGGCGGCGGGCGCAAGCCGTGGCGTCAGAAGCACACCGGTCGGGCTCGTCAGGGCTCTATCCGTTCGCCGCACTGGCGCAAGGGTGGCATCGTCTTCGGTCCGACGCCGCGTGACTACCGGCTGAGCATCCCTGCTCGGCTGAAGCGGCAGGCGCTGGCCTCCGCCTTGGCTCAGCGAGCCCTGGAGGGCCAGGTGCGCGTGGTGTCGGAACTCAGCTTTGAGGCCCCGAAGACGCAGCAAATGGCCGCCTTGCTCCAAGCTGTTGAAGCATCCGGCGCCCTGTTGGTCACCGGACAGCTGGATCGTCAGGCCGTGTTGTCGATCCGCAACCTGCAGGGGTCTGCGGCGATGATGGTGCGGGACCTGAACGCCTTCGCGGTGATCAGCCACCGTTGCCTGGTGCTGACCGACGATGCGCTGTTGGCGCTGGGGGAGGCGAGCGGCCGATGAACGTCGAGCAGGTGCTGATCCGGCCCTTGGTCACGGAGAAGTCAAACGCTCAGATGGCGCTTGGCATGTATACCTTCCGCGTGCACCCCAAGGCCACCAAGCCGGAGATCCGCCATGCCGTGGAGACCTTCTTTAAGGTGCCAGTGACGGCGGTCCGTACCAGCCGGGTGCACGGCAAGCTGCGTCGTCAGGGCAAGACCTCCGGCTATCAGTCGGACTGGAAAAAGGCTGTCGTGCAGTTGGCCCCTGGCAAATCCATCGAATTCTTCGAGGGGGTGTAGCTGATGCCGGTCAAGACCTTCAATCCGACATCGCCTGGCCGCCGCCAGATGGCCATCCCCGACTTCACCCAGCTGACGGAAAAGCAGCCTGAGAAGTCTTTGCTGGAGGGCCAGGGCAGTCATGGCGGCCGCAACAACCAGGGCCGGATGACCACCCGGCATCGCGGTGGCGGCCATAAGCGCCAGTACCGGCTGGTCGACTTCAAGCGCAAGAATGACGGTGTCCCCGGTGTGGTCAAGGAGATGGCGTACGATCCCAACCGCTCCGCCCGGCTGGCCCTGATCGCCTATGCCGACGGTGCCAAGGCCTACATCTTGGCTCCGGTTGGACTCAAGCTCGGCGACACCGTGATGAGCGGCCCCACCGCTGAGATCCGACCGGGTAATGCTCTGGCGCTCAAGGACATCCCGGTCGGCACCCAGGTGCACGCCATCGAACTGGCACCGGGCCGCGGTGCCCAGATGGCCCGTTCCGCCGGGGCTTCGGTGCAGATCATGGCCAAGGATCAGGGGTTGGTCCTGCTCCGCTTGCCGTCCGGTGAGCAGCGCTATGTGCTGGAGACTTGCCGGGCCGTCGTCGGTCAGGTCGGCAACCTGGAGCACGAGAACGAGTCGCACGGCAAGGCCGGACGCCGCCGCTGGCAGGGATGGCGCCCGTCCGTGCGCGGCGTGGTGATGAACCCGGTGGACCACCCGCATGGCGGCGGCGAAGGCAAGAGCCCGATCGGACGGCCGTCTCCGGTGTCGCCTTGGGGCAAGCCGACCATGGGCAAGGTCACCCGCAAGAAGAAGAAGGCATCCAGCCGAATGATCGTCAGCCGTCGGAAGAAGCGGTAGGGAGGAAGCCATGGGACGTTCTACCAAGAAGGGTCCGTACGTGCCGGAGTCGCTGATGGCCAAGATTACCTTGATGAACCGCCAGAGCGAGAAGCGGATCATCAAGACCTGGGCTCGGGCGGCTGTGATCATGCCGGAGATGGTTGGTCACACCCTCGCCGTCCATGACGGCAGAAAGCACGTGCCGGTGTTTTTGACTGAGGAGATGGTCGGCCACCGCCTCGGCGAGTTTGCGCCCACACGGACCTTCAAGGGACATGGGGCGCACACCGAGCGTTCCTCGGCGCTGAAGTAATGGCAACGACAGTCAGCGGCAGCGCCAAGGCCATCGCCCGCCACATCCGGATCGCTCCTCGCAAGGTGCGGATCGTGGTCAATCAGATCCGAGGCAAGCAGGTAGATCAGGCTTTGGCCATCCTTAACTTCACCCCTAAGGCCGCCTCTCCGGTGGTGGCCAAGGTACTGAAGTCGGCGGTGGCCAACGCTGAGAACAATTTTCAGATGGATCGCGACGATCTGGTCGTATCCCAGGCCATGGTCGATGAGGGCCCAACCCTGAAACGGGCACACCCTCGATTTCGCGGCCAGATGTTCGCCATCTTGAAGCGAACGTCGCACATCACGATCGTGGTCAGCGAGAGGGAGGGATAGTCAGCGTGGGTCAGAAGGTCCATCCAAAGTCAATGCGCATCGGCGTCATCTACACCTGGGACTCCAGGTGGTTCGGCCGCAAGAACTACGTCAGCAACCTGGTCGAAGATGACCTCTTGCGCAAACAGGTGAAGCACCAGCTGGCTAACGCCGGCATCGCCAAGATCGAGATCGAACGGGCCACCAATCGGGTGCGCCTGTACATCCACACAGCCAAGCCGGGCGTCGTGATCGGCAAGGGCGGCCAAGGTGTGGAGGCGCTGCGCCGTCGCCTGGAGGCGATGACGGATAAGCAGACGTTCGTCAACATCATCGAGATCAAAAGCCCGGACGTCGAAGCTCAATTGGTCGCCGAGTCCGTGGCTACGGCCCTGGAGCGGCGGGTGGCGTTTCGGCGGGCAATGCGTCAGGCCGTTCAGCGGGCCATGCGCCAAAACGCCAAGGGCATCAAGGTGATGGTCGCTGGCCGCCTGGGTGGTGCGGAGATGCACCGCAAGGAGTGGTACTGGGAAGGGTCTGTGCCGCTGCATACCCTGCGGGCAGACATCGACTACGGGTTCGCCGAGGCCAAGACCACCTATGGCCAAATTGGAGTCAAGGTCTGGATCAACAAGGGCGAGATCTACCCGGGGCAGGCACCGCGCGAGCCGCAAGCCGCTTCGGCAGCCACTGGTGAGGCCCAGACCTTCCAGCCGCCGGTGGCCCAGGTGGTACCGGGAGGTGGTGCCTGATGCTGGCCCCTAAGCGCAGCAAGTACCGCAAGCAGCAGCGTGGCCGTCGTGCGGGGCAGGCGACTCGGGGCAATACCGTGCACTTCGGCGATTACGGTCTGATGGCGATGGAGCCGGCCTGGATCACCGACCGTCAGATCGAGTCAGCCCGAGTGGCGCTCACCCGCCACATCAAGCGGGTCGGCAAGGTGTGGATTCGCATCTTCCCGGACAAGCCGTACACGAAAAAGCCGGCCGAGGTGCGGATGGGGTCCGGCAAGGGCCCGATCGAGTACTACGTCGCCGTCGTCAAGCCCGGTCTGGTCATGTTCGAGATGGCCGGCGTCGACGAGGCCACCGCCAAAGAGGCGATGCGGCTAGCTGGGCACAAACTGCCGATCGCCACCAAGTTCGTGGCCCGGGAGACGGGCGGGGAGATGGCTCATGAAAGCGTCTGAGGTGCGCCAGTTGAGTGACACGGAACTGACCGGCAAGCTCAGCCAACTGAAGACCGAGTTGTTCAACCTGCGCTTTCAAGCGGCGACCAGCCGGCTGGAGAACCCGTCCAGAATCCGCCAGGTGCGCAAGGACATCGCGCGAGTGGCTACCATCTGGAGCGAACGGCAGCTGGCTGAGGAGGAGAGGGCATGAGCGACCAGGCGGCAGGGCGCAACCAGCGCAAGGTTCGTACCGGACTGGTGGTGTCCGACAAGATGGACAAGACGGTGGTGGTCGAGGTAGAGCGGCTGACCGAGCACCCGGTGTTCGGCCGGCGGATTCGCAAGACCACGCGCCTGAAGGCCCACGACGAGGCGAACCAGGCCAAGGTCGGTGACCTAGTCGAGATCGTCGAGGTGCGCCCACTGTCCCGTGACAAGCGCTGGCGGGTAGCCCAAATCGTGGCCGCCCACAAGGGTTAGGAGGCTAGGTCGTGATCCAGTCCCAAACCAGGCTCAACGTTGCGGACAACACCGGTGCGAAGGAACTGATGTGCATTCAGGTGCTCGGAGGTTCGACCCGGCGTTATGCGCGCATCGGCGACGTGATCGTGGCGTCGGTCAAGGTGGCGGCGCCCGGCGGTCAGGTCAAGAAGGGCGATGTCGTGCACGCCGTCGTGGTTCGCACTCGTACAGCGCAGCAACGGCCAGATGGTTCGCACATCCGTTTTGACGACAACGCAGCGGTGATCTTGCGTGACGATCGGGAGCCCCGCGGCACCCGCATCTTCGGACCGGTGGCCCGGGAACTGCGCGAGCGCGAGTTCATGAAGATCGTCTCCTTAGCTCCGGAGGTGATGTGAGATGGCGAGCATCAAGCGGGGCGACACAGTGGTCGTGATCTCAGGCAAGGACCGTGGCAGTCGCGGCAAAGTGCTCAAGGTGATCGCCGACAAGGGTCGGCTGGTGGTCGAAGGTGTGCACAAGCAAAAGCACCATCAAAAGCCTACCCAGAAGATCATGCAAGGTGGAATCATCACCAAGGAGGGCGCCATCGATGCCTCCAACGTGATGCTCTACTGCACACACTGCCACCAGCCGGTGAAGGTGAAGCGCCAGATGAAAGAGGACGGGCACAGCCAGCGCCTTTGCGCCAACTGTGACACCGTGCTCGATTGAAAGGGGGAGCGAAGGTGGCACGTCTCAGCGACAAGTGGCGCCAGGAGTCGGTACCAGCGCTCACCAAGCGGTTTGGATACCGCAATTTTCACCAGGTGCCGCGCTTGGACAAGATCGTGGTCAACATGGGGGTCGGGGCGGCGATTCAGAACTCCAAGCTACTCGATTCTGCAGCTGCTGACATGGCGATCATCACCGGTCAAAAGCCGGTGATCACCAAGGCCAAGCACTCCATCTCGGCCTTCAAGGTGCGTGAGGGCATGGCCATTGGGGTCAAGGTCACGTTGCGCGGCGAGCGGATGTACGACTTCTTGGACCGACTGGTGTCGACCGCTCTGCCCCGGGTCCGGGACTTTCGGGGTCTTTCCGAAGGCGGATTCGATGGCCGAGGCAACTACTCACTCGGGCTCAAGGAGCAGTTATTGTTCCCCGAAATTGAGTACGACAAGATCGACCAGGTGCGCGGCATGGATGTGACAGTTGTGACCACGGCCGCAACCGACGAAGAGGGCAGAGAGCTTTTGACCAGTCTCGGTCTCCCGTTCAGACACTGAGAGGTGGAGGAGCATGGCAAAGAAGTCGCAGGTGATCCGGGCCGCCCGGCCGCACAAGTTCAAGGCCCAGGCCTACAACCGCTGCCTCGGGTGCGGTCGGGCCAGAGCCTTTATGCGCCGGTTCGGCCTTTGCCGCCACTGCTTCCGGCAACGGGCGCAGCGCGGAGAGCTTCCCGGCGTGACCAAGTCCAGCTGGTAGGAGGTGTGCGCCAATGATGACTGACCCCATTGCAGATATGCTGACCCGCATCCGCAACGCCAGTGGTGCGCACCACGAGCAGGTGGAGATGCCGACCTCTCACGTCAAGGAGGCGATCGCCCACATCCTGCAGGCGGAGGGATTCATTCGCCGCTACGAGCGCACCACCAAAGATGGCCATCCGTACCTGCGGCTGCACCTGAAGTACGGCGCCAACAAGAGCCGGGTGGTGCAGGGACTGCGCCGGATCAGCCACCCCGGCCTGCGGGTGTATGCCGGCAAGGACGAGGTGCCAAAGGTGCTGGGTGGTTTGGGTGTGGCCATTGTGTCCACCTCTCGCGGCATCGTCACGGACCAAGAGGCGCGTCGGCTGGGACTCGGCGGCGAGATCTTGGCCTACATTTGGTGAGGAGCTGAGAAGATGTCACGGGTAGGCGAGCGTCCCATTCCGGTGCCGCCCGGCGTGGAGATCGAGTTGCAGGGGGGCTTTGTCTCGGTCAAGGGACCGAAGGGCCACCTCTCACGCACGATCGATCACCGCCTCGGCATCTCACACCAAGATGGGGTGCTGCAGCTGACCAGAGGTCAGGACACGCCCGAGGTGCGGGCCATGCACGGGCTGAATCGAGCGCTGGTTGCCAACATGGTGACCGGCGTGTCGGCCGGCTTCGAGCGCCGGCTCGAATTGCAGGGCGTCGGCTACAGGGCAGCGCTGAGCGGCCAGACCCTGACCCTGACCGTTGGCCACAGCCACCCGGTGGAAATCGTGCCGCCGCCTGGTATTCAGTTCGAGGTGCCGCAGCCGGCGGTGGTCGTGGTCAAAGGCGCCAACCGGGAGACGGTCGGCGAACTGGCGGCCAAGATCCGTTCGGTGCGGCCGCCTGAGCCGTACCAGGGTAAGGGTATCCGCTACCAGGGTGAACGGGTCAAGCGCAAGGTCGGCAAGGCCGGAAAGAAGTAGGAGGCGCCCATGCACAAGCGAGAGGATCGCAACGAGCGGCGGGAGATGCGCCACCGCCGGGTGAGAGGAAAGGTGTCCGGAATGCCTGGCCGTCCCAGGCTGGTGGTCTATCGGAGCCTGAAACATATCTACGCCCAGGTGGTGGACGACCAGAGCGGGCACACCTTGGTGGCTGCCAGTTCCTTGGACCAGGCCCTGCGGGCGAAGGCCGCCGGTGGGAACATCGACGGAGCCAAGCAAGTGGGACAGTTGGTGGCGGAACGGACGCTGGCCAAGGGCATCGACCAGGTGGTGTTCGACCGTGGCGGGTACCTGTACCACGGCCGGGTTGCTGCCCTGGCGGATGCAGCCAGAGCCGCCGGATTGAAATTTTGAGCGCAGCGATGAAGGGGGGTTTTCGCACTGGCACGCAGAGATCGTGAACGGGACCGCCGCTCTGAACGGGACTCCGAATTCCAAGAGCGAGTGGTGTCGATCAACCGGGTTGCCAAAGTGGTGAAGGGCGGACGCCGCTTCTCCTTTTCGGCGCTGGTCGTGGTCGGGGACCAAAAGGGCCGAGTCGGCGTTGGTCTGGGCAAGGCGCAAGAGATTCCTGAGGCGATTCGCAAGGGCATCGACAAGGGCAAGAAGCACCTGTTTACCGTGCCGATGGTCAGCACGACCATTCCGCATGAGGTGCTCGGGCACCATGGGGCGGGCCAGGTCCTGATCAAGCCGGCTCGTGAGGGAACGGGCATTATCGCTGGTGGCTCGGTGCGGGCGGTGATGGAGATGGTGGGCTTGCGCGACATCGTCACCAAATCATTGGGTTCCAACACCCCACACAATGTGGTCAGTGCCACCGTCGATGCCCTCAAGCAATTGCGCAGCCGCGAAGAAGTGGCCCGCATGCGTCGGCGCGAGGACGCGGTTGAGGAGCTGATCGGCTGATATGGCACAGGCAATGCTGAGGATCACCCTGGTCAAGAGCGTGCACGGTTATGAGTCAGACCAGATGGACACCGCCAGGGCGCTGGGTCTGCGCCGGATGCACCAGTCGGTAGTGCGGCGCGACACGCCGTCGCTGCGCGGCATGGTGCGCAAGATCACACACCTGGTGGCCACCGAAGAGGTCATGGACCAAGAGGTCACACCGACCTTTCGCCGCCATCGTCCGGCCCAGGCCGAGCCGAGCCTACCGGCCGCTGTCACCGCCAAGCCGCGTGCGTCAGCTGCATCGACGCCCAAGATGACGGCGGCAGCCACGGTCAAGACCACGGTTGGGGCCAAGGCAGACGCAAAGGCGGTGGGTGCACCCAAGGTGGCCGCAAAGCCCGCAGCCAAGCCCGTAGCCAAACCCGCAGCCAAACCCGCAGCCAAGGCTCCGGCCAAGAAGAAGCCTGAAGCCGCGGCCAAGGTCAAGGTCGCCCCTGCGGCGGCCGCTGCCAAGGCTCCGGCCAAAAGTAAGCCTCGAAAGGAGCCCACGGCCAAATGAACCTCGGTGACCTGCATCCGGCCGAAGGCGCCCGTCATCCTAGGAAGCGGATTGGTCGCGGCATCGGCTCCGGCCATGGCAAGACCTCGACCCGTGGCCATAAGGGTCAGAAGGCGCGCGCTGGCGGCAGCATCCGCCCCGGGTTTGAGGGCGGTCAGATGCCGCTGCAACGCCGCATGCCGATTCGCGGTTTCACACCGCTGGAGCCGAAGACCGTGAACGTGGTGAATGTCGGAGTCCTGGCCGCACTGGGAGTCAGCGAGATCACGCCGGACCTGTTGCGGGAAAAGCGCGTGGTTCGTCGGCCTGGACCGGTCAAGGTGTTGGGTAGCGGCGACCTCAGTCAGAAACTGACGGTTCGGGCGCACGCCTTTTCAGAGTCCGCCAAGGCGAAAATCGAGGCTGCCGGCGGCAGCTGCGAGGTTCTCTAATGTTGCAGGGGATGAACCAGGCAGTGCACGTCACCGGCGATCTCAGACGCCGGCTGCTGTTCACCCTACTGATGTTTTTGATCTTCCGAATGGGTGTGTGGATTCCGGTGCCGGGCGTCGATGCAACGACATTACAAGCTGCCCTGCAATCCAGTCAGGTCAGCTTGTTCGGCTTGCTCAACCTGTTTTCCGGCGGTGCCTTCTTCACCTTTTCGATCTTTGCCATGTCGATCTTTCCCTACATCAACGCTTCGATCATCATGCAGCTGCTGACCACGGTGATCCCGTCCTTGGAGGAGTTGTCCAAGGAAGGCCAAGAGGGCCAGAAGAAGATCACGCAGTACACTCGCTACCTGACCGTCGCATTGGCTCTGGTGCAGTCGTTCGGAACGACCATCACCCTGTCTCGATTGGCCGGTGTGGTGAAGACCCCTGGTTTGGGCACCATCGTCATCATTGCCCTGACCCTGACCGTCGGCAGCGTCTTGCTGATGTGGATCGGCGAACTGATCACTGAGTACGGCATCGGCAACGGCATCTCCCTGATCATCGTCGCTGGCATCGTGGCCCAGCTTCCAGGAGGCGTGGGCACCCTGTTCAGTTACCTGCAGGCAGGTACGGTCAGCATCTTCAGCGTGCTGCTGCTACTGGTGGTGGGTGCCGCCGTGATCGCCGGGGTGGTGGCCTTCACCGAGGCAGAAAGACGAATCCCCGTGCAGTACGCGAAACGAATGGTTGGCCGGCGCATGTATCAGGGCACCACCACCCATCTGCCGATCAAGATGAACCCTGCCGGTGTGATTCCGGTCATCTTTGCGATCGCACTGCTGATCTTGCCTCAGACCCTGGCGTCTTATTGGAATAATGCTGTGTTGCACTCGATCGCTGGTGCGATCGCCTTTGGCCAGCCATTGAACCTGGTGTTGC
Organism: Bacillota bacterium; assembly: GCA_021850485.1. Taxonomy (GTDB): domain Bacteria; phylum Bacillota; class Sulfobacillia; order JAJZYS01; family JAJZLH01; genus JAJZLH01. Next base: position 137,690 of record JAJZLY010000007.1, on the reverse strand, counting down.
AGTTCTGTCTGGTGGTCGCCTTCACATTCTTCTACACGTTCATCGTGTTCAAGCCCGATGACGTCGCCGACAACCTCAAGAAGTACGGCGGCTTCATCCCCGGCATCCGCCCGGGCAAGCCGACGGCCGAATACCTGACGCGTGTGGCCTCCCGGCTGGTCGTGATGGGCGCACTGTTTCTGGGTATCATCGCCATTATGCCGACTTTGATGGTCGGACTCACCAATATCCCCAATATCTACTTCGGTGGCACGGCGCTGCTGATTGTGGTGATGGTCACGGTGGAGACGATCAAGCAGATCCAGGCACAGTTGATCATGCGGAATTACCAGGGGTTCTTGCGATGAGCGCACAGACCGTGGTGCTGCTGGGGCCACCTGGGGCTGGCAAGGGGACTCAGGCGGCTGGTTTGGCCGCCGAATCGCACTGGCCACACATCTCCACCGGAGACATTCTCAGAGCGGCGGTCGCGGCCCAAAGCCCCCTCGGCCTACAGGCGAACGGGTTTATGGAGCGCGGAGAATATGTGCCAGACCCCTTGATCATCGATCTGATCAAGGAGCGGATGGCTGCTCCCGATGCTCGGGGCGGGGTGTTCTTGGACGGGTTCCCGCGCACCGCACCGCAGGCTGAGATGTTAGATCAACTGCTGGCAGACCTCGGCCGGCAGCCGGCCGTAGCTATTCTGGTCGAAGTGGCGAGAGCTGAACTGATCGCCCGCCTCAGTGGGCGCCTGACCTGCCAGAGCTGCCAGCGCATCTACCAGCTGACGAGCCAGCCGCCGCGGCACAGCGGCATCTGCGACGTGTGTGGTGGCACGTTGATCCAGCGCACCGACGACCAACCGGAGACCGTGGCCCGCAGGTTGGCCGTCTACGACGAAAAGACGGCGCCTCTGATCGCGTTTTACGAGCAAGGAAAGCGACTGACTGCCGTCGATGGAATGGGCAGCCAGGACCAGGTGGCGGCGCGCCTGAAGGAGGCGATCGGATGGTCGTGATCAAGCGCTCAGACGAGCTCGCCACCATGCGTCGCTCTGGCCGACTGGCCGCCGAGGTGCGGGAGACCCTGTGCCAGGCAGTGCGTCCAGGGGTCAGCCTGCTGGAGTTGGACCGGCTGGCCGAGCAGCAGATCCTGGGAGCTGGGGCGATCCCCTCGTTCATGGGTTACGAGGGATATCCGGCCAACATCTGCGCCAGTGTCAACGAAGAGGTCGTGCATGGCATTCCCAGCGACCGCCGCCTGAAAGATGGCGATATCGTCTCGATCGACCTCGGCGTCATTCTGGACGGCTGGCACAGCGACACGGCAACCACGGTGGCAGTGGGCGAAGTGAGGGCGGACGTGGCCCGGCTGATGCAGGTGACGGAGACCTCGTTGCAGCGTGCGATCCGCCAAGCGGTGCCGGGGAACCACTTGTCGGACATCTCCAACGCCGTGGAAGAAACCGTGCGCGTCCATGGCTATGGCATCGTGCGCGAGTTGGCCGGTCATGGCATCGGCCGCCAGATGCATGAGGACCCGATGGTGGTGAACTATGGTCCCCCGGGCCAGGGCTTGGTGTTGCGCGAAGGGATGACCCTGGCCATCGAGCCGATGATCAATCTGGGCTCGGCGGAGATCGAGGTTGATGCCGATGGTTGGACCATCCGCACTAGGGACCGTCGCCCATCTGCACACTTCGAGCACACGGTGGCCGTGGCGGACGAGCCGATCGTGCTGACGGTGGTGTAAAATGGCCGAAGTGCCTGCCAACGGCGACTTGGTAAGGTCTACGCGGGGACGTGACCGGGACCGACTGTTCATGGTTGTCGGCCATGCCCAAGCACGATGCCTGATCGCCGATGGCAAGCTCCATCTGGTAGCCCGTCCCAAGCCCAAGAACGTTCGCCATCTCGAGGTGGTAGAGGCTACCACCGAGCGGCTGCAAGAGTGGCGAGCGCAATCCTATCGGCCGGACGACCACGAGCTAAATCGGGAGCTGGACGCCATCAGGACCCAAGTCACCGGGAGAGGAGGTGCGGAGGATGCCCAAGGAGGACACGATCGAGGTGGAGGGACGAGTGGTTGAGCCGTTGCCCAACGCCATGTTTCGCGTTGAGCTGGATAATGGCCACAAGGTCTTGGCCCATATCTCCGGCAAACTCCGGATGCACTTCATTCGCATCTTGCCCGGCGACCGAGTGACCATTGAACTTTCTCCATACGATCTGACTCGGGGCCGTATCACGTATCGACTGAAGTGAGTTGGAGGGACAATCATGAAGGTTCGACCGTCGGTCAAGAAGATGTGTGAGAAATGCAAGATCGTGCGCCGTCAGGGCCGGGTCTTCGTCATCTGTGAGAACCCCAAGCACAAGCAGGCTCAGGGATAAGGAGGGATCATATGGCACGTATCGCAGGCGTCGACTTGCCTCGCGAAAAGCGGATTGAAGCGGCTTTGCCGTACATTTTTGGTATTGGCCCCAGCCTCGCCAAAAAGATTCTGACCGACACCGAGGTGGACCCCAGCACCCGGGTGCGCGACCTCACCGAGGACCAGGTGACCCGGCTGCGCGATGCAGTGGAAAAGGGCTACCGGGTGGAGGGGGATCTGCAGCGCGACACGGCGATGAACATCCGCCGCTTGGTCGAGATCTCGGCATACCGTGGCGTGCGCCATCGGCGCGGACTGCCTGTGCACGGCCAGAGGACGCATACCAACGCCCGCACCCGCAAGGGACCCCGGCGCACCGTCGGCGTAAAGCGGAAGAAGGTATGACCCACATGACGACCAGCAACCGAGAGAGGGGGCCCCTTCGTGCCTAAGCGGACCGGAAGTCGTCCCAAAAAGCGTGAGCGGCGCCATGTGGAGCGCGGCATCGCCCATGTGAAGAGCACATTCAACAACACGCTTGTCACCATTACCGATCCCACTGGGAATTCATTGGCCTGGGCGTCTTCAGGGATGCAGGGCTTCAAGGGATCGAGGAAGTCGACCCCGTTTGCAGCTCAGGTGGCAGCCGAGGCGGCGGCCAAGCAGGCAATGGATCAGGGCATGCGCGAGGTAGAGGTTTGGGTGAAGGGGCCGGGGGCCGGACGCGAAGCGGCGATCCGCTCACTGCAGACGGCTGGGCTGGAAGTCACCATGATCCGGGACGTTACACCGATCCCACATAACGGCTGCCGACCGCCCAAGCGGCGGCGGGTCTAGGAGGAAGAGCGAACACCATGGCGAGAGAGACTGGACCGGTCTGCCGACTCTGCCGCAGGGAGGGAACCAAGCTCTTCCTGAAGGCTGAGAAGTGCTATACAGATAAATGTCCCGTGAAAAAGCGCGGTGTGCCGCCAGGCCAGCACGGACTGGGTCGGCGCAAGCTGTCCGGCTACGGACTGCAGTTGCGCGAGAAGCAAAAGGCCAAGCGCTACTACGGCCTGATGGAGTCTCAGTTCCGCAACAACTTCGAACGGGCGCAGAGGTCCACCGGCGCAACCGGCGAGCGCATGTTGCAACTTCTGGAGCGGCGACTGGACAATGTGGTGTACCGGATGGGCCTAGGCGGATCCCGCCCAGAGTCCCGTCAAATGGTCCGCCACGGCCACTTCTTGCTCAACGGCACCAAGGCGTCGATTCCGTCGATGCTGGTCCGGCCCGGAGACAAGATCTCGGTGGTCGAGGGCAGCCGCAAGAACCCTCGCTATGAGAATCTGCAGCAGTTGGCGTTAGGCCGGGTCATCCCGGATTGGCTCGAGGTCGACATGGACAAACTGGAAGGCACCTTCCTGCGCCTGCCGGAACGAGCTGAGATCGATACGCCGGTCGAGGAGCACATGATCGTGGAGCTTTACTCAAGGTGAGCGAGGGGGCTGTGAGCGTGACCGACACCACCGTCCCGACCATCGCCGTCGCCGAACTGGACAACGGTGGCACCTATGGCCGCTTTGTCGTTGAGCCCCTGGAGCGAGGCTACGGCATCACGTTGGGCAACTCGCTGCGGCGGATTTTGCTCGGATCGATCCCGGGCGCTGCCGTGACTGCCGTCAAGATCGAAGGCGTGCTCCACGAGTTCTCCACCATCCCTGGTGTTGTCGAAGACACCACCGACATCGTGCTCAATCTGAAGTCATTGAACGTCCGGCTGCACACCGAAGAACCAAAGACCATCCGCATCGAGGCCAAGGGCGCAGGTGAGGTCAAGGCTGGCGATGTGATCAAGGACCCAGATCTCGATGTGCTCAACCCTGATCAGGTGCTGGCCACCTTGACCAAGGGCGCGAATCTGGAGATGGAGATCACGGTCGAGCGGGGCCGGGGTTATGTCGGTGCCGACAAGCTCAAGCACCCGGACGCCCCAATCGGTCTGATCCCGGTGGACGCCATGTTCTCACCGGTGCGGCGGGTCAACTACACGATCAGCGATACCCGGGTCGGTCAGGTCACGGACTACGACCGCCTGGAGCTGGAGCTGTGGACCAACGGTGCTGTGTCTCCGGAGCAGGCCGTGGCAATTTCTGCCGGTATTCTGACCAACCACCTGCGGCTGTTTGTTGGCCTCTCAGGAACCGCCGACACAGGTGCCGGAAGTGCTCATACAGCCACTGTCGAGGACCGCATCCGAGAGATGCCGGTTGAGGAGCTGGACCTGTCGGTGCGCTCCTACAACTGCCTGAAGCGGGCTGGCATCAACTCGGTGTACGAGCTGGTGCAAAAAGACGAGGAAGAGATCAAGAAGGTGCGCAACCTTGGCACCAAGTCCCTGGACGAAGTGCGCGAGAAGCTGGAGCAGATGGGCCTCAGCTTCCGCAAGGTGGAGGGCTAGTCATGCCGGAGAGACGACTCAGGCGAAACTGGCAGGCCCAGCGGGCGATGTTCCGCAGTCAGGTGACGTCGTTCTTTAAGAGCGGCAAGATCGTGACCACGGCGGCGCGCGCCGAGGAGGTCTCGTCAATCGCCGAAAAACTGATCACCACCGCCAAGCTGGACAATCTCACCAATCGCCGGCGGGTGGCGTCCTACCTGTTCGATGAGGATACGGTGACCAAGCTGTTCGAGGGCATCGCCCCGAAGTACCGGGACCGGCCCGGCGGCTATACCCGGATCCTGAAAATGGGCGAGCGGCGCGGCGATAGCGCGCCGATGGTACTCCTCGAACTGGTCTAGCTGGTGCGCCTGAAGCTGATTGTCTGCTACGAGGGGACGGACTTCGCCGGCTTCCAGCGGCAGAGCGCAGACAAGGGGCGCACGGTGCAAGGAACCTTGGAAGCAGCGATCAGTCGGCTGGCCAAACACCCCGTTGTGCTCCAGGGGGCGAGCCGTACCGATGCGGGCGTGCATGCCCTAGGTCAGGTGGTCGTCTTCGACACCACCTCCCAGATGGTCTCGGAGCGCTGGCCGGCTGCCCTGAACGCTCACCTGCCCGCCGATCTGCGTGTGCTGTCGGCTGCGCCAACACCTGCCAGTTTCGACCCCCGGCGCCATGCCGTGGCCAAGACCTACCGCTACCTGATTGACACCGCCAGCGCACCACGGCCGATCTACCGTCGGTTCAGCCTGCAGGTAGGACCGCCCTTGGACACAGAGGCGATGGCCCAGGCAGCCCGCACACTGACGGGTGCCCACGACTTCCTCAGCTTTTCCGGCCGTCAGCATCTGGTCGGGCAGCGGACAATGCAGCGGGTGGTCGTGCAGACGCTCGCAGACGGCCTCGTCTGTGTCGAGATGACAGCCAGCGGCTTTCTGTACCACATGGCCCGCAACATCGCCGGCACACTGATTGAGGTCGGCCGCCACAAGCGGCCAGCGGACAGCATGGAGGCCATCTTAGCCGGGCGGGACAGGGCCCTGGCCGGCCATACAGCAGCAGCCAGAGGACTGACCCTAGTCCAGGTCCACTATTCGGATCCGACCTTTCTTGACACCGGCCCAGAGTCTGGGAGACACTAATCGTTGGCTGTCTTCGGCCCACAAGGAGGAGCACCCGTGACCCAAACTCCGATGGTGACCACCCAAACTGCAGAGCGAAACTGGATTCTGGTCGATGCCAAAGACCAGGTTCTTGGTCGTCTGGCAGTGGAAGTGGCTTCGATCCTGCGCGGCAAGACCAAACCCACCTTTACGCCTTCCGTCGATATGGGCGATTTCGTGGTGGTGGTGAACGCTGAGAAGGTACGGGTCACCGGCAAGAAGCTGACCGATAAGGTGTACAGCCGGCATACCGGATACCCCGGAGGGCTGCGCCAAGAGACGCTCGGCCAAGTCTTGGCCAAGCACCCCGAGCGGGCTGTGGAACGGGCGGTCCGGGGTATGTTGCCGAAGAACAAACTAGGTCGCCAATTGTTCACCAAGTTGAAGGTGTACGTCGGGCCGACGCATCCGCATGAGGCCCAGCAGCCAGTTTTGAGGGAGGTTGCCCATGGCCAGTGATGCCGTGTTCGCGGTCGGCAGACGCAAGGAGGCCGTAGCCCGCATCTACGTGCGGCCAGGCAACGGCACGATTAAGGTGAACGACCGCCCGCTCGAAGAGTACTTCCCGGTCACGACCATGCGTGCCTATGCCCAAGTGCCGCTGATCCTGACCGGGACCCAAGGCAGCTTTGACATCACCGCCACGGTGCGCGGCGGAGGCGTCAGCGGCCAGGCCGGCGCCGTGCGTCACGCCCTGGCTCGGGTGTTGCTGCGCATCGACTCCAATTTTCATCCACAGTTGAAGCAAGCTGGCCTCTTAACCCGGGACCCCCGGGTCAAAGAACGCCGAAAGTACGGACTGAAGAAGGCCCGCAAGGCGTCGCAGTTCTCCAAGCGCTGATCGGACGGCGGGGCCAGATGGCCCCGCCGCTCTCTTGCTGGCAGTCCTCACTGGCTAAGGGTGTGGTCGATTGGACCTGGTAACGTCCCTACTCACCCAGGCCCAGCCGGTCAGCACGGAACTGGAGCGCAGGGGTCAGCTGGTCGTGCTGGTCGGTGGCGCCGTCCGCGATGCCCTGCTCGGGCGGCCCTGGCGCGAGATTGACCTCGCCACATCGGCTTCGGCCGTCGAGCTTCGGCAGTGGCTCTCACCCGTCGGTCGGGTGCGCGACCTAGGCTACGGCGTGGTCCAGGTCAAGAGTCCAGACGCCACCTACCATCTCGCCCGGCTACGCCAAGAGAGCGAGTACCTGGACGCCCGTCACCCGCGCCGAGTTGACTTCGCAGCGACCATCGACCAAGACCTCAGCCGGCGCGACTTTACGGTGAACGCCATCGCCCTGACTCCGGGTGGCAGGTGGATCGATCCGTTTTCTGGCCGCAGCGATCTGGACCGTCGCACCCTGCGTGCCCTGCCCCAGGCGGTGTGCCGCTTGGCCGAGGACCCGCTGCGCATCTTGCGCGGCATCCGGCTGATCAGCGAACGGAGCCTCAGCGCAGATGAGCAAACCGAAATTGCGCTCTGGCAACCCCAGGCGCTGCAGCGCACACCGCACAGTCGGGCAGATCTGGAATTGTGGCAACTCATCCAGGGGGAGGCAGCGGGAGAAACGTGGAACCACTACCAGTCGCTGCTCAGTGCCCTTTGGCCATGGGCCGGGCCGGCAGATCTCACCCCCTGGGTGGCCCAGGCGCCGCTGGCCATCTTGGCCCTGGCGGCTGGGACCGGTCAGGCGAGAGCTGGCTTGAACTGGCTCCGGGGCCGCCTGACCGAACGCCACTGGCAGCGGCTGGGTGAGCTTATCGAGCACCTGGGTGTGGCGGTGGAAGGCGGGGCAGTGGCCGAGAGGACGCTGGCCGGCGCACTCACTACTACTGAACTCCATTGGCTCGCCATGATGGACGCTGAACACTACGGACCGGTGTGGGAGCGGGTCCAACGCGAGGGAGTCGTACGGCGCCTGGCCCTAGGCCCTGAGGCGATCGCCGCCGTCTGCGGGCGGCCCGGCGGGCCCTGGCTGAGAGATTGCCAACAGTGGCTGTGGCAGCGTGTGCGGGCCAATCCTGATGAGAATACACCAAAGCGGCTTGGCCGTGCGGTGCGGGAATGGCTAGCGATATCGAACCGTGCAAAGGAGGGACCATAGGTGAATAAGACCGTGGCGGTCGTCGGCGTGCCGATGGATCTGGGTGCGGGCCGCAGAGGCGTGGACATGGGGCCCTCGGCCATTCGCTATGCCGGACTGCAAGAGGACCTGGTGGCCCTGGGCCTGACTGTGCACGATCACGGCGATCTGGTGGTGCATCACGCCTCCCGCCTGCCCCGTGGTGAAAATCCTCGCCTGCATTACTTGGGCGAAGTGGTCCGGGTTAACCGAGAGTTGGCCGAATTGGTGGCAGCACTCGGTGCCGCCGGCGAGATCCCGGTGGTGCTGGGCGGTGACCACTCGATCGGAATCGGCGCCCTAGCGGGCGCAGCCAGCCTTGGCAAGCGCCTTGGCGTGATCTGGTTGGACGCGCATGGAGACTTCAATACGGACCGCATTACGCCCAGCGGCAACATCCATGGCATGCCCTTGGCGGTCGCGGTTGGGCGTGGGCATCCGGACCTTCTGGCGGCTTGGACCCAGGCCCCCTTCGCCGCTGAGAAAGACGTCTGGCTGATTGGGACGCGTGACCTGGATCCTCTGGAGCGCCAGGCACTCAGCGCATCCGAGGTGCGGGTGGCGACGATGACGGAGATCGATCGGGATCGGATGCGTTCGGTGGTCGAGCAGGCGCTGGACGCGCTGCAAGCAGTCGATCATCTGCACGTCAGCATCGATTTGGATGTGATCGATCCCAAGGAGGCACCCGGTGTGGGCACTCCGGTCCCCGGCGGCATAACCTACCGGGAAGCCCACCTAGTCCTCGAGATGATCGCAGAGAGCGGTCGACTGGGTTCGCTCTCAGTGGTTGAGGTGAACCCGATCCTGGACGACCACAACCGGACTGGGCAGATGGCGGCCGGGCTGATCGCCTCCGCCCTGGGCAAGGTGATCTTGTAAGTTGATCTCCGAGCTGGTGCCGGACGCTATTTGCGATGGTGTATAGTAAATGGGGAAGTAACATCGGAAATAGGAGGCATGTGTCGTGGCGACAAAAGGCAAGTTTGAACCTCAGGAGCGAGAGTATTTGACCGGATTGGCTAGGCAAATCGATGCTAAGTTGGTGCCATTTGCCGATGCAGTTGAGAAGGCCGTGGCAGATCTTGATCGCTCGGCGGTCAGCATCAAGTTGTACCTGGGGCGGCTGGCCAACCGAGTGAATGCCCAGAGCAGCGCTGGCAGTGTCCGGAGACGGTCGCGTAAGGCGATCTCTGATCTGTCGACCACCGTCCGGGTGCGGCGGGTTCGGCTGCTCAGTCAGCAGTATGACAAGTTGAAGAAGCAGCACAGCGCCGTTGAAAAGAAACTGGATGCGTTGAGCCGTGAGTTAACTGCTCACCATGAGGCCCTGCTCAAGGACCTGGGTCTAGAGCAGGTCCTGCGAAGCGGTCGCAGTCAGGACTGAGCCAACTGAAGCCTTGACGTTCGACCCAATCAGGCCCGGGCTAGGACACCTCCCAGGTGATCAGGTCCGGGCCGGCGCCTATCTGGTGAGGCCGCGCTTTTCCAGAACCGGGATCGACGCACCGTTGGTCGGCAACAAGGGCGCTGCCAAGGGGTGGCCTGGCGAACGGTGAGGGCCCATTCGACGACCGCTAATTCGGTCTGTGTGGGCCGTTGGGCGTTCGGCTACAGGGTCACCAGCCCAAGAACAGCCGGCCCAGCTGGAATAATCCGAGCAATGCCAGGACGATGCCTGCGAGCGGCTCAGCCACGCCCCCGAAGCGCCGGCTCAGTCCTTGGCCCAGCGAAGAGCCGATCAAGGAGAAGATGAAGGCCTGGGCCAAGATGGCCACCACCGCTGGGATAATGGGCACGCCCAACAGCGCGAAGGAGATGCCGACCGCGACCTCGTCCAAGGAGATGGATAGTCCCAACCCGATCAGGAGCCAGCCGGCGAAGCCAGAGGACTCTGCTGTCGGTGTGGCCTCCTCAGCGTGGCTGGAGAACAGAAAATAGCCGCCCAGCGCCACCAGCAAGACGGCCCCCACCGTGTCGCCGGCTGTGCCCAGAGCATGACCGAGCAGGCGGCCGATGCCGATACCGATCAGCGGCATGACCGCTTCGAATAGGGCGAACGTGGTAGCGATGCGCAGGCGGTGCTGGGGAAACCGGGGGGCCAATGCGGCGGAAACGCTGAGTGTGTCCAGGCCGAGGGCCAGCACCAGGGCGACCAGCAGGGCGGGTGGCATGTCGGCTCCTTTCGGCTCGGTCCTGATCGCAGTGTACAAGCAATGCAATGGTTTAGGCAGCGCCGGACGTGGAAGACGTGGTCTCGGCTGTGGTAGAATCCACCTACAGGCGCCTATAGCTCAGTGGATAGAGCACTGGCCTCCGGAGCCAGGAGCGCAGGTTCGAGTCCTGCTAGGCGCGCCAGACTTAGCGCCCGCGTAACGCGGGCGTTTTTCTCAGCACGAGGAGGAACCGATGGACGAGCGGATGGTGTGGCCAGAGCTGCAACAGCGCCTCAGCCAGGTGGCGGCGCAGCTGGGTGTGCCGCTGGAGACGGCGGGAGAGGTGGACGCGGAGCCGATCTACCGCCTGCGCTTTGGCCAAGGCGCCCGGGTGCTGCTGGCGGCCGGAATCCACGGTGAGGAGCCCGGCGGCGTAGCGGGTTGCCTGGCCTTTTTGGAGTCAGAGGCCGCCCACTGGAGTCGGAGCGTTCAGTTCGACGTATGGCCCTGCCTCAATCCCTTCGGCTATATCCGTGGCCTGCGGCACAACGGTCGCGACGTGGATCCGAACCGGCAGTTTCGAAACCCCGAGGACCCCTTGTCCAGCTTGATGTGGGCTCAACTTAAAGATCAGCGCTTCGACTTCGGCCTCGACCTGCACGAGGACTCCGACTTCACGGGCTTTTACATCTACGAGACCACCGAACAGGGCCCGTGGTTTCGCCGGCGCGTGCGTGACGCCATGGCCCGAGTGGGGCCGGTGTGCGAATGGGCCGATGATCCGACGGTGCGTCGTGGGCTGGTTCCGCGCGGCCGATCGGCGGCGCCTTTGCGCGAGCGGTTCCAGCAGCGGCGCCTGTGGCCGCTCGCCTTTTTGCTCTTTGAGCTCAGTGGTCACGCCATGACCATCGAAACGCCCGTATTACAGCCGCTGGCTGTGCGCAGCCGGCTACAGGTGACGGCGGTGAACACCGCACTGGAACTGGTCCTCAGGCAGAAGACTGGGTTTTCCTAGACGCCAGCCACCGAAAAAGGATACGGCTTGAGCGCCAGCACCTGATACGCGTCTTGCCAGTTGTCAGACGTGCTGCCGGCGCGTAGCATGATCAACTGATCTCGGGTCAGGGGGAAACTTCCCTTGCGATCGAGCAGGGGCAACAGCGCCTGAACCAGCAGCGACGGCACCGGTACTGGACGGAATGGCCGGCCCAGATGGGACGCCAATGCGGCCACGAGCTGGCGGAAGGTGACGACATCCGGTCCGGCCAGATCGTAGGTGACACCGACCGTGGCCGGTGTGTCCAAGGCCCGGGTGAAGGCTTGAGCGACGGTCTGCACCGCCACCGGCTGCAGTTTCTGACCGCCGCCATCGATCATCGGATGGAGCGGCAGCCTGAGCAGCTGATCGCGGATTTCGGTTAAGAACTGAGGGCCTGGTCCACCCGGCCCAAACACCACAGACGGACGGAAGATGGTCCAGTCCAGGCCAGATAGACGTACCGCCGCTTCGGCCTGGGCCTTGGTCTCAAAGTAGGCAGAACCGGACACGCTCCCCACGCCCAGCGCGCTCATGTGCACCCAGCGCCTGACTCCGGCCGCACTGGCCGCCTGGAGTAGGCGGCGGGTGCCTGCAGCATGGATGGCGGCGAAGGTCACACCGGCAGCCGGACGCTCCCGAATGATGCCCACCAGATGGACCACGGCATCGGCACCGCGCACCCCTCTGGCCAAGGCGTCTGAGTCGGCCAGGTCGCCAATGATTGGCTCCAGCCAGCCGCTCGCCGCCAACGGACGGCCGCCCGGCCGGACCAGCGCACGGACCCGGTGTCCGCTGGCGAGCAATGCCTCTACCACCGGCTGGCCGACGTAGCCGCTGCCGCCGCTGACGAAAATCTCCATCTGCACCCCTCCGCCCGCTACACCACCAGTATAGATCCAGTCGCAGGACACCAGCTGGCAGGAACATGGTTTAGAGACGACTAAACCAGAGAGAGGAGAGGGGGAGCCGCGTGATCTCCCAGACCATGGAGGACTATCTGGCTGCCATCTATCGCGTCGAGACGGTCGCCCACCGGGCCACCACTGGGGCGGTGGCCCGCCGCTTGGGTGTGTCAGCGGCGTCAGCGTCTGCCATGTTCCATAAAATGGCCGACGCAGGCCTGGTCCGTTATCGCGAGTATCTTGGCGTCACCCTGACCGCCACCGGGCGCCTGCAGGCAACTCAGGTCGTCCGCCGCCATCGGCTCACCGAGCGATTTCTCACGGACATGCTGGGCATCGGCTGGGATCGGGTGGATAAGGTCGCCGATCAAATGGAGCATGCCCTGCCAGAAGAGGTGACCGAGTCGTTCGCCCGGGTGCTGGGTGACGCCGCTCGCTGCCCCCATGGCTACCCGATTCCATCGGTCAGTGGCGAGGTCGCGGTGCGCGAGACGGTGTCGCTGGCCCAGATGGCGGTCGGCAGCGGCCACATAGCCTGGGTGAGCGAGGATGACCCGGTGTTGCTGGCCGATCTAGCTCGCCGCGGGCTGGTGCCCGGCGCCCATGTGCAGGTGCTGACTGGCGAACCAGGCGGCAAACGGCGGATGGTGCGGGTCGCAGGGCGTGCGGCCGCCGGGTTGCAGGTGCGATTGCTGCAGGCGGTGGCGGTTGAGGTCGAAATGGATGCCAGGCCATGAGGCAGCCGGTGGCGTCGGGACTGGTTACACACGAGGACCGGGACCGGGCTCGTGACCGCTTAAGCTTGCGCCGCGCCTACCAGACCCACGGCCCGCGGCGCTGGCTATGGCTTTTATGGCTGAGCATCGGACCGGGGATCTTGGTCATGCTGGGCGAAAACGATGCGCCCAGCATGCTGTCGTATGCCGCTACTGGCAGCCGCTTCGGCATCGGCTTCTTCTTGCCGTTCATCGTCATCACGTTCGTGATGGCGGTGGTGGTTCAGGAGATGGCGATGCGGATCGGGGCCGTCACCCACCGTGGCTTTTCAGAACTGATGGCGGACCGGTTTGGCGGCATGTGGGGCGGCTTGTTGTTGACCGACCTGCTGTTCGGGAACCTGCTGACCTTGATTACAGAGTTCATCGGCATCCGAGCCGGGCTGGGCTACTTCCACGTGCCGCCGCCGATCGCGGTGAGTGCCGCGATCGTGGTGATTGGCGTGGCGATCACCACCGGCCGCTACTGGACCTGGGAGCGACTGATCATGGCGCTGGCCATTTTCAATGCGGTGTTTGTGCCGATTGCGATCCTGTCGCACCCGGCGTGGTCTGAGGTGGCGGGGGCAATGATCCGCTTTGGACCGATGCCGGCCTGGAACTCGAACACAGTGTTGATCCTGGTGGCGGACATCGGGGCCACCGTCACGCCGTGGATGATCTTCTTCCAACAGGCCGCCGTCGCCGACAAGGGATTGACTCCGGCCGACATGCACCGCGGCCGGCTGGACACCGTGCTGGGAGCCGTGTTAGCAGCAGCCTTCGCCATCGCAGCGGTGGTCGCCACCAGCACGCTGTTTCGTCATGGCATCAGCGTTGCCAACTATCAGACGGCGAACTTCGCCAGTGCCCTGCGCCCGTTCGTGGGCAGGGTCGGGGCCTCGCTGTTCGCCCTTGGCATCGTCGAGGCGGGTCTGGTTGCGGCGATCGCCATCTCTACGGCCTCGGCCTATGCCTTTGCCGAGGTCCGGGGTCAGTCCCGCAGCCTGAACCGGCCGCTGAAAGAAGCTTGGAGCTTTTATCTGACCCTGATCGGAGTGGCGGTGGTGGCGGGGGCCGTGGTCCTCATCCCGCACATTCCGCTGGAGCTGGTGGTGTTGCTGGTGAACGTGGTGGCTGTGCTGTCCACGCCGCCGATCTTCTTATTTCTGTTGTTGCTGGCCAATGATCGCCAGGTGATGGGGGAGTGGGTGAACCGGACCTGGCAGAACTGGGCGGCGGTAGCTGTCGGCGCCCTGATCACCCTGGCTGGGCTCTTGTTTGCCCTCTCTGTGCTAGACCCGCGGCTGATCTGAAAGGGGGTGTCACGGTGGAGGAGCCATTGACCAAGTCAGACCCAGCTGTGCCAACAGGACTGACCTCCGCCCAGGTTCTGTCGCTCTTGGAACCAGACCAGCTGGTTTCTGCCAAGCGCCACCATTTCGGCCGGCGTACGCCGGTGCCCTGGCAGACGGTGATGTTCTGGATTTTGCGCGCCTATTGGCTGGCCGTTCTGGTGGTGGCAGTGGTCGCCGCCATCCGGACGCTCAAGGGGTGAACGCGACGGTACCGAATATCTTGGCGATGACCTGAGCAGGGGGTAGGGCCCGATGAAGATCGCCGTGTGCATCAAGCAGATCCCCTCGCCAGGGGAACTGCGTTTTGATCCCCAGTTGCGCCGGATCGTGCGCGAGGGCGTCAGTCTGGAGCCTAACTCCTTGGATATGGTGGCACTGGGGGCGGCTTTGGCCCTGCGTGCTGAGGTTGGTGGCGAAGTGGTGGCCGTGAGCATGGGGCCGCCGTCGGCCCAAGACGTGCTGAAGGCGGCGATCATGGGCGGGGCAGACGCCGGCTGGCTTATCTCAGATCGTGCGCTGGCCGGGTCTGACACCCTGGCGACCGCCCACGCCCTGGCCGATGCCCTGCGGCCAGGTGGGTTCGACCTGGTCCTGCTCGGCCGCAACAGCCTGGACGCCGAAACCGGACAGGTTGGACCGATGCTTGCCGAACTGCTCGGCTGGTCTCTGGTCACGGCAGTCAGTTCCGTCGCAGTGGCGGCTGGTGGCCTGCATCTGCAGCGGGCGGTGGAGGATGGCCAGGAGGAGGTCGAGTGTGCCCTGCCGGCGGTGATCACGGCGCGCGAGGAGTTGGCCGAGGAGGTCTACATTTCTCGCAAGAAGGTGGCCGCCGCCGCCGATCCGCCCATTCGCCGAATCGGCGCCCAGGAGCTGGGTGGCACACTGTCGGACTACGGCCAGGAGGGGTCTTTGACGCGCGTCTTGCCGCTGCGCGAGGAACGGATCGAGCGCGCTGGCCACAAAATTACGGTCAGCGATCAGGCCAAGGTTCACCAGGAACTGCGAGAGCTTGTGGCGAACGCGCCGAAGCCTCAGGCCCGGCCGGTCAGCCGTGGCCTGCCTGGGGAATTGTGGGTGGCGCTACCCAGTCTAGAGGCCAGCGGTCAGCAGCTGGCCAGGGAACTGTTGGGCGATGCCTACCGCTTGACCAGCGCAGCCGGCGGCAGCGTAGCGGCGGTGACCTGGGGCAACCTGAGCGCTGCCAACCGCCAACTGCTGGCCCAGGCTGGAGCCAGCCGGATCTACATCATCGCCGTCGCAGACAATCAGCCCTTTCACTCCAGTCAGGCGAGCGTGTGCCTGAGTGAGGCTATTTCCCTGCATCGGCCGGCAGCCGTCTTGTTCCCGTCCACCACCTACGGCCGGGAATGGGCCGGGCGGGTGGCGGCGCGGCTTGGCCTCGGGCTGACCGGCGACGCCATCGGCTTTCGAGTCGCCGATGAGGGGGGGCTGGTCATGGACAAGCCGTCCTTGGGCGGCTTGATGGTGGCGCCGATCGTCTCCCGTACGCGCCCAGACTTGGCCACGATCCGGCCAGGCGTCTGTATGCCCTTGGCGGAGCCCAGGCAGGGCACGGTTGAGCTGATTCAGGTGGCCCCCGGGCCCGTCCCCACTGGCATGAGGGTTGGGGCGACAACCGCCTTCGCCGTCCCCGCCAGCTTGCTGGCAGCTGCGTCCGTGGTTCTTGCCGTTGGCAATGGCGTGCCTGCAGAAGACATTGCCGAGGTCCAGCAGGTGGCGCTGGCGCACGGCTTCGCTTTGGCGGCCTCGCGGGTCGTGACCGACGCCGGGCATCTGCCTAAGGCGTTTCAAGTTGGGCTGACCGGCCGCTCGGTGGGACCACAGGTGTACGTCGCACTTGGCATTTCCGGT
Organism: Bacillota bacterium; assembly: GCA_021850485.1. GTDB lineage: Bacteria > Bacillota > Sulfobacillia > JAJZYS01 > JAJZLH01 > JAJZLH01. The sequence continues at coordinate 121,559 of JAJZLY010000007.1, read as the reverse complement.
GCTTTCGAGCACCTGGTGGGCATTCGGCGGGCGGCCGTTGTGGTGGCGGTCAACTCCGACCCGGACGCCCTGATCTTCCAGGCCGCCGACCTTGGCCTGGTCTGCGACTGGCGAGCGGGGCTGGACGTGTTGCTGGAGGTGCTCTCAGAGATTGGCGGGTGAAGGGGACGGACGCACTCGGCGTCGTCCCTCTGGACACAGCGCGCACAGGGGACAGCTGCTACAGGCGGGGTTGCGGGCATGGCAGACGAGGCGGCCATGCCAGATCAACTGATGGTGGAGGTCGATCCATCTTGATTCCGGGACCATCGCCATCAGATCACTGGCTGTCCGATCGGCTGTCTTGGCCGTGCTCAGCCCCAGGCGGTGACTGACCCGGAACACGTGCGTGTCGACCGCCAGCGCTGGAATGGAAAAGGCGTTGGCGAGCACTACGGACGCCGTCTTCTTGCCCACTCCGGCCAGCGCTTCCAGGGCTTCCCGCTGCGCTGGCACCTCGCCGCCGTGGTGATCTACCAAGTCCATCGAGAGCGAGACCAGGGAGCGGGCCTTGGACCGAAACAGTCCCACGTCGCGAATTTCTTGGGCCAGTTGGTCCTCGCCCATGTCCACCAGCGACTGCGGACCCTGTAGTTTGGGGAACAGCCGGGCCGTCACCAAGTTCACGCGGCGGTCAGTGCACTGAGCCGACAACACCGTGGCCAAGAGCAATTCGAAAGGGGTGTGAAAGTCCAACCCGCAGCCGGCGTGCGGGTAGGTCGCAGCCAGAAGATCCAAGATCACGGGCAACCGACGCCTCGGAGACGACAGGCGAGGCAATGAGCACACCTCCTCGGCCGGGTGGACCGGACCGGAGCGCTGGCCGAGTTCCGCCCAAGACGCAGTGGCGGCGGTGACCAGCAGTACCGGCAGGTTTCGAAAGGCACCGGGTGCGCCCGTCTGCCCTTTAGGTCACGTCATAGTCCTCTTTGTACTGCAGGCGGTAGAGGTCATAGTAGAGGCCTCCCTGAGCCAGCAGCTGCTGGTGGGTGCCAGATTCCCGGATCTGACCCTGGGCCATCACGAAGATGCAGTCGGCACTTTGGATGGTGGACAGGCGGTGGGCGACCACGATCATGGTCCGGGTGCCGGCCAGGTTGTGCAAGGCGGCTTGGATCTGCTGCTCGCTCTCGGTGTCGATGTTGGAGGTGGCCTCATCAAGTACCAAGATGGATGGGTCGGCGGCCACCGCCCGAGCTAGGGAGAGCAGCTGGCGCTGGCCGGTGGAGAAGGTGGAGCCCCGCTCTTGGACAGGCTCGTCGTAGCCGTGAGGCAACCTGGTGATGAAGCGGTCGGCTCCCACCAACTGGGCGGCGGCCATGATCTGAGCATCGGTCAGGGGCTTGTTCAACGCGATGTTCTGGCGGATGGTGCCAGCGAAGATGAAGACATCTTGATGGACGACTGCGATGCGCTGGCGCAACTCGGCCTGGGCGACCTGACGGAGGTCAACGCCGTCGACCAGGACTTGGCCACGCTGCACGTCATAAAAGCGGGCGAGCAGGCTCATGATCGAGGTCTTGCCAGCACCGGTCGCCCCCACGAAGGCTACCGTCTGGCCTGGCTCGATGGCAAACGACACATCGCGCAGGACCCAGGTTGGCTCCTCATAGGCAAACCACACATGGTCGAAGACCACCCGCCCCTTACCAGCTGGCAGGGCCTGCGGACTTGGCGCATCGACCAGGTCAAGCGGTCGGTCCAGCAGCACGAACAGTCGTTCCGATGCTGCCATCGCCGACTGCAAGATGGAGTAGTTCTGGGTGACGTCATTGATCGGCTGGAACAACAGCTGGATGTATTGGATAAAGGCATAGACCACCCCGAAGGTCAGGGCGCTGTCGATGATCGAGCCACCGCCGAACCAGACCAAAACGGCCACCATGCCCGTATATAAGAAATCCATGAACGGGCGGAAAATGGCGAACAGCCGAATCTCTCGGATGCCGGCGTCGCGAAAGGCGCCGTTGGCGGAGCGGAACTTTTCTTCCTGCGCCTGCTGGCGCTGAAAGGTCTGGACCACCCGCATGCCGGAGATGTTCTCCGCCAAAAAGGCGTTGATCCGGGCCAGCGCCAGGCGCACATTGCGATACGCTGTGCGGGCCTTGTTCCGATAAATGTTGGCGGCGACGAAGACGACCGGCAACACCGCGATCGAGATCAAGGCCAGGTAGGTGTTCATCTGGAACATGATGACCACGACGCCGACCAGCAACAGGCCATCTCGGATCATGTTGACCATCACACTGGAGTACATCTCCTCCAGGGCCTCCACGTCGTTGGTGGCCCTGGTCACCAGACGGCCGGTCGGGTTCTTGTCAAAGAAGGCGGCCGGCATCCGCTCGATCTTCGTGATCACGTCCTTGCGGATGGCGAAGATGGAGCTCTGCGACACCCAATTCAAGATGTAGGCCTGCAGGTAGTTGGCCAAAAAAGCCAGCAGCAGGGCTGCCAGGAAGATGACGCCGATCAGCTCCAGACCGGCCACGTCCTGCTGGCGAAAGCGAGACATGGCGGCCGCCGAAACCGGAACGGCGGTGAGCAGGCGGCTGCCGACTCGGACCTGGCGTGCGCCGGGCAAGATGGTAAACGCCTGATGCGGCATCGGGCCTTGGATCATGGCGGTCTGGCCGCCGGCGGCGAGGATGGTGTAGATCGGGACATTGCTGCCCGGAGCCTTTGGCAGTGCCTTCACCCGAACGTACAGTCGGCCGCCGAAGGGCACCGCCGGCAGGCCGGCTGGTGCCTGTCCGATCGGGTATGCCACCAGCGGCAAGGAGACGGTGTTGATATCGTTGTCGATGGCGATCTTGACCAGATACGGCTGGACGATGGTCGAGGCGGTCACGATGACGGTGAGCACCAGCGCCAGCAGGATCCACCAGAACTGAGGGCGGGCGTAGCCAAGAAGCCGCCGCATCAGGCGGGTGTCATAGGCCTTGCCGAGGGCCTCTTCCTCGCGGATCATGCGCCCCGTCCTTCCGGCGCTCCACCTAGACGGTCCTCGAGCAGCTGGCGCTGATAGAGGCGGGCGTAAAAGCCCTTGTGATCGAGCAAGGCGGCGTGGGTGCCAGACTCGACGACGCGACCGTCTTCCAGGACCAAGATCAGATCTGCGTGCTTGATCGTGGAGACTCGGTGCGCGACCAAAAGCGTAGTCCGGTTCTGACGCAGGTCGAGCAGACCGCGCAAGATCGTCTCTTCGGTGTAGGTGTCCACCGCCGAGAAGCTGTCATCCAAAATCAGGACTTGGGCTGTTTTGGCCAGTGCTCGAGCCAGGGAGACCCGTTGCTTCTGACCCCCGGACAAGGTGACGCCGCGCTCTCCCAGCAGAGTCTCGAAGCCGTCTGGGAATTGCAGGATTTCCCCTTTGACCGCCGCATCGGCGGCAGCTTGCTCGACGATCTCCCGGCCCAGATCGGCGTCCGAGAAGGCGATGTTCTGAGCGATCGACTCCGAGAACAGAAAGTTGTCAGGCGGCACGTAGGCAATGGTCTCGCGTAGCGTGAGCAGAGGCAGGTCCAAGATGTCGATCTGGTCGACGAAGATGGTACCCGGCGGTGGGTCGAACACCCGCAGCAGCAGGTTGATGATGGTTGACTTGCCGGCACCGGTGCGCCCGATCAGAGCGAGGGTGCGGCCAGCGGCCAAATCCACGGACACATCGGCGACCGCCGGCCGGTTGGAGTCGGGGTAGGAGAAGCTGAGGTGGTTGAGGCGCAGGGCACCGCGCAGCGGCGTCGCGGGTGGTGTCACTCCCGGGCGGTCCGTGATCTCCGGACGCTCAGCGAAGATATCCTGCAGTCGCTGCAAGGACGCACCGGATCGCTGGATCAGGTTGACCAGTTGGCCGATCGATTGCATCGGCCAGTTGAGCAGGCCGAGGTAGCTGGTGAAGGCCACGAAGGCGCCCAGGCTGATGGTGCCGCGCACCACCAAGATGCCGCCATAGACCAAAGCGATGACGAAGGCCAGGCCCTGGATGAACTGCACCAGCGGCTGAATCAGAGCCCAGATGCGCACCAGATTCATGTTCCGGGTGAAATACTCGCGACTGTGGGCCATCAGGCGCGCTAGCTCCGGCTCCTCTTGGACGAAGCTTTTCACCACCCGAATGCCCGAGAAGTTTTCCTGGACGTGTTCGGACAGCGTCGAAAACTGATCTTGAACAGCCCGAAAGCGCAGGTGGATCTGGCGGCCGAGCAGTCCGGTGACCACGGCGGCCAAAGGCAGTGGCAACAGGGCGAAGGTAGCCAGAGAGGGAGAAATGGTGGAGAACATGATGATCAGGGTGGACGTGATCAAAAACGCCGTATCAGCGATCATCACCACGCCCATGCTGAGCGCCATCCGTACGGCCTGCAGGTCGTTGGTGGCATGAGCCATCAGGTCGCCCGTCTTGTGGTGGTTGAAGTAGTTGGGGGAGAGCAGGGTGAACTGGTGGAAGAGATCTTGGCGCATCTCGTAGTCGATCAGGCGAGCGGCACCTTGAACGAAGTTGCGCCACAGGAAGCGGGTGGCGAAGATGATTACGGCCAGCACCAGCAGGGCGATGGCGTAGGGCCACAAGTCTGACTGGACGGCCCCGGCCCGTTGGACCGTATTCACAAACCGTTCCAGCACTTGCGGTAGGATCAGCTGGGCGAGGTCCGCACCGAGAAGCGCCCCCACGCCGAAAACGTAGAACCAGCGATGGCGGCGGAAGTACGGAATCAGGGCTCGAAAATGACGCAACGCGGCCTTCCTCTCCAAAACCAAAGGTATGGAACCAAATCTCAACAGCGCTCGCTATTATACCGGATTAGCGGTCTGTGATGTGGTCGCGAAGGAGGCGATAGGGTGGGTTGGCAAGAGCTGGAGCACGGCGGATTGGGCTGCTCTCCTCAGCAACTCGGTCTGATCCAGGCGGCCGCAGCGGGACTAACCTTCCACTGGCCAGAGAGCGAGCTGCCAGAAACGCAGGCCTATCTGGCGGCCCTTGGCGCCGTCGGCCACAGCTGCCGGATTGAGCCGATCGCCGACCCGGTAGCCGAAGGAAGCCGACTGATCTCGGCGCGCGGTGCAGTCAGTGCGCCGGTGGTCGGGGTGTGGGGCCGGGGTACCGGGGCCACTACGTTGGCCTGGCACTTGGCCACCCACTGGCAGGCAAGCGGGGCCCGGATAGGTGTGCTCGACTTGGACATCCGCCATCCTGGACTGTTCCAGGTGGCAGAGCTGAGCGGCAAGCCAGCGGTCATTGGTCAGGCCATCGTGCCGAGAGTGAGCCAGGGCGTGCGCCTGCTCGGCCTGACCGCCTTCTTGCCGACCAACCGGCCGCTGATCGCCCGGGGTGTGGACTTGGAGCGGTTGTGCCGTACCTATCGGGACGATGCCCTGTGGCGGGGGCTCGACCTGTTGCTGGTGGATCTGCCGGATCTGCCAGAGGTGGCGGCGATGCAGGCGGCATTATTTTCTGTCCGCTGGACGCTGCGCCTGCTGGGGCCCGTTGAGCCGGCGCCAGAAGAGGGACAGGATCGACAGGAGTTGGTGTGTCGCTTAGGCGCAGATTTGCCGCTGGATGCTGATTTGGCGGTCGGGAAGCCTGGTGGGGCCCACTACCAAGAAGCCCTATCCAGCCTAGCCGAGCGGATCTGGGCAGTGATCCGCTGAAGGTCGGCTGGCAGGGAAATTCGCCACCATCTGGAAATCTGTTGATCCTCTTGTGACAGACATCAGGTTGGCTGAGGCGAGGAGCGAACCGCTTGGATCTCTTGCGAAACCGCAATTTCCTGCTCCTGACCTTGTCGCGCAACATCTCCAGGTTTGGAGATCGCTTCACCCTGGCCGCCCTCCTGATCTTGGTGGTTCAGATCAGCCACGGATCACCAGTGGATATCGCCCTGATCGGCGCAGCCGCGCTGGCTCCAAGCGCCCTGCTCGGATGGTTCATTGGTCCTCTGGTTGATCGTCTGGAGCGGCGCACTTCGATGATCTTCGCCGATCTCATCCGGTTCGTGGCTGTGGGCGCCATGTTCTTCGCCCCGAACCTGATCAGTTTGATGGTGCTGGCTTTCTTGGCCAACGGCGTGTGGGAATTCTACCGTGCTGCCTACCAGGCCGTGCTGCCCGTTGTGGTGGGAACGGGCGATCAGCTGACCCGGGCGCACGGCTTGGACCAGAGCCTGGCCAACGGCATCGATGTGATCGGCTATGCGCTGGTCGGCCTGTTCATCTTAGTGGCCGGGGTCCGTCCGGCCTTTTTGATCGACGCGGCGACTTTCCTCGCCTCTGCGCTGCTGATTCGCTCCTTTGCGGTCCGCGTTCAGGCGCCGGGGCGGACGATCGGTCCCGGTTATCTGGCTGAGCTGAAGACCGGTATGAAGGCCGTCTCCGGCCAGAGGCTCCCGCGCACCCTCTTGAGTCAGATCGCCATTGCCTGCCTGCCGATCGGAGCCTTCAATGCCCTGTTGGTCCTGCTCTTGCCCGACGTCTTCCACGTCTCGGCGACGCTCTACCCCTACCTGCCGGCTGTGCAAGGTGTCTCTATGGTGCTGGGCGGCATGTTGCTGACCCGCTATCCAAGCCGCGTCTCGCGCCGCCACCTGATCAACATCGGGCTGGCTGGCAGCGGGGTGATCACTGCCCTGCTGGGAGTGGTCCCCTCGTTCGTGACCGCCCTGGGCTTGTATTTCGTGCTCGGTTTTTTCAACATCGCCTTTTTGGTGCCTCTGCTCAGCTGGTATCAGCAGAGCTTCGAGTCCGAGGTGCGCGGCCGGGCGATGGCGATCTACGCCGCCGCCACCAGCCTGTCGCTCTTGGTCGCGACATTGGTTGCGGGTCCTGTGGCAGCAGCCATCGGCGTTGGTCGTGCCGTCTTTTTCTCCGGCATTGTGTTCGCAGCTGTGGGCGTGGCTGGCTATCTGACGGCTGCGACCCGCATTCAAGCAGATCCGGCCGTCGAGGCGTCGGCACCCTGAGGGGGGAACCTGTGGGCAGGGGCGAAGTGTCTTCCTGACAGAGGCTGCCAGCACTTGAGGGGGCTATCTGGTTTGCCGCTCACACAGTTGTCCGCCGCCATGTCCAAGGTCGCGTGGGGCCGCCAGGCTGTGGTCGAGCGGGTCTTGGTCGTCCTGCTGGCCGAAGGGCACCTGCTGATTGACGACGTGCCGGGAGTGGGCAAGACCACGCTAGTGCGCGGCTTAGCCCAGAGTCTTGACCTGACCCACCGTCGCTTGCAGTTCACCCCGGACCTGTTGCCTTCAGACGTGACCGGGTTTACCTACTACGACGCCAAGACCCAGAGCTTCCTGTTCCGTCCCGGACCGGTATTTTGCAATCTGCTTTTGGCAGATGAGATCAACCGCACTTCCCCGAAGACGCAGTCCAGCCTGCTGGAAGCGATGGAGGAGCATCAGGTGACCGTGGACGGGCAGGTCTACCCCCTGGCCCGGCCATTCATGGTGGTCGCCACCCAAAACCCGATCGAGTATGAGGGCACCTTCGCTTTGCCAGAAGCGCAACTGGATCGATTCTTGCTGCGCATCCGGGTGGGCTATCCGGATGGTGCCGACGAGCGCCAGGCGATGCAAGCGGAGGGCGATCGTCAGCACCCACCCCGCCTTGAGGCTGTGATGTCGGCCGCAGAGCTCGCTGCCGCCGCCGAAGAGAGCAGTCAGCTGCCGGTGGCTGATCAGGTGGTGGACTACGCCCAGGCGGTGGTCGAGGCAACCCGTCAACATCCAGCCTTGCGGCTGGGTGTCAGTCCGCGCGGCGCCATCGCCTGGATCCGGGCTAGTCGGTCTCTGGCCTACCTTCGTCAGGCGCGTTTTGTGACGCCTGACCACCTGCGAGATCTAGCCGCCGAGGTGCTGGCACACCGTCTTCTCCTCCGGCCGGAGCCCATCGCCCAGGGCCTGACGGCCGCAGACGTGGTGGCTCAGGTGGTGAATGCCGTGCCGCTCCCAGGAGCAGCCCGGCGCTTGGGGTGAGCGCCAAGCTCCAACCTTGGCTGGTCGCTCTGGCTGTGGTTCTGACGATCCTGCTCAGCCGGCTGTTCCCCGGCACAGTGTGGGGCGATTTGCTGCGGGTGGCGGCGATGGCCTGCGCACTCACAGCCTGCTGCCACCTGTTTCAACCAGCCGGCCGACTCCGGCTGCGAGTGGACCCTGCGCTACCGGCGGCGGGGCGGCCATTTCGGATGACCGCCCACTTGCGGGCGGTGGTGCCCGGATACTACCAGGTGACCGTGCAAGCGCCGACCGAGACGGTCTTTGCCAGCGGCTGGGCGTGGAGTCAGCAGGCGGTCTTCGCCATGCCCCTTCGCGAGTTGCGACGCGGCGAACACACCTTTTACCTATCCGACCGCTATCGCGACCCCTTCGGCCTGCTTGACCGCCAACTGGTGCGCGAAGAGCGGGTGCCGTTGCGGGTGCGGCCTGCCACCGTCGACGTGGACCCGCTGCGCGTCTTCGGGCCGCTGGCGGTGCTGGGATCCAGCGTCAGTGCAGCCGATGACGATCCGGCTGGCGCCAGGGCCTGGCAGCCTGGCGATCGGCTGTCGCGGGTGCACTGGCCGCAGACGGCCCGCCTCGGTGAGGTCCAGGTCAGAGAGGCATGGCACCGCACCAGCCTGCCCTGTCTGGTCGGCCTGGACACCCGGCGCAGCTCCTATGCCAGTGCCGACGGCTTTGAGGTCGCCGTGTCGCTGGCGGCGTCTGTGACCTTTGCCATGGTGCGCCGTCGGCTGGCGGTCTCGTTGTTCGTCGCTGGACGCCAGGTGAGCGTACAGGAGTTGCAAGAACAGCTGTTGTGGGACCTGTTCATTCGCCTGAGGCCAGACGGGGGAGGGAGCCCGCTGCCTGAGCTGAGAGTCGGCAGCTTGCCGCTGTTGATCAGTGGCAGTCGGGTCAGTGATCCTGGTGGGCACTTTCGCCTGTGGTGCTCGGAACCGGGCGGGCCTGCCAGCGGTGTGGAGGTACTTGGTTTGGCGGATCTCCTCGCCCAGGGCCGCCACCAGCGGTGGGCGCAGTGAGCCGCCGGCTGCTCGGCGCGCTCTGGCCACTGCCCGCACTGTTTGCGCTGCTTTCAGCCGGCGGTGCCGTACACACCTTGGTCCTGGTGGGCTTCACGATCGGTACCGTGGCGGCCGCCGCCATTCCGCAGACCTGGTGGCGGCTGGCCGCCCGGGTACTCTGGGTCGGCGTCTTCTTGGCGCTGCGTGTCGGCCTTGGCACGCAACCGCTGACCGTGACCGCACTTGGCCTCTTGCACCACTTGGCCGATGGCAAGTGGGGCCAGCTGAGCGCTGCTCAGGCCAGCATCTTGTTCGAAGTGGCGGCCACGGCACTGGTAGCGGTCGAGGAGATGACCGCCGGACTTGGCGTGCGGCTGATCGAGTTGCTGGTGAACGTGGCGGCACTGGCCCTGGCCAAGGAAATCAGCGGCCACGTAACCTGGGCGCTGTTTGTGACCCTCGCTCTGTGGCTGGCGATTCGCCGTGCCGACCTCGGCGGGCTGGGTCGAGCCCGCAACTGGAGCTGGGTCGCCATCTTGTCTACGGCCCTCATTCTGGTGACCCTGCTGGTCGGTCCGGCTCCTTCGGTCGTGGGCGCGCTGCAAGGGGGCACCGGCACGCAGACGACCACGACGCTGGTGCCGATCAGCCAGTTGACCCAGGCCCCGGTGTTGAGCCAGCAGATCTTGTTCACGGCCCGTGGCGCCTTGCCGCTGTACTGGACGCTGTACCGCGCAACCTATTACACCGGGCAGGGCTGGACCAACTCCCTGCCGCCGCCCACCATCTACCCAGCGACCCTGCCGCCCGAGGCGATCCCGCTCGGTCTGCAGACCGCCGCTGCCCCAGCGGTCCTAGGGCAACAACTGGCAGCCACCGAGACGGTGCACTTGCTGACCGCTCTGCCCTACGCCCCGGTCCAGGGTCTGCCTGAACGCCTGACCGGCACCACCACGGCCTTGTGGTTCCCGCAGCAGCACGCTTTTTCGGTTGGAGGATCGACCTACACCGTGACGGTGAGTGTGCCAGAGCTGTCAGCCGCCGCTCTCGCCGCCAGCCCGCTGATCGTAAACCCGGCCGCTTGGGCGTCTTCGCCCTACCTGCAACTGCCCGCCGAACTGCCGCCTGCGGTGACCCGCCTGGCGCATCAGATCGTCCGTGGCGTCGGCCCCAACGTCTACCTGCAGGTGATGGCCATCGTCCGCTATTTGCAGACGCACGAGCATTACACGCTCCACTACCCGCAGGATAACGGTCAGGACTTCGTCTACCACTTCTTGTTTGTCTCGCACCTGGGCGACTGCAACGCCTTTTCATCGTCGCTGGCAGTTCTGGCCCGGGCGGTAGGCATTCCCACCCGGCTGGTGGTTGGCTTCACGGGCGGCCAGCAGCTGGGCGGCCTAGACGTGGTGCGTGGTACAGATGCCCACAGCTGGGTCGAGGTGTTCACCCCCGGCTTCCCCCAGGCCTTGAGTTGGACGGCTCTGGCCGCCAGCGGCACCGGACCCTATGTGGGTGGCTTCGATCCGTACACCGCGACGCGGGCCGGCTCCAGCTGGCTGCCCATCGACCCGACGCCCGGCTTTGGCGTCGGACTGCCTAGCCAGGGTCAGTCCCTGCCGGCCTATGTGGCCGCCGCTCAAGGAGCCGGCGCGGCGGCGACACGCGCGGCCAAGCGGACCAAGGTCGTGCAAATTCACCAGACGCTCAATGGGCTTTCCGGTCAAACCTCGCTGGCGAGGCCCGGGCCCTTTCCGCTGACCAGCGTGGCCAGCGGGCTGGCGGTGCTGGCGGTGGCTGGATGGCTGTGGGCTGGCCGAATCCGCCGCCTGCGGGCTCTGACTTGGTTGGCCCGTCGCCCGTGGCACTTAGAGGACACCGCCCGCCAGTGGCTGGGGGCAGAAGCGCCGCGGCTGGCAGAATGGCTGGAGCTCCAACTGTATGCCCCATCTGGGGTGGCCCGGACCGGATTCGGGCCTGCCCGGGGGGATCTGATCCGGCTGCTTGGCGCCGGTAGGCCGCTGGTGGGCTGGCTGGGGTATCTGGCCTAGGCCGACTAGGGTTCTGGCAGACGGTGGCCGCGCATGGGCCGGCCCAGAGCCAGCTTGGATAAGCGATGCAGTTCTTGGACCATCTGGCGTACCTGAAACGCCTCGTAGGGACTGGTGGTGGCGACGGTGACGATGACGCGCACGCCGCCTTGCTCGACCGCCACTGCCGGCAGGCCGTTTTGGCGCAGCGATCCGAGAAAGTGGTCGAGAAGCGGGCCCTCACCGTCAAAGTCGTAACTGAGGTATTCGGTGGTGACCGGCGGCTCTGGCAGATCCAGGGTGAGTGTCGGCGGGGCGTCCATGCCCAAAATCTCCTGACAGCGGAGCAACAATTCCACGGTGTCCTCGTCAGCGTCGAGCAGCAAGCTGTCGCAGATCTCCTCGCCGTCGTCGCCAAAGGGCCAGCGCCGGCCATGGTCGGTGAGGGCCAGCAGGCGGTTGAAGGCGCGGCTATCCAGGGCCTGGCGCAGCGCTTCCAGCTCCTTCACCTGACTCGCCGCCTCCTTCTTGTCAGCGCTCTCGGTCATGCAGCCTCCCGGCCAGGATGTCTGGCTACGGCTCAGTTGGCGTCAAGATGTCCAGCAGCTGGCGATGCAGGCGGCGGTTGGCTGCGACGATGGTGCCGCGCTGCAAGGTGCGCCCGCGACCGGCCCAGTCGGTGACCTGACCGCCGGACTCGGTCACCAGCAGACACCCAGCCGCGAAGTCCCACGGCTGCAGGTCCGCTTCGAAAAAGGCATCGAGCCGCCCCTCAGCCAGCTGGGCCAGCTCCAAGGCCGCCGCCCCTGGCACTCGTAGGTCGTGGCAGGCCTGCCAGACCTGGGCGATTGGGGCGAACACGGCCGCCGGTGTGCTCTTGTCGTATGGGGTGCCGCAGGCCACCAAGGCGTCGCTCAGCGAGGTCACGCTTGAGCCGTGCATCGGTGTGCCGTCCACCCAGGCGCCGTGCGCGCGCCAAGCGGTGTAGAGGCGGCCGGCGAAGACATCGTGGACGCCGCCCAAGATCGGCCCCTGAGCATCGCTGAGCGCCACAGAGATGGCCACGTAGCGAAATCCGTGCACCAGGTTGGACGTTCCGTCTACCGGATCGACCACCCAGCAGGGGCGGTCGGTGGCAGTGGGCACCTGACCCTCCTCCTCGGCCAGCACCACGCTGCCTGGCAGCAACGCGCGAAGCCGGGGGATCAAGAAGCGCTGCACCGCCAGATCGGTGTCTGTGACCAAATCCGCTGGCCCCTTGTGCCGGACCTGGGCGCCCTGACCCCAGGTCTGCTCCAGAACCTGGGCCGCCTCGCCCAGCAGCTTGGCCACGTCGGCCAGCAGGGTCTGGTGGCCGAAGTCAGCGCTGGCCACGGCTGTTGGCACCTCCCTTGGCCGCTGCCGGCTTCAACGGCCGCTGGCGCAGGCGGTGGAACTGGCGCTGCTCAGCGGCGCTGAGTCCACGCACCGACCAGACGGTGGGATCGATTTGCCGTCTAAGCGCCGGCGGCACCAGGCGCCTTAGGGTGGCCAGCGATAGGTCGTGATCGGTGGCGAGTGAAAAGGCCAGAGCCAGATCGCTAGCAGCCAGGGCCGTCCGACAGGCAAGGTCTGGATCTCGGGCCAGCAGTGCGGCCACCACCTCGCCATGCGCCGCCCGCAGCACATGCGGGAAGCGGCGCGTGAGTTGGCTGAGCGCCAGCTGACTGCCTTCCGTGAGCGCACCGAGCCACAGTGTCGCTTCGCGGGCACTGCCACTGGCTGCGGCGATTTCGGCGGCCCGCACGCTGAGTTGCAGCCGGGAGCCGCCTTCGGCGGTGAGCAACGCTTGATCAAGCAGGGACAGGGCCTGACGGGGGGAGCCAGCCAGGAGGGCCAGCTCAGCCGCAGTTTCAAAAAGAGCCAGCGGCGCCTGGGGAAGGCCGGCCAGATAGGCCAACGCCAGGGTGTCGTTCGGGCGTAGGGCCAGAATTTGGGCGGCGCGCAACAGCAAAGGGCCGGCATCTTGGCCCCGAGAGCGCAGATCGTGGAAGTGGACCAAGATCCGGTCCAAGAAGGTGGCCATGGTGTCTTCGTCCAGCCGGCTGGCCAGCGCCGTGGCTAGAGGCAGCAGGTTAGGACCCTCAGTGTGCAGGGCGATGTCGGCCAGATCGGTGAGGAGCAGGCGTGCCAACTGCTGGAGCGCTTGGGTGACCATGAGCGGATCAGCCGGGAAGCGCTGGAGCAGACGGCGCAGGGCACCCGCCTGCTCCGACGGCTGCAGTTGGGGCAGGCGTGCCAGGTCCAAGACTGGGTCTGAAGGAGGAATGAAGGGCAGGTCGGTGAAGGCTAGAAGGGTGTCCAGGACCCGATCCTCAAGCAATCCGGCGACCAGCGGCGCGCTGTCTTGGGTTTGCAGCAGCCGGTCGGTCAGGGCGACGATATCGACGAAGTCTTGGGGTGTGCGCTGCCAGGCCGCGGCAAGCGCCGCCCCATGGCGACACGGTCGGCTACAATGTGAGCAATGGGCGCTTTCCTCGGTGAGCACCACCCAGTAGTCATGGCGCTGGCCGCTGACGGCGCCGGCGATGGAGGAGCCGGCGACCATCAGTTGACTCAGCCGGCCCAGCCCGACATAGTCTTCCCCGACCAGCCGCAGAGCCGGGGAGAACAAGGACAAAAAGCGATCGCCGGCGGGCGATTGGGCGCCAGCGGCGGAGACTGCCAGATGGACCACTCCCTTGGCATCTGGAATTCGACGGCGGTGTGAGATGCGGCCTGCAGGACGAGGAGGTCGACGGTGAGCGCAGCCGAGTTGACGGTGGTTGGCTTTCGTCTGCCGTTTCGCCATTTCTCCGACCCGGCACAACTGAAGTCTGTCATGCTGAGCCACATCGCTGGCGCCGGCGTGCCCACAGAGTCACTGGTAGTGTTTCCTGGTCTGATGGCGATGGGCCTTCTGCCCGCTGAGTTGTCGATGGTGCCGGTCGGCCTGGCCGAGCGCCTGCGCCAAGCCGGAGCGGACCTGGAGGCCAGCTATCTGGCCATCGGCGAGGAACTGGCCAGAGAACGCCACATCTACCTGGTGCCGGGATCGGTATGGCTGCCGGCACCGATCGGCTACACCCATCGGGCTGCCCTGTTCGACCCGGAAGGACGCCTGCTGGGCTGGCAGGAGCAGACCCATGCCTACCTGTGGGAGGCGGAGCTGATCGCTGCGGCCGAGGTGGCCGTGTGGCAGGTGGGCCCGATGCGGGTCGGACTGTTGCTCGGGGCTGACCCCTGGGTGCCCGAGGTGTCCAGGGTGCTCACCTTGCAAGGCGCCGACTTGCTGGTGGCGCCATTGGCGCCGATCGCCCCCTACGGCTCGGCGCGGGCGATGGCCGGGCTGTGGCAAGAGGTGCAGCAGAACCAGACGTTCGGTCTGGAGACCGGGCTTAGCGGCACCTTTTTCGATCTGGGCGTCGATGGGAAGCTGGCGGTATTCGCCCCGTGTGAGCTGACCCCCGGTGAGACCGGATTTTTTGGCGAAGCGGGCTATGTCCTATCCCAGCAGGTGCGCTCAGCCAAGCTCGAGCCGGCCGATTTGTATGCACTGCGGGAACGCTATCCGCTGCTTCGGCACCTGAATCCGGATCTGTACCGCCGGCACTGGCAGGAACGACCGGAGGCTCGGCCATGAGCTTTGACCTGTGGATGGTGCGCTTTCGCCTGTGGCTGGCTTCGCGTCCGGGCAAGGCGCACCGGGCGCTGGGTCGGCCGAAGCGGGGCGCCGTCGCCACGCCGCGGGTGGGCGTGGTGCGGGTGGCTGCCGTCCAGATGCGCTTTCGCTTTCTGACCTCGGCCGGCGCCTTCGCCCGTACGGTATCGCAACTGGTGAACCAGGCTGCTGCCGGCGGCGCGGAACTGGTCGTCTTCCCGGAGGATGTGGGCATGATGCTGTTTGGCATCTTGCCCCGCTTCGAGCGGATCACTGCCACGGGGTCGATGGAGGAGGCACTGGCCCGCATTGGCCCGGATCTCAGTGTCTCCAGCATCGTGGAGCTGGTCGGCAAGTCGGCGGAGCGGATCTACTTGTCGGTATTCAGCCGCCTGGCCCGCGACTACGGCATGATGATTCAGGCCGGATCGATGCCGGTGATGAGCCGTGACGGGCGCGTGTACAACATCGCCTATTTGTTTGGACCGCGCGGCCAACTGATGGGCACCCAACTCAAGTGCCACCTGCTGCCGCTGGAAGCCGAGTGGGGCTTTGCCGCAGGCGACGAACTGGTCGTCTTGGACACGCCGATCGGGCGGGTGGCCCAGCCGATCTGTATGGATGCCACCTACTTCGAAACGTTTCGCATCCTGAGCGCCGAGGGCGCGGAGGTGGTCTGCCTGCCCGTGGCCGATCCAGACCCCTCGGGCAACCCGTTCAAGTCCCTGCGCGGGTTGTGGCCGAGGGTGCAGGAGAGCGGCGTCTACGGTATCCAGTCCTGCATGGTGGGCAGCGCCTTGGATCTGACCTTCACCGGCCGCAGTGGCATCTACGCGCCGTTGGATCTGACGCCGACTGGAGACGGGGTCTTGGCTCAGGCGCTGTCCGACGACGAGGAGATCGTGCTGGCCGATCTGGACATGGATGCGCTGCGCGCCTTTCGCAAGGAGGAGCCGATCCGGGCCAACGCCGCCTTCATTCGGGCCTACTTTCCGGCGATTTACCGCGGATTCTGGCGAGGAGGGGCGAGCGGTGCAACTCGTCGATGACCGGGGCTGTCTGATCTGTGGTGCGGACAACCCGATCGGTCTGCAGGTGCATTTTACGGTGGACGGCGGCCGCTGCAGTGCTCACCTGGTGCTGCCGGAGTTGGTGCAGGGCTGGCGGCAGGTGGCGCACGGCGGCGTGGTCAGCGCCTTGCTGGACGAAGCCATGTTTTACGCGCTGGCCGAGGAGGGCTGGCGAGGCATGACCGCCCAGATGACGGTTCGCTTCCTGAAACCGGTGCCGCTCGGCGTGGAGCTCTCGCTGACAGCAGAGCGCATCCAGCTGCACCGCCGGCTGGGTAGGGCTAAATCTCGCCTATGTCACGGTGAGGAGATCCTGGCCGAGGCCGAGGGCACGTTTCTGGCGAGACGGCAGGAGGGCTGAAGCAGATGAGTCGGATGGAAGTCGAGCTCGGTCTCACACCCAAGCTGGTGGCGTCGCTAGCCGCTCCAGACCGGGTGCGCACGCAGTTGCGCGATCAGGGGTTGCGCCCGTTTCGTCGTCTGGTGTTGGCCGGTTGCGGCAGTTCGTATTTCGCCGCCCATCTGGCCGCCACGCACCTTCAGGCTCAAGGATTCCCGGTCGGCTGCCAGGAAGCGGGCGATCTGCTGACGGAGGCGGTGCCGCTGTCCAATGAGGATTTGTTGGTGGTCTTGACCCAGAGCGGTCAGACCAAGACGGTCCTGGAGCTGATGCGCCGACGCCAGCGGCAAGGGGACCAGGTGGTGCTGATCACCGGTCACCCGGAATCTGAGGCGGCGTCCTTGGCGAGCGTGGTGGTGGACAACGGCTTTGGCGAGGATCAGTCGCTGTGTCATACGGTCAGTGTGATGGTACTTAGTCTTTTGGCGCTGGAAGTGGCGGCCAGCAGCGACCGCCGGCGCGGTACATCAGGCAGCGTGTTGCAGCCCGATCGCGCTCGCCTGGCCAGCGGTCTGGAGGCACTGTACGCCAGACGCCAGGAGATCGCCGAGTGGATCAACTGGACGCAGGTTACGCATGCCTTGCTGGTGGCCTCCGACCGGGTCTGGCCGGTGGCCGAGGAGGGGTCGCTGAAGCTGGCCGAAGCCGCCTACCTACCAGCCCTGGCCATCCCCTTTGAGACCTTCTTCCATGGCTACATTCCGCTCACCAACCCGGACACGGCGGTGGTCGCG
Source organism: Bacillota bacterium (assembly GCA_021850485.1). GTDB lineage: Bacteria > Bacillota > Sulfobacillia > JAJZYS01 > JAJZLH01 > JAJZLH01. The sequence continues at coordinate 104,615 of JAJZLY010000007.1, read as the reverse complement.
CTGCTCAGCGCCAAGAGCGACCAGCGGCGGGCAGCCGAATTCGAACTGGTCAGGCGGACAGTAGGCTTTCAGGGCAAGGTGGTGGATCCGGCAGCTGTCGGCCTGGGCTCGGACAGCGGGGCAGAAGTGCTCTTTCCCTGGCTGGCGCTTTACGCCATGCACCTGATCACCCTGGGCGCAGCTATCCAGAGGGGCACCAATCCAGATCTGTTGCGGCGGGAGGATCCGAAGTACCTGAAAGCACGTCAGCTGCACCGCTAGGCGCACCGCTAAGCGCACCACGGTGCACCGATTCCCGCTGTCGACGACCGCGATGCGATTGGCAAAGACGGTTGCGGACGGCCCAGCCAAGATCCAAAGGCGCACCCTCGTCTGCGGTGCGCTTCAAGATCACAGCCCGTGGAGACGGTATGGGCTGGCTGTGCTCACTCAGGTGCTGGCGCCCTGGGCGGCTTCTAGGGCAAGCCTGAGAGACGGCGCTGGCGGAGCCTTTGCATCGTACCCTGTGAGATCACAACGCCGCCCATGACCACCACCGCACCCAGCGGTTCGTTCCAGGTCATCACCTCGCCGAGCAGGACCACGCCGGCCAAGGTGGAGACGATGGGGATCAGATAGGTGACCATCGACGCCATGATGGCACCCGCCTCGCGGATGATGGCGTACTGAAGAATGAAGGCAATGCCGGTGCCCAGCACGCCCAGCGCCAGGACGCTGGCGATCGGGCCGACTGGCAGGCTGGTTGGCAGACGGGCGAAAAACGGCAAGAAAATGGCCACCTCGAGCGTGCCGCAGATCAGTTGACAGGTGGCCAGGGCGATGACACCGTCTTGCCGGCCTGTTAGCAGGCGGCGGGCGAGGATGGTGGCTATGGCGTAGCACAGGGCAGCGCCAAGGCACATCAGACTGCCCGCCGCCTGCCCGCCGCCTAAGCCGGTCCACACCCCGAGCACCACTAAGACGCCCACGAAACCGATCAGCAGGCCGCTCAGCCGGCTGGCGGTCGGCGGCTCATCGGGCAACAGGAGCATGGCGAGCGGCGCGACCATCAGCGGCGTGGTGGCGTTGAGGATACCGGCCAGCACAGAGGACACTCGCAGCTCGCCATAGGCAAACAGGGCGTACGGCGCGGCGTTGAACAACAAGGCGATCACAGCCATCTGACCCCACACTCGCCACTGGCGTGGCAGGCGCTCCTTGCGGATAGCCATCACGATCCAGATCGTGCCGGCGCCAAAGGCCATCCGCCCAAATACCACCAGCAGCGGGGAAAGCCCCTGATCGCCGACCTTGATGAAGAAGAACGAAAATCCCCAGATCATGACCAACAGGGCCAACTGCGTGGGCCAGGTGAGCTTACGCATGCCTTAGTCGAAAGTGCCGGTGCCGGTGCTTGGTGCTGGCATCGCTGCAACAGCGATGGTCGTCATCGCGCTGCGACCGCCTCGTGGGCCAGCAGCCACTGCTTTTGCTCTACGCCGCCGGCATAGCCGGTCAGCCGGCCAGACGAACTGATCACCCGGTGGCAGGGCACGATCAGGGCGAGCGGGTTTCTCGCGTTGGCGTGCCCGACGGCGCGCCCCGCTCTGGCATCGCCCAGGAGGTGAGCCAGTTGTCCGTAGCTTGTGGTCTGGCCATAGGGAATCGCCAACAGCGCTTGCCAGACCCGTCGCTGGAACGGGGTGCCGTAGGGCGCGATGGGCAGCTCGAAGGCGGTCAGCTGATGGTCGAAGTAGGCCCTAAGCTGACGGAGCGCCTCGCCAAAAGGGGCCCGGTCCTGGCGCATGGCGGCTGAGATCTGGGGCGAAAACCGGTTTGCAGACATGTAGAGCCCAGTCAGCGCGACCCCGTCGGAGAGCAGGAGCAACTCCCCGACCGGACTCGCCACCGTGGCGTAAAATCGGCTCCTGGCCGCAGGGCTGGCCAATTCTGTCTCGTCGACAAGATCGATATGTACTGACACTGCCGTCACCTCGCTGTGCTGACATGAGACTGGGGCGAGACGATCTGCGGCCTACGCTCGCACACCATCAGACGACTGAGGCGCTAACCTGGTCCCGGTCACGGCCCACAGGTATTGCTGGGCGTAGGCTCGCCACGGTCGCCACTTGTCGGCCAGGGCCAACACCTCCTTACGGCCGGTGGGCAGGCCGAGCTTGGCCATGGCCTGCCGCAGGCCCAAGTCGGTCGCCAAGAAGGCGTCCGGATCAGACAGCGAACGCATGCGAATGTAGGCGACAGTCCAAGGACCGATCCCAGGCAACTCTTCTAGCTGCGCTGACACCGCGTCGCGGTCGGCACCGGCATCGAGTCTGATCCTGCCCTCGGCCAGCGCCGCGATCAGGGCGCCTAACGCCTGCCGGCGGGCATTCGGCATGGGCAGATCCAGCGGCGCCGCCGCGGCCAAGGCCGCGGCCGTCGGAAAGGCATGGGTGAGCGTGCCGTCGGCAGCAGGCAGAGCTTCGCCATAGCGGACGGAGAGTTTGCCGGCAAGCGAGCGAGCGGCGGCGATCGAGACCTGCTGGCCGAGCACCGCTCGCACCGCCAGTTCATGCTCATCGACGTGACCTACTACCCGGCGGCCCGGGTTGGCAGCGACGAGCGGAGCCAAGCGGGCATCACCCATCAGCACGGCGGCGACGGCCTGCGGATCAGAGTCCAGGTCGAGCAGCCGGCGGCAGCGCTGCACGGCGGCGGTTAGGTCGCGCAAGTCTTGCAAGCGGATCGCGCAATCGATGTAGGGCGAACGGACCGATGGCGTTGTCTGGAGCGACCGTTGGGGTGCCTGCAGAGATACAACGGCCAGCTGGTGTGGCAGAGCCAACACCCGTCTGTAGGTGTCGCTAGTGCATTCCTCGACGCCGGGGATAGCCCGGGCCGCCAGGAACTCCAAGAGACCCCGGAAATCGAGCGGCGGCCGATAGGGCAGCCGAAGTCGGATCACATCGGCGCTCGGGCCTTGGGGAGCGGCCGTGCGGGGGTGCACCCGAGAGCGTACGGCACTGGGCGTGAGCGCATACACAGCCCGGATGGTTTCGTTGAACTGGCGCACACTGCGAAATCCCGCTGCGAATGCCACGTCCGTCATCGGGCGAGCCGTTGTCTCCAGCAAGATGCGGGCGGTGCGGCTGCGTTGGGCCCGGGCTAAGGCCTGAGGGCCGGCGCCCAGTTCCGCCAAAAGTTGACGGTTGACCTGCCTGGGGCTGTAGGACAGCCGCTTGGCGAGTCCGGCCACGCCCTCGCGATCGACGACGCCGTCGGCGATCAGGCGCATCGCCCGGCCCACGACGTCGGACCGGCTGTTCCATTCCGGAGAGTTGGGGGTGGCATCCGGACGGCACCGCTTACAGGCCCTGTATCCAGCCTGCTGAGCCGCCGCGGCCGTCGGATAGAAGTGCACATGGTCACGCAGCGGCGTCCTGGCACCACAACTCGGCCGGCAGTAGATGCCGGTGGTGCGCACCGCGGTGAAGAACATGCCGTCAAAGCGAGCATCTCTGCTTTGGACCGCCCGGTAGCAAATGTCATGATCGAGCATAGCGCCACCATATCAGGCTGAGGCACATCGTGCTGGCGGATTTCGGTCATGAACATTGCAAGAAGATGCTAGCCCCCGTGGGCGACGCACCTCGACATGCGACCGAAAAGCACGAGTCGAGCCACCGCACTGGACAGAGCCCGGAGGTGACCGTCACGACGCCCCTGTGGGCTGTCAGGCACCGCCGCACAGCTGCGGTCTGTTGTGCCGTCCGATCTGCCGTAGTATGGTCAGCGACATGAAAGACTACAAGCCGATGGACAGCTTCGACGAGGACGGCGCTGCCATCTACGACGACGAGCCGCGGGGGGACGAGACGTCGACCGTTAGCTTCCTGGCCGCCCTGGCTGGCGGCGGACCGGCATTGGAACTGGCCATCGGCACCGGACGCATCGCGTTGCCTCTCGCCGCCCAGGGCATCCGGGTCGATGGCGTCGATCTGTCCGAGCCAATGGTCAAGAAGCTTCGCGCCAAGCCTGGCGGTGAGAGACTGTCGATCACCATGGGCGACTTTGCGGACGTGCCGGTCGATGGCACATACCCTCTGATCTACCTGGTTTACAACACGATCTTCAACCTGTTGACTCAAGACGATCAGGTGCGTTGCTTTGTGAATGTGGCGAGCCATCTCAGCGAAGGCGGGTGCTTCGTTGTGGAGACCCTGGTTCCGACCTACCTCAGCCAGCTGCGCGACGGCCAGTACGTGGACGCCGAGCAGATTAGTACGCGAGAGGTGACGTTGGATGTGGGCCGCTACGACCCGCTGACTCAGCAACTTGAGGAAAGCCACGTGGTCCTGTCGGCGCAAGGGGTGCGCCTGTACCCAATCGTCACCCGCTACATCTGGCCCAGCGAGCTAGATCTGATGGCGCGCATCGCCGGACTACGTCTGAAGGAGCGCTGGGCGGGCTGGGACAAACAGCCGTTTGCCTCTTCCAGCCGTAACGCTGTTTCTGTCTATGGGCGCTGATTGATAGGGTCTTTGTCGAGCCAGCCGCATCTGGTCTGATCGGCCGCGGGCGCACGGGGCAACGCCGGGCCGACGCTAAGAGGGTAGGACCCTAGTACCGCTACCCTGCTTGGGCATCAGCCGGATCTGGCCGTTGCCAAAGACCACGAGCAGGTGAGGCGGCTGACCTGGGGTCTGGCTCGGCCGGGCTGGGCTGAGCCGTCTCTTCTGTGCGCCACCTCGAAGTGAGGCCTCCGCGGGCGCCGTGAGGGTGTGGTCCGCAAGCGATCTGGCCCGCGATCCGATCGCTCGGGTTATGGTGGAGTGTGGACCAGGCACAGCCTGCAGCACAACGCTGTAGACTAAGGGCATGGCGAAGACCTTTGATCAGCTGGTGGCTGAGGCCGAGTCGGCCGCCTTCAGCGGTTGGGATTTCTCGTGGATCGAGGGCCGCTGGTGGGAGTCTTCTTGCCCGTGGGACTATCAGGAAATTGTGACCGGGATGTTGGCGCAGGCGACCAGCCTGCTCGATATGGGTACCGGCGGCGGAGAGTTTCTGGCTGCCCTGGGCCCGCATCTCCCGGCCCGGACCGTTGCCACCGAAGCGTATGAGCCGAACATTGAGATGGCCCGCCAAGCGCTGGCACCGTGGGGCGTGACGGTTTTGGGCATCCCGGCACAGGCGATGCATCCGCAGCCGCTGCAGGACGCCGTGTACCCGCTTGCGCTGGCCGATGGGTCGGTGGACTTGGTGATCAATCGCCATGAGTCGTTTGACGCACGAGAGGTGGCGCGGGTGCTGGCACCGGGAGGCCGCTTCGTGACCCAGCAGGTGGGGGCTCGCAATTTTGAGACCGTGAACCGCCGCCTGGGAAGCCCCCGGCAATTCGCCCAGTGGTCCCTGACCGGGGCCAAACAGCAAGTGCAAGAAGCGGGACTGGGCGTGGTGCAGGCCCAAGAAGCGCTGACGTCAGCGGGCTTTCAAGACGTCGGGGCGCTGGTCTATTACCTGAAGGCAGTGCCCTGGCAGGTGGCGGACTTCTCAGTCAGCCGCTATCGCCAGGTGCTGGAGACTCTGCACTGGGAGATGAGCACACAAGGTCCCTTCTTGGTGGAGAGCCACCGCTTCCTGATCGTTGCGGTGAAAGGCGCTGAGCCGCAAAGGGAATCTGTGCTCGCCGATGACCAGTGAGCCTTGGGGAGGGGGTCGTCCTGCTGCAAGCTGCCGTCGACAAGGGATCCACCGCCCAGCCAGTAGCTGCGATCTGGCGACACCATGCGCCTTCGCTGCAATGCGTCGGCGAGGCCAGCCGGTCAGTCCAGCCAGCGCTCCATGCCTGGCGCGTCAGCTGGCCGCGGTGTGAACCCCATGGTCTCGTAGAATCCCTGTTTTCCCGTAGCACAGGTAAGTTGAAGCCACTTGATGCCTGAACTTTGGGCGTACGCCACCAGGTGCTCTAAGACCGCCTGGCCGATGCCTTGCCCCTGATGGGTTGGGAGCACGATCATGTCACAGACGAAGCACTGATAAATGCCGTCCGAGACGAGTCGGCCAAAGCCGACAAGATCGTTCCCACGATACGCGCTGACGGTGTACCAGCTCTGGCTCATGGCCTGGTGGACCTGCGCCTCGCTCAGTTGACGACGCTCGTTCCAGCCGGTGGACTCGAACAGCGCAAAGAGTTGATCGGGTGGCGGCAGGTCGATCCTGAGCTCGAGTTTCATGTGGTTTGCATTCGCTGCCCGGCCAGATCAACCTGTGTCGCCAAGGGACGCAAGCCGTCCCCAATGGAGGGAGTCGTGCCGTAGACAGGACGCGGTGGGTATCTGTCCCTTCGCCGTGCCATGACCCTAGGTGGCCCGCAGTAGCGGAGGGGCGCACCGGATTGGCGTGGAACCTTCTAGGGCCGTCGCGGCGTCTTATCGATGCGGTCTGCGCCTAGGTCGGGAGGAGAGGCCATGCTGGTAAGTCGCCTGATCGGCCCTCAGATGCGGTGGACCCTGGTGGTGGGCATCTGTGCGCTGCTGGCGGCCTGTAGCCCGATGTCGGCCCGGGGCGGCCAGAGTTCTGCGTCGAGCCGGTCGGTGCTGATCAATGCCCGTTTCCCGGCGCCGGACGCGCCGACTACAATCACCGTCAACGGCGCGTCATTCTCGCCCTCCGGCTCCGGCGCCCTGGCTGTTGGGCTTTGCAGGCGGCAAGGATGCACGGGTATGGTCTGGTTTCTTGCCAAGAACCAGGGAACCAGCTGGACCAGCATTACCACACGATTGCCACCATTCGTCGGAATTCAAGTCCTGTCTGGCGGTGGCGTGATTGGCTGGACGCCCAATCAGGTCTATCGCTCGGCCCAGGGCGGTAACAGCTGGCAGCGGATCTTTTCGAGCAAGCCTGGGCTTTCGCTACAGGTGGTGTTCACCTCACCGTCCGTTGGCTATGTCGGTGAGGTGGGTCCGGGTGCCACGCAGTCCTGGCCCTATGCCCTGTTTCGGACCAGCGATGGCGGACACACTTGGACAGAAGTCGCCCAAAACGCCCTCGGATCAGTCTTGGCACAGCCTGCGAGCGGCATAGGCGCCATTCCGCTGCCGGAGCCGGCCCTCGTGACCGCCTTCGGGGCGGATCAGGTGGCCGTCTTCTCCAGTCTTCCCGTAGGAACTGTAGCGGTGAGCACCGATGGCGGTCGAACCTGGAAAACGAGCCTCTCCCTTACCGGCACCGCGCCACAGGCCGTGATTGCGCCCTCCGGCCTCGGTTGGGCCAGCGAGTTCTCGCAGGCCGGAACCGGTATGGAGTTCTTCCAAACCACCGATGGCGGTGCCAGGTGGACTCTTCGCGGCACCGGTCCTGCCGAGTCTGTTTTTCAAGTGGCAGTGGCACCAGACGGCAGTCCATGGGCACTCGCTCCAGTCGTCACTACGGGCTGCGCGGGGTGTGAGATCGGCGCAGCAGCGCTCAGCGTACGGAACGGCAAGGTGCAGGTGCGTGTCCACGCCCTGCCCGGAGGTGTCACACCGACCGGCCTGGTGCCGATCTCCGTGAGCTCAGCTCTGGTGATGGCAAACGGACCCACCGGTGGCGAGGTCTTTAGCACCGTTAACGGCGGAGTTTCCTGGCAGACCGTATCAGCTACCGCCAACTGGCTCTTTCCAGAAGATGCCATCGGCTTCTGGAACGGATCCCAGGGCTGGGGCGTCGGCGCAGGTCCCAGCGGTCCGGAATTCATGAGCAGTTCGGACGGGGGCACCGCCTGGCAAACGCTGGCCCTCTTCCCCACGGGCCAGATGGTCAACCTCAATTGGTCCGGCTTCTCGAGCCCGACCGACGGCTGGGTAGTGAGCCCAGGACATGTGTACCTGACGACGGACCGCGGGCGGAGTTGGATCGGGCACAGTTTGCCCAACGGTTTCGTTGTGGCGGCGGCGTTTGCCAGCCCCAGTCACGGCATTTTGGTCATCGACCCGCAAAAAGGCGGGCAGGGCGTCTTAGACATCACGACCGACGGCGCCAAGACCTGGCATACGGTGCTCTCAGGGGTCCGGACGGCCGCCTGGGCACTGGACGGAACCCTGCTCGCCACGCGCACCAGCGGTGGCACGACCGATCTTGTACATAGCGCCAACAACGGCCGGACCTGGCAGACGATGCGATCGCTCCCGGCCGCAGCTGACCTCGTGGCGATCGGACAGGCCGACGACGGCACCGTATGGGCCGAAGGGTCCAGTGGAATTTGGCTCTGGCCAAAGAACTCAAGCCCGGTCGAGATTCGGTTGCCAGGCAACATCTATCTGCAGAGCCCGCCATCCGTCATCTCCGCGCAGAACATCGAAATCTTCACCGGCCAAGCCATCTACCACACAGCCAACGGCGGTCGGAGTTGGGCGCTGGTGGCCACTGGGCCGATACAGGCTCCATAACGTTGGCCTGTGAACAGTTCTGGACACTGGCTTGGCAAATCGGTCCGCGGGGACTTCCAATTCAGAAGTCGTCCTGAAACCGCTGTTCATGCCAGGGGTCGCCCCGCATATGGTAGCCGGCCCGCTCCCAGAACCCGGGCTCGTCCTCTGCGACCAGGTCAAGTCCGTGTACCCACTTCGCACTCTTCCAGAAGTACAGGTGCGGCACCATCAGGCGCAAGGGCCCGCCATGCTCTGGCGTCAGCGGCTGTCCCCCGTGGGAATGGGCGAACAGCACGTCGGGGCGCATCAGGTCAGCCAGCGGCAGGTTGGTGGTAAAGCCCTGGGCACAGGCCGCCACGGCAAAGGCGGCGCCCGGCTTGGGACGGGCTCGAGTCAACAGGTCTGCCACCCGTACACCGCTGAAGTGGTTGTCGTAACGGCTCCAGCCCGTAACGCAGTGGATGTCCACCGTCACCTCGTGTTGGGGTAGCGCCAGCAGCTCGTCCCAGGAGAGTGCGAACGGCGCCTCCACCATGCCGCCGATGGATAGGGTGAAGCGTCCGGGATCCACGCTCGGCACAGTCCCGTAGTGCAGCACCGGCCAGTTGGTGACCAAGCGCTGGTTGGGCGGCAGCCGTTCGGGCATGGCGTTACCTCCGATCACGATCTCGTCCCCCAGTATATCGTGCCACCGTGCAAGGCGGGCAGGCTGTGGTAGGCTCCTAGCAGAGTCTCGCCCTGCGAGGAGGCAGCTGATGAAGAGCCGGGAAGACGCTTGGACCCTATTGACCACCTACACCCAAGAGCCACACCTGATCCGCCACGCCCTGGCCGTGGAGGCGGCGATGCGTGGCTACGCCGAGCGGCTGGGTGAGGATGTGGAGCTGTGGGGCGCAACGGGCCTTTTGCACGACTTCGACTACGAGCGGTTTCCGACGTTGGACGACCATCCGTTCAAAGGGTCGGCGATCTTGCGCCAAGAGGGGTACCCGGAAGAGTTGGTCGTGGCCATCTTGGGCCACGGCAATCACACCGGAGTCCCGCGCACCACGGCCATGGCACATCACCTGTTCGCGGTGGACGAACTGACCGGTCTGGTGATGGCGGTCGCCATGGTCAAGGGGCGCGATCTCACGGCGGTTGAGGCGGGCTCCGTCTTGCGGAAGATGAAGGACAAGGCCTTTGCCCGCGGTGTCAACCGCCAAGACGTGGTGGACGGCGCCGACGAGATTGGCCTGCCGCTGGAAACGCACATCGGCCATGTGATCGCCGATCTGACCAAGGTTGCCCCCGCCCTCGGGTTGAGTGGAGCCTGAGTGCAGAGTCAGGGCGCCGGCGGCACGGTGCGCCGGATCTGGCGCTACCCGGTCAAGTCGCTGTGCGGTGAAGAGATGGATCACATCGAGGTGGACCGGCGCGGCCTGGCCCGAGACCGTCAGCTGGCGATTTACAACCCAGACGGCAAGATCGCAAGCGGCAAAGAGACCCGCCGCTTTTGCCGCATCCCGGGCCTCCTGATGGCGTCGGCCCGCACCCAGGGCCAAGACGTGATCTTGCATCGCGGCCAAGAGTCCGTGGCCGTCTCTGACCCCCAGGTGCATGAGCGCATCTCAAACTGGTTCGGCCAGCCGCTGACCCTGGCCAAAGAGACCCAGATCTCCCACTTCGATGAGCTCCCGGTCAGCCTGCTCACCACCGCCGCCCTGGACCAGGTGGCTGGCTGGTTGGACCAAGGGCCGGTGGAGCCCAGCCGGTTTCGGGCCAACGTATTGATCGACGCGCCAGGCGACGGGTGCATCGAGGACGACTGGGTCGGACACCGCCTGGTGTTTGCCAGCGGGCTGCGCCTTGAGGTGGTGAGTCGCATCACCCGCTGCGTGATGATCACGATGCGAAGTGTGACGGCGCCACCCGATCTTCGGGTCTTGTCGGTGCTCGCCGACCGTCATGACGCCTGCCTCGGAGTCGTGGCGAGGGTGGTTCAGACCGGCGCCATTGAGGTTGGTGCCCAGATCCAGCTGGACTGAGGCAACCGGCCAAATCAAAACAAAGGCCTGGTAGCCGCGTGCTGCCAGGCCTCAGATGCGCAAGTCCGTCAGGGCAGACTCAGTGGTGGCTTTGGTCGGGGCCGTCGCCGTTGCCCACGCCCTCGCTGCTGAACAGGGGCCGACGACCCTGGAAGCCAGCGTGTGGGCTATGGAAGAACAAGATCTCCGCTTCCCCCAGCTGCCAGCAGAGCAGAGCTGGTTGGCCGTCGATCTCAGAGGGAAAGTCGATCAGGCCGAGCGCCACATTTTTCAGCTCACAGCCATGATCGGTGATCGATTGCACCAGCGAGTTGGCCTCAGCGATGGTCTGGGTGAACACGCCCTGGGCCAGCTCTATGTCGTAGCGCAAGATGGGGCGTCCGTCTTCCGCCCGGCCCACGCCCTTTAACTGCTCCACCTCGGCGTACTTCTCTTGAGCGACGGACTGAAGATGTTGGAGGCGGTCCAGACGTTGCCGGAAGAGGGGCAGCAGGGCATTCGCCTCATCGATCGTGAACTGCCGCTTGGCCACATCGATCCCCCCTTGGTCGGTCCCGGCCGACCCTGTAGTGATGACCCGCGTCACCTGGACCAGGGTTCCCTCGCCCGCGGGCGAGGCTCATGAATTGGCTAGTTCACCAAGCCGAAAGTCCTTCCTGCCCGTCGCCAAGAATCTGTGGATAAGGCATGCGCACCGCCTAGCGAGAGGTCTGGCGGTCGGATAGAATGAGTTCCAGATCCGCTGGGGAGGGAGAAGCGTGCGCCGTCGAGTTGTCTTTCTCGTCACCTTACTCGCTGCCATGGCCGTCCCGTCCGCCGCCTTCGCCGCCGCCCCGGCCGCCACAGGCGGCCCATCTCTGGTCGACGTGGCACTGTTGTTTGTGGCCACCTTCGCCGCCTTCTTGTGGCTGCTCAGCGTCTTTATCTAACGTCGCGCAGTCCGACCACCATGCCGACGGTCAATTGCCGCACCACTGGCAAGAGCGCACCAGGAGACGGCAACGGATCTTGGGTCAAAGCGCTGTCTAAAAGTTTTTCCAAGCCACCAACCAAGAACTGGCCGGCGGCATGGGCCTCCGTCGGCGAGCGCTGTCCATCCGTTAACTCAGCGAAGTCTTTGGCGAGCAGTCGGGCCATCTCGTTGGCAACCGCCTCCACCCGGGCCCGCACCGCCGGTTCGGGGCCGTGGCGCGAACCGGCCACCAAGCGTGCCAGCGGACCCTGGGCCAGGAAAGACGCGACGGCCGCCTCCACTGAGGCCAGTAGCTTGGCCTCACCATCGGTGGCCACAGCGCGTGCCGCCAGCACCGCCCGCATCAACTCTCCGTAGAGAGTGTCCAAAAGGTCCAGAAAGCACGCCTGTTTGGACGGAAAGTAGCGGTAGAAACTGCCGGTGGCGATGTTGGCTCTGGCTGTGATGGCCGCCACGGTGGCACCGTCGTAGCCGGACTCAGAGAACACATCGTGAGCGGCGTCGACCAGTCGCTGGCGGCGGGAGGGTGATCCGTTTGGTGACTGCATGCCGGACACTACCACACGCTTGCCTCGTTCCCTCCCACAAGGTGCCAAGCCTGGAGGAAGCGAATCGGGTGGCGCGATCGGTTCCATTTGGGAAGGAGCCCGAATCATGGCGAAGTTGACTCCGGAAGAGGCGCTGGCACGGCAGCGCAAGTTCATCGTGCCAGCGGTGGCCCTGTATTACGATCACCCATTGCTGTTGGTGCGTGCTGAAGGTACCCACCTGATCGATGCCCAGGGCAAGCGCTACTTGGATTTTTACGCCGGCATCCTGACCGTTTCGGTGGGCTACAACCACCCACAGGTCAAGGCCGCAGTGGCGAGCCAGCTGGATGAGGCGAACCACCTGTCCACCTTTTACCTGACCGCACCGATGATCGAGCTGGCCGAGCGGCTGGCCGCCATCACGCCCGGTGCCTTGGAGATGTCGTTTTTCACCAACTCCGGCACCGAGGCCAATGAAAGCGCCCTGCACATGGCCCGTCTGGCCACCCACCGCCAAGAGGTGGTGGCGTTGCGCTACGCCTATTCCGGTCATTCCACCGTCACCAGGTCGCTGACCGGTCTGGCCAGCTGGCGGCCGACCGTGGAAGTGCCGGGCATCCGTCATGCCCATGCCCCCTATTGCTACCGCTGTCCCTTCCACCGTACGCCAGACACCTGCAACTACGAGTGTGCCAAGGATGTCGAGGAAGTGATCCGCACCACCACCAGCGGCCAAATCGCTGCCTTTATCGCCGAGCCGATCCAGGGGGCAGGCGGTTTCATCACGCCGCCCGAGCAGTACTTCCAGATCGTTCACGAGATCATCAAGCGCTACGGCGGACTGTTTATCGCCGATGAGGTGCAGACCGGATTCGGCCGTACCGGCAAGATGTTCGGCATCGAGCACTGGGGCGTCAACCCGGACCTGATGACCTTTGCCAAGGCCCTGGCCAACGGCGCCCCGATCGGCGCCACCGTCGCCATCCGCGAAGTGGGAGAGGCGTTTACCGGCCCGGTCATCTCCACCTTCGGCGGCAACCCGATCAGCATGCGGGCGGCTGTGGCCACCTTGGATGTGATCGAAGATGAGGGTCTGGTCGAGCGGGCCCGGGTGCGGGGCGAGGCGTTGCGCCAAGGGCTTGATGACTTGAAAGCGCGCTACTCGTTCGTGGGAGATGTGCGCGGTAAGGGCCTGATGCAGGCCATCGAATTTGTTCGGGCCGAGAAGGCGCCGGCTCCTGACCTCTTGAAAGAGTTCATGGAAGGCACTAGGCGACGCGGCGTCTTGGTCGGCAAGGGCGGCATCGACGGCCAGGTGGCCCGTATCTCGCCCCCGCTCACCATTACCGATTCAGAACTCAAAGAGGCGTTGACCGCCATGGCCGAGTCTTTGGCCGACATCGCCCTGGCCCACCCCGAACTTCGCCCGACCGCCTGATCGACCGTCCGGCAGGGGGGTAGGCCATGCAGCTGTTGGTGCTGGTGACGCCGGCCGCCACCTGGGCGGCCATTCATCGGCGGCTGGAGGAAGAGACCTTCGCCGCCACCATCTTGGAGGCGACCGCCAGCGGTCGAGATGGTAAGCTTGCCACCGTCTTGATGGTGATCGATGAACCACGCCTCGACGACGCTACGGCGTTGCTGCGAATGGTGATCCAAGCCGCCAAGGTGAGCGGGGAGAGCGAATTGTTGGTGGTGCCAGTCGATCACTTCACCAAGACCTGAGCCAAGACGCAAGTCCCCACCCGCTCCAGGAGGCGAATACTCTGCTAGAGGCTGCTTTGATCGGCTACCCGCGCGTCGGCAAGAGTACCTTCTTTTCGTTGCTCACCGGCCGCCCACTGGCGAGCCATGCGGCCGCCGAGAAGGGCGTGATGGCCGTCGCCGATGCGCGCCTTGTCGTCCTAACCGACGCCTTCCACCCGAAGCGGGTGACGCCGGCTCAGATTGGACTGGTCGACACACCGGCCCTGCGCCCCGGAGAGGGCGGAGACGAAAGTCGCCGCTTTCTGGCCGAGATCCGCCAGGTGGACGCCCTGATTCCGGTCCTGGCTGGCTTTGCCCAAGCCGGCGGTCCACCACCGCAAGAAGCCGCTGAGACCATATTGCTGGAGCTGGCGATGGCGGATCTGGAGATTGTCGAAAAGCGCCTGGACCGCCTCGCCAAGCAAAAGAGGACCGCTGCCGATGAGATCGAGCGGGGGGCGCTGGAACGCTGCCACCTTGCCCTGTCCGAGGGCCGGACCGTGCGCTCCGTGGGTCTGGCCAAAGATCAACTGGCGGCCCTGCGCAGCATCGGCCTGCTCACCTTGAAACCAGTGATCTACGTCTTGAATTTGGCCGAAGAAGATCTAGATCAAGGGGCCACCTTGGCCCGTGGGCTGCCTGAACCGGTGCTGGTCACATCTGCCCTGATCGAACAGGAGATCGCTCAACTGGCACCCGCCGAGCGCCAGGCCTTCTTGGAAACCCTCGGTTTCGAGGAAGATGGCATCAGCCGGCTCAGCCGGACTGTCTATCAGCACCTGGGACTGGCTTCGTTCTTGACGGCGGGCGAAGACGAAGTGCGGGCCTGGACGATCGAGGCCGGGCTTGGCGCCAAGGAGGCGGCGGGCAAGATCCACTCCGATATCGCCCGCGGCTTCATCCGGGCCGAGGTGGTGGCTTATGACCGCTTCGTGGAAGATGGGCTCTCCATGAGCGTGGCGAAGGAAAAGGGGCATTGGCGGCTGGAGGGCAAGGAGTATCCGGTTCAAGACGGTGACATGATCAACTTCCGGTTTCAGGCCGGACGCTAGGAGGCAATCCGATGGGTGACCGCTCGCATCAGTTGTACACGCGGGCAATCGAGCTGATGCCGGGCGGGGTGAACAGTCCAGTGCGCGCCTTTGGTGCGGTCGGGGGTGAGCCCTTCTTCACCGCCCGGGCGGCCGGTCCGTACCTGTATACCGAAGACGGCGAACGCCTGGTTGATTATGTCTCCTCGTGGGGACCGCTGATCTTGGGCCATGCCCATCCGGCGGTGGTGGCAGCGATCACCGAGGCGGCCGCCAATGGCACCAGTTTCGGCACCCCATCGCGGCTGGAGGTGGAACTGGCAGCGCGCATCCAGGCCGCCATGCCGTCCGTGGAGCGGATCAGGATGGTGAATTCTGGCACCGAAGCGACGATGAGCGCCATCCGCCTGGCTCGGGCTGCCACCGGCCGCAGCCTGATCGTCAAGTTCATCGGCTGCTATCACGGTCACGTGGATGCCTTGATGGTGTCGGCAGGCTCCGGTATGGCCACTCTCGGCATCCCGTCTAGCCCTGGGGTGACCGAGGCGGCGGTTGCGGACACCGTGGCCGTCGCTTACAACGACCTGGCTGGAGTCCAGGCTCTGTTCGCCCAACGCGGCCCCGAGGTGGCGGCAGTGATCGTCGAGCCCGTGGCTGGGAACATGGGCGTGGTCCCGGCTGCCGACGGTTTCCTGGCCGCCCTGCGCCAGCTCACCACCGAGCACGGAGCCCTGCTCATCTTCGACGAAGTGATCACGGGGTTTCGGGTCGCCTA
The DNA here is from genome assembly GCA_021850485.1 of Bacillota bacterium. Taxonomy (GTDB): domain Bacteria; phylum Bacillota; class Sulfobacillia; order JAJZYS01; family JAJZLH01; genus JAJZLH01. The sequence continues at coordinate 89,146 of JAJZLY010000007.1, read as the reverse complement.
CGGCGGGGCCCAGGCGCGATGCGATGTCACGCCGGATCTGACCTGCCTGGGCAAGGTGATCGGTGGCGGTCTGCCGGTTGGAGCCTACGGCGGCCGGCGCGACCTGATGGAGATGGTAGCGCCGGCGGGGAAGGTCTATCAGGCCGGGACCTTGTCCGGGAACCCCCTGGCCATGGCGGCTGGGATCGCAGCACTCGATCAGCTGGTGCAGCCGGGCACCTATGGGCGGCTGGAGGAGATGGCCAGCATGCTGGCAGACGGCCTGGCCGAAGCCGCTCGGGTGAATGGAGTGCCGCTGGCCGTGAACCGGGCGTGGACCATCTTCACACCGTTTTTCAGCCCCGGTCCGGTGCGGGATTTCTCCCAGGCGCAGGCCTGCTCTCGCCCGTCCTATGCCCGTTACTTCCACGGCATGCTCGATCAAGGCGTGTTCATGGCGCCGTCTCAGTTCGAAGCGGTGTTTATCTCCCTGGCCCACGACCCGGCCCTGATCGAGCGGACAGTGGCCGCCAGTCGCCAGGTGTTCGCCCAGGTGGCCGAAAGCCAGATCTAAGCCTGGGGCGACCCCGGGATCTCTTGTTCCAGTTGGACGGCAATCTCGTCCGCCATCTCGACCGAATGGGCGATGGTGGGAAAGGAGCCGTCGGTGACCGCCTGACGATAGGCCCTCAGTCCAGCCAGCGCCGCCTCGCCCACTTGAGCGAAGGCGTGACTGTGTCGCAAGCCGAGGTCCGGCATGGCCAGCAGATCGTGCCAGACCAGCACCTGGCCGGAGCAGCCGGGGCCGGCGCCGATGCCGATGGTGGGAACGTGCAGTTGGGCCGTGATCAGTGACGCCAGGCGATGCGGCATCACCTCCAGCACCACGGCGAAGGCGCCTGCCGCTTCCAGGTCGAGGGCGTCAGTGAGCACGCGGCGGGCCGCCTCCAGATCGCGTCCTTGGGCCCGGCCGCTGCCCAAGGTGTGCACAGACTGCGGCGTGTAGCCGATGTGCCCCATGACTGGAATGCCGCACTCCACCATCTTCAGCACCGTCTCCGCCATCCGGCTGCCGCCTTCTAACTTGACGGCTGCACAGCGCGCCTCTTTCATCAGGCGCCCGGCTGAAACCAAGGCGTGCTCGGTGGAGTCCTGATAGCTCATAAACGGCATGTCGCCGATCACCAGGGCATCTTGGGCCGCCCTCGCCACCATCTTGGTGTGGTAGATCATTTCGTCCAAGGTGACGCTGAGGGTGTCCGGGTAGCCCTGGACCACCTGGCCGACCGAGTCTCCGACCAAGATGGCGTCCACAGCGGCCTGATCGGCCAGACGGGCGGACGGGTAGTCATAGGCGGTGACCACGCACAGCGGTTTGGGGCCGCGCACGAAGCGGCGGACGGTCATCGGCATGTGGGAGCTCCTTCCTGGTTGGTCACTCTAGCGAGTGTTCGCTCGCCCCGTCCGTTCTCCCGCTTGCGGCCACGACGGCGGCAGCGGGCAGTGGGCACCGACGGTCCAGGTGCCGTCGTCATCGGGAGAAAACAGATGATCTAGGGCCATGGCCAAAAAGGCCCGCGTCGCCGGTGGCCGCGGGGTGTCGCGCGGTGTGATCAGGCACGTGGTGCGGGCCAAATCGGCCAGCCCCTCCACCGGCAGGGCGACCAAGGCGCCGCTGGCCAAGGCCGCCTTGACCGTGGATAGCGGGACGAAGGCGGCGCCAAAGCCCAGTCCCACCATCGTCACCACGGCCTCTTGGCTGTCGAACTCCAAGCTGACTTCTGGCGAGACGCCAGCTTGCTCCAATGCTGCGTCCACGAAAGAGCGAAAGCGCGACGGGGCCTGATAGCCGACCTGCGGCAGATGGCCCAAGTCGGACAGCGGAAGCGGCCGCGGCAAATCCCGAGCCAGGGCGGGTGACGCCACCAGCACCACCGGGTCGCGAAACAACGGCGTGGCGATCAGACCGCTGTGACTGACGGGCACCGTCACGAAGCCGACGTCCACATCGTTGGTGAGCACCCGTTCCACCGTCTCTTGGATCTGACCGGTGCGGACATGCAAGCGCACCTTTGGCCAGCGGGTGGTGAAGGCGGCCAAAAGCGGCGGCAGGGTGTAGACACTGAGCGCGGTGACCGATCCCACCCACACGTGACCGTGGCCGGGGGTGTGCATGTCCCGGACCAGCACCTCGAGATCGGAGATGGTGGTGGAAACCCGCTTGGCGTAGGTGTAGACCAGCCGGCCAGAGGCCGTTGGCGACACCTGGCGCCCCTTGCGGTCCAGCAACAGCATGCCCAGGTCTTGTTCCAGGCGGGCCACCTGCTTGGTGACCGCCGGTTGGCTGCGATGTAAGACCCGGGCCGCCCTGGTGAAGCTCTCTTCCTCCACCACCCGGCAAAAAGCCAGGAGTTGATCCAGCAAGCCCGCACCTCATTCCCCAGCGGTATGAGATCGATACCATGTTCGCATTTTCATTATAGGCACCGAGAGTGTAGATTGGAGTCAGATTTCGATGCGAGGAGGCCCAGAGGTGGGCGAGGTAGGCTGGAAGATCGGCGGCGACCAGGGGGAGGGCATCGACTCCACCGGCGACGTGGTGGCCACCGTCGCCAACCGTCTGGGCTATCACATCTACGGCTACAAGTCGTTTTCCTCCCGGATCAAGGGTGGACACACGCACTACAAGGTGCGGATCGCCGACCATCCGGTGCGGGCTGCCAGTGCAACCACTCAGGTGTTGGTGGCGCTGACTCAAGAGACGATTGACAAAAATGTCCAAGAGCTGAGCCCCGGCGGTGCGGTGGTGGCCGATCTGGCCTTCTCGCCCAGCTTGCCGGCGGGCTCGGAGCTGACCCTGATTGGCATTCCCATGGCCCAGATCGCCCGCCAGATCGGCAATCCCTTGACCCGGAACATGGTGGCGGTGGGGGCGTCGGCCGCCCTCTTGCACCTGCCGATGGAGGCCTTTTCTGCCTATGTCAGCGAGAAGTTTGAGCGCAAGGGTGCAGAGATGGTGAGCCAAAACGTGCGCGCCCTGGGCGAAGGGCACGCCGCAGCCTTGGCTCAGATGCCAGACGGTCTGGCCGTGCGTCTGCCTGAGGTGGCGCCGGCCCACCGGTTGCTCCTGACCGGCAATCAGGCGGTGGCCCTGGGGGCGGTGCGGGCCGGGTGTCGGATCATGGCGGCCTACCCGATCACGCCGGCCACGGACATCATGGAGCAGCTGGTCACGCTATTGCCGCCTTTGGGCGGCGTGGTCTGCCAGATGGAGGACGAGATCGCCGCCATCACCTTGGTGATTGGCGCCGGCTACGCTGGGGTGCGGGCCATGACCGCCACCTCCGGCCCTGGATTTTCCCTGATGCAAGAGGGAATGGGCCTGGCGGCATCAGCTGAAGTGCCGGCCGTGATCGTCGACTGCCAGCGGGCTGGTCCATCCACCGGCATGCCGACCAAAAACGAGCAGTCGGACATCATGGCGGCCATCTTCGGCGGCCACGGCGGGGCCGCCCGCGTGGTGTTGGCACCGGGCACGCCGGAGCAGGCCTACCGGGATATCGGCCATGCCTTCAATCTCGCCGAAGCCTACCATCTGCCGGTGATCGTGGCCTCTGACCTGTCCCTGGGCGAGTGGCTGCAGACGGTCGACGATTTGCCGTATGCGGACGTCTCGATCAGCCGCGGCTCCTTGATCAGCCAAGCCGAACTGTTGGCGCTGACCGATGCCTACAGCCGCTACCAGGTGACCGCGTCTGGGGTGTCGCCGAGAAGTCTGCCCGGGCAGGCCAAAGGCCAGTACCTGGCCACCGGGGTGGAGCACCTGCCATCTGGCAAGGTTTCGGAGGACCCCAAAAACCGTCGGCTGGAGATGGACAAGCGGGAGCAAAAGCTGTCCACCCTGAGCCAGTCGGAGCCAGGCACCGAATATCTGGGGCCAGAGCGGTCGGACGTGCTGGTGATCACCTTCGGTTCAACCGTTGGTCCGGTCGACGAGGCGGTCGCCCTGGCCCAGGAGTCAGCGGCGGTGGCCAGGTTGCAAATTCGCCGACTGTGGCCGTTCCCGGCCGCCGAGGTTCTGGCTGCGGCGGGTCGGGCGGCGGCCGTCTTGTTCGTCGAGCAAAACGGCCAAGGGCAGCTCGCTCAGCTGGCCGAGATGAGCGGTCTGCACCACCCGCACACCGCCCATTTGCGCCGCTACGATGGCACACTGTTCTTGCCGTCTGAAATCCTGACCGCCATTTTGTCCGGCCGGCAACTGGCGACTGCGAAGGGGGTGTCCTGAGTGGCAGAGCCGATCACCCTGGCCGACATCAAGACCGATGAGAAGTCGTGGTGGTGTCCGGGCTGTGGGGACTTCGGGGTGCTGGCCGCCTTGCAAAAGTCGGTCATCGACCTGCAAATCGCACCGCATGAGATGGTGATGGTGGCCGGTATCGGCTGCTCTGGCAAGATCGGCAACTACATCAACTCCTACAACATCCACGTGGTGCACGGCCGGACCCTGCCTACAGCCATGGGCGTCAAACTGGCCAACCGGGACCTGAAGGTGCTGGCGGTGGGCGGAGACGGCGACGGCTTTGCCATCGGCATGGGCCACTTTATCCACGCCTGTCGCAGAAATGTGGATGTCACCTATCTGACCATGGACAACCACATCTATGGACTGACCAAGGGCCAGAATTCGCCGACCTCGGACCGTGGCGCCAAGGTGAAAACCGCACCCGAGGGTTCGATCGAGGCTCCGGTCCGGCCGCTGCAGATGGCGCTTGCAGCTGGTGCCACCTGGGTGGGCCAGGGGTTCAGTTCCAACCAGGCCGAGTTGGTCGAACTGATCAAGAGCGCACTGGGCCATCGCGGCTTTTCATTCCTCAACGTGATCAGCCCCTGCGTCACCTACAACAAGGTCAACACCTACGCCTGGTACAAAGAAGTGCTGCGATCGCTGAAGGACGACCCTGGCTACCGGACGGACGACCGTCAGGCGGCGATGGCCCGGGCGATGGAGACGGATGAGCTGGTGACCGGGCTATTGTTCCGAGACGACAGCGCCCTCGCCTACGAGGATCAGGTGGCGGGATTTTCCACCCAGCCGCTGACCGAACAGTCGTTGGACCTGACGCCAGGCCAGTGGGAAGGTCTGCTCGCCGATCTGCGCTGAGCGGCGAACTTGGTGGTGAAGGCGTAGAATGGGGGAGAACAACAAGCCAGTCGCTACGGGCGACAGCAGGAAGAAGGGGGAGAGCGATATGGAGGAAACGGTCGGTCGCGGCCTGGAGGACGTGGTGGTGGCAGAGTCGGATATCTGCTTCATCGACGGCCACGAAGGCAGGCTCCTGTACCGCGGCTACAATGTGGATGATCTGGCACGGGAGGCCACCTATGAAGAGGTGGCCTATCTCTTGTGGCACGGCCATCTGCCCAAGTCAGCCGAGCTGAAGGCCTTCACCGAGGCGATCGGCAAGGAAGCGTTTTTGCCCCCAGATGTGCTGGCGTTTTTGGCCGGCGTGCCGGCCGGGGCTACCCCGATGGAGGTGCTGCGCACCGCCGTCTCGATGCTGTCGCTGAGCGATCCGACATCGGAGCACGTCGGCGACCAGACGGACCGGACCAAGGCACTGCGCCTTCTGGCCAAGACGCCGAGCATCGTCGCCGCCTTCGACCGGCTGCGCAACCATCAAAAGCCGGTGATGCCGCGACCTGACTTCGGACTCGCCAAGAACTTCTTGTACATGCTGCACGGCGAGCCGCCGGTCGACGAGGACGCCCACATCTTGGACGTCTGCCTGATCTTGCACGCCGACCACGAGTTCAACGCCTCCACCTTTGCCGCCCGGGTCACGGCCGGCACCCTGTCCGACATGTACTCGGCGATCACGTCCGCCATCGGCACCTTGAAAGGGCCGTTGCATGGGGGCGCCAATGAGCAGGTGATGCGCATGCTGCTCGAGATCGGGGCCGAGGACAAGGTGGAGTCTTGGATCAAGGACGCCTTGGCCAACAAGAAGAAGATCTCAGGGTTCGGCCACCGCGTCTACCGGACGGAGGATCCCCGAGCGCGCCACCTGCGAGCGTTTTCCGAGGAAATCGGCACCCGCCGGGGCGACCTGAAGTACTTCCGGATGACCCAGAAGGTCGAGCAGACCGTGTTCGCAGAAAAGGGCATCTACCTCAATGTCGATCTGTACTCCGGCTCGGTCTACTATCAGATGGGGATCGCCATCGATCTGTTCACCCCGATCTTCGCCATTGCCCGCACCGCCGGCTGGACCACCCACGTGATGGAGCAGTTGGCCCACAATCGGCTGATCCGGCCCCGGGCTCAGTACGTCGGACCCGAGCGTGAGCTGTGGGTGCCGATCGAAAAGCGCTGATCGCCAGATGCGCCCGGAAACCCCGGGCGCTGTCGCGCCAGGGGATCTGGCGCTGATGATGAGGAGGAACCAAGATGGCGGACTGTGACCTGCTGGTCCTGGGTGGCGGCACCGGCGGCTACGAGGCCGCTCTGCGCGCCGCCGAGCTCGGGCTGAAGACCGTGATTGTTGAGCAAGACAAACTGGGCGGCACCTGTCTGCACAAGGGCTGCATCCCGTCCAAGGCCCTGCTCAGAACCGCCGAGGTCTGGGCTCTAGCCAAAGACGCCGGCGACTTTGGCGTCCAGATCGAGATCAAGGGCCTGGACTACCCGTTGGCACATGCCCGCAAGCGACAGATCGTGGACCAGCTGCACAGGGGCGTCGAGGGCTTGGTCAAGCGGGCGGGCATCACCGTCTACCATGGCCACGGTGCCCTGCTGCCGCCGTCTATCTTCGCACCGGCGGGGGCGGTGGCGGTGGAGCCCAAAGACGGCCAGACCGAAATGATCTCACCGGACAAGATCATCATCGCCACCGGTTCCAAACCACGAGCCCTGCCTGGGCTGCCCTTCGATGGCGAGCGCGTGATCAGTTCCGACCACGCCCTGCTCCAGGAGACGCTGCCTGGCTCTGTCGCCATCGTCGGTGCTGGCGCCATCGGATGCGAATGGGCGTCGTTATACGCCGATTTGGGCGTGGCGGTCACCTTGATCGAGATGGCCTCTGAGGTCTTGCCGCTGGAAGACGAGGAGATCGCCCGGGTGGTCAACCGGGCCCTCAGCCGGCGCCAGGTCCGCATCTTGACCGGTGCTCGGGTGGTGGCTGAGAGCTATCAGAAGACCGCAGACGGCATCAGCATCACAGTCGCCGTTGGCGACAAGATGGAAAGCGTGACGGCAGGCGTGCTCTTGGTAGCCATCGGCCGGGCGCCGGTTGCCGACGGCTTCGGCCTGGAGAACAACCAAAAGGTGAAGGTGAGCGCTCAGGGCATCGAGGTGGACGGCCACTGTCAGACGGCCGACCCCAACATCTATGCCATCGGCGATGTGATCGGCCACCTGCAGCTCGCCCACGTCGCCGTGCTGGAAGGGGTCACGGCCGTGGAGCAGATCGTCGGCCGCAACCCAGAGTCCATCGACTACAATCGGCTGCCCCGGTGCACTTACAGCCGTCCGGAGGTGGCGTCTGTTGGCCTCAGCGAGCGCCAGGCCAAAGACAAAGGCCGCCAGGTGTCGATCGGCAAGAGTTACTTCAAGGCCAACGGCAAGGCCCTGATCGCCGGCGACAGCGAGGGCATGACCAAGGTGGTTTGCGACAAGGAGCGCGGCGATCTGCTCGGATTGCACATCGTCGGCCCGCACGCCACCGATTTGCTGCAAGAAGGGGTGCTGGCCACTTGGATGGAGGCCACCGTCTTCGACCTGGCCGCAACCAATCACGCCCACCCCACCTTGGTCGAGAGCATCCGCGACGCGGCTCAGTCCGCGCAAGGGAGAAGTGCTTAGGAGCCGGGTGGCGGCCGGGCTGGCGGCCGTATGTCTGCTGGCGCTGGCCGCCTGTGGCGGGGCCAGCACCGCTGTCCGGCAGTGGACGATCGCCCTGCCGCACGTGCAGGACCTGCAGGTGGTCTCTAACCAGATTGCCGTCCGCCACGGCTCTGACCTCCTGATCAGCGGCCTGGCGGCCTGGAAGCCGCAACAGCTGGTGCTGCAGCCTGGCGAGAATTGTGTGCTCAGCGGCGACGCCAAGGGAGACCTGGTCTGCCTGGTGCCAGCCCAAGGCGGAACCAGCGTATTGCTCCAACCGCTGCACGGGGCCGGTTTGTCGATGGCGGATTTGGTCCAGCCAGCGCAGGCGATGGTGGTCAAGGCGGACCCGAATTTCGTGGTCGTGCAGGTCACGCTGGCCGATGGCAGCCAGCAGACCTTTGTCCTTGATCTGGCCAACCAGGCGGTGGCCACCTTGTCGGTGCCGCCGAACCGGGCAGTCGGCTTGCTCGGGTCAAGCTATCTGGCGGAGGTCAGCGGCCTCAGCGGCAATGCCACCCTGGTCGCCGTGACGCTTCCGGCGGGCACCACGCACACCGTGGCGGCACTGCCGGCGCCGCTGCTGGACCCCATGCTCTCTGCCGGATGGATTTTCGGCTTTCCGCTGACGGCCCAGCCGTCCGCACCCCGCTTCGACGCCTACAGCGCGTCGGGTGGTCAATTGGCGCACCTGGCCCTGCCCAGCGGGCTGCTCTTAGACGCACCCTATGCGGTCGGGCCTGGCTATGCGCTGGTCGATCAGCATGGTACCTACAGTGTCTTTTTGGCCCAGTCTCAGGCCATGGTCAGCCTGTCTCTTGGGGCCCAGGCCAACGCCCTGCTGGGTACCAACGGGCAAAGCGTGGCCTACGTGCTGATCGGCAAGACGTTGCACCTAGCCCAGGTGCCGCTGCAAAGCCCCTAAGCAGTCCCGGCCGATCCGGAACTGACGCCCAGGTGGCCGGCCAGTGCGGGTGCCGCAGGCTCTCCTAGCAAAAAGTGTCGCCACCAGTCGCTGAGCAGCCCGAGCCGATGCACCCGGTGCCACGGCTTACCGTTTCGCACCATGCCGTGAAACTCGCCTGGGTAACGGACAAAGACCGCGGTCTTGCCCAGAGCCTTGAGCGCTGTGAAATAGGTCTCTCCCTGGCCGATCGGACAGCGCAAGTCGCCTTCTTGGTGCTCGATCAGCACCGGCGTGTGCACCTGATCCACATAGGTGAGCGGTGACTGCTGGCTGTACGCCGCGATGTCCTGCCACGGTGCGCCGCCGAGCTGGTGGTGCCAATGCCAGAATCCGTCCGAAGTGCCGGCCATCTGCCGCCAGTCGGTGACCGAGCGGGCGGCGTGGGCGGCTTTGAAGCGGTTGGTGTGACCGATCAGCCAGGTGGTCATGAAGCCGCCGTATGATCCGCCACTGACGCCGAGGCGATCTGGGTCGATCGCCGAAAAGGCTGACAGGGCCTGGTCGCAGGCCGCCATCAAGTCGGCCTGGTCGCGTGCCCCCCATTCCTCGCGGATGGCCGCGCAAAACGCCTGCCCATATCCCTGGGAGCCCCGGGGATTGCACGCGATCACCGCCACGCCTAAGGCAGCGAGGATCTGCCATTCGAAGTTGTAGGCACGCCCGTACATCATCATCGGACCGCCGTGGATGCTCAACACCGCTGGCACCCGCTGACCGGGCGCCGTGGCGGGCAGCAGCACCCAGGCATCCAGCGCTGGTCCCCCTGGGGCCTGGGCCGCCAAGCGAATCGGCACCAGCGGCGGGTGGCGGCGGAGCAGGGCGCGATTCAGGCGCACCAGCACCCGCTCCCGGCCGCCCGTAAGCAAAACGATCTCCGAAGGCTCAGTCGGGGTGGAGCGGGCCACCACCAACCCCTTGGGGTGAAGGGCCATGGCATGAACTGCCTGATCACCTGCGGTCAGTGTGCGGCCGGGACCACCATCCAGCGGCACCTGGACCACGTCAACCTTGCCCTCGGTGGAGACCAGGGCATAGGGCATGGGCTGGCCGCTCGGCCAGATCACGCTGGGCCCGCTCGGCGGCACCAGATCGCAGGCGCTGAGATCGCCGATCGGACGGTCCAGGTCGGCCAGAAGCCGGACCGGCCGATGGTCTGCTTGCAGCAGATAGAGCTGCTCGTTGCCGTAGCCCAGTTGGCCGGGGTCAGAGGCGACCACCAGCAGCCGCGGACAGTCGGGGTCGGCGATCACCTGATCCACCGACCAATTGGCACCCCCGGCCACATGGCGCGGGCCTGCGCTAGAGCCAAGATCCAGTTGCCACAGTTCAGACCAGTTCACATCCGGCAGTTCTAGCCCCTGGCTGATGAACCACAGCTGCTTGCCGTCCGCACTGAAGGTCACCTGCTCGATCCGCCGTGACCAGTCGGTGAGCAGACGGGCCGCACCATTCAGCGGCTGGTGCACGATCTGGGTCTGGCCCGGGCCGAACAGCCCCTCGCCATCGAGCTTGTAATAGGCCGAAGAGGTGATGTGCACGCCGGCCGTGTGCCGTTTCTGGTCGGTCTGCCCCTTGTTGGAAGCGGCTTGGAGGCGATCTCCGTCCACGACCGAGATCAGCGCCAGCGAGCGGCTATCTGGGGCCCAGGCGAAGGACTGGACGCCGCCCTTCAGATCTGAAACCTGGCGCGCCTCGCCGCCGCTCACAGGCATCACCCACAGCTGGCTTGCGTCCAGCTGGCGGGCGAGAAACGCCATCTGGCGGCCGTCTGGGGAGAGAGAGGGCGAAGAGTCGTGCGGTCCGCGGCTGAACGGGACCGGGCGACCGCCGGCAGTGAGGACCATCAGTCGGGTGTGGGCTGAGTTGTCGTGGCGGTCGAGCCGGGACTCCAGGTACACGATCCGGCCGTCGGGCAGTGCCTGCATTGCGCCACCCAGTGTCACGTTGAACAGATCCTCCGGCTGCAGATGGTCGCTCACGATCGTGCCCCCTTGCTCGAGCCGACTAGTCAGTTCTTGGCTCCGGCGCTTAAAGTCCTGCCCAACCGGTGCGCCTGCCGGGACATGGCATCTGCCCGCAAAGATTCAGCAATCTCTTAGTCCGCACGGCAGTTCGCTTTCGTACTATGAGGGGGGCCCGCCTCGGGCCAGCGGATCGGCATCCTGGGCTAAGCCGTGTGGAATCTGATGATCGGTGGAGGGATCAAGCGCAGATGAAACGGACTCTGACCGTGATCGGCATCGTGGTCGGACTTGTCTTGGTGCTGTTTGTGGGCCATCGTCTGTTGGCCAAGCCGGGCACCGGCGCCCTGGAGTATGCCGTGGCCCCGGTCACCTATGGGGCGCTCAGCGTGGACGTGACTGGGTCGGGCACAGTCCAGTCCGCCACGACGGCGAATGTCTATCCTTCGCAGGCAGGCACCATCACGTCGGTTGGCGTGACCGTGGGCAGCCAGGTGGTGGCGGGGCAGCTGCTGGCCACTGAGTCCGATGGCGGCAAGCTGGAAAACCAATTGCTCACGGCCCAGGCGGCGTTGGCTGCGGACCAGGCGAGTCTGGCCGCGGCCACGCAGCCGCCGGCCGCATCCCAGGCCCAGATCACCGCCCAACAGGACAAGGTGCAGTTGGATCAACAGCGCTTGACCGCCGACCAGCAGGTGGTGGCGGGGCTCACGGTAACGGCGCCGCAGAGCGGCTTCGTCCAGTCGCTGAATGTGATTCCTGGTCAGTCGGTCGGAGCCGGACAGACCCTGTTCACCATTGCCAGCCCCAGCGTGATCACCGTCACCGGCAATGTCTTCCAATTCGACTTGCCCAGCCTGTCGGTGGGTCAGGCCGCCACCGTGCAGACCGACTTGGGTACGAATCTTCCAGCAACCATCACCCAGATCGGCAACGCTGCCTCTGGTACGGTCAAGGGCCAGCCCGTGTTTCCGGTCACTGTCACCCTGACCAACCCGGGCACCGAGTTGAACGCTGGCGTCGATGTGGTGGTGTTGCTGGGAACCCCCGGCATCTACATCATGAACGGTCCCGTCACTTACTCCCAGGTGGCGGCCGTGACCGCGCCTGCGACGGGCACGGTGGATGCAGTGGATGCCTCGTCGGGGCAACTGGTCCAAGCGGGATCGACGGTGCTCACGGTAAGCAGCCCGGCCGCCCAGCAGGCAGTGATCCAGGATCAGGCGACGCTCAGCGCCGACCAGGCGACGCTTGCCACCTTGCTCAACCCAGCACCGACCACCGCCGCGACCTTGGCCTCACTGCAAGCCAGACAGGCGGCCGATCAGTCGGCGGTGACCGAGGCCGAAATCGCGCTAGCAGGCCTGCGCATGACCAGTCCGATCAGTGGCACAGTGACCGCGGTGGACGTCGCCGTGGGAGACAATGCGGCCACCGCCGGCGGTGCCACCCCCGCCTTCTCGATCGAGAATCCAAACGCCCTGCAGTTGGTCGTGCCGATCGATCAGACCCAACTGGCTCAGGTAGCGGTGGGGCAGGCCGTGCAAATCACGACAGACGCCCTTCCCGGCCAGACGCTGCCAGGGACGGTCGTCACCATTGCCCCCACCGGTACCAACAGCCTTGGCGTTTCCAGTTTCGACGTGACCATCAACATCAACCAGAATGCCGGTGGCAGCCTGAAAAGCGGCATGGCCGCCAATGCGTCGATCCACATCACCACCATCGCCCATACGCTGATGGTGCCGGCGGTCGCGGTCAGCGGATCTGGTTCCCAGGCCAGCGTGGTGGTATTGGTCGGCGGCCGGCCAGTGGTGAAAAAGGTGGTGGCAGGGTTGTCCAACACGGTCGACACCCAGATCATCTCTGGGCTCAGTGCTGGTGAGCGGGTGGTGACCGCCACGGTCACGCCCGCCACCGGATCCGGTCTATTCTTTGGCGGTGCGGGCCGCAAGGCCGCGGCCGGCGCTGGCGGAGCCCGGACTCCGGCGCCTCGTGCGACCGGCGGCAAGGGCAAGGGTAAAGGCTAACGTGAGCGACGTCGTGCGCGTCGAGGAGCTCTGCCGCACCTTTCGCACCGGCGCCATCGAGGTGCAGGCGGTGCGCGGGGTCAGTTTTTCGATCGAAGAGGGGGCTATGGTGGCGATCATGGGGCCATCTGGCTCTGGCAAGACCACGTTGATGAATATGCTGGGCTGCCTGGACCGGCCGACCGGCGGTCACTATTTCCTGGGCGGCGACGATGTTGCCAAAAAGTCAGACGATGCTCTGGCCGCCATCCGAAACCGCCGCATCGGCTTCATCTTTCAAAACTACAACCTGCTGCCGGCGCTCAATGCTCTGGAAAATGTGGAGCTTCCCCTGGTGTACCGGGGGATGGCAGCGGGAGAACGGCATCTGGTGGCCACTCAGGTGCTGGCTGAGGTCGGGCTGGGCGAGTTGATCTCGTTTCGACCCTATGAGCTCTCCGGCGGACAGCAACAGCGCGTGGGGATCGCCAGGGCCCTGGCCGGCAAGCCCAATCTTCTCTTGGCTGATGAGCCGACCGGCAACCTGGACTCGGCGTCTGGGGAGGAGATCTTGAACCTTTTCTTGGCCCTCAATGCCGCTGGTCGCACGGTGATCATCGTCACCCACGATGAGCAGGTGGCGCTGCACTGCGAGAGGATTATCCGGCTGAAGGACGGCGCGGTTCTGTCAGACCGGCCCGTTGCTGCCGACAGCCGGCGGATGCGCGGCGATCTGGGCACCAGGGCGGTGGTGCAGTGAGGGTCGTGGAGAGCCTGCGCATGGCCTGGCGTGCCCTGCGCGGGAACAGAATGCGGGCGGCCTTGACCATGCTTGGCATCATCATCGGGGTGGCGGCCGTGATCGCCCTGATCACCGCCGGTCAGGCGGCTACCAGCTCCGTCACCTCTAGCATCCAGGCCCTGGGTTCCAATCTGATCAGTGTCAGCCCGGTGCGGACCAGTGGCACCGTGCTCTATCCCCAAGACGCCAGCTGGCTGCTCCAAGTGGTGCCGCAGATCAAGGCCGATGCCCCCCTGATCGAAGCGTCGGTGACGGCCGCCTATCAGTCCAGCTCATGGAGCACGGTGGTGATCGGTACCACACCAGCGGCGCTGACCATCGAGGGCCGCACCTTGGCTGCCGGTCGATTCATCTCCAGCCAAGATGTCAGCGCCAGCCGCAATGTGGCCGTGCTCGGCCAAACTGTCGCCCAAAATCTCTTTCCGGCCAGAAACCCGCTGCGACAGACGATCAGCGTGAACGGCAACCCCTTTACGGTGATCGGCGTCTTGCAGGCGACCGGAGGCGCCTTCGGTGCCAACGCGGACAATGTGATCATCGTGCCGATCAATGCCGCCGAGTGGGTAGCGGGAACCACCGAGCTGACGGGCATCGAGGCCGAAGCGCGCAGTGCCGCCATCGCGCCTTTGGCGGTAGCCCAGATCACGGCCGTGTTGAATCATCGCTTCGCATCCACCAATGCAGCGACCGTCATCTCACAAGATCAGATTCTGAGCACGCTTTCGACCATCACGGGCACGCTCACCCTGATGCTGGGGGGAATCGCCGGCATCTCGCTCCTGGTCGGTGGCGTCGGGATCATGAACATCATGTTGGTCACGGTCTCGGAGCGCACCCGGGAGATTGGCCTCAGAAAGGCAATGGGTGCTTCTCGACGGGCGATCTTGACGCAGTTTCTGATCGAATCCTCTCTGCTCAGCTTAGCCGGCGGCATGATCGGCGTGCTGGTCGGGGTGTCGCTGTCCTTGTTGCTCACCCACCTGCTGGGAGCCGGCAGTGTACCGATCTCCGCCGTGCTGTTGGCGCTCGGGTTCTCGCTAGTGGTCGGCATCGTGTTTGGTATTTGGCCAGCCGCCAACGCCAGCCGACTGGATCCGGTGCAGGCGCTCTATCAGAGCTGATCAGGCGGGCCCCGCACGGTTATCCGCCAGGAGCGCTCAAGCTAGCGCCCACTCCCTGAGGAGTGGGCGCTGTGGTGAGCGCTTGGCCATGGCGAGCAGCGAGTTGGTCCCAAGAGATATTGCTCTCCGTGCGTCCGAGTGCAGGAGATCAAGTTCGGATCTGGTACCTATTGCATAGGGATCTATGTAAGGAGGCGGCACCATTGGACGCGCTACTGCCGTCCGTACCAGCCCTGCTGGTGCTGAAGGTTCTGGAACAAGGACCCGCCCACGGCTATGAGATCGTCCGTCGGGTCGAGCGCACATCAGAAGGGGTGCTGGCACTCAAGGAAGGCACCCTCTACCCGCTGCTCTACAAGATGGAGCACGAGGGTCTTGTGTCCGCGGCGTGGACCGATGTGGCAGGTGGCCGGCAGGTCCGGATCTACACCTTGACCGGATTGGGACGCCGCCACCTGGTCGAGGAAGAGGAGATCTGGACCATCCGGTCTGGTGGCGTCAATCGGGTACTGAGCACAGAGGGGGCGGCGACCAATGGACTTGCATGAGTGGGCGGAGGACGTGACGTCCGGCATCGAGTCGAACCGGAAGGCGCGTGAGGTCCGCCGCGAATTACTCGGACACCTCGCATCCATTGCCGATGAACTGATCGCCGAGGGGTTAAACTCCGAGCAGGCGGAGATCGAAGCGGTGTCCCGAATGGGCAACCCGGGCTGGCTGCAGGTCTCCCTGAGGCAAGTCGTCGGGCCTCCGCTTTCGCGTACCCAGATTCTAGGATTCGTGCTAGCGGCCGCCCTGACCCTCATTGGCGCTGTCGGCTCGCTAGGCGACAGCTTGTTTGCCGGTCTCCTACTGCTTGGGGGGCTGGTGATGGCCGGAGCAGCCTCGAGTCCAGGCGATCGCCAGGCGCCTTTCGCCGCCCTGGGTCGAGGATTCAAGCGGCACGTTCAGGTCGTCGCTACCTGGTCCCTCTTGGGATTGTTGGCGGGAGCAGAACCTGTCTGGTCGGCAGGTCCGTCCGTGTCTCAGTGGTCCTGGATTTGGCCCGTATGTCTCTATGTAATCGTCCCTGCGGCTGGGGCAGCGACGCTTTGGGCGTTTTCCCGAAGCGGCGTCTTGGCGTCCCTGGGCACGCTCGGAGCTGGACTGCTTGCATATGCCGGCGTGGGTATCGTGAGCGGCTGGGCCCTATCTGCATTCTGGCACTTGTCACCTTCGACATCTGCGGTGGTGGATTGGTACACGACACCTGGTGCATTCCTGCCGTGGTACGCCCAGCCTTTCGCCTCGCACCTGGGAGCCAGCATCGGGTTTCTCACCTTGTCTGGCGTCGTTGGACTTGGCCTTGTCTGGACCATCCGAACCGGATTCGCACCGTTCAAAGCGGGCGTCATCAACGAACCGTTGGCTCGGGCGGGAAAAAACCGACGATCCCCGGTCAGGAGCTAGGGGGCATTCCCCGGACGTCACCAGTGGGAGTGCCGACCGCCGCTGACACAGGCCCCTTCTCGGCCCAAGCCAAAGCCTTTTTCGATCCGTCTCAGTCGACGGGCCTAACGGTCTCGTTCACATCAGGATCTCAGCCCTGATTGAGAGACCGCTCCGCCTTCCAAAGCTGGTTCGGGGCTGAAGACGAGCCACGCGGTACCGCTAGGACGTCCGCTCGCAGCGGCAAGCGCTCCTCCAGCTGACCCGTGGAAATGGCCAAATACGAACTACAGCGCCCACTCCCTGAGGAGTGGGCGCTGATTATGGGGCAGGCAGTGGCCGTGCGCTCAGATGTGCAAAACGAGCGCAATCAGTCCGGTGACCACACCGCTGATGGCCACCAGGATCGCGATGCGGGTTAAGAGGCGGGCCGGGACAGCCCGGCCGACCATGACCAACGAGGGCAGACTGACAGCTGGCAGGGTGATCATCAGTGCGCCGGCGCTGCCGGCACCGAGACCATAGGAGAGTAGGGTCTGCACAATCGGCACCTCACCGGCGGTCGGGATCACGAATAACGTGCCAGCGATCGCCAAACCCAGCATCAAGAACAGGCTGCCGCCCAGGGCTGGGGACATCGCCGGGAACAAAAAGGCGCGGGCTGCCCCCAGCACCATGACGATGACGATATATTCCGGGATCAAGCCAACGACCAGTCGCCACAGGTTGCGGCCCCAGGCCACAAAGGGGTTGGCGTCTACGCCCTGGGCGTCATCCACAGCGGCGAACGCCGCCCGGGTCGCGCTCTCCGGCACCAGCTTATGGGTGGCGAAGCGGTTTCCGATGATGGCGGCAGCCGCGACCAGCACCACGCCGACGCCAATCCGCAACAGGGCCCAGTTCCATCCCAGCACAAATCCCATGAACACGATGGTGGCGGGGTTCAGAACCGGATTCCCCAGCCAGTAGGCCATCACCGCTCCCGGAGAGGCCTTGGCCCGGTGCAGGCCGACGACCACCGGAGCCGAGCAGCAGGTACACATCATCGAGGGAACGGCGGCCAGTGCAGCCACCATCGAACTCTTGGCACCGGCCTTGCCCAAGACCTTGAGCAGCCAGTCGCGAGGGACCAGGGTTTGCACCGCGGAACCAAGCAACAGGCCCAGCACGATTGCCGTCCAGATGTCGGCTCCGTAGGCGAGGGCATAGTCCCAGGCAGCGGCGAACGAAAATGGCGGCGGGGCTGCAGCCGTGCCTGACACGATGGAGGCGCCGATCGAGTGTTTGGACGATGCCAGCAGCGCCTTGTTGAAAAGTGGGAACCACTTCACGTAGAACAGGCCGCCGATGGCCAACAGCAAGAAGATGGCGATGCCCCACTTGGCGACTCGGTCTGTGGAGCGTGGTGCGGTTGCGGCTGCGGTGGACACGGATGCATCGTCCTTTCCGAACATCAGAAGTGGCATAAGCCTACAAATAACGAAGAGGAGATACAATCTGTCATGCGAAATACGTATATCTAGGAGGCGACCATCATGGAGCTGTCAGACCTCGATGTACTGGCCGAGGCGGTGCGGCTGGGCAGTCTCAGCGCCGCGGCGCGCCAACTTGTGATCAGTCAGCCGACCGCCAGTCGCAGATTGCAGCGATTGGAGGCGGAGTTGGGAAGCCGCCTGCTGGAGCGGACCGAGCGTGGTGTGCGGGCCAGCCCAGACGGTGAGGTAGCCCTGGCGTTTCGCCAGGCGGCCCAAGCGGCCCGACGCGAGATGGAGCGTCACCTGGACCATGGGCACGGACTGAGCGGCGAACTGCATGTGGCCGCCAGCAGTGCGCCGGCGGGTGGCCTGGCGCCCCGCTGGATCGGGCGGCTGCTCAATCGCCATCCAGCGGTGCGGATCCGACTCTCGGTGGGCGACTCCCGGTTGGTGGAGGAGGATGTGGGTCGCGGCAGGGCGATGGTGGGGCTGATGGGCCGCCGCCCGGAGACGTCCGGGCTGCGCCACCGTCAGGTGGCCGAGGAAGAAACGGTTCTGGTGGTAGAAGCCCGGCATCGGTGGGCCAAGGCTGAAGAAATCGACCTGAACCAGGTGGAGACGGCAGCCTGGGTGGTGCGGGAGCAGGGCTCAGGCACCAGGCGGATGGTCGAGGAACGGCTGGCCGGGGCTGGCATCGACCCGGGCCAACTGCGGATCGTGGCCGAGGCGGGGTCTGCACTGGCGCAACTGGCCCTGATCCGGGCCACCGGCGAAGCCGGATTTGTCTCATCCAGCGTGCTCGCTCAGGCCGGTACCGATTTGGCCGTTGTCCGGCTGAGAGGGGTGCGGCTGTTGCGGCCGATCGTCTTAGTGTGGGCGGATCGAACCTTGACCGAGACGGCTCAGGCCTTTTTACAGCTGGCGACGGAGCCCGGGCGTTGAGCCAGGGAGAGCCCAGGGCGTGTCGAAGCGTGTCGCAGAGGTGAGGCCGTGGAATTGTTCGAGGTGCACTTCAAGAACTATCGGCTGGCCCGCCCCTATGCACGGCACGGCATTGACCTGCGGCGTAAGTTCACATACCTGGCCGAATTGAACATGACGCCGCTTGGCCTGTGGCTGGAGGTGGAGATTCCCGAGGTGAACCTGAAGACCGGTCAGACGCAACAAGGCAAGGCCCGCCTGGCAGTGCCCTTCTCCGACATCGAGTATGTGCTGGCCTTTGACGACGGGATCCCGGCCCATCAGCCGCGAGCGCACCGCATCGGCTTCATCCACGAAGAAGAGCTGCCCGCACCAGAGAGTGAGCAAGAGGGCCCGGTCCGTCCCATCGAGTGACTTGCCAGGGGCCTGCAGCCTGCCACAATGGAAGACGTGGGGGAGTCTGAACGATGCAGGTTCTTGGGTTGATCGGGGCCAGCGGTACCGGCAAAAGCCATCGGGCGAGCCTGGTGGCGATCGAGCGCGGCTACGAGGCGATCGTCGACGACGGTCTGTTGATTAAGGAAGGCAAGATCTTGGCCGGGCAGTCCGCCAAACGGGCTGCCTCGAAGATTCAAGCCATCCGGCGAGCGATTTTCACCGACAGCGGACATGCCAGAGAAGTGCGCGAGACGATCAGCCGCCACCACATCAGTCACCTGCTGGTCTTGGGCACATCGCGCTCGATGGTCAGTCGCATCTGTGCGGTGTTGGAACTCCCGGAGCCAATTGAGTGGATTCGCATCGAGCAACTGGCCAACCCAGCTCAGATCCGGCTTGCCCGCCAGATGCGGACTCAGCACGGGCGCCACGTCATTCCGGCACCAACAGTCGAAGTCCGCAAGACATTTTCCGGCTACCTGGTCGATCCGCTGCACTTCATCATGCGCAACAACAAGGCGCCCCATGGCAAAGATCAGATGGTGATCGAGAAGTCTGTGGTGCGCCCGACGTGGAGCTACCTGGGCCGCTTCACGGTGGACGACACAGTGATCGCCGACATCGCCAGCCGGGCGGCCGCTGGAGTCAGCGGCGTGGCTGGCATCCGCAGGGCAGGCGTGGAGAGCTGGCAGCCAGGCGTCCGGATCACGCTGGAATTGTCAGTGGTGTTTGGCAGCCACATCCCGACTCTGCTCGAGGCGGTGCGCCGGCGGGTCGAGACCATCGTGGAGCAGATGACCGCCCTCAAGGTGCTGACCGTGGTGGCGGTTGTGCGACGCGTGGTGCCAGTGGACGATCGGGGGAGCCGGGTCAGTGGGTGATGAGAAGGTGGCCACAGGTTTGGGCCGGGTCGTGCTGGTGGTGGAAGACGAGGGTGCGATCCGCGAGTTGATCCACTTTCATTTGGCGCGGGCCGGATTTTCGGTGGCTGAAGCCGCCGACGGTCTGGAGGCCCTGGCCGCCTGGCAGAGTGCGCGGCCAGACCTGGTGGTGTTGGACCTGATGTTGCCGGAGATGGATGGACTAGCTGTGTGCCGGGCCATCCGCCGCCAGGCCATGACGCCGATCCTGATGCTCACCGCCAAAGGTGACGAGGCGGACCGAGTGAGCGGACTCGACCTCGGCGCCGATGACTATATGGTGAAGCCCTTTTCCCCGAAGGAACTGGTAGCCCGGGTGCGGGCCCTATTGCGCCGCACCGCCCCCACCGACGAGCTGTTGCGGATCGGGGCCTTGGTGCTGGACCGGCCGGCGCAGCGGGTGACCGTGGCCGGAGAGGCTGTCACCCTAACGCTGACCGAGTTTTCGCTCCTGCGCTGTCTGATTGAACATCCGGGGCGGGTCCTCAGTCGCCGATTTTTACTCCAAGAGGTGTGGGGATATGACTTTTTTGGCGACAGCCGGACGGTGGACGTGCACATCCACCACCTGCGCGAAAAGATCGGCGAGCGATCGGATGTGCTGATCGAGACGGTTCGCGGCGCTGGCTACCGGCTGGTCGGGGAGGAGCGTTGACCCGGTTCAGTTGGGGGCCGCTGATCGGGGCAGTGGTCGGAGGGCTGATCGGTGTCGCCTTTGGACCGGTCGCCCTGGCCATTGGCATGCTGGTCGGCACGGCGGCGCCGTCCATCTATCTGGCGAGCGAGGCTCGCCGCCGAGAGCAGGCCGCCTGGGATCAGGCTCAGGTGAGCCGACGGCTGCGCCAGATGGCGGGCGATCAGGCGGACCCGGCGGCGGCCCTGGACCTGCTGGAAGCAGAACTTGCCGACCGGCGGGCGCAGGCAGACGCCCAGGCATCATTGCTCAGCCAGTTGGACGTGGGTGTCTTGCTGGTGGATCTGCGCCGACGGATCACGGCCATCACGCCCCGGGCCGCAGCCTTGCTCGGGGTCTTGCCGACGGCGGTGGTGGGTCTACCGCTGCTGGCCGTGAGCGGCATGCTGCCGGTGGAGGGGGCCTTGGCCGTGGCCGATGGCACCGAGCGGCAGGTGGAGTTGGAGGGAGCGGACGGCGGCCAGCTGGCCGTGCGGGTCTTATCGTATGGGCAGGGCTGGGCCCTCGTGATCCGGGACGTCACCGAGATCTACCACCTGCAAGAGGCCGGCCAAGAACTGCTGGCCAATCTCTCGCACGAACTGCGAACGCCGCTGACGGCGATTCGCGGCTACCTGGAGACGGCGTTGGACGACTCCTTGAGCACCGTCCAGCACCAGCGCTTTTTGCAAGTGGCGATGCGAGAGGTAGAGCGGATGGCTGCCATGGTCGACAGCATGCTCGATCTGTCTACCTTAGAGGCGAGGCGGAGACCGCCGGAGTTCAGGGCGATCGACGTCGACCAGCTGATCGCAGAGATTGCAGAGTCGTTGCTGCCGGTGTTCTCTGGCCGCCAGATTACCTTCATCTGCCGCCCAGAGAGCGGCCAGACGGTGCACAGTGACCCGTCTTTTCTGCAAGAGATCTTGCTCAACTGCTTGGACAATGCCCAAAAGTACACAGCTCCGGGTGGAGAGGTGGTGCTTGGCGCACTGGTCGATCAGGGTCAGGTCGTACTGACGGTGAGCGACACCGGCCGTGGCATTCCGGCAGAGGACCTGCCGCACATCTTTGACCGTTTCTACCGAGTGGACCGGGCGCGCAGCCGGGCATCTGGCGGGACCGGACTGGGGCTCGCCATCGCCCACCGCCTGTCCGAGGCGATCGGGGCCCGCCTGGTGGCCACCAGCGAACCGGGCGTGGGGACCACCTTTCGCCTCAAGTTGCCGAGCGCCCCTAAGGAAGCACCTGACGGCGGGTCCGCCTCCGGATTCACCGAACCTTAAGATACTGACCGTGCCGTTGTCTTGTGCCCTGTTCTGCGGTTGATCATGATACTTGAGGATGAAACTGGTCGCAAAGGGGGCCATCCGTTGGCGGACCAGACGCTGCGGATTGAGGTCCGCCACCTGGACCTGTTCTACGGACAGGTGCAGGCCCTGAAGGGGATCAACCTGCAGGTGATGTCCGGTTTGGTCACAGCGCTGGTCGGACCGTCTGGCTGTGGCAAGTCGTCGTTTCTGCGCACCATCAACCGCATGAACGACGTGATTCCGGGCGCTCGGATGTCGGGCGAGGTGCTGGTTGACGGGGTGGACGTATACGGCGCCATGGACGTGGCCACTTTGCGCAAACGGGTGGGGATGGTCTTTCAAAAGCCCAACCCCTTTCCCCGTTCCATCTTCGAAAATGTCGCCTATGGGCCGCGCATTCACGGCCAGCGCAAGCCAGCGGAGTTGGCTGACATCGTGGAGAAGAGCCTGCGCCAGGCGGCGCTTTGGGATGAGGTGAAGGACAAGCTGCACCGCTCGGCCTACACCCTGTCCGGCGGCCAGCAGCAGCGGCTGTGCATCGCCAGGGCACTGGCGGTTGGGCCGGAGATCTTGCTGATGGACGAGCCGGCCTCTGCCCTCGATCCCATTGCCACGGCCCGCATCGAAGAATTGGTCCACCAGTTGAAGACGTCTTACACGATCGTGATCGTGACCCATAACCTGCAACAAGCCTCGCGCGTCTCCCAGCACGCCGCCTTTTTCCTATCCGGGGAGTTGGTGGAAGCCGGCACCACCTCTGACCTGTTCACGGCACCCAGGGACAAGCGGACTGAAGATTATCTAACCGGTCGATTTGGATAGGGGGAAGGGTCATGTCGATGCGACCGTCTCCGTTTCACGACCAGTTGGAGTCCTTGCAGCAAGATGTGCTGAAGATGGGCACGATTGTCGAACAGGCGCTGGATCAGGCCGTGCGCGCCCTGGCCACAGGAGATATCGAGGCCGCACAGCGAGTGATCGCCGGCGACGACGAACTGGACCGCATGGAGATCGCCATCGAACAGACCTGCCTCACCTTGATCGCCCTCCACCAACCGCTGGCCGGAGACCTCAGGATGCTGGGAACAGCACTCAAACTGGTCACCGACATTGAGCGGATCGGCGACCACGCGGTCGACATCGCCAAGGTGGTGGTCCGGCTGGATGCTGAGCCCCTGATCAAGCCCTTGATCGACATCCCGGAGATGGCGGCGGTGGTCCGGCGGATGATCCGAGAGTGTCTGAGCGCCTATGTACGCCGCGATCCGGCTCTGGCCAGAGAGGTGATGGGACTCGACGACCAGGTGGATCACCTGTACTCACAGGTGTTTCGGGATCTGCTCGCCCAGATGATCGAGAGTCCGGACAAAACCCGTCAGGGCGCTTACCTGCTTTTGGTGGCCCAGTATCTGGAGCGAGTTGGGGATCACGCCACCAACTTCGGCGAGTGGATCGTCTACATGGTGACCGGGGAGCGGGTCGACCTCAACGCCTGAGCGATCACAGAAATCTGACACCACCGCACGGCAATGTCAGGAATATTGCGGATAATGTTAAAAAAGCTAACACAACATTGACATGGGTCGCTCTTCTCCCTAGGCTTTGGCCCAGGGAGGTGACAGCATGGCGCTGTTCCCGATGCGGATAGCGATGGAGCGGACTGGGCTCAGCGCCCGGCAGATCCGGCACTATGAGGCCTATGGATTGGTATCGCCTGTGCGGTCCGGTGGCGGACAGCGAGCATATCGTCTGGAGGACATCAGACGGTTGGTCCAAGTCCGCGATCTCCTGCAGCAGGGGCTCGGCCTGGATGCTGCCCGGCTTCGCCTCAGCGGCGATCCGGCTGAGGACCAGCAGGAGCGCAAGCGGCCGCAGGTCCAGCTGCCGAGAAGCCTGTACCCGGTGCTGGATCGGGCGGAGATGGAACGACTGGTGGCCGAACATCAACACGAGGGGGACGATTCGTGAACGCGTCCGAAGTACTGGAGACAATCGCCCGGGACAAAATTGAGTTTGTCGACCTCAAGTTTACGGACCTGCCGGGATCCTGGCACCATGTCACCTTGCCAGCCCGAGAGCTGGATGCCAGTAGCTTCACTGCCGGACTGCCGTTTGACGGGTCCTCGTTGCGTGGATTTCGGGAGATTGAAGAGTCCGACATGATCTTGATGCCAGACCCGCAGAGCGCCTTTATCGACCCCTTCCACAGCCACGCCACCTTGTCGCTGGTGGCCGACGTTTTGGATCCGGCCCTGCGCCCATACAGCCGGGACCCACGCGGTGTTGCCAAGCGAGCCGAGGCTTTTTTGCAGGCCTCAGGGATTGCCGACCGGGCGTATTTCGGACCGGAGCTCGAGTTCTTCGTCTTCGACGATGTGCGCTTTGACAACAGTCCGCACGCCAGTTTCTTCTCCCTGGACGGCGAGGAATCCCAGTGGTCCAGCGGCGACGCCAGCAGCCGGCCCGGGTACCGGATCAGAGCGAAAGAGGGCTATGCGCCAGTGCCGCCACTGGATGCCCTCAGCGACCTGCGCTCCGAGATGGTGCTCCACCTGGAAGCGATCGGGATCCGGGTCGAGCGCCATCACCACGAGGTGGCCACCGCTGGCCAAAGCGAGATCGGCTTCGCCTATGACACCTTGGTGAAGACCGCAGACAATGTGCTTGCGTTCAAGTACGTGGTCAAGAACACGGCCGTGGAAAACGGGCGCAGTGCCACCTTCATGCCCAAGCCATTGTTCGGCGACAACGGCTCGGGCATGCACACCCACCAGTCCCTGTGGAAGGGGAAGACACCGCTCTTCTTCGACGACAGGGGCTACGGCCAGATGAGTGACACCGCCCTCTTCTATATCGGCGGCATCTTGCGCCACGCGCCGGCGTTGGTGGGGCTGTGCAACGCCTCCACCAACTCCTTTCGCCGCCTGGTGCCTGGGTATGAAGCGCCGACCGATCTGGTGTTCGCCAAAGGCAACCGCTCGGCAGCGGTGCGAATTCCCATTTCGGCCGTATCCGCCAAGAGCAGCCGCATTGAATTTCGCACGCCAGATTCCACCGGTAATCCGTACCTGGCCTTCGCCGCCATGCTGATGGCCGGGCTGGATGGCATCCGCAATCAAATCGATCCGCGCAAATTGGGCATGGGCCCGCTCGACAAGAACATCTACCACCTGAGCGCCCGGGACCGCAAGAAGATCCGCTCGGTACCAGGCTCTCTGGCAGAGGCATTGGCCGAGTTGAAGCGGGACCATGCCTTCCTCTTGCACGGCGGCGTGTTCAGCGCCGACTTGATCGAGGCCTGGATCGACTACAAGATGAGCCACGAGGTGCACCCGGTCGGGCTCAGACCAACGCCGTACGAGTTTCAGTTGTACTACGACATCTAAGACCATCGAATACCGCTGCGGCCACTCGTCCACCAGCACTTGAGCGGTGGGCGTTTGGCTATAATAGAGCCGTCCGCCTGCAAGACTGGGGAGGCATGCCCGTGGTCAGCCATCGGCTCGGCATCAACGGCTTTGGAAGCATTGGCAGGCGGGCGTTGCGCATCGCCCTGCAAGACCCCAAGTGGCGCCAGCGCCTGGCGGTAAATCACACCCAGCCGCCAGCCATGATGGCTCACCTGCTGGCGCACGATTCCACCTATGGCCGCTACCCGGGAAGTGTACTGGCAGAAGAGCACGCCCTAGTCGTCGACGGCGTCCGGGTGCCGGTCAGTTCGGAACTCGATCCCAGTCGCATTCCCTGGCGCAGCGAAGATGTGGCTATCGTCTTGGAGTGCACGCCGAAGTTTCGTAAACGCGCCGAGGCAGCCGGCCACCTGGCGGCCGGTGCCAAACTGGTGATCATTTCGGCGCCCGCCAAAGACGATGATCTGATGGTGGTCTATGGCGTCAATCACAGCCAGTTCACCCCTGCCAGCCACCACGTGATCTCTGCCGGGTCATGCACCACCAACGCCCTGGTACCGGTGTTGGCCGTGTTGGACCGCACCTTCGGCGTGGAGCGGGCGCTGCTCACCACGGTGCACAGCTACACCCGCGACCAGGCCCTGGTCGATGGCAGCCACCGCGACCTACGCAGAGCGCGGGCGGCTCCGGAGAGCATCATCCCGACCTCCACCGGTGCGGCCTTGGCGGTGGCACGGGTGTTGCCGGAGCTGGCCGGACGGGTGACCGGCCTTTCCCTGCGGGTACCAACGCCGTCGGTGTCGATCATCGATCTGACCGCAGAGCTGCGCCAAGCCGTCTCCGCCGCAGAGATCAATGCCGCTTTCCGGTCGGCGGCGGCAGATGACTTGGCCGGCGTGTTGGCGGTGGAGGACGAACCCTTGGTATCAATCGATTTTCGGCAAAACCCACACTCAGCGGTGGTCGACTCGGCCTTGACCCTGACCGTTGGGACGATGGTCAAGGTGTTCGCCTGGTACGACAACGAGTGGGCGTACGCCCAGCGTCTGATCGACCTGGCCGCCCACGCAGACGGGCTGCTGTGAGGCAACTTCCCAGCCTGGAGCAACTTCCTGCAGCCATGCGCCGGGTATTGGTGCGAGTGGACTTCAATGTGCCCCTGACCGATGGCCAGGTGGCCGATGACTTTCGCATCCAGGCGGCCCTCCCGACCGTGCGGGCCCTGCTCGAGCGCAAGGTCGGCATCACCTTGATCTCTCACCTGGGCCGGCCCGCCGGGCGGCCCCATGGTGCCTTCAGCCTTCAGCCACTCGCAGAGGTCGTGAGCCGCCACCTGGGCCAGCCGGTCACCTTCGTCCCTGGGGTCCCCGGTGACTCGACCTACCGCCAGGCGGTGAGTGCCGACCCGGGTGCCGTCTTGTTGGCCGAGAACTTGCGATTTGATCCCGGCGAGGAGACCAATGACCCGGATTTCGCGATTCGCCTGGCCTTTGGCCACGACGGCTTCGTGCAAGATGCCTTCGGCACCTTGCACCGCGCCCACGCCTCCACGGTCGCTATCACGCGCCTGCTGCCTGCTTGCGCTGGCCCGCTGGTGGCGGCAGAGGTGCGGGCTCTGGATCTGCTTCTGAGCGATCCTCGCCGCCCCTTTGGACTGGCCGTCGGCGGCGCCAAGATGAAAGACAAGCTGCCCCTGTTGCGTCGACTGCTGCCGGAGGTCAACACCGTCTTCCTCGGCGGCGCCTTGGCCAACACGTTCTTAGCCGCCAGCGGCCTGGCCGTGGGGTCAAGCCTGTACGAGCCTGCTGAGTTGGACAGCGCTGCCGCGTTGCTCGAGTCTTGGCCAGAGGTGATTCACCTCCCCGACACCGTGGTGGTGGAGGCAGCTGGCCAGGTAGATGAGGTTGCGGTGACGGAGGTTTCGGCAGATGCCAGGATCATGGATGTGGGAGAGCGAACGCTCCAGGCCTGGCGGCCAATCGTGCTGGGGCTGGGCCGACTGTTTTGGAACGGCCCGATGGGTTTGTACGAGCGCCCTCCGTTCGACCATGGGACGGCTACGCTCGCCCGAACAATAGGCGAGATGACGGGCATGTCGGTGGTGGGCGGCGGTGACTCCCTGGCCGCCATCCGACGGCTGGGCCTGGAAGGCGCGGTCAGCCATCTGTCGACGGGCGGCGGCGCCTCGCTCACCTATCTGGAGGGCGAGATCTTGCCCGGATTGCAAGCACTGGAAGAAAGGTGACGTCATGACCCCGATGGTGGCCGCTAACTGGAAGATGTATAAGGGCGAGGCCGAAGCCGTGGCCTGGACCGAGGCCGTGTGCCAGCGCCTGCCCCAAGGCATCGAAGCGGTGGCCTTTCCGCCGGCCACCGCCCTGACCGCGGTCCGCCAGACCGTTGCCGGCCGGCCGCTTCAACTGGGTGGGCAGAATCTGTTCTACGAGTCGGCAGGAGCCTATACCGGCGAAATCTCGCCCCAGATGCTGGTCGCCGCAGGCTGCCGCTACGTCCTGGTCGGCCATTCCGAGCGGCGCCAGATCTTCGGCGAAACCGACCGCGAGGTGGGGATGCGGCTTAGAGCTGCCCTGGACGCCGGGTTGGTTCCCCTGCTGTGTGTCGGTGAGCAGATCGAGGACTACGAGCGGGCGGACTATCACGGCGCCATCCAGCGCCAGATGGGTGTCGCCCTGAAGGGGCTTGAGGCAGAGCAGGTGGCCCGCATCGTGATGGCCTACGAGCCGGTGTGGGCCATTGGCACCGGTCGGTCGGCCACGGTGGTGGAGGCTGAGCGGGCGGCGGAGATCATCCGCCAGGTGGTGCATCGGCTGTATGGCACTGGCATCGAGTTGCCGATCGTGTACGGAGGTTCGGTGGTTCAAGAGAACATCAGCGGTTTTGTGACCACGGCCCACCTGGATGGGGTCTTGGTCGGTTCCGGAAGCCTCGATGCCGAGGTGTTCTGTACGCTGATGGCAGAGGTGGCAGGGGCGCTGGCACCATGAGACCGGTGGCACTGATCGTGCTAGACGGCTGGGGCATCGCTGAGCCTGACCCGGGAAACGCCATATCCTTGGCCCACCTGCCAGTCTGGGACAGCCTCAGTACGATGCCCAGGACCACCCTGGAAGCCTCCGGTGTGGCGGTGGGGCTGCCGCTTGGTCAAGCTGGCAACTCCAACGTCGGACACATGCATATTGGTGCTGGCCGGGTGATCATGTCTGACGTGCGCCGCATCGATTTGGCCATCGCTGACGGCAGCTTTCTGGGCCTGCCGGGGCTAGTTGAAGTGCTGAGGGCGCCGCGGCTCCATGTCATGGGCTTGTTCTCAGACGGTGGCGTGCACAGCACCCTGCGCCACTGGCAAGCGATTGTCGAGGGTCGGGCGGGCCGTGGTGAGACCTTTTACCACCTGTTCACGGACGGCCGAGATGTGGCCCCAGACGCTGCTGCCACCGATCTGCAGGGGGCCGTCAACTGGCCGGACTTTCAAGTCGCCACCCTGGGCGGGCGCTATTACGCCATGGATCGCGACCACCGCTGGCCGCGCATCGAACGCGCCTACAGGACGATCGTCGACGGCCTGGGCGAGCGCCGCAGCACCTGGCAGGAAGCACTCGAGGAAAGCTATGGCGCCGGGTTGACCGACGAGTTCATCGAGCCGGTTGCAGTCGGAGAATACCAGGGGGCAAAGCCCGGCGATCAGTTCTTGTTCGTGAATTTCCGGGCAGACCGGGCCAGAGAGATGAGCCATGCCCTCACCGACGCCGAGTTCTTGCACTTTTCGCGGCCGCTCGGCACCTTCGACCTCACCACGCTGACCCGTTATGAGGAGCAGGAGCTGCGAGCCACGTCGGTCTTTTCGAACCCAGGACTGGACCATACCTTGGGGCAGGAGGTCAGTGCTGCCGGGCTTCGCCAGGCCAGGGTGGCGGAGACCGAGAAGTACGCTCATGTCACCTACTTTCTGGACGGTGGGCGAGAGGATGCGTTCTTGGGCGAAGTGCGCCAGGTGGTGCCATCGCCGAGGGTAAGCACCTACGATCTGCAGCCGGAGATGTCAGCGCCGGCGGTGACTGACGCCGGGGTCGCGGCACTCCAGGAAGGAGCGGACCTGCTGGTGCTGAACTACGCCAACCCGGATATGGTCGGCCACACCGGGAACATTGGTGCCGCCATCTTGGCGGTGGAGGCGGTGGACCGCGAGCTGGGTCGGCTGCTGGCCGCAGTCGCACAGCAACGAGGCGTCGCACTGGTGATCGCCGACCATGGGAATGTCGAGATGATGATCGATCCGCAAACCGGTGGCCCACACACAGCGCACACGGCCAATTTGGTACCAGCCGTATTGATCGGCATGCCCCAGGCGACGCTGCATCCGGGTCAGCTCCAAGATGTGGCCCCAACCGTGCTCGAACTGTTGGGCCTGCCCAAGCCAGACGTCATGACCGGCCGCTCCCTGCTCTCTTCGCCCAACTCCTGAGGAGGCTGATTCGGTGGCGAAAATTCAACAGGTTCACGGCCGTCAGATCTACGACTCTAGAGGCAATCCGACCATTGAGGTCGACGTGGTGCTGCAAGACGGGACCACCGGCCGAGCCGCCGTGCCCTCTGGGGCTTCGACCGGTCGCTACGAGGCGGTAGAACTGCGCGACGGTGGTAAGGCCTTTGGCGGAAAGGGCGTTCGACACGCCCTGGCCAATGTTGACGGCGAGATCTGCGCCGCCCTGCGCAACTTGGAGGCGGACGATCAGCAGGCGGTCGATCGTTGCCTGATCGAGCTGGACGGGACCCCGAATAAGAGCCGGCTTGGGGCAAACGCCGTCCTGGGGGCGAGTTTGGCCGTGGCCAGGGCGGCCGCCCACTCCCACCACCTGCCGTTGCACCGTTATCTGGCCAAAGCCGATCAGGAGATGTCGCTGCCGGTGCCGCTGCTCAATGTGCTCAATGGCGGCCGCCACGCCGACAACCGCCTGGAGATCCAAGAATTCCTGATCGTCCCCCATGGCTTTGATAGCTTTCAGGAGGCCCTGGCCGCCGGCGTGGAGGTCTACCAGGCGTTGCGCCGCGAACTGATGCTGATTGGCCAGCGCACCGCCGTTGGCGACGAGGGTGGGTTTGCGCCGGATCTGTCCGATGACGAGGAAGCGTTGCAGCTGCTGTTACAGGCTGTGGAGCGGGCGGGCTTCCAGCCCGGTGACCAGGTGTCCTTGGCCCTTGATCCGGCGGCCAGCGAGATGCGCCAAGCCGACGGCTATCGCCTGAGTGGATCGACGATCAGCGCCAAGGCTCTGATTGGGCAGTATGCCACCTGGAGCCGCCGCTTCCCCTTGGTGTCGATCGAAGACCCGATGGATGAGGACGACACCTTGGGATGGCAGGCGGTCACGGCTGAGCTCGGATCCCAGCTGCAGCTGATTGGCGACGACAACTTCGTGACCAATGCCGAGCGCCTGCGCCAAGGCGCGCAGGACCACATCGCCAATGCCATCTTGATCAAACCGAACCAGGTGGGCACGCTCAGCGAAACGATGAGCACGATCACCGCCGCCCGTCAGCTGGGTTATCGGTCGGTGGTTTCGCATCGTTCCGGGGACACCGAGGACACGTTTATCGCCGACCTCACCGTGGCCACCGGCGCTGGACAGATCAAAACCGGCGCCCCTTGTCGCCAAGAACGCCTGGCCAAGTACAACCGGCTCCTGAGAATCGCTGAGCAGGCACCTGATCTCGCATACGCCGGGCGGCTTGTGTTCGGCTAGGGCTGGTGATACGATCAGCCGCGAAGGGCGGGGGATGGTCTGAACACTATTTTGCTAGCAGCTCAGATTGTGGTCGGTTTGGCCGTGGTCATCACCATTTTGTTGCAGTCCGGCCGGGGCGCCGGTTTTTCGGGATTCACCGGAGCGGGCGCCGGCGGCGCCGAATTCTTCTTTGGGCAACAAAAAGGTCTGGACGAGGCGCTCGGCCGACTGACCGGTATCCTGGCCGTGGTGTTTGTGGCCCTTACCTACATTTTGGCCCGCCTCTGGACCTAGGCATCGCCTTGAGCCGAGTCCTGGGGGCGCCGGCACAGCCGGGGCCCCGTTTTGTTGGTCCGAATTCCTGAAGATGGGGTGAGCAGATGGCGCAGCGGCAGTCCGGCCAGGTGGCCGAGAATCGGCGCGCCCGCTTCGACTACCACCTCGGTGAGCACTACGAGGCCGGCATGGCGTTGACCGGCAGCGAAGTGAAATCCCTGCGCCAAGGCAAGGCGCAACTGCAAGAGGCCTACGCCATCCTCAAAGACGGTGAGGCATTTTTGCTGGGGGCGCACATCGCTCCGTATGAGCGGGCTGGGTTGTTCAATCACGACCCCACCCGCACCCGCAAATTGCTCCTGCATAAGCGCGAACTGCGCGACCTGCAGGTGGCAGTGGGCCGCCAGGGTATGACCCTGGTGCCGATCCGGCTGTACTTCAACCGGTTCGGGCTGGCCAAGTTGGAGATCGCTCTCGGCCAGGGCAAGAAGGCTTATGATAAGCGCAGGGCGATCGCCGAGCGCGACGCCGAGCGTTCGATCCAGCGGGCGATGAAGCGCCCGAGGTAGGGTGCTGGTGAAGGAGGTTTGGGGGCGAATTAGGTTCGACGTACGGCTGATGCATGGGGGAGCGAGCCGAGGTCCCGTGCCTCGTAAAACAGCGGGAACAAAGACAACTGCCAATAACAGTTACGCTCTCGCTGCCTAAATAAGGCAGTGACGTCAGCATCGGTGCCCCTGCCGGCCGATGCACGACGAATGAGGCGGGGTGCTCCGTAAAGTGCGCCTCTGGCTTTTCGGCTAAGACATGCAGCGGCTGGCAGCAGGGCCAATGTCCGGCTCCGGGGACGGCTCTGAGGCGAGACAAGATCCTGGAGACACACTCGTAGAGCCCACGTGAAGCGGTTGTACGGACCGGGGGGGCAGTTCCCCCGCGCCTCCACCAATCATTTGACCCGGTGTTCCGCAGAGAGGAGGGCAGGCCGTGCGGGTGACCGTGATCGGCGCCGGCGCCATGGGCGGCCTGATCGGTGGCCGCCTGTTCCAGGCCGGCCACGAGGTAACCCTGGTCAGCCGAAATCGAGCCACCGGAGAAGCGATCGCCGGGCGTGGCCTGATTTTGACCGAAGGAGCGGACCAAGCAGTACTCCCGCTCGCAGTGCGCAGCGAGGCCGGCCCAGGCGCGGCGGACTTGGTCGTAATCATGGTCAAAGCGGACGACACGGCAGCGGCCTGCCGGACCGCCGTGCCTGCCGTCGGCCCCGATACGGCAGTGCTCACCTTGCAAAATGGGCTGGGAAATGTGGAGGCCATCTTGGCGACGCTACCCGGCTGTCATCTGTTGGCCGGTACGACGACCCAAGGCTCCCGCACGGCCTCTGCAGGCGAGGTGGTGGTGGCTGGCCGTGGACTGACCGAGCTGGCCGCGCTGCAGCCGGCCGACGCCGACCTGGCTGTGCAAACTGCGGCCCTTCTCGACGGTGCGGGCCTGGCCGCCAGAGCCGTCTCCGATCCGTGGCCGCTGATCTGGAACAAGCTCGCCATCAACGCCGTGATCAATCCGGTTGCGGCGCTGCTCGGCTGTACCAACGGCCAGCTGCTCGAGTTGGCAGGAACGGAGGCCCTCGCCCACCAGGTGCTGGCCGAGGTGGCATCGGTGGCCGCTACACGCGGGGCGTCGCTGGCCACTGACTGGCCGGCCATACAGGCGGTGTTGGCAGGCACGCGCGCCAATCAGTGTTCGATGCTGCAAGACCTCAGGCGGGGTCGGCGCACCGAGATCCGGGCCTTGAATGGAGCGGTGGCCCGCTACGGCGAGGCAGCCGGCATCTGGTGTCCGGTGAACAGCACATTAAGCTCGATGATCGTCCTGGCCGAGCAGGCGATGGGAATTTTTTCAGACCTCTAGACAACATTATCCGAACATATTACGCTACGAGTGTCTTAATGTTCGGATATGGGAGGGCGGGGGCGTGGCCGTCAGGTCGGAGTACAGGGACGAGGTCTTGAAGGTTGAGCCGAAAGGTGTCGAGCCGGTCCGCGACGAGGAGCGTCATGGCAGGCCATCGAGTCTGTTCACGCTGTGGTGGGGGGCAAACGTCGAGTTTGCGACGCTGGCGGTCGGCGCCCTGCCGATCGTGGTCTTCGGTCTGGGCTTTGGTCAGGCCGTGGTGGCCCTGGTTCTCGCAAACGTCCTTGGTGCGGCTCTGCTGGCTCTGCTGTCTCTGTACGGACCACGGCTGGGCGTACCTCAGCTGATTCAGTCGCGCAAGGCCTTCGGCTACTACGGCAACTATCTGCCCGGTGTTTTGAACTTCGTGGCCGGCTTCGCCTGGTTCGCCGTGAACACCGTTCTCGGCGTCGAGGCGCTGCAGTACCTGATCGGGATCACCTTCGCCACGGCGTTGATCGTGATGCTGGTGGTGCAGGTGCTGATCGCAATCTTGGGCTACAACATGATCCACTCGTTTGAGCGGTACATGTCGATCCTGCTCACCGTCGTATTCCTGATCGTCAGCTACTACGCCATCACCAAGGCGAACATGACGATTGGCTTCAACCCGAAGGTGGCCGGGGCGGCAGGTCCAAGCGGCGCCTTCATCCTCACCTTCTCGGTGGCGTTTTCCTACCTGCTCGGCTGGATGGCCTTTTCGTCTGACTACTCCCGTTATTTGCCGAAGTCGACCAAACCCAAGACCGTGTTCCACAACGTATTTTGGTCGGCGCTCATCTCCTGCGCCTGGCTGGAACTGGTCGGGCTGCTGCTGTCCACGGTCAAGCCGATCTTCGCACCGACGGACTTGGTCACCGGGTTGGTACCACACGCCATTGCCGTGATGGCGATGGTGGCGGTCATCATCGGCACCATCACCGCCAATGTGCTCAACATCTACTCTGGCGCTCTGTCCGCCCTGGTCGTGAACGTTCCGATCAAGCGCTGGCAGTCAGCGATCGTGGTTGGCGTGCTCGGCGCGGTGGTGGCCTGGACCGCCGGCCAGGGAAACTTCCTGGTGAACTTCGAGTTCTTCTTGTTCCTCCTCGGATACTGGATCGCTCCCTGGGTGGCGATCGTGTTGGTCGACTATTTCTTGATCCAAAAGGGCGAGTACCGCACCGCCATCTTTTACGACAAGAGCCGGGGCGTGAAGCCTGGGTTCTGGTTCTGGATCGGCTCGGTGGCGGTCTCGGTGCTGTTCATGAACCAATACGTCAGTCCGCAACTGAACTTCATCGGTCCGATCGCAAACGCCGTGCCGCAACTCGGAGACATCACCTACTACGTCAGCTTCCTGCTGGCCGGCATCGGCTATCTGGTGTACAGCCGGGCCAAGGGCGTCGCCCAGGAGCGGCCGGCAGCCATGGAGACGGCCGGCAAGTAGGACCGAAACCACCAAAGGGGCCGGCGCTTTGCCGGCCCCTTTGCCATGGTCCATCGGTTACCATCGTCTGGAGGCAAAGGGGGAGTTGGATGCGTCAGGGTCGCGCTGTAGACCAGATGCGAGTGGTCACCATCGAGCCAAACTGGCTCAGCCACGCCGAGGGCTCGGCGCTGGTCTCGTTCGGTGCAACGCGGGTGCTGTGCGCCTGTTCCGTGGAGGACAAGGTGCCGCCCTTTCGACGGGGATCTGGTGGCGGCTGGGTGACCGCTGAATACGCGCTGTTGCCTAGATCCACGCTCACCCGCACGCCAAGAGAGGTGGTCAGAGGCGCCCCTGGCGGGCGCACCCACGAGATCCAGCGGCTGATCGGCCGGTCGCTGCGGGCCGTGGTCGACCTGGACCAACTGGGAGAGCGGTCTTTGTGGCTAGATGCTGACGTCTTGGAGGCAGATGGAGGCACCCGCACGGCGGCGGTGACCGGTTGCTATGTGGCGATGGCGCTTGCCGTCTCGGGTCTGGTCCGCTCCGGCGTTGTCGCCAAATCGCCGATTCGCCAGCCCCTGGCGGCGGTGTCGGTGGGTGTGGTCGACGGCGAGGCGCTGCTCGACCTGGAGTACCAAGAAGACGTGCGTGCCGAGGTGGATATGAACGTGGTGCTCACCGCTGGCGGACAGTTCGTGGAGGTGCAGGCAACCGCCGAGCGCGCGCCCTTTGCGGAGCCAACCTTGAACCGACTGCTGGCACTGGCGAAAAAAGGCATCGCAGAGCTGTTGGTGGTGCAAGAAACAGCCATCGCCGCGGCGCATAAGCCGTGAGCGTGCGGGTCTGGGTGGCCAGCCGCAATGCGGGCAAGGTGGCGGAATTGCAGCACCTGTTGGGCGCCTCATTTGATCTAAGAGCCTGGCCAGGGGAACAACTCGCCGAGGAGACCGGGGCGAGCTATCTGGAAAACGCCATGGCCAAGGCCCAGGTCGTGCGCGGTCAGACCCTGGACTGGGTGCTGGCCGATGATTCCGGCCTGGAAGTGGCGGCACTTGGCGGCCAGCCCGGGATCCACAGTGCCCGCTATGCCGGGGCGGCGGCCGGTGATCTGGAAAATCGCACCAAGCTGCTGGCTGAGTTGGGCGCCCTGCCAGGCGCCAGCCGCCTAGCCACATTCGTTGCGGTGTTGGTGTTGCTGCGCGTCGGCCACGGCGCCCTGGCCGCCACGGGCAGCTGCAGTGGCACCATCGCCGAGGCGGAACGCGGGGTGGGTGGCTTTGGCTATGATCCGCTGTTCATCTCGGATGAGCTGGGCATCACCTTCGCCGAGGCGACGGAGTCGGCCAAAGCGGCCGTGTCTCACCGGGGCCGGGCTGCCAGACGGCTGATGGCCGAGCTGCAGCGATCTGGCCGCTTTGACCCTAGGCCCGATGCCAGATAGAATGAACGGGACAGTGTCGGGGCGTGGCGCAGCCAGGTAGCGCACTTGGTTTGGGACCAAGGGGTCGCGAGTTCGAATCTCGCCGCCCCGACCAGTCAGACGAAAGCTCAGCGAGCGATGGACGAGCCGCACCAGCGCGTGACACGGGCCCAGTGATCTGCCGTCAGACTCTCCCTGCCAGGCGGTAACAGCCGCCGCCGGCCGCCTTTGCCGCGTACATCGCCCGGTCGGCACGGCTGACCAAGAGCTCTGGTTCTTGGCCGTCCGACGGGAAGAGCGCGGCGCCGATACTTGCGCTCAGGTGGAACTGTTGATCGTCGACGGTGATCGGCTGCTGCGTCAGTTCGATCAGGCGAGTCAGGGTAACCGTCAGGTGCACCTCGTCGCCAACGGCATCCACCAGCACCACGAACTCATCTCCACCAAAGCGGGCCATGGTGTCCACTGCGCGCAGCGAGGCGGACAGGCGCTCTGTCACCTGGCGCAACACCCGGTCACCCAGGTGATGGCCGTGGCTGTCGTTGATCGTCTTGAATTCATCCAGATCGATCACACACACCGCGAACGAGCGGTGGTAGCGACGGCCGGCCTCTAGAAGCTGGTGCAGGCGATCTTCTAACAACAGGCGGTTGGGCAGGCCGGTCAAGGGATCGTGATAGGCTAGGTAGCGGACTTTTTGTTCGGCGGTGGCCTCCTGGTTGACCAGGGCGAGATGGGCGAGGGCAAAGGTGATGCTGGAAACCATCTCCGCCATCAGTTCTTGGATCTCCGGATGATCGAAGGCGTTGAATTCCGTGGAGTACACCGAAAGCGCCCCCGCCGTGCCGTCCGTGTCTTGAAATCTGGCGGCGATGCACGAGCGCAGGCCTAGTGGCTGGGCGTACTCCACCCAGGGCGCGAAGGTGGTGCTGTGCCACAAGTCTGAAATAATCTGCGTACCTTCTGCGCGCAGGGCGCGTCCGGTGGGCCCTTGTCCGTAAGGGCTCTCCGGATCGATGCTGACCCTGAGATGGGCTAAGTACTCAGTGGCCTCACCCGATGCCGCCTCGACCCGCACCTCGCCGCCGCCGGGGTCGGCGATACCGATCCAGGCCAGGGCAAAATGCCCGTCGGCGGTGATGGTCTCGCACATCCTGGCCAACAGGTTCTGGCGGTTACGGGCACCGACGATACTCAGGTTGATGCGAGATAAGATGCCGTTTAGGGTCATCAGCCGCTGGGCGCGCCGCTCGCTCTCCTCCAGGTCGCGATGCATGTCGTGGAGCTTGCGGGTGAGGGCGATCTGGTCGGCGATCAGTTCCAGGAGATGAATCCTGGCCGGAGTTGGCCGCCGAACTTGTCGTTTCCATCCGACGTTGAGCACACCCTGGACCTCGGCGCCGATCCGGATCGGCACGCTGAGCATGCTCTGACCGTGGATCGCCTGGAACAGAGGCAACGGGCGCACCCGGCCGCGTCCAGAGGTGAAGTGGGGCTTACCGGTCCGATACACGAAGCCAGCCACGCCGTCGTTAATAGAAAAACCTTGGCCCCATTGTGACTCGGAAAGTTCTTCGGGAAATCCGACGGAGACGACAAAGCGCAAGGTCTCATGTGCCACCGGCAACGCTACTGCGACAAACTCGGCCCCGAACAGCCGTTGAGAGAGATCTGCAGCCAAACGAAACGCCTGTAAGAAGTCGGCACTGATCGGTTCGGCAACGGGGGCAGATGGCACAAGAACCCTCCTCCCCGAGGGTCGGGGCGCAACTATGCATTTAGGGAGCGCGCGATGAGTCTCCTGCATGGAGTAACGGCCAGCCCATGGTGGCGGGCGTCCATTATGATAGGATCGACCAGCGCGGGTGTAGTTCAATGGTAGAACTTCAGCCTTCCAAGCTGATAGCGCGGGTTCGATTCCCGCCACCCGCTCCACTTCCTACCTATCTGGAACGGCAGACCAGCTCGATCTCGCAGCCTGGTGAGCAGGGGTTGCCTAAGGGTCTCGGTCTCTAGCCTACTCGGTGGCGTCGGCGCCCGTGGCAGGCACGACCGGCGGGCTGGTGGCCGCCTGGCGCTCTGCGGCCAGGAAGCTGCCCAGCTCCTGAATAGTGCTCATCAGGGGAGCCGGGAACACGACTGTGGAATTTTTGTCCACCGCGATCTCGGCCAAGGTTTGCAAGGTGCGCAGCTGCAGGGTGATCGGGTGCGCCTGCATGATGTCCGCCGCTTGACTGAGTGCACCGACGGCCAGTAGCTCTCCTTCGGCGGCGATGATCTTGGCCCGCTTCTCGCGTTCTGCCTCGGCCTGCCTGGCCATCGCCCGCTTCATCTCTTCCGGCAACTGGATGTCCTTCAACTCCACGATGCTGACGATCACACCCCAGCCTTGAGTGAGCGGGTCCAAAATCTGAGGGATCAGGGCGTTGATCCGCTCGGTCTCGGCCAAGATGTCGTCCAGCATATGCTGGCCCACGACCTTGCGCAGGGTGGTTTGCGCGATCTGGTTGATGGCCTGGTCGACGTTTTCGATGGCGACCACCGCTTTGACGGCGTCGACGACCCGGTAGTAGGCAACCGCAGAGATGTCGAGGCTCACGTTGTCCTTGGTGATGATGCCCTGAGACTGAATGGGCATGGTCTTGATGCGCAGAGAGATGCGGCGCAGCACATCGACGATAGGGATGATCATCGTGAGCCCAGGTTCGCGCACCCTGATCACTCGGCCGAGCCGGAACAAGACGCCACTTTCGTACTGCTGCACGACCCGGATCGACAGGGCCAATACCACTACCACTACGGCCGCAACGATGGCCCAAGCACCCATGCAGTTCACCCCCCCGATCTCATGGATCACAGGCTGGTCCTGTAGGACATCCTGAGATAGGTGTAGCACAGTGCACGCCAAGGGGGTGCCACCTGCTCCTCTAACTGGTCGCCGATGCTGGCGACATCCGCCCGCCGCCGTGGTCCGGCCTGCCTTGACAGTCCGACTGGCCCGCATCTAGGCTGATTACGAGAGGCGGAGTTTTCCGTCTGCCGGTATCACGCGCCTGTAGCTCAGCCGGAGAGAGCAACTGCCTTCTAAGCAGTGGGTCGGGGGTTCGAGTCCCTCCAGGCGCGCCAGATCTCACAGTCTAGCCGCTTAGCCGAATGCTGGCTCGCAGTGTGGCCGGTCCGCTGACTACGGGCTAATTGCAGAAGGCACCTGCCACTCCGTGACGCCGCCGTGGGTCCCTAAGGGCAAGAGGCCCGCTTCGCGTACCAGCCTGCCAAGCGCTGCCGGGACCGGGTCCAGGCTGACCACCGCCCGCACCCGGCCAAAGGCGAGCATTCCCTGAAACTCGGATACCGCCACCGGACCGACAGCAATGCGTCCGGAAAAGAGCTGGGCGGCGATTGGTAGCCTGGCCCAGGCTAACGGCTCATAAGGATAAGACTCCTCCAGGCGAAAGGGGAACCCAGCCCAGGCCTGGTCGAACATCCAGTTGCCGGTGTTGCCCGCCGGAAAGGCCAGGACCGTTGTCCCAGCTGGGATGACACCATGGAATTGTCCGCTGGCAATGAAGCGTGGTACAGACAGGCGACTCCACCACAAGCCCTCGCCGGCACCCAGGTTTGGCAGGACAACGGCCACCGACAACAAGGCGACCGACAGGGCCAGTCGCCAGTTGACGGTGCGCAAATAGGAACTGGCCACGATCACAGCCAGGAGCACGACGTAGAGCATGAACCGGCTGGGCAGGGCATGGCCGAGCAGCGGTAGGCGTGTGAGTAGCGCACCGGGCATGACGCCAAACGTGTGCTGGCCGATGTGAACTAAGGGACCCAGCGTGTGGCCGGCCACATGTAAGATGGGGCCGAGCGAGGCCACCAGCACCACCGCCATGGTCCAGGTGGCGGTCCGGATCCATGGGTTTTTCCAAGTCGCCCAAGCGGCTGCAAGCACCAGAGCCAGGAACGGGATGCCGAGGTAGGCACCTTGTTCCGAGACATTGCCTGTAAACGAGGACGAGATATGACTGAGTTGCGGACCGAGCAGGCTGACCGGTGTCGGGATCACCAAGTTCAGCAGATCGGTGGAGTAAAACGCCGGGGTGACCAGAACCCGGCTAAACGGCACATCGCGAAAGAGATAGACGAGCAGCGGGCTGGCCAGCAAGAAGGCCACCGCGTATCCCCACAGCAGGCTGCGCAGGACCCAAGCGAGAGCGGTGCGCTCTTTGGGTACCACCAGCCAAGCGATGCCCAAGAAGCACAGACCAAACAGGGAGAGCGTGGCGAGGATCTCGGACGAGATGGCGTATTGCGCGGCGAGAATCAGTCCGATCAGCACTGCGGGCGTCCACCGGGAAAGGGCGTTCCGCCGCTCGTAGAGACAGATAATTATGTAAATTAAAAGTGGCACCAGGGCCGTAAACGCCAGGTTGCTGTGGCCGAGCATCTGACTGAACTCATAGGAAGAAAAGCCGAACATGTACCCGCCCCACAACCCGATCCACCACCGGCCAGACAGCCTTCGCACCAGCAAGAAGGCAGTGAAGGCGCTGAGTGCCGGTGTCAGGATCATCAGGACGTTGTAGGAGGCGACGAGGCCGAACAACCAGGTGACTGGCCACATCAGAAGGCTCAGAAAGGGGATGGAGGTCAGCCAGGTGATGTTGAATCCCAGTGGCGACCAGATGTAGCCACTGAGAAATGGATTAACTCCGTGCGTAAGAGCGAACGGCCACCAGGCCAAGGACCACATGAACATATTGGTGGGGTCGGGACCGGCGCCAATATAGCGGGTGGTGAGATGTAAGATCACGGGCCTGCCAAAGTAGATCAAGGAAATACACAGGAAGATGAGCCCCGGCAGGATCCTGAGCGCCAAGGCACGAGACGGTTGGCGAAGCCTCGAGGGGCGTTGTCGATTCGCCGGCCGTGCCCTCACAGGCGAAGGGTCCGCCAAGCCATCAGGCCGCCGAAGCCGACCAGGGCCAGCGAAGACGCCAGGTCCATGGCGCGTACGCTGACTCCGCTGGATGCCCGCCGCAAGGCGCTGACGCCGACGGATAACAGGCTGAACCAAGCCCATGAACCGATGCCCACGCCAAGAAGCATCAGCGGCAGGTCGATGGTTCCCGCCATGAGGTGCGCACTCGCCGTCGTGGCAAAGATGGCTCCCCAGGAGGCAATCGTCAGCGGGTTAGCGGCCGTGGCGAGGAGCGAAGTGCGAAAGGCCGACGCCGGAGAGAGCACCTCTGCCGGCAACTCCGTGCCGCTGCGCACGCGTAGGGCCGTCGCCAAGTGGCGAAGGCCCAGCCACAAGATGACAGCTGCGCCGGCCAAGCCGAGCGAGAGCCGTAGCGCTGTGACCTGCAAAATGGCACTCGCACCCACAGCACCCGCTGCAGCGTATGCCATGTCCATCAGAGCCGCACCCAGACCGATGGCCAAGCCGATCCGCAGGGTACCGCGCAGCACGCTCCTGGCGCACAGTAACCAGATCGGGCCGACCTGGGCTGCGACCAAAAACCCCCATCCCAAGCCAATGACTAATGAATTCACGGTGCTGCTTCCCTCCGGTTCAGCGGCTAGGCTGAAAGTGGATCAACCTCGCTCGAGCAGTCCCCACAGATTACCAAAGGGGTCTTGGACTTGGCAGATGCGGGCGCCATCGACACCGCGGATGGGGCCGCGAAATCGGGCGCAACCGTGGGCTTCAAAATGAACAAGCGTGCGCTCAAGGTCACGCACCAGCCAGTAGGCAACCTGTCCGCCGCTG
Source organism: Bacillota bacterium (assembly GCA_021850485.1). Lineage (GTDB taxonomy): Bacteria > Bacillota > Sulfobacillia > JAJZYS01 > JAJZLH01 > JAJZLH01. The sequence goes on along the minus strand of JAJZLY010000007.1, from coordinate 47,276 downwards.
CCGGCAGCGGCCTTTGGATCGGCGGGGTGTAGGCCAATGGTGGTGGCGCCGGCCTGAAAGGTTTTGAACTCGGGATGATCGAAAGTGGGTTCACTGTCCAGCAAGTCACAGAGCCACGTCCGCCCTGCCTCAAGGTCGGATAAGAAAAATGTCACTTCACACACGCCTAAAAGCTCTTCCGTCACAAACCCTCCAGTTGGTCAACCCAGCGTGGCCGAATGGAAATCGGCCAGTGACTTCCGCAGTTGGCGGCACGAATCCTGGCCCCGAGCCATGGCCCATGACAATCAGGTGCCGTCTGGCATCGGGCGCGTGAGGGAGGACGAGTGGGGTGCAGGTGCATCGATTCGAGACGGTTTCGGCGCTAATGGCAGTGGCAGGCGATTTCCTCACGGCGAAGGAGGCCCTGAACAATTTGCCCCTGGGTATCCTCTCGACCTTTTCCACCCACCCTCGTCATTACCCAGAAGCCTACTTTGCGGCTGTGCTCGAGGCGGACCAAGTGGTCTTGGTCGCACTGCGGACCCCCCCGTTTAATGTGGTGCTGTCCATGTCCGATCGAGAGGACGCCCTGACGTGTCTCGCCGCCGATCTGTCGGTGGCATCCCCTGACTTGCCCGGTGTCACCGGGCCCAGCGAGCTGACCTACCGGTTTGCCGAGATCTGGCAGGCACATCACGCGGTCGACACCAGGCTCCAAGTCGCCGAGCGGATTTACGAGTTGACGTCGGTGCACTGGCCGCCGGAGCCCGCAGGCAGTCTGCGCCTTGCCACTGAGGCGGACTGGGACCTCCTGCTGGCTTGGTTTACGGACTTTCACACCACGATCGCCACTGCCCCCTGGCCGCCTGCCGAGGCGGCCAGGCGTGGCCTGGACCGGGTGTTCGGTGATGCCACGGCCGCCTTTTGGCTGTGGCAAAACCCGCACCCGGTGTCGGTGGTGGGGTCGGCCGCACCGACCGGTACCGGCATCCGGGTCGGACCAGTCTACACGCCGCCGGCCGAGCGCAAGCACGGCTACGCCAGCTGGCTCACCGCCCAGGTCAGTCAGACTCGTCTGAACCAGGGCTACCGGCGCATTTTCCTGTTCACCGACCTGGCCAATCCGACCTCAAATAAGATCTATCAGGCGATCGGCTACCGCCCCGTCGGCGACGCCGCACAGCTCGTCTTCACCGCCCGATCCAAGGAGGCCACAGCGTGATCCATCCTGTGCGCGAGGGAACCGTGCCGGTCCACGGCACAGACGTTTGGTATCAGGAGTCCGGCCAGGGCCCGGCCATCTTGCTCCTGCATGCCGGCGTCGCTGACCACCGCATGTGGCAGTTCCAGATCGGCCCGCTGGCCGCACAGCACCGGGTGGTGGCTTGGGACGCACCCGGCTTTGGCAAGAGCATCCTGGCGCCTGGAGAGTTTTCTGACGCTCAGGCCATTGTGGATCTGATGGACGCACTTGAGATTGATCGAGCCGACCTGGTCGGTTGCTCAATGGGCGGCGCGGCGGCGATTCGCGTTGCCCTCACCACACCGGACCGGGTGCGTAGTCTGGTGCTGGTGGGCAGTGGCGTGCATGGATTTACAGGCGAGCTGGAGGGCCCTGACATCTATCGAGCGTGCGAGCAGGCGGAAGCAGCCGGCGAGTGGGAGCGTCTGATCGAATTGGAGGCGCAAGTGTGGTTGGCTGGTCTCGGGCGGCCACTCAGCGCCGTGCCGCCAGATCTGCTGGACCTGTACCGGGAGATGAACCGAGATCATTACCTGCGGGCCTGGAATCCGGATGCGGTGCCCACGGACAACCTATCTTTCGACCTGGATCGGCTGGGCGAAATCTCGGCACCGACCTTGGTCCTAATTGGCGATGAGGACGTCCCGGAGATCGAGCTGCAGGCCGCCATGATGGCGGAGCAGATCCCGGGGGCACACCGTGTCACCATCCGGCACTGCGCCCACCTGCCGTCGCTGGAGCGGGCAAGTGAGTTCAACCAAATCGTCGGCACCTGGCTGGATGGTCTCAGGGACCAGGGTGCCGAGGGTTAAGGCGCGGCCGACTCGGCTCTGGCTGGCCGTGAGCGGTGACCTATGGAGGGATGACCGATGGCGTCAGCGGTGAGCGAGGCACAGGTTCGGGTGGAGACAGGCTGGCAACTTCTCGGCCGTGCCCTGCGCCTATCCTGGTGGGCCTGGGCGCTGGTGGTTGCCCTGATCGCAGCGCTCGGTTCTGGTAACCTGCTGGCCCTTGACTATGTGCATGTGCTGACCGGAGGTGCCTGGACCGGGATCGACCTGTTCCTCGGCTTCATCCTGGGACCGGTGCTGCGCCGGCTGTCACTGGAGGGGCGACGGGCGGTGGTCAGCCAGTTGATGCCGCGTACCTTGGTGTTCTTGCCGATCCTGGCCGCCGTCGCCACCACCTCCGGCTACTACCTGGCGACGCGCCTCGGCTTCTCCCAACCCGGACCGTTGCACGGCTGGTTCGTGGCGGCTGGCGTGGTGGCCCTGATCTTGTTCGTGCAAGGGATCGGCATCCTCTTGCCAACCAATCTCCAGGTCTTTTTAGAGATCCAAAAGGCCCAGCCGGACCTGGGCCGGGTGGGCCGGACGATGCGCCGGTACCTGGCGTTCACGGCGGTTCAAGGCCTGATGCAGCTGGTGATCATCTTCATCATGGCCAACTTTATCTTTTAGATCGGGAGTCGATTGCGACGCGCCCTGCGAGACGTTAGGATGAGTGCGTGAATGGTCATTCACCCGTGATCCCCGCCGATTCAGCGTCGCCTGCCACCAGCCATCGACTCAGCTGGCAGGCGGTCTGGCGTGCGTACCAGACAGCCTCTGTCGCAGTCTTCCTCAAACCAGCCGGAGGACGAGGTGGGCTCAGCTTCGGCGTGCGCCAGTGCACTCGCCTAGAGCGAACGCAGGACCTTGAGGCGGTGACGGGAGCAGCCCTGGAGCGGGCCGAGGGCGAGCGGGTGGCCTTTCTCATGGCCTTTCAGCCAGATAGCTGCCGCGGCCTGTGGCGCGGCCTGCCGCCGGGTCTGGTCCTGGTTCCGGGGCAGTGGGTTCCGGCGCCTGGGGAGTGGCCGCAGCAATCGGGCCCGGAGATGGCCGCCTGGCGACCGCTGCGCAGCCGGCTCAGACCCGAGCATGCGGACTGGGCGGATCGGGTACGGCGCACCACTGCGGCGATTTCGGCCGGGCAGATCGACAAGGTGGTCTTGGCCCGGCGCTTGGATTTGACCTACGATCATCCGATCGATGTACCGGGCACGGTGGCGGAACTGGTCCGCGGCAACCAGGCGGCTACCGTCTGGTCGTGGCGGGTGGGCGGGCAGGACTTTGTGGGCGCCAGCCCTGAGTTATTGGTGTCCTACCGCCAGGGCAGGCTGCAGACGGCCTGCCTGGCTGGGACGCTGATCGATGGCGCCGTTGGTGATGGTGGTGCCTGGCGGGATAAGGAGAGACGGGAGCAGGCCGTTGTCGAGAGTTATGTCGACCGCGCGTTTCGGACTCTGGGACTGACTCCGGTCCACAGTGCACTCAGTGAGGTGCACCAGGGCTCCTTTCGCCATCTGACGGCCACGGTCGAGGCAAAGGCGGACTCCGCCAGTTCCTTTTACGCCCTGCTCACCTTGCTCCACCCGACACCCGCCCTGGCCGGTGAGCCACGCAGCGAGGCGCTGCAGTGGATTCGCCGCCAGGAGCCGTTTGGCCGCGGCTACTACGGAGGTGTGGTGGGCTGGGCTGAGGCCACGGGGGAAGCTCATGCGGTGGTCGCCATCCGCTGTGCGCTGCTGAGTGGGCCAAAGGCACACCTGTTCGCCGGTGGCGGTCTGGTGCGGGGATCTGAGCCGGACGCCGAGTGGCAGGAGACTGGGGCGAAATTGCGGGTGGTACAAGGCGCTTTGGAGAGGGGTGGAGCCGATGGCTGGCGCTGACCATCCAGCCCTAACTGCACTGGCCGATGCGCTAGTCGCTGGCGGTGTTGAGACGGTCTGCTTGGCACCAGGGTCGCGCTCGGGGCCGCTGGCGTTGGCTCTTAGCCGCCATAGCGGCCTCGAGGTCACCGTCCACCTCGACGAACGGTCGATGGGCTTCTTCGCCTTGGGGCGGGCGAAAGCCAGTCGTGCACCGGTTGCGATCCTCACCACCTCGGGGACAGCGGCCGCCAATCTGATGCCGGCGGTGGTGGAGGCTGCCCACGGCCAGGTGCCCCTGATCGTGCTGACCGCCGACCGACCGCCAGAAGCGCAAGGAGTCGGTGCACCGCAGACGATTTCTCAGACCCGCTTGTTTGGCGACCAGGTGTTGGGTGCCTGGGAGATCTTCGCCGACGCCTTGGCCGATGCCACCCAAAGTCTGTTCCCGGCCTACATCACAGCCCGGGCCCTGGCAGTCGCCCAGGGCGCGCCGATGGGGCCGGTGCACATCAATCTGCCCCTGCGCGAGCCGCTGTTTGCGACCGCCAAAGTCAGTGCCCAGACTTCGCCCCAGCTCCTATGGGGGACGGCGACGACGGCGCCGACCCGCCCCACCGTGGGCGCGGCTGAGGCTCGTCTGGCTGGCAGACGTGGCCTGGTGGTGGCTGGGCCTCTTCCCGCACACGTCCATGGCCGGCCGCTCTTGCACCTGGCTAAGACGCTGGGCTGGCCGATCCTAGTCGATCCCTTGTCCCAGCTACGGACCGGTCCCGGCCAAGGAGCGGCGCGGATCGCACACTACGATCTCTTCCTGCGTGACCAAGAGGTCCGCCAGCAGCTTCGCCCCGAGGTCTTGCTGATGGCGGGTCAGGCACCCATTTCGGCGGCCCTGCTGCGTACCCTGAGCGAATGGCAAGACGTTCCCCGGGTCTGGCTGGCGGATACGGCGACGTGGCCAGACCCCGCCCTTGGCGAGGGCCTGGTGGTCCCTGGCCAACTGGGCCTGGCCGCCGCAGCTCTGGCCGGGCGCATTCGGCAACGACCCGACAGGATCTGGAGCGAACGCTGGCAGATGGCCGACCAGGCGGCGTGGCAGGAGGTGCTCGGGGCGAGTCAAGGGCCACTGAGCGAACTCTCCACCGTCTTGACCCTGCGAACTGCGCTTGGTGCAGGTCGGCCGCTGGTGGTCGGAAATTCCATGCCGATTCGCGATCTGGACGCCACCTGGCCGGTGGGCGGCAGACTGGTGGAGATCTTCGCCAACCGCGGTGCCAGCGGCATCGACGGCGTCACGTCGACGGCGCTGGGAGTGGCCAGCAGCGGCACCCACCCCACCTTACTGATCGGGGATCTGTCTTTTTTGCACGACCAATCCGCCCTGCTCACCGCCAGACGGCTGGGTCTTTCGCTCCGGGTGGTGCTGATTCACAACGACGGCGGCGGTATTTTTTCCATGCTGCCACAGGTGGCGGCGCCCGAGTTCGAGACGGTGTTTGGAACGCCGCACGGCCAGTCGTTCCAAGAACTGGTCTTGGCCTGGGGCGGCAGCTGGCAGCGGGTCGCTACGCGCCCTGGCTTGCGCCAGGCTCTGTCCCGACCTGCAGCTTCCCGCGGCGTTGATGTGATCGAGGTGCCTAGCGAGCGGAGAGCGAACCTCCTTGGTCATCAAGCGTTGTGGCAAGAAGCGGGGGGCCGGGCCCTGGCTGCGATCGGGGAGGTGCGCAGTCGTGTCTAAGCTCACGCCGCTGGCCACGACCGTGCGTGGCTCAGGGCCGACGGTCGTCTTGTTGCACGGCTTTGCCCAAGACGGCCGGTCGATGGCTGACCTCCAAGATCGACTTTGCGCCGGCTTTCGAACGGTGGCGGTCGATCTGCCCGGCCACGGCCGGAGCCTGGGCATAGCGGCCGCCTCGTACGTTGAGGAGACGCTCGCTGCGCTGAGTGAGCTGTTGGACCGGCTTGAGGTTGCCCAGGCGGCGCTGGTCGGATATTCCTTTGGCGCCCGCCTGGCGGCCCGGGCGGCCCTTGACCAGCCGCGGCGGTGGTGGGCGCTGGTGTTGGAAAGCATGAGCCTGGCCCTGCCCGACTCTCAGCGCCAAGACAGACTGGCCGCCGACCTCGCCCTTGCCGCCCAGATGTCCCGAGACTCGATTTCCGCGTTCGTGGCTCGCTGGGAGACCCAGAGCGTATTTGCCAGCCAGCGCCGTCTGCCAGCCAGCCGCCTGGCCGCCCAACGGCGCATCCGCATGGGCCAAGACCCGATCGGGCTAGCTGAGGCGCTGGCCGGTGGTGGCCAGGCCCGTACCGGCCTCAGCACAGAGCAGCTGGCCGGACTGGCGGTGCCGACATTGGTGCTGGCTGGCCGCGAGGACCAGACCTATGTAAGCCAATTGGAGCGGCTGGTGGCGGCCATCCCCAAGGCTGAGGGAGCGGTGGTATCCGGCGCCGGGCACAATCTCCACCTGGAGGCACCAGCCGAGGCAGCCGAAGCCATCTGGACGTTTTTGCGCCAGGTGATGACGCCCAGACCGGACGATCAGATCCGCGTGTCCGATCAAAGGAGGGTCCGCTAGTGGCTGAACAGATGCGCAAGATCCCCAACTGGCAGCGCCAAGGCAGCTACCAAGACGTGATCTATGAAGCGGCTGAGGGCATGGCCAAGATCACGATCAACCGCCCCGAGGTGCGCAATGCGTTTCGTCCGGAGACGGTGGATGAGCTCGCTCAGGCCTTCACCCGAGCGCACGAGGACCCCGAGGTGGGGGTGGTGATCCTCACCGGTCAGGGAGACCAGGCGTTTTGCTCGGGCGGCGACCAGCGGATTCGCGGAGACGCCGGGTATGTGGGCAAAGACGGTGTGCCCAGACTCAACGTGCTGGCCCTGCAGCGGCAGATCCGGCTTTTGCCCAAGCCGGTGATCGCCATGGTGGCAGGCTACGCCATCGGCGGCGGCCATGTTTTGCACGTCGTGTGCGATCTCACCATTGCCGCCGATAACGCCCGCTTTGGTCAGACTGGACCCAAAGTCGGCAGCTTCGACGCCGGCTACGGTGCCACCATGCTGGCCCGCATGGTCGGGCACAAGCGGGCCCGGGAGATCTGGTATCTATGCCGCCAGTACGATGCCCAAGAGGCGTTGCAGATGGGGTTGGTCAATCAGGTCGTGCCGCTGGCCGAGCTGGAGGCGGAGACCGTCGAGTGGGCCCGCGAGATGTTGCAAAAGAGCCCGATCGCCCTGCGCTTCCTCAAGGCTGCCTTCAACGCCGACACCGACGGCCTGGCTGGAATCCAGCAACTGGCGGGAGATGCCACCATGCTCTATTACATGTCGGCCGAGGGCCAAGAGGGACGCAACGCCTATTTGGAAAAACGCGCTCCCGACTTCAAGAAGTTCCCGCGCCTGCCCTAGACGATGGCGCAGCCCGCCTTGGGCCAGTTGATCCGCCTGGCGGCCAGTCAGCGCCCAGATGAGTCGGCGCTGCTGGACGCCAGCTTTGCCCTGACCTGGCGGCAGCTCGACGAGCAGGTGCAGCGCGTCGCCAACTCGCTGGTCGCCCAGGGGGTGGGCCCTGGCGATCGGGTGGCCCTAGTCTTGCCGCACGGGCGGCAGATGGTGGAGGCGCTGTGGGCGATCTGGAGCCTGGCGGCGGTAGCTGTGCCGCTGGACCCCCGGCTGCCGAGTGCCGAGCGGGACCGACGTATCGCCTTGGTGGAAGCCACCTGCACCCTCACTGCCGAGCAGCCGACTGCCGAGGAGCTGCCTGTCGCCAGTGAGACCGTGGTGAGGGCGCCACGGCACGCCGACACGCCGGCCCTGATCATTTTTACTTCCGGGACCACCGGTACGGCCAAGGGCGCCATCCTCAGCCAGGGCGCGCTGATCGCCAGCGCCCGCCAGCATCTCGACCTGATCGGCGTCCAGCCCACTGACCGCTGGCTGGCCTCATTGCCGCTGTTTCATGTGGGCGGCCTTGGCATCCTGGTGCGCTCGGCGCTGGCACAGATACCCGTTGCCCTGGCCGAGGACTTTTCGGCAGAGGCCATGGCAGACGCCATTGACCGCCATCAGCTGACGCACCTCTCCCTGGTCGCCACCACCTTGCAGCGCCTGTTGGCGCTCCGCCACGCCCTGCCATCTGGCCTGCGCCTGGCGATGATCGGCGGCGGGCCAGCGCCGCGCGAGATGCTGGAAGAGGCCATCGGGCGTGGCCTGCCGGTGGCGACCACCTACGGTCTGACCGAGACCGCTTCCCAGGTGGCAGTGTTGCCGCCTGGATCGCCGGCAGCCCTGACCGCCAGCGCCGGCTGGCCGCTATCTTCCAGCCAGATCCGCATCGATGGGACCGAGGCTGAGGGAGAAATCTTGATCGCAGGGCCGACCCTGTTCTCAGGCTACTGGCAAGATGAAACGGCCAGCCGCCAGGTGCTCCAGGGTGGCTGGCTGCATACGGGCGATGTGGGCAGATTGGGAGACCAGGGGGAACTTTGGGTCGGGGGCAGAGCTCAAGACCTGATCATCTCCGGCGGCGAGAAGGTGACGCCCTATGAGGTGGAGTTGGTGTTGAGGAGCCATCCAGTTGTGCTCGACGCCGCCGTGTTTGGCCACCTGGACGCAACTTGGGGCCAAGTGCCGTGGGCGCTGGTGGTGGTGCCCGATCGCCGCATCGGCGCACAGTCGCTGCTCGCCCACTGTCGCAGCTTCTTGGCGCCGTACCAGGTCCCGAAGGAGATCCGCTTCGTCTCACAACTGCCCAAAGGCCCCCTGGGCAAGGTGTTGCACGGCGAGTTGGCGGCGCTGGCTGAACAGGCCGAGGTACGGCCGTGAGCTGGCGTCAGCTACTGCGGTTGACCCGCCTACCCACCTTGGCCGCCACGGCGGCGCCCGTGCTGGTGGGCGGTGCGCTGGCCGCCGGCCGGCAGTTCTCCTGGCCGCTGTGGCTGGTGATGGTGGCAGTGGCGGTGTTGCTCCAGATCGGGGCTAATGTGATCAACGAATATGCGGACTTCCATCACGGACTGGACAGCCGGGAATCTGCTGGTATCGCCGGCGTGCTGGTCAGCGGCGAACTTTCCGCCGGCCGGGTCGCCCAACTGGCGGTATTGATCTTCCTGCTGGCTCTGGGCGGCGGGCTGGTGCTGGTGGCCGCCAGAGGCTGGCCGCTATTGGCCATGGGCCTGTTGGCAGCGGCTGGCAACGGACTGTACAGCTTGGGTCCGAGGCCGCTTTCGGCCAGCGTCGTGGGCGAGGCCTGGGTGTTCTGGCTGATGGGTCCTTTGGAGGTCATCGCCGTGCAACTGGCCGCCAGCGGTCAGGTCACCGTCGGCGGCTTGCTGGCCGGGGTGGCGGTGGGGCTGCTTACGGCGGCGATCTTGGTGGCCAATCACCTGCGCGACCGCACTCAGGATTTGGCCAAGGGCCGGCGCACCCTAGTCGGCCGCCTCGGCGAGCGGCGGGGGAAAGTCCTGCTCATAATACTGGCGGCGACCGGGGTGGTGTTGCCGGCATTGTGGATGTTGCTGGGCGCCCTGCCGCCTTGGTCCGCACTGAGCCTGCTGGCTCTGCCGCTGGTCGGCGGGCTGTACCGGGAGACAGAGTCGACTCGGCTGCTGCCTTCGGCCGCGCGCATCGACCTAATCGTCGGCGGTGTCTTGGCCCTGGGCATCCTGATCGGGCGTTGACGTGAGGCGGCGCCGTGGCACCGGCCCAAGTCGCCACCCGCTACTATGTTTTATGTAGCACGGTCGGCCCGGCTCTGGTACACTAACTCCAGTCGAAGGTTTGCACCGGGGAGTTTAGGGACCCCGCCAGTGCCTTGTCTTGGCTCAGAGTCCGAGAAGGAGCATCAACTTGATTCAGATTGTGGTGGCCGACGAACTGTGGCCGGGAAGCGGCAACACCGTCACCGCCCAGCGCATGGCGCGGGCGGTCGGCAAACTGGGGCTGGCGGCAACGCCAGTGCGGCGCTCAGACATCGAGACAGGTGACCGGCTGAGCGGCGTCCAGATTTTGCATGGCATGCATGCCCGGCGCACTGGGCTGGCTGTGCGCCAGGTGGCACAGGCCAATGGACTCCCCTACGTGATCACGCTGACCGGCACAGACCTGTCCGCGGATCTGGCCGACCCCAGCGGCCGCCAGACGCTACTGCCAGTGCTGGCAGACGCGGCGGCGGTGGTGGTCTTTGATCGTTCTGAAGGCGCCCGTCTCGGCCAACTGCTGCCTGAACTGACCACGCCGGTGGTGGTGGTGCCACCGGGCGCCCTGAAGCCGCCCGGTGCCAGCTGGCGCCGGCGACTGGGACTTTCGGCCCAGGACATCGTGTTCTTTCTGCCAGCGGGGATGCGAGCCGTCAAGAGGCCACTGGCGGCCGTCGACATCGTGGAGCGGCTGCTCCCCACTGTGCCCCAGGCGCGCCTGCTGGTGGCTGGCGCCGAAATGGACTCGGCTCTAGTCGCCGAGGTGGCAGCCAAGGCGGCGGCCCATCCGTGGATGCAGTGGCTGGGTGCTGTTCCCTACGAGCAGGTCGGCGGACTGTACCGGGCCGCGGACGTGGTCCTCAACACCTCGGAAGCGGAGGGGCTGGCCAACAGCCTGCTCGAGGCGATGGCATTCGGCAAGCCCACCTTGGCCCAGGACAACATGGGCAACAGGGCGGCCCTCGGCCATGTTGCCGGACAAGAAGCGGTCGGGTTGCTCTTCTCTGAGCCGGGTCAGGCGGTGGCCGAGGCTCGCCAGCTGGCGCTGAACCGGCCGCTGCGGGTAGCGCTGGGTCGAGCTGCCAAGCGGCGGGCGACGTCGGTCTATAACGTCGATCAGGAGGCCGCCCTTTACGCCGACTTGTACCGGACGGTGCTGGCCGGCTCGCTGCCAGTGCAGGCTGAAGCCGCCAGGTGAGCGATGCGGTGCGGGTCCTGCTGCGCTTTGACACCGAGGACATCCTGACCCCGGAGAGCGACGACGCTGCCCTGGCACTGGCTGAGCTGCTCAGCCGGCAAGGTGTGCGGGCCACCTTCCCGATCACGGCCATGAAGGTGGACGCCCTCCTCGCAAGAGGGCGCCAAGATGTGTTGCGCGCTCTGGGCCGGCACCAGATCGGTTTTCACTCCACATCGCACAGCTACCACCCAACCATCGCCGAGCAGTTGGCGACGCTTGCGGGGCAGGCCGCGGTGGACGCCTTTCGCGCCCGCGAGCAGGCCGGCTTCATGCGGGTGGCAGAGGTGTTCGGTGAAGCGCCGACGGTGTACACCCAACCCGGCGGCAATTGGACGGCAGAAGCGATCCCAGCCCTCTTGGGTTGGGGTGTGCGTTGTTTTTACTCGGAAGCTTGGAACGGCTACATCGATATCGACGGCCGGCCGATGGTGCTGGCTGGCGTCCTGCACTGGGCCGCCCCGGTGTCCGTGCCTAAGCCATGGCTCAGCCAGATTCCACAGCTCCACGATCAGACACTGCGGATGATCGGGCGGGCGATCGCAGAGCAATCTGCCGGTGGCCGCCTGGGCTTGGTCAACGCCGTCACCCATCCCACGGAACTGGTCACCACCCGCTTTTGGGACGCCGATCCGTTCGGCGGTGGCGTGAACGCCGCCGAGGACACCTGGCAGCCGCCGCCGCTGCGGCCGCACCAGATGGTGAGCCAGGCGCTATACTCTTTCGCCGACTGGCTGACGACGGTTCGGGCGGCGGGCCCAGACGTGGCCTTTTGGACGGCCGAAGATTTGGTGGCCGCCTTTTCCGACCAAGCACCCAGGCTGCAGGTGACCGCCGGCGCCCAGTTGACCCTGCTCAAACTGGTGGCGGCCGGGCAGCTCGGATCGGTGGCGATTGGGACCGTAACCCTGACCCCGGCTGAGGTGCTGGCCGTCTGCCTGCAGAGCGTGGCCGCCATCGAGCACGGACAGTTTCCACGGCCGCTGACCGTGCCTGTGCAGGCTCCACCGTGGGACGAAGACGCCACAGATGTCGGCCGCCAGGCAGGCCAGATGGCGGCGCCCGTGCTGGCTGAAGCCCTGCGTGCTCTGAGCCGGTCTAGTCAAGACGGGCAGGTGCCGGCTCGGGTCTGGGCGGATAAAGCCGCCTGGTCGCCGCTGGCGGTGGCGGCGGCCGGCGCCCGCATGGGGCTGGAACTGCTCGGCAGTGGCCAGCGTCCGGAGCGGGTGCCGCTGCCTGAGGTGAAGCTTCTGACCCGCCGCTTCGTCAAGCCCGCCCAGGCGCTACACTGGGACTGGCCGATCTTCGCACCTGGCTTTAGCGCACCGGCCCTGCGCCAGCGGGCCGAGGCCGTCTGCTGGTGCCTGAAACCGGCTGAGGCCGAATTCGCCGATCATTGCCTGGACGCACACTGAGAGGGTGATGAGCCGATGGATAGCCAGTCGCTCCTTGACCCGGTGGAACTGATCTACGATCGCCGAATCCGCGGTGCCCTGATGATCTCCGTTGCCGACGGCCAGCATTGCCACCTGCACGGCGGCTGTTGGCTGGCCATCTGCGGCCTCAGCCCAGCCCGGCTGATGGCGGCCATCCCCAAGGAGTTTGCCGCCGCCGCGATGATCCAAGCGCTCGGCCGCTTCACCGTCAGCGTGAGCTCGGTAGACGATCAGGCTTGGCAAGGGCGGTTTTACCACGGTGACTGGTCGGTGGTGCAAGACCCCAAGCTGTTTGTCCGCTCCCCGGCCGGTGCCCCGGTGCCGCGGGCGGCAGTCGGTTATGTCGACTTCTCCCTGCTGCATGCGGTCGACCTCGGCGACTTTTTGCTGGTGGTCGGTGAGGCATGTGGCGGCAGCCTGCTGCAGGCCGCGGCTGACAACATCACGGTCAATGCCATTGTGGCGGTGGCTGATCCACGCGGCGCTGAGGAGACCGTGCTGCCGTTTGCGGCCTTTGCATATAACCCAAGGGCCCTGGATGCGGCCCCCTGCGCTGCCTTCGCCCTTAGCGACCAGGCGTTTTTGGATGTCTTCGGCCGGCGGCACTGGGGACTCTATCTGGCCAGCACGGTGGCGGCTGGCCGCAGCCACCTGATGGTCAGCGGCTGGGGCATGCAGGCCTCTCATCGGCCGGCCCGGCTGGTGGTGGCGGCAGCCGCCTCAAGCCCGGTCGGTGCCCTGTGGCGTGAGCCCGGGGCGAGCGTACTGATCAGCCTGCTCTCCGGTCACGACCGCGCGCTGGTGCAGGCTCTGGCCGCTGGCGACGACCTGGCGGCGACGGGCGGCTTGATCGTCCGGGCGGATGGTCTTGCCAGCACGGAGGGGGCGCTCGCCACCTTCGAGGGGCATGCCACCGCTTGGTTCGAGGTCGGGGACATGGTGCTGGCTGAGCTGACCGTCGATCTGGCCGAGGACACATCAGATCAAGGGGCGAATCTGATGGTAGAAGAGGTGGTGGCGGAGGTCGGGTGGGCGGGCCACCTCGATCCAGGCACCGACCAGCCGCTTTCCGCTCAGGGAGGCTAGCCGATGGAACTGGCAGGAGAGATGCGGCTGGCAGCCGATCCGCCCCAGGCCTTTGGGGCATTGCTCGATCCGGACGTGCTGGCACGGGCCATCCCCGGATGTAAGTCCTTTCAGCAGCAGGCCGCTGGCCGCTACCAGCTGACTGCTGAACTGGGTGTGGCCGGGGTGGGAGGGCGCTATCAGGGGACGTTGGCCGTGATCGACCCCCAGCCGCCGCACTCCATGCGCCTGCAACTGGAGTTGACCGGTGGCCCAGGGTCGGTGTCAGCCACCATTTTGGTGAGTCTGGAGCCGGAAGACACTGGCACCCGGGTCACCTACCACGGTGTGAGCGAAATCGGCGGCAAGCTGGCCGGCATCGGCCAACGCATGCTGGACGGCGTGGCCAAGATGCTCGAACGTCAGTTCATGAACCGCTTGGCCCAGGAAGTGGCGGACCATGTCGGTGGTTTGGAACAAGGGAGGACGACGTCGTGAAACCAGCCCCGTTTGCCTATCAGCGTCCCACCACACAGGCGGCCGTTTTGGACCTGCTGGCCCGCCACGGCGCACAGGCCAAGGTATTGGCCGGTGGCCAGAGTTTGATGCCGATGCTGGCACTGCGTTTGGTCAGACCGGAACTGGTGATCGACCTGGGCGGACTTGAGGGCGCCGACCGGTTGGCGGCCAGAGATGGCCAGCTGGAGATCGGACCCTTGGTCCGCCATCAGCAGGTGGTCGAGTCCGCCCTGGTCCGCACCGAGGTACCGGCTCTGGCTGAGGCGGCCGGCTGGATTGGCCACCTTGAGATCCGCAACCGTGGCACTGTGTTGGGCAGCCTGGCCCACGCCGATCCGGCCGCTGAACTGCCGGCTCTGGCCGTGGCGCTCGGTGCGCAGATGATCTGTCACAGTCAGGCTGGGGAGCGAATCGTGCCGGCGGGTGAATTCTTTTTGGGCCTGTTCCAGACGGCGCTGGCCGAAGGTGAGATGTTGGTCTCTTGCCTCCTGCCCCTGGGTGCGGTTGCCAGAGCCAGTGCATTCACCGAGTTCGCCCTGCGGGAAGGCGACTTTGCGCTGGCAGCGGTGGCGGCGAGTCTGGTCACGAGCCCAGACGGCCGGGTGGCCGAGGTGCGCTTGGCCGTGGCGGGGATGGGGCCAGCACCCGTCACCAATGAAACGGCGCAGGCGCAGTTGGTGGGACAGGTGCCGTCGCCCGCGGTGTTGCGCGAATTCGCCGATGCCGTTTTGAGTCAGGCCGAGCCCGCAGACGACCTGCGGGCAACCGCCAGTTATCGGCTCAAGCTCGCCTCTCGGTTGATCGTCGAGGCGCTTGGCGAGTCGATCAGTCGCAACCCTAAAGGAGGCGTGTCCCGTGCCTGAGGCGCCAAGCACCGTGGCTGTTCACTTTTTCGTCAACGGCCGGCCGGTCGACCTGGACGTTGAGCCCAGACTCTCCCTGGCCGATTGTCTGCGCGATCAGCTGTCCCTGACTGCGACGCACCTCGGCTGCGAACAGGGGGTGTGCGGCGCCTGCAATGTCCTGGTCGATGGCCAGGTGGTGCGCTCTTGTTTGCTGCTCGCCGCCCAGGTCGAGGGCTGTCAGGTAACCACGGTGGAAGGGATCGGTGCCGAGGGCGGACAGCTCAGCCGGCTGCAACAGGCATTTTTGGACCACCATGGATTGCAGTGCGGCTTTTGCACGCCAGGCATGCTGATCGCAGCCACCAACCTGTTGGAGAGGACCCCTCATCCCAGCCGCGAGCAAGTGACGTCCGCCATCTCTGGCGTGATCTGTCGCTGCACGGGCTACACCGATATCGTGGACAGCATCTTGGCCGCAGCAGACTCGGAGCCCCGATGAGACCAAGCGCCTCTGGTGGCGATCCCGTGGGGGCCATCTTGCAAGGCCTGGCCGGTGCTGGCTACGTGGCCGGGGCGGACCTGGCGACGGCCGTCCACCTTGCTCTGACCCTGCCCCGGCCACTCTTGGTCGAGGGCCCGGCCGGCGTGGGCAAGACCGCGCTTGCCACCGCACTGTCGTCCACGCTGGGTAGGCGGCTGGTCCGCTTGCAGTGCTTCGAGGGGCTGGATTTCAGCCAGGCGCTGTACGAGTGGGATTACCCCCGCCAGCTGTTGGCGCTGCGCCAGGCCGACGGTGGTGTGGATGACGCTGACTTGTTCTCGGAGCGCTTCTTGCTGCACCGGCCGCTGCTGTCGGCGCTGCTCGCCGAAGACGGCCCAGTGGTGTTGCTGATCGACGAGATCGACCGCGCCGACGAGGCGCTGGAAGCGCTGTTGCTGGAACTCCTGGGCGAGGGCCAGGTGACCATACCTGAACTCGGCACCCTCAAGGCGAAGGCGATGCCGCATGTGGTGATCACCTCCAACCGGACCCGTGAACTCTCAGACGCTTTGCGCCGGCGTTGTCTGTACGCCTGGATCGATTTCCCCACCGTGCAACGCGAGAGTGCCATCTTGGCCGCCCACTTGCCCAAGACAACGCCGCACTTGGCCGCAGAGGTGGCGCGGCTGATGGCGGCCTTGCGCCGCATGGAGCTGGACAAGCCGCCGGGTGTGGCCGAGGCACTCGATCTGGCGGCGGCGGCGGCCCAGCTCGGATCGGATCATCTGGACCAAGATGTCGTGGCACAGGCGCTCGGCACGATCGTCAAGTCGGCACAAGACCGCCAGCGCCTGCTCGCAGCTGACGGCCAGCAGTTGGCCCAGGCCTTGGCCGAGGCTGAGGAGTCCTGAGATGGATCTGACCCAGCAGGTGACTCGGGTGCGCGCCCTGGCCGCTGCGATGCGCCAGGCCGGCTGCGCCATCGGTCCCGCCGAGTTGGCCGATGCCTTGGTGGCGATCACCCTGGTCGCGGCAGACCGCGAGCCTCAGCGGCTGGCCCTGCGGGCGACGTTGGCACGCGACCGCCGGGCCTTGGCCATCTTCGACCAGCTCTTTCCCTGGTTGTTCGGTGCCGGGGCAGAGGTCGACAAGTCCACTGCCTTGGCCGCCCAGGCGGCCGCTGCGGCCGCTGGCACGGCTTTGGGCGCTGGTGCCGACACCGACGCTCCGGCTGAGCGGGTGTCCATCCCGGCGGCCAGCCCGGCGGGCGGTACCGGCCGCCAGGCTGTGCCCGGAGCGCGCCAGGGGAGTGATCTGGCTCAGGGCTGGGCCGCACCCTTTTTGTCCTGGGCGGATCGGGTGGGCGGCCTGGAGGCTACGGTCGGCCGCCGCCTCGACCTGCGGCGCACGCTGCAGCGCAGCTTGACCACCGCCGGAGAACCCGTGCACCTGATCTGGAAGAAACGCCCGGTCCGCCGCCAGTCACTGGTGCTGCTCGATGCCAGCCGATCCATGCAGCAGTGGGCCGAGCAGCTGGTGGCCGTCGGCCGTTTGTTGCGCCGGCGCCGGCCGGACACCGAGGTGTACGCCTTTTCCGCCGACACCAGCCGGCTCAGCGACCGCCTGTTCCAGCCGGAATTGAGCCTGCCGGCCGCCAGTTGGGGCAGCGGCACCCGCATCGCAGACGCCATCGCCGCGGTGTTGCATGGGCCGCACCTGCCCCGGCGTCAACATCTCAGCACCCTGATCGTCAGCGACGCCTTGGAGGCTGGACCGACCGCCCAGTTGGCACAGGCTCTGGCCGCCTTGCGCCGGCGGTCGGCGGTGATCACCTGGGTCAATCCATTGGCCGACAGCGCTGGCTACAAACCGCTGACCCGGGCCGCACAGTGTGCCTTCCAGGCGGCCGACCGCTATCAGGGACTGGCCGCCTTGACCCAACGTGCAAGGAGGAAGCGCCCGTGAAGACGATCGACGACCTGTTCGCCCGCACCCTGAGTGCGCTCTGGCAGCGGGGCGAGAGCAGCTGGCTGGCGACCGTCTTGGCGGTCGACGGCTCGGCCTATCGCCACGAGGGGGCCAAACTGATCGTCGGGCCCGACGGCCAGCCGGTGGGCTTGATCTCCGGCGGCTGCCTGGAAGGCGACGTCGCCCTGCGCACCCTGGCTGAAGGCTCCGGTGTCCGCCTCCTTACCTATGCGCTGGCAGACGAGGGGTTGTTCGGCATGGGCGCCGGCTGCCCTGGCACGGTGCGCATCCTGCTTGAGCGCCTAGACCCGCCTGGCCGATCCCCCGGCCCGTTGCACCGCTTCTTGCAAGACCTGCTCCTTGGCCGCAGGGCCGTGCTGGCCACGGTGGTGGCTGAAGACGGCTCGGGAGCGATCGGCCGCCTCTACGGCAATGACCAAGGGCAGTGGCTGGGCGAGCAGCACGCTTGGCAAGCTGCCTGTGCCCAGGTGCTGGCCGAGGAGCGGCCGCTGGCCCGCGCCTTTCGCGGCAAAGACGGCGCCTGGGTGCTGATCGACGTCTGTGCACCGGCCCAGAGCCTGGTTGTGTTCGGGGCCGGAGACGACGCCCTGCCGCTGGTGTCACTGGCCCGCCAGGTGGGGTTTCGCGTCACTGTCGCCGACCACCGTCCGAATCTGCTGGCAGCCCGTCGTCTGCCAGGGGTGCGCCGCGTCGACCTGCGCCGGCCACCTGGCCCGGCGAGCTTGATCAGTCCGGGCGCAGCCGTGGTGGTGATGAACCATCACCTGCAGTGGGACGCGCACGCCCTCGCCCTGGCCCTGAGCTCGCCGGCGGCCTACATCGGCCTGTTGGGGCCGATCGGACGCAGCGACCGCACACTGGCGCTTTTGGCCGAGAATGGCACCAGCGTGTCTGCAACGGTGCGCCGGCGCATCCACACGCCTGGCGGCTTGGACATTGGCGCCCGTACGCCAGAGGAGATTGCGCTATCGCTTTTGTCCGAGATCGTGGCCAGCCGGGAAAGACGCCCCGGCACCTCGTTGAGCGGCCATCGCGGCCCGTTGCACCACGCACCCAGAGAGATCGAGCACACGGAGGTGGGAGTCCATGAGTGAAGCCAGCTACATCGGTACGTCCGTGCCCCGCCGTGAAGGCGCCCATAAGCTGACCGGTCAGGCTCAGTACGTGTCAGACGTCCGGCGCCACGACTGGCTGCATGCCCGGTTGGTGCTATCCCCCTACGCCCACGCCAAGATCGAAAAGGTCGATCTGGCCCCGGCCCTGCGCCTGGCTGGAGTGGTGGCCGCCTTCAGCGCTCAGGATCTGACTCTGGCTCGCCTTGGCCACCAGCCGCCCGGCGCGCCTGACCGCATGCTGGACGTGTTGTTGGCCCATCGCGAGGTGTTTTTTGCCGGCGAGCCGGTGGCCGTGGTCCTGGCCGAGACGGCGGCGGCGGCCGAAGATGGTGCCGAGGCGGTGGAGGTCAGCTACCAGCGGCTGCCTGCTGCCACCGATGCGCGCTTGGCCATGGCCCAAGACGCCCCGCGAGTGCGCACTGAAGAAGAGCTGCACGGCGGCGAGGATGAGGAGGCCGCCCATGGCGCGGCGGTCGGTGGCGAGACCAGCGGCAAGCATGCGCCCAACGTCACTCGTCAGATCGCCTTCGACCGCGGCGACATCGAACAGGGCTGGCGGCTCGCCGATCAGGTGGTGGAGGGCAGCTACAAGATCTCGGGCGTTCACCAGGCGTACCTGGAGCCGCAGGCTGCGGCCGCCGAGGCGCACCCGGACGGATCGGTCACCATCTGGGCTTCGACCCAGGGCGCATTCTACAGTCGCAGCTACGCCGCCCAGTGTCTGGGACTGAGCGAGGATCAAGTCCGTATCGTGCCGATGACGGTAGGCGGTGCCTTCGGTGGCAAGGGCGGACTCCTGGAGCCGCTGGCGGCGGCTTTGGCCACCGTGGTCCGACGTCCGGTGATGCTGGTTTTGGACCGGTTGCAAGATTTCTTGGTCTCCAATCCGGGACCGGCAGCTGAGATCACGGTGCGCCTTGGCGCCACTCGCGATGGCAAGTTGACCGGCATCTTCGCCGACTTGCTGTTCGACAGCGGCGCCGCTGCGGGCAGCCCGGTGGGCATCGCTGGCATGTTGCTGGGTGGTACCTATCAGGCGCCGCACCTGGCGATCCGCGGCGTTGAGGTGGTCACCCATAAGGTCCCGGTCGGCGCCTACCGCGCCCCTGGTGCACCACAGGCCTACTTTGCTCTGGAATCGGCGATGGACGAATTGGCGCGCACGCTGGACATGGACCCGCTCACCTTGCGCCGCAAGAACGCCTCGGTCGAAGGAGACCCACAGGTCAACGGTCGGCCCTGGGCCCGGATCGGACTGGCCGAGTGCCTGGAGCGGGCGGCTCAAGATCCCCTGTGGCGTAAGCGGCAGAAGGGTGCAGACGAGGGCATCGGGGTGGCCGCCGGCGGCTGGCCTGGCGGCACTGAACCGGCGGCGGCGGTGTGCAAGGTGAACGGCGACGGCAGCCTGACCGTACAGGTCGGCTCAGTGGATATCACCGGTACCCACACGACCTTTGCCTTGATTGCGGCACAGGCGTTTGGCATCGATCCGAGCCGGATCCGGGTGGTCGCCGGCGACACCGACCAGGCTCCCTACGCCGGCTTCGCCGGCGGCAGCAAGATCACATCCACGGTGGGAGCGGCCGTGCTTTTGGCCGCTGAAGACGCCAAGCGGCAGATTCTGGAGCTGGCCGCCACCGAGATGGAGGCAGCGGCCGAGGATCTGGAGCTGGCAGACGGACAGGTCCGGGTCAAAGGTGTGCCCCAGGGCGGCAAGTCGGTCGCTGAACTGGCTGCCCTGACCACCGGCTTTGGCGCCGAACAGGCGCCGGTTACAGGCCAAGGGCGCACCGCCATCACCAAGAGCGCACCCGGCTTCGCCGTGCACATTGCCAAGGTGCGGCTGGACCGCCGCCACGGCTGGCTGAAAATCGTCGACTATCTGGCGGTGCAAGACGTGGGCAAGGCCCTGAACCCGGCGGCGGTGGCCGGCCAGATGCGCGGTGGCAGTGCCCAGGGCATCGGCCGCGCCCTGTTCGAGCAGATGGTCTACCAGGGCGGCCAGCTGCAAGATGCCAGCTTTGCCGACTACGATTTGCCGCTGGCATCCGACCTGCCGCCGATCCGGGTGGAGATGGTGGAGGTGCCCTCGCCGGTCGGCCCCTTCGGGGCCAAGGGTGTTGGCGAGCCGCCGGCCATCCCGGGTGCGGCCACGGTGGCAAACGCCATCCGCGACGCAGGCGGGCCTCGGCTCACTTCCTTGCCGATCAGACCCGACCAGCTGATCGGGGACTGATATGCTGCGCACCGGCGTGCTGACCATCAGCACCCTGGGGGCCAGAGGGGCGCGCCCCGACTCCAGCGGGGCGCTGTGTGAGAGGCTGCTCGAGCAAATGAGTCACCAGGTGGTGTGGCGGCTTTTGGTGCCAGACGACCAGGTCATGATCCAAGATGCCATCTGCCAGGCGGCAGACGAATTGCACCTGGATGTGCTGATCACCACCGGCGGGACCGGGCTTTCGCCCCGCGACCTGACGCCAGAGGCGACCGCCGCCGTGGTCGAGCGTCAGGTGCCGGGGTTGGCTGAATTGATCCGGTTGAAGGGCCTGGAACAGACGAGTCGGGCGGCACTCTCGCGGGCCATCTGCGGCGTGCGGGGCAAGACTTTGGTGATCAACCTAGCCGGCTCACCGGCAGCAGTGGAAAATGGCCTGGCCGCGGTGGGACCGCTGCTTGCGCATGTGGCCGCCATCATCCAGGACCAGCCGACCGATCACTCGCACCCCGAGCCCAAGGGCTAGGGGCGCGGACCGGCCTGGCGCACGGCAGCCGGCGCATTGGCAAACTTCTTGTCGAAATTGGCAGAAAAGGCCTGGGCCAGTTCCCTGGCCGAGCGGTCATAGGCCGCTTTGTCCTGCCAGGTGCTGCGGGCGTCGAGCAGACCGGGATCACAGCCGGGGACATCCTCGACCACAGAGCCGCCAAACACCGGGTGCCGGCGCACGGAGACCCGATCCAAATCGCCGGCCAAGGCGCCCTGCACGATCTTGCGGGTGATCGCCAGATCGATCCGCCGGCCGACGCCATAAGGTCCACCGGTCCAGCCGGTGTTCACCAGATAGACGCCGGTCTCATGGGCGCGGATCTGTTCGCCCAGCATCTGGGCGTAGGTCTCGGCCGACCGCGGCATGAACGGTTCGCCGAAGCAGGCGGAGAAAGTGGGCTCCGGGTGGGTGACGCCGCGCTCGGTGCCGGCCAGTTTGGACGTGTAGCCGGACAAAAAGTGGTACATCGCCTCTTCTTCGTTCAAGCGCAGCACCGGCGGCAAGACGCCACTGGCGTCGGCGGTGAGGAACAAGATCACCCGCGGGTGTCCGGCCACGCTCGGTATCAGCGCACCGGGAATGTACTCCAAGGGATAGGCGGCCCGGGTGTTTTCCGTCAGCGCCTCGCTGGCGTAGTCCAGCTTTCTGGTCTCGGGGTCCATCACCACGTTTTCCAAAACGGTTCCGAAGCGGATGGCGGCATGGATCTGGGGTTCTTTGTCGGCACTCAGCCCGATGCACTTGGCGTAACAGCCGCCCTCGAGGTTGAACACGCCACGGTCTGACCAGCCGTGCTCATCGTCCCCGATCAGCGCCCGCTCCGGGTCGGCCGAGAGCGTCGTTTTGCCGGTGCCGGACAAGCCAAAAAAGAGGGCGACGTCACCAGCTTTGCCGACGTTCGCCGAGCAGTGCATGGGCAAGACGCCAGCGTCTGGCAGCAGGTAGTTCAATACCGAAAAGATCGCCTTTTTGATCTCGCCGGCGTAAGCCGTACCGGCGATCAACACCACCCGCTGACTGAAGGAGATGGCGATCACCGTCTGCGACCGGGTGTGGTCACGACCGGGGTCGGCTTTGAGGGTCGGTGCCGACAGCACGGTGAAGGCCGGCTGGTGCTGATCGAGCTCCGCGTCGGTTGGCCTGATCAGCAACTGGCGGGCGAACAGGCTGTGCCAAGCCAGTTCTGTGACCACCCGCACCGGCATGCGGTGGCGAAGATCGGCGCCGGCGAAACCGTTGAATACATAATGCGGCCTGGCCGCCAAGTGGGCGGCGATGCGAGCGTGCAAGCTCTTGAAGGCTGCCTCCGGCATGCGCTGATTGACTGCTCCCCAGGCCACCTGCCGGGCCGCCCGGTCGTCTACGATGAAGCGGTCTTGTGGCGAGCGGCCGGTGAACTCGCCAGTGGCGGTGACCAGGGCACCTTCGTCGCTGAGCGATCCTTCATCGAGGCGTACTGCCGCCTCGACCAGAGCGGCGGTCGAGATGTCAACGCTCATCGGGCCGGTGCGGTCGATGCCCAGTTCCGAAAAATGACGAACATCCAGCAACGCTGAAGCCTCCTCGGATGCGCTGCGTTTTTAGCCATGGTCCCGATTCCCAGGCTGCGCCTGGTGGCGAGCTGGCTCTGCGACGTGGCAGCGATGGATAAACCGCCAGCATCGTACGCTTCTTTGTATCATAAGGAGGTCCCATCTGTCTGCGCCGTCTGGGCCAAGCCTGGCCGATGGTCGGCGGCTGAGTGCTCCTGTATGGTGGGAGCCAGATGCGCATAAACGAGGGGGAAATTGGGTGCGAGTGCTGGTCATCGATGACCAGGCGGCCATCCGGTCGCTGCTGGAACGGGCCCTTGGCCCCAGCGGCTTTGAGATCGTGCTGGCGGCGTCTGCTGAAGAAGCCCTGGCCGCCGTGGACAGCGCCTCTTTTGACCTCTATGTGGTGGACCAGATGCTGCCAGGGATGAGTGGGCTGGCCCTGGTCAAGGAGTTGCGGCGCAGAGGCGAGCGCGGCATCTTGATGCTCACCGCCAAAGACGCAGTGGCCGATCGGGTGCTCGGCCTGGAAGCGGGGGCCGACGATTACCTGGGCAAGCCGTTTGCCATCGAAGAATTGACGGCCCGGCTGCACGCCCTGAGTCGGCGCAACGGCGACGATGCGAGTGAGGCATTGGTCTATGAGGACTTGGTGTTCGACCCTGCCACCATGCAGGCGAGAAGGGGCAGTCGGCTGCTCGATCTGAGCCCGACCGAACGCAACCTGCTGGCCTTCTTTTTGCGCCACCCGCGTCAGGCCCTGTCTCGGGCGCAAATCCTGCAAGCGGTGTGGAGTTACGACTTCGGTGGCGAAGACAACGTGCTGGAAGTGTACGTCGGCTATCTGCGGAAAAAGACCGAACTGGGCGGGGAGGAGCGTCTGATCCAGACCGTGCGCGGCTACGGCTACGCCCTGAGGCGCTCATGACTTTACGCCGGCGGATCGTGCTGTTGACCCTGGGCACGCTGGTGGCCGGCATGCTGCTCTCTGGCCTGGTGGTGGGCGTCGCGGCCTTTAGGGCGGATCGGGCCACCATCGGCGCCAGACTGCACGCTGAGTTGCTGTCCGCCAGTCGCGACCTGGCCCGGGGCGAGACGCCGGTGTTGCCGCCGGGTGAAGGCTGGCGCGTCGTCTCGCTGGCGCTCAGCGAATCGGGCGGGTCGCCGTTGCCAGCGACCCCGAGCCATTTGAGCGCCAGCGGTGTGACCGTGTCCGAGGGCTACATCTGGACCGCACTCTCCCGGCGCGGGGTGAGCCTGGTGGTGGCAGAGTCGACGGCGGCGGCGGTGCGGCCGTTTTGGCAGCTGATGGCGGCGATCGCCCTGGTCGATGGACTGGTCCTGCTGGCCGCCCTGCTGCTGGCCAGACCGCTGGCTGACCGGGCACTCGGCGCCCTGCGACGGGCTGCCCAGGCGGCTCAGCGCCTAGGCACCAGCGGCAGGCCGAGCGGGCATCTGCCCGGTGCCGAGAGCGCCGACGAGGTCGGCGTGTTCGTGCGGGCGGTGAACGGACTGCTGGACCGCCTGGGGGTTGCCTTCCGCGAGCTGGAGACAGCGCGCGAGCGCGAGCAGACCTTTGTCGCCGATGCCGGTCATGACATCAAGACGCCGCTGACCGTGATTCGCGGCAATCTGGAGTTGATGGCCAAGCCCGGCCAGACGGAGGCCGAACGCTCCCTGGCTCTGCGCGAGGCTGAAGCCGCCGTGCAGCGGATGACCGGCTTGGTCGACCGCCTGCTGGAGGCGGCCCGAGGCGAACTACAGCGCGGCGTGCGGCGGCGGGCAGTGGATACAGGCACCCTGATCTCAGAGGTGGTCGAGTCGTTTAGAGGAGCGGCTCAGGGTCGCCAGTTAACGGTGGATACACAGGCTCCAGCGACAGTGCTGGGGGACCCCGAGGAACTGCGCCGGGCACTTGAAGTGTTGATCGATAACGCCATCCGTTACACCTCTGGGGCCGACGGCGTGATCGAGGTCAGCTGCGGCACCGAGGGGAGCTGGTGCGAAATCACAGTTTCCGACAACGGCCCTGGCATCCCGGCCGATTGGCACCAGCGCATCTTTGAGCGCTTTTCCCGCCTGGACCCCAGTCGCCAAGACGGCGGCATTGGCCTCGGACTCGCCATTGCCCGCACCATCGCCCGCGCCCACGACGGCGACCTGACGGTGAAGAGCGAGCTTGGCCAGGGCAGTCGTTTCATCCTGCGCCTGCCGGCTGCGTCCACTTGAGACGAGACACCAAGGCGTCGTTTGTAATGAGAGTCTCAGCGGCGTGCTGAGGTGGTCTTTGGCCACGTGGCTGAGAGGCGTGGCGGCGGTATTGCTGTCGGCGCGGTGGCAGTGGCGTGGTTCGGGGAAAACGGTACCACCTGTATCGACTATGCCTATCCGCGTCCGGGCCGCTGCTTTACCGACACCGCTTGGAGCAGCCTTCCCGACCATTGGCTGGCGGGAAGCCTCGTCTTGGTCTCGCTCGCTGTGGCCCTGCTGCCCTGGTTCGGTGGCCGCGTCCGCTGGCGGCTATGGGCGTGGGCGGCATTGCTTGCTCTGATCTGGGTCGGCTTCTTTCCTGGTGATCCGTTCCTCTTACCAGCCGCCCTGGTGGCCGTCGCAGCGGCCGTCACCGCAGGTGTGGCGACCGGCTCCGGGGCTGACGGCCGCGAACGGTTCGGCAAGGGCGAGACCCGATCGCCTATCAGCGGACTCTCAGCCGACTGCCAGTCGGCCTAAAGCCCAACCCTCCAGACTGAGTGAGGAAAGGAGGTGAACCTTCGTGCGATGGACCAAAAAGCCCCTGCTCATCGGTGCCCTGTCTCTGGCGCTTCTGGCAGTGCCGGCAGCGGCCTTCGCTGCCAATAATGGGGCCAGCGCGCACACCAACGGCCACAGGGCCGGAGCCTGCTGGATGGCCAGGCAGCATGCAGTCGCATCGGTGCTCGGCATGAGCTTGCAAACCGTCAGACAGGATCACAAGGCAGGCCAGACACTGGCCCAACTGGTGACCGCCGCTGGGCTGAGCATGCCCAAGTTCCAACAGGATGTGACGGCCGCCATGGCCAAGGGCTCGGCTCTTTGCCTAGCACCACTTGCCCGAAAGGGCGCCCTGTCTGGATTCCTGAAGGGCGCAGCAGCTGCCCTGGGCATGCCGCCAGCGACCTTGCTGCATGACGTCTTCACTGCTGGCATCAACAGCGTGCTCGCAGCTCACTCCATGACTGCCCCGCAACTGATCGCAAAGATGGCCGCCAACGTGGTCGCCAACGCCCAACGCCACGGCCACACGCTCAACCTCACGACCGTCGAGTCGCGCCTCACCACCTTCTACGACCACCTGGCCGGGATTACCCAGACGACCACTCCGAGTACCACCAGCGCCGGCTAGAACCCTACGAGCGAGCCCGCCCGACAGGCGGCGCAGGTAACGGCATGCGGGGGACGAAGGCCCTCCGCATGCCGGCTTTTGGAGAACCACCGTTCGTGCACCGTCTACTCGAGTGGTACCGTCAGGCTGGCCGCGATCTACCTTGGCGCCAGGCACCGACCGCCTATCAGGTGGTGGTCAGCGAATTGATGCTGCAGCAGACCACGGTGGCCACGGCGTTGATCCGCTACCCTCGATTTTTGCAGGCTTTTCCCGACTTTTGGTCCCTGGCTGCCGCCAGCGAGGACGAGGTGGTGGCTGAATGGGCCGGCCTTGGCTACTACCAACGGGCCCGCCATCTGTCCCGTATAGCCCGGCGCGTGGTGGCCGATGGAATGCCGCACACCGAGAGCGCCTGGCGGCAGATGCCGGGCGTTGGACCCTATACGGCAGCCGCCATCATTGCCTTCGCCGAAGGCGGGCGGGCCCTGGCCATCGATGTCAATGTCCGCCGGACTTTGTCCCGGCTGTTTGCGCTTAGAGACACCCCCCAGATCGATGCCGCCATTCGGGCGGCGATGGAGCCCTTCTTGCCGCCAGACAGTGGCGAGCTCAATCAGGCCCTGATCGAACTCGGTGCCCTGATCTGCCGCCCCGCCCGCCCGCACTGTGACAGCTGCCCTGTGGCGCAAGCGTGTGCCGGCCGCGATCAACTTGCCTTGTATGGTCGGCCGCCAGCCAAGCCAGCCGTGCGAGACGAGCTCGTCCACCTGGTGGCCGTGCGGCGAGCGGGCCGACTGCTGGTCCGCCAGCGGACCACCCGCTTGCTGCAGGGCCTGTGGGGGCTGCCCCAGGCCCAAGAGCATGGACACGGATTGCCGGACCGGGTGCAAGCGGGCGATGTGACCCCCACCCCGGTCCATTTCACGCACCGCTTCACCCACCGCCGCTGGCAGGTGCAGTGTACGGTTGTGGATGGCGACGGCGAGGGCCGCTGGATCGATCCCAGGGCGCCGGACGTGGCGTTGGCCGGTCCGGACCGGCGGGCGATCCAGATGCTGGTGGAAGGAGGATTTTTCGATGCCCGATGACTATCAGGCGCGGGTCGGCCAATGGGTCGAAGCACACGGTGGCGCCTGGCCGCCGCTGGCCAATTTGGCGCGGCTGAGCGAAGAGGTTGGAGAATTGGCCCGGGCCCTAAACGGCCGGTTTGGACCGAAGACGCCAAAGCCGACTGAGCACCCAGGCGACTTGGCGGAGGAGATCGGTGACATCGCCTTCGTCCTGGCGGTGTTGGCCGGACAGCTTGGCCTCGACTTGCACCAGGCGGCCGAGGATGCGCTGCGCAAGGCGAAGCGGCGCGACAGCGAACGGTTCTGACG
Organism: Bacillota bacterium; assembly: GCA_021850485.1. Lineage (GTDB taxonomy): Bacteria > Bacillota > Sulfobacillia > JAJZYS01 > JAJZLH01 > JAJZLH01. Next base: position 19,935 of record JAJZLY010000007.1, on the reverse strand, counting down.
GCCCGCAGGTCCTCATGTTCACTTGCGGAGGGATCACAGATGGCCACACGTACCAAGGTCTCAAGCGGCTCGCCCTGGGAGGCGGTCGTCGGCTACAGCCGCGCCATTCGAGTTGGCAATCACATTGAGGTCGCCGGCACCACGGCCATGGATGGCGATCGGGTGGTCGGGGAAGGCGAACCCTACGCCCAGACCCAGCGGGCGCTTGAGATCATCGGACAGGCGCTTGGGGAATTGGGCGCTGACCGCAGCCAGGTGGTGCGCACGAGGCTGTTTGTGACCGACATCTCGGCTTGGCAACAAATTGGCCGGGCGCATGGAGAATTTTTCGGCAAGACCCGTCCGGTCACGACCATGGTCCAGGTGAGCGCCCTGATCGACCCCAGGCTCTTGGTAGAGATCGAGGCCACGGCGATCTGCTGAGTTGACTGGCTTCGCTCGGCCAGCGCCGGTCCGGGCGCCGCTGAGGTCCAGGTGCGAAGATTTGGCATTGCCAACGGACAGGGGGCGGGCCTAATATTGACTATCCGGATCGGAATAGGTGATAAGGAGACGATGGAAGTGGCCAAGGGTACAGTCCCGGCTCTGGTATCGACCGCCTGGGTAGCGGAGCATGGCTGGGACGACGGGGTCAGGCTGGTCGAAGTCGATGTCGACCCCACGCTCTATCAGGCAGGACACATCAAAGGGGCGGTCGGCTGGAACTGGACCACCGATCTGCAAGATCAAGTCCGCCGCGACGTCCTTGGCCCTGAGGACTTCGCCGCTCTGATGGCGGCGGCCGGCATCGGTGTCGGCGACCATGTGGTGTTGTACGGAGATGCCTCCAATTGGTTTGCCGCCTATGCCTACTGGCAGCTCACCTACTATGGGCATCAGGCGGTATCGCTGATGGACGGAGGCCGCCAGGCCTGGGAAGGGGACGGCCGGCCGTACACCACCGAGCCAACAGTGATGGCCAAGTCTAGCTACCCGCTGCCGAGGCAAGATCCGTCGGTGCGCGCCCTGCAGCCTGAGGTGCTCGCCAAGCTGGGTGCGGTGGCACTGGTCGACGTCCGTTCGGAAAAAGAGTTCACCGGAGAAGTCTTGGCGCCGCCCGGTCTCAGTGAGACCGCCCAGCGCGGCGGGCATATTCCGGGCGCGGTCAACATTCCCTGGGCCGAGGCCGTTTCGCCGGACGGGCGATTCAAGTCCGAGTCCGACCTGCGTGAGATCTACGGCCGCCGCGGCATCGTCGCGGATAAGCCGGTCGTCGCCTACTGCCGCATTGGCGAGCGCTCTGCCCACACCTGGTTCGTGCTGCGTGAACTGCTCGGCTACCCGGACGTGAAAAGCTACGACGGGTCTTGGACCGAGTGGGGGAGCATGGTTGGCACGCCCGTACGGCGCGGCCTGGACAGCTGAAAATGGCGACCCAGCCGGCCCTGGACCCCTTCGTCAGAGCCTACCTCAAGCGTGCGGCTGGCCCGGACAGCTACCATCAGTTCCCAATTTGGTTTCACCCCGAGGTCTTGGACGCCTACCGGGACGACCCCCAGATCAGCGCCTACCGCACGGCTTCAGCCGGCCGGCTGGTGGCGCCCGGCCGCTTTCGCTTGGACTTTGGCATCTCGCCGGATGGCGATGCCATTCATATCGCCGTCAGTGCCTTGGCGCAGCTCCCAGATGCCGAGCGGACGCGCTGGCTGGAACACCTGTGGATGCCTGTGGTGAGCCCCAAGTTCGCCCAGATGCAGCTGGCCGCCGGCAGCTGTTTTGACGACGGTCCGATCCGGCCCTATTTCGAGGAGGTTTGACCATGGCCCAGGTCTCCGTCTATGTCCCCACCCCGTATCGCAAGCACACCGCAGGCCAGTCCACGGTGCCAGCCGATGGCGCCACCGTCGGCGAGGCGTTGGCTGACCTTTGTGCGCGCCAGCCCGGCCTGGGCAATGAACTGTTCGATGCCCAGGGCCAGTTGGCCGCCTATCTCAACGTCTACGTCGACGACACCGAAATTCATAGCCTGAGCGGCTTGGACACCGCGCTGAGCGGCGGCGAGGAGTTGGCGCTGATTCCGGCGATGGCCGGCGGCAGCCAGAGCGTGCGCCTGCTGTCGCCCAGTCAGGTGGAGCGCTACTCGCGCCAGATCATCTTGCCCGAGCTGGGCATGCCCGGACAGCGCAAGCTGCTCGCCTCCCGGGTGCTGGTGGTGGGAGCCGGCGGCCTGGGGGCGCCCGTGATCATGTACCTGGCCTCGGCCGGCGTGGGCACCATCGGCATTGTGGACGGCGACTTGGTGGATCGCTCCAACTTGCACCGCCAGCCGCTGCATCGCGAACAAGATGTTGGCGGCTCGAAGGTTGCGTCGGCTCAGCGGTTCGTCACAGCCCTCAATCCGGATGTCTCGGTGATCGCCCATCCGGTTGTGCTGGAGCGCGATAACGCTCTGGAACTGATTGGGGCCTATGACCTGGTGGTCAACGGGTCGGACAACTTTCCCACCCGCTATCTGGTCAACGATGCCTGCGTGCTGCTGAAAAAGCCGCTGATCGATGCCTCCATCTTGCGCTTCGAGGGTCAGGCCACCGTGTTCATGCCGGGGAAGGGCTGCTATCGCTGCCTATTCCCGACGCCTCCCGAGCCTGGCACGGTGCCGTCTTGTGCCGAGGCTGGCGTGATGGGCGCATTGGCTGGGCAGATGGGTTCGATCCAAGCCTTGGAGGCGATCAAGGTGCTGCTGGGGGTGGGGGAGACCCTGGCCAACCGGCTGCTGGTGGTGGACGCTTTGGCCGGAGTCAGCCGCACCTTTCGCTGGCAGCGGCGGCCGGACTGCGCCTTGTGCGGAGATCATCCCAGCCAGACCGGCCTCATTGATTATGTCGCCTTCTGTGGCTCGGTGATGCCCCGCCGGGGCGTGGATGCGCCCGGTGCCGAAGAGCTCAGCCTGCAGGACGCCCAGGCCCGGCTGGGGAGCCCAGGCGTGTTGTGGGTGGATGTGCGGCCAAGGGCGGTCTTCGCCGCTGGCACCATTCCCGGCGCCATCTCGATGCCGATCGACGAGCTGTCCGGCCATCTCGAGGAGCTTCGCCGAGCTGACCGGGTGGTGTTCTTTTGCGAAATTGGCCAGAAGTCACAGGTCGCAGCCTTGGTGGCAGTGGACAGCGGCATTCCGGCGGCCAATCTGCGCGGCGGTCTGCTGGCTTGGCAGGACGCTCATCTGCCCTGGCAGGACAAGGTATGATCGAGCGTACCATCTTAGACACCATCGGACACACGCCGTTGGTGCGCCTGGCCCGGTGGGCGCCGCAGGTGCGCCTGTACGCCAAGTTGGAATTCTTCAACCCCGGTGGCAGTGTGAAGGACCGGCCGGCGTTGGCCATGATCCGCCAGGCGGAAGCAGACGGCACCCTGACTAAAGGCGCCACCATCGTCGAGGCCACCTCTGGCAACACGGGCATCGGCCTGGCCGTGGCGGCGGCGGCCCTGGGCTATCAACTGATCCTGACCATGCCGGAGAACATGACGCCGGAACGGATTCGCCTCTTGCGCTGGCTGGGCGCCCGGGTGCAGCTGACTCCGGCCAAAGAGGGGATGAGCGGTGCCGTCTGGGCGGCGCAACAGACGGCCGTCGCAGTCGGGGGGATCTCGGTCCGCCAGTTTGACAACCCAGCCAATCCCAAAGCCCACCAGGACACCACAGCCGAGGAGATCTGGACCGATACGGCCGGGGAGATCGACTGCCTGGTGCTGGGTGTGGGCACCGGCGGGACCCTGACCGGGGTCGGCCGCACCTTGCGCCAACGCCGGCCAAAACTGCGGATCGTGGCGGTCGAGCCAGCGCGCTCGGCCGTGCTCTCCGGCGGCCGCCCCGGTGTGCACCGCATCGACGGCCTGGGGGCAGGGTTCGAGCCAGCGGTGCTGGACCGGTCGCTGATCGACCAGGTGGTAACAGTCACGGATCAAGATGCCGTCGACACCGCCCGCCAGCTCGCCCGGCAAGAAGGGATTTTGGCCGGGCTCTCCGCCGGTGCAGCTGCCTGGGCGGCCCGTGCCGCGGCCTTGGACTTAGCAGATGGAGCCGTGGTGGTGACCGTCTTCCCAGACTCAGGCGAGCGCTATCTGAGCGTCCTGGACGAGTAGCGCGGTGCGCGTGCAGGCAGTTGCCGTCGACGCCTTTTTGGCCGAAGCGCTCGTGCGGCGGCCAGACGAGGCATGTGGCTTGTTCGGCGGGCAGCCGGGTCAGATCGACACCTTTTACCCGCTGGAGAACATGGACCACAGCCCGCTCACCTATCGGATGGATCCAGGGCGCATCCTGGCTGTGCTCCGAGAGATGGAGCGGCTGGGGGAGAGTTTGGTCGGCATTGGCCACTCGCATCCGGCCACCGTAGCCGAGCCGTCTGTCACAGACATCCGACAGGCCTTCTACCCGCAGTGTCTATACGTGATCGCCTCTTTGCGCGCGTCTACCCCCGAGATCCGTGGATTTTGGATCGATCAGCCCTCGGTGCGAGAAGAGCCGTTAACGGTGCTGGCGGACGAAACCAGCCCTGCCAGCTGAAGACCGGCCCCCCACACCTCGGTGGAGCGGGCGCCCAGGAAGTTGGCGGCGGCCAAACTGGCCGCCAGCGGCAGGTGGCGGGTGGCGGCTGCGGCTGCCAGATAAAGGTCTCCAGCGCCGGTCGAGTCAACCGCCAGCGCCGCAAATGGCGCCGATCTGACGGTCAGGTTCTGGCGCCTGGCCACGCTGCCGAGGGCGCCCAGCTTGATGTGCACCTCCGGCACTGGGATCTTGGCCAAGATGCGCCCTGGCTGGCGCAGGCCGGTGAAGGCGATGGCCTCCTCTTGGTTCAGGAACAAAGCGTCCACTGCCGAAAGGCAGGGGACTAGGAGCGCTGGCTGAAAAGCGGCCGGTCCCGCATCCAGCCACAGCTGAGAACCGGCCTGGTGAAGGCGCACCATGGTCTGCGTGAACAACTCCGGAGCGGCCAGGAGGTCGAAGCCGGACAAGATCACCAGCTCGGCCGCCGGCAACTGGGCAAAGGGAGGGATGACAGCGGCGGAGAATCCTACCCTACTGGCACCGCCAAGACCGACTTCAACCACCGATGTCACCGCGGTGCCGGCCACCCCAACCAGGCCGGGGCCGAACAGGCCGCTCCGTCTGAGGCGAGAGAGAGCTCTAGAGCTACCGCCCACCACTAGGGTCGGTGCGAGTCCCCACACCCGCAGGCCGATCGCCACGTTCACGGCCGATCCGCCCACCGTCTTAAGCCACCGGCCGGAGGGCAGATGCGACGACTCCTCGACCGCCATTCCGAGTACGGCTAGTTGCACCGATCTCACACTCCCGACTGGAGGCGATGGCATGGACGATTTGAAGGGATCGCACGTGGTGGTGACCGGCGCCGGCGGTGCACTCGGCAAGGACGTGGTGGCCGCCCTGAGTGCAGCTGGTGCCGCCGTGAGCGGACTGGACCGTTCAGGCACAGAGTTCTCCGTCGACCTCGCCGACCCTGGCCGGGTGACCGCCGCCTTGGACGTGGCCCGATCCGAGCGGGGCCCTGTCTTCGGCCTGGTCCATCTGGCTGGCGGCTATCAGGCCGGACCGGTGCTCGAGACATCAGCCGCCGACATGGAGGCCATGATGCGATTAAATGTCCTGCTGGCCGGTGAGATGGTGCGTCAGGTGCTGCCTGACATGCGCAAGGCGAAGGCGGGACGGATCATCGCCATGGGAGCGTTTGCCGCCCTGAAGTCCTCGGCCAATCAGTCCGCCTACAACGCCAGCAAGGCCGCCCTGATCAGCTTTATGAAGTCTGTGGCGGAAGAGGTGAAGGGAGATGGCGTGAGCGTGATCACGCTCCTTCCCACCACCTTGGACACGCCTGCCAACCGCCAGGCGATGCCAGACGCAGAGCCGAATCGCTGGGTGAAGACCAGCCGGGTCGCCCAGCTGATCCGTTTTTTGCTCGGTGATGTGGGTGCGGATCTGAATGGGGCGGAGATCGCACTCAGAGGGCGCCTCTAGCCCGGGCAGTTGCGCGCTGGCGCGGGCAGGGCTCGGTCGCCTGGCGCGGGCGTGGTCACGTTGCTGTCCCTAGGCGGGTGTGCCGTCCTGAGGTCAATCGCCACCAGCGTTCGGTCGATGGGCGCCAAAGACTGCCTGTTGGCGACGACCTCAGCGGTGCACCTACCCGGCCGAGCGGCCCGAGTTCTGTAACGTCCCACAGAGATCTGCGCCGAAGACCCTGGCTTGGGCACACCTGCCTCGAACCCGATCCGAGGGCGCACGGGCCAGTGATGGTCGATGCTATGATCGTGGAGAAGGGATCGAGAGAAGGGATCTGAGTGCCAGTTCACGAGCCGGCTCGTCGACCCGAAGATCTGAGCCGCCTTTTCGTAGAGCGGGCGAACGCCGGTGATGCCGCCGGCATTGCGGCACTTTATGAGGAACAGGCAGTGATGGCCTATCCGCCAGGCCGCCAGACGGTCGGCCGCGCAGCCATCTTGGCCCTGTGGCAACAGGTCCTTAGGGCGGGTCCCCGTTTCGAGTTGGAGCAGGCGTTGCCAACCCTGATCAGCGAGAACATCGCGCTGTGCGCGACATACGCTAAAGACGGTGCCGGCACCCGGGTTCAGGTGGTACGCAGGCAAGCAGATGGCACCTGCTTGCGCCTCCTCGATCAGCCCGAAGCCCGCCCATCTGCATGAGTCGGACCCGGTCGATGAGTCTGCGCCAACTGAGAGCGCTGGCCCTGGCGCTGCCCGAGGTCGAGGAGCGTGAGACCTGGGGACACCCCACCTTTCGCGTGATCGGCAAGGTGTTTTTGACCATCTCAGAAGACGGCTCGGCCGTGACGATCAAGGCTTCGATCGAAGAGCAGGCCGGGCTAATCCTTGCCGACCCGGCGGCGTTTGCCATCGCCGCCCATGTTGGCCGCTACGGCTGGATCACGGCTAAGCGCGACCAGGTCAGCGGCGCCGAGCTTGAAGATCTGGTGATCCAAGCCTGGCGGCGCACCGCACCCAGGAGCTTGGTTGCCAGCTTCGATCACCGCCGATAGGATTTCGGCTCTGACCGGACCGCGGCTTGAGGCTGACTGTGGCGGCCGTACCCGCGGACAGGGCCAGGCACAGCCCCGGCCTGTCCTTGGGCGTCCGCTGGCGACAGAGGCTCCTTGACGCACCTTTGAGGGGGGTGCTACGGTGATCCCTGGCGTGGTGGATGTAGCTCAGATGGTTAGAGCGCCAGGTTGTGGCCCTGGAGGCCGGGGGTTCAAGTCCCCTCATTCACCCCAAGCTTTGGGGCGTCGCCAAGCTGGTAAGGCACGGGACTTTGGATCCCGCATCGTAGGTTCGAGTCCTACCGCCCCAACCAAATCCCGCCTCTGGGCCATTAGCTCAGTCGGTAGAGCGCCCGCCTTTTAAGCGGAGTGTCGCAGGTTCGAGTCCTGCATGGCCCACCAATGTTGTTCGCCGCGGCCTTGGCGCCAAGGAGACAGAAGATTTTCGATTGCCCGCAACGGGTGAGCAGGAAGGTTCGAAGGCATAACGAATGACATAACGCCGCATGCCCAATCATGCGAGGGTGGAGGTTTTCATTTGATGCGTTGGACCAACCGGTGGCCCCAGCTGTGGCTGGCTGGCATCTTGATCGGGGCCCTCACCGTAGGCCCCGGACTGGCGTCTGCCTCGGGGGGCACCAACGTGTCCCAGTTGACGAGCCAGCTGAACACTGTCGAGAGCCAGGTGCAGGCAGAGAACGCCTTTTTGGGTGCGCTGAACGCGCAGACCCACGCCACGGTGCTGGCGCTGGACCAGATCGATCAGCAGATCGCCGCCACCCGGCAAAAACTGCTCGTGCTTCAGGCCGAGGAGATGGTGGCCACCGAGTTGCTCAGCCGCACCCAGGCGGAGTACACCGCCACCGTCGCCTCGTACAACCAAACCTGGGCTGCACTCAGCTCCGTGTTGCGCTGGACAGAGGAGAACGGTCCGATCGGCTATTTGGCGGTGCTGTTGCAGGTCAACACGTTCCAGGCCTTCACGGCCCGGCTGGCTGAGATCTCAAACGTCTCGTCGTTTGAGCTGAAGGCTTCGCAGCAGTTGGCCAGCCAAAAGCAGCAGCTGGCCCATGAGATCACGCTGATCAACCAAGAACGCCAGTCCTTGGCCGCGGCGCAACAGGCAGCGACGGGGATCGAGAACCAGTTGCTGGCGCAAAACAATCAGCGGCGGATTCAGCTGGCCGCATTGCTATCCAAACGTTCGTCTGTGCTGTCCCTGGAGCACGCCCTGCTGTTGCAGAAGAACAGTCTGACGGCCAAGATCATGGCCCTGGAAGGCGAGTACGCTGCCGGAAAGCTGACCAAGGCCCAGTTGTGGACTGCGCTCTACGGCATCGCCCAGACCTACGGTGTGGATCCCTACCTGGTGATGGCCGTGATTATGCAAGAATCCGGTGGTAACCCCAACGCCAAGAGTTACGCCGGCGCCCTCGGTCTGATGCAGTTGATGCCGTCCACGGCGGCTGGGCTGAGCGTGACCAACCCGTTCAATCCGATCCAGAACCTGCAAGGCGGTATCCGCGACCTAGCAGGCCTGCTCAAGGAGTTCGGAGGGAACATTAAGTTGGCGCTGGCGGCCTATAATGCGGGTGCTGGCAGTGTCTTGCGCTATGGCGGCATCCCGCCGTACGCCCAGACCCAGAATTACGTGAAGTCGATCATGGCCAACTACGCCTATTTCCTGAAGGAGTTCCCGAACGGATTTCAATAGACCCTGTGCAGCCTGACTGGCTGGCGTATCCTTGAGTCCAAGCGGGCGTGGCGAAATGGCAGACGCGTGGGACTTAGGATCCCATGAGGAAACTCGTGAGAGTTCGAATCTCTCCGCCCGCACCAGACACAGATGCAGTGGCGAAAAGGCCGCGCAGACACGACCTCTGGATAACCTCCAGGGGTCGTGGCCCGTTTGAGCTCGCCTCATCCCTGACAGCCATGGGGGAAGTTTCAATCAGTCTTGACCCGACGGCTTAGGCGGCCCCAGGCGTCAGCCCATCACCTGTCAGGCGCTTGCTTCGGTGCGGCAGTGGACGGCGGGCTGTCCCGAAAGGGCCGCTCTTGAAACGGCCCGCAAACCCGCATTCCCGGTGGGGACTGACAGGCGCGCCGAAAGGAGATCGTTGCGGCACGGGCATTGACTGGGCAAGCATGTAGGCAGGCCGGCGCCTGTGTGGCCGGGAACTATTTGCTCCAGTCTTGGTCTCTTGATCACAGAACCTGCTCTGTGGATCAAAGGGCCAGTAAGGAGAAGCCATGCGCTCACTGATCGCCGCCCGGGCTACCTTGGTCGTGGCTCTCATGTTGACGGTAGTTGCCTGTGGTTCAACGCCTGGCCACCCCACACCCGCAGTTCAAAAGCCTGCGGCCAGTTCGGGAAACCGTGGTCGGAACATGCCCTCCTCCGCACCTGCCACGCTGCCACTTGGCACCGGCTCGGCCATTCGCGTTACGCCGCCCTTATCCAGCGTCCCAGCCCAGCTGACCACCGTCGACTTCCTGACGGCCGATGTCGGCTGGGTTGCGGGCAGTGGCACGCTGGACAACATCCCTCAGGCGACGATCCTGTCTACGGCCAACGGAGGCAGTTCTTGGTCATCGGTGAGTCTCGCACACGAGATGGTTCTGGCACTACATTTCTCCACGCCCCTGCTGGGATGGGCGGCGGCGGAGACGGGCTGTCCAGCAAACGGCGTATGTCAGAGGTCAGCCATCCAGCGCACGACCGACGGTGGCAAGACCTGGTCCACCGTCTACACCACCGCTGGCATGCCGGCCGCCAGCTCGCCTCCTCAGTGGACCCACTTCAGGTTCTTCTCTTTCGGCGGCCAGACGTACGCCCTTGCCTTCGGCAACCTGGTCGTCTCGGCAAATGGCGGTCTGACCTGGAAGACCGTCTCGCTACCGGGCACATACCTCCCGGCGGACGCTTCCTTCACATCGGCCTCTGACGGCTGGGTGGTGGCATCCCTCGCCTGTGCCTCCACTCAGTCCTGTCCGCTCAAGATCTTGCGAACCACCAATGGCGGGGCATCTTGGACCGCTATGGCGAATCTAGGAAACTTTGGCCCCCAGGCGGCGATGGGCTCCACCCTCTTCTTCGTGAACAGCCAAGATGGATGGGTGGTCACTCAGCACAGCGGCTACAACGGGCTGGTTCGCTACACCACCGACGGCGGCACTTCCTGGCAGCAGGAGCCTGTCAACCTGGGCACCCAAAACGCACAGCTCGGTTTGCTGACCTTCACCTCGCCTTCAGTCGGCTGGTTACCGGTCGCCGGAGGAGCGATGCCGTCTGCCAGCGGTCTGGACGTGACGACCGACGGCGGCCGGACCTGGACCATGGTCGGACAGACATCCGATCGCCCCTGGAGCATGGTAGCCGCTTCCTTGGTCAGCCCCTCTATCGGCTATGCCGTGGGCGACACCTATCCCTTGGCCGACCCGCCGTTCGTTGTGAAGACCACCGACGGCGGGGCCAGCTGGCAGCAGGTCTGGCCGACGCCTGCGCCGGTCAGGGACGTGAGCTTCTACACTGCCTTTGCGGGTTTTGGCCTGGGCCTGCCGTCTGACGCTCGCGTCCTGCTGCACACCACCAACGGCGGCGCCTCCTGGGCCAGGGTGGGCACGGTCCCGCCCCAGCCCGTCGCCATCTCCTTCACCAGTGCCACCCACGGCTACGTCTCAACGCTCACCTCAGGGGTGCTGGTCACGACGGACGGCGGACGACACTGGACTCAGGTGGCGAACCTGGGTTCGGCTCCGTCTCCCACCGCCTTCCTCGCCGCCTTCCCCACGGGGCAGGTCCTCTCCCAACTGACCAGCTTTCCCACGGTGGTCGTTCAAGAACTCGGCCGCGTAGCCATTCCCCGGAGTTTCTCCTGGCCACGGCCAGGAACCGCCATGCATATCTTGTCCTTCCCTACGCCCAGCTACGGATTCTACGGGCAATGGGATGTGCCCGGCCAAACTGGTGGCACCCTCTATGCCACCGCCAATGGCGGAGCGACCTGGCATCCCGTGACTACATGGGCGGCTGAGACGCTGTACGCCCTCGCTTTCTCCAGTCCGGAAGACGGCAAGATCCTGCTCGGAACCTACGCGGGGCCAGCCACCTTGTTCTCTACGACCACTGGCGGCAGGGCCTGGACCCGGGTGGGAACCCTTTCCACCACAGCGGCCAGCCTCTTCGGGGCGAGCCTGCGCATGCAGTTCATCAACGCTGAAGACGGCTGGCTGCTGACCGGCAGCGGGCTGCTGCGGACCACCGACGGTGGGGCACAATGGAGTGCATCTCCCTAGGCCACGGCATCGGCTCCTTGACCATGGCGCCGGTCTGCCTGCATCGGAGGTGAGGAGAAGTCATGCGACTTGGTACGGCAGCCCGCATCTGCGCCCTGGTCGGATGGCTGCTGGCGCTTTGCGCCTGTGGTGCGCCTGCCACCACCAAACCCTCTGGGACCGGACCCCCGGCGGGCAGTCACGCTATCACGGCCGGAACCATCACCCTCTTCACCAAGGGTCTGGTCCCCGGAAGTTACCCCGGATCTCTTGTGGCAGCTCCAGGCGGCCCCCTTTGGTTCAACGATGGTGGAGCATTCATTGGAAAGATCACGCCGTCTGGAGCGATCACCGAGATTCCAACCGGCCTGAGTCCGGGGGATGTCATCACCAGCCTCGTCGCCGGTCCGCAGGGCAGTCTCTGGTTCACGGTGGTGGCTCCCCAGGCCATTGGCCGGATCACAGCATCTGGCACGGTCACCTTGTTCAGCCAGGGACTGCTCCCTCTCGGAAACTTCCTGCGCCACATCGTCTATGGTCCCGACGGCAATCTCTGGTTCACCGATGCTGGCAACCTCCCTGGCACGAGAGGTATTGGACGAATCACACCTTCTGGAGTCATCACCATGTTCACCAAGGGCTTGCCCTCGCAGAGCCTGCCCAACGATATCGTGATCGGTCCCGATGGGAATCTATGGTTCACCGTTGCCCCCGCCTTCAGTTACCCCGGACCTCCCAGTCCGAGCGCCATCGGACGGATCACACCGGCGGGAGTTATCACGCTGTTCACCAAAGGGCTGCCCTCTGGGAGTCGGCCAAGTGAGATCGTAGTCGGTCCAGACGGGAACCTGTGGTTCACCGACCTGAGTGGTGCCATTGGTCGGGTCTCACCGACAGGGGGGATCACCGAGTTCACCAAGGGCTTGAGCTCTCAGAGCCAGCCCAATGCCATGGTGGTCGGTCCAGACGGCAACCTGTGGTTCACCGTTGCCCCCTCCTTTGGCTCCACCGCGCCTTCCAGCGCCATCGGTCGCATCACACCGTCAGGCGTGATCACCGAGTTCACGAAGGGACTGCGCTCCGGCGGTAACCCAAGCGGCATCGTGGCTGGTCCCGACGGTAGCCTCTGGTTCACTGACTACCTGGTTCCAGGCACCGCCGGCGGACTGATCATTGGACGCATCACAGCGGCGACCGGCGTCATCACCTTGGTCACCACCGGTCTAGGCGGTGGGCCGACGTCCGCCGCTGCCGGCGCTGGGACTATCGTGGCAGGGCCAGATGGGACGCTATGGTTCACCGGCGGCGGCATGGGTCCAGACATCGGCCGGATCACGCCGTAACCGTCGCGGGCGGCCCGAAGGGACTTCGTTGCGGGCTCAAATGGCCCTCGTCATCTCAATCCTTCCGCCACTCATGGGTAGTCACATTGAAGATGAACTGTTGCCCACCAACATCGACGAGTATCTCTTGTGTGTTCAAGACGGACAGAAGCGTGATTTCGCCCGGACTTGGGGCACGGTAGATTGCCCATCCTGTCAGCGGGTGTGGATTCTGCCCACTCTGGCATGCGGTGTTGTTGCCACAGGAGTACTCGGCAATCACGCCGTTGGAGGAATTTCCCCCTAACGTGGTTATGATCCAGTCTTGCCCTACAGGGAAACAATTCCGGACCTGCCCGTAGAGAGCCGCTATCGGTTGGCCAACCGCGCCATCGGCCGCAGACCAACTGCCGCAAACATTTGCCGGGGCGGCGACTGTTCCCGAGGGCGGCACTGGCAAGACTGGAGTAGTCGTTAGATTTGGTTGACCTTTGCCGGCCAGCACTTGGCCGCTATTGCCACCAAGGGAGAACCCGATGACGACAGCCCCAGCTAGGACGACTGCTGCAACCACTGAAACCCATACATATCTGGGCCGTAGCACTTGACTCATTGCCTCCCGAAATTTCGGGCAGTTTCAGGTCCGAGCTTCATCAGCACCATCCACGGCTGGCTGCATCAACCAAATCCAGGCGGGAAGGGCGTGAATGCTCTCGGCTCGCCCGCCAGCATACCGTCCCTTCCAGGCTTGGAGCGAAGCTACCTCCTGTGCCAGCCGGTAGATGCTAACCTCAGCCCCACCTGGTTGAGCACCACCTCCTGGGCCACAGAGCTAGATGCCAAGTGGCTGCTAGCCGACGGCGGGCCTAGTGTACCCAACGCTCAGAACCCCTCCGCCACCCCGTGACATGATTCAGCAGGTCATCCGGCACAGGCCGTGACCGTGACGGCACGATGGCAGGCCGACAGCTCAGCGCCAGGGAACCATTTGCTCCAGTCGCACTCTCTTGATGACAGTGCCTGCCTACCGGACCGTGGGTGCGAAGGAGATACCATGCGACTGACCACAGCGACCCGAAGCTCCCTGCTTGCCGTCCTACTGCTGGCATTGGTTGGCTGTGGCCAGCCGTCAGTCGCTGTGACGGCCAATACTGGACCCCACCTGGCCTTTGTGGCACCGCCAACCGGCACAACCCTTCGCTCGCCAATGCTGACCGTCCGCTTCGCTCTGACGAATTTCCGCCTAGTCTCGGCCAGGTCCGGGGATGCTGTCGACAGCGGCCAGATCGAACTCTTCGTAGACGGGAACCCGCAGCCAGCTCTGACGTCCCTTTCAGTCACCGTACAACTCGAAGATGGCCAAAATCAGTTGCGGGCCATGCTGATCCGAAACGGCAAGCCGCTGCCAGGCACCACCGTCACCGAGCGTCTGAACACCTCTTTGCCTTTTGTGACCACAACCCAGCAATTTCAGATGCTGAACGGTACCTGGGGCTGGAAAGACGGACAGTTGCCAAACGGCAACCTGTGGATAGCCACCACCAGCGACGGCGGCAACAATTGGACCAACCTGCCCGTCCCGCCACGCTCCGAGGCGTACAGCGGTGTCTTCTTCCTCAATCCGTCTGATGGATGGATCCAGACCAATAAGACAGTGACGGGAACCACTCAGGGGACCATCGTCACCTATCGGACGACAGACGGTGGGCACACGTGGACGTCCACTAGCTCGCCGGCACCTTCTTGGGTTGCCTCTGGTTTCGGTGGCATCGGCGGCCTGCTCTTCGTCAATGTCACAGACGGCTGGTTCACGGCCTTCGCCGACGCTGCGGGACAGGGCATTGTCGCCATTTACCGGACTCGAGACGGCGGACGAACTTGGTCAAGGATCTCGGTGGGAAACTCGCTCGGAACCTCAGGCGGCCTCCCGGCCTCCACTCCCCATGCCCTCCCCCCGCTAGGTGGAGGCCTCACCGTCGCACTGAGCCCGTCAGTTGCCTTTGCGGCGGGTGCTCCGTATGGGATGCCAACTCCTCTCGACCTCTACCGCACCGTCGATGGCGGCGCGACTTGGCAACCGGTCTCGATCTCGTTGCCTCCGGGCATACCCGTGTCTTCGCTGGGAGGAACGTCGATCTCACCGCCCATCTTTGGCGGCCGATCTGGCAGTTTGGTCATGACTCTGATGCCAAACAGCGGCGACTGGCAGTATGCCATGTACACCACGGCCAACAGCGGTCAAAGCTGGCAGTTTGCTGGCTTTGTACCGGGAACCCCTGCTGTCGGCCCGCCTCAGCCGCTTGTGAGCTTCGGTAGTGCCCTTTCTGGAATCGCTCTCAGCTCGGACGGCCTGTTTCAGACCACCGACGGCGGCAGGAATTGGACCCGCCTGCGGCCGTCCTGGCTGCCGGGCTTGATGCATAACCTGCCGAATGTGGCTGGGGTACAGCTAGTCGGCAGCATCCTGTTCGCCCTGATGCAGGGTCCATTCATGGCCAACGGCGCTGCCGCGACCGTCGAGAGATACTCTCTCAGCTCCGTCTCTGCGACTCCGTAGTCCCTTCCGGTTGCTAAGCGCGGTCGGACAGCGCTCGGTCGAGCCCAGGGAGGTGCCCACTGGCTTGAAGGCGACACTTCGGAGCCGGACGCTACTGGCGGTGGTCCTGCTGCTGGCAGTGGCCGGTTGCGGGCAAGCGCTCACCGCCCCCAGTCCGACGACCACCACGAGTGGACGCAGCAGTCTGAACGCCGGCACTATCAGCATGTTCAGCCGCAACCTGCCCGCTCCCGGGGAACCTGAGTAATCTGGTGATGGGGCCCGACGGCAATTTGTGGTTCCTCGACGGATTTACCAATCGCACCGGCCACGGCCCAGGCGCCATCGGCAGGATCACCCCGGCTGGCACTATCACCCTGTTCTCTAAGGGGCTTCAGGGCCCCGGTGGCCCGACAGACCTGGTAGCGGGACCGGACGGCGACCTCTGGTTCACCTCGGCGGCGCCGAGTGCCATTGGCCGCATCACACCCTCCGGCACCGTCACGCTGTTCTCAAGGGGCCTGCCCACCAGTGGCTGGGTGAGCGACATTGTGTCCGGGCCAGATGGAAACCTGTGGTTCACCGACTCGTCGGTGCCAGGGGCCGTCGGCGGGGCGATCGGGCGCGTTACATCCTCTGGCACCATCAGCCTGTTCACGAAGGGGCTGCCGCCGGGAGGCAATCAGGGTCACCTGGTCAAGGGGCCTGGTGGCGACCTCTGGTTCACTGACTACTCGAAGGGCGGTGCAGGCACCGGCAGCATCGGCCGCATCACACCGTCCGGGGTGATCACCATGTTTTCCGGAGGCCCGCTGGCCGGAACCGACCCGACTGCTCTCGTCCCTGGTCCAGGCGGCGAGTTGTGGTTCAGCGGCCAGACCAACAACCTGACTTGGATCATGGGACGGATCACGGAGGCCGGGGCCATTACCTTGATCCACTCGGGATTCCCCTCGCGTTTCGGTACCGGGGTCGTGTTCGGCCCAGGCGGAGTCGTTTGGCTGATTGGCTACGATCCGGTCAACCTGAGCGGGGCGATCGAGCGGATCACACCAATGCGCACCAGCTCGCTGTTTAGCCACGGATTGCCCACACTCTGGTACCCAACTGGCTTCGTGCTCGGCCCCGGCGGCAACCTGTGGTTCAGTGAGGCATCTGGCAACCTTGCCATGGGGCCCGGCAACGGCCTCGCCGCCATCGGCCGTGTCACATCCTCCGGAGTGATCACGCTTTTCACCAAGGGCCTACCTCCTGGCTCTGAGCCAGACAACCTCATGGTCGGGCCGGGCGGAAGTCTGTGGTTCCTTGACCAGTCCGCCAATGGCCCGGGTGCGATCGGGCGGATCATCCCTTAGCCGCTGGCCAGGTCCAGGTTGGTAGGACTCTCCGCCCCAGGCGGGAACACGGTCCACATCTGGGATCACATTCCGCACCATCCCACGGTGGAGGTACATCATGGGCCAAAACTGGCGCCGACTAACCAGCAGTGTGCTCATCGTTTCGAGCCTTGGGCTTGCGCTGGTCAGCTGTGGCGCGAATCCTGGTGCACCGCCCCATCCCGTGCCGATGTGGGCCAGCGCCAACCGAGCGATCATCGCCCTGCCGCCCTTTGTCACCTTGAACGCCTTCGTCCCGATCCTTCCCCTGATCGCTTACAACTCCTACAACTCGCAGACCAATCTTCTGATGTACAAGCCGCTGGTGTTCATCACCAACACGGACGCCATCGACTTTCGCCGGTCAATCGCCCAGTCGGTCGTCGTTTCCAACAACAGTCAGACCTTCACCGTCACCCTGAACCCGAAGTGGACCTGGTCCAACGGCAGCCCGGTGACGGCCAACGACGTCGCCTTTGCGGCGGTGCTGGAAGCGGCGTCTTGTGCCACCAACGCGCCGTACAATTACGGCGGATGCGGCGTCGGGGGCGTCAACCCGCTCCGCACCGTCGGGCCAGATGGTATCGGCTGGTCGAGTGTCAAGGCACCAAGTGCTACCACCTTCAGCATTACGGTCACGAGGCCCGTCAACGCGATCTGGTTCGAGCACAACGCCCTTGGCCAGTTGCTGCCGATGCCAGCGTCGGTCTGGGAGACTGCAGCCGGCGTCCCTGTCACGCCCGCCACCTCCTTGACCGCCGCTGAGATCAAGACCCTCCTCAACTACATGGGCGGCTCTATGAACCCCAACAACGTGATGGACAACCCGACGGCCGCCCCCTTCGCCGTCGTGGACGGGCCCTACCTGTTCAAGACACTGGTGCCGAACGACTACTGGGAGTTTACCGCCAACCCGAACTACGACGGCCACATGCCCGCCATCAAGACCCTGGTCTATCAGTACTACACATCCAGCTCAACCGAACAGACGGCCCTGGAGAGGGGCCAGGTCTCTAGCGGCTACCTGACTGCCACCTCTTTGGCCAAGCACCAGACCAGTATTGCCGGCTATAGGCTACGCACTGGGCCGCCCCCCTTCTGCACCTTCTACATCAACTTGAACCTCAACCCGCTGGCCGCCAGTGGTAACGGCATCGGCCTTGCCTTCCAAGAGCTGGCCGTCCGTCAGGCCTTGCAGTTGGGCATCGATCAGGCGGCGTACATCCACATCATGGGTGCTGGCTATGGTGTGCAGCAGTACGGCCCGATCCCGCTGACACCAGCCCTGTCCATCTACAACGCCAAGGCCATGCCAGCCCCGCTCACCTACAACCCGGCCAGAGGCAAGGCCCTCCTTCTAGCCAACGGCTGGAGTGAACAAAACGGTGTCATGACCAAGAGCATCGACGGCAAGCCGGTCTCTCTTGCCTTTACGCTGCCGTATGGACTCGGCGCCTCTCACGCCACCACGAAGTTCCTCAATCTGCTGTCGCAGGACTGGGCGCAGGAGGGCATCAAGATGACACCCTCGCGAGTTGACCCGATGTTCGCCTTCAACGACCAACAAGGCCCTTTGGTGACCGCCACTTGGGCCGCCTCGTATGACGGCGGCTGGTGGTACCAGCCTAACTATTACCCGACTGGTGGTCCTATCTTCACGGCGGCTGGTGCGGCAAACCTGGGGGACTTCACGGATCCCACGTTGCAGCGGCTGATCTCGGCCACTTACGCCCCGGGGAGTGCGGCTCAGGCTAGGGCCTCACTGACCGCCTACCTGGCCTACACCGCCAGGATCCTGCCAGGCGTCCTCTGGCTGCCGGACCTGACCACCCCGACCGAGGTCTCGCCGTGGCTGCACGGGTCGATCGCCAACTACAACCAAGTCGAAGCCGTCAACTTCCCGAATTATTGGACCATCGGCCCCCCGTAAGCCCGGCGTGAGCGTCAGCTAGCCCTGCAGATCTGGGGCGAGCAACTGAGATGAAGGCAGCATCCTGCCCACGGCTCGGCCGTGCGCCCGGCCGAATGGCCTCCGCCGGCCTTGGACAGCTGATGGGGCATAGAGAAGGGGATGATCTGGGAGAGAGAGCCGGTGGAGGCTTGGTTTGAAGGGCAAAAGCCGTTGCCTATGTTGCACATCTGGTGCCCAGATGCGGGTACATCTGGTTGCCAGTTGATCCTTACCTCAGTTCCTTCCGATCTTCCGGTCTCGGGCCATCGGCCGCATCATGGCCCAGCAGTCGCGGGTGTCATAGAAGGGCTTGCTTTCGAGGCAGGGCTTGACCGGGAAAGCGCGTTGGCAGGCCACCGCCTAAGTGTTCAGGAACCATTACTCCAGTCTTGGTCTCATGATCACGGTGCCTGTCTTCGGACCGACCAGGCGGGAGGGACAATCGCTGCGACTGAGTGCTGTGGCCCGTACGTGCCTGATGATCGCCGTGCTGTTGGCGATCACTGGGTGTGGCTCGGCTAGCACCGGCACCAAGCCGACGCATCCCAGTGTCACGAAGGTGTCCACCAAGTCGCCGAACACGATTTCGACAACCAACTCCGTCACCGCGGACCAGAATTTGCCCACCCCGACCATCACCCTGTTCACCAAAGGCCTGCCTACCAGCGCATCGCAGTGGGGAGTGCACCACCTGGTTGCAGGTCCGGACGGAAACGTCTGGTTCACGGGTAGCTGGGACACCAACAGTGCGCCACCCGACTCGTCCGTTACGCATGGCTTCGTTGGACGGATCACGGTCGAGGGCCAGATTACCCTTTTCACCAAGAGCCTGACCCCCGTCTATCGTCTTGGTGCCATCACACCTAGTCCCGACGGAAGCCTTTGGTTCAGCGAGGAGTTGCCATTTCCCAATAACGCGTCCCATGGCACCTGGGTGATCGGCCAGATCACACCCTCGGGCGCCATCACCATGTTCCCCAGTGCCCTGGGCTCCGTCAAACCTTTATCCATCGGGGGATCGTCTGGTGATATCGTAGCGGGCTCGGAGGGAGATCTCTGGTTGAGCGGGGCGATCGGTAATCCCTATGGCACGATCCGTGGCGCCATCTGGCGGCTGACGCCCTCGGGCATCGCAACCATCTTCACGAAGGGTCTCCCCAACAGCGGCGCACCGGGCCCTCTGTTGGCTGGCCCCGGAGGGAACATCTGGTTCGCTCTCGGACAGATCACACCGTCAGGCGTGGTCACGTCATTCTCCAGTAGCCTACCGGCCGGTGTCGGTGTCGGCGTGCTCGCTATCGGTCCGGATGGAAACCTGTGGTTCACTGCCCAGTCAGGGCCCCGTGGTCCGGGCGCCATCGGGCGGATCACCACAGCCGGGACAGTGACCTTGTTTACCAAGGGCATGCCGTCCGGGCTCCCT
>JAJZLY010000010.1 GCA_021850485.1 Bacillota bacterium | reverse complement strand
CTTGCACACCAAGATCAAGCTGCTCAAACGCATCAGTTACGGCTTCACCAATCGGGACCGCTACCGCAAGAAGATGCTGCTCGCTTTCCTTCCCACCCTGCCAACCCACAGTTATTGACACAGAGCCCGGCCGAGCTTGCCAGGATCTGGGGCCCCCGATATACTTGACCGTATGCTAAGCAATACCTCCGCCGATCAAGAGTCGATCCGCCGGGTGGCCAGCGCCTACATGGAGGCGTTGCAGCGCGCTGAGTCGTTACACCTGGATGTTTGGCTGTCATTGGGTATTACGCTGAGCCAACTGCGCACCTTGCGCCAGTTGGAAGGTGGAGCGCTGGTGGCCGGCGATCTGGCAGAACGCGTTGGCCTGCACCCGGCATCGATGACCAGGACGCTGGACCGGCTGGAAGACGGCGGCTGGATCACCCGCACCCCCTGTGATGAGGATCGCCGGCGGGTGTGGGTGGCACTGACTGAGAGTGCTGGCCAGCGCCTGGGCTTGCGCCAGGGCGGCTTGCGACGGGTGCTCGAGCAGGCCGGGGCGAGTATGAGCCCAGAGCAGCGGCGGGCGATGATCGACGGGCTCGCTGCCTTTACCGCCGCCCTGCCGGAGGAACTCCTGACCCATCCCGATACGACGAGGACGGTGGACCTTCACTCGTGAGCGCTGAACCGAAGGCGATTTCCAGATCTGGCGGCGGTCTCGAATACAAGTGGGTAGCGCTGGCCAATACCACGGTCGGCACCCTGATGGCGACGATCAACTCGACCATCGTCATGATCTCCTTGCCAGTCATTTTCCGTGGCCTGCAAGTCAATCCGCTGGCACCAGGCCAGACCAGCCTTCTGTTATGGGTGTTGATGGGGTACAACCTGGCGACGACGGTGCTGCTCGTTACCTTCGGCCGGATCTCGGACAACCATGGCAAGGTGCGCTTTTACAATCTGGGTTTTATGGTGTTCACGCTCGGTTCGCTGCTGGCTGCCTTCACCCCCAGCCTGGGGCTGGCCGGTGAGTGGGAGTTGATCGCCTTTCGCGCGGTTCAGGGCGTGGGCGGGGCATTCTTGTTCGCCACCTCGGCGGCGATCTTGACCGACGCTTTTCCCTCCGACCAGCGAGGATTGGCGCTTGGCATCAACCAAATTGCGGCCATCGGCGGCAGCGTCCTGGGGCTGGTGCTGGGCGGCATTTTGGCGGCTGTGGACTGGAGACTGGTGTTCTTGATCAGTGTTCCGATCGGCATTGCGGGCACCATCTGGAGCTACCGGAAACTGCGAGAGGTCGGCGTCATGGTTCATCAGCCGGCCGATATCTGGGGTAACGTCACATTCGGCGTCGGTCTGACCTTGGTGATGGTGGCCCTGACCTATGCCCTGCTCCCCTACGGGACACAGAGCATGGGCTGGGGCAGTCCGATCGTCGAGATCGGCGGCGGCCTCGGCGTGGCCTTACTACTGGCCTTTCTCCTGGTAGAGCGCAAACTGACCTATCCGATGTTCCAGTTGCGGCTGTTTGCCATCCGTTCGTTTGCGGCCGGGAACTTGAGTGGGTTTTTGGCGGCCCTGGCCCGCGGCGGTCTGCAGTTTATGCTGATCATCTGGCTGCAGGGGGTGTGGCTGCCGCTGCACGGTGTCGCCTTCTCACAAACGCCGCTTGAGGCTGGGATCGATACCTTGCCGATGATGGTCGGTTTCATGGTGGCCGGCCCGCTCAGCGGCAGCTTGTCCGACCGCTACGGTGCCCGCATCTTTGCCACCGCTGGCATGCTGGTCTCGGCGGTTGGCTTCTGGCTGCTCACCACCTTACCCTCTGACTTCGCCTTCGGCCCGTTCGCCCTCTACCTCGGCATCTTGGGCGTCGGTATGGGACTGTTCGCAGCGCCGAATACGGCGTCGATCATGAACTCCGTGCCAGCCGCCTATCGCGGTGTGGCCTCGGGCATGCGGGCGACCTTCCAGAACGCGGCCGTGATGATGAGTTTGGCCATCTTCTTCACCATGGTCATCTCCGGACTGACCTCCCGCCTGCCCGGATCGCTGCTCAGTGGCTTCACGCAAGCGGGACTGCCGGCTGCGGTGGCCGCCCCCCTGTCCCACATGCCGCCCGTGGTGGCGTTGTTCTCGGCTCTGCTCGGCTACAATCCGCTGGCCCACCTGTTACCGGCTGCCGTCTTGGCCGCGCTGCCCAAGGCGGCGGTTGCCCATCTGCTGGGGACTCGCTTTTTTGCCAGCCTGATGGCCGGACCGTTCAGTGCCAGCGTACATATTGCCTTTGACATCTCAGCCGCCATGTCGGTGGTGGCCGCCCTGGCCTCGCTGATGCGCGGTGGTCACTTCGTCTGGCAAGACACGCTGCCGGATCCAAACCTGCCGATGGTGATGGCAGCCGAGGCAAGGCCAGTTGCCGCATCCGATCCAGAGGCGCCCGTCCAGCCGGAGCAGGGAATGGCCTGATCGAACCTCGAACCCTCTCAGGCAATAGGCCGCCTGCGGCGTTGGCGAGGAGGTGCGAGAGGATGTCCGAGTGTGACATCGCCATCATCGGCGGGGGACCGATCGGGATCTGGGGTCTCTACCACGCCCACCTTCGCCAGGTGAACGCCCTCTTGTTCGACAGTTTGCCCGAACTCGGCGGCCAGCTGATGGCCATGTATCCGGAAAAAGATATTTTCGACGTGGCCGGATTTCCGCGCGTGCTGGCCCGTGAGCTGGTGGAGCAACTGGTGGCGCAAAGCGTTGCCGACCCGACGCGGGTGCGGGTCGGGGAGAAGGTGCTGTCCCTAACCCAACTCGATGGTCTGTGGCAGATCACCACCACCTTGGGCCAGCACCTGGCAAAGTCCGTGGTGGTGGCGACCGGCCTCGGTGCCTTTCGGCCGAAAATGCTGGGCGTCACGGGAGAAGAACGGTTCGAGGGACAGGGCGTCGACTATTTCGTGAAGTCGCTGGACGCCCTGGTGGGCAAACGGCTGGTCGTCGTCGGCGGCGGAGACTCGGCGGTGGACTGGGTGAACACCTTTTCTGGGCGTAGCGAGGTCACCCTGGTCCATCGTCTGGAGCGATTCCAAGCACACCCTGCATCGGTTCAGCGGCTGGTCGAGAGTGGGGTCGAGGTGTTGATGCCCTGGGAGGTATCAGCGCTCAGTGGCGATGACCACCTGCAGACCGTCACCGTGCGTGCTTTGGACGGCAGCGCCGAGCGCCAACTTCCCTGCGACCAACTTTTGGTCTGCATTGGCTTTAACGCCGATCTGGGGCCGCTGAAAGCCTGGGGCCTGGCCCTGAGCGGGGGAAAAGTAGCCGTGGACCGCGAGATGCGGACCAATCAACCCGGTGTGTTTGCAGCCGGCGACGTGGTGACCTATCCGGGGAAGCAAAATCTGATCGCCATCGGATTCGCCGAAATTGCCATCGCCATCAAGGCGGCCACCGAACACGCTTTTCCCGGCGTCAAGAGCGGTCTTGCCCACTCCAGCTCGCGCGGCTTCTGAACCGGCCAGCCCAGTCACAGGTTGTATACTGAACCTGGGGGGCGGGGCCGTGGAGCGGCTTGGGGAACCAGAGGTAACGTCGCTATTCGACCATATCGCGCCGGTCTACGACCCGATGAACCGGGTGCTCACCCTGGGTGCCTATGGATTGTGGCAGCGGGCCTTGATGCGGCGCGCCCAGTTGCACCCCGGCCACCAGGTGCTGGACGTGGCGACCGGAACCGCCGATCTGGCCGTGCTGGCGGCAAGACGGGTTCTTCCCGACGGTCAGGTGGTCGGTGTGGACCTGTCTCCGCAGATGCTGGCCCTGGGACGGCTGAAAGTCAGCCGCCTGCGGCAAGCGTTGCCGATCGATCTGAGGCTTGGCAACGCCTTGGCGCTGCCTCTGGCGGATGCAAGCTTTGACCGGGCGATGATCGGGTTTGGACTGCGCAACGTACAAGATCTGGTCCGGGCGCTGTCTGAGATGCGGCGGGTGGTCCGTCCCGGGGGACTGGTAGTCTGCTTGGAGATGAGTCATCCTGAGCACTGGTTGTGGGCGTTTGGCTTCCATCTCTATTTTGATCACCTGGTGCCCTGGCTGGGAGCGATCGCCGGGCGGGGCAAGCTAGCCTACGAATGGCTGCCCAAGTCCCTGGCCTTGTTCCCCGACCGCGCCACGCTCTCGGCGCTGTTCGAGGAGGCAGGTCTGGTCAAGGTCCAGTCCTGGCCGATGGGACTCGGCGCGGTGGCGATCCATGTTGGTCAGGTACCAGGACAAGGAGACGACTGAATTGGATCTGGTGAGCATCGGCTGTGATCACACCACCGCCCCCTTGGCGCTGCGAGAGCGGCTGGCGATCAATGCGGAACAGTTGGCTGGGGTGTTGGAAGAACTCGGCAGTCTTGTCGCCGAGTGCGCCATCTTGTCCACCTGCAATCGCACTGAGGTGTGGTTAGCCGCAGCCGACGAGCACCATCTGGAGCAGGTGCGCGGTCTGCTAGCCAAGCACTCTGGGCTCAGCCGGGCGGAGTTGGACGGGTGCCTATCCGTCTATCGGGACGAGGCGGCTGTGCGCCACCTGTTTCGTGTCGCTGCCGGACTTGAGGCTTTGGTGGTGGGCGAGACGCAGATCATCGGCCAGGTCAAGGAGGCCTACCAGGCGGCTGTTGCTGCTGAGAGTGCCGGTCCGATCCTGTCGCCTCTCTTTCAGCAAGCCCTGCGCGTCGCCAAGCGTGTCCACACCGAGACGGCGCTAGGGCAAGCCGCCGTATCGGTGGCGTACGCTGCAGTCGCCCTGGCCAAAGACGTGTTGGGGTCGTTGGAGGGCCGCGGCGTCTTGTTGCTCGGGGCAGGCGAGTTGGCGGAGCTGTGTCTGGTACACCTGCGGGCGGCCGGCATCGGCGAAGTGCTGGTTGCTAACCGCACCTTCGCCAAGGCCGAGGCGCTGGCCAGCCGCCTCGGCGCCGAAGCCATTCCCTTCACTCAGGCCGCCCTCGACCTGGCCCGGGTGGACATGGTGATCGGCTCCACCGGCGCCCCGCATGCGGTGCTCGACCGCCAGGACGTGGAGCGGATGATGGCCCACCGCGACGGTCGGCGGCTGTTCATCTTCGACTTGGCTGTGCCCCGGGACATCGCCGCCGATGCCGGATCACTGCCCGGAGTCGAGCTGTTCCACATCGACCATCTGCGCCAGGTGGTAGCCAAAAACGTCGATGGCCGCCGTCAGGCCGCCCGAGCCGCCAGCCGCCTGGTCGATCAGGCGGTGCGCAGCTACATTGCGGACCAAAAGAGCCGCCTCGCCGTGCCGTTGATCGTTGCCCTCAGCCAACAGGCAGAGGCCATCTCCAGCCGGGAGTTGGAGAGACTGTGGCAACGCCTACCAGAATTGACCGCCGCCCAGCAGCAGGAGATCGCTGCCACCATCTCCTTGATCAGCCGCAAGATTCTGGATACACCGCTGCGGCGGTTGCGGACTCTGGCGGCTCGGCCAGACGCGCGCCGTACGCTGGGACTGGCCGCCGAGTTGTTCGACGTTGATCAGGACCCGAAGTCCCAGCCGGCACCCGGGGCCTGATGGGGCTGATCGGCGGCGCTCCCACGGCGTATCACCGGGCCGCAGCCGGCCAGCCTCACCGCATCTTGCGCATGGCGTCGCGCCGCTCGCGGCTGGCATTGGCTCAACTGAGCGAGGTCGAGGCGGCCGTGGCCAAGGCGGCACCGGGCATCGATCTGTTGCGCGTGTTGCTGGCCGTGAAAGGCGACGACACAACTCAGACGTTGACCCAAGGCGACGACATCGGGTTGTTTACCTCCGCTCTTGAGGCCGCGGTCACCCTGAATCAGGCGGACATGGCGGTGCACAGTCTGAAGGACCTGCCCACCGTGCCGGCAGCCTTGGAGATTTTGGCGATCTTGCCGCGCAGCTCGCCCTGGGACGTCTTGATCACGGAGCCGGGTCATGACCTGAGTGCCTTGGCACCGGGCAGCCGAGTGGGCACGTCGTCACCCCGCCGCCAGGGGTTCTTGGCGCTGGCCCGGCCGGATCTGCAGCTGGTAGAGGTGCGCGGCAACGTCGACACCCGGCTCGCGAAGCTCGACGCCCAGGAGGTGGACGGGTTGGTGCTGGCCGAGGCCGGATTGCTCCGCCTGGGCGTGACCAGGGCTTGGCAGCGCCTGGGTCCGGATTACCTTCTGCCCGCTGCCGGCCAAGGAGCGATCGCCATCCAGGGTCGATCCGACCACCCCTTGGCAGCGGCGATCCGCGCCATCGACCATCCGCCAACCCGGGCTGCCGTGCAGGCGGAGCGCTCCTGCTTGCAGGCGCTTGGTGGCGGTTGCAACCTGCCGCTGGGCGTTTGGGCCGAGGTCGATCGGGATCACATGCAGGTGCGAGCTCGTCTGTTGGAGGACGGTCAGGTGGGTCAGGCCTCTGTTTCCGGCCCGCTCACAGACGCCCAAGCGTTGGGCG
Source organism: Bacillota bacterium (assembly GCA_021850485.1). GTDB lineage: Bacteria > Bacillota > Sulfobacillia > JAJZYS01 > JAJZLH01 > JAJZLH01. The sequence continues at coordinate 9,856 of JAJZLY010000010.1, read as the reverse complement.
AACGGCTGGCCAAAGCGCTGCGCCGTTCGCTGGATCGGGGCTGAAGTGACCCGGCTGACCTGGATCGGTGCCACCGTCGGCTGGGAGGCAGCTCACAGCCGGCTGCACAGACCAGATGCGGCCGAACAGGTCTGGGTCGAGCAGGGCCTGGCGCCAGGGTATCCGTCTGCCGGGGCGCATTCGTTTTCGGGAGTGCCGCCGCTGGACCGTGTGGCCAAAGCCCGGTCGGTCGTGGTTTACGCCACTGGAAACCCACTGTCGAAAAGCCGCCAGCCCTTTTGGCAGCACCTGCCAGCCGCCTGCTCAGCACGCGTCATCTTGGATCCTTATGGTGCGCTGGCGCTGGCCGCTGAGTGCGACCGCTGGCTGCAACCGGGGCGACCTTGGGCGGTGGCCGGCGGCCAGTTGGTTAGCGCCAGCGGCCCTGCGCTCACGGGGCCGCTGGCCGGAATCGACGTGCTGATCACCCGGCCGCTGGAGCGGGCCAGGGATTTGATCCGTAGCCTGGGCAAGCTGGGGGCACGAGCGCTCAGTTGTCCGATGTGGCGGACCGATGCGACAGACAGCGCTGGGGCCCTCGCCACTTGGCTGCACAGCGGTCCCTGGGACAGCGTGCTGGTGACGAGTGCGCAGGCCGCTGAGCTTTCGGCGGCGGCCATTTTGCAGGTGCGGCCGGCGCAGGTAGCGGCGGTGGGGCGTCTGACTGCCACCGCCCTGCGTCGAGGCGGCGTCCAGGTTCAACTGGTCGGCCGCGCCGGGGCCATGAGCCTGGCTAGCGAGCTGAGCCGTACGCTGCAGCCAGGAGCCAAGGTCGCGGTGCTGAGAGCCGAGGGCGCGCCGCCGACCGTCCTGGGGGCCTTGAGCAGTATGGGTTTTGAGGTGGCCGAGGTCACGACCCACCGCCTGATCCCGGCACCCCCCGCCGCTTTGATGCCCGTCGGTGACTTAGTGCGACGCGCCGCTCGGCCCTGGGCCCTGGTCTTTGACGGCCGGGCGGCCCAGATCCTGGCGTCGGCCCTGGAGCCTTCGGAGCGCCAGCATCTGCAGGTGGCGGTGATCGGCCCACAAACTGGCCAGACAGCGCGAGAATGTGGGTTGCGAGTAGCCGCCGAGGCGACTCGTCCCGGTGGCAAGGAACTGGTCAGCTGCCTGCTGGCAGCAGGAGGCACGGCGTGATGGAATTGGTCGCCCAGTCTACAGGTGAGTTTTGGCGTAGCCGCCGGTTGCGCCAGCGCCCGGCACTGCGCCGGCTGGTTCAAGAGGTGAGGCTGGACAGGCGCGGCTTGATCAAGCCCTTGTTCGTCCGGCCGGGTGTCGGTATCCGCCAGCCGATCTCCAGCCTGCCCGGTCAGTTCCATCTGAGTCCAGATCAGGCGGCTGACCAGGCCCTGCGTCTGGCCGAGTTAGGGGTCGGGGCGGTGTTGCTGTTCGGCCTGCCCGCCACCAAGGACCCGCTGGGTGGCAGCGGGCTGGATGCCAAGGGGCCGGTACCGGAGGCAGTGCGGCTGATTCGGCGCAGATCTCCGCAGACCGTGGTCATCACCGACGTGTGCCTGTGCGAATACACAGACCATGGGCACTGTGGTCTGCTTGACGGCGACGGGCGCATTGACAATGATCGCACCTTGAAGCAGCTGGCGAAGATGGCTGAAGTGCACGCCGAGGCCGGAGCAGAGATCGTTGCCCCCTCTGACATGATGGACGGCCGGGTGCTGGCGATCCGCCGCCACCTGGACCAGAGCGGTCTGACCGACACCGCCATCATGAGTTACGCGGCCAAGCATGCATCAGCCTTCTACGGACCGTTTCGGGAGGCGGCGCAGTCGACGCCGGCTTTCGGTGACCGGCGCAGCTATCAGCTGGACCCCGCCAATGGCAAGGAGGCGATGCGGGAAATTCTGGCCGACCAACAAGAGGGCGCCGATCTGATCATCATCAAGCCAGCGCTCAGCGCCTTGGACCTGATCGCCGAGGCCCGTCGCCTGACCCTCTTGCCGATCGCCGCCTACCAGGTGTCCGGAGAGGCGGCCATGATCGAGGCGGCAGCCGAGCGCGGATGGCTGGACCGCAAGGATGCCATCTTGGAGTCGCTGACCGCCATGCGCCGGGCCGGTGCCGACTTGATCATCACCTACTTCGCCGACGAAGTGGCAAGGTGGCTTGAGGGCAGGTAAGATAAGGGCGAGTTTAAGGAGATGTCGGCATGCAGGTCATCCGCATTACCCCGCGCGGCTACTGCTACGGCGTGGTGGACGCCATGACCATGGTCCGGCGGGCCGCCCAGGACCCGGCGATGGCGCGGCCGATCCACGTGCTCGGCTTGATCGTCCATAATCGCCATGCGGTGGCCGAGTTGGACAAGTGGGGCGTCATCCATCTGGATGGTCAAGACCGGCTCAGCCTGCTCGATCAGGTCACCTCTGGCACTGTGATCTTCACCGCCCACGGCGTCTCGCCGGCGGTCAAGGAGCGCGCCCGTAAGCGCGGCCTGAACGTGGTGGACGCCACCTGCCCGGATGTCACCCGCACCCACGACTTGATTGGCCAGCTGGTCGAAGACGGCTTCGCCATCATCTACATCGGGAAAAAGGGCCACCCCGAACCGGAAGGGGCGATGGGTGAGGCGCCCCCCGGGCGGGTTCAGCTGGTGGAGACCGAAGATGACCTGGCCGACTTGGTCATCCCGGCGCAAAGTCCGGTCGCGATCGTCACCCAGACGACGCTCAGCCGCTGGGATACGGCAGCCCTGATCGACCGGTTGCAGCAGAAGTTTCCCCAGGCTCAGGTGCACAATGAGATCTGCATGGCCACCCAGCTTCGCCAGGAGGCAGCCGTGACCCAGGCGGAGCAGTGTGATCTGGTGATCGTGGTCGGCGACGAGCGGTCCAACAACTCCAACCGGCTGGTTCAGGTGGTGCAAGAGGTGGCGCATCGGCCAGCGTATCTGGTCGGCACCGCAGCCGACATTGACCCCGGGTGGCTGATCGGTCAAAAAACGGTGGGCGTCACGGCCGGCAGTTCTACGCCCAGTCAGCTGACCCGCCAGGTGATCGAGTTTTTGGAGGCCTATCAGCCAGATCCGGTGCCGGTCGCCTAGTCAGGACCGAAGGAAGGAGAGAGCACGTTGCCGTACAAACTCTGCCCGCAGTGCTCCAGCTGGGCCTACTCAGCCAGCCGCCTGCCCAAGTGGGAGTGCCCAGAATGCGACACCGACATCACCGACGTGGAGAGTCAGGATGTGACGCCGCCCGGTGTGCATGAGTACTTCAAGCAGCTGTCCGAGACGGTCTGGAATAAAGATGTGGTGATCACCTTGAAGCGGGTGCCCAAGACCTGATCGCATCGTGTCCACCGTGGTCAGTTTCAGACGATCGGAGGCAACGGCAAAGGCATGGACGTGCTGCAACGGAAGATTCGAGTGCTGGTCGCCAAACCAGGGCTGGATGGCCACGACCGCGGGGCCAAGGTGGTGGCCCGGGCCTACCGTGATGCCGGCATGGAAGTGATCTACACCGGATTGCACCAGACCCCGGAGCAGATTGTGGAGGCCGCCCTGCAAGAGGATGTCGACGTGGTCGGGCTCTCCATCTTATCCGGCGCCCACAACACGCTGGTGCCCAGGGTCATCGACCGCCTGCGCCAAGAGGGATTGGACGACGTGATGGTTGTGGTCGGCGGCATCATCCCGGAAGACGACGCGCTGCGGCTTCGCCAGCTGGGCGTGGCCGCCGTGTTCGGCCCAGGCACGTCGACCCAGGAGATCGTCGACTTTACCATCGGCCACGTCCGCAACCGATGACCGAACTGGCCTTGGCCGTCCGCTCGGGAGACCGGCGGGCACTGGCCCGTGCCATTAGCCTGGTGGAGTCCCACAGTTCAGACGCCCGTGCCCTGCTCGCCGATCTGTGGCAGCACACGGCGGTCTGCCGGGTGATCGGTCTGACCGGGGCGCCCGGCGTCGGCAAGTCGACGCTGGTCGACCGCCTGGCCAGGACCTATGCCCGAACGGGGCGGCGGGTGGGCGTATTAGCCATCGACCCGAGCTCCCCATTCTCTGGCGGGGCGCTACTCGGCGATCGGATCCGGATGGATGACCCAGACCCCCGGGTGTTCATTCGCTCCCTGGCCACCCGCGGCCATCTGGGAGGGGTGAACCGGGCCCTGGGTGGGGCCATCGCCCTGATGGCGGCCGCCGGTTACGATCTGGTGCTGGTGGAGACAGTTGGCGCCGGCCAGAGCGAAGTCGAAATTATGAGTCACGCTGATCTGACCGTGGTCGTGCTGATGCCTGGCCTTGGCGATGACATTCAGGCCAACAAGGCCGGCATCTTGGAGATCGGCGACCTGTTCGTGGTCAACAAGGCAGACTTGCCAGGCGCCGATCTGACGGTGCGGGAGATTCGGTCGATGCTGGGCCTGGTCGATAAGGAGCGGGCCCGGCTACCGATCACCAAGACGATCGCCACTTCGGGCGAAGGGCTGGACGCCCTGATGGCCGCCATCGACGCCTTCGGCCGCAGCCCGCAGGAGCAGGCGCGCCAACACCAGCGCCGGCTGCAGCAGGCCGACCACCGATTGAGCGAGGCGCTGGCCGAATTGGTGGTGGAGGACATTCGCACCGCCGCCGGCGCTGGCCACTGGCAAGCGGCGGTGGAGCGAATCGCAGGCCGCAGCATCGACCCTGAGGGAGCCGCCCGCGAGCTACTGCGCCCACCTGTTGAGGAGGCCTAGGACGAAGTGGACTTCCAATTGACCGACGAGCAACAGGCGATCCGGCAAGCGGTCCATCAGCTGGCCCAAGAGGTGATTCGGCCGAAGGCTGCAGACGCCGACCGCAGCGGGGAATTCCCATGGGCCTCGGTCAAGCTGCTGGCCGCCCAGGGCTATCTGGGCATGAACTTACCGACCGAATACGGCGGCGCTGGACTCGACTACATCAGCTACGCCATCACCCTGGAAGAGCTGGCGCGTGCTGATGCCACGACCGCCGTGATTTTGGATGTGCAAAACAGCTTGCACGCGGAGTGTATCTGGCGAAACGGATCCGAAGAGCAGCGCCAGCGATTTCTGCCGCCGCTGTGCCGCGGGGAGGTGTTGGGAGCTTATTGCCTGACCGAACCGCAAGCTGGCTCAGACGCCGCCAACTTGCTGACCGTGGCCAAGCGGGTGGCAGGTGGCTACGAGCTGACTGGACGCAAGGTGTTCGTCACCAACGGGTCGATGGCTGATCGCTACGTAGTGTACGCCGTCACCGACAAGGACAAGGGTAAACGCGGCTTGAGTGCCTTTGTGGTCGACAAGGATATGCCCGGCGTGAGCTTTGGCCCGCTCTTGGACAAGCTTGGTATCCGGGCCAGCGCCACCTGCGACGTGGTGCTTGACCAGGTGGCGGTGCCAGAGGACCGCCGCTTGGGGGCGGAAGGCGATGGCTATAAGATCGCCCTGCTCACCTTGCAAGGTGGCCGGGTCGGCATCGCCGCCCAGGCGGTTGGCATCCTCCAGGGCGCGATCGACACGGCAACGTCGTATGCGCTGAGCAGAGAGCAGTTTGGCCAGAAGATCGGAGAACACCAAGCCATCCAGTGGATGCTGGCCGACATGGAGACAGACGTGCAGGCAGCGCGCCTGCTGACCTATCGCGCTGCCTGGCTGCATGGCGAGGGCGAGCGTGCCCCGGCCGCCATCTCGATCGCCAAATTGTTCGCCTCGGAGGCAGCCATGCGCGGCACGATCAAGGGTGTGCAGATTCTGGGCGGCTACGGATTTACCAACGAATACCCAGCGGAGCGGATGATGCGTGACGCCAAGATCACGGAGATTTACGAAGGAACCTCTGAGGTCCAGCGCATGCTGATCGCCCGCCATGTCTTGGACCTGCACACGGCGCAAGAGTCGCCGCTGACGGTGTGACGGCTACGCTGGAACCGTACGCTTACTCCCTCTTGGTTGCCGCCGCCGAGGCGGCCGATCGAGCCGTGTCCAGACTGCCGCTGCCAGAGCGGGCCGCCACAGTGGCAGACGGCGCAGACGGCGAGCCGACGACAGCGGTCGACCAGGCAGCCGAACGGGCCGTGTTCGATGTGTTGACTGCTGGTGGCAGGCCGCTGCGGGTCATTTCGGAGGAGCGCGGCGAGCTGACCCTGGTGGCGGGAGACGACCCGCTGGTGGTGCTGTGTGACCCAGTCGACTCAACCACCAACGCCATCTTGGGTCTTCCGATCTACACCTCGGCGCTGGTGGCCTACCACCATGGCCAAGTCCAGGCGGCCGTGGTGCGCAATCTGGCAACCCACGAGGCATACAGCGCCCAGGGTCAGCACACGGCCTACTTCAACGGCCAGCCCATCCGTTGTCCCAAGGCGTCTTTGGCGGACAGCGTGGTCACCTTCGGGCCGATTCGAGAGTCTCTGGCTCAGCAGGTGCTGGTCGATGTCGTCGCCGCCAGTCGCGGCATCCGCCTCTTCGCCTGCCCATCGTGGTCGCTGGCCGCTGTGTCCGATGGGAAGGTCGGGGGTTTTGTCGGGCTGGGCCAGTCGTATCCGGTGCATCGCCTGTTCGACGTGCTGGCCGCCGCCGTGGTGGTGGAGGCGGCCGGGGGTGTGGTCACGGATCATTGCGGTGGCCCCTGGCAGGTTGCGTTGGAAGATCTGCACAGCGGTGTGACCGTGGTGGCGGGAGCTACGGCCACGCACGGCGAACTTTTGGCCATGATCGGTCGGCGGACGAGCTAAGTCCGACCCGATCTGGAGTAAGAGAGGAGCGGGAAGATGGCAGCCAAGGAGACCCTGAGTGAACTGGTGGCGCGACTCAATGGTCGTCCCGAGTTGATGACCGGCCTCGAGGTCCGCTACCGCCTGCACTTAAGCGGCGAGGGCGGCGGCAACTTCGATCTGGCCATTTCGTCTGGCCAAGCCACCTTGTCTGAGGCTGGCGACCAGCCGGCCACGGCTGAGGTGTCGCTGAGCGCTGGCGACTTCGTCTCACTGGCCGGCGGGCAAACCTCTGGTATGGCGCTGTTCATGGGTGGCCGGATCCGGGTTGAAGGGGATCTCGGCACCGCCCTCAAGCTGGAAAGTCTGCTTCGGTCTTGAGCCCAAGGTGCGCGCTGTGCGGCTGATCGTCGGCGGGGCGACCGGCAAAACCGGCGCCGAGGTCGTGCGCTACCTGGCCGGACAGGACGATCTACAGGTGGTGGGTGCGGTTGGCCGCCAACATCAGGGTGCTGACCTCGGCGCGCTGCTCGGCTGGCCGGCGCTCTCTGGGGTGCCGATCAGCGCCAGCGTCGGCCATGTCCCAGCCGAAGCCGACGTCTATGTGGACTTCACGGCGCCAGAAGTGGCCGTTGCGCTGGCGATGGAGGCAGTGGGTCGCGCCATGCGCGTGCTGATTGGGACCAGCGGTCTTGAGCCGCAGTCGGTGTCGCTTTTGGCCGCACAGGTGCAACGCCAGAGCCTGGCCGCGGCTGTGATCCCGAACTTTTCGGTCGGAGCCGTCTTACAGCGGAAGATGGCGCTAGAACTTGGTCGCCGCTTCGGTCGAGTCGAGGTGGTGGAGGGACACCACCGCTCCAAGCGCGACGCCCCGTCGGGCACCGCCCGGGACTTGGCGTCGGCCCTGGAAGCGATGGGCGTGGAAACGGCGGTTCACTCCCTGCGGCTGGAAGGTCTGGTCGCGCGCCAGGAGGTGTGGGCCGGTGGGCCAGGTGAGGTGATTTCACTGACGCACGAGGTCACATCACGCCAGGCGTACGGTGCCGGTGTGGCCATGGCGGCTCGCCAGCTGGTGACCGTCAGCGGCTTTTTTACGAGTCTAGAGGAACTGTGCCCAGCGCTGACAGCGAGGGATTGACAGGTGCCACTGTGGTATACTGTCGCCGTGGAAGTTTGCGCCCTGCGCGAGGAGGCCAACCGATGGTAACGATTACAGAGAAGGCCGCAGAAAAGGTACGGGACCTGATGATGGAGCAAGGTGGGGCCGGCAAGGGATTGCGGGTCTTTGTAACCGGTGGCGGTTGCGCTGGATACTCGTATGGCATGGCCTTTGACGAGCGCACAGCGGACGATTCGGTGGCCGAAGCCGCAGGCGTTCAGGTGCTGGTCGACCCGGAGAGTTTGCCCATCTTGAATGGCGCCACGATCGACTTCATCGACGAGCTGTCTGGAAGCGGCTTCACGATTGAGAATCCCAACGCCGTCAAGACCTGTGGCTGTGGTCACTCCTTTACCACCGACCAGGAAAAGGCCGTCTCGTCTCACTGCTAAACCGGCCCGCCTGTGACGACAAGGAAAGAGCCTTCGCACCTGCGAAGGCTCTTTTTGACTGTTCCAGCCACCGCAGACCTGGGAGGTAGTTGTCATGCTGTCCTTGGAGCAAGCGACCCAGGCCATCGAACGCTACTTGCGACCAGACACCTTTCCGCTGGCCATAGCCGTTATTCAAGATCCGTCTGCGATCCCGGAGAAGGCGCGCCGCCCGAAGCGGGACATGGGCGTGTCGCTTTCCGTCTGCCAAGGCGTCTCGATCGCCCGCCGCTACGGCTGGACGGTGGCCATGGACGCAGCAGATCTTTCGTGCCCGATTGCTCAAGTGGCCTTTGGTTACGAGGCGCCTAGCGCCAGTTATGCCTCGGGTAGCCTGGCCGCCGGCATGTACGCCAAAGATCAAGCTGCAGCCCAGCGCACGGAGGCAGCGGTAGCGGCCAGCAGCCCAGAGGCGGCCGGCACGATTGTGATCGGCCCGCTAGCTCGGGCCAGCTTTACCCCAGACGTGGTGGCCATCTACGGAAACTCGGCTCAGATCATGGTGGCCGTTGCGGCGTCGTTGTTTGGCAAGGGCGGCGCCCTCACCTCCACCTTCAGCGCCCGCGCAGATTGTGCCGAAATCATCAATCGCACCAGGCTCACCGGCGAGGCGCAAGTGATCTTGCCCTGCTACGGAGACCGCGTCTTCGGCCAGACTCAGGACCACGAGATGGCCTTCTCATTGCCCTATCACCAGCTCGATGACTTCGTGGAGGGGCTGGAAGGGTGCTCCAAGGGTGGAGTCCGCTATCCGGTTCCTAACTACCTGCGCTACCAGGCGGAATACCCGTCCACCTATCAGACGGTGATGCGCGAGTTTGCCGAGCGCGATGGGTAAGGTGCGTCAGCGCGAGCTAGCGAGCGGCGGTCTGGTCGTCGATGACAGTGGCCAGGTGTTGTTGGTGGTGGACCGCCATGGCCGGTGGGCCTTGCCCAAAGGGCATCAGGAGAAGGGCGAACAGCTATGGCAGACAGCCTGCCGGGAGGTCGCCGAGGAGACCGGGGTAGAGGCGACCGTGGTGCGCTACCTCGGTCGCATGCGCTACCCGCTACCCAACCAACCCGCCCTCGAGAAGGTGGTGGTGGTGTGGCTGATGCGCGCCACTTCCGGTCAGCCACGCCCCAGCGACGAGACGGCTGTGGTGGCCTATATGCCGTGGCCGGACGCCAGAGCGCGCCTTCGTGACCAGGGATATCCGGGTGCCGCTGACCAGCTCGACGGCTGGTTGGCCCGACGAGTCCCGGGGGGACTGGTCGCCGCAACAAAAAGTGCCGCCGCCAGGTGGCGCGGCACCAAGTTACCTGGTCGGGTGGACAGGATTTGAACCTGCGACCTCTGCGTCCCGAACGCAGCGCGCTACCAAACTGCGCCACCACCCGCTGAACTACCTGCCCATTGTAGGGGTGGGCCCAAAAGCCCGTCAAGGAGCCGAAGGCTCTGTGTCAATAACTGTGGGTTGGCAGGGTGGGAAGGAAAGCGAGCAGCATCTTCTTGCGGTAGCGGTCCCGATTGGTGAAGCCGTAACTGATGCGTTTGAGCAGCTTGATCTTGGTGT
>JAJZLY010000023.1 GCA_021850485.1 Bacillota bacterium | reverse complement strand
CCAGTCTTGCGCACGGAGGAGTTAACGGGCAAAGACTTCCGGACAGTCGCAATCAAGTGCGAGGGCCAGCTGGGGCCCCTGAGGGCCCGGCCACCACGCCACATGTCCTGGTCAGCCCGCTCGTGAGACGGCTAGGACACTGTCTCTGGGTGCGCCTTGGGTAGCGGACAGACCCACCTGGCGATGGGGTGGGATGGTTGCGGCTCAGGAAGATGGCCCATAAGATGGCCCGGGCCGCCACCCAGCCGATGCTGCAGGTAGTGTCGCTGCGAAGGCTCATGACATGCGGCTCCCCTTTCGACGTGTTCGGGCCGACGGCCCCTGCTGGCGCCCCGGCCCGTTGCCACCTGCGGGCAGGTTTCTCTCCGTCGGTGGCACGAGCCGGCTATCGCAAAGCAGGCGGTGCCAGCAGACCTGTGTGGCCTGGTCACAGGCAGAAATCTGTCCCTGCCCCCAACGGCAACGATCAACTCCTGGGCTCCGCACCCTCGGCACGCTCGTTGGGACACCCTTGGCGGCTGGTTACCCGGCCGTGATGGCCAAGCCACAACCGGTCAAGAAGAAGGTGCCATCCTGAATGACAGTGCTATCATTGATAGCACCCGGGAGGTGAGTGCAATGGCCGCTGTCAGTATCCGCAACTTGGATGATCGGGTTAAAGCCCAACTCCGCCTGCGGGCGGCCGCCCATGGCCGTTCGGTGGAGGCGGAGATCCGCGCCATCCTGGCCGACGCAGTCAGTATGCCCAGTGCGTCCGCTGGCCTTCTCGCCACACTGCTGGATCGCTTCACCGCCATCGGAGGCACAGAACTGGACCTGCCGGTGCGATCCGCGCCGCCTAGGGCCGCCGATCTCTCGTCATGATTGTCGTCGACACCAATGTGCTGTCTGAACTGATGAAACCGTCTCCCGTCCCAGCGGTGAAAGACTGGGTGCTGGCCCAATCCGGGAACGAACTTTACACGACCTCGATCTCGCTAGGTGAGATTCTCTATGGCATCGAAAGGCTGGCGGCGGGCCAGCGCAAGGAACTTCTCGGCGCCACGGCAAGAGACGTCTTTTCTGCCTTCGAGAGCCACGTTCTTTCTTTCGACGCCGCTGCCGCCACCCACTACGCCTTGGTCGTTGCCCGCCGCGACAGTCTCGGGCTGCCGATTGACGGTTTCGACGCCCAGATCGCATCCATCTGTCTGGCGCACGGTGCGGCCCTGGCCACTCGCAACGGCAAGGACTTCCGCCACTCCGGCATCGCTGTCATCGACCCGTGGCGACAGACCTGACTCCTCCCGTCTCGCAGTTGGTGGCAACCAACCTCGCTCGGTTCGACGCCTTCTTAGACAGTGCCATCGCTGCAATCCAGTACCCTGAGGGCCAGGCCGGCGGGCTTCGTTGCTTTGGTCAGCTCAGATCGAGCACCAGTTTGCCCAGCACTTCCCGGTTGGCCTGGCGGGCCAGCGCTTCATTGACCTCGGCCAGCGGCATCACGCTGTCCACGCTGATCCGGAGGCGCCCGTCGGCCAGTGCGCCGAGAGCTCCCGCCACACCCGCCGCGAAGCGCTCCGGAGGTTCGATCAGCCCCGAGTAGGTCAGCACCGTGAGCTCCTTGCGGTAGAGCTCCTGGATGCTGATCTCGCCGCGCAGTCCGGCTGATGTGCCGAAGATGATCAGCCGGCCGAAGGGCTCCAGCGCCGTGATGGCGCCGGCCGTGAACTGGCCACCCAGGGGGTCGAGCACCACCGTGGGGCGTAGCGCTCTCACCTCTTCCACCAGGTGCTCGCTATCCGTCACCACCACCTGGCTCGCACCTCTGGCTGAGATCCAGGCCCGCTTCTTGGAGTCCTCGGTCTGGCCCCACACCTGGGCCCCGATCGAGCGGACGAGGGAGATGGCCGTGGATCCGACGCCACCGCTGGCACCCAGCACCAGGACCCGATCGGCCGCCGTCACCCCGGCCAGCCTGGTGACGACCGTCCAGGCGGTGACCCCCACCACGCCGATGGCCGCCGCCTGCCTCAGGTCGACGCCAGCCGGCAGATCGCTCACCGCCCCGCGCGGCACCACGGCCGCAGTGGCCCACAGCCCGTCGCGCTGGCGGCCGAGCTGGTGTCCGCAGACCAGAACCGGCCGACCGTCCACTGTACCCACGGCTTCGGAGCCGAGCGTGCGCGGCAGGGGGCTGTCCGGGGCCACCCGTCCCAGCGCCACGTAGCGGTCGACCGGATTGATCGCCGCATAGGCCAAATTGACCAAAACCTCGTCCTGACCCGGTTCCAAGAGCGCGACCGATTCAACCCGAAGTGGATCTCCGGGCTGGTGCAGACGGGCGGCCACAGCAGATGTTGACATGTCCGTAGAATAGCACGGGTGCGGTCGACATCAAGGTGCACCCGACTGCGACGGCCGCCACGACACGCCGGCACCCGGTCGTGGAAATGGGGCCAAGATCAGGCGGCGAGCTTTTGCCGAGCCAGCCTATCCCGCCTCAAGACGCTCCGGTCGCCAAGTTCCAGGCGCAGCATCACTCTGTGGCTTTCGGAAGAAGGACTCGGCCCCTCACCCGCATGCTGGCTTCGTCTCACGTCCGGCCAGAAGAGAAAACCTATCGAAGGTCTCCATCGCTGCCCGTGGCCGGTCGGTTCGTCGCGCTTGCCCGGCTCACAGCCCAGATCCGACCCGCGTCTGCAAGGGCACAGCATGGCATGAGCCGTCGGCGTTAGCAGTCAGGCCCTTGGTCTCCACCCAGTCTCTGTCGGTTCTTCACCTGCAACAAAAACTCAAGGTCCGCTCGATCCTTGCCCCGGGCCCCTTGCTTGAGGGCGATCAGGGTAGTCAGATCAGCTATCGGAATGACCACCTCTCCCAGCGTGACCTGGATCGCAGTGGCATTTTCAAACCGCACATCACCCGCCGCACCCAGGAGATCAACGGTGATTTCATCCAGCACCCGGACCACTGTGTACGTCTCAATGTCGTCTAGGCCGATGTCTTGGGCAGCGTTATCTTCGAGGATGCTCAGCGCCTGCTTGAGTCGAGCCACGTTTTCTGGTGCCGAACTCACCAGCAAATCGATGTCGTTGGTCAGTCGTTCCAACCCGTAATAGTTCACGGCAAACCCGCCGATCAGCAGATAGCGGCATCCAGCCCGATTCAGGGCCTCGCACAGCCGGACCAGATCCCGGAGAGTGGGCGCCCGACTGGGCGGGGCCTGATCACTGTGCTCGCCGTCCACCAGGCATCCGCCTCCTCGAAGGTGTGAAACCGAACGACCCCCCGGGGCCGAATGATATCTACTCCGCGCAGCGCATCCGCCAATTCTGCAAACCCTTCCATGTGCTGGAACCCGAACGCACGGTGACCGGTGCGTTGACCAACCACCTTGCCCTGCTCTTCCAGCCATCGATCACGCCACGAGTAAGGCGGCTCGTGCTCTTCTGACATGGCCATCCCCTCGCTTCCCCCACCAGTATACGCACGCCGGCCGCGGCCGAGACACTCTGGCCCTCCCATCTTATCGGGGCTGACCGAGCACACTAACTGCCCAGTCCAGATGCCACTGTGCCGTCCTCCAGGCGGGCGGTCAGGCCACCCGCGTCACCTGGTGGTCAATCGGCAACTGCCGCGGGACGAGCGGCATTCCGTCGTCATTCCGGCTGATGTCTTGGCCCCGCGCACTGGTTGCCCAGTAGCCGTCCATTGCCGCCAGATAGCCGCTCAGGCGGAGCAGGCTGTCGAAGCCAATACCGATGTCCACGCGCGGGATCAGGCGTTGCCCAGGGCGGGCGAAGCCGGGCACTGAGGTGAACAAAAAAGGATAGGCATGGCCGAGCAGAGCGTTGGTCTCAGTGTTGTAGAAGCCGAACGGGTAGGCGAAGGCGGTCGGCTGGGGCAGACCAAGGCCGGAAAAGGTCTGGGCCTCTTGATACACGTCTTGGCTGACCGTGGCACTGAGCACGTGGTGGGTAAAGGCGTACTGCATACTGGGCATGCCATCGATCAGGGAGTGTAGGTCATAGGTGTGCGCGCCAAAGCTCCACCAGCCGCTGGCTGCCATGGCCCTGACTTGGGACGCCGACAGCGAGTTTGGCCCCTCGCCGATCCGGCTGCCGATCAAGAAGGCAACCGCCGGCATGTGAAACGCCGCCAAAATCGGCGCCGCCTGGGTGAAGTCGGAGACGTTGCCGTCGTCGAAGGCGATCAGGACGGATGGTGTTGTCACCTGATACGTGCCCTTCATGTACCCCTCAAACTGAGCCAAGCTCAGCACCTGTACATGGTGCTGGTGAAGCAGGCTCAGGTCTTGGCGAAACGTGGCTGGCGAGAGGGCGTAGGCGCCGGGAGTGCCCACCGCATGGAATAGCAATACAAGGACCAAGGAGAGTAGCCGATGCACGTTTAGCAGCTCCCCTGATGGTCAGACATCTTGCCAGTATCCACCTTCCCGACACCAAGTCGGACTTCTTTTGTTCCCGCCCGGCCCTTTTCTCGAGTCGGTTTGACAGCCGTTGCCACGGCTCACCTCGCTCCGGCCTATCCTCCGTCTCAGCATATTGGTATTATCTTCCAGTTCGCTCTTGCTGCGATCTGGGGGAGTGGCCTTGGCCGAAGACAGCACGGCCCAAACCACCGGCGTCTTTGTGCAATGGTGGCTCGTCACCATCGTCGGTCCAGGCCTGCGGCCGGCCACCGCCGACACATACCGGCGACTGGCCCGCCTGTACATCTTGCCCCGGATTGGCGAGCTGCCGCTCACTGCCCTCACCGCGGCAGTCTTGCGCCGCTGGACGGCCGAGCTCGCCACCACTTCGTCGCGCTCTGGGTCCCGGCTCTCCCCACGCACGGTGGCCTATGTCCAGGCTGTCCTGCGCTCCGCTCTCTCGGAGGCCGTTCGCCTCGAACTTCTCACCGCCAATCCGATGTCGCTTGTCCGCCCGCCGCGCGCCCACCCACAACCCGTAGGCTGTTTCTCCCTGGAGGAGATGCGCCGTCTGGATGCCGCTTCGACCCGCTGTCGCCTGGGCCCGCTGTTTTCGTTTCTGTGGCAAAGCGGCCTGCGCATCGGGGAGGCGTTGGCGCTTTGCTGGGCCGATGTCGATCTCGACGCCTCCACCCTCACGGTTAGTCGCAACCTAGTGGAAGTCAGCGGTCATCTGATCGAAGGCAGCCCGAAGAGCGCCGCCGGCTTTCGCCAAATCGTCCTGCCCGAACAAACCGTCGCCTTGCTGCGGGCGATCTGGCTCCGGCGCAGCGAGGCCGAAGCGTCGTCGCCGCTGGTATTTCCCAATCGCTTGGGCACCCATCTGTCCCGACGCAACGTGACGCGGTCTTGGATCAATCTGCGCCAGGAACTGGGCCTGCCTGGCTACGGTCTCCATGCCCTGCGGCACACCAACGCCAGCCTACAGCTGCAGGCCGGTGTTGGCATTGCCGAGATTGCGGCGCACCTCGGCCACGAAAACCCCACCGTGACCGCGCGCACCTACGCCCATGTGCTGGACCCGACCAAGCGGCGGGCGGCGTCTCGGTTTGGGCAACTCCTGGAGCGAGATGGCCTGACCAAGTGGCCAACGACAAACTGATGCTTCGTCCAGGCGTCCGCTTTGGTCAGACTGGGATCGCGGGCCGCGACGTCCCTTCTTAGTCCTGCTGCGGGGCGGGCGGCAACACGCCGCCGGTTTTGTGCCAGAGGTCTTGCATCTGTGCCCCAGTCAGAGGGCGACTGAAGTAGAACCCTTGCACCTCCGGGCAGCCTGCTGTCGTCAGGAAGTCCAGCTGACCTCTGGTCTCCACTCCCTCTGCCACTACCGACAGGTGTAGCCCCTTGGCCATGCCCAAGATGGCCCGTACGATCTCCCGATCACTGAGTTGATCGGGCAGACCACTGACAAAGCTGCGGTCGATCTTCAAGCCAACGATCGGCAGCCGCTTCAGGTAGGTCAACGATGAATAGCCGGTCCCGAAGTCGTCAATGAACAGACCGATGCCCAGCCGGCGGAGGTCGTTTAAGGCATCGACCACCATCTGATCGTGCTGCACCAGGCTGTTTTCGGTCACCTCCAGCACGATCTGGCGTGGATTCGCCCCGGATTCCCGGATCATCTCGATCACCGAGGCCCGAAAGTCTGGCTGCTTCAAATGTACGGCGGAAATGTTGACGCCGACGGTCAGTGCACCCATCCCCTGGCGTTGCCAGCGGCGGGCCTGGGCACAGGCCTCTTTGAGCACCCATTCGCTGAGCGGCACGATCAGTCCGCGCTGCTCGGCGATGGGGATGAACTCGGCCGGAGACACGAGGCCCCTGCCCGCCCGCTGCCAGCGCACCAGGGCCTCCACCCCGCTCACCCGCTGGCTCGGCATGCTGACCGTCGGCTGATAGTGCAACACCAACTCTCCGCCGACGATCGCTTGGCGCAAGGCCGTGCCCAACGACAGGGTCTCAAACACCCGAGAGTCCAGTTCCGCTCGGTAGAAGCAAGATCCGACCCGGTCCAACTCTTTCGCCTCACGCATGGCGAGCCCGGCCCGTCGGATCAACGTCTCCTCATCGCTGCCGTCGGACGGGCTCAGGCTGACACCAATGCTAGCATCTGTCGAGACGGTCGCTCCGTCCACGACCAACGGTTGGGCAAGCACGTCTTGGATCTTGGCGGCAACCTTTTCCACCGCCCCCCTCTCGGCCATCCCCTGCAGCACAACCACAAACTCGTCCCCGCCGTATCTGGCCACCAGGTCGTGCTCGCGCAAGCAGCCTCTCAGGCGCTCACCGGCCCTCTTCAGCACATCGTCTCCGACGGTGTGCCCGAAGGCGTCATTGACCTCCTTCATCCGTTTGAGGTCGATGAACAACACCGCCACCATGGATCCCGGATGGCTGACCGCATCGCCCAGTACCTCTTCTAGCCGCTTTGCCATCGCCAGCCGGCTGGGCAGCCCCGTCAAGGTGTCATGATCGGTCAAAAAGGCGATCCGCTCCTCATCGGCCTTGCGCTGGCTGATGTCGCGAGCCAACAGGACATGGTGGGTCACGGCCCCGTGCGTGTCGCGCACCTGCGATACGACCAGATGGATCGGCTGCACGTGCCCGTCGTTGTGTCTCGCCCACAACTCTCCTTGCCAAGATCCTGTGCGCCCTAGCTCGATCTGGATGCTTCGATAGGACACACCGATGCCCGGCTCGGACAACCAGGCCGCCGCCACCGAGCGACCGATCAGTTCGTCTTGGGAGAACCCGAACAACACGCTAAAGGTCTTGTTTACAGCCACGATCTGGTGGACGCTGTCTGTGATCAAGATGCCGTGACTGGTACTCTCAAACACAGATGCCGCCAGCCTCAGTTGGACTTCTGCTTCCTGCTCGAGCCGGAGATCCCGGCTGATCAGGGCGCTTCCCACCAGGCGCTGTCGGTCGTCTCTCAGCGGCGACACCGACACCGAAACCGGAATCAAGCTTCCATCGCTGCGCCGGTGCACGGTGTCGTGGCTGGCAATCCGCCCGCCCACCGCCAACGTGGCGTTGGTCGCCCGCACCGCACGCTGGCGCTCTTTGGGCACGATCAAGGATCCCGGCTGGCCGATCGCCTCGGCCGCAGTGTATCCGTAAAGTTCCTCTGCAGCATGGTTCCAACTGGTGATCATGAACTCGGGACTGAGCCCCATGATGGCGTCTGAAGCAGACTCCACGATGGCGCCAAGATGCGCCCGTTCGGACTCCCCAGCCAACAGTGCGGTCAGATCGGTGACGATCAGGCCGATCGTCGGTAGGTCGCCACTGGTGCTCCTAAAGGCGTGGCAATAGGTCGCCAGCGCCAAGTCCTGGCTGTCTTGGAAGTCGATCCGCTGATGGCTGGAGTCCGGACTCTCAGATCGGATCATCCGCTCTAGGGCAGGCAGCGAAGAAGCGCAGACGAAGGTCTGCACGGAAGCACCGATCACATGTTCCAGTGGCGTCTTGACCAGGCCGGCAAACGTCAAATTGGCATAGAGGATCAATCCGTCGGGGCTGACGCTGAGCGTGCCCTCGCCCATCGACTCGACCACTCGCCGATAGCCTTCGTCTGGCATGTTCCCAGGCGCGATGTCAATTTCGAAACCGGGGCCGGGAATGGCCTCGCCCGCATCCCGCTGCCCATCAGCCGCGACCCCTTTGGGCCGAAAGCCATTGGCCACCACCGTCAGTTTTGGCGGAGGCCTCCTCGGCTTCTTGGTTCCGACTGGCCGTCGCATCAGCGCCTGCCGAGGATGCCGAGCCCAGTCAGCACCCGCTGTCTCTGGCTAAGATCGCCAATGACGCTACGCATCGGCAGCGGCCAGGTCTTGACCAATGTTGGAATGGCCAGAATCTGATCCCGCTGGGCAAGTTCCGGCTGCTGATAGATATCAATCACCTCGAGATCGCACTGGCCACCCATCTCCTGCTCGCAGATGTCCGTCACGTTGGTGATCGCCAAGGTCGAAGAGGCGGCCAGGCCCGCCACGTATAACCGCAATCGGCAGCGCGCCGCGCTGGCGAGCGAACTCAGCTCCGCCTGCGCCTGCACGAGCGCCTCTTCGCTCTGAGGGTTCATCTCCGCCTGCGCCTTCATGAGCGTCTCTTTGCTCTGAGCGGCCGGGTGCGAGGCGGCACCACCACGTTGGTGCTGCGCTCGCGCTCAGACGCCGCCTGGCTCATCCGCAGGTCACCAAGGCGCGTCGCCTCTGCATCCAGCGCCGCCTCCAGTTCCGCCTGCTCCGCCTGAAACTGGGTTTGGAGCTGAACTACCGCTGACTCGGTCAGCATCCGCTTACGATCGATCACCGCCCGCTGGCGGGCCGCTTCCCGGCCGCGCTCCTCACGGGTGGCACGGGCAGCAGTCTGCGCAGCTAGCCGGGCCGAACCCAAGAGCACCCCGTCTGGTCCCAGCTGCACATCGATCAGGTCCACGCCGTGGTCCGAGACCAAAAACTCACGCACCTGGTTAGAATGGGCCATGCCGCGCGACTTGAGCACGCTCAAGGTGCGGTTTCGCTCTCCTTGATATTCCACATTTCGGAGCACGATCCAGCTGTCGATCAGGGAAGAGATGCCGGCCTGACTTTCCGTCTCGTCAGCCTCTCCGCTGATCAGGGCGCTCATCATGACGGTGACGTTTCGAGACTTCAAGAAGTCGGTCAGCCGGGTGAGCATGGCGCGAACCTCGATCGGCCTGCCCACCAGATCGAAGGCGCCGATCTGATCGACCACCACCACCGCCGGATCGATCAACTGGACTAGGCGTTGCATCTCCATCAGGTGCCACTCCAGCCCAGCCCCAGTCGGACGCAGGGAACGCACGGTCAGCAGTCCCGCCTCCTGCCAGTGCACCATATCGATGCCAATCGACCGCATGTTGCGGGCAATCTGCAGTGGTGACTCCTCCAGGGCCAGGTACAGGCAGCGCTGGCCTCGTCGGCACACGGCATCGGCAAAGTGCGCACACAGGCTCCCCTTGCCGCTGCCGGCGTGCCCAGACACCAAGATGGCGCTACCTTCCAGAAATCCCTTACCACCCAGCATCTGGTCCAACTTGGCCACGCCGCTGGACAGCCGCTCAGTTCCGGCCGGGTGGTCCAGGGACAGCGACGTGATGGCAAACAGCGCCACGCCGTTGGCGTCGATCAAAAATGGGCATTCATTGCTACCATGCTGCGATCCCCGGTATTTCACGACGCGCAGCCGACGGGTCGAGATGCCGCTGTCGAGATCTTGGTGCAAGGAGAGCACGCAGTCTGAGACGTACTCCTCGATGCCGTAGCGGGTCAGGGTGGTGGCGCCGGCCTCGGCCGTGACCATGGCGGTGATGCCACGATCGGACAGCCATCGGAACAGTCGGCGCAATTCGCCGCGCACCACGGTGCTGTCGCGCAGGCCCTGGAACAAGACCTCCAAGGTGTCGAGCACCACTCGCTTGGCCCCGATTTGGTCGATCGCATAGCCGAGCCGAACGAACAGCCCCTCTAAGTCGTAGCTCCCCGTCGGCTCCATCTGATCCAGCCCAGCCTCGACATGGTCCAAGTAGATCTGATGCTCGGCCACCAAGGCAGCCAGGTCCACCCCCAAGGACGCGACGTTCACCACCAAGTCTTCGGGGCGCTCCTCGAAGGATATGAAAACGCCGGGTTCGCCCAGTGCCGACGCCCCGTAGACCAAGAACTGCAAACTAAGCAAGGTCTTGCCGCTCCCGGCGGTGCCGCAGACCAAGGTCGTCCGCCCGGCTGGCAGGCCGCCGCCGGTGATCTCGTCCAACCCAGGAATCCCAGTAGCCGCCTTGCGCAGACCAGGGAGCAGGTGCTGTTTGGTGCGATCTGGCGCTACGGCCATGGAAGCAACTCCCTTATAGGTCGGCCCCGACTGGGGCCCAGGTGCCTATCCCGCTCTCGGTCTTCCATTATATTCCTTTTGGCGCTCTTGGTCCCGTCTCTCACCATCTCGTTCGCACTTCCTGGCCGTCGCAGCCCGGGGCCACGCGCCTTTAGCCTGGCCAGGCGTGCTTCGAAAGCTCGTCTTGATCGGCCCGGCAGCGACCGGGTCAGATCACCTCTACGGGCACGAGTGCGATCCCGGTCCGCTGCACGACGCGACCGGCGAAACCGCCCACGCCGCGTGCCATCGCTGCGGACGCAACCCAGCTCCCGACCCGTCAGCTGATTCGCACACTGCTGGGGGTCGCTCTAGGACTCTATGCCGCTGGGCGCTTGCATCTAAAGGTTGGCGAGTCATGGATCGGAGAGCGCTTGACATGTGACCTTTTGGTCACGTATCATTCCGATCGTGACAGACGACGACCGTGTCTTCAAGGCGCTGGCAGCCCCGCAACGTCGCTTCCTGTTGGACCAGCTGTTCGTGCGTGACGGCCGCACGCTGAGCGAACTGGAGTCCACGCTGGAACTGACGCGCCATGGGGTCATGAAACACCTGCGCATTCTCGAGGATGCCGGGCTGGTGGTCACCAGACGGTCGGGCCGGGAGAAGCTCCACTTTCTCAACCCGGTGCCGATCCGACTGATCCATGACCGCTGGATCGATAAGTTCTCGAAACGCCAGGTCTCGGCGCTGGCCGAGCTCAAGGCGAAGCTCGAAGAGGAGGCGACACGATGAGTGCGACCGAAAAAGACCTGAGCACCCAGGTCTACCGGGTCTACATCAGGGCCACGCCCCAGGCGATCTGGGACGCCATCACCAAACCGGAGTGGAACGCACGCTACGGCTTTGGCGGGCGTGGCGAATATGAACTGCGACCCGGGGGCGCCTACCGCGGGTTTTTGCCTGACGAGATGCCTGCAGGCGCTCCGCCAGACCTGACGGCGTCGGAGGTGGGCGTCCACGGCCAGGTGATCGAACTGGATCCACCGCACAAACTGGTCCTCACCTGGTGGATGCCGATGGACGCGACGCTGAGGTCGGAGCCGTTCACCCGGCTCACCTACGAGATTGAGGAAGGTCAAGGCGGCGTCACCAAGCTGACCGTGATCCACGATTTCACAGGTGCGCCGCAACACGCGGCCATTTTATCCGGCCAACTCGAGGCCGATGGTGCAGGTGGCGGCTGGAGTTGGGTGCTCAGCGACCTCAAGACGCTGGTCGAGACGGGCCGGGCCTTCCAGGACTGAGTGGCTACGGCAGGGCGCTTGGCGTTCGCGCCGATCAGCAGCAGCTCCTATGGGGCGACGTCCGAACCCAGGGGCTTTATCCAGACTCATGGCACCAGTCCGGGCAGAACAAGCTCTGCTGCGCCTGAACTTCACCGGGCCTATTCCAGATAATCTCTCAGCTTCTTCGATCGGGTGGGATGACGCAGCTTGCGTAGGGCCTTGGCCTCGATTTGCCGGATCCGCTCGCGGGTCACGCCAAACACCTGACCCACTTCTTCCAAGGTACGGGCCCGGCCGTCGTCCAAGCCAAAGCGCAGTCTTAGCACCTTGCGTTCGCGCTCGGTCAGAGAATCCAGGACCTCTTCTAACTGTTCGCGCAGCAACAGGAAGGAGGCGGCCACCGCTGGCGCCAGAGCGTCTTCGTCCTCGATGAAGTCACCGAGGTGAGAGTCCTCTTCCTCGCCGATCGGTGTCTCCAGCGACACTGGCTCCTGGGCCACCTTCAGGATCTCACGCACCCGGTCCACCGTGATGTCGAGCTCTTCGGCGATCTCCTCTGGCGTCGGTTCGCGGCCCAACTCTTGGACCAGCTGGCGCGATACCCGGATCAGCTTGTTGATGGTCTCCACCATGTGCACCGGAATGCGGATGGTACGGGCCTGGTCGGCGATGGCCCGGGTGATCGCCTGGCGGATCCACCAGGTGGCGTAAGTGGAGAACTTGTACCCCTTGCGGTAGTCAAACTTCTCAACGGCCTTGATCAGGCCCAAGTTTCCCTCTTGAATCAGGTCCAGAAGCTGCATGCCGCGTCCCACGTAACGCTTGGCGATGGACACCACCAGGCGCAAGTTGGCCTCGGCCAGCTGCCGCTTGGCTTCTTCCTCGCCGAGCTCGATGCGCTTGGCCAATTCCACTTCTTGCGCCGCCGTCAGCAGCGGGACGCGCCCGATCTCCTTGAGGTACATCTTGACCGGGTCGTCTGTGGCCATGCCGTCTGCAATCGGCGCTTCCTCTTCGGGCGACGGCACATCATCGGCGTCCGGGCCGGAAACCTTAATGCCGATCTCGGTCAGGCCCTCCAAGATCTCCTCATACTGCTCCGGCGTGATGTCGGCGCGCTCCAGGGCACCCTCCACCTCATGGGCGGTCAGGGTGCCTTTTTCCTTGCCCTTGTCGACGAGTTCCCGGACCCCCTCGATCGAGAGGTCCAGTTTGCCCTGGGCCTCGTCCACTATCGATGTGACCTCCTCATACATGGCGGTTGCGCTCGACCTCCTGCTTCAGCTGGGAGAGCTCTTGCAACAGGCTGGCTGGCACAACATCGCCTGCGGCTTCTGTCTGCCGCACCACTTGTTGGAGTTCCATAAGTCGCTCTTGCCTTCCTTCCCGTAGCCATTCCGGATAAAGCGTCTCCCAGGTTCCGACCGGCCGATCACTGACGGCGACGCGCGCCCACAGCCGCGCCGCCTCGGCGCTTTCATTGCGGGCCGGGTCAGCACCCAAAAAGCAATCTTGAACCACCAGATCTGCACCTGGTGTCTCAAACCGAACATCATTCATTTGCGAGGCACGGCTAGGATCCTGCACCAAGATGCGAAGAATTTCTTCCTCGATCAAAAGCCGCCGCCGCACTTTGCCGCTTGCGGCCTGCGGCCCAGCCGGCCGGGTGGCCAGCCGCACCTGCGGTGCACCGGCCCGCCTGGCCTCTTGCCACAGGGCGGCCTCTTCCACCCCTAGCCGCTGGGCCAGGCGGCGGATCTCCTCGCTTTGCTCCACTGGGCTTGGCAGCTGCAAAATACCTGGCAACACCGCCTGAGCGGCCTGCCGCTTGCCGCGCGGTGTGGCCAGGTCCACCTCTTGCAGCGCCTGGTCGGTGAGGGCGTCGATCAGGCGGCGGGAATGTTCCACCGCACTGTGCCACAGTGCCACGCCGCCCGTACGCAGCACCGAGTCGGGGTCTTCTCCCGCCGGCAGCCGCACCACCCGGGCATCCATCCCGGAGCCGGCCAGCAGCCACAAGCCGCGGCTGGTGGCGTGTTCGCCGGCCGCATCGGCATCATAGGCGACCTGCACCTGCTCCACCGCCTGAGCCAAAATCCGCACCTGCTCCTCGGTCAGAGCCGTGCCCAAAGATGCCACCGCCCCAGGCACGCCGGCCTGATGCAGGGCGATCACATCCATGTATCCTTCGACCAGCACGGCCTGGTGCGTCTGCCGCCACTGGCCGTGGGCCACCGACAGATCGTAGAGCATGCGGCCCTTGTGAAACAGCTCGGTCTCCGGTGAGTTCAGGTACTTTGGCTGCTGATCTGCCAGCAGTGCACGCCCGCCAAAGCCCACCACCTGGCCGCGGCGGTCTCTGATCGGAAACACCAGGCGCTGGCGCAGGCGATCGATCGGCTGGCCCTGACGGCCCGCTTGCGCCACTCCGGCCCGGATCACCAGATCCGGGTCAAATCCGCCCTGACGCAACTTGGCGACCAGCCAGTCTGGCCCCTCCGGGGCGTAGCCAAGGCGAAAAGCCGCGCGCGCTGCCTCTCCCACCTTGCGGTCGTCCAGGTAGCGGCGGGCCGCTGCGGCCATCGGTTGCACCAGCGCCTCCTGATAGAGGCTGGCTGCCGCTTCCAGCACCCTGCGCAGCGCATCCAACTCCTGTTGGCGGCCGCTTGCCTGCTCCGGCAGGGCCACGCCGGTCCGCTCGGCCAGCTGCTCCAGCGCCTCTCGAAAGCCAAGTCCGTCTCGGCGCATGACGAAGGCAAAGACATCGCCACCGGCCTGACAGCCAAAGCAGTAGAACAGTCCGCGCTCCGGATCGACGCTGAAAGACGGCGTCCGCTCGGAGTGAAAGGGACACAGGCCGGCCAGCCGTCGCCCCTGGCGGCGCAATGCCACCGTCTCCCCGACCACTTCTGCGATCGGAGCGCGGCTTCTGATCTCGGCCACCACGTCCTGGGATGAGGGCACGTTCAACCTCCGTCAGTCGTCCAGGCGAAATTCTCCGGGCACAAATCGGCGGCGGAAGGCAGCGATGGCAAAGCGATCGGTCATGCCGGCCACATAGTCGCGCACGGCCTCCTCGCCGTCTTGGCCGGGCGGATGCTCCACGTCTGCCAGATAGGCCTGATAAAGGGCCAATACCACACCCTTGGCCTTTTCTTCTTCTCGTTTCGCCTCTGATCCGATGTACACCCGCTCGAACAAGAAGGTGCGCAGCTCCGACAGCGCCTGCTGGCGAGGCGGAGACAGCTTGATTTCGCCGTTTCCCGCAGAATTGGCGACGATGTCTTGGACCAAGGTGCCGATGCGCTCGGCGTGGGTGCGGCCCAAGGCGTCCAAGATGTCGGTCGGGATCTCGTCTGCGGAGAGCACATTGCCGCGCAGGGCATCGTCGATGTCATGGTTCACATAGGCGATGCGGTCTGAGAAGTGCACCACCCGCGCCTCCAGTGTGGCCGGCTGGCCAGCTGCGATATGGTTCAAGATGCCGTCTCGCACCTCGAAGGTGAGATTCAGCCCACCCGGCCGCTCCAGCACCTCCACCACCCGCAGGCTCTGCTCGTTGTGGCGAAAGCCGCCTGGGTACAACTGAGTCAGCACCTCTTCGCCGGCGTGGCCAAAAGGGGTGTGCCCCAGATCATGGCCCAGCGCCACCGCTTCCGCCAGGTCCTCGTTCAAGCGCAGCGCCCGGGCGATGGTGCGGGCGATCTGGGCGACCTCCAGGGTATGGGTGAGGCGGGTGCGGTA
This sequence comes from Bacillota bacterium, assembly GCA_021850485.1. GTDB lineage: Bacteria > Bacillota > Sulfobacillia > JAJZYS01 > JAJZLH01 > JAJZLH01. The sequence continues at coordinate 1,406 of JAJZLY010000023.1, read as the reverse complement.
GTGGTCGCCCTCAGCGGCCAAAAAAACCTGGGTCTTGTCCTTCAGCCGGCGAAAGGCCTTGGAGTGGATGATGCGGTCCCGATCCCGCTGAAAGGCGGTGCGGATCACATCCTCTGCCTCTGGCCGGACGCGGCCTTGGCTTTGCCCGGCCAGAGCGGCGTGTGGCGACAAAGAGGCTTTCTCCCAGGCCTCCCAGTCCTCCCTCAGGCAAGGGCCGGCCGTTTCAGGACACCTCGGCGGCGGCCATGGCGGCATGCGCCGCGGCCAGTCTGGCCACGGGCACCCGGTAGGGCGAGCAGGAGACATAATTCAACCCGAGTTCCTGGCACAGGGCGATCGAGCGAGGATCGCCGCCGTGTTCGCCGCAGATGCCCACCTTCAGCTTGCTCTGCCGGCGGCGGCCCTCTTCCGTCGCCATCTTCATCAAGGCGCCGACACCGTCTCGGTCCAAGGTGGCAAACGGGTTGTCGGCGAGTACGCCTCGCTCCAGGTACGCCGGCAAGAACTTGCCTTCGGCGTCGTCTCGCGAAAAGCCAAAGGTGGTCTGGGTCAGGTCGTTGGTGCCAAAGGAGAAGAACTGGGCTTCCTCGGCGATCTCGCCGGCAGTCAGCGCCGCCCGCGGCACCTCGATCATGGTGCCAACCACCAAGGGCATGGTCACCTGGCTCTCCAGCGCCACCTCGGCATGCACCTCACTGACCAGCTGGCGCATCATCGCCAGCTCCTGGCGCATCCCGACCAAGGGGATCATCACCTCGGCCTCGGCCATCACGCCCTCTTGGCGAAGGGCTGCCACCGCCTGGAAGATGGCCCGGGCCTGCATCTCATAGATTTCCGGGTAGACGATGCCCAGCCTACAGCCGCGAAAGCCGAGCATCGGGTTGGCCTCGGCCAGCACCTTGGCCCGGCGCAGCAGCCCGGCTGCCTGGCGGTAGCCGGCAGACCCCTCTTCGCCCCGCTCCCGGGCTACCGCCACCTCCACTTCCAGCTCGGAGATGTGCGGCAGAAATTCGTGCAGCGGCGGGTCGAGCAGGCGGATGGTGACCGGATACGGCGCCATCGCCCGCAAGATCCCGGAGAAGTCTTGCTGCTGCATCGGCAACAGCTCGCTGAGAGCGGCCCGTCGCTCCTCCACAGTCTCGGCCATGATCATCCGCCGCACCACCGGCAGGCGGTCTTTGGCCATGAACATGTGCTCGGTGCGGCAAAGCCCCACCCCCTCGGCGCCCAGCTCACGGGCCCGCACCGCATCTTCGGGGGTGTCGGCGTTGGCCCGCACCCCCAGCTTGCGAATCTGATCGGCCCAGCTCAGCAGCACGCCAACCTCCGGGCCGAGATCGGGCTCCTGGGTCGCCACCTGGCCGACGTACACCTTGCCGCTGGAGCCGTCCAGCGTGATCAGGTCG
>JAJZLY010000001.1 GCA_021850485.1 Bacillota bacterium | reverse complement strand
CGGTTCCCTCCTTGGAGCGGATCGTCCCCAGTCTGGGCAGGATGATGCGGCCCGCCGAGACAGCGATGCTGCCGGTGAGTCGAAACGAGTCCCGTCCCTCATGCCTGCGCCGAAATCGGGGGAATCCGACTGGACGCCCTTGTCTCCTTCCCCGCCAGAAGTTGGTGAAGGCGCGGTCCAGATCGCGCAGCGCCTCTTGGCCGCAGCACTTGGAGACGGCATAGACCCAGGAGCGCTGCGCCTTCTCCGCGTTCCAGAGGCGGTGCAACTCGATGGCGTGGGGCACCGGCTGACCGGCGTCCAGCCGCTGTTTGCACTGAGCCAGTCCCCAGTTGTAGGCGTAGCGGGCGGTGCCGACGGACCGAGCCAATAGCCGCCGCTGATACGGCGCTGGGTCCAACTCGTAGCGGAACGCTTGGTTGACCGTCATGCTTCCACCTCTTCGCTTGCCGCCTGGAGCGCCTTCTCCGCCCGGTGTCGGGCCGACCGGCGGCCATACAGACGCGCACACATGCTGGTCAGCACGTCGATCATGTCTTGCATCAGGTCGTCTTTCGTCTCTCCCGGATCAACCACCACAAGCCGCCTACCCTGGGCGGCAAGCGCAGACTCGACATATTCGGCGCCGAATCGCATCAACCGATCTCGATGCTCGACGGCCACGATGGCGACGGAGGGGTCCGCGAGAACCTTCATAAGCTTGGGACGATGACCATTGAGTCCCGAACCCACCTCCGTTACCGTGCGCACCACGGACCAGCCTTTGCGCGTCACAAACTCGACCACACGGGCCACCTGCCTATCCAGATCGGAACGCTGGCCAGACCAGGACACGCGGGCATAAACCGCCACCCCGGTTGGTTCCTCCTTCGGTGGCTTCAAGATGATGGTGCCTGTGGGCAGTTGCTCCGCTGGCACCGGCAGTTTGCCGTCGCGGTACATTCGCCACGCGGCTTGGTAGGTTATGCCTTGCTCCTTCGCCCAAACACTAAGTTTCATGCCTACAGTATATCACACTTACCGATGAAAGTAGATGTAACCGGCCAACTGTTGGAACCCTCCGCCACCACCACGCCCTCGGCAGCCACCTCGACCCAGCTGTCCAGTCGGTTGCGGGCCCAGTTGTAGCGCTGGAAGCGAGCGCTGGTAGTGCTCCGCAGTGGCTCCAGCAGCTGCTGGACTAACCGCTGGTAATCAAAGTAGCACTCGTAACCTTCGGCAGGTGTCCAAGAGGCCCAGTTAGGCTGCTCTGGCCTGTAGAAATCATCGCCGTGCACCAGCGTTATCGGCGCAGGCCCATGAGCCAACACGGCGTCTGCCAGAGTCGTCTTTCCGGCCCCGCCCATCCCGTCGATGGCGACCAGGGCGGCCTTTCCCTTCATGGGCTGGGGCCACCGAGCCATCATCTGGTCGAGCGACCTCTGGGGCAAAATCAATGGCTGCTGCCCCCCAGCCCCACCTAAAACGCCTGACTTGCGCCGCTGGCGTCTGCGCCTGATCAGCTGATCACCCGATCGCGAGCGCGGCTCTCCGGCGGCCGATTACCCTCTATTCTTCTCGCCCTTAGTCCGTGCCCGCTGCTCAAGAGCTGCCGCTACGGCTGGCGGCACCATCTCGCCCAAGGGCGCATGAAAGGTCGAGATCTGCTTGACCAAGGTTGAGGACAGGTGGCTATAGCGCGAAGCCGTCAACATGAACAAGGTCTCGATCTCACTGGCCAACTGACGGTTCATCAGTGCCATCTGCACCTCGTAGTCGTAATCCAAGATCGCCCGCAGACCGCGCACGATCACCTGGGCCGGCAGCCGTCTTGCCAACTCGACCGTGAGTCCTTCAAAGACCATCACCTCGACGCCAGGGATCTCGGCTGTGGCGGAAAGCAACAGACGCTGGCGCTCTTGTGCGCTAAACAGGGGCTCTTTTTGCGGATTGGCCAACACGCCGACCACCACCCGGTCGAATAGGCCTGACGCCCGACGCACGATGTCCAGATGACCGAAGTGGGGCGGGTCGAAGGTGCCCGGGTAAAGCGCAGTGGTCAGTGCTCTCGCCTCCGTTGGAAAAACGTGATCAGATGCGTGCCGTAGCGGCGGTGTTCGACTTGTGCCAGGTCCGCCCCTGGTATCAGCGGCTGGCGGTGCTCGACCACCAGCCAGCCCCAATCTTTGAGCCAGATCTGCCACGGTGCCGCCGTCAATAGGGACTGGGCATCGGCTGATCCGTATGGGGGGTCGGCCAGAATCAGATCGAAGGGGCCAGCCTCAGCCAATCGGCCAAAAGAAGCTTCCACTGCTGCGGTGATCACCTCGATCGGCGTGCCGTCGACCTGTCCGCTGGCCCTGGCCACCCGCTGGCAATTTTCGGCACACGTGCGGGCTGCGCTGGCATCCCGGTCGATCAGCACCACCCTGGCGGCTCCGCGGCTCGCTGCCTCCAGCCCCAACGCCCCGCTGCCAGCATAGAGGTCGGCGACCACCGCCCCGTTGAGGTCCAGCCGGCTGGTCAGCATCGAGAACAGACTCTCCTTGACCCGGTCCGCCGTGGGCCGGGTGTCGGCGCCGCTGGGCGTCACCAAGCGCAGGCCGCGAGCGACGCCTGAGATGATGCGAACCAGGCGGCTCAGCGCTCCTTTGGACTGCTCCAACTGGGATCCAGGCAAGGTCTCAACGTGTCCGAGCGCAATCCGCCACGCAGCGCTTCCAGCGCCACGACTTCCCCAGGTGGAATGTTCGCCAAGTTGACGTTGGGGCCGAAGTGGCGGATCAGCCAGTCTTGCTGACTGCGCTGCGGCGCCTCCCACAAGACCACCTCGGGGTCGCTGACACCGTCCAAGATGCCCGCAACCACCTCTTCTTGGATTCCACCTTGGTCGTTGTAGATGCCCACGCTGAGGCCAGACTCCCTGCCCTCGATCGTCACATAGGCTGCGCCAGCTGCAACGTCAGCTTCGATCTCGTCATGAATCAGCTGGTAACTCTGTTTCTCGCTCGGATCTTTCTTGCCGACCTCCGTGAGCACGGTCAGTCCACGGTCCAACGACATGGAGATGGCCTGGCGCCGGGTGGCTGCACTGAGCGGTACGGTGCCGTCGGAGACCTCCATCGCCGTGAAGCCAAGGGCCACACACCGATCCAAGAAAGGTGCCAGGGCATCTTGCCAGACCGCGACCTCCAAGAAGGTGCCGCCGGGGTAGATGGGGATGCCAGCCTTGGTCAGCAGACCGATCTTCTCCCGCAAGACCAGTTCCGGATAGAAGTACGAGGTGCCAAAGGTCAATTTCCAGTAGTCAATGTAGGCTGCCCCCGTGCTGAGCACATCGGCGGTAGCGCTCACGCCCAAGCCCTTGTCCAGGATCATCGTCACCCCGGATCGGCGAGGCTTGGCCAGCCGGCCGGGCAACGGCGGCGAGATCACTCCGGCAAAGGGATAGGGCGGCTCCGTGGACCAACTCACCGGTGGCCTCCTCACTTGGTTCACATCTGTTGGGCTGTGGTTGCGGCTCATTTTGCCCCATGCGGTGGCCGGGCACAAGTGCGCGCTGGTCGGTTCTCAGCAACTGCTCAGCCGGCTGCGAACACCTGCTCCGCCGCCTGCAGCGTCCGCTCGCACTCCGCCTCTCCGTGCGCCAAAGTCCAGAACCAAGACTCATAAAAACTGGGGGCGAGCAGCACGCCCGCTGACAGCATGCCGCCAAAAAAGCGGGCGAACAGCGCCTGGTCTTGCGATTGGGCTCCGACTAGGTCAGACGGTGCCTGCGCTGTGAAGAATAAGGTCCAGGTCGAGCCCAGCCGGCTGAGGGACACGGGCCAGCCGTGGCGGAGGCCGGCAGCCAACAGCCCATCTGCCAACTGCTTTGAGCCCGCTTCCAAGCGCTGGTAGACCCCGTCTTCGGCCAAAATCTTCAGGAGCGTGAGCGCAGCCGCCACGGACAAGGGGTTGCCGGCGTGGGTGCCGGCCTGAAACATCGCCCCCAGCGGCGTCACCAGTTGCATCAGCTCACGCCTGCCGCCGTATGCGCCAAGCGGTAGTCCTCCGCCCAAGACCTTACCAAAGGCGATCAAGTCGGGAGCGGGACCGACCAGCGGATAGGCTGGTCCGAAACGGGCCCGAAAGCCGACGATCACCTCGTCGTAGGCAAGCAGGCAGCCCGCCTCGTCCGCCAGAGTGCGCAGCCCTTGCAGGTACCCCTGGTGCGGCCACACCACCCCCATGTTGCCGCAGATGGGTTCGACCAAGATCAGGGCCAGCTCCTGAGCGTGGCTTGCCACCGCCCGATGGGCGGCCGCCAAGTCGTTGAAGGGCACGGACAGGGTTCTGTGTCGGATCGGTGCGGGGATGCCGCTAGAACCGCCGTCCGCGGTTTGGCTGGCGCCTGATCCAGCCGCAACCAATGCCCCGTCGAAGTGACCGTGGTAGTGGCCGTCAAATTTCAGCACCAGGTCACGACCGGTGGCGGCCCGAGCTAGCCGGACCACGGACATCAGGGCCTCAGTTCCCGAGCTGACCAGCCGCACCTGGTCCAGACACGGCACCGCCGCCACCAGTTTTTCCGCCAGCAGCACTTCGCCCTGGTGCGGCGTGCCAAACAAGATGCCGTTTTGCACCTGTGCGACCAGGGCAGCGGTCAGGCGGCAGTCGCCGTGGCCCAGGATATGCGGGCCAAAGGCGCCCAGGTAGTCGATGTAGCGGTTGCCATCGGCGTCCCACACCCAGGCGCCCTCGCCGCGCTCCAGGAAGACAGGAGCCTCCAGCCCTACCGACCCGAAGCTGCGGGCGGGGCTCATCACCCCGCCCGGGACCACGTGTAACGCCCGGTCGAACAGGGCTCTTGAGCGCTCGCCGCTCACTTCGGCCAGCCGCCCCATCGCCCCAGATCACCCAGCCGGCACTCCGTGATCAGGCGGCTTTCGCTCTGCTTGGCGCCGCGCATGGTAACGCACAGGTGCGTCGCCTCCAGCCGCACGGCCACGCCCTGCGCTTGCAGGTCATCCATCAGCCGTCTGGCCAGGGCGTCGGTCAGTCGCTCCTGGATGGTGGGGCGGCGGGCGAGATTATCGACCAGGCGGGCGATGTCGCCGATGCCAGCCAGCTGTCCTGCCGGTAGGTAGGTCACCTGGGCCACGCCGAAAAAGGGCAACAGATGGTGCTCGCACAGGGAGAAAAAGCGTAGTCCGCCCAGGGACACGGGGCCGTCTGGGCCGGACATCAAGGCCAAGTGGGGCGGTGAGGACTCCAAGCCTGCACACAGTTCAGCCCACGCCTCTGCGACCAAAGATGGCGTCTCGGCCATGGTCGGCTCCCGGTCCAACCCGAGTGCGGCCAGCAATTCTAAAACAGCCCGCTCGGCCCGCTCTTGGTCAATGTGCCTGTCTGCCACGACGCACGTCCTCTCCGCCGTTGAGATCAATCACACACCCGGTCAGGTAATCCGAGTCGGGCTCGACCAGAAAGGCGATCAGGCGGGCCACGTCCTCGCCGCAGCCTGGGCGGCCAATTGGGGCCGCAGCGGCAGCGGTGGCGCTCTGGCGCCTGGCTTGGGCAATCGAGCGTTCCTTCCACGGATCGTCGATCCGGCCTGGGCAGATCGCATTCACCGTGATGCCGTCGCTGGCTACCTCCTGGGCCAGACTCAAAGTCAGGGCTACCACTGCCGCCTTGGCGGCTGCATAGGCGGTTCGGTAGGGCCACGGCGCCAGGCGGCCGGCACCATCGTAGCCAAAGTTGATGATCCGGCCGAAGCCGTCTTTCGCCATCAGCGGAATGGCCAGGCGGCAATGCTCGGCGACGGCGAGGGCGTTGCCGGCAAACAGTGCCGATACTTCGTCGCTGCTGTAATCGGCCAGCGCTCTCCGTTCGCTGACGTAAGGCCCGGCAGCGTTGACCAAGACGTCCAAATGACCTTCACGCCGTTTGATCTCGGCAAAAAGGCGGCCGGTCGCCTCGACATCGCCAGCGTCAGCGACCACGGTCCGCACCGCTCCGCTGCTGGCGACGGCTCGCAGCGCCCTGGCCCCGACGGTCTCGGCGGGCCGCCGGCCGGTGGCGTACACCCGCATCCCATCAGCGCTCAGGCGCTGGCAGACAGCCTGGCCCAGACCGTGGACCCCGCCCGTGACCAAGGCCACCATGGTGCGCCCAGCTCTCGCCATCGGCGTTCTCGCCCCCTCAATTCGGTCGCCATCGGATGACTTGCCGGCAAGGCGGTTGCGGGAATTGTCGCCTGTAGCCAACAGGACTTGCCAGATATGCCTTCTGGCCTGGACAATAGCAGACAGCGCAGGGTCGCTCAATGCTGGCCGTACCATCAAGGAGGTCTTCGTACCATGCCCACCCCGCTGCATCGGCTGCCTGTCGAATACATGTCCCGCCAATCGACACAGCGCACAGATGGCCGCAGGTTCGACTTCTATTCATTCGCCGCCAAAGCCCCGCGCCCCGCCGCCACCACTGCCAAACCGTCCGTGCGATTGCCGTCAGCTGCGGGGCTTAGAGAGTTACGCTGGCATCCGCTGCTGGGCACCTGGAATCTGGTCACTGGCGACCGCCACCTGCGGCCGACCATGCCGGACGGCTGCCCGTTTTGCCCGGGCGGTGCCGAAGATTTGGCGGATTTTGCCCTGGCCGCCTTCGACAACCGCTTCCCGGCTCTGGTCTCCGACCCTCCCGCCCCGGACAGCGGGCCCTTCCCGGCCGGCCGCCGACCGGCCCGGGGCCGGTCAGAGGTGATCGTCTACAGTCCGGTGCACGAGGGACGGTTCGCGACCTTGTCCCCTGACGCTGTGCTCCGCCTGGTTCGGGTGTGGGCGGATCGGCAGCGCCACGCAGAAGAAGACCCCGAGGTGGAGTTCGTCTTTCCGTTCGAGAACCGCGGCGAGGACGCCGGCAACACACTCACCCACCCGCACGGTCAGCTGTTCGCGTTTCCCTTCCTCCCGCCCCGAGTCCTGGACAAGGTGCAGGCCCTGACCGCTTTTCGCGAGCGGCACCACGACTGCCTGATGTGTGCCGTTCAGCGGATGGAGGCGGCGGGCGCACGGATGCTCTATAGCGGTCAGCAGGTGAACGTCTATGTGCCTGACTTTGCCCGCTTTCCCTTTGAGACCCACGTCAGTGTCAGTACCCACGGCCAGCGCTCGCTGGCGCTCTCAGACGCCGCTGCCCGCGAATTCGCTGCCTGCCTGCTGGCGGTCAGTCAGGCTCTGGACAGCCTGTTCGGAGAACCGATGCCCGGCATGATGTGCCTGTTCCCGGCGCCGCGGCAGGCAGGAGAGGACTGGCATCTGCATGCTGAGTTCTTGCCCTTGATGCGCAAAGCTGGCCGTCTGAAGCGCCTGGCTGCGGTGGAAAGCGGCACCGGCGCCATGGTCGTTGACGAGTCCCCGGAGGAGATGGCCAAGGCCCTTGGCGCCGTCTTTCCGGAGCTTGCCTGGCCAGAGATCACAGTTCATCCGATTGATGACTGATCAAGCGCCCGACTGGCAGGGCGCCGGCGCCTCAGCGGCGAATTCGCCTCCTTTGGACGGATCGGCGCCAAGACCCTGGGAGATGCGACTGCACGGCGGGGGTGTGCCATGTTTCGGCTGTTCCCGGACCTGAGCGAGGACCTCCTGCTCAATCTCTTTCACAAGGGCGTCCACGCCCAATGGTCGTCGCGCGACCTGGACTGGGAGTCGCCCTTGGTCTTTACCCAAGCCCAGTGCCGGTCCTTGGGCCGCATCCTGACTCCGGTCTATCTCGGCGAACAGTCGGCAATGCTTGGTGCGGCAGCGATTTTGCCGCAGATGGCCGAAGCTGGCGAGAGCACGGCCCAGGTCTACCTGTGCAGCTTCATGATGGACGAGGGCCGTCATTTCGAGGCCCTAACCCGCCTGTATCACCACATGGACCAAGAGCCGATCCCGATTCGACAGATGCCCTCGATGCTCAGGTACCACCACCGCCTGCGCCAGGGCGACCGCGTGGACTGGGTGTGGGGCATTTTGATTTCCGACCTGTTCGCCAAGAATTTCTATCAGATGTTCGCCAAGAGTCAGCCTCAGGCGCTGTTCGGAGACATGTCCCGGCGTGTGTTGCAAGACGAGTCGCGCCACCAGGCCTTTGCCGATCACTACCTGAAGGCGGCTATCGCCCATCTGCCGGCCGAGCGGTTGGCCGAGTTACGCATCATGCGCGACGACCTGCTGCGGATCATGGAAACCATGCACAGTCAGCTCCGGGAGGACGCTGACCGGATCGATCTGGACGGCACCGCCTTCTTGGAGCACCTGACCACGGACATCGCCCAGCATGCCGTCCGCATCGGGCTCGATGCCCCTCCCGACGGCCCCGGCAGTCAGCGGCGGCGGCCCATGCTGGCAAAGACGGTGGACCTCACTTCAGCCCGACCTCACTACCGGCCGCAAACCACGACCCGCCGCCCGCAGCTGGCCGCTCGCGAGGATCTGGATGACGACTGCGACACCTGCTATCTGGCGGTCATCTGTACCTCTCGACTGATGCGGGCCCAAGCCCGCTAGTAATTCACTCGGACCCTCGTGGTGGCATCCCACTCAAACGGGCGCCACCGTACACAGTGTGGGCCAAGGCGAAATTGCGGCTCCCCTCAGACGCCATGGACGCCGCCGCTGAGACTTCAAGCGCCAGCACCGCAGCCACCACAATCTGGGCGAAGCGGTACACCTTGCCCTCGCCCAGGCAGCCCATCAGTGCCAGGTGAGCGCGGGCGTGGGGCAATCCGGTGCCACCGCCCACCGTGCCCACCTCCAGACCGGGCAGACGCATGGAAACGATCACACCATCGGCCACAGAGCGAATCATGCCGTGGGCCATGGAGCTGGTGCCGACCATGCCCAGATCCTGGCCGGTCGCGGCAAAGATCGCAGCGATGGCCGAGCCTGGCGTGAAGGCGAATGACTGCATGCCGCTGGCATGGGCACCATGCAGTCCAACTTGCTCCAGTTGCAAGAGATCGGCGCTGGAGGTCTGCAGATGCCGGCGCAAGGTGCGCTCGCGCAGGTGCGCTTCAGCCAGCACCGTCTTGCCATGACCCTGTTCGAAAAACGATGCTGATGGCTTCTTGTCGCCGCCCATGTTCGCCTCCAGGAGCACCTGGCGAGGCGGCACGCCGCCAGCTTCCAGCCACAGTGGCAAGAAGAAGTGCTGGTTCAGCGCATAGGCGTTCTTGGTCATCATGTTCGGACCGCAGGCATCACCGGTCGTGAAGTGGTAGCGCAGATGACAGTCGCCGCCCACCACATGCGGAGAAAGCTCCCACAGCCGGGCCCGACGCGCCACCACGGGCGCCTGGGCGGGCAGCGGCTGGGACTTCCACGCAGCGGCACCAAGTAGCCAAGCACTGGCGGCTGGCTGGTGGTCGCTGGCGAATTTCGCAAAAGCCAAGGCATGGACTGAGTCGTCAAAGACAAAACACGAGTCGCGGGTGATGCGGTCTGCCAGCACAAACGTGTGCACCGGGCCGTCTTGACTGCAGGCCCTGGCTCCGCGCAACAAAGACGCCGACAACCCGCCCTCACTATGCGCTAGCGGTACATAGACTTGGTCTTGGCTACGCCCACGCTCGACCAGCTCGCCGCCGTCTCCCAAAACGTAGTCGCCCAGTTCCAGGCACAGCGGCCCGACCACGCCCACCGGCAAGACCACGTGCGAGGTCACGCACTCCTGAAAGTGCGCCAGGACGGCCATTGGCACCGATGGGGAGAAGAGCAGGGCGCCCTCTTCTCCGACCAGTGGTTGGATTCGCTCCTGGCGCTCGGCGATGTCTGCGGCGGAGTTTTTGTGCGGCCACACCCGCTCCTTGGACACCTGACCACTCCCTGCGGTTCCCTGGCGACCGGACTGGCAGGCAATCTTTGAGGCCGGCCGCCTGATTCCTGCACTCAGCCGTCCGTATCCCAGACCACGGCTTGGCATAGATCGCGCAGCTGGCGAGGCGTCAACGCCACCACGCTGTCCGGTGTGCCAGCCGCCGCCCACACCAGCGCGAACCGCTGCAGTGAGGCGTCGACCAGGGTTGGCAGCGCAGTCGGGTGGCCGAAGGGAGGAACACCGCCGATGGCCGCTCCGGTGGCCGAACGTACCTCCTCGGGCGAGGCACGGCGCACGCTCTTGTGCGTCTGTTCGGAAAGGCGCACCTCGTCGAGCCGGCGGTCACCCGCCATCAGCACCATCCAGGGCTGCTCCCCAACCATGAACAGCAAAGACTTGACGATCGCACCCACCTCGACGCCGATGGCGGCGGCCGCCTGCTGTGCCGTGCGCGTCTCGGCCGGAAAGCGGCGGATATCCAGATCGACCCCCCAATGCCGGGCATGGTCCAACACGGCCTGGGACAGCGGGTGCAGGCCCTGTGGCTGACTGGTCACTGCGGTTCGGAGGGTGACTGGCCGTAGCCTTCGAGCACAAAGCGCCGGCGGGCCAGGGCGACGGCTGCCGGCAGTTGGCGCACCGGCCCGACTGCCCGAGCCAGCAGATACGAGTTAGCCGTCCGTTCCACGAGCAGCGCCAAGTCAATGGCTGCGTCCAGTGTCGCACCGGCCGTCACCAGGCCATGCGAAGCCAAGATCAAGGCCCGGTGCGCGCCGACGGCGGCCGCCACCTGTTCAGCCAGCTCCGGGCTGGCCGAGGGCGCGTAGGGCAGGCAGGGGACACCGCCACCGAGACTTCCTGCCAGGGAGTCGGTGACACAGGGCAGATCCTGCCCCAGCATCGCCAGGGCGATCACCGCGGTGGGATGGGCGTGGACAACGGCTGAAATGGTTGCGTCCGCCCGGTAGCAGCCCAGATGCATGCCCAGTTCCACCGAGGGCCTCCTCTGCCCAGGTGAGACCGCCCCCTCCCGACTGACGGCCACGATGTCTTGAGTCCGCAGCGTCTCATAGGGCATGCCAGAGGGTGTAATCCAGATGCACTCGGCAGTGGCCAGCGACAGATTGCCGGAAAGCCCAGCGGTCAAGCCCTGGGCCACCAGCCGACGCGCTGCATCAATCAGCGCCTGGCGAGGATCTTGACTCACGGCTGGGTAGCCTCCCTTGGTCCAGTCCTAGTCTGCGGCCATTGCACCATGCCGTTCTCGACGTGCAGCACACCAACCTCCGTGATGTAGCCTGCCACGAAGGCCCCCGGCGTTACATCAAAGGCCGGGTTCCAAGCGCTCGCACCGCTGGCGGCGACTCGCCTCCCCGCAAACGACAGCACCTCGTTCTGATCGCGCTGCTCAATCGGGATCAGGTTGCCGTCGGCCAGGCTGGCATCGAAGGTCGACGACGGCGCTGCGACGTAAAAGGGCACGTGGTGCGCCCTCGCGCTCAGTGCCAGCCCATAGGTGCCGATCTTGTTCGCCACATCGCCGTTCTTGCAGATGCGATCGGCGCCGACGATCACGGCGTCGACAGCCCCTTGCGCCAATAGCCAGGCGGCGGCACCGTCAACCAGTACCTGATGTGCGATACCGGCCTCGGTCAGCTCGAAAGAGGTCAGGCGGGCACCCTGTAGGAGTGGCCGGGTCTCGTCAGCGTACACGGCCGGCCGCTCGCCTCTGCGCCACAACTCCATGATCACTGCCAAGGCGGTCCCCGGCCCTGTGGTGGCGAGCGCCCCGGTGTTGCAGTGGGTGAGAATTCCGCGGACTCCGGTCAACAGGTCTGCACCGTGTGCCGCCATAGCTTCGCCAAACCGTCGGTCATCGGCCTCCATCGCCGCCGCCGCTCGCTCCAGGGCGCGGCGCAAAGCGAGCGTATCGGTCGCCGATTGCACCGATGGCTCCGCCATCAGGCGATCCACAGCCCAAGCCAAGTTGACGGCGGTCGGCCGGGCTGCCTTGAGCAGGTGGGCTGCGGCTAGAAGTCGTCGCTGCGCAACGCGCAGGGAATGGCGCGGATCCACCGCCAGGGCCAGCCCGTAGGCGGCTGCCACGCCAATCGCTGGTGCACCGCGCACGGCCAGGCGGCTGATGGCGCGGGCGACGTCGGCTGGGCTGCTGAGCAAGACGGTTTGCGTCCGCCCAGGCAGGAGCGTCTGATCCAAAATTCGAAGTCCTGTTGGCTCATAGTCCATCACTTTTAGCACACAGATTCCTCCCGCTGTGCCCGTAGCGAACCCAAGCTTCCAGAGGTGGTTGGCCGATGCCTCCTTGGCTGCACGAGTTGACCATGGACCATGCCAGACTGCGCGCTCTTGCCAGCCGTCTGCAACCGCATAGGGTGGAGACCGATCAGCCACCCGGTGCAATCCTGTTAGAGCTATTGCTCTTCCTTGATCAACACTCCCAGAGAGAAGAGGAGACGCTGTTTCGAGCTCTCTCGCCCATCCTGCCGACCGGGCGCGGACCCTTGGCCGTGGCGCGGGCTGAGCATGCGGCACTTGATGCGGTTGGCGGCCGACTGCGCCTGGCCATTGGTGTTCGATTGGACCACCCCGAGTACCCGGTCGCCAGCCGCACCGTGCGCCACGACCTGCCGCGGCTGCTCTGGCTGTTGGAGCGACACCTTTGCGCCGAAGAGACGAGCCTCTTCCCGCTCGCTGAACGTCTGCCGGCAGGTTCCTAGTCTAGGTCGTACAGGCTTCGATACTTGCCCTCGATGTAGGCGCGATACGCCCCGATCACCAGGGGTTGTCCCGTTGCCACCTCAACCAGTTGTTTGGTGGTGTACCGTGCCCCGTGCTGGTGCACATGGGTGCCTAGCCACTTAAGCAGCGGAGAGAAGTCGCCTGTCGCAAAGCTACGGTCAAGTTCCGGGAGATCGTCGCGGGCCGCGGCCATCAACTGGGCTGCAATCACGTTGCCGAGGGTGTACGAGGGAAAGGCAGCAAAGCCGCCAAACGACCAGTGCACGTCTTGCAGCACACCCGCCAGGTCATCTTCAGGCACGATCCCGAACAGGGTCTTCATCTCCTGGCGCCATGCCTGCGGCAGGTCTTTCACCGCCAATTCGCCGGCAAACAGCCGCCGTTCCAGGCGGAAGCGCAAGATCACATGGAGGTTGTAGGAGACTTCATCAGCCTCCGTCCGGTTGAACGATGGGCCGCTCCAGTTGACTGCCCGGTAGACGTCTGTGGCGGACCGGCCTTGCAGCTGCGACGGAAACAATGCCTGCAGGCGGGGGAAGAAAAACTGCCAAAACGGCATGCTGCGCCCGACCAAGTTCTCCCATAGTCTCGACTGCGACTCGTGCATACCAGACGACGACGCCTCGGCCATCGGCGTCCGCCGAAAGGCTTCCGGCAGCCCCCGTTCGTACAGACCGTGGCCGGCTTCATGCAAGGAGCCAAAAAATCCGCTGAACAGATCTCGGGGAATGATCCGGGTGGTGATCCGCACATCGTCGCGATCGAAAGACGTCTCAAAGGGATGGATCGTCGGGTCCAGTCGGCCATGGTGGTAGTCGAAGCCGATCGCCTCGGTGGCCGCTCGAAACGCTTTCCACTGCTCGGCTTCAGGCCACTCGACGTTGATCCAGCTGCGGTCGACGCGATCGGCATGACTGGAGATCTCTGCCAGCAGTGGACTCAAGAAAGCTGCTAGGTCAGAGAACAGCCGATCCAGTTCGTCCACACTGAAGTCCGGCTCGTGAAAATACAGCAAGCCTTGGTATGGGTCAGCAGCGGACGGCACGTAACTGCCGCGCTCTTTGGCCAACGCCAACTGAATCTCGAGGTCGGGTGCGAACAGTGAAAAGTCCTTGGCCTCTCGCGCCTTGGCCCAACTCTGATACGCCCGGGAGGCGGCCGCGGAGTGCCGGCCAACCCACTCACTGGGCACCAGGCGCATCCGGTCGTACTGAATCCGGGTCTCGTGCACAACCAAATCAGCCGGCTCGCTGCCGCTGCCTACACCCTTGGCCTCCAAATTGGCGAGCAGCTCTCCCACCTGATCCGAGGTGAAGGCCTGATGAGCGAGCCGGCTGAGCGTTGCCTCCTGCTCGCCACGGGCTCGCGCTCCCCCTTTTGGCATGTACGTCAACTCGTCCCAATTCAACACTGCCGACGCGGCATTGAGGTCCGAAACCTCGGCCAGCACATCCAACAGCGGCTGGTAATCCGAATCCATCTGGCTCCCTCCGCTTCCCGCTGTGCGCACTCATCTAGAGACCAGGCAGGGAGCTAACGCCCCCTGCCTGTGCGATGTTGCTGGCCGGCTAGCCGCCGATGCTCTGGTAGTGTGCCTCCACCGCATCCCAGTTCACCAGGTTCCACCAGGCCGCCAGGTAGTCAGCCCGCCGATTCTGGTAGCGCAGGTAATAGGCGTGCTCCCAGACGTCAACACCAAGCACCGGCTGGTTGCCGTCCATCTGCGGGTTGTCCTGGTTGGCGGTAGAGATGATCTCGAGCTTGCCTGCTGGTGTCTTCACCAGCCAGGCCCAGCCGCTGCCGAAACGACCCATGGCCGCCTTGGTCATCGCCTCTTTAAAGGCATCCACACTCTGGAAGGTGGCCTCGATCGCCGCCTTCAGGTGGCCAACGGGAGCCTTGGCCCCGCCTGGGGTCATGGTCGTCCAAAACAGGCTGTGATTGGCGTGTCCTCCGGCGTTGTTGCGCACGGCGGTGCGGACCGCATCTGGAACCTGGTTGATGCCGGTCAGGATCTCTGCCAGCGGCTTGCCCTGCCAATTCGGGTGGTCAGCCAAGGCCGCGTTCAGGTTGTTCACGTAGGCTCCATGGTGCTTCTGGTGGTGGATCTGCATGGTTTCCTTGTCGATGTGCGGTTCCAAGGCATCATACGCGTATGGCAACTGCGGCAACTCAAAGGCCAATCTAACACGCCTCCCTCTGCTCGATGGGGCCAAGTCCTACCCAATTAGTTTAGCCGATAGGTGCCTGATCTCCAACTGCACGGCGACTGGGAGGCTCGGAAGTGGGTCACTCTGGGCGCCGAGCCAACACCACCACCCGGCGTTTGGTCAGGTGCCAGCCACCACCATCTTGGCGGATGCCGAGTGCCAAGCGCTGGGCTGTGGTGGCCCCTTCCAAAAGCGCATGCAGCGCCGCCATATCGACGTCTTCGGCTTTCACCGGCTGTAACCAGCGAGTGAGTGTGTACGGCTCTTCTTGCAGCTGGACAGCCTGTACGTCGAATCCGGCCTGTACCAGTTCCTGACGCCACGCTCCTGGTGCCAGAGCAGCCACGTGAGAGCTGTCGCGCAATCGCTCCATCTGGTTGAGCAGTGAGATGGCATAATCGTCTGCGGTCATATCGGCAATCGCCAGGCGCCCACCTGGGCTCAGCAGCCGGTACGCCTCTCGCAAGAAGGCAGGCACGTCGGGAAAGTGATGAGCGGCTCTGCGGCAGGTGATCACACTGAAGGCTCCGTCTGGCAGCGGGATGGCCGTGGCGTCCGCCAGAACCGTTTCGACCGAGAGCCCCTTCTCAATCGCCGCCCGGCGTGCTTGGGCCAACATCTCTGGCGTGAGATCGACCAGCGTGGCTGCCGCCACATGCGGCCGGAGGTGCAGTGCGGTGTGGCCGGTACCGGCCGCCACGTCCAGCAATCGGTCTTGGGAATTCGGTTCGACGAGTGCGGTCAGCATGGCCAGATCCGGCCCACTCGCATGCGAGGTGCTTTGGTCGTAATCCTTGGCGTGCTTGGAGAAGAAGGCGCGGGGGTCGTCCGTCATGACTGGCCTCCTCTGCTGCTGCCGGCAGCCACTTCAGGCCGGTAGGTCTGCGATCACGTTCAGGGCCGATCCGGCACGAAACCATTCGATTTGCTCCTGGCTCAAGGTGTGGCGCAAGGCAGCCGATTCCGAAGTGCCATCTTGATGGTGAATCACCAGCTGAACCGGCTGGCCCGGCTGCAGGTGCTGCAGGCCGACCAGATCGAGTCGGTCCCCCAGGCGGATCCGATCGTAGGTAGCGGGGTCGGCGAAGGTCAGTGCCAACACGCCCTGCTTCTTGAGATTGGACTCGTGAATGCGGGCGAAGCTACGACAGATGACTGCGGCAGCGCCCAAAAATCGGGGACTCATGGCGGCATGCTCGCGACTCGACCCCTCGCCGTAGTTCTCATCGGCGACCGCCACCCAGCGCAGGCCCTGCGCCTTCAGGCGACGAGCGATCTCGGCCAAAGGTGCCGGCTTGCCAGTTTCGGGGTCGATGCCGATGCCAGGTTGGCCCGTGAAGCTGTTTTGAGCGCCAATGAACATGTTGTCACTGATATGGTCCAGATGGCCGCGAAAGCGCAGCCAAGGCCCAGCCGGCGAGATGTGGTCGGTGGTGCACTTGCCCTGGGCCTTCAGCAAGACGGGCAGGTCCATGAAATCTTGCCCGTCCCAGGGTGCAAAACGATCCAACAGCTGTAGGCGGTCCGATCCGGCTCGTACCTCCAAAGAGACCTGGCCACGGTCCGCAGGAGGTGCAGTGAAGCCAGCTTGGCTGCGGGCAAATCCGGCCGTCGGGATCTCCGGAGCCGGCTTCGGGGCCTGCAACACCAGCGACTTTCCATCCTGACTGGTCAGCGCATCGGTCAGCGGATTGACGTCCAGTCGGCCGAACAGACCGTAGGCAACGGTGACCTCGGGGCTGGAGATGAACGATAAGGTGTTCGGGTTGCCATCGTTTCGGCGTGGGAAGTTGCGGTTATAAGAGTTGATGATGGCATTCTTGGGCGTCTCCTTCGGCGCCAACTGCTGCGTACGCTGCGAACCTTCCACATTGACGATCTCGTCCCGCTGCCACTGCCCGATGCAGGGGCCGCACGCGTTCGCCAGCACGGTGGCGCCGATCTGGCGGAAGGCCTCGAGTAGCCCATCTCGCTCTGCCGTCAGCCGGATCTGCTCCGAGCCCGGCGTGACCATGAACGGTACGGCTACCTTCAGCCCCATGGCTGCCGCCTGCCTTGCGATGTCGGCGGCGCGGGTTAGGTCTTCGTACGACGAGTTGGTGCAAGACCCGATCAATGCGGCCGACAGGCGCTCCGGATAGTGCTCGGCCTTGACCGCCGCCTGTAGCTCACTGACGGTGCGGGCAAGGTCCGGACTGTGCGGCCCGGTCACGTGCGGCTCCAAAGTGCTAAGGTCGATCCGTACCACCTGATCGTAGTACCGCTCCGGATCCGCTTCCACCTCAGGATCCGGAACCAAAAGCCCCCCTGCCTCAGCCGCCAGATCGGCCAAGGCGCTGCGGTCTGTGGCCCGCAGGTAGGCGTCTCCATGGTGGTCCCAGGGAAAGATCGACGTGGTCGCTCCCAGCTCAGCCCCCATATTCGTCACTGTTCCTTTACCGGTGGCGCTGATGGTGCGCGCCCCGGGACCGATGTACTCGATGATGCGGTTGGTTCCACCCTTGACGCTCAAGATGCCGAGCACGGCCAGGATGATGTCCTTGGCCGCTGTCCAGCCGCTCATGGCGCCATCCAAATAGACGGCCACCCGCTGCGGATAGAGTACTTCCCAGGGGAAACCGGCCATCACATCCACCGCATCGGCACCGCCGACTCCTACCGCCATCATGCCGAGCCCGCCAGCGTTCGGCGTATGCGAGTCGGTGCCGATCATCAGGCCGCCAGGGAAGGCGTACTGCTCAAAGACCACCTGATGGATGATGCCGGAGCCCGGCTGCCAGAACCCGATGCCGTATCTCTGGCAGGCAGACATCAAGAATTGATAAACCTCCTGGTTGGCCGTAACTGCCTGTTTCATATCCGCATCGGCGCCGGTGCGGGCTGTGATCAGGTGGTCGCAGTGAACCGTGGACGGGACAGCCACTTCGGTGCGATTGGCGTGTGCAAATTGCAATAGCGCCATCTGGGCGGTGGCATCTTGCATCGCCACCCGGTCTGGGCGCAGCGCCAAGTAGCTGTGCCCCGGGTCCAACTGCTGACCCTGTGGATTGTCCAGGTGGGTGAGCAGGATTTTTTCACTGAGCGACAGTGGCCGGCCTAGACGGCGGCGGATGAGCGGTAGGCGGTCGCTCATGGTGTCATAGATCCCTTTCACCCAGGCGGGTGAACTCTCGATCTGCATGGCAGTCTAACCTCCTGGTAGGCGCTGACTCGGGCTCCTCTCCTGGATGCCATTATACCGTCCCAGCTTGGTTTGCATGTCCGACCAACGGCATGCTCGCCATTGATGTTAGGCATGCCGTCCGATCTGCGGGTCAGCTGCGGAAGGGGGTCAGCGGCGGCGGGTGTTTTACCCGGCAGCCCTGATTTGACCTGTCCCTGAGCGCCGCCTGGAGCCTTGTAGCAGCCGACCTTGCAGCTGGGCGATCTCAATTCTAGGGGATCCCTGATCGGACGGCTCGTGATAGCATGCGAAGGGCAGGCGACGGGCCTCGTGTCCAGCGATCGGGTGGGTCGCAGGTTTTTGGCAGGACTGGGAAGACCACGGGCGAGGTGAGCGTTCTCTTTGCCGACTAGATCCTTAACCGCCCAGATCACCCGTTTTGTCCTGGTTGGCGCGGCCAACACGCTGATCGACTTCGGGCTGTTCGATCTGCTCAGCGTGTTGCTGGGCGCCCGCTCAGGCCTTTTGCTGGCCGTGGTCAACATCTTTTCGGTCGCGGTCGCCATGATCTTCAGCTACTGGGCGAACGGACGCTTCACCTTCGGCGTACACGCCCGACCCCGCGCCTTCTCCCGCTTCGCGGTGATCACCGGCGCCTCACTGGTCTTGAACACGGTGGTGGTGCTCTTCGTCGCCCACCTGATCGCCAACCCCACCTTGCTCGACTTGAACCTCGCCAAGGCCTCCGCCGTGGTCCTCTCCGGCACGATCAACTTTTTGGGTTATCGCTTCTTCGTCTACCGTGAACCCAAGCCGCTTCCGGCTGCGGCACGCACCATGCAGTCATTGGCCGTGGTCATCCCCGCCTTCAACGAGCAGCATCGGCTGCCCCGGACGCTGGACATCCTGGCCAAGGTTCTCCCTCAGCTTCCGATTCCGTATGAACTGATCATTGTCGACGACGGCTCCACCGACCACACCGCCACCATCGTGCGCCAGGCCGCCGAGAACTGGCCGCAGTTGCGCCTGATCTCGCTGCGGCACAACTACGGCAAAGGACGGGCGGTGCGGGTCGGCATTGGCGCCGCCCGCTCTGACGTCATTCTCTATACCGACGCCGACCACTCGGTCGACATCACTCAATGGACGCTTTTGACCCAAGCCCTGGAGCAGGGTGCTCACCTGGCCATCGGCGTCAGGCCGGACCCCGATGCAGGCCAAGAGGGTGCGTCGGCCATGCGTCGGCTGATGAGCCACTTCTACCGGCGGATGGTGGCCAATTTGCTTCTTCCCGGATACCCGGATCCGCAGTGCGGCTTCAAAGCCATGTGGCGGGACCAGGCTCCCTTGCTGCTGGCCCAGGCAGCGGTAGATGGTTTCTCGTTTGACGTCGAGTTCTTGATCAAAGCCGAACGCCACGGTATGCAGGTCGCCCAGGTGCCGATCACCTGGGAGCCGCAGCCGGGATCCACCGTGCGACCGCTGATCCATGCACCGCGCACGATGCTGGAGTTGGTCTCACTGCGGACCGGAGTCCGCGATACGGCCGGCTTTTTGGCCATCTTGCTCGCCCTGGCCGACGTTCCACTCCGGCTGTGGAATCTCTGGCTGATCCCGCGCATCGGCGACGAGTGGGGCGAGATCTTCTTGGCCTACCGCATCTACCGGGGGCAGGTGCTGCCGCTGACCGATACAGCGCACGACATCGGCGCTCTCTACAACTACCTATTGGCCGGGCTGTTCCATATCTTCGGGCCGAGCCTCGACCTGCCTCGCCTGTTCGTGATGCTGCTCAGCGTGGTGACCGTGTACCTTACGTTCCTGATCGGCCGCATGCTCTTTGGCCGCTGGATCGGACTGTTCGCAGCCGCCCTGCTGGCAACGTCGGCGGCCGATATCCTGACCACGCACATGGCCTGGTCCAATACCACAGATCCGTTTTTCGTCACCTTGGCCGCCTACCTGTTGATGCTGGCGTTGCACCGCGGCCGTTGGTGGTACGTCGCCGCAGGTCTAGTCTGGGGGCTGGCCCTGCAAACCCACGGAACCGTGGTGGCGCTGCTGCCTGCGCCACTGATCGCCATCGCCCTCTTAGGCGGGCGCCGCCGCCTGAAGGACCCCTGGCTGTACGGTGGATTTTTCGCCTTCTTGATCGGCTATTGGAACATGATCGCCTTCAACATCCGCTACCCGCTGGCGTCTTTGCGCTGGGTGGCAATCCACAATACCTATGCCCTCTCCAGTCATCTCACCATCGCCAGCTACCTGCGCCGGCTGACCGATGTGGCCCAGGAACTGGTCCGCTCACTGGCCAGCCAGCCCATGCTCGGCTACGGCTACCTGCACACCGTGCCGCCACCAATGTTCTGGCTGATGGGCGGGTTGCTGGTGATCGGGCTGGTGATCTTGGTCCGTGAGCGAGAGGTGCTGCTGGCCGCACTGCTCACCGTGCCCCTGCTCGCCGATGCGGTGGTCGGCCACAGCTTTTACTTTCCATCTGACGTCCGCTACATCGCGCCCTTGCTCCCGTTCGCCTATCTGGCCATCGCCGTGGCGGCGGCTCGACTGTGGAACGCCCTGCGTCGGCGGCTGGACGCCCGGCGCAGCCAGCCGCTTGCGATCGGCTGGCTGGGGCCCACCTTAGCCCTGCTCATCGTGCTGCTGCCGATCCCAGCACTGTCCGCCTACTACCAGGCTCAAGGCTTGAGCTTTAACACCAACGCTCAG
This sequence comes from Bacillota bacterium, assembly GCA_021850485.1. Lineage (GTDB taxonomy): Bacteria > Bacillota > Sulfobacillia > JAJZYS01 > JAJZLH01 > JAJZLH01. The sequence continues at coordinate 44,237 of JAJZLY010000001.1, read as the reverse complement.
TGGATTCAGGTGGCGGCGGCGGTGCACCAAGTGGACCCGCTAGCCGGCGGCCCGCCGGTGCTGGTCGATTCGGAAGTGCCCTTCGGCCGCTACCTGCCGCTGATTCTTCAGGTTGAAGGTGAGCGCGTGGTCACGCTCGGCAATCCATACGCCAATCAAGACCACGGCAGTTTCCCTCTGACCGCTTGGCGCTCTGCCATCAGCCAGCACCCGGGCGGCTGGGCGTTATTAACCCCCGAAGACTTTCACGCGCTGCGCGCCTACCTGGGCGGCGAAGCTGCCAGCTTTCGAGAGCTGGGCCGCGGCTATTTCGTCTTGGTGCACATCCCCTAGACCGCACTCCTGGCTCGGTGGGCTGGGGTGCGGCGCGGGCTATCCCCCCCGCTGCAGCCCTGGGTTCAGACGGCCGACCAGGCGGCGGACCACCACATTCACCACCAGGATGAATAAGATCAGCAAGAAGGCCGCGGCATACGCCAGGGCGTGTGACGCAGCGAACGGATTGTTGATGAAGGTCCAGATCACATAGGTCAGGTAACCGACCGGCGAGCCGATCAGCTGGCCGGTCGGCAAGAAGACCGACCAGCCGGCGGTGTAGATCAATGGTGCCGTCTCGCCCAACCCGATGCTGACCGCCAACAGCACGCCAGTGATCAGACCGGGCATGGCCGGCCGCCACAGCACCCGAAACACGGTCGTCACCTCGCCTGCCCCCAATGCCAACGACGCCTCGCGCAGGTCGTCTGGCAGGCTGCGAAAGGCCAGTTCGGTGGCGCGCATGATATATGGCAGGGCCATCAAGGCCAAGGCGATGGCCCCGGCCAGAGCCGAAAACTTCCATCCCAGCCCCACCACCAGCGTGACGTATCCGAAATAGCCGATGACGATCGACGGCACACCGGCCAGAACATCTGTGGTGAAGCGCACGGCTTGGCCAAACGGTCCCGTGCGGCCGAACTCAGCCAGATAGATGCCTCCGAAGATGCCCAGTGGGGCGGCGATCGCAATGCCGAGACTGACCAGCAGCAAGGTGCCCAGGATGGCATTTTCCAGTCCGCCGGCGTTGCCTTGCACGGGCTGGGTGAAAAGATACGACCCCATCGACGGAATGGCCCGCGCTCCGATCTGGTACAAGATGTCGATCAGGGGAAAGACCGCGACCACGGCAGCCAGGTAGCACAGGGCACGCATCGCCCGGTCCATCCACCGTCTGTGGCTCGCCCTGTCCCTCATCGTCCTAGCCGCTCCGCCTGTTGGCGGGTGATCAAGATGCGCGCCGGGATGTTCACCGCAACCGTGATTGCCAGCAACGTGAGGGCGATCAGAGCCAGGGCATGGATGGCCATGCCGGTCGCATCCGAGAAGGCAGAGTCCAGGGCAGAAACGATCACCGTGGCCATCGTGCTGATCGGCGCTGTGATATTGCCAGGCAGGCCGCCGACGGCGTTGCCACCGATCATCAGCACCGCCATGGTCTCCCCCAGTGCTCTGCCCAGCCCCAAAATCACCGCGCCCAGGATCCCGGCTCGAGACCAAGGCAACGATACGGCGCGAATCGTCTCCCAGTGGGTCAGGCCCAGGGCCACGGCGCCATCCTTGATCGAAGCGGGAGTGGTTTGCAGCAGATCTCTGGTGGTGGCGGTGATGATCGGAATGACCATGATGGCGAGCACCAGGCCAGCCGCCAGCAGCCCCTGGCCGGAACTGGCGGTGGTCCGGAAAAAGGGCCAAAACCCGAGCACCCGGCTCAGGAGCGGGCCAACGCTCTGCCCCACCCACGGCACCACCACGGCCAGCCCCCACAGCCCAAAGACCACCGAGGGAACACCGGCCAGCAACTCCACCACCACAGACAGCGGCGCGGCCACCCGCCGCGGCAAAAACTCAGTCAGCAAGATGGCGGTGCCCAGCGACACCGGAATGGCGATCACCAGTGCGATAATCGACGTGAGCAGGGTGCCGGCGATAAAGCTGAAAATGCCATACACAGCGCCTGGGGGCGCCGTGACGCCGTTATGCACGGCGGGATGCAGGCTGTACATGTTCCCTAAGTTCCAGGTGACACCGGTCAGGAAGCTCCAGCCGCTGTAGCGGATGGCCGGCAGGCTGCTCAGGAACAAAAACACGAAGATGGCGGCCATCGCCAGCACTGAACTGAGGGCTGCGGCGGCAAATAGCCGCCGCAGCAGACGATCCGAGGATCTAGCAGGCGTGAACACTGCTCCCCACCTCTCCGGGCACCTGGCAGATGATCAGTGGATCTTCGCCACCTGAGCTTCACTCAACTGCACGATGCTGGCGGGCAGCGGCACAAAGTGCACCTGATTGAGATAGGTCGGACTGTTGCCGGTGGTCAGTGCCCAGGTGAGAAATGCCCGGACGGCAGCGGCCTGTTGGCTAGAGGCCTGTTGCTGACTGACGATGGCGTATTCGTAGTTGATCAGCGGATAGGCGTTGGCACCCGGAGCATAGATCAAGGAGAGGGCTTCTGAAGGCGGGGTCTGCGGCACCAGCGCAGCGGCAGCTGCATCGATGGTCTGAGCAGTCGGCAGCACGTACTGACCGGACTTGTTGAGGAGCTGGGCATACGCCAGGTGGTCTGTGGCCAGGCTGCCACTGTAACTGATGCCGACGTAGGCGATGGCGCCCTTGGTGGCGTTGAGCGCCGTGACCATGCCTGAGTTTCCGGCTTCGCCCAGAGCTGTCGCCACAGTCGGGAAGGTGATACCGGTGCCATAGCCAACGGCCGTGTTCCAACTAGGCGTGGTGAACGACAGGTACTGGCTGAAGATGAAGGTGTCGCCGGAGGCATCCGAGCGGTGCAGCGGCGTGATCGTCAGGTTGGGCAAACTGACGCCTGGGTTCAGGGCGGCGATCTGGGCGCTATCCCAGTTGGTGATCTTTCCGGTGTAGATGGCAGCTAGGACTGGGCCAGACAGCTTCAGGTGCGCCACGGTGAGAGAGGGCAGGTTGTAGGCGATGACCTGAGCGGAAATGGCCAGCGGAATGTCCATCGCACCGGGGTTTTGCGCCATGTCCTGGCTACTCAAATAGGCGTCCGAGGCACCGATCTGAACCGTTCCGGCTAATGCCTGTGAGATGCCGGTGCCAGATCCGGTGCCATCGGTGGTGATGGAGACGGCGGGGTGAGCGCTGTGGTAGGCCGGGGCCCAGATGTTGAAGAGCGGATAGAGCAGGGTCGAACCCGTTTCTTGCAGTGTGACCTTGGCCGCGGCGCTGGCACCAGAGCCACCTGTGCCACCTGTGGTGGAGGGCGCAGGTGCGCTGGCGCCACAGCCGACCACCGCCAAGGAAACCGCCACCAAGGCCGCTGCTAAGAGTCCGCTTCTCCCGATCCGAAGACCCATCGTCTCCGTCACTCCCTTGTCCAACATTCATCCACCGCAAGCGTACCCGCAGCGCCAGCGAATTGGTGTTAACATCCGGTTAACTCGAAGAGCTGTGCGACAGCAGGGATCATTGCACAGCCCCCGTATCACTAGGCGGCAGACCATGTATCCGACCAGGGAAAGAGGAGGACGCATCTGCTCGATCTGACAGGACAGCGCGCCCTGATCACCGGTGGCGGCCACGGGCTTGGCCAGGCCATCGCCAGGGGTCTGGCTGGGCGCGGTGCGCACGTCGTGGTCGTCTCTCGACGTCAGGCACCTCTGCAAGAAACGGTCCGTCAGATCCAGAGCGCTGGCGGCCAGGCTGACGCCTTCGCCGTCGATCTGACCGACCTTGCAGCGGTGCGCCTGATGGCCGCGGACATTGAACGGGTCTATGGCGGCGTCGACATCTTGGTCCTGTCCGCTGGCGGCGGCCGGTTTTTGTCGATCGAGGAGACCGCTGCCGAGGAGGCGGCCGATATCATGTCCAGCCGATACCTCTCTGCGTTCTATGTGATCCGTTCCCTGATCGGTCCGATGCTCAACCAAGATCGTGGCCAGATCGTGATCATCGGATCCAGTTTCGCCTGGCTCCACAGTTTCAATGTCGCCTACAAGGCTGCAGCCCATGCCCTCCACGGCTTGGCTCAAGGTCTGCAGACGGATCTGCACGACACAGGCATCCACGTGATGTACGTTGAGCCGCCGCCGATTCGGCCACTCACCACATTCTTCGTACACAACCCGGGCACAGCACAGCGACTTCCCGCCTTTTACTGGCGCTTTACCTGGACACCTGACCAACTGGTGCGACACATATTGGTCGGCCTGGAGCGCCGCAGCTCTTATGTCTCCCACCCCCTGATGCGCATCCTGCAGCCGATCTATCCTTTATTCTCTCGTCCCCTAGTCTGGCTGAGCCGCCAGCAGTTTCCCAGATTTGAAGACGGTGGTCCGCTCTCTGGGCGCCGCCACCGCCCCCCCTCCAGCACAACGAACGACGCCTGCGCACTGACCGACGATCTTCCCTCCACCCCCCGCCCGGTTTGACGGACCTCTTAGGAGATGTTCCGTGACGGCCTGAATCTGATAAAGTTGACATAGTGTTGGGGTGGCCGCCGGCATCACCCAAAGGAAGGACGCGTCCACATGCACCGTACAGCAGCGCGGCTGCTCACTCTTCTCATCGTTCTGGCGCCGGTGCTGTCTGCCGCGGTGCCCGCTCATGCTGAGCAGGCCCAGTCTGGAGCGTCGATCGTCCAGACCGCTCCCCTGCCCACTGCCAGCAAGGCGCAGCGTCTAGGATCGCCCACGGTCCGCTACGCCCCGTTGCCTGTCTACCCGGCGATCACCGAGACCACAGCTGCCCTGGTCATCTTGGTCGGTTTTCCCAACCAGCCCAGCGGTGCACTGAATCTGCAGACAGCAAGCAGCCTTTATTTCGGCTCACAGAATTCCGTTAGCGCCTACTTTCTCAGCCAGTCCCGCGGCCTTTTCCGGCTCAGCGGCCAAGTCGTCGGCGGCGCCTCAGCCAACCAACAGACGACCGACGTGATCGTCCCCCACTCCATGGCCTACTACGACAGCCTCGGCGGCAATCAGGGTGAACTGGCCGTCATGCGAGACGCCGTGAACACCCTGGCCGCCGCCGGTTTCAACTTCGCCCCGTATGAGAGTGCGGCCGGTGCCATCTCCCAGCTGGTGGTCTTGACCACAGCGCCCGATGCCAGCAGCACGAATTCGCCCTTCTACTCCTCTGAGGTGTCAAATCCCGGCATCAGTGTCGGATCGGCCGCCGTCATCAATGCCGATTTGGTCTCGCAGACCGACCCGTTGGGCATTCTCGCCCATGAGTTCGGCCACATGCTGGGTTTCGTCGACACATACGACACCAATGTCTTCAACTTGCCGTCCACTGCCACCGGCTGCGTTGCTGGGGTGTGGGATTTGTACGACCAAGGCGCCTACAACGGCCCCAACCAAGATGGCACGAAGCCGGCGCCGATTGATCCGTACCAGCTAGCCTGGGCCGGCTGGCTCGCACCCACCGTGATCACGGCCGCAGGCAACTACACGCTGGCACCGGTCGAAAGTTCGGGTCAGGTGTACGAGATCGCGTTTGCCTCAGCACCGGAGGTCTACCTGCTGGAGAATCTCCAGCCGATCGGCTACGACAGTGCCCTGCCCGGCTCGGGGATGGTCATCTGGCGCATTGACACTCAGGTGGTGGCGCCGTCGTCGACCTATTGGCAAAACGACGCTGTCAACGCCTCCGGATCGGCCGGCCCGCCCTACCCTGGGATCAGCGTCGTGCCCGCCGGCAATCAGCCGCTGGCCCAGACCTGCGGCTCAGCGTCCGATCCCTTCCCCGGCTCGAACGGAGTGAGCACGTTCTCCGACGCCACCAGCCCATCGGCGAGCTTGTTCGGCAACGTCCCATCGCACATCGCATTGACCTCCATCCAATCCTCCGGGCAGAGCGTCTTGTTCACGCTTTCCTATAGCGGCCAGCCCACTCTCACCGTGCAAGGACCAGCGCACCCGCTGGTCGGGGTGGCCAACACCTACACCGTTCTTGAGACGACCGCCAGCGGTGCCCTTTCCGGTGCCGGCAGCTTTACTGCCACGACGCCCTGGGGCCCGGTCACAGGCACCCTGACCGCCGGAGCCGGTACCTTCGACGTGACACCGACGGCTGCGACCACGGGACCACTGGTGGTGAGCACCAGCGGTGGCCTGACGACGCCGTCTCTCAGCGTCACGTCCGGTGGGCTGCCCTACGCCGACGTGGGAGCTACGTCTTGGGAGCAGCCGGCCGTGGCCGCGCTATACGCCAGGGGCGATTTCGCTACCATTCCCGGCTGGACGGGCAGCAATTTCTCGCCGGCCCAGCCGGTGACCCGTGCCGAGTTCGTAGCGCTGTTGCTGAACGTGCTGCAGATCCACGCCACCGCCAGTTCGCCCTTTTCCGACGTGGCCGCCAGCAGTTGGTACGCCGGCGCCGTCGGCGAGGCGTACAGCCTGGGCTTGGTGGACGGCACGTCGGCCACCACCTTTTCGCCCAACGCCACTTTGACCAGAGCCCAGCTGGCCGCACTTTTGGTACGCGCCTTCGCCCTGTCTGACAGCGGGGCTCGCTTCACCTACCAAGACGTCAGCACCGGCGCCTGGTACTACCTGCCGCTGACGCTAGCCTGGCAGGTCGGTTTGCTCAAGGGCGTCACCACCACTACCATGGTTCCCAACGGCACAGCCACCAGGGCCCAGGTTGCGACCGTACTGAACCGGGTGTTGACCCTGGGACTGTCCGCCCGCTGAGTCGCCGACGGGAGGGAAGATCACGGAGGTACCAGCGATCCTGCCAGACGGCGTGCGCATTGGCCACGTGCATTTGGCCGTCTCCGACCTGGCCCGGGCCGAGGCCTTCTACTGCGGCGTACTCGGCTTCACGGTCATGGTGCGCTGGCCGGGCGCCCTCTTCATCTCGGAGGGGCATTACCACCACCTGATTGGTCTCAACACCTGGGAGACAGAAGGTGCCAACCCGCCACCTGTGGGTCACCCTGGCCTGTACCACCTGGCCATCTTGTTTCCAGATCGCCGGACCCTGGCTCAGTGCCTGGTCCGGGTTCTGGCGGCCGGGGTGCCCCTGGAAGGGGCCTCCGATCACGGCGTCAGCGAGGCGATCTACCTGCGTGACCCAGACGGCAACGGCGTCGAACTGTACCGCGATCGTCCCGTGGCCGAGTGGCCGGTCGGTGCCAATGGCCAACTGACCATGTTCACCCACCGCCTTGATCTGGAGGCGCTGATCGAGGAGGCACAGTGAGTGGTCCGGTGGGCGAGCCGGTACTCCCCACTGAGCCACTCGAGCTACGGCCGGTCCGCCCACAGCACGCTGATTCCATCTTTGCCCTGACTCAGTCCAGCCGCGCCCATCTGGCGCCGTGGATGCCGTGGATTCACACCACTGCCGACCGCGCCGCCACCTTGGAATTCGTCCGCCAGGCCATGGCCCAAGAGTCCGCTGGCAACGGCACGCAGTTCGGCATCTGGTGGGGCGGTCAGCTTGCCGGTGTGATCGGCTATCACCCAATCCGCTGGCCGGAGCGGGAAGCGGATATTGGCTACTGGCTGGGCCAGGGCTTTGAGGGCCGCGGACTGGTCACCCGCAGCGCTTGCGCCGTGCTAGATCAGGCGTTTTTGACACTGGGTCTGAACACCATTGGCATCCGCACAGCCGAAGCCAATCGGCGTAGCCAGCGGGTGGCGGAGAGGCTCGGTTTCAGCCGGGTCGGCGTCCTGAGCGAGGGCGAATGGTTCGTCGACCACTGGATCCCCTTGGTGGTGTACCAACTCGCAGCTGCCCAGTGGCCCGGTCCTCTCAAGCCGGCTCAGGGCTCGCCTGCGGTCATCCTGCCGGGCTCATAGGGCCCGAGCAGCCGGGGAAATAACACCACATAGCCCAGTTGCAAACCGGCTGCGATCAGAAAGGGCCAGACCAGTGCGCCGGCAGCAATCAGCAATCCGCCGATGGCGGGCCCTAGCGCCGCTGGCACCGTCTGCGAGATGGTGTTCAGGCTGCTGGCGAAACCGCGCCGATGGTCGCGCACCAGGCTCACACCGAAGGCCTGGCGGACACCCACCGAGCTGCGGTTGACCACAGAACGGACGACATAGGCCACAGCTGCCCAGCTGAAACTGGGCAGCAGAGGAATGGCCACCAACAGGGCGACACCAATGAAACGAGGCCAGACGATCGACCGGATGATGCCGATGCGCTCTGACAGCCATCCCGCAGCCATCGTCGACGCGCCAGTCAGGACAAAGGTGAGGGCGTAGACCGGGCCGATCAGATCCGGGCCAACGCCGAAACGCACCGAGAACCAATAGGGCAGCAGCGGTGCCACCAGGCCGATGCCGAGGGCGTTCACCATGTTCACTGTGGCCAGCAGGGCCAGTGCGCGATTCTCTGAACCGAGCACGCGGTGCTGCTCTGCCTGCTCGACGCTTGTAGGCTGATCTGCCGCACTCGCCGACTGCAGCCGGACCTCACGCAGGGTGACGATCTGAATCAGGTTGACAGCGGCCAGAGCGAGATTTAGGTAAAAGATCGGCAGGAATGCCGCTGCTCCTTGGGCGCCTGGGATCAGGTGGATCAACACAGCCGCCAGCACTGATCCGATTGCCATGCCCCAAAACTGCAGCCCGCTTTGCAGGCTAAAAATTCGCCCCCGCCGCCCCTCGGCGACCACCTGCGCCAGCCATGCCTGTTCAGCCGGTGCAAACGGACCAGAGGCGCCGTTGGCGCCTCTGCCAAATCCGAAAATGGCGGCGACGACGATCAACACAGCCGTGGATGGTGCCACCAGCAGGGCCACCAGCCCCAAGGTCAAGCCGCCCTCGTAGACACACAGGAAGGCCCGCCGGCCAATGCGGTCTGACCCGAGCCCCACGGCCAGGCTGAGGCCCGCACCGCACAGTGCACCAGCCATCAGCAACAGCCCAATGGCAACCGCACCCCAGTGCAGGGCGCGCAAGTACAAGGTGAAGTCGACGGCCAGCGCACCCTGACCGATGGCCCGCAGGAAGCGAGCGGAGATCAGTCGGCGGGCGACCACATCGAGCTCCGTCCATCGTGCCGCCAGCCGCCATGGCCGCCGAGGCGATCCGCCTGCCACCGCACATCACCCCCACCGCACTGGTGCGCTGACTCAGGCGCTTTGGCGCTTGGGGCGAAACCACAACCAGGGCACCAGGTGCCGCTCTTGGCGTCTCTACGAGCCCGTTCCGATGCTATACTGCGCCCCGAGGAGGCGCAACACGATGTGCGCACCGGTTCGAGTGTCCCCGGCCGGCACTGTCCCTGCCCGCAGTCTGCTGTGGGCCGGGCTGGCCGCGCTCTGGCTGCTGGACGGACTGCTGGCGCTACAGCCCAACATGTACATGAACATGCTGGACGTGGTGGCGATGGGCGGCTGGGGGCAGCCTGCCTGGATGGTTTCTCTGATCAACGACGGCGTGATCCAGTGGCTGTACACCTCACACAGTGCGCTGCTCGCCGATGCCCTGTTGGCGGCAGTTCAAATCGGCATCGGCGGCGGGTTGATCCTGGGTCAAAACCGCCACTGGGGCCGATATGTGGTGGTCGGATCGCTGCCAGTGGCTGCCGTGATTTGGTTCTTTGGCGAGTGGGCCGGCGGGCTGTTCGGCCTAGACATCAGTCTCGTGTCCGGTGGCCCGGGAGCTGCCTGCCTCTATGCCCTGATCGCTGGCCTGCTCCTGCAGCCGATTGGCTGGTGGCAGGCCGGAGGCCGATCCGGGCGGCTGGCCAGATGGCTGGGTTGGACCTGGTTGATCGGCGCGGGATTGCAGGCATTTCCAAGTTTCTGGTCCGCCCGCAGCCAATCGCTCACCTTTCTGGGGGCTGCCGTGTTGACCCGCCAGGGATTCGTGACGGCACCGATCAACGCCGTGGCCCGCTTTGGCGGCGCCCACCCGATCCTCCTGAACAGCCTCCTGGTGTTGGCCATGGCTGCGCTGGGCATCTCCTTGTTGCGGGCGCCATCCGGCTGGGCCTGGGCGTTGGCGGCCGCAGTCGGGCTGTTCACGTGGTGGATTGGCGAGAATTTCGGCGCCTTATTCAGCGGTGCTGGCACCGATCCGAATACCGGAGCGGTCTGGCTGCTGCTGGTGGCGGCTGCATATGTGGAAAGAAAGCACCAGCGCCTGTCGGCCAACCCAAGCCAGACACCGCCGGAGCCTACCCCAGTGAGAGGGTACTGAGATGGCAGGCCAGCCGTTTCCTGTGCGACCGCTGGTCAGCGAGGACTCGGCTGTCGTCGCCGCCTTTGCGCTGGCCCACTGGGGCGGCGTGACCATGGTCTCCGCCGGCACCGTGCACCGACTTCCTGAGCTGGCTGGATTCGTGGCCGAAGATGCCCCACGCTGGTTGGGTCTGGTCACGTATCAGATCAGCGCCGGTCAGTGCGAAGTGGTGAGTCTAGACAGTACGCTGAGGCGACAGGGCGTGGGCTCAGCTCTACTGGCGGCGGTCGAGGCGCATGCCCAAGCTGCCGCCTGCCACCGGGTGTGGCTGGTGACCACCAACGACAACCGAAATGCCCTTCGATTCTACCTGCACCGCGGCTACCGCCAGATCGCGGTGCACCGGGGCGCCGTGGATCGAGCACGCCGACTCAAACCAGAGATTCCGCTGGTCGGCGACGGTGGCATCCCCATCCACGACGAACTGGAACTGGCCAAAGAACTCTAGCCGCAACACGTGCTTTCGCCCGGCCGCTGCTTCACCGATCGGCACTGTCCAGCCGTTCGGCGAACTGTTTTTTGAATTTGGCGACCTTCGGGCTGATCACGATCCGACAGTAGGCCTGGTTCGGGTTCTTGGCAAAGTACTCGTGATGATAGGACTCGGCTGGATAGAAGGCCGTAAACGGTTCCAGCTCAGTCACCACCTGAGTCTGAGCCCAACTCGGATCAAGCGGCAGACACTCGATCAAGTCTTCTGCGCATGCCCTCTGCTCGAGGTCGTGGTAGAAGATGACCGAGCGATACTGATGGCCAACGTCTGCGCCCTGGCGATCTGCAGTGGTAGGATCGTGGACCGCAAAAAACACCTCGAGCAGGTCTTTGTAGGCGATCCGGGCAGGATCGAACCGGATCTGACAAACCTCAGCGTGGCCGGTGGTGCCGGAACACACCTGCTCATAGGTCGGATTGGGATGCTTGCCTCCGGCGTAGCCAGGGGTCACCTCGAGGACCCCGGCCACCTGGCCGAACAGCGGCTCCAGACACCAAAAGCAGCCCCCGCCCAAAGTCGCCGTCTGTGTCTGGGCCATCTTGCGCCTCCGTTTCGGATCGTTCGTCCTTGCTGATTGTAACCCGCTCCGCCCGACGAGCGTGTCGGCACTGCCCATGACAAGGCCCCTCCCGCAGGAGGGGCCTTGTCATGGGATCAAGACTGGTGTCGAGAGGGGGACTCGAACCCCCACGGGTTTCCCCATACGCACCTCAAGCGTACGCGTCTGCCAAATTCCGCCATCCCGACTGGAGACCTGGTGCCGAAGGGGGGATTTGAACCCCCACGAGCTTGCGCTCACGGCGCCCTGAACGCCGCGTGTCTGCCGTTTCACCACTTCGGCTCAGAGCCGGATTGTATCACAAGGTTCCTCAGCGCTCCACCATCTGATCTGGTGGCCGCACCGTGTGTTTTGGGGGTCGGCCTCATTGTGCCAGGCCCCGCTGACGCCACAAGGCACGGATGCTGGCGGCGAGTTGCTCCAGGCTACCCTCGTTCTCGATCACGACTTGGGCGTAGGGGCGCTTTTCGGCATTGGGCATCTGGGTAGCGATGCGGGCTCGGGCTTGCTCCTCGCTCAGATGGCTGCGCGCCATCAGGCGGCTGACTTGAGTGTCTGCAGACACCTCAATCAGCCACACTTCGTCCATGTACTGCTCGAGATGATTCTCGACCAGTAGCGGAATCTCCATGACGATCGCTGCGGCGCCGGTCGACTCAGCCTCTCGAGCCAGGGTGTTCATCCGCTGACGCACCGCCGGATGGACGATCGCATTGAGCCGCTCTCTTGCCGCGGGGTCGCTGAACACGATGCGGGCGAGTTCTCGGCGATCTAACCACCCTGTTTCCAACACGACCTGAGGAAAGCCCTGACTGACCTGCTCGAAGACCGAGCCGCCTGGGTCAGTGACTTGATGGGCGATCAGATCGGCGTCGATCACGACTGCTCCCAAGGTCGCCATCACGGCCGCCGCCGCGCTCTTTCCGGAGGCGATGCCGCCGGTCAGGCCAATTCGCCGTGCCATGGGGCTATGGCCGCCGCCCCTTTAACTTGGCAAACAGTGCCGGCGGAATGTCCCCCTCCGCCGTCACCTCCAGATACCAGGTGCCGTCATTGTCGGGCTTGCGCAAGATCTCGCCGGTCACGCCCGACTTAGCCCACAACAGCTCCAAGTCCGCCTTGGCACTCTCCTCGTCCCGGTACTCCAACACCACGGTCTCCATTTGCTCATCGCACCTTTCTGATCCGGGGCGGCTGCTGACAGCTCGGGCAGTAGTGCGTACCCCGCCCTGCGATCCTTATCTTCTCGATTACGCCGCCGCATCCCTCGCAACTCAGCCCTTGGCGGCCGTACACCTTGAGTTGCTGGGCGTTGAGGCCAGGTTCGCCCCGCCCGTCTAGGAAGTCCGAGATGGTGGTACCGTGATGATCGATCGCACTGGCAAGGGTCTGGCGCACGGCCGTCAGCAGGCGTCCGACGTCGGCTTCACTCAGGGTGTGCGCCGGGGTGGCCGGGTGCAGCCTCGCCCTGAACAAAGACTCGTCGGCATAGATGTTGCCGATGCCGGCAATCAGCCTCTGATCGAGAAGAGCAGCCTTGATTGGGCCCGAGCGCCGGCTCAGCTTCTGATGCACGTGGCCCGCCGCCAGATCCCCAGAGAGCGGCTCTGGGCCCAGCGTTCTGAAGCCGTCTGGCACCGTTCCTTCCCCCACCACCCAGAAGCCGCCGAATCGTCGTTGGTCTGTATAGCGTAGTTCCCCGCCGCTCTCCAGGGCGATGCGCACGTGCGTGTGCCGCTCAAGCGGCGCCGTAGCGTCTGCCAATCGCAGGCGCCCGGTCATGCGCAGATGGACCAAGACCGTTGCCTTGGGTGTCAGTCCGATCAGCAGGTACTTGCCTCTGCGCTCCAAGCTGTCAACCTGGCGGCCAACCAGCTGTGCGGCAAACGCCTCGGCACTTAGCCCCCGGATCACGTCGGGTCCAGACACACTGACCGCCATCATCCGCTGGCCAAGCAAGGGGCTCAGGGTGCGGCGGACAATCTCGACTTCTGGCAGTTCAGGCATCTGAGCCGATCGGCTGCACGTCGTACCAAGTGGCGCCGGCCTTGACCTCAACGGCCAGCGGGACCCTGAGCTCCACCGCCTGCTCCATGGCCCCTCGCACCAATGGCGCCATCACCGCCAACTCGGCCGCAGACCCCTCCAAAATCAACTCGTCGTGCACGGTTAGGAGCAACCGGTCACCGAGCTTGTGAGTGGCCAAGCCCGAGGCCACCTGCACCATCGCCAGCTTTAAGATGTCTGCGGCTGAACCTTGCAGCGGAGTGTTCATGGCAGTGCGCTCGGCGAATTTTCGCAAGTTGGCGTTTTTGGCTCGGATGTCCGGCAGCGGTCGCCGCCGTCCCAGGATCGTCGTGGCATAGCCAGTCTGGCGCGCACTTTCGACCGTCTGCTCCAGGTAGGCACGAATCGCTGGAAACCGGCTGAAGTAGCGCTCGATCACCTGGTGGGCGGTGGCCACGTCGACACCCAGATCCCGGGCCAGCCCGAAATCGGAGATGCCGTAGATGATGCCAAAGTTGACGGCCTTGGCCTGACGCCGCAGTTCCGGGGTGACCTGGTCGGCCGAGACGGCGAAGACTTCGGCAGCGGTCTCGGTGTGAATGTCGCGTCCGCTCTGAAACGCAGCCATAAGGGCTTCGTCGGCGGCGAAATGGGCGAGGAGGCGCAGTTCAATCTGCGAGTAGTCGACAGCCAATAGCTGCCAGTCCGGGCGGCTGGGTAAAAATGCCCGACGCAGGCGCCGTCCTGCTTCCAGACGAATCGGAATGTTTTGCAAGTTCGGATCGGAACAGGAGATGCGGCCGGTGGCGGCCACCATCTGGCCGAAGGTAGCGTGGATGCGGCCGTCTGGGTGAATATAGGGGGGCAGGCCGTCGGTGTAGGTCGACTTGAGCTTCTGCAGTGTGCGGTGTTCCAGGATCATGCCGACGATCTCATGCATCGGCGCCAGTTGTTCCAGTACATCGGCGTCGGTCGACGGCCCGGTCTTGTTCCGGCGCAAGACCGGCAGCCCCAGCTTGTCGAACAAGACCTGCCCCAGCTGCTGTGTCGAGTTGATGTTGAACGCGTAGCCGGCCAGTTCGGTGATGGCTTCTGTGAGTTTGGCCAGCGAGCGCTCCATCTCCGATGACAGCTGTTGCAAGGCATCAGCATCGACCCGGATGCCACTTCTCTCCATCCCGAACAAGACACTCAGCAGGGGCATTTCGACCTGATCCAGCAGCAGGCGAAGGCCCATCCGGTCGATCTCGGCGAGCAGTGTTGGCGCCAGCTGCCTCACCGCTTGCGCCTGACCGGCCAGATCACCCTCGGCTAGGCTCTCGCTCAACACATCTTGGGCCACCCGCTCCAGCGGGTAGCGGCCCTGACTCGAGTCACGGAGATAGGCGGCAAGTGCGGTGTCCATCGCCAGTCGGGGAAGCGTGACGGCGCGCTCCGCCAGCAGGTGCAAGGTCGGCTTGGCGTCATGCATGACGACGCCCGGCAGTTCGTGCCACCAAGCTGCTGCTTCGGCCAGAGAGATCATCCGGCTACCCGTCTGATCGCAAACCGCCACCTGATCCCCGTCCACCACGACGGCGACTTCGGTCCCGGCCGCGACCTTGACCTCGGGCCTGGGCAGTGCGGATCGGGGCACAGGCCTGGCGGCCTTGGCTGTCGGCGCCTTGGCGCTCTGGCCGGCAAGCTTGGTGATCAGGCTTCTCAGCTCCAGTCGCTCCAAGACGGCGCGGCCGGCGGCGTTCAGGTGCGGCTCATAGGCCATCCCTGTCAGCTCCAGATCAAGCGGCAAGTCCGTGACAATGGTGGCCAGCTGCTTGGAGAGCCTGGCCATCTCTTGGTCGGCCAACAGGAGCTCCCGAGCCCGACCGGCGGGCATAGCGTCTGGGTCGGCCAGCAGACGGTCCAGACCCTTCCCGCCTGCCAGCAGGGCGAGCGCTGTCTTATCGCCGATGCCTCTGACGCCGGGAATGTTGTCCGAGCTGTCACCGGTCAGGGCTTTGAGATCGGTGATCCTGGCCGGCTCGACACCCATAAACTCTTTGACCCCGGCTTCGTCTAAGAGAACGAACTCGCCGCGGCTACGCGACAGCATGACCTTGACCTGCGGTCCCACCAGCTGTAGCAGGTCGCGATCGCCAGATACGATCACGACATCGACCCCATCCGCCGCCGCCCGCTTGGCCAAGGTGCCCATGATGTCGTCGGCCTCGTATCCGTCCAGGCCCAGGTGCGGAATGTCCAAGGCCGCCAGCGTCTCCAGAAACAGCGGAATCTGGGCGATCAGCGTTGGATCGGCCTCGGCCCGGGTGCCCTTGTAGTCCTGGTACACCTGATGGCGAAAGGTGCCACCGGGACGGTCCAAGGCGACCAGCGCAGCGTCCGGATGCAGATCGTCGATCAGCTTATTGAAGGTGTTGAAAAACCCCAAGATCGCATTCGTCGGTTGTCCGTCTTTGGTGGTGAACGGTGGCAAGGCGTGAAAGGCTCGGTTGAACAGCGAGTAGCCGTCTAGCAGGAGCAATCGCACGCCCAGCCCTCCTAGCGAAAAGGGCCACCGAGGTGGCCCAAGTGTGGTGCCGAAGGTGGGATTCGAACCCACACGGGCAATGCCCACCGCATTTTGAGTGCGGCGCGTCTGCCGTTCCGCCACTTCGGCTATCGGTCACACTCTAGCATGTGCTGGGGACGGTTTCCACCTAACTGGTCCCTGCGTATTGTCGCCAGACCATGATGTCGGTGCTCGCTGCTCAACGAAAAGGTACGCAGGGCGCCGGACGAGGTCCGGGCGAGCCCGCTGACTCCCGCTCGGGACCGAATCTCAGCGTCGCATTGCATACACTCGCATACGCCTGTATCCTCCTGTCAGCAGGGATCTTGATGGCTCAGACGTTTCGCCGGCGCCGAATCGAGATTGTCGTCCAGCGCCTGGCTCGCCAGGCAGCAGCCCTCAGGCAGACCCTGGATCGCCAGGAGACGGCTCAGGCTGAGTTATACGTGAAGGGTCAGTTCAGCGCAGTGGACGCCATCCGTCAGGAGCTGGCTTGGGAGTTTGGATTGGTCAGCCACCGCGATGTTCCGGAGCGCGAGGGGCTGCTGGCAGTTCAGTCTAACCCGGCGTTTGCCTTCCTCGGCGATCCCGCTGAGGACCTCTATACGGCGTCAGACGGCAGACCGTTTCATGCTCCGAGGTAAGGTGGTTTTGGTGCCGTTTCCGTTCGCCGACCTCAGCTCAGACAAGATGCGCCTCGCGGTCTGCCTGACCGACGCCATCGGCAGCCACCAACACGTCAAATGACGTGGGGCGGCGATGCGTAGTGGCACAGCACTTCACCCTGACAGTTCACGCCCGGCCCGGAAGTGCGGTTCCCCGAGATAAGGTGCGATTTCGACCACTTGACGACCTTCATTGCCTTGCCAAGACCAGGGTACCGGTGAGCACCAGCACCGCGTAAGTCACCTCAGCGAGCTCAATGGTCACAAACAGCGGGTTGCCCATGAGCAAGATGCTGGTTGCCACCAAGCCACCTTCTAGCACGATTGCAGCCACCACAGCCCACAACGCCCGAGAATGCGCCAACCCCCACCCGATCACGAGCGCCGCGGCGACGTCCATCACGACTGACGGCAGCGAGCCGAGCACAGGGAGTCCCAACTCAGAGAGCGACGCTGGACCGACGAAGCCCAGACTGCTGGCCAAAGCAGCTACATGACCTAGACTGATCCCGGCCCCGACCGAGAGTGCGACCGCCGCCACCTGCGTACCCGCTGCGCGCCACCAGATCAGGAGGCCACTGGCTGCTTGCAACACGATGGCGACCGCCAAGGCGTAGGTGATGACTTGTCCGGGACCAAGAGCGGCAAAAGCGAGCGGCGATGCCCAGCCGCTCGCACCGGCGATCACATCAATCAGTACATTGACCACGAACCCGAGTCCAACGTCGCCCATGCGCAGCCGTACGCCCAAGACCCGCTGGGAAATGACAACCAGGAGGTAGACCGTCAGGATGCCGATCGGGAGTTGAACAGCGAGCAGTGGCATCCATCGGTCCCCCTCCGTCTCGCCCGGTGCTCAGGCCTTGCGGAAGTTCTCCACGGCGTGCGCGTCGATCCGCTTGATCAGACTCACCAGCAACTTTACGGAGTTGTCGAAATCGTCGCGGTGAAAGACGGCGGCGTGGGAGTGCACGTAGCGGGTGGGAGCGCCGATCACCAAGGCTGGGACGCCAGAGGCCGAGCGCTGCACCGCCCCTGCGTCGGTACCGCCCGCTGGCATCGAGTCGAATTGGATCGGGATCCCCTCCTCCTCGGCCACCTTGACCACGAAGTCGCGAAGCGGCTGGTTGGGAATCATCGAGCTATCGTAGATCAAGATGGTCGGGCCATCACCCAATTTGCTTTGCGCCAGATCCGGACCCATGCCCGGGGTGTCTCCGGCAATTCCGACATCCAGCGCGAAGGCCACGTCCGGCGCCAACATGTTGGCGGTGGTGGTCGCTCCCCTCAGGCCCACCTCTTCTTGGACGGTGGCCGCTCCGAGCACCACGTTGGGGTGGCTCACTCCCTGGAGTTCCTCCAGCACCCGGAGCACCGCCGCCACTCCGAAGCGATCGTCCCAGGCCTTGGCCATCAGCAGCTTGGGGTTTGCCATCTGCGTAAAGCGTGAGTCTGGCACGATCGGGTCGCCGGGACGGATGCCAAAGGACTGGGCCTCTTCCTTGGAAGCGGCGCCCACGTCCAAGAACATGTCCTTGCGCGCATACACCTTGGAGCGGTCTTCTTGGCTCAGCACATGCGGCGCCTTGGAGCCGATCACCCCGACAACCTCGCCGTGGCCGGTGATCACCCGAAAGCGTTGGGCCAGCATGACCTGATCCCACCAGCCACCCAGTTGCTGAAACTTGATGAAGCCCTCATCGGTGATCCGGGTCACCAAGAAGCCGACCTCGTCCATGTGCCCTGCGAGCAACACCCTGGGCCCGTCCTTCAGGCCGGTCTTGGTGGCAATCGCCGATCCCAGGCGGTCTGCGCTGATCGAGTCGGCCAGCGGCGTGGCCCGCCGCACGAAGATCTCCCGGATCTTGCCCTCATAGCCGCTGGGCCCGGGCGCGTCACAGAGCTCTTGGATCAGCTTCAACACGTCGTCCACTAAGGCTGCCTCCTCGTTCGATCACCATCGGCCAACCTCACCTTAACCGTGCCGGACCGGCCCTTCAACCGCGGCCTGCGGCACTCGCACAGCGAAACCACCGGGGCCGACCAGCTTCTCGAGGGCGGTCCTTAGCAGGCTGCGGCCGACGTCCACCCGCACATCTGGCAACCTGATCTCTTCGCCCTGCCAACTCAGCACCACCGGCGACCGGCCGGCGCACGCCGAAAGCACCTGGAGCAGGGACTCTCGGGCAGCCTCGGGATCCCAGGTTACGACCAGCTCCGGCTCCTTGGCCAGCGCCTCGATCTGCTCGACCAAGACGGTGGACCCCTCCTCTTGGTGCTCGACTCGGCCTGTGACCTGCACCGCCAGGCCGCCCTCCAAAAAGGCGCCGGCTTTGGCCATGGCTTGCGGAAACACCACCGCCTGGGCTTGGCCGAAGCGGTCGGACAGCGTCAGCCTGGCCATCGGCTCGCCCTTCTTGGTGGTCAAGGTGCGCACCTTGTCGATCACCCCGGCCACACTCACCCGTTCTCCGTCCCGGCGCTCGCCGAGCCGGGACACCGTGGTCAGGCGGCCGACGGCGATCTCCTCGCCAAAGGCATCCAAGGGGTGCCCGCTCAAGAAAAAGCCCAGCGCCTCTTGCTCGCCAGCCAGCCGCTCGGCATCGGACTGGGGCGGCACCGGCGGCAAGGTGGGCTCAGAAGCTTCTGCCTCTTCGAACAGGCCAATCTGGCCGGTACTCTGCCGCCGCCGCCGCCTGGCCACCTCGTCCATGTAGGGTGCCAGCGCCGCCAGGTGCTGGCTTCGCGTTCCCAGGCCGTCTAGCGCACCAGCCCGGATCAAGCTCTCCGCCGCCCGCCGGTTCAAACTGGGCAGCCGAGACAACAGGTCGAACAACGAGCGGTAACCTGACCCGCGCTCTGCCACCAGCTCGGCCGCTGCCTGCTCACCCAGGTTCTTGACGGCCAAAAGGCCGACCCGCACCGCTTGGCCTTCCATCGAAAACGCCACCTGGCTGTGGTTCACGTCGGGTGCCAGCACTGCCACCTGATGGGCGGCCAAATCGGCCAGGCCCTCCGCCACCTTGCCCTCGTTGCCGGCCAGGCTGGTCAGGTGGGCAGCCAGATAGGCCGCTGGGTGGTGGGCCTTCAAGAACGCCGTCTGATAGGCCAGAAGTCCGTAGGAGGCACCATGCGCCCGGTTGAAGCCGTAGTTGGCAAAGCGAAAGATCAGGTCGTACAGGCTCTCTGCCAGCGCCAGCGGATGGCCCTTGCCGAGACAGCCCTGGACGAACTTGGCCCGCTCGGCGATCAGGATCTCGGCCTTCTTCTTGCCCATCGCCCGGCGTAGCAGATCGGCCTCGGCCAGCGTGTAGCCGGCCATCACCGCCGCCACCTCCATCACCTGCTCTTGGTACACGATCACGCCGTAGGTGTCGGCCAAGATCGGCGCCAAATCGGGATGCAGGTAATGGGCCGCTCCGGAGTGCTTTTGCTGCAAGAACAGCTTGATATTCTCCATCGGGCCGGGCCGGTACAGACTGACTGCGGCGATCACGTCTTCGATCCCGGATGGACGCAAGTCACGCAGAAGCTGGCGCATGCCGTCCGACTCCATCTGGAAGATGCCGTAGGTGTCGGCTTCGCCTAACAGGCGCAAGGTGGCTGCATCGTCAAGCGGCATCTGGGCTCGGTCCGGCACCGACACACCGGCTGCCTGCAGCTGACGGACCGCTTGGTCGATCACGGTCAGGGTGCGCAGGCCCAAGAAGTCCATCTTGAGCAGGCCGATCTCTTCCAAGGCCGTCATCGTGAACTGGGTGACCACCGTGCCGTCGGTCATCTTTTGCAGCGGCACCAGCTGATTGAGCGGTCCAGGGGCGATCACGATGCCAGCGGCGTGCACCGAGGCGTGCCTGGGCATGCCCTCGAGCTTGCGGGCGATCTCGAACAATTCGCTGAGCTGGGGGGTGAGATGCGCCATGGCCATCAACTCCGGGGCGAGGTCGAGGGCGCGCTCCAGGGTGATGCCGAGCTCAGGGGGCACCAGCTTGGCCATGCGATCGGCCTCGGCATAGGGCACTTCCAGCGCCCGGGCCACGTCCCGGATGGCGGCCCGGGCGGCCAGCGTACCAAAGGTGATGATGTGGGCGACCCGGTCCTCTCCGTAGCGTTCCCGCACGTATCGGATCACCTCGTCGCGCCGGGTGTAGTCGAAGTCGATGTCGATGTCCGGTGGGCTGATCCGCTCCGGGTTCAAAAACCGCTCGAACAGCAGATGGTAAGCGATCGGATCGATGTCGGTGATGCCGAGCACGTAGGCCACGACACTGCCCGGTGCGGAGCCGCGGCCGGGTCCCACCGCGATCCCCTGGCGGCGGGCGAAGTCCACGAAGTCAGCGGTGATCAAAAAGTAACTTTCGAACCCAGTCCCCGAGATCACGGCCAGCTCATCGTCTAGCCGCTGCAACACCTGTGCGCTGGGATTGGCGTAGCGCTCGGGCAGGCGGGAGGCCACCAAGGCATGTAGGTGGCTTTTCGCCGTCTCACCTGCGGGCAAGACGAAATCCGGTGCGTGTGCGCCTTCCCAGCCCGGAGAGGCCTGGCAGCGCTCGGCGATCTCCAGCGTATTCGTCACCGCCTGCGGAATCTCAGCGAACAGCCTGGCCATCTCGTCCGGGCTTTTGAGGTAAAAGCTGCCGTTGGGATAGCGCATGCGGTCTGGCTGATTCACCGTCTTGGCGGTCTGAATGCACAGCAAGATGTCGTGCGCCCGGGCGTCTTCGGGATAGAGATAGTGGGCGTCTTGCGTGGCGATCAGCTTCAGGTCCAGACGCTGGGCCATCTCCAGCAAATGCGGCCGCACCCGGAGCTCGTCTTCCAAGCCGTGATCCATCAACTCGATCAAAAAGCGCTCCGGTCCGAACACATCGCGATACCAGCGCGCACTTTGCCATGCCTGCTCCACCTGACCGGCCAAGATCAGACTGGGAATTTCGCCAGACAGGCATCCGGAGGTGACGATCAACCCTTCCTGGTGGCTGGCCAACAGCTCCTTGTCCACTCGTGGCCGATAGTAGAAACCTTCGGTCCAGGCGGTGGACACCAGTTGAACCAGATTGCGGTAGCCGATCTGGCTCTCGGCCAACATCAATAGATGATAGGGCTGGTCGTCCAGGCGCGGCTCCCTGTCCAGATGGCCGCGCCGGGCCAGGTAACCCTCGGCCCCCAAGATCGGCTTCACACCTTCGTCTCGGCAGGCTGCTGTGAAGTCCACAGCTCCCGATAGCACCCCGTGGTCGGTCAGGGCCAGGGCTGACATGCCCAGTTCCTTGGCCCGGCGCGGCAACTCACTCACCCGGCTCATACCGTCGAGCAGGCTCATCTCGCTGTGGCAGTGCAGGTGGCAAAAGTCCACGCTAGCCCTCCTCGCTGCCTGATTGCTTGGCTGATCAAGACGTCTGATCCTGCCCGGCTGAATAGCGGTCACCACTTAAATGACCGCTCATTGAGAGGGCCGCCGTACCGGCGGGCAGGAACGGCAAGACCTGCTGCGGAAGGCTCGTCTCCCGCCCGCCAGATGGCTCGAGCATGATTGACAAGCATCGCACTCGAGCCTGGCTCACGCACAGGAGGAGATCAATTGCCGATTTCACCATATCTCAGGGAGCTTCGGCGCCAGATCGGAACCAGCCTGGTGCTGATGCCAGTAGTAGGTGCCATCATCCGCGACGCGCAAGGTCTGGTCTTGCTCGAGCAGCGGTGCGACAACGGTGCCTGGTGCCTGCCCGGTGGCGCCATCGACCCCGGAGAAAGCCCTACTGTGGCCGTGGTCCGGGAAGTGTACGAGGAGACGGGCCTGCGGGTCACCCCGACGGCACTGATCGGCGTCTTCGGCCCGCAGCGTCACCGCTACCCGAACGGAGATGAGGCAGAATTCACCCACATCTTGCTCAGCTGCCAGGTCACAGGCGGCACGCTCCAGGCCAGCGACGGAGAGAGCATCGCCTTTTCCTGGTTTCGGCCCCAAGACATCCCTGAACTCGGGATTCCCCCATCTTTCTTCCGCTGGCAGCCGGGTCAACCCAGCCTTTTCGAAGGTTAAAGCGCCGCTGCGGCCGGAACCGATGCATCTAATCCGGTCGGCTCTTGGCCTTCTCGATCCTAGACCGCGCGTGCGGATCGAGCACTTGCTTTCGCAACCTGAGTGCCTTTGGCGTGACCTCCAGCAGCTCGTCCTCGGACAGAAACTCCACCGCCTCCTCCAGGCTGAGGATGCGGCTCGGACCCGGACGCAAGGTCTCATCTGCGGTCGGTGAGCGCACGTTGGTAGCCTGGCGCGTCTTGCAGACGTTCACCTCCAGATCTTTTTCCCGGATGTGCTCCCCTACGACCATCCCCGGGTAGACCTGGGTCTGTGGCAGGACGAAGAAGACGCCCCGATCAGCCAGGTGGTGCAGGGCATAGGTGCTGGCCTCACCGGTTTCGACCGCCACCAGGCTACCCGCCCGGCGGCCGCCGATCGGCCCTGCCTCTTTGTTGTAGCCGGCGAACACGTGATTGATCACAGCCAGGCCGCGGGTCTGCATCAGCAATTCCTGGCGCAGGCCGATCAGGCCCCGGGCGGGGATCGAGAACACCAACCGACGACTCCCGACCGGACCGTCCTCGACCAGACTCAGTTCTCCTCGCCGCCTGCCTGCTTCTTCCATCACGGCCCCGAGCGCTTCTTCCGGAACATCCACCACCAGTTCCTCATAGGGCTCTTGCCACTGGCCGTCGATCTGGCGACGGATCACCTCCGGCTTGCCGACCGAAAACTCGTAGCCTTCCCGGCGCATGGTCTCGATCAGGATGGACAGGTGCAGCTCGCCGCGCCCGGCCACCAAGAAGGCGTCTGGCGACTCGGTCTCCTCCACCCGCAGCGCCACGTTTTTCTCCATCTCCCGGAACAGGCGTTGCCGCAGATGGCGCGACGTCAGGTACCGTCCGTCGCGTCCAGCAAAGGGCGAGTCGTTGACCGAAAACACCATCTGCAAGGTCGGCTCGTCCACGGATGGGGCTGGCAGCGGCTGGTCCATGCCGTCTCCCAGCAGCGTGTCGCCAATCGTGGCATCGACTCCGGTCACGGCCACCACCTCGCCGGCCAGTGCGGCAGCCACCTCCACCCGATCCAGGCCCTCGTAGATGTACACCTTCATCGTCTTGCCGCTCTTCAGCGCCTCGGCGTCTCGGCCAAAGCGCACCTCTTTGCCGGGCTCTAAGCGGCCGCCATGGATGCGGCCCACCACCACCCGCCCCTGGTAGGCGTCGGAGTCGATCGACGACACCATCATGCGCAGGCCTTCGCTCTCCTCCACCTCCGGCGGCGGCAGGTGGGCGATCAGGGTCTCGAACAACGGCCTGAGGTCTTTGCCCTGGCCCGGTTCGAGTCCGGCCACGCCGGCCCGGCCGGAACCGAACAGCACCGGAAAGTCGAGCAGGTGATCATCGGCGCCGAGGGCGATGAACAGGTCCAAGACAGCGTCTTGCACCTCTTTGGGCCTGGCGTCGTGACGGTCGATCTTGTTGACGAACACCACGGCTGGCAGCCGGGCCTCCAGCGCCTTTCGCAACACGTAGCGGGTCTGCGGCATCGGTCCCTCGGCCGCGTCCACCACCAGCAGTACGCCATCCACCATGGACAGCGCCCGCTCTACCTCACCGCCAAAGTCGGCGTGTCCCGGCGTGTCCACGATATTGATCTTCACGCCCTGGTAGTGCACGGCAGTATTCTTGGCGAGGATGGTGATGCCGCGCTCTCGTTCCAGGTCAAAGCTGTCCATCACCCGGTCGGCCACCCGCTGGTTGTCGCGAAAGGTGCCGGACTGGCGCAACAGCGCATCCACCAAAGTGGTCTTGCCGTGGTCGACATGGGCAATGATCGCCAGGTTCCTCAGGTCAGTGCGCGTCGGCATAATGTGTTACCAGGCCCATAAAGGCCTGCCCCCGTTCTTTGAAGTCCGAGTACTGATCATAACTGGCTGACGCCGGAGATAACAGTACCGTGTCGCCGGGCACCGCCCGACTGGTGGCCTGCGAAAAGGCCCAGGCCAAGTCGGCGCCCACCCACACCGGTACGTCTGCCTGGGCGAATGCGGCGGCCACCTGTGCGGCGGTGGCACCGAAGCAGAACACACCCTGGGGCCGACGCGCCAGCGCCAGCGGCTGATAGTCCAGGTGTTTGTCATAGCCGCCGGCCAGAAGCCACACCGGGCCTTGCATCGCAGCCAGGGCGGCCACAGTCCGATCCGGGGTGGTGGCGATCGAGTCATTCACAAAGCGCACGCCAGCCACCTCAGCCACCAGCTCCAACCGATGGGGCAGTCCCTGAAATGTGGCCAGAGCCAGGCCCAACGCCTTTGCATCGGCGCCACGGGCCAGGGCCAGGTAGAGCGCGAACAGGGCGTTTTGCAAATTGTGGGCACCGATCAGGTGCCACTCTCTGACCCGGGCGATGATCCGCTCCTGGCCGGCCAGTCGCACCACGAACTGTTCATCGCGAATAAAGGCCCCCTCCGCTGCCTCGGGGTCGCCAATCGCCACCTTTTTCCCAGCGAATGCTGCGGCCGCCCGCCACAACTCTTCCTCCCCCGCCGGCAGCAGTGCCACCTGATCGGCCCGCTGGTTGCGGATCAGGTTCAACTTGGCCTGGAGGTAGGCCTCGAAGCCAGGGTGGACGTCCAAGTGGTTCGGTCGGACGTTCAAGATGGCGGCCAGGGCCATCGGCTGCGCGAACAGCCCCAGCTGAAAGCTGGACAGCTCGCAGACCACAGTCAGGTCGCCAGCCAAGTCCACCACCTCGATCAGCGGCGTGCCCAAGTTTCCCGCCGCCACCGCCGGGACGCCGCCGGCTCTAAGCAGGTGGGCGGTGAGTGTGCTGGTGGTGCTTTTCCCGCTGGAACCGGTGATTCCGATCACCCGGTCGCCGAGCAGGGAGAGCGCATACTCCGCCTCGCCGCGGATGCGCACGCCGCGCTGTTGCCAGGCGGCGATCTGCGGCAGGTGCTGCGGCAGGCCCGGCGTCAGGAACATCGTATCGGCGACGCCGACTTGGTCCAGATAACCAGGCCCGCCGACGTAGCTGGCGGCCAGCTCGTCCAGCAGCATCTGGGCAGGGAGGTCCAAATCGGACCGCTCACGCTGATCATAGACGCTAAGGGTGCAGCCCAGAGTGCACAAATGACGGCCCAGCGCCTGGTGGCTGACGCCCCAGCCAACCAGGCCGACCCGGCTGCCGGGAAGCTTCGCGCTCACCGGCCGAGCGCCTCCACAAGGCGGGTCAGGGCTGCCGTCAGCACCTCGTCTGCGACCGCGAACGAAAACCGGATGGCATCTGGCGCGCCAAAGGCAGATCCGGGAACCACCGCCACACCTTGCTCGGTGAGCAGCCGCTCGCAAAAGGCGTCAGCAGACTGCTCATGCCAGCGGCGAAGACATCCCGAGATCGACAAAAATCCGTAAAAGGCACCAGCTGGCGGCACCATCGCAACACCGGCCACGCCATCAAATGCAGCCAGGACTCGCTGGCGGCGGCTTGTGAACGCTGCCAGTTGGTGGCGAGTGGCCTCGGCTGGCAGGTCCCAGGCCACTTCTGCGGCGCGTTGGGCAACGGCCGTGGGATTGCCGCTGGTCTGGCTCTGCAGGGCAGTCGCAGCTTGAATCAACGCCCGGTCCGGGCTGGCCAAATAGCCGATCCGCCAGCCAGTCATGGCATAACTCTTGGACACGCCGGAGATGACCACGGTCGACTGGAAGGCTGCCGCCGACAAAGAGGCTGGCGACACATGGCGTGCGGGCGGGTACAGCACCTGCTGATACACCTCGTCGCTGATGATGGTGAGCTTGTGCTCTAGCGCCAGTCCCACCAACGCCCGCAGTTCCTCTTCACTGTACACGGCGCCGGTGGGATTGTTCGGACTGTTTAACACAAGCAGGCGACTGTGTGGGCTCAGGGCCTGTTGCAGGCTACGGGGCGTCAGCTTGTAGGCCTGTTCCACGGCAGCGGGCACGATCACGGCACGCCCGCCTGCCAGCTTGATCTGCTCCGGGTAGGACACCCAGTAGGGTGCAGGCAAGATCGCCTCATCGCCTGGGTTGAGCAGGCATTGAAAGGCGTTGAACAGGGCGTGCTTGGCGCCGGATGAAATCACGATCTGATCAGGCTGGTAAGCCAGCCCCTGATCGCGCAGCAATGCTCTGGTCACGGCCTGGCGAAGGGCCAGTGTTCCGGACACCTGAGTGTATTTGCTATGTCCGGCCATGGCCGCCTGGGCCGCCGCCTCACGGATCGCTGCCACCGGCTCCATGTCCGGCTCGCCGGAGGCTAGGTTGTAGACGGTCTGACCTTGCGCCTGCAGGCTCTTGGCCATGGCGTCCAGCACTGCCGTCGGTGAGGCCTGAAAACCCCCAGTGCGTTGCGCTAGGTTTGGCGTCTTGGACAACCCCTCTCTTCGAGAATGCGGATCAGCGCCTGCTGGCTCACCGTGAAGCGGAACTGTGGCACCTGGTCGATCACAAAGAGGGGCACGCTCATCTCCAGGTGGATCATCTCGGGATCCTGGGTCACGTCGTGCTCTTGCACATCCAAATCGTAGCGTTTCGCCACTTCGCCTACCACCTGGCGCATCTGATCGCACAGCTGGCAGCCCGGTTTGCTGAGCAACGTCGCCCTCACCCGCCGACCAGCTCCCGCACATCGCCGCGGGCGATCTGGCGCAAGAAGGTGGCAAGCCCACCCTCTTCCACTCTGCCGATCACCAGATCGGCATTGGCCTGGGCATCCTCGGTGGCGTTGCCCATGGCCACACCCAATCCCGCCCACCTGAGCAGCGCGACATCATTGGCGGCGTCGCCAACGGCCGCCACCTCCTTTTGGGCGAACCCCAGGCGCGCACTGACCTGGCTGACCGCCACCTGCTTGGTCACCCCGACTGGCGTCAGCTCGGCGTGAAAGAGCCCGGAGCGCTCCCACTCGGAGTACACCCGCACGCCTTCAACCTGTGTGGCTTCCGCCGCCCACTTCAAGACCGCCGGCCGGGTGCCGTATACCGACATATAGCAGGCCTCCTGCAACGGCCGGCGGCGGGGGCCGCCGTAGCCGGGCAGCCCACAGTTGACCAAGCCCGGTGACCCGAAGAGATCCGGCAAGGTAGCAGTCGGGAATACGGCCCCAGCCTGCAGGCCGCTTTTCTCTGCGCGCTCCCACAGCGGCTCCAGATCCACGGCCAACTGATGGGC
Source organism: Bacillota bacterium (assembly GCA_021850485.1). Lineage (GTDB taxonomy): Bacteria > Bacillota > Sulfobacillia > JAJZYS01 > JAJZLH01 > JAJZLH01. The sequence goes on along the minus strand of JAJZLY010000001.1, from coordinate 16,528 downwards.
CGACAGCACGTGACGGCGCTTGAGATCCACGGTCAGCGCACCGTTCAGGCAAACCGCCACGTCCCGGCGCCAGCCCAACCGCTCCACCACCCGCAACAACTCCGCCAGCCGGCGACCGGTGGCGATCCAGACGGCGATCTTTGGCGAGATGGTGCCGAGGGCTGCGTGCAATCCCGGGCCTGGGCTTTCGTCATAAGTGAGCAATGTGCCGTCGACATCCAAGACCAGCAGCCGAATCACGCCGTTTGCCCCAATTCGGCGCTCACGCAGATCTCGGCCAAGGGGCAGCCGGAGCAGTGCGGCCGCGCCTGACAGTGGCGCTGCCCATGGACGACCAACAGGCCGTGCAGTTGCGCCAGACCGTCCACTGAAGAGACTTGGGACAGCGTGTCATGGCGGAGTTGGTGATCGGGAACGACGTTTCCCACGAGTCTCTGGGCGATGCGGCGGGTGTAGGCATCGACCGGGAAGGCCTGACTGCGTCCGGCGTAGAGCAAGATGGCATCGGCCGTCTCGGCTCCCACACCGGAGACGGACAAGAGGGCCTGCCGATGGTCCAGATCGGCTGCAAAAAAGTCCGCAAGCGTTCTGCCTCGTCCATCCGCAATCATCTCGAGCAGTGCCCTAAGCCGTTTGGCCTTCTGATTGGGAAAGCGCGTCGGCCGCAAGCAGGCGGTCAACTGCGGCCAGGGCATCTGCCCGAGTCCAGCCTCAGATAGGGGCCCGTAGGCCTTCAGCCGCTGGATGGCGGTGACCACGTTTTGCCAGCGCACCGACTGGGTGAGGACCGCCCCCACCAACACCTCGAGCGCGCTGTCGGCCGGCCACCAATGGGGGTCTCCATAGGCACCAGCCAGCCGATGCAGGATCTGAGCGGCCTGCCAGGCGCCCTTCTCCTCACGCAAAGGCTGCTCGCAGTTCGGGCGCGCTGTTCGCCCAACTGTGGGCGCCTCGTTCCTGCAATAGTGCACCGAGCGCGCGGCGTAGGGGGTCAGGCAGGGCCGCCACCTCGACCTGGCCAGCGAGGGCTCTGCTCATGGCGTTGACCTGAGCCGGCAGGTCCTTGGCCCCCAGCCGCTGGGGCCGGTCGATGAAGAATTCGGAGATGGTCACGCCGTGGTAGGCGGCATCTGTACCACCACCGCGCACGGCGATCCATGCCACCCGGTAATGGTGGGCGTCCGGAATCTCCGCTCGGCTCTGTGCCTTCCAGCGGATGCCCTTTTCGATATCACTGCGGCCATGCAGCAGCCCCTCGTCCATGAGGGCCACGTCGCCGTCTAGCAGTGCTGAAAATAGGCTGGCGCCGAGCAATGGGTCCTCCACTCGGCGAAAGGCCAGCGGCAGGCTAACCTCCACCCGGTCTTTGATCTCTCGATTGAACTTGGGGTTGGCCATGCGTCACCCTCTCCCTGGCGTCTATCTTAGCCTACCGCACGCCAGCGGCACCAACGCGACCTAGGCCGCAGCGCCGGCCCGGCCGCCTCAGACTGTGGTATGCGCCTCCTGTCAGCGGCTGGCGGATGCACCCGCTGGTGCCTGGGCCAAAAGTCGGTAAAACGGCTCAGGCTCAGACCTCAGCCACAACAAGGTGCACTGCGCTTCGCTGAGCCAACGGATCAGGCGCTCTGCCGGAATGCGGATTTCCAGCGGCGGGCCGAATTCCGTGGCCACCGGCTGCCACTCCAAGATGTACAAAGAACCCTGCGGCTTCAAGATGCGGACGGCCTCGGTCAAGGCAGCTTGGGCGTCGTCCAGGTCATGCAAGACCTGGGAAATGACCACCGCGTCCAGACTGGAGTCAGCGAGGCCGGTCTCGCTGGCGTCTCCCACCAGCGGCCGCAGGTTCAGCACGTCCGCCTCCTTGGCTCGGCGAGCGGTTTCCTCGACCAGCTCAGGCTCGCGGTCCACTGCCCAGAGGACGCCATCTGGCACCGCTCGAGCCAGTGGTATGGCCAAAAATCCGATGCCACAGCCGATGTCGGCCACCTGCCATTGTGCCTGGGGGGCCAGGTCGTCCAGCACGATCTCGGCCGGCAGCAGCAGCTGGCGCCGTCCCTCCATCCGGCGCAAACGCTCGACCGTGAAGTGGTGCTGATCGCCGCGGCGATGCCCAGACGCCGCCTGTCCCAGGTGTGCCGTGACGTCTTGGGGCCGAAACGCCAACAGGTCGGGGGATGTTAGAGCCAGCTCGGCCTCGGCCTTGGAGCGCCCCCACAGCGCTGCTGCCGTGTGCATGCCAGCAGCCTTGCCAGCCGCAATGTCGGCCGGGGTATCACCGATCATCCACGCTGCCTGGGGGGTGACGCCCAGGCGGCCGAGCAACATCTGCGCGCCTTGGGGATCGGGCTTGGATGGCCCGTCTGTGCCGGTCTGGATGTCGTCCAAGAAGCCGCCTAGGCCCAGCGCCTCAACGGTCAGCAGGGTCGAGATCCGCCCCTTGTTGGTCAGCAGTCCGAGCCGCCATTCAGCCGCCCGCAATCTCTCCAGCATCTCGGTCACATCCGGGTAGAGAGCAAGCCCGGAGAGGTTCTCGGTGTAGTGCCGGTAGTAGGCTGCCAGCACCGAGGGCAACTGATCCGCTGTCACCAGGCCGCCCAGCATCTCCTCTTCCGTCGGTCCGAAGCGGCTGCGCAAGTCCTGAAGCGAGATGGTCTGACCCGTAACCTCGGTGATCGCCTGAATGGTGGCCATCACGAAGGCTGGCACGGTCTCGGCCAAGGTACCGTCCAGATCAAAGATCGCGGCCTTCACGCTCTGCGTCCCCCTCCAGGTGTTCCAGCATCTCTCGAAATCCGCCTGGGTGTTCAAAGGCCCGATACACCGAGGCAAATCGGATGTAGGCAACCTGATCGATCTGGCGCAGGCTGTCCATCACCCGCTCGCCGATGGCGGCAGACAGCACCTCGCCGCCACCGCCCTGGCGCAACTGGCGCTCCACTTGAGCCACCATCTCCTCGGCTTGGGCCAGCGGAATCGGCCGCTTTTGCAAGGCGGTGAGCACGCCCTTGAGCACCTTTTGTCGGTCGAATACCTCTCGGCGACCGTCCTTTTTCACCACCACCAGGGGACCTTGCTCGATCCGCTCATAGGTCGTGAATCGATGCAGGCAGGCCGGACACTCGCGCCGCCGGCGAATGGCCTGATCATCCTCGGTCGGTCTCGAATCCAAGACCCTGGTATCTTCCTCCGAGCAGTTCGGACAGCGCATGGTCATCCCACCCTTGAGCATATCCGCACCAAACCCAACCTACCGTAGCAAGTCTGATGCCGGCTGGCCAGCCGGTGTCTGTTTCCCGGCCTTCGGCCACTCAGCGCAGGCCGGGAAACTCCTGTTGGCGCAGCGCCTCATAGAGCGCGATCACCACTGCGTTGGAGAGATTGAGCGACCTCGCTCCGGTCACCGGTCGCATCGGGATCCGCCTAGTCCGGTCGGCAAAGGCGTCCAGGAGGGTTTGCGGCAGTCCAACCGACTCCCGGCCGAAGATCAGCCAGTCCTGAGGCTGATAGTGCACGTCGGTATAGGAGCATTCGCTCCTGGCGGTGAACAGATGCATGCTATCAACCGGTGCCAGGTCCACGATCTCATCCCAGCTGTCATGGACGTGCAGGTCGATCAGCGGCCAGTAGTCCAACCCTGCCCGCTTCAGGTAGCGGTCGGCCAAGGAGAAGCCCAGCGGCTTGACCAGATGCAGGGTGCTGCCGGTCACCGCACAGCTGCGGCCCACGTTTCCGGCATTCATGTGAATTTCCGGTTCGACCAAGACGATGTGCACCCCACACCCCCATCCGGACCTTCCGACGGACAACGCTCTGACGCCAACAGCCATAGAAACGGGGTGGATCATGGAACTCAAAGACCTGCAAGCCTTCTTGGCAGTGGCCGAGTGCAAATCCTTCTCGCGGGCCGCCGACCGCCTCGCACTCGGCCAGCCGGCGGTCAGCCAGCGCATCCGGCGACTGGAGGACGAGGCCGGCCAGCCGCTCTTTTGGCGAGACGCCCACGGCGTGAGGTTGAGCGAGGCGGGACACCGTCTGCTGCCCCATGCCCGGCAAGCGGTGGCGGCGCTGGCCGCTGGACAGGCGTCGTTGGCCGCGCCCGGTCCCGACCTGCCTCGCCTCACCCTGGCCGCCGCCCCCACCATCGCTGGCTATCGGCTCGGTCCGATGCTGGCCGCACTTCTGACTGAGTTCCCGGAGGCACCGATCACGGTGCGCGTGATGCGCTCTCAGGCCGTCGCCCAGGAGTTGGTAGCCGGACGCGTCGATCTGGGCGTGCTGCGCGGCCCGCTCGATCAGTTCGGCCTGGAGAGCGTCTTCTTGTGCCGGGAGACGATGGTGCTGGTGCGGGCCCCGGGCACTGCTCCCGGTTCCGCATTCATCGCCTACGACTCGGAGTCACCATTTTGGCACGACCTGGCAGAGGTTTTGGCCCGTCTCGGCATGCCACCGGACAGCCGGCTTAGGGCCGACAGCTTGGAGGCGGTCAAGGCACTGGCCGTAGCCGGCGCCGGCAGCGCCCTGCTGCCTTGGCCGGTGGTGGCTGCCGAACTGGCCAGCGGCAGCCTGCTCCGCCTAGCGCTACCAGTGGAGCTACCCGGGCGTAGTGTGGTGCTCGCCTATCGTCACAACGCGGTGCGCACGCCTCTTCTGCGGGCCGCCATCGATCTGGCGGTGAAGACGGTCGCAGATCCGGCCTAAACCGACCGGACGCCGTCCGCGGCAAACGGGGCCGATCTGCGACAGAGGAAATTGGCCGTCGTGGTGCGGCCAGCTTCGCCGCACAGGCACGAAGTGGGAGGATCGCCGGCCCTGGCCCCGAAAAACTCCCGGTCTTCGTCGTGATCCGAGGCTTCGTTGCCTCGGCGGCCAAGACGCAGGGGGAGGGCTCAGATGGAACCGGGCGGTGTTCGCATGAACCAAGCGGCCATGGCCTGGGAGCCCTACGGCTCTCCCAACGGTGTTTACGGAGGATTTGACCGCGACATCTCACTGCAGCTCACTGCCACGCCCAAGGTGCCAGGTGCGGACCCCCTCATGCGCCCGCGTCCGTTCGAGATTCGGCTCGTTCGTCTGCCGCCTGGTAAACGAAACTGCCCAAGACACGCGCACAGCATGCAGTGGGAGTACTACATCGTCCTCACCGGCCGGGGCCGGATGCTACAGGAGGACGGGGCAGATCCGATCCCGATGGAGCCCGGCGACCATCTCAGTCTGCCGGCTGGCTGGGTCCATACTGTGGAGAACAGCGGCGGAGAAGATCTCACCTACTACGTCATCGCCGACAACCCGGTCGATGAAACCTGGCGCTATCCGGACTCTGATAAGTGGGGCAAGGGCGGGCACATCTTCAGGATGATCGAGACCGACTACTGGGACGGTGAGGAGTGAGCGCAGTGCGTCCGCCCCAGCGGCCAGCAGCGAGCCGGTTTGCATGGCGGGAGGTGGGTCGTCTCCGCGGAACCTGTAGGGGCCCGGACAGCGAAGACTGAGGAGCGGAGGCGGATCCCGATGGAGCCAGCTGGTGTGCGCGTGAACGAGGCCGCAGTCCCGTGGTCCGAGTGGCGTTCTCCCAAGGGTGTGTTCCTGGAGCTGGGCCGCGAGGTTTCGCTGCATCTCACGGCTGCTGCCCGGGTCCCAGATGAGCATGCACCCGTTCGCCGGCGGCCTTTTGACATCGAACTGGTGCGGGTGCAGCCGGGCAAGAGGTCCTTTCCCCGCCACTCCCACAGCATGCAGTGGGAGTACTATATCGTTCTGTCTGGCAAGGGTCTGATGGTCCAGGAAGACGGGGCAGATCCGATCCCGATGGAGCCCGGCGACCACATCATGCAACCGCCGGGTTGGGTGCACACCATCGAAAACGCCGGATCTGAGGACCTCACCTATTACGTGATCGCTGACAATCCGGTCGACGAGACCTGCTGGTATCCGGACTCTCAGAAGTGGGCGACAGCTGGGCACGTCTTTCGGATGGCGGAGGCCGATTATTTCGACGGCGAGGAGTGAGCTGATCCGCCGCTGGCGCTCGCTGTGGTCAAATGCCCGGCCCTCAGCCCGCCAATTCGCCACCGCCAGCCCCTGGTGCTGCGCTGGATCGTCGGTCTCGCCGCCAGGGCTCCTCGCCATGACTCACGCGCACGAGAGGCGACCTCAGTGAGGTCGCCTCTAAGTTTGGAACAGGGGCCAGGCGGTCTTCGTGGGTTGCCTGCAGGCAGCCGAACACACGTGTGCAATCCGCTCCTATGTATGTTGGTGGTTGCCTCCAGGGTCAGTCTTTACTGACATTGGCGTGCTCCTTGGGGCCGTCGAAGGTAATCTCGCCGTTGCGCTGCTCGGGACCGTCCTGGTCCGCCCTGCGCTCGTCCTTCTGGCCCTTAGGGCCGTCGTCTCTCTCTTCCGGTTCCTTCTCAAGCTCGGTCGGTTCAAGCCTCTTATCCGGGTTCACATGCTCACCCCCTTCCAGTTACTGTCATCTTTAGCATACTCGTCCTTACCCTATTGTCAATTTCGCCCACTGCCCCATCAGTCTTTTCTTCCAATTGCTATGGGCTCCGCTTCTCCGCCTCGGTGCGTCCTAAATACGTTTTTCACGCCAGATAACGCTCTTTTAAATTCAGCACTCTAGTTCCTATCTGCAACTTAAGGATTCTACCTGTTTGCTGCAGTGTGGCCCTGACTGGCTTAGCGCACCCGCGAGTGCTAGCATGCCGACCGGTCTCCCATGCGCGGATCCAAGGCACCTGGGTACTTGAGGCGCCTTTGGTATTCACAGTGCGCGCCAGCGCCTGCCGTTGCTCTTTGACCGCTATTGGTTGCGCATTTGCCTAAGCGCCGCCACCGCCGCGACGTCAGTTGGCGAACATCGGTCGTGGCGTCCAGCGGACATCAGGCCGCCTGCCGTCGGGGCCAGCCTACTCAGCGACGGCGCGCCAGCAGCACCAGGGTCTCGACGTGGACTGTGCGCGGGAAGAAGTCAAACGGCACCACCCGCTCCACCCGGTAGGCATCGCCCAGCGCCGCCAGATCCCGAGCCAGGGTAGCCACGTCGCACGAGATGTAGGCGATCTGCGGAATCTGCGCGGCAGCCAGCGGAGCCATCAGTTCCAGCGCCCCTTTGCGCGGCGGATCAATCACCACCGCCCCGATCGGCTCCCTGGCGGCCAGCAGGTCCTTCAAGCCAGATTCGGCGTCTGCGCGCACAAAGGCAACATCTGTCCTGTGGTTGGCTCGAGCGTTGAGCTCCCCATCGGCAACGGCGTCAGCCACCGCTTCCACGGCCACGGTCCGCTCGGCTATGCCGGCCAGGGTCAGGGCGAAGGTACCGGTTCCGGCGTACAGGTCGACCAAGGTGCCAGCTACGTGGCCCAGCGCCTGCTTCACGGTCAGGGCCATCTCCGCCGCCAGCGCCGGATTGATCTGAAAAAATGACAGCGGCGAAATCTGAAAGCGGATATCGAGCAACTGCTCGCTGATCCGCGCTTCGCCCCAGGCCAAAGCTCCGCTGGTCCCGACCAGCCTGTTGACCGACTCGGTCGGCTTGGCCAGAGTGATCCCCGCCAAGCCGGGCAGCAGCGGCGGCAGCACACTGGCCCACGGATAGCGGTCCAGGTTGTGGCCGGTCAGCACCAGTTGCACCGCCCCGGTCGACGCCGAGCGTCTGGCCATCAGGCTGCGCAATCCACTGGCTGCGGCCTCAGGCGCCACGCCCATCTGATTGGCTGCCTCCTGCACAGCCAGGGCGGCGCGGTTTAGATCAGGGTGCAACACCGGGCAATGTTCGGCTGGCACCAGTGTGTGACTAAACGGCGCGTAATAGCCAAGTCGAATACGGCCGCGCAGACCTCCGACCGGCATCGTCGCCTTATGCCGATATCCCAACGGGCTGGCAGACGGCCTGGTCGGCTCCACCTCGGCCTCCACCCCGCCCAGCCGCCGCAGCGTCTGCTCGACGCGCCGCTGTTTCCACCGCAACTCCGCCGGGTAGGAAAGCTCCATCGTCTGACAACCGCCGCACTCCTTGGCCACCGGGCAGGCCGGAGCCACCCGGTCCAAAGACGGCGTGATCACGGCGAGCAGTTCGCCCTTCGCCATCTTCCGGCGAGCGGGGTCGAAGGAGACCAACACCTCATCGCCCAGCGTGGCACCAGCGACGAACACCACGCGGCCATCGACCCGGCCCACACCTTCGCCGTGTTGGCCGAGGTCTTCGATCAGAACCCGGTGTTGCACGCCTGCGCCCGCTCTCGAATCCGTTTGGCCGCCACCTTGGGATCGACGCTGCGGGACTTTCGCATCAGCTGTCCCAGCAAAAAGCCCAAGGCCTTCTCCTGGCCGGCCAAGAGGTCTTGGACGGCACCCGGATGGGCAGCCAGCACCTGATCGATCAGGGGATCGAGCGCGCCCTCGTCACTGATCGCGCTCAGCCCCTCCTCCGCCACCACCGCGCTGACGCTGCGCCGGTCCCGATAGCTCAGTTCCAGTGCCCGCTTGGCTCCTGGTCCCGCCAGGCTGCCGGTGGCGACCCGCTGAATCAAGTCGGCCAGGTCTGCGGCCGCATAGGCACGGTCAGCGAGACTTTCGCCGCTTTCCCGCTCCACCCGCGCCAGGTCGCCGACAATCCACTGGCCAACCACCACCGGATCTGCGCCCAGCGCTGCGGTCTGCTCGAACAGCTGGCTGCGGGCCCGCGACTCCAAGATCACTGCCACCGTTTCTGCGGAAAGTCCGTGTGCGAAAAACCGCTGGCGCAAGTCGGCTGGCCCCGGCGGCAGGCAAGAGGCGATATCCGCCACCCAGGCGGCCGACACGGGATAGCTGGGCAGGTCCGGTTCTGGCAGATAGCGGTAGTCATCGGCTGTCTCTTTGCGGCGCTGGGGATAGGTCTGGCCGGCTTGGTCATCCCATCCTCTGGTCTCTTGTGCCAATGACTCACCGCGCTCCAGGGCCTGCGACTGGCGCGCCACCTCGTAGGCGACCGCCCGCTCCAAGGCGCGAAATGAATTCATGTTCTTGACCTCGGTGCGGGGATTCAACCGCGGGTCACCCACCTGTCGTACCGAGACGTTGAGATCGGCCCGCAGCACGCCCTCTTCCATCCGCACCTCGGCCACAGCCAGGTGCTCGGCCAATAGCCGGATCTCCTCCAGAAAAGCTCTGGCCTCGGCCCCACTGCGCATCTCAGGCAAAGACACGATCTCCACCAGCGGCACGCCGGCCCGGTTCAAGTCCACGCTGGCCCGGCCGCCCAGATGTGCGAGCTTGCCGGCGTCCTCTTCCAGGTGCAGGTGGTGCAGACCGATCTGGCGCAGCCCGACCTGTATGGCACCCCCGCGGGCCAAAACCGTGCGCGACTGGCTGATCTGGTAGCCCTTGGGCAAATCAGGGTAGAAGTAGTGTTTGCGGTCAAACTCCAACACCGGTGCCACCTCGGCACCCACAGCCAAGGCAAGTCGCACCACCCGCTCCACCGCCTCGAGGTTGGGCCGGGGCAATGCCCCGGGCAAACCCAGGCACACTGGGCACGTGAGCGTATTCGCCTTCGCTCCAAAGCGGTTCTCGCAACGGCAAAACATCTTGGTCTTGGTGCCCAGCTCGATGTGCACCTCAAGGCCGATCACCGCCTCGATCATGGCTGGCCACCCCCGCGCCGTGGCGTGATCGCCGCGGCTGGCCCGAAGTGATCCTCAACCACCTGGGCGGCCTGAAGTAGGGCTCGTTCGGCAAAGGCAGGCGCCATCAACTGAATGCCGACCGGCAGACCCGCCGTCAGTCCTGCCGGCACACTGATCGCCGGCACGCCGACCAAATTGGCCGGCAACGTGAGGGCGTCGTTGGCATACATGGCGAGCGGATCGTGGTCATGAGCCCCGAATCGAAACGGCAAGCTGGGCGTGGTCGGCGTGACCAAGATGTCGGCCATGGAAAAAGCGGCCGCAAAGTCTTCGGCCAACAGCTGGCGCAACCGCTGTGCCTGCACGTAAAAAGCGTCTACGTAGCCGGCCGATAGCGCATAGGTGCCGATCATGATCCGCCGCTTTACCTCTGGGCCAAAGCCGCGGCCCCGGGTCTGGCTGTACATATCGGCCAACTCGCGGTCTCCCCCCTGGCGCACGCCAAACCGCACGCCATCGAATCTCGACAAGTTGGAGGAGGCCTCGGCGGGGGCGATCACATAGTATGTGGCGAGCGCTGCCTCCAGGTGCGGCAGGCACACCGACACGGGCCGGGCACCGGCCGCCACCAGGGCTGAAAACGCCTGTTCAGCCCTGGCCTGAAGCTTGGCATCTGCACCTTTTTGCAGTTCCTCGGGCATCGCCACCCGCCACCCCTGCACGCCACCGCCAAGCGCCGCCCGATAGTCCGGGACCGGCTCCAGACAGGTGGAGGGATCTTCTGGATCGGCACCTGCGATCACCCTGAGTACGTCGGCCACATCGCCGACCGTACGGCCGAGCGGCCCCACCTGATCCAGGGACGAAGCGAAGGCGATCAGCCCGTAGCGGCTGACCCGGCCATAGGTCGGCTTCAGGCCGACCACGCCACAATACGCTGCCGGCTGCCGCACGGAACCACCGGTCTCGGACCCCAGGGCCAAGGGCACCAGGCCAGCGGCCACGGCTGCAGCCGATCCCCCCGAGCTGCCTCCCGGAACCAAATCGGCGTCGTAAGGGTTATTGGTCCGTTGGAAGGCCGAGTGCTCGGTGGACGACCCCATGGCGAATTCATCCAGGTTGGTCTTGCCGATGATCAAGGCGTCGGCGACTTCCAGGCGCCGGACCACGGTCGCCGAATAGGGCGGCAGCCAGTTCGCCAAGAGGGCCGATCCGGCTGTCGTGCGCAGTCCGTCGGTGGCCAGGTTGTCTTTGAGTGCGACCGGCACCCCGGCCAGCGGCCCCAGCTGCTCTCCGGCCAGCCGCCGCCGGTCCAGCTGGCGGGCGCTGGCTCTAGCCCGGTCGGCCGCCACCTCGAGAAACGCACCCAAGATCGGGTCGTGCACGGCGATCCGATCCAGCACTCCGTCCACGATCTCTGACGCCGAGCGTTCGCCTGCGATGAAGCTTCGGTGCACTGCCGCCGCGCTCTCCAGCCACCAGTCGGCCATCAGGTCGCCTCTCCCGGAAAAGGCACCACAAAGCCGGCCGCATCGTGGACGGGAGCTGCTCCGACGGCGCTGTCCCAGGGCAGGCTTTCCGCCACCTGGTCTGCCTCCAGCTGCTGACCGTTGCTCGCTGCCTGCCACCTCTGGGCGTCCGCTGGCAAGGCCGCCATGATGCTGCTGATATAGGTCAAGATCTGGCCCAGCTCGGTTCCTAACCTAGCTACCTCGTGGTCGTCCAGGTCCAGACGAGCCAATGCGGCGATCGCACGGACCTCGGCTTCCGGAATCATTCGCCATTCCTCCCTGACGCGTCGGGCGCCGCCTCTTGGCGGCGCCCGCTGTCTTAAGCCCGGGTGGCCACCTGCATGCCCGGTTTGCGAAGGTGGCAGGCGGCCCAGTGGCCGCCGCCCAGATCGACCAGTGGCGGCTCCTCGGTGCGACAGAGGTCAAACGCATACGGGCACCGGGTATGAAACCGGCAGCCGGGCGGTGGGTTGACCGGCGATGGCACGTCGCCCTGAAGGACGATCCGCTCCCGGCGGGCGGTCGGGTCAGGGATGGGAATGGCCGAAAGCAGGGCCTCGGTGTACGGGTGTTGCGGATGATCAAACAGATCGTCGCCGTCGGCAACTTCCACCATCTTGCCCAGGTACATCACACCGACCCGGTCCGAAATGTGTTTGACCACGTTGAGACCGTGGGCAATCACCAGATAGGTGAGATTGAACTCTTGCTGCAGATCTTCGAGCAAGTTGAGGACCTGGGACTGAATCGACACGTCGAGCGCTGAGACCGGCTCGTCGCAAACGATCAGCTTGGGGTTGAGGGCCAGAGCGCGGGCTATACCGATGCGCTGGCGCTGACCTCCGGAGAACTCGTGGGGATAGCGGTCGATGTGGCGCTTGGCCAGGCCGACCACTTCCAAAAGCTTCTCAACCCGCCGTGTCTTGTCGGCGCCAGAGGCGATGTTGTGGATCTCCAAAGGTTCGCCCACGATGTTGCCGACATTCATCCGCGGATTGAGCGAGCCATAGGGGTCTTGGAAGATGATCTGCATCTCCCGCCGCAACAGGCGCAGCTCGTGGCGTGACGCCTGGGTCACACTCTTGCCCTCGAACAGGACGTCGCCAGAAGTCGGCTCCTCGAGGCGAAGCAGCACCCGGCCGGTGGTCGTCTTGCCACAGCCGCTTTCGCCGACTAAGCCGAACGTCTCTCCCTTGCGGATGTCGAACGACACGCCATCCACCGCCCGCACCCAGGCGTGGGCCCGAAACGACAGACTGCCGCGAATCGGAAAGTGTTTGACCAGATCTCGGACCTGGACCAGGGCGGTCTCGTCGTGGCCTAGCGCAGGCGCCACTTGTACGCTCATGAGGCCTCCTCCTGGGTGCGCTCAGCTGGAGGCACGATGCAACGATAGAGCCTGCCGTCCGGTGGGCGTGCGATCAACTCCGGCTCCGCTTCACGGCAGGCCGGGCGCACGTACGGACAGCGATTCTGGAAGCGGCAGCCAGTCGGCAGCTCCAGCATGTTTGGCACCGTGCCTGGGATCACGTGCAGGCGGCTGCGGTCTTGATTCAACCGGGGAATCGACTGCAGCAGTCCCTCGGTGTAGGGGTGTTCCGGATGAGCGAACAGCGAGCGCACGTCCGTAGTCTCCACGATGTTTCCGGCGTACATGACCGCCACTCGGTCGGCCATCTCGGCGACGACGCCTAGGTCATGGGTGATGATGATGATCGACATGCCAAACTCCTGGCGCAGACGGCGCATCAGGTCCAGGATCTGGGCCTGGATGGTCACGTCTAGGGCCGTGGTTGGCTCGTCGGCAATGAGCAACTTAGGGTTGCAAGCTAGCGCCATGGCGATCATCACCCGCTGGCGCATGCCACCGGACAACTGATGGGGAAACTCGTCCACTCGCTTTTCGGGCAAGGGAATGCCCACCCGGCGGAACAGTTCAATGGTCATCTCCCGAGCCTCGCTGCGCGTCTTGTTCAGGTGTAGGCAGATGCTCTCCGAGATTTGGTCTCCGACGGTGTAGACCGGGTTCAAGGAGGTCATCGGCTCTTGAAAGATCATAGCGATCTCGTTGCCGCGCACGTCGCGCATTTCGGCATCGGATAGTGTAGCCAAGTCCCGCCCTTGGAACTCAATGCGACCGCGCGCCAAATAGCCAGGTTTCGTGATCAGCCGCATGATCGAGAGCGCCGTCACCGACTTTCCGCATCCGCTCTCGCCGACGATGCCCAAGGTTTCACCGGCGCGTACCTCTAAGTCGATGCCGTCCACGGCTCGAACCTCGCCGCTATCGGTCGGGAAGTGGGTCGCCAGGTCCTCGACCTTGAGCAAAACCTCTGCCATCTCAGCGCTCCTCACGGCGTGTGTTCGGTGAAGTCACCAAGCGGATCTACGGTACGGCGTCCCGCCTCAGGGAATGACTTCGGCCATTTCGACGACTCGGTTATGAATCCTCCCCTGCCATCTTACGGCGAAACGCTCTCTCATCCCATACCGGGATCGCCAACTGCTCGGCAAGTCGACGCTTTTGGCCAGCGTTCTCCCCTGCCACCAGGTGCGTCACCCGGCTGCTGACAGCCGACAACACTTCGGCGCCTGCCTGTCTGGCCTCGGCAACCAGCTGGTCGCGCGCTGTGCTGAGCGTGCCGGTGAAAACCAGACGCTCGCCGCTCAGGGAGCCGCCTCCCGCCACAGCCAACGTCTCTGGCCTGCCCTCAACGCCAACTGCGCCCAGTTCGGCCACCCAGCGCTGGTGCGCCTCATCGTCCGCCCAGCCGCGGATCTCTTGGGCGGTGACCGGTCCGATGTCGGGCAATTCGCACAGATCGGCCACATCCGCCGCAAGCAGGTCTTCAAGGCGCCGATAGCGGCGAGCCAGGTTCACGGCGGCCCGTTCACCCACTCCGGGCAGGCCGAGGCCAATGAGCAGACGGGACAGGGGCCGGCTGCGGGCAGCATCGATGGCCCGTACCAGCTTGCGGGCCGAGGTTTCAGCCATCCGGGGCACGGTGAGCAAAGTTGTCTCGTCCAGCCGGAACAGGTCGGCCGGTGAACGGACCAGTCCGGCCGCCAGGAGATTCTCCAGAAGTTTCGGACCCAACCCCTCGATGTCCATGGCCGAGCGGCTACAAAAGTGTACCAGCCCTTCCAGCTGCCGACCGGGGCAATCTACGTTGACACAGCGCAATGCCACTTCGCCCGGTCGCTGGACCAAGCGGCTCTGGCAAGCGGGGCAGGCGCTGGGTGCGGCGATCGCTAGCTCGCCGCCATCACGCTCTGTATCCAGGGAACGCACGATTTCCGGGATGATTTCTCCGGCCTTGCGCAGCACCACCCGGTCTCCGATCCGGATGTCTCGGCTGGAGATCAGCGCTGCATTGTGCAAGGTGGCCCGGCTGACGGTAGTTCCAGCCAGCTGCACCGGGGTCAGCCAGGCGGTTGGCGTGACCACGCCGGTGCGCCCCACCTGCCAGACCACTTGTTCCAGGCGCGTGACCACCTCCTCTGCCGGGAATTTGAAGGCGATCATCGCCCTAGGTGCCTTGGCGGTGGCACCCAGCCTCGCCACGGTCGGCAGATGGTCCAGCTTCACCACCAGACCGTCCGTCGCAAAGGGCAAGGCGTGACGGCGCTCTTGCCAGGCATTGACCTGCGTCCAAATGGCGTCCCAGCCGACCAGACGCTGGCTGTGCGGCGGAATGGCAAAGCCCATGGCCGCCAGCTTCTGCAGGGCTTGGGTCTGGGTCTCGACCAGGTCGGTGGGATACCTGATCTCGTAGCAAAAGCACCTCAGCCCGCGCTGCCTGGTGACGGCGGCGTCCAGTTGACGCAGGGCACCGGCCGCTGCATTGCGCGGATTCGCAAACAGGGGTTGGTCGCTGGCCTGCCGGGCACGATTGAGCGCCAAGAACGCATCTTTGCCCAGGTACACCTCCCCGCGCACCTCGAGCAGGCCGCTAGGCGCTCCGGCCAGCCTGTGCGGCAAGTCCAGGACCTCTACCAACGTGTGGCTGACATCCTCGCCGGTCAGTCCGTCACCCCGGGTGATCCCTTGGTTGAAGACACCATCTTGGTAACGCAGGACAACGCTGAGGCCGTCGATTTTCAACTCCAGGTCGACAGCGACCATGTCGTCGCCCGTCGCCTTGCCCATGCGTTCGACAAAGCTGCGCAACTCAGCTTGGTCGAGCGCGTTTTGCAAGGACAACACAGGCGACCGGTGAGCGACCGCCGAAAAGGCTGGATCGGGCTGGGCGCCCACCTCTTGGGTCGGCGAGTCAGCCTCCCTTAGCTCTGGGAAGCTGGCCTCCAGCGCCTGCAACTCCCGCACCAGCCGGTCGTACTCGGCATCGGGCACACTGGGAGCATCCAGTTGATGGTACTCACGATTGTACCGGCTGATCAGGGCTCGTAGTTCCGCAACGCGACGGGACGGCTCGGTCATAGGCCATCCTCCCTACTCAGTCCGGCGAAGCCGGCGATCAGTGTCTTCACGCCCCGATCCACAAAGGCCACCTTGATTTCAGCATTCTCGCCGTCGCCGCGCACCGCCACCACCGTGCCGGTGCCAAACACCGGGTGAACCACCCGCTCGCCGGCTTGGACCGCTTGAGCGAAGGGTTTCGGCCCGCCTGGTGTCATCACCCGCTTGTAGACGGGGACCGGGACTTCGATCGGCTTCTCACTGCCCACCCACGGTGCACAGAGCTGGTCCGGGACCTCCGCCCAAAAACGAGACGGCAGAGCTAAGGCGAGTTGCCCCCACAGCATGCGTCGGGTGGCCCTGGCCAGATACAGCTGATCGGCGGCCCGGGTGATGCCGACATAGAACAGGCGGCGCTCTTCTTCCATCTCGGCCTCATCGGCCAAGGCTCGGCTGTGTGGCAACAGGCCATCTTCCAGTCCGACCAAGAACACCACCGGAAACTCCAGCCCTTTGGCCGCGTGCAGCGTCATCAGCGACACACTGTCCGGCGCATCCGTGGCCTGATCCAAATCGCTGAGCAGCGCCACCCGGTCCAAGAAACCGTACAAATCGTCGCCATCTTGGGCGGCCTCGGCCGCCCGGTCGACCAGCGCTTCCACGTTCTCGATGCGGGCGCTCTCCTCGGCCGCTTCCAAGCCCGCCAACAGGCCGGACATCTCGGCGACCTTGCGAACCTGGTCTGGCAAGGCAAGAGAGAGCACTTCCTGACTCATCGCGTCGAGAAGGTCAAAGAAGGTCTCGGTGCGGACACGTGCCGGTCCGCTCAGCTTCGAGGCATCGGGGCGTCCGTTTTCCAGCCGCGGTTGTTCGAACAGACGGTCCACCGTGGCGTCGCCAATGCCCCGTCTGGGCACATTGACCACCCGGCGCAGCGCCATCTCGTCGCCGGAATTCGCAATCAGTCGCATATACGCCAGGAT
>JAJZLY010000026.1 GCA_021850485.1 Bacillota bacterium | reverse complement strand
GTCGCCGTGAAGTTGGTCGGGGTGAACTGCGGCCAGTTGCCATTCAAGATGCTGGCCTTCAGGTGCACCACCTGGGCCACTGGCTGGCTGGCCACAGCTGGAGCTGGCGTACCAGCACTGGTGGTGGCAGCGGGAAGCGTGAGGGGAAGGGCGCTGAACCCGACGATTAGTCCGGCGAACGCAACAAAGGCACCAACGGCAACTACACCCGGCAAGATACGGCTGCGAAGCATAAGAGGATCACGACCTTTCTGCGTCAGGGGGCACTGCAGCCCCGCGCAGTCATGGTCGCCCGAAGTCTGTGAAGGGACCATCGGCACTTCTCCTGACTTTCGGTCAGGTCTTCACCTGAACCGAGAGAGAACTTGGCCGGGGCTGGATCCGGCGAGAGAGGATTCGCCGGGTCACCTCAGTCATGATCCACCCGACGCACCCCCATCTGCCCACCTGGCGCCTAATGGTAAGGCGTCGCCGGGCCATGCACGGGCGAGAGGCCCTACCGGTCAGGGGGCGGAGCAGACGCCTGCCTTATGGCCGAGATGCCTGTTGCGGGCTAGAGACCATCTCTGCTGGATATCAAGGCGGCGCTCAGCGTGCCGAGAGCGGCCGTTCACCCTGGTATCCGCGGTCCATATGGGAATCCGCATGTGTGTACCCAGCGAAGGGCTGCTGACGCCAAATGGCCGGGCAACGCGTCGAGAAGCTAAGGAGATGAAGTGGTCGCTAGCGGTTTCCACAAGAAGGCCGTCTCCTGCAGAGAGGCGGCCTTCAGGCGGCGTCGTGTGGTCAGATGCGGTAGACCGGTCTAAGCGGGCGTCGAAGGAGCGGTCTTGGCTCAAGACTCCCCTCCTATGCCCCAAGACGCCTTTTCAGCTAGGGCGATGCCGGGTGGGATAGGCTGAGTGGGACGTACTTGGCGAAGCTGGCCAGATGCGACCATGCCGCCTCGTAACCCATGGCTAGGAAGATGATGGCCGCGACACACAGCAAGACGGCTGCGGTGAGGGCGAACGCTCGTCGGTGGCGCCAGTTGGCGGCCGGTAGCGTGAGCATCCCTCCGAGCCCCGCCGTCACGTATCCGAGGGCCGTTACTAACGGCTCTTGTGTCATGCCCAGATTGAAGATACGCACTCCCAGCACCACGGCCAATAGGCCGCCGAAGAAGGCGTAAATGGCCGGAATTACGGGGTTCCAACGCATGGCCAGGGTGATGGCGGCACCGATGTAGGCCACGCTCAGGAACAGCGCCGGTTCGCCGAAGGCGATGTTGTAACTCCCCGGCAGCGGCCAGGTGAGGACCATCGGCACGGCTGTAACCAACCCCAGCAGCCCGGCTGCAAAGAAACCACCAGCCCACGCCTGCCGGTGATCCGGTTCTGGGTTCCGATAGAGCAGATCAGCGAGGATGACGAATCCGGAGGCGAGACCGATCAACATTACCATCAGGTAGTCCGTGAACATCGAGATCACTGCCTTCCTGGATCATTCCGATGACCAAACATCCGCTACCGCCTCATGAGAAGCTGTGTCGTCACCTCCTCCACCGTCGGCTACGACCGAGCCGATCCATTCTCAGTTTGTGTCCCTCCTGAGCGACGCCGCATCGAACGTGGACCCCATCTTCGATCAGGTGCAGACCTGAGTCGGACCCTAGGGCGCGACCGCACCCCTGCCCTAGGAGGCAGAAGCTGAAATTTTGCCAAAGGAGCGCGCCGAGTCAGAGTGCTGGAAGGGGTCAGCCGGACCTAACCGTCCACCTGGATCAGATGGTGGCGCAAAGCGTACTTGGTCAGTTCCACTGGGTTATGGAGGTCCAGCTTCTGCATCAAGTGAAGACGGTGAGTCTCTACGGTCTTCACGCTCAGTTCCAACGTGCGAGCGATCTCCTTGGTGGTTCTGCCGGAGGCTACTAGGGTCAACACCTCGCGCTGCCTGGCAGAAAGAGCGGGTTGATCGGTGGCCGACCAGGTGGCCGGTCTGTGGTCCAGCGACGAGTCGATTACAGCCTCTCCTTGTACGACCTTCCGTATCGCCCCCACCAGGGTATTTGCTGCCGCCTCCTTCAACAGATAGCCCAAGGCGCCAGCCTCTAAGGCCTCCCGAACGACCCCCGGCTCGTCGTGTACCGTCAGCATGAGCACAGCCACTTCCGGGTGCGTGCGATGCAGTTCGCGGGTGGCCGTGATACCGTCCATCCCCGGCATCGAAATGTCCATCACCACTACGTCAGGGAGCGTCTCCTGGCACCGGTCAAGCGCCTCTTGACCGGTTGCGGCCTCTGCCACCACGCTGATGTCGGCGACGGTCCCCAGCACGGAGCGGATACCCTGACGCAAGAGCGGATGATCATCGACCAGCAGCACGCGGATCATGACCGCAGCCTCTCGCCACCGGCGCTGTCGCTCCGGACCACCGACCTTGCCCAAAGGCGCAACAGTCCTAGCTAAAGTCCACCTGTGAGTGGTTGGAGGAACGCATCTGGCCCTGGACAAATTCGACCAGTTCCTCCCGCTCCTAGGCAAAGCGTTTACCATCCCGATCCTGTCCCTCCTGCGCCCCTGGCTCGACATCTGAAGAGCGCCTGTCAACCTCGAGGCACACCGACTGTCGACCCGCCCAATCCCTTCTCAGCGGATCAGAGCTTGATACTGGGCGCCCCGCTGGGGGCCACCACCAACTTGGCCCACATCCCCAGCTGGACGTGCCCGGGGACCAGGCAGGCGATCACAAAGTTGCCGGCGGTGGCGGCCTTGAAGGTGAAGCTGCCCTTGGCACCGGGGGCCTGGCCAAGCACGGCGTTCGGCGTCTGGTCACTCGGCGCGATGGGAGTGGTGGCCGCTAGCGACGCTGTGA
>JAJZLY010000016.1 GCA_021850485.1 Bacillota bacterium | reverse complement strand
GGTTTCATCCTAGAGCCGGCCCGGGCCAGGGTCTGCTAGTGGCCAGCGGAGCGGGCCCGGTGCAGGCAAGATTGGGCCTGCGCCTGCCGCCGGAACGTGTCTGGTCATCGCCGCACCCAGATGCAAAGCCAAGACCGATTCGATCAGAAGAAGTCCGCTTGGTCGAGCCCCATGATGTGGTAGAAAAGAGCCTCGAAACTGGGCGTCAGTCGCAGCCATTTCCCGTCGAAGGTCACACTCGAGCAGCCGCTGGGACTAAATAGGGCCGTGGCGATCACGCCACTGGCGGAGGAAAAATCGAGCCGGGCGGCCCTATTAGACATCGCAGGGCAGACGTAGACGCCTTTCGGCCAGGGTTTAAGCGTGCGCATCGCATCGTACAAAGACCGCACCTGGTGGGCGTTCGTGACCACCGCAATCGGTGGATACGACGGCGGAGTGAGGCCGAGAACAGGTCCCGTCAGCCAGACCTGCAGTCGAGTCGGAGCCAAGACGCCACCGGAGATCACGGCACCGGGTGCCAACAGGTCGCCCCCGCCCAGGAGCGCCGCGATGACCAAGGCGGCAAAAAGCGTCTTGGTCATCGCCAGACCTCCTCTCGCCAGTCACGCTGGCGGTCCGGGCGGACGGCACCAGAAGACAGTGCTGGCACGATCTGACTAGCCGTTCGGCGGGGAGCCGCCCGCACCTGTCGGCGCAGGGCCGATGGCGATCTCGGCGAAGGAGATGGGGTGGCACAGACACTGGTGGCCATCGTTGGTGAGGGACGCGCCGAGATATCGGTCAGCCGGTCGCGCTTTATCGGATTGGCCAGCCCAGCCGCAGATTCGACCGGAGCCGAAGAGGCCGTGGGTAAAATTCGACTGGCCTTTCCGGATGCCTCGCACCACAGCTTCGCCTGGCGGGCCGGGGCAGGCCAGGAACGCCTTTCGGACGATGGTGAACCGCAGGGAACGGCAGGCCTGCCCTTGCTCGAGACGTTGCGGCGGGCAGGGGTCGACTTCGGAGTGGTGGCCGTAGTGCGCTATTACGGTGGCCGTAACCTCGGCCGGCCCGGACTGTACCGGGCGTATCTGGAAGCTGCTAAGGCGGCGCTGGCGGCTGCTGCCTTGGCGGACTTGGTGCCAGGCTGCAGCTACCAGATCAGTCTGCCCCACCACCGGAGACCCACCCTCATGCGAGAGTTGGCATCCGTGCGCGGTGAGGTCAGCGAAACGGTGTGGGCAGACAAAGTGGAGATCACCTATTGGCTGCCAGAGGAGGGACAAGCGCGCCGCTCCTTGGAAGATCGCATGCCAGAGGCCACTGCGGCCCGGCTACTCGGACCACAGGTACACCGGATGGCGCACCCCCGTTAGTCGGGCGGCTTTGAGCCTAAGTCGGCGCCCAGAATCTTGGTGATCTCCTGTGCTAGGGCCACGTCTCGGGCTGAGATTCCGCCCACGTCGTGGCTGGACAGGTTAAACGTTAGGGTGCGGTATCGGATGTCGATATCCGGGTGGTGGTTCATGGCCTGGGCAGTGGCCCCGACCGCAACCACGGCGGCCAGGGCCAAGGGAAAGCTGGGTAGCTTCACCGTCCGGACCAGCGCACCCTCGCGCTCCGACCACCCAGGCAAGGAGGAGAGAGCCGCCTGAACGTCGCCAGCGGAGAGACGAGCACTCACCGTGATCCCTCCCAGCAGATAGCGTTCATGTCTGCAACGATAGGAGATTTCTGCCTTCTGTGGTAAACTCCTTGATAGTCAAGAAGATAGATTGATCTCGCATTTGCGTCAGGTTGTTTAGATTACATAATAGGTGAACATAAGTTGGCAGAGGAGACCAAAACATGCAATTAAATCCTCGCCAGCAAGAGGCTGTAGATCACCGTGGCTCTCCACTGCTGATTGTGGCTGGCGCCGGGTCGGGGAAGACCCGGGCGCTGACCGAGCGGATCGTAGGTTTGATCGAGGCCGGGGTGCCGGGGCGGGCGATCTTGGCCGTGACGTTTACCAACCGTGCTGCCCGTGAGATGCGCAGCCGGGTGGAGGCACGTCTGGGCCGCGGGGCCGACGGCATCTGGTTAATGACGTTTCATCGGGCTTCTGTCGAGATCTTGCGCCGGGACATTCAGGCCCTGGGCCTGCCCAGCCGCTTTAGCATTTACGATACCCAAGATCAGTTGACGGTGGTGCGCAAGGTGCTCCACGACCTGCGGTTGGACGACAAGCGGTTTCCGGCAGCTATGGTGCTGGCCCGCATCTCCAGGACCAAAAACCAAGGACTCGGGGCGGAGGATCTGCGCGCTAACGGCGGGTTCTTTGAGGACCGGCTGGCTGAGGCGATGATCCGCTATCAGGAGGCGTTGGTGTCTCAGGCGGCGCTCGACTTCGATGACCTGATCTTGTACGTGATCCGATTGCTCGAAGAGGTGCCTGAGGTGCGCCAGCGGTGGCAGAGCCGATTCGCCCACATCTTGGTGGACGAGTACCAGGACACCAATCCGCCGCAGTTTCGCTGGCTGTCTCTGCTGGCCAAGGGCGGAGCGGAAGTGGCGGTGGTCGGCGACCCGGATCAGTCGATCTACGGCTGGCGGGGCGCAGATATCCGCAACATTCTTGAGTTTGAGCGCGACTTCCCGGGGGCCAAGGTGGTGGTGATGGACCAGAACTATCGATCCAGCAAGACCATTTTGGAGGCAGCCAACCGCATCAGCGCCAGCACCATGCTGCCGCACCGCAAGGTGCTGTGGACGGAAGGCGACGAGGGCGCACCGATCCAGCGCGCCGTATTTGCTGACGACCGCTTGGAGGCCGACGCCGTCGCCCGCAAGATTCTGGAGCTGAAGGCCGAGGGAGTGAACGGCGATCAGATCGCCGTCTTATTCCGCATCAACGCCCAGTCGCGCAGCCTGGAAGAGGCATTCATCCGGCACAACCTGGCGTATCGGCTGATTGGTGGCGTCCGCTTTTACGAGCGCGAAGAGGTCAAAAACATCCTGGCGTATATGCGTCTGATTGCGAATTCCGGCGACGAGATGGCGCTGCGCCGGGTGGTCAATGTGCCCAGACGGGGAATT
>JAJZLY010000030.1 GCA_021850485.1 Bacillota bacterium | reverse complement strand
CGTATGCTCTGACCAACTGAGCTACGCCGCCTAAAACTGGTTGCGGGGGCAGGATTTGAACCTGCGACCTCCGGGTTATGAGCCCGACGAGCTACCAGACTGCTCTACCCCGCGATGTAGGCAGGGGAATTATAGGGTTCGGCTACAGACGTCGTCAAGCCGCCGAGAATGACGCCAGGCTGTCGGCCATCACCTCTAGGTGGAAGCCGGCATCGGCTTCCAAGCCAACCTCAATCCGAGGCTGGTCGCTGTGCAGGCCTCGCAGGTCGACCACTGTCGCTCCCTCCGTGATCTCGCCCTTTGTCTCCACATCCACCGGATAGGACACCGTGCGCAAAGACGCCGGGTATATCGCCGCCACAGCCGCTACAGCATCATGGATCGGCGAGCGGTCCGTCCCGGCTTCTTGTTCGTGAAAGGTCACATAGAAATCCAACATCCGGGCGGCTGTCTCTGCTACCGGGTTGCCAAGGGTCCGATAGTGGGCCAGCGTCGAACGGTCGAGTGCCACCTGATGGGTCACATTCAGTCCGACCATAACAAAGGGCACGCCCGACCTGATCACCTGGCGGGCCGCCTCGGGGTCTGCCCAGGCATTGTATTCAGCGGCCGGAGTCACATTGCCGAAACCGGTGGAGCCCCCCATCCAGACGATGCGCTGAATGTGTCCTGAAATCTCGGGATGCTCCTGCAAGGCCACCGCCACATTGGTCAGGGGTGCCGTCGCCAGCAAGATGGCCCGAGGCACAGCCAGCAGCTTGTCAATCAGCAGGCTAACCCCACCGCCGGCTGCTTCGGGAACGGTCGGACTCGGCAGGTTGATGTTGCCCAGTCCATCTCTTCCGTGAACCTCTTCTGCCGAAACCAACGTCTTCGCCAACGGTTGCGCGCGGCCGGCGGCAACCGGCACCTGCGCGCGGCCGCACAACTCCAAGATCCGCCGCGCATTCTCACAGGTGAGCTCCACCGGCACGTTGCCGCCGACGGTCGAAATCCCCAATAACTCCACGCCGGGGCTTCCCAGGAGCACCATCAGGGCAAAGGCGTCATCGATACCGGGATCGCAGTCTAAGAAGACCGGGAGTCGGTCTCGTCCATAACTCGCCACAGCAGGGCTCCCCTTTCGGTGCTGACCTTGACTACAATAGCAGGTGCAGTCCTTATTTCGGCAACGCAGCAGCAGGCGAGGGGGAACCCATGTGACTCAGAACTCCGGCCGCGCCTTAGTCACCGGCGCGTCGAGCGGTATTGGCCGCCAAATCGCACTGGCTCTTGCCAAACGTGGATACGATTTGGTTCTGGATGGGAGGGACGGAACGCGACTTGGGCACACGGCTGCCCTATGTCGGGAATCTGGCCATCAGGTGGTGGCGCTCACCCATGACCTGCTCCGCCCGGACTCAGTGCCCGAACTGGTGGCCGCCTGCAACCTCGGCGGCCGACTGGACCTGTTGGTGAACAATGCGGGCCTCGGCATGTCTGGCCGGATCCCAGACCTGAGAGAGGATTTGATCGAGGCACTCTTCAGGCTGAACGTCCTGGTGCCTTTGTCGCTGATCCGCCAGTTGCATCCGCTGCTGCAGGCGAGTTCCGGCACGATTGTCAATGTCAGCTCGGTCGTCGGCATCGTGCCGCTACCCTTCTCCGGCGTTTACAGCGCCACCAAGTTCGCCGTTACCGCCTTTTCTCGCACACTGCGCGCGGAGGTTCGTCAAGACGGTATCCGGGTGATCACGCTGTACCCTGGAGGTACGGATACCGCGTTCATCCAAAATCGCCTGGCCAACGAGCAGCCGGACCTCGAGCGCTTACCCAAAATCCCGTCTGTCCCGGCGGAGCGCGTCGCCCAAGCCTTGATGCGAGCACTGGACGGCAATCGGCAGGAGGTGTTCGTGACAACGAGCGATGCCATACTCGCCACCTTGGCCCGGATTTTCCCCAAGCTGGCCGACCGTGCGACCTCTTCTGTCGCCCGCCGCATCGACCACCACTAGGTCCCAGTGCCCGCTTACCGGACTGGCCTTCTTGGTCGTAGCTCACGGACCCAAAAGGCCCGCTCGTGGCAGGGGGAATCGAGGCGCCTAGTCAATTGCTGTCAACCACCCGACACATCGCCACCTACCTCGGCCGTGTTCGGCCCCAGGTCAGGCAGGCTCTGGCTCCGATCGTCCGACGCAGCCAGCTCATCGATGATCCTGTGTATCGGCAGTTGGCGCACAGCGCCCTCGAGAGCAAGCGCTTTCACTGCCAAGGGGCGGCCGTATTGGCGGACGGCGACCTTGCCCTGACCGAGCTGATCGTTTGTTACCAAACGCTGTGCGACTACCTCGACACGCTAACGGATCGCGGCCCTGAGCTGAGTTCCGAAGCCATCTCAGACCTGCACAGTGTGCTGCCCTACGCCCTCTCGGCTAGCGTCTGCCTACCTGCCGCATCGTTGGCCAACCGCCTGCCGGACAGCGGATATCTGAACTGGCTGGCCACCAGCTGCCGCCAACAGGCGACACGGCTCCCTGGCCTGTCTCAGGTCAGGCCGGAGCTGGACTGGCTTGCCCAGCGCTACGCCGAACTACAAAGCCTCAAGCACGCGCCAGACGCCGAGAGCCGCGCTCCCGGCCTTGAAGCCTGGGCAGATCGGCATAACACCGGTCGCTGGCCGGTAACGTGGTGGGAGTTTGCGGCCGCCACCGGCTCCACACTGGGCGTCTTTGCCCTCTTGGGCGAAGCTCGCCGGCCGCAGCCGCCGCCAGCGCAGATTTCCGGCTTGAGAGACGTCTATTTCCCCTGGATCGGCGGCCTGCACATCATGCTCGACTACCTCGTTGACCAAGAGGAGGACGAACGGGGCAGGGACTTCAACTTCGTGTCCTGCTATTCGGATCAGTCGGCGGTGGTGACCGCGCTCACCCAGCTGCACAGCACTGGCCAGCGGCTAGTCGATACGTTACCGGACCCAGAGATCCACCAGTGGATTCTGGCCGGCCTGCCCACCTTCTATCTGGCCGACCGTAAGGCCAGCCTCTTACCAGCGGATTTGCGCCGCGCTGTGGGTCGCCTGGACGGTCCGCGCGCCCGCTGGCTCTTGCCTCTGGCCCGGCTCAGCCGCTCGCCCTAGTCCCGGTTGCTACGAGCCAATAGAGAGATCAGCGAGGCCCGGCTTACCCCGGACCTCGCTGATCTCTGTGTCGATGCTCAGTTCCGGGGCCTGGGCTCTCGGGCCTTGGCCTCGTTGACAACGATCGTGCGGCCGCCCCACTGAGCGTTATTCATCGCCTCGATCACGGCTTCAGCCTTGTCGGCCGGCACCTCAACGAAGCCAAATCCTCTGGAGCGCCCGGTCTCACGGTCCGAAATGACACGTGCGGAGATGACCTCTGCGCCGCCATGCTCGCTGAACACCTGAAGCAACTCGGAACTTTCAACAGTCCAGGGCAGGTTGCCCACGAATAGGGTCTTGGTCACGCCTCACACTCCCGCACCGAAGTTGCATGGGAGCACCCAACAAGGCGAGACCCCCTCATGCACGTTCGGGATTGTACTGCTCTGGTTCGCCGTTTGGCAAGTTCCGGCAAAGTCCACCCGTCCCTGTCGGATCAGACGTTTGCGGCTCGACCGAACCGACCGCAACCCAGGGCAGGAGCATGACCGGTCAGGGCGAACTGCCCACTCAGTTCAACTACCGGGGGAAGGAGGATGATCGCGCGCTGACCCCAATTCCCCAGTGGCCGTTCGATTGAGCATGTGTGGGGAGGCGTCTTACTGTGTCTGCGGTCAACGTCGAGCGCCTGGGTGAGTCCCAGTGGAACGGAAAAACAACGTGGATGTTCATCTCCTTCGCACTCGGCCTCGCTCTGGAATCTTACGTGTTCTCATTGGCCTCGATTGCCGTCTACTGGGTGACCATGCCCAAATCTCTGGGCGAACTACTGCTGGCGTGGGCCCCGATCTGGTTGATCATCGGGATTATTGTGGCGGGTCCGTTCTCAGATAAGTATGGTCGGCGGATCACCCTGTATCTGACCCTTCTTCTGTACGCCATCGGCGGTGTGGTCTTGTTCTTCAGTTCCTCGTACATCCCGATCTTGGTGGCACTGGCCCTGATGCTGATGGCCGGCGGCGGCGAGATGAACTCAATCATGGTCGCCAGCCACGAGCTGATGCCCCGCAAGCACCGTGGCAAGGCCACCATGATGATCATCAACGGCATCAACTTCGGCGGTCTGGTGCTGGCGGTGTTGGCACTGTCCAGCGCGGCCTCCGCCATCTCGTTCCAGCGGGACATTGTCGCCGCAGCGGTTCTGATTGTGGTGGTGATTCTGTTCGTCACTCGGGCCAGCATGCCAGAGTCCTTCTTGTGGCTGAACAAGAAAGGCCGCACCCAGGATCTGGACAAGGCGGTCCAGGCTTACTACGGCCCCAATTGGCAGGCAGAGCTGGACCTGCAGCCGCCGGCACCCAAGCCGGTTGCAGCTGTGTCAACCGTCTCCACCGGGTTCACCATGCTGATCATGATCGTGATCGCGGCGGCGAACACCATCGGCTTCGGCCTGATGGCCTACGCCCTGGCCTTCGCCTTTTTCCCCCACCTGCAGCCCGACATCCTGGCCATTTTCGAAGGTGTCGGCTTCATCGTTGGCTTTATCGGCCTGATCGCCGATCGGGTCTCCCGCAAGAAGCTGCTCTTTTGGACCTTCCTCGGCACCTTTGTGATGACCGTCATCATCGGCCTGACCACTGGCGCCTGGCAGCACAACATGACGCTCTTCTGGATCCTCCTGGTGGTTCTGGCCGGCGTCAACTCCCTGTGTTACCTGACTGAGGACACGATCAAGGCAGAGGTCTGGCCCACCTTACAGCGCGGAACCCTGACGGCAGTCGCCCGCTTTGTTTCGATCGGCCTGTACATCCCCACCATCTACCTGACGGCGAGCATGTCGCCGACCAATTACATCCTCTTCAACGCCGCTGTCTGGTTCGTCGGCCTGGTGGCCGCTACTGCCTGGCTGATTAAGGGCCGGGAGACCGGCCTGGGCGTTAGCATTCAGACAGCGTCCGGAGAGTAGTCCCCACAACAGCAACATCACAACGCCAACGGGCCGGGGGCTGCACATGCAGTCCCCGGCCTTCTTCACATCATCTCATGAGACCGACGGCTCATCCGTTCAGAAGCGCTGCCAACTGCTTGGTCACGCGCCAGTTGCGGGTGGTGGCTACCACGCCCAGACGTTGTTCAATGTATCCATTGGTCAATTTGGTGCGACCGTAGCCGTCAGGATACTGCAAATAGATCTGGCGGCCAGCAATCCAAAACCGTTCGGAGCCGCCAGCAGGAACCGAGAATTCTGCTACGCGCTGGGCATCGGGCGTAGCGTTCAGCAAGGCCAGGTATAGCTGGGCGGGATCGCCCGCCCACTGGACAAAGGGGCTGTTGGAGCAGATCTGGGCGAGTTCCTCTCTGCTGCGTACCAAGACCCGGGTGGTCACTGCCAGATCCTGTGCCACTGCCGCCTCGAGCTCCGCCTCAGTCGGCAATGCCCCACTGGCGTCGAATAGGACGTTTCCCGTTTGCAGATAGGTCGTTACATCGCTACAGCCACACCTGATGAACAGTCTTTTGAGGTCACTCATCGCCACCATGTTGTGACCACCAACGTTGATGCCACGGAGCAGGGCCAGATAACTCGGCAACCCAACGCCTCCACGCCAGTAAGAAGCTAGCAGTCACTGGTTACAAACGCGGCCAGGGACGGGGCACGCCCTGGGCATCGTCAGCGGAGAAAGTGTTGGTGCCGAGGGTGGGACTCGAACCCACATATCGTTTCCGATAGGGGATTTTAAGTCCCCCGCGTCTGCCGTTTCGCCACCTCGGCCTCGGGTCAGTGGTTCTGCCCACGTCGCAAGTTCCCTGCCCTCGCTCAGCTGTTGGGGTGCGCCAGTGCCTCAAGCGCCGTTTGCACATCCGCAGCCACCGCCCAAGGAGTTGGCAGGCGCCGCGGATAGGGATCGCCGTGGCGGTTGATCCAAACAGTGCGCATGGCCGCCTTGCTGGCGCCCAGGATATCGCTACCAGCGCTGTCGCCCAAAAAGGCCATTCGGTTGGGCGCACAGCCGACTTCGGCCGCCAGCCGCTCAAAGGCGGCGATATCCGGCTTGGCCACTCCGGTTTGTCCGGAGATGTGAATGACGTCAACCCAGCGGTTAAGCCCTGCCCCTTCGACCTTACGCCGCTGCAACTCTGCAGGACCGTTGGTGAGAATGGCCAGCGGCAGCGTCCCCAGCAGGCGCTCCAGGCACAATGGCACCTCAGGAAAGAGATGACCGTGGCTGGCCGCCACCTGCAAGTAGATTTCCTCCAATGCTGGCAACTGTGCCGGATCGGCATGCAGGCCCGCCTTCACCGCTGCCCTGCGGATGGCGGGACCGCCCAGTTCGTTGGCGCTGACCAGGCCCTCGTCCCAGGCTCGACTGATCGCCTCCAGCTCCTCCAAGTAGGTCGCCAAGGCGGCATCAGGACAGGGATTGCCGGTTACGAACTCCCACATCTTGACGAAGGCGTCTTCCTCCGCCGGATCGCTGTCCAGGAGCGTGCCGTCTAGGTCAAATCCGATCGCCTGAATGCCCGCGGCGGCGAACTGGAGCTTCCACGTCTGGTCCACACAATCACTCCCGACCATGCCTCATTCCCGTTTCGCCGCTGGGGAGGCCGCCTCCCGCGACGGTCGAGGGCAGGTTGAGGCGGCGTGTTGTTGAATTTCCGAAGAGACCAAGGGGGGTTCGCACATGATGACACGACTCAAGGCGCTGGTCAGTTCCTGGGTGATCGAGCGTCTGGAGCCAGACATTCAAGCGGCGCTCGAGACGTGGATGCGGACACCGCAGGGTAAACGAGCCATCTCGGACATTTTGGCGGAGTTGACAGTGGACGCCTTTGGCCCGAGCAGTGGCGAGGACTCCTTGTTCGTCGACTTTATGTGTCGGCTGCTCGCCCGCTACCGTCATCAGGACACCATTCGTCTGCGGCTGTTGGCAGCTCTGACCGACCGAGCCGACTGACCGGGCTTGCGCTCTTAGCTCCTTACCTTCTGGGCATGAGGTGACACCATGGCACGATTGATCCGTGAGGCCGATGTACGTTTGCTCTTGACCATGGACGAGGCCCTTGGCGCGATCGAGGGCACGTTTCGGCAACAGGGACGGGGTGAGCTCCAAAACGTAGAGCGACACCGCTTGGCCAGCCGGGACAGCATCTTCAATGTGATGTTCGCGGCCAACGACGGTGAGCACCTGTCTGGCGCCAAGCTGTACACGGTGACCGGCGAAGGCGCCCACTTTCTGGTCGTCCTGTTCGACAGCCAAGACGGCAGCCTCAAGGCCCTGGTCGAGGCGGATACCCTCGGCCAGATTCGGACTGGTGCTGCCTCCGGAGTCGCTACCAAATTCCTGGCCAGGCCCGACGCCCACCGGGTGACCATCTTCGGTGCCGGATGGCAGGCGGCGTCACAGCTGGCCGCCATGGTCCGGGTCCGGCCGATCGATCACATTTCGGTGATCGGCCGCGACCCTGGGCGACGAGACGCCTTCGTTTTGGCCATGCGCCAGGAACTCAAGGTCGCGGTCATGGCGTCAGATGACGCGGCGACTGCCGTGGCCGAAGCCGACATCGTGATCACGGCCACGACCGCCCAGACGCCTGTGCTCAAGGGCGCCTGGCTCACCCCTGGCACCCATCTCAACCTGGTTGGCTCCAACCACGCCAACCGCCAAGAGGTGGATTTGCAGGTGTGGGCGCACGCCGACGTGATCACGGTCGACCACCTGCCGACAGCCAGCGTGGAGTGCGGAGACCTGCTGCCTGCCATTGCCGACGGCTTGGTGGTTTGGTCGGATGTCCATCAGCTGGGAGATGTGGTCGCTGGCAACTGGGCAGGGCGGCAGGCAGACGACCAAATCACCGTATTCGAATCGCACGGCATGGCTGCTGAGGATGTGTCGGTTGCCTCACGTTGCCTAGCAGTTGCCAGATCCCGGTCGGTCGGCGAGGAGATCGATTTTCTTGCCTGAGCCAGGCCAGGTGGTACCCATCGCCGTCTCAGGTGGCGTCACCCTTCAGGCCGTCCGCTACGGCCCGGTCAGGGGTCCTGTCGCCTTCTTGCATCCGGGCGCCGGTGCAGACCATCTCACCCTCTCGCTGCTGGCCCGCCACCTCGGCCAGCGCGGCTATGCGGCGTGGGTTTTGAACAGCCGAGGGATCGCTGGATCCGATGCGCCCAGCGATGGGTACAGCCTCTTTCAATTCACCGCTGACGCCATCGCGGTCTTGGAGCACACTGGTGGCCGGCAGGCGGTGGTGATCGGCCAGTCGCTGGGGTCTGCTGTCGCCCAGCAGATGGCCCTGGCCCGGCCAGACTTGGTTGGATCGCTGGTTTTGTTGGCCACCTGGGCGCACAGTGATCCGTTTTTGCGCTATCAATTCTCGCTGAGCCAGACCATCGTGACCAGTGACACTCCCAGTGCCCTGCTCTATCTGATTGCCTCGCGGCCGCTTTTGAACGACGAGCCGAGCAGAAGAGGCCTGGAGCGGGGTATGTTCACCGGGCGGCGGGCCCTGGCGCCTGGAATGCTCGCCAGGCATCTGGCGATTGGTCAGGAGCACGACAGCCGAAGCGTCCTCGGCAGCCTCGAGGTTCCCACTTTGGTGCTCTCCGGGGATCGCGACTTGATGATCCCGGCAGTGTATGGTGAGGAGGTGGCTTCGCTGATCCCGGGCAGCCGCCATCATCTGATGTGCGGTGTGCGCGCCAGCCATTTGTTTCACTGGGAGATGGCGTCTGAGGTGCACCAGGTGATCGATGATTTTGTCCCGACAGCGCTGTGATAGCTAGGGAGGTGACGTCCCCGATGCGCCGCATCATCCCACTTCTCGTCGTCATTTTGGCGGCATCGGCTCTGCCCATGGCCCCGGCGCTGGCCGGCGGGTATTCCTATGGCACAACGGTCTACCCGACTGGTACGTCGTTTGCCCAAGACCCAACCGTCTGGCTGTACCTGCAAGCCTCTAGCCCGTCCGCGATTCAGGTGAACTTGACTCTCTCCACTGGCCAAACCATGGCCATGACCTACAATCCGTCGTTGGACGTGGCGTCGGTGCTGCTGCCAACTCCACCGGCAGCGGGGACCCAGGTCACAGGTGATGTCTCCATCACCGATCCGGGCTACACCACCGAGGTGCTCCCCGTCTCCTTCACCGAGGCCAGCCAGCCCATTTCTCCGCAACCGGAATCGCTGGCCGGCTGGCAGTTCGCAACGTTGTTGAACCGCAGCCGGACGGCCGAGGGGCTGCCAACGTTGAGCTATGACCAGACTTTGGCCGCAGCCTCGATGGCGCACGCCACCTACTACCAGACCTACGCCAACTCCCTGTATGCCACCGGCACCTTCAGTTTGCACGACGAATCCCAAACCTATCCGGTGGGGTATACCGGGGATACGCCTGACCAGCGCGACCTGGCAGTCGGTGCGGTCATCTCCGGGATCGACATTGAGGTCTTGGCCACCGGCCGTCAGACCGTTGTTCAGGCCTATCGGGCCCTGATGGACACCACCTTTCACCGCTTCGGCCTGCTCTCCGCCCAAATCTCTCAGATCGGCGTCGGCTGGCAGCCGGCGGTTGGCTCGGTGCCGTCTATCGCGGTCAGCGACATCAGCGGCAACGCCGCTTTGTCGGTCACACCCCCAGCCGAGATGCTCTTTCCGGTCCAAGGTGCGACCGACGTGCCGCTTAGCTATACGGGCGAGTCTCCCAATCCGCTCTCCGGGATCCGCTCAGACGCTCAGTTGCCCAGCGATCCGGCAGGCTATCCAGTTTCCATTTCCTTTTCCAGCCTGGTGGTCAGTTCAGTCCAGATCTCTTCCGCTCAGCTGACCGATGCCAGTGGCGTCGTGCCTACCTATCTGATCGATGGAAGTACGTACACCGACAACAATCCGGTGTACAGCGGAGAGTCTATGGCCCGGGGGGCGGCTCTGTTCGCCCAGAGTCCGCTCACACCAGGCACGGTTTACACGGCGGCCTTCAGCGGCACCGAAACCCTGACGTCGGGTGCAAGCCAGCCGTTTAACGCGCTCTGGTCGTTCACCACCAGGCCGACGGCCTCTCTCACCGCCGCCTATCTGGTTGGCAGCACTCTGGTGGTCACGGGACACCAGTTGGACCTGCCATCGACACCACAGCCGACGCTTCTTGGCCCTTCCGCCACCGCCACGCAAACCTGGACCGTGACGTCACACACGGCCAGCACCACCTTCGCCGCACTTCCCAGCTTGACCGGAGTGAGCCTCAACGGTCAGACGGTACCCATCTCCCCGGCACCCTTTTCGGACCTGGGCCAGGCGTCGTGGGCAGCGCAACCCATCATTTCCGCCTGGGACCGCCAGGTCGTGCAGGGGGTAGGACACGGACTATTCGCGCCGTTGTCCCCGGTGACCGGCCTACAAGCCATCACCCTGATCTATCGACAGATTGGCTCTCCGGGCGTCGCGATCAATCCGGTGGCGTCGTCGCTGCCCGTGTGGAGCCAGGCAGCCGTTTCGTGGGCGCTGGCGGCCAATTTGATCACACCGCAGTTCGTTCCCTCACTGACCCTGGCCGCCCCCCGAGACTCGGTGGTGCAGTGGCTGATGCAAGGTGAGGGCGTCGCGCCACTGAGCACACCGCCGCCGTTCAGCGATGCCTCGCAGATTCCCACCGCTGATGCTGGCTACGTCGCCGCTGGCGCCGCCATGGGCGTGGTCAACGGCTTCCCCAACGGTACGTTTCAGCCCGCTTCCGTGACCACTCGGGCGGCGATGGTGAAGTTGCTTTACGCCTTCTTCCTGCCTAATATGCCGTAGCTCTTGGGCGCCGCCCGGTCAACGCTCGACCTAGATCAGCCCGCCGGTTGCCGGCCAAGATTCAGGCACCTGCGCCATGCGCCCGCTGGTAGATCTGTTCCACCTCAAAGTCTGGAATGGCCCGCTCAAATCGCCGGAAGCCTTCGACCTTAAATCCGTGCTTGGTGGCCAGAACCTGGATCTGACGCACCTTGTCCACTTCAATGTCTCCGCCTAGGGTGAACGACTCGTAGCGGCCCTCCATGGCCAGGATCATGGTTTCCGCCATGCATGCCTCGGCCATCTGCGGCGGGAAGCCAAATGAGAAGCCGAAGTCAACGGCGCCAGGGACTCGGATCACGCCCCCGTCGATGACCAAGACATCGTCACGATGCTCGTAAACGGCAGCCGACACATTTCTAGGCCGAGCCACATCGCAGACCACTGCGCCGGGCCGAAAGTCCTCAGGTTCGACCAGCACACCGGTGGCCGAGCTCACGGTCAGCACCAAGTCGCTGCTGCGCGCTGCCTGCCGCGGGTCCTGGCTGGTCTGGATGCGGGCCGCACAACCGCCCAGGTCTCCAGACAAGGCGTCCAGCCGCTCCTGATTACGGGCGACCAGGGTCAAGGACGCCACCTGTTCCGCCAGCAGGTGTGAGACCGCCCGGCCGATCGAGCCGGTGGCCCCGATCACACAGGCCTCCACTTCCGAGCGCTCAAAGCGCATCCGGTCCACGGCCTGCAACGCCCCGATCACCGCTGAGGCTGCAGTGTACGAGTTGCCGGTAGTGACTGGGATGTTCAGCGCCCGAGCCACTGACACGCCGCGGTCGCCGACGATCTTGGTGAAGGCGCCCAGCCCTAGGATCTTGGCCCCAAGGCGCTCTGCCATCTGGCCGGCCTTGATCAGCCGCGGTAGCACGAAGTGCTGGAAGTCCGCCTCCAGCAGGACGCGCGGCGTCATGCCGAGGCCGACGAAATCGCCCTCCAACTCGATCCCGGTGATCGATCTGGCCCCGGTCACATGCGAGATGTGCAGCGGCGGCAGGTACTTCATGGCGCCCTCCACCCAGGGGGGTGGCAGCTTCATCAGGATCGGGAACTTGCGCGCAAAGTCGGTGTGCCGCAGCGGGTGGAACAAAAACGCAAAGCGCTCCACAGCTGACGTCGGCCTCAGTGGCTGGCGGGCCGGCCCCCGTGGTGGCCGCGCTTGTCCTGATGGCGACGCAGGGCGGTCAGTTTCTCGTCGGACTCCTTGAGAAATTTGGTCAGTTTGTCTTCGAAGGTGCCTCGATTTGCGCTCGAGCGAGGTGGTCCAGAGCGTAGCGGCCGGCCGATCGGCCGTGCGCCATCCGCACCAGGTGCAAACGCCGGCGCCGCAGTGCGCGGCGCAGCCTGCCGGATGGACAGGGCGATCTTGTTGACGCCGTCGAACGACAACACCTTCACCTTGACCGGATCATTCTCCTTAAGAAATTCGTGCACGTCGCGCACATAACTATCCGCAATCTCCGAAATGTGCACCAAACCGGTCTTTCCACCTGGCAGCAAAACAAAAGCGCCGAAGTGGGTGATTCCGGTGACCACGCCTTCGACGATCTGGCCAACTTCGATATCCGATTCCGCCAAGGTCTCCCCGCTTTCCGCAGCACGCCGGGTCTAGTGCCCCTTGATTGTAGCACCGACCCCTTGCCTGTCAACGGAAACGATCAGGGCGTGGTCTGTACCGTGACCGGAATCTGTCCTGCGGGTACTAAGCCGAATTGGGACTGAATCGCCGCGTCCCGACCTTGGGTTCCGCTGTACGAGCGGATCTGACTTTGGAGTTGGGCATTGGCCGCCTGCTGGGTCCGTACCTGAGCCAATAGCGCCGCCTTCTGGGCCGAGAGCTGCATAGTGACCACCGCTCCCCATACGCTCATCACAGCCAGGTATAGGACACCGGCGGCGATCAGCATGCGGCTCCAGCGAATGTGCAGAGAGCGGTGCGGCAACGGCAGGACAAAATGATCCTCGGCCGGCGCGACCAACTCCCTGATTGGCTGCCGGTTGATCATGCTTCCAGCCCCTCTTCGTCGTCTGTCTCGCCGCCCGCCAGAGAGAGCGGGTCGCCCTCGATCACGATCACAACCTGATAGCCCTTGGCCTTGGCCCGGTGGTACAACGTAGCGACCGACGCCTGACTGATGCCCAAACGGCGGGCAATCTCGTCAGCGCTTAGGCCGGTCTCCTTAAGGACCACGACCTGGCGCTCTCGGAAGGAGAGTCGCTCGGCTCCCCGGATTTCGATCTTCACCGGCTGTCTCCTTCACTTTGTCCACATTTTATCAACATTTTGTGTATAACTTCGGTCCGCGTTGATTCTCGCCAGCGGTCATGATTCCTGCTAGACACGAGCACGGTGGGCGCAATAGCTGCCCACCGTGCTCATTCGTCCGCTGACTGCCTCTGACTTCGCTCCGAGATCTCGACCAGCGGAGCGCCTCGCGCCACTTTCCCGGCACCCGGTACCGTCAGGACCGTGGCTTTTACCTGCCAGTTGCCGATGCGAACCTGGATCCGATCCCCCACCCTCACGTCTGCCGAGGCCTTTGCCGTCTTCTCGTTCAGCAGAACCCGGCCCGCATCAGCCAGTTCTTTGGCCAAGGTTCGGCGCTTGACCAAGCGGCTAAGTTGCAAAAACTTGTCCAGTCTCGTCGCCGCCACATCCTCTCGGGACGCAAGAAGGCCGACCCGAAGGTCGGCCTTCCTCAGGATCTCCGACTCAGCGACCGCCCACAGTTTCCTTGAGGGCTTTACCCGCCTTAAACGCCGGGACCTTGCTTGCCTTGATCGAGATGACCTGCCCGGTCTGAGGGTTGCGACCCTTGCGAGCGCTACGGTGGCGCACCTCGAACGTACCGAAGCCCACCAGCGATACCTTGTCTCCAGACTTCAGCGCACCCTGAACAGTGCTGACGAAAGCGTTGACCGCCTTCTCTGCGCTCTTCTTGGTGAGCCCTGTGTGGTCGGCAATCTTGCCTACCAGCTCCGCCTTGTTCGTACCTATCCCCTCCTTCCTTTCGGCATTCGGACCCACAACTTCTCGCAAACCTACGCCATTCCTTCTTTTCCAGTCCCGGACCACTGAAATGCCCCGATCTCAGCGTCGCCTTTCGGCCAGTCCAGATGCTCCCCGATCGCACTGTCCAGCCTTCAAGGGCACCTGGCCGAAAGCCCGAAAAGGCTTTCCCCCATTGACTCTAGCGTCTCCTTCACCAGAGCCAGCCAGCGCCCATAACACAGACAAACCACCTGACTCGCAGTGGCCTAGCCCTGGCTTCCAGATCTCTCTGCAGCCTTGATCGCCTGCCAAAGCGCCACCACCTGCTCAGGGGTGGCGGCCGTTTGTTCTGCAAAGACGTGGGGATGGCGGCGAATCAGTTTGTCGCTGAGGGCAGCCGCCAGGTGGTCCAGGTCGAACGCAGAGCGTTCCTGGGCCAGCTGACTGTGAAAGACCACCTGCAGCAACAGGTCTCCCAGCTCCTCTTCGAGATGGGCGTCGTCTCCCTGCAAGATCGCCTCGGCGACCTCCTGGGCCTCTTCCAAGACAAATGGCCGCAGGCTGAGATGGGTCTGGGCTTGGTCCCAGGGACATCCCCCCGGACCGCGTAGGGCTGACATTACGGTGGCCAGCCGCACCATCTGTGCCAGCTGCGGGCCGTCCGCCCGCCAGAAGGCGGTGAGGGCGCCGCGCTGCTCGCCCGTGGCCTCCGCCACCGTGGTCCAGCGGCCAGCACGGCGCACATCCACGAAGATCTTCAGGCGCTCGGTCGGATTGAGTAGTCCGTGCCGGCGCGGCTGAAAGCGGCCCTGTCCTGCCCACAGGATCTGCCCCGGGAGCAGGGGCCCACCTGTCACCACCGGGGCATCCTGGCCGGTGAGGCCGTGGGCCAGGGGTTGACCGTAGATGACCTGCATGGTCAGCCCCGCTTGGCTGATGCGCCGTTTCAGCACGCGCAGCCACGGATCGGCCCGCTCCGGGCCACCCACAAGTCCGATTTTCAGTCCCGGTTTCAGCTCTTGGAGCACGGCTGCACCCAAGGCCCGCAGTGGCGCAGGCACCACCACGTCGTGCGGCACGTCTCGGCCCAGCCCAAGTCCGACCACCGTCACCACGCCGCTCATCGGTCACGGCCCATCAGGGTGGCAAGCGGGTGGCGAAGCAGATGGGCACGTTCTTGGCGACTCCACCCGCCCATCACTAAGGAGCCCAGCGCATAGGCACAAGCCCCGGCCAACACTTCGATCAGCCCCCACAGCCGGCTGTGACTGCCCGCCAAGCCGGGATGGCTGGTGGTCCACCACAGCACCGCTGCCATCAACGGCACTCCGGCCATGGGCCGTAGCACCCCGTCCTTCAGCCAGATCGGCGTGCCGATCAGACGCCAGGCCAGCAACAGGGTGATGGCTCCGGCAGCCAGCATACCGACAGAGGTGGCCAGGGCGGCGCCAGCCACACCCATGGTTGGCATCAGGACCACGGTCAGCACCATCTTGAGCACGAAGCCGGCGCAGATGCCGTACAGCGGCAAGTTGGCCCGGCCCACTCCCTGCAAGATGCCAGCGGCGACTTGAAGCAGGCCCAGCCCGAGCACCGACAGGGCGAGCATGGTTAGCATCGGACCGGCTGTGGGCGTGTGAAAGAGAAGGACCATGATCGGCGTGCCCAGCACCCACAGGCCGATGGTGGACGGAATGGCAACCATGGCAGTGGCGCGCAACCCATCCGCCGCACGTCGAATCAGGGTCGGACGGTCGCCCCTGGCCGCCGCCTCGGCCAGCGACGGCACAATCGCCACCGCCACGGCAAAGGTGGCGACAGACGGCAACAGCATCACCGGAAAGGCGTAGCCGGACAATTCTCCGTACAGGGCAGTGCGCGCCGACAGGGCAAGTCCGCTGTGCAGCAGCAAGGTCGGCACCAGCACGAGATCGCCCAGCTGCATCAGGGGCACCACCAAGGTGGCGGCCGCCACCGGCAGCGCCAGCAGCAACAATTCACCGAGCAGATGGCGATCGGGTGTGCGGTCCCTGCCAGCCGCCGGCACCGGGTGGCGCCGGCGATAGGCCATCAGCACCGCCAGGTCCGCCGCCATGCCAATCACCGCCGCAAAGGTGGCACCGGCTGCCTGGACAGCCAATCCGTACGGTCTGAGCACAACGACCAGCACGACGATGAACACCACCCGCACGGCCTGGTCGACCAATTGGGACAGAGCGGTGGGCACCATGTCCTGCCGGCCCTGGAAGTGACCGCGCCACACCGCGGCGAGGCCCGTGAGCACGATGGCCGGCGAGATGGCCAAGATGGAGAGGGCCGCCCGCGGGTCGCGGGCCACGTTGGCAGCCAGCGTCCCTGCCGAAGCGGCCATGGCCACGCCGAGCACCAGTCCGCCCAGCCCCAAGGCCCGCATCGAAAGGCGGAACACGCGCCCGCTGCCGGCCACGTCGCCACGAGCCAGGCGATCTGCCACCATCTTCGAGATGGCCACCGGCAGACCGCCGGTCGACAAGATGAACAAGATGCCGTAGATGGGATAGGCCATCTGGTAGAGGCCCACGCCCTGCGCCCCGATCAGCGCAGGGAGCAGTAGCCGGTAGAGGCCGAGCACGCTCGTCAGAAATCCAGCCACGGCCAGAAGGAAGGCGCCGCGCAGGAAATGTTTTGGCACCCACCAACCTCCCCAGGCAACGGTTTTGGCTTCGCCGACTAGGTGCGGGTCCCTGTTTGGCCACGCACAGGGAACGTCCTTCGAGACGTCGAACAGGGCAGGCAATCCGGTCCCGTCCAGATGGCAGGTATGTCTGTTCCTGGCGCCAGACAGCTTGTGCGGAGGGATTATCATCACACCGTCCCACCTGACACCCGCCAAGGCCCGTAGCCTCCTGGCCGACTTGGCGGACGAACTCATGCAGGGGACTGACCCGAGGACGCTGACGGAACATTTTTTGGCCCATCTCGGCCTTGCCTTGGGTGCCGCCGCGGGTTGGGTGCACGGCCGGCGCTCCAACTCCAGCTTCTCGCTGCTCGCAACCTGGCAGGTGCCAAAGCAGCTGGCGGCGGACACCATGGCCGGCCTGGCTTGGTCCCCGTGCATCTGCCAGCGCAACTTTGGCCGCGACCTGCTGCCCCAGGGCCGACGGATGGAGGGTTGCGAGCGTCTGGAGCAAGGCGCTGGCAAATCGTCGGGCCTGCGCTGGCACCTCACCGGGAC
Source organism: Bacillota bacterium (assembly GCA_021850485.1). Lineage (GTDB taxonomy): Bacteria > Bacillota > Sulfobacillia > JAJZYS01 > JAJZLH01 > JAJZLH01. The sequence continues at coordinate 57,522 of JAJZLY010000030.1, read as the reverse complement.
GCTGGTCAGCCTGGGCCGGCCGCTGGGCTTGCTTTCTCTCGCCTTCACCAGCGAGCGGGTCTTGACGGCGCTGGAGGCCGAGACGGTGCGCCGGGCCTGTGCCCTTCTCGGCTCCGCCCTCTACGACAGCAGCATTTTGGCACCGCCCTCAGGCCGGCGCACCGATCGGGTCGAGGCCATGTCCAACTTCGCCTCCCGCCTGCTCACGCTGGATGAGCCTAGCGACATCGCCAGCGCCCTTCTAGAACCTCTGGCAACGATTCTCCCCGCTGACTTCCTGGCCGTCTACACGCCGGATGAGGATCAGCGGATCCTGTCGCTCGGCGTCGGCAGGCAGTGGCCAGAGGCGATGACAGACCTAGCCTATGAGAGCGCTGCAGACGTCATCTCCACTGCCGCTCGCGGCAAGGACGCTTTGCTCTTACCGTCCTTGGCCGCTTCGCCTTGGCCAGTGCCCGCCCCGCTGACCAAGGCCGGCGCCCATACCCTACTGGTGGTGCCGATTCGCATGCTGAGCCAACTGGTCGGCGTTCTGGCAGTCGCCGCCCGACCGCCAGTGCGCTACGGCAGCGCCGAAGTCCGCCTGGTCAGAATGGCCGCCGAGCAGACGGCGCTGGCGATGGCCGGAGCCTACGCCCGAGCGCGGACCCTGCACCAGGTGGCCATGCTGACTGATTTACACGCCGAGAGCGAGCGCCGTCAGGAGGCCCTGTGGAGTGGCTACACCGCCACCTTGGCCGCGCTCGGAGACGCTCTTGGTCTGCGCGATCCCGGCACCATGGGCCATTCCGACCGGGCGGTGCGGATTGCCGTGGCGCTGGGCAGGCGGATGGGGTTGGGCCGGGAGGATCTGTTGCACCTGGAGTGGGGCGCCCACCTGCATGACATTGGCAAGATCGGCGTACCAGACGCCATCTTGTCCAAGCCTGGTCCGCTGACCGCGGAAGAGCGCCAGATCATGCAGGCGCACCCGACCCTTGGCTACCGCATGCTCTCCCACCTGGACTTTTTAGGCAAAGGCCTCGACGTTGTGCGCTGTCATCATGAGCGCTACGACGGCACCGGCTACCCAGAGGGACTGGCTACCGAGTCCATCCCTCTGCTCGCCCGCATCTTCTCGGTGGCGGATTCGTTCGACGCCATGACCAGCGTCCGTCCGTACCGCCAGCCATTCACCCATGCAGAGGCCCAAGAGGAGTTGATCCGGGAGCAGGGGCGCCAGTTTGATCCGGCTGTGGTGGAGGCCTTTCGCCTGCTTTCCGAGCCAGAATTGGTCGCCGCCGCGCCTGCCGAGCAGGCCGGTGCGCCGATGGCGCTCCCTCAGCCAGAGTCGGTCCAACAGCACATCCTCACCACGCTTGAGCCAGGCGCACTGACGGAGGCCCTATTCACCATGGGGCAAGCCGCCATGAGCCAACAGGAGTTGCTCGACTTTGTGCTCAGGGCGTTGGAGGACCTGTTCGCGACCGAGCTCGGATCCGTACTGCTCCTTGACGGATTGCACCAGGAGCTCTACGTGGCCAGTGAGCGCGGCTACAGCCGGCACGTGATCGGCGATCTGCGGATGGCCACTCAGGGCCAGCGCGGCGTCTGCGCCTGGGTTGCGCGCAACGCCCGGCCGTATTACGTGCCAAATGTCCTGTCCGACCCCATCTACCTGATGGGGAACCCTGAAGTGCGCTCCGAATTGGCCCTGCCGCTGATTGTGGACGGCACCGTGATCGGCGTGTTGAACATCGAGAGCCGCAAGCCAGACGCCTTCCCAGCGCCGGTGCGATCAATGCTCGAAGTATTCTCGGGACTGGTCAGTCTGATCTGCTATCGCCAGCGACGCCAGGACGAACTGGAGCATCTTGCTCTGACCGATCCGGTGAGCGGCCTGGCCAATCGCCAGGCTTTTATGGACCAGTTGGACCGGCAGACCGCCCAGTCGGTGCGCGGCCACCGCTCTTATTCCGTGCTTTTGTTCCAACTGGAGCAGCTCAGCCGATTGACTGAGATGTTCGGCCAGGTCTCAGTCGATCAACTGCTGGCCGAAGCAGGCGCCACCGTCCGAGCGCGCTGCCGGCGAGGCGACTTCCCGGCCCGTCTTAACGCAGACACCCTCGCCGTGATCGCATCTGGCGCCCGCCAGCGCTCGGCGGAGTCTTTGTCTCTGCGCCTGAAAACAGCCATTGGGCGGGGCCAGTGCGCCAGTGACTTCGGGATCAGCGTGGCCACCAGCACGGCCACCTTCCCGACAGACGGCAAGCAATCGCAGGCCGTCTTACACCACGCCGTGGCCGCCCTGAGCACCGCTGGCGCCCCCCGCCCCGCCCCCGAGGTGCACCAGGGGCCCGCAGGCGAGCAGGTGCGTCCTAGCGGCCGCTGATCCCAGACAGAGGTCCGATCTGGCTCACGCCGTGGACCAGGCCGACAATGGCACCTGGTACCAAGCCCACAGCCACCACCGCCACAGCCAGACACCCGATGGCAGTGGCCACCGCCATCGGCATCTTGGGTAGGGGCGGGCTGTCAGGATCCGGCGGACTGAACATGGCGAGCAGTGGGCGCCCGTATACGATCAAGGTGATGGCGGTGCCTGCCACTACGGTCAGGGCGAGCACCAGCTGGTGGCCACTGATCAGCGCCTGCAGGATGAACAGTTTGCCGAAGAATCCGGCCAGAGGCGGAATTGAGGCCAATGACAGCAAGAAGACCGCCATCGCCACCGCCGTCCAGGGCTGCTGGTAGAAGAGGCCGCGGTAGCGCCGGATCATCACTCCCTCCATCTCACCGCCGGACACGGCTGAGATGACGGCGAAGGCCCCCAGGTTCATCAAGGCATAGGTCACCAGGAAGTAGACGCCGGCGGCAGTGGCCGCCTGCGAACCCACCACCAGCACTGCCACCAGATAGCCAGCGTTGAGAATTCCAGAGTAGCCCAAAAGCCGCTTGAAGTTCTGCTGCGGGATTGCGAGCACAGCGCCAGCCAGAATGGTCGCCACCGCCAAGGCGCTGAGCAGACCCTGCCAGTCGACGGCACTGCCCACAAACACCGTGTCCACCAGGCGAGCGAGCACGCCAAACGCGGCCACCTTGGTGCCCACGGACATGAAGGTCACCACTGAGGTGGGGGCCCCTTCATAGACGTCTGGCACCCACTGGTGGAAGGGTACGGCAGCCAGCTTGAAGCCGAGGCCGACCACCACCAAGCCGATGCCCACTTCTGCGATCAGCGCTGTCCCGATCGCCCCGTGCCCGAATAAAGAGGCGCTGCCGACGGTGGCCAATGCCGCCGCCACCTGGGTCAGATTGGTGCCGCCGCTGACACCGAACAACAGTGCCAGACCGTAGAGCAAAAACCCGGATGAAAATGCACCGAGCAAAAAGTACTTGACCGCGGCCTCAAGCGAGGTCGGCCGATCCGGCCGGAAGGCGCATAGGATGTACAGCGGCAGCGACAGCACCTCAACTGCCAAAAACAGCACGATCAGGTCGTGGGCCGAGACCAGCACCATCATCCCGATCGCCGACCAAAGCGTCAGCGCCAGATAGTCTGGAGAAGCCTCCGGCCGGTTAGCAGCCAGCAGCACAGCGAGCAGGGCAGCGGCCAGGATCACCAGATCGAGAACCTCGGCCAAAGGGTCCATGACCAGACTGCCGCTGAAGGTGGTGGCCGGCAGCTGAGATCCGAGCAGGAGGATGACGTCGCTTCCAGCAGCGACCAAGATGCCGGCGGCCGCCAGCCAGGCTAGCCACCTGATGCCCTGTTCGGGGGCCAAGAACAAGGCCACCGCCAAAATCACCACCGATGTGACCAAAAGCGCCAGGTCCGGCGAGATGAGGCTAAAGGCCACCTGCGGCGGCACGATCAGTGGTAGATTCACTGGCGGCTAGCCTCCCAGCTGTAATTACCGACCGGCTGGGTCAGAGCTGCGCGGGCCTCCAAGCGGGCGATGGACTGGGCGACCGGCTGCACCCGGCTCGTGACTTGTGCCGGGGCGAACCCGATATAGACCATCAACACAACGAAGGGCACAAGTACTGCGAATCTGATCGGACTGAGCCGCAGCGGCCGGATCAGCTCCACCTCAGTGGCGCCCTGGGCGGTGAGCTGGAACAGGCGAATGAAGTAGGCCGCTGAGAAGATTACAGCGGCGATGGCGATCCAGGCCCACACCTGGCTGGTGCGGAAGATGCCAAGCAGCAGCAAGAACTCACCGGCGAAGCCATTCAAACCGGGCAAACCCAAGGCAGCCAGCACCGTGATCCAAAGGAAGCCGGCAAACAGCGCCGCCCGGCCGGCAACGCCGCCCAGTTTGGCCAGCAGCCGAGTCCCAGCCGCCTCCTCCACCATGCCAAACAGTAAGAACAGGGCCACGGCGTAGATGCCGTGGTTGAGCATCTGCAAGACGGCCCCGTCCAAGCCGAGCGCATTGAGCGCCACCACACCCAAGAACACCAGTCCGAGGTGCGACAGGGACGAGTAGGCGATCACCATCCGGCCATCGCGGTGGGTGAGCGCGATCCAGGCACCGTATAAGATCGAGATCAGGGCGATCACGGCCAGGGCCGGCGCAAACAGGCGAGCAGCCTCAGGCAAGAGCGGAAAGGCGAAGCGGATCAAGGCATACAGGCCCGTTTTGGACAACACGCCGGACAGCATGGCCGCCACCTGAGGCCGGCTTTCTCCATAGGCGTCCGGCATCCAGGCGTGCAAGGGCCAGATCGGCACCTTCACCATAAAGGAAGCCGCGAACAGCAAGAAGATCCAGTTCTGCGTGGCGGCCGGCAGGTGGACCGCCAGCAGTTGATCCAGGTTGAAACTGAGGTGGCCGATGGCCGGTGCGGCTGCCACTGCCAGAGTGACGATCGCCACCAGCAAAAAGGCAGACGGGACCAACGAGTAGACCAGGAACTTGAGGGCCGCCCTGCGGCTGTCCGGTCCCTGCCCATAGGTTCCGATCAGCAGGTAGCCCGGGATGATCATCAGTTCCCAGAACACATAAAAGACCAGCAGGTTGGTGCTGAGGAAGGTGCCAACGGCCGTAGCTGCCATCAGCAAGATCAACGAATAGTAACCGGCAGGCCGCTCGGTCTCATCTGAAAACGCCACCACCGCCAAGGTGGCAAGGGCGGTCAGCGCTACTAAGAACATGGACAACCCGTCTAGTTGCAGCGAAAGGGACAGGCCCAGTGCCGGCAGCCACGGGAGGTTGACCTGCTGCGGAGCCTGGGCAATTCCCACCACGGCCGCCACCAGCGCCAGTGCACTGAACACCAAGGACACAAGCCGGATGGCCCGCGCCTGACGGCCGAGGAACAGAGGTGCCAAGGCGCCCAGCGTGAGCAGGATCAGCGGCAACAAGACCAGCACGACCGAACCTCCCTTAGGGTCTTAGCGACAAGAAGGCGACAACCAGCATCACGCCAACGGCAAAACTCAGGGCATAGCGCCGCACGTAGCCGCTCTGAGTAGGCCGCAGCGACTCGCCCCAGCCCGCCACCAGATGACCGATCTGGTTGAAGCCGCTGTCCAGAGCCTTGCGGTCGAACCGCTCCAAGACACTGCCCAGCCACAGTACGGGCCGCACGATCAGCCAGTCACCCAACTCGTCGATGTACCACTTGCCCTTGAGGAAGCGGTAGACCGGCCCGTGCAGCGGCTCGACCGCCGGCGCCTTACGTCCGTAAAGCGCCCAAGCCGATCCGACACCAGCCAGGGCCACCACCAGGGCCACCGCCATCGCCCCCCAGTTGGTGGGCGGGGGTAGCGGCGGGATCGGTCCGAACCGGCTCAGGGCTGGGAGCAGCCAGGACTCGATCAGGTTGTAACCGCCGGGCAGGACCAAAAAGCCACCGACGGTGGACAGCACGGCTAACACCACCAACGGCACGGTCATCACCGCCGGCGACTCGTGGGCATGGCTCTTGGTGCGGGCACTGCCGCCAAACACCACAAAGTACAGCCGGAACATGTAAAAGGCGGTCAGTCCAGCGGCCACGGTACCAATCGCCCACAGGCCGACTTGGCCACCGGAGAGCAGACCGCCTAAGATCTCATCTTTAGAGAAAAATCCAGCGAACGGCGGGATCCCAGAGATGGCCAGGGTTCCAACCAAGAACGTGGCCGCTGTGAGCGGGATGGCTCGGCGCAGACCGCCCATCTTCCACATGTCCTGCTCCCCGCTCAAGGCGTGAATCACCGATCCGGCCGCCAGGAACAACAGCGCCTTGAAGAAGGCGTGGGTCAAAAAGTGGAAGACTCCGGCGGCATAGGCAGCCGTGCCGACGGCCATGAACATGTAGCCCAACTGGGACACGGTCGAGTAGGCAAGCACCCGCTTGATGTCGTCTTGGGCGATAGCGATAGTGGCGGCAAACAGCGCCGTGAAGCCGCCGATCCAGGCGATGGTGGTGGCCACACCGGGCGCCAGTCCGAAGATGGGAAAGGCCCGGGCGACCAAATAGACACCGGCCGTGACCATGGTGGCGGCGTGGATCAGGGCGGACACTGGGGTCGGACCTTCCATCGCGTCCGGCAGCCAGATGTGCAGCGGGAACTGTGCACTCTTGGCTGCCGCCGCCACAAAGAGCAGCGCCGCCACCAGATCGCGGGTGGCAATCGGCAAGATGGCAAACTGGCGGAACACGGTCTGGTAGCTTACATGACCCAAATTCACGAACAACAAGAAGATGGCCAGAGTCAAGGCGACGTCGCCCACTACGTTGACCACGAACGCCTTTTTGGCGGCTGCCACCGCCGTCGGCCGAGTGTACCAAAAGCCGATCAGGAAGTAAGAGGCAAGGCCCACTCCGGCCCAACCGACCAACAGGAAGAAGAAGTTTCCGGCCATCACCAGCAGCAACATGGCGACGATGAACAGATTCATCTGCCAGAAGAAGCGGCCAAAGCCCTCGTCATCATCCATATACCCGGCGGAGTAGAGGTGGATCAGCGCACCTACCCCGGTGATCACCAGCATGAACAAGATCGAAATGGGATCAACCAGCAAGCTGAAGTGGATCGGCGTAGCCCCGGCCCGGTTCCAGATGAACAAGGTGTCCTGGATCAGGCGGTGCGCCGGCGGCAGGCTGGCCAGTCGCACGAAGGCCGCCACGGCCACCAAGAAGGATAGGGCGACCGCACCAACACCGATCCAGGTGATCTGACGGTGACTGAGGCGTGGTCCCAACCAGGCTGCCACCAAGGCGCCCAGCGCTGGAAAGACGAGTGCGAGGACGATTACGCTGTGCATACCCTACCCCTTCATCGCGTTCAGCGTGTCGACGTCGGCCTGGTCGCGGTGGCGGAACACCAACACGATGATGATCAGGCCGATGGCTACCTCTGCTGCCGCCGCCACCACCACCACGAACACGAAGATGTGCCCGCTGATCGCCTGAAACTGACGAGCGAAGGCAACGAGCGAGAGGTTGACGGCATTCCACATCAGCTCGATGGCCATGAACATGATCAAGGGGTTCTTGCGGACCATCACCCCGACGGCGCCGATGGCGAACAACAGCGCAGAGACCACCAGGAAATCCACAGTCGGCAGGGTCATGCGCTCACTCCTCTCATCAGCGTTCGCGAGCCAAAAACACGACCCCGATTACGGCCGCCAGCAGCACGAGAGCTGTCAGCTCGAAGGGCAACAGGTAGGTGGTGAACAGGGCGCGGCCGAAATTGGTGATGCTGCCGAAATCCGTCGTCGACGGCGGCGGCGCAACCAGCACGGTACGCACGGCCAGGGCGAACACCACCAGCGCTGCAAACACGCCGGTCACTGCAAGGGCCAGCGGCACCTGCCCCGGCAAGTTCTTGCCGCGGCTCTCCTGGGGCGCTCGGGTGCCGGCCATCAGCAAGGCCACCACGAACAAGAACAACACCATCACGGCGCCGGCGTAGACGATGACCTCGATCACCGCCAAAAACTCGGCATGCAGCAGCAAAAACAGGACCCCTAGCCCGACGAAGTTGGCGACCAGAGCGATCACCGCGTGCATCGGGTTCTTCGCGCTGATCACCACCACGCCCATGAACAGGCATAGCACGCCAGCGAGGATCGCAATCAGATTGGCCATCTCGTCCCTCCTCGTTCAGACCTTAGGGGTGAACCAGGGCGACCCAGGCGGCAGTGCCGATGGCGTTGAGCAGGGCGACCGGCAACAACACCTTCCACCCAAAGGCCATCAAGCGGTCATAGCGCAAGCGAGGCAAGGTGGCCCGCAGCCAGACAAACACGAACAAGAAGATGGCAACCTTGATCAGAAACCACAGGTAACTGGGTAAGATCGCCGGCCCGTGCCAACCACCCAAAAACAGCGTGGTAGCCAGCGCCGAGACGGTGATCATATTGATGTACTCGGCCATGAAGAACATGGCGAACTTCATGCCCGTGTACTCGGTGTGATAGCCCGCCACCAGTTCCTGTTCGGCCTCCGGCAAGTCGAAGGGCGCTCGATTGGTCTCGGCGATGGCACAGATAAAGTAGACGATGAATCCCACGATCTGCGGAAAGACGAACCATTCTCTGGTCTGGGCACTGACGATCTGATTCAGGTCCGCCGAACCGGCCGCCAGCAGAACACCGATCACCGACAGGCCCATGGCCAGTTCGTAGGAGATGATCTGGGCGGATGACCGCAACCCGCCAAGCAGACCGTACTTATTCTGCGAGGACCAGCCGCCGAGAACGATTCCGTACACGCCCAACGACGCCACTGCGAACACATAGAGCAGACTCAGGCTTGGTCCAGCGATCTGCAATGGGACCAGGCGACCGAAAATGTGCACCGGGGAACCGAAGGGGATCACGGCAAACGCCATCAGGGCGCCGAGTAGCGACAGCATGGGTGCGATCAGAAATACGAAGCGATCGACCCCAGCCGGGATGATTTCCTCCTTAAACAGGAGCTTCACTCCGTCAGCCAACGGCTGCAGCAGTCCAAAAGGTCCGGCCCGGTTGGGTCCTGGCCGCAACTGGAACCGCCCCAACAACTTGCGCTCGATCAGGGTCAGATACCCGAACGCCGCCTGCAGAAAAATGATGACCAATAACGCCTTGCCAATGTCGATGCCAACCGTCAGCGCCATCTAAACGCTCCTCTCCCGCACCACCAGCCTGGCTCCCGCACCAAGTCGGTTGGAACCCGGCCAGTCCCCCACGACCAGGCAGTCATCCACCACCCCGGATGAAACCGCCACCCGGACCACGATCTCGATCTCAGCGTCCACCAAGGCGGCTTCGTCGCCGTCTGCGACGCCGAGAGCACGCGCGGTCTCGGGCGCAAGCTCGACCACCTGTTCCGGCACCATGGAGACTAGGTGCGGCTCCGGGGTGAGCCCCCGGTAATAGAGTGTGGGAATCCGCATTAGTTGCTGGCTTCGCGGCTTGTGAGCTACCGGCGCCGGCCCCTGAGGGCGGCTTAGGCCGGCCAGCGCCTGCTCTCGGATCTCAGCGAGGGGGCGATCCTCAGCCAGCAGTTCGGCGACCACCGCCCAGTCCGGTCGGCTGGAGCCCCCGGCGGTGGCAGATGGCTCGAACACCTGGGGTCTGCCCTCCATATTGACAAAGGTGCCGTCCGACTCGGCGAAGGCAGCCAGCGGCAAAACTACGTCTGCCATCATGGCCGTCTCAGACATGTTGACGTCCGCAACCACCACAAACGCTGCACTGTCCAGCGCCGCCGCCGCCTGCTGACCCCCCGGGGCCAATCGCAACGGATCGACGCCAAGGATCAAAAGACTCTCCACCTGCCCCTCGGCCGCAGCACTCAGCAAGCCTTCTGCGGTCGGTTCACCGGCTTTGGGCATCAGACCCATGGCCTGGGCGCCATAGGCGTTGGCATCGGCCCCCGTTACCAACACCGAGGTCTTGGCACTGCGTTGGGCCACCAGCTTGCCGATCGCCTCGTAAAGCATCGGGTCATGGCCGTTCCAGAACACAACCAACGGCTCCTCCGATGCCACCGCGGCAACCAGCCCCGGATCGCCCTTGCCCGCCAAGGCAGCGGTCAGGACATCGGCCCCCTGACCGGGGCGATAGAGGACCTGCCCGGCGTCGAGACTGGCGGTGGTCCGGGGTCCGATCGATACAACCCGGGCATGCCGCCCATGGGCCACATTCTGGCGCAGCCGCAGCCAAGCCACCGGCGTCTCTGTCTCCGGGTCGCTCTCGATCATCAACACCACTGCGGCCTGATCGAGGTCAACCAGCTTGCCCTGGCCGGCAGGAGGCACTGCCGTGTACTGACCGCCAACCCGCCAGTCCGCCACCGCATGGCTCTGCCGGTCGCGCCAAACACTAAGCAGATATTGGGCCTCCAGGGATAAGCGACCGCCGCCCAAAATGCCGATCTCACCCTGCAATCCGGACCGTGCCGCCGTCAGAGCCTCCTCCCAACTGGCGACCACCAGCTGTCCATCTCGACGAATCAGCGGCGTTGTAATGCGCGAGGGGTCGGTCAAAAAGCCGTAGCCAAACCGGCCGCGATCACACAGCCAGCCCTGGTCGACCTGCTCGTTCTCTCGAGACAGCACGCGTAGCACGTGGCCTTCGCGGTTGGTCACGGTCAGGTTGCACCCGACCGGACAATGCGGGCAGACAGACGGCACCTGAACGATATCCCAGGGCCGGGCTCTGAACCGATAGGGATGTGATGTGAGCGCACCGACCGGACACATCTCGATGGTATTGCCCGCGAACACAGAGGTGAGGGCCCTCCCGTCCGCCACGTCGACCACCGTGTGTGCCCCCCGCTCCTTGAGCACCAGTGCGGGGTCCCCGACAATCTCATCCATGAACCGGGTGCAGCGCTGGCACTGGACGCACCGTTCTTGGTCCAGCACCACCATCGGGCCGAGGGTCCACGCCTTGTGCAGATGGCGCTTGGGCTCGGAGAAACGGGTGGCGCCAGGACCATAGGCGAACGCCTGGTCCTGGAGCGGACACTCGCCACCTTTGTCGCAGATCGGACAATCCAGTGGATGCTGGGCCAGCAAAAATTCGAGCACGCCGGCCTGGGCCTTTTGCACATCCGCGCGCTGGGTGTGTACCACCATGCCGTCGGCCACCGGAGTGGCACAGGCTGGCTGCAGCTTGCCCATCTTGTCGATCCCGACCAGGCACATCCGGCAAGCCGCCACCGGCTTCATGCGGGGGTGGTAGCAGAAGATGGGGATGTTGATGCCGACCTTCTTGGCGGCCTCAATCAGCAAGGTGCCCGGTTCTACCTCAACCGTTTTTCCGTCGATCGTCAGATTGATCATCCCACACGCTCCCTTAGCAGCGGACATCCCTGATGGGTGAAGTGATCGACGTACTCCTGACGGAACAGCCGCACGCTGGATGCCACCATCGCCACAGCGGCATCACCGAAGGCGCAGAAGGTCCGGCCTGCAATGTTATCAGACAGATCTAGCAGCAAGTTGAGGTCAGCCTCGGTGCCCTGGCCCAATTCCAACCTACTGAGCACCTGATCCATCCACAAGGTCCCTTCCCGGCACGGTGTGCACTTGCCGCACGATTCGTGACGGAAAAACTCCATCGCCCGCCGGGTGAACGAGACAATGCACACCGAGTCGTCGAGCACGATCACCCCGCCCGAGCCGAGCATGGTGCCAGACTGCGCCAAGGTATCGTAATCCATGGCGATGTCGATGTGCTCGCCAGTCAGGTAGGCAGCTGACGCGCCGCCTGGGACCACGGCCTTGAAGCTGCGCCCAGGCAGCAGGCCACCGGCCGCCTCGATCAGGTCGCTGAGCTTAACACCCATCTCAAACTCGTAGTTACCTGGGCGCTGCAAGCTGCCAGACATCGAGTAGATCTTGGTGCCCGGACTCTTCTCGGTACCCATCGACTTAAACCAGGCGCCGCCGTGCTCCACGATCGGCACCACCGCGCACAGCGTCTCCACGTTATTGACGACCGTGGGCAAGCCGTACAAACCGGCCGTGGCCGGAAACGGTGGCTTCATCCGCGGGATGCCCCGGCGTCCCTCCAAGGAGTCCAGCAGCGCTGTCTCTTCGCCACAGATGTAGGCACCGGCACCCCGGTACAATTGCAGATCCAGGGCGTAGTCGGTGCCCAGGATATGCTCACCGAGATAGCCAGCCGCAGTCGCCTCGGCCATGGCCTGCTCCAGCAGTTCGTAGCCTTGCAAGAACTCGCCCCGCAGGTAGATGAAGGCGCGCGGCGCCCCGATGGCGTAGGCGGAGAGGATCATGCCCTCGACCAGAAGATGGGGCAGGCGGTGGATCAGGTAATGGTCCTTAAAGGTGCCCGGCTCGCCCTCGTCGGCGTTGCAGACCAAGATCCGGGGCCGGCCGTCGTTGGGCAGAAAGCTCCACTTGCGGCCAGTGGGAAAGCCAGCGCCGCCACGGCCCCGCAAGCCAGAGTCCAGCACGGCCTGGGCCACCTCTGCCGCTGTCATCTGGGTGATGCCTTTTTTCAGCGCCCGATAGCCGCCGTGCCGCTCATAGACCGCCAGGCTCTCGATGCCCGCCACGTCGGCGTTGGCCAGCAACACCTTAGATTCGCTCACCACGGGCCTCCTCGCCGTCCGCCAGTCCGCCAAGTACCTGATCGGCCTTTTCTGGTGTCAGGTGGTAGTAGTAGCGCAAGTTGACCTGGGCCACCGGTGCGTAGCCGCAGGCGGCTAAACATTCTACCCGCTCCAGTGAAAATAGACCGTCCGGGCTGGCTGCGCCAGGCTCCAAGCGCCACCGCTCCGCCAAGTGGGCGACCAGTTGATCGGCTCCCCGCAGCCGGCAAGACAGGTTGTCGCAGACCTGGATATGAAAGCGGCCCTTGGCCTGGCGGTGAAACAAGGTGTAGAAGGAGACGACGCCTTCCACCTCGGCCGGCGTCATGGCCATCAGCTCAGCCGCCTCCTCAACCGCCTGCGGAGTCACATACCCGTATGTGTCCTGCAAGGCGTGCAGAATTGGGATGAGTGCCGACTGGGCTTCCGGGTACGCCGCCTTGATGGACTCGCAATGCTGCCGCAACGCTTCCGTCATCTGTCCACGTCCCCCAACACGATGTCGATCGACCCAATGGCGGTGATCAGGTCGGCGATCAGCCGATCCTTGACCATCAGAGGCAGGGACTGCAGGTTATAAAACGACGGCGCCCGCACCCGCACCCGCATCGGCCGGGCGGTGCCGTCAGACACCACGTAGCACCCGATCTCGCCCCTCGGTCCTTCCACCCCCTGATAGGCCTCGCCCGGCGCGACCTTGAATCCTTCCGTAAACAGCTTGAAATGGTAGATCAAGGCCTCCATATCCCGTTCCACGTACTGATGCTTGTCCGGCGGGTAGATGCGCCAGTCATCGATATGCCACGGACCATCGGGCAGCCGGTCGATGGCTTGGCGGATGATGGCGGCGCTTTGCACCATCTCCTCGAGTCTGAGTTCATAGCGATCGTAGGCGTCGCCGCTGTGGCGCACGGGCACCTCAAACTCGAACTCCTCATATCCGGAGTACGGCTGGGCTTTGCGCAGGTCGAGCTCCACCCCGGTGCTGCGCAGGGTTGGTCCGGTCAATCCATATGCCAAGGCGGCCTCTTGGCCAATCACTGCGGCGCCGCGCAGGCGCTCTACCCACAGCACATTTGCCCCCAACAGGTCGCGATAGTTTTGCAACCAGGTCGGAAACTCATCGAGCAAGGCGTGCAGTTTTTCCGAAAACCCCTCTGGCAAGTCGGCCAGCAAGCCACCGACCCGAAAATAGCTGGGGTTCATGCGGGCTCCAGCGGTCATTTCGATCAGGTCAAGAATCTTCTCCCGCTCCCGGAAGCAGTAGAAAAAGACGCTCATGGCGCCCATGTCCATAGCGGCAGTGCCGACCCAGACCAGATGACTGGCGATGCGAGAGAGCTCACAGAAGAGCACCCTGATATAGCGGGTCCGCGCTGGCACCTCAATGTGCAACAGCTTCTCGACGGCCAACACGTAGGCCAAGTTGTTGGTGAGTGGAGACAGGTAGTCCATGCGGTCGATCACCGTTACGGCCTGGTTGTAGTTCAAATTCTCTGCCGTCTTCTCAATGCCGGTGTGCAGATAGCCGATCACCGGTTCACAGTTGCGCACCGTCTCTCCGTCCAATTCCAACACCAATCGCAGCACGCCGTGCGTAGACGGGTGCTGCGGTCCCATGTTGAGGATCAATGGCCTGCGTTCGGCTGCCACGCTCGTGCCCCTATTCCTTGGCCAAGGGTGGTGTCGGTTTGGTGCCGACGATCGGATAGTCGCGGCGCAACGGATGACCCTCCCACTCGTCTGGCATTAGGATTCTCGCCATGTTCGGATGCCCGTCGAAGGAGATACCAAACAGGTCGTAGATCTCCCGCTCCGGCCAGTTGGCTCCCACAAACACCGAGATGGCGGTGGGCGGTGTCTCACCGTCAGCTACTTTGACCTTGACCCAGACAGCTTCCCCACTTTTCGGCCTCCGCAAAATATACACAAGATCAAAGCGCGGCTCACGGCCCTCGCTCCAGTGATCGATCATGCCGATATCGACCAACAGGGTGTAGCCGTCGGCCTTAAGCGCGGCCAGCAACTCCAACTGCCGGCCGCCCGGCACCACCAGCAGACTGTGCCCTGCTGCCTCTTCCACCTGGACATCGGTGAAGGCCGAGAGCAGCGGTTCGGACACGCCCGTGACCATCAGGACTTAGCCATGGCGTGAAGCGCTTGGTAGGCCCGGTTGGCCGGAATGCCGCCATCTGTGATCTTTTGCTGCAACTTGATGATGCCGTCGAGCAGCCCCTCAGGAGTCGGCGGGCAGCCTGGTACGTAGACATCGACCGGAACCACGCGGTCCACACCCTGGACGATGGCGTAGTTGTTGAACACACCGCCGCAGGAGGCGCAGGCACCCATCGAGATCACCCACTTGGGGTCCGGCATCTGGTCGTAGATCTGGCGGAGCACCGGTGCCATCTTCTGGGCCACCCGACCGGCCACGATCATCAGGTCAGCCTGACGCGGAGACGCCCGCATCACCTCAGCCCCAAACCGCGCCAGGTCGAAGCGAGACGCTGCCGTCGACATCATCTCGATCGCGCAACACGCCAGACCGAACTGGGCGGGCCAAATCGAATTCTTCTGGGCCCAGCGCAGCATGCGGTCGACTGAGGTCAGCAGAAACGGGCGATCGTCTAGCGATCCCACTGGAATCCCCCCCGCTTCCACACGTAGGCGTAGCCGATGCCGAGCACCAGGATAAACAGCCCCATCTCGGCCAACCCATAAAGCCGCAGCTGACGCATCAGCACTGCCCAGGGGTAGAACGAGACCGCCTCGACATCGAAGATCAAAAACAGCATGGCGACCAGATAGAACTTGATCGAAAACTTCGGCCCGAGCTGGACCTCGGGCACGATGCCTGACTCGTAGGGCTGTAGCTTAGCCACGGACTGTTGCCGCTTCGGCCGGCCGATGACCCGCGAGGCCCCCATGATTCCGAAGCAGACCAATAGCGAAATCGTGAAGTAAATCACGATTGGAAGGTAGAGCGTCAGCAAGATTCTCACCCCGCCTCGCGGCCGTCGTTCATCCAGCCGGAGTGTAGCACAACCCTAAGAGGCCTCCAAGCCGCTGGCAGTTAGTCTAGGGACCGATCTACCCGATCAGAAATCTGAGCACAGAACCCACCTCCGTCAGCAACGGCAAGCCCTGACTCGCCAGCGGTCGAAGGGCGATATGCGGCTCTTTCCCCTGGTGCACCGTGACCCGCCCCTTGAAGTGAACCTGCGCGTCCACCACCCGCTGCGGTTCAAGGTTTGGCCTGACGCCGACCTCCAGGCGCACGCCAGGGCCAACCAGCCGCACCGCCTTGAGGCCGAGCAGACTCGCTCGGATGCGCAGCCGGGCCACCTCCAGCAACGCCTCCACCGCTGGCGGCGGCTCTCCGAATCGCTCGTGGATCTCAGCTCCGAGATCGTCGATCACGTCTTCTTGGTCACATGCAGCCAAGCGCCGATACAACGATACCTTCTCCCGCCCGTCTGGCACCAGATCGTCCGGGATGAAGGCGTCCACCGGCAATTCGATCACGGTCGCCACTGGCTGTGCGGCCTCATCTCCGGCCAGGGAGCGCACCGCCTCTTGCAGGAGCTGGCTGTACAGGTCGAGTCCGACGTCCAGCATGAAGCCGTGTTGTTCCGGGCCCAAGATGTTGCCGGCGCCACGGATCTCCAGGTCGCGCAGGGCAATTTGGAAGCCGGCGCCAAGCTCCGTGAATTCGCGCATCGCCCGCAGGCGTCGTTCCGCCTCTTCGCTGAGCGTCCGGTAGGTGCGGTATGTGAAGTAGGCAAAGGCCTGCCGATGCGAACGGCCGATGCGGCCGCGCAGCTGGTACATCTGACCCAGGCCCAAGCGGTCGGCGTCTTCCACGATCAAGGTGTTGACGTTGGGAATATCCAAGCCGGACTCCACGATGGTGGTAGCCAGCAGCACATCGGCGTCGCCGCTTTGGAAGGCAACCATCGTCTCTTCCAGCTCGCCCTCTCCCATCCGGCCGTGCGCTAGGGCGATACGGGCTTCAGGCGTCAGGGCCAACAGCCGCGCCAATGCTGCGGAAATACTCTCCACTCGGTTATGGACATAAAACACCTGACCGCCGCGGTCCAACTCGCGGTAGATGGCATCACGGACCAAGTCCGGGTCAAACTCCGCCACTACGGTCTGTACCGGACGCCGGTCTTCGGGTGGGGTGTCAATGCGCGAGATGTCGCGCAGGCCGAAAAATCCCATCTGCAGCGTGCGCGGAATGGGTGTGGCGGTCAGCGTCAGCACGTGCACACCCGCCTTCAATGCCTTCAGCCGCTCCTTATCCGCCACCCCGAACCGCTGCTCCTCATCGACCACGATCAGGCCGAGGCGGTGGAAGCTGACGTCCCGGCCGAGCAGGCGGTGCGTCCCGATGATCAGATCCAGCTGGCCACTGGCCAGGCGCTTGAGCGTAGACCTCTGCTCAGCCGGACTGCGAAACCGAGACAAGACGTCGACCGACACCGGCAGAGCGGCCAGGCGTTCGCTGAAGGTCTGGAAGTGCTGCTGGGCGAGGATCGTGGTCGGCACCAAGACAGCGACCTGCGACCCCTCGGCGACCACCTTCAGGGCAGCGCGAATGGCAAGCTCGGTTTTGCCGTATCCGACATCCGCGAGCAAGATGCGGTCCATCGGCCGACCCGATTCCAAATCCTTTCGGATCTCCTCCATCGCCCGCATCTGATCCCGGGTTTCCTCATAGGGGAAACTTTCCTCCAGCAGCCCCTGCCAAGCGGTGTCTGGCCCACAGCGCAGGCCGTGGGCTGCCGCCCGTAGCGCCTGCTGACGAAGCAGGTCCTCGGCCATCTCCTGTACCGAGGCTTTGACACGTGACTTCACCCGCTCCCAGTCGGCGCCACCTAGGCGGTAGACCTTCGGCTCCCGCCCCTCCTGACCGACGTAGCGATGGACCAGGCGGATTTGGTCGGTCGGCACGTACAGACGGTCGCCCTGGGCATAGGCGACAATCAGGTAGTCGCGTTTCACACCGCCAGCCACCATGGCGGTCAGGCCCAGGTAGTGCCCAACACCATGCTGCACATGCACCACATAATCGCCCTGACGCAGCTGCAGGGGTGAGGTGATGGCATCCCCAGCACCTTCGGGCAGGCGTCGGCGCGGCCGGCGCTCGCTGCCGACCAGTTCCTGGTCCGTGACCAGCCGCAGCCGATGTGCCGGTAGGTAAAACCCCTGCGAGACCACGCCGAGAAACGCACCGACCGTGCCCGCCTTGGGCAAGAACGCACGATCTGCCACCGCAACCGGAATGTCGGCGTCCTCCAGGCGATTGCGCACCATTTCCAGCCGATCCTGAGTGGCGGCCACGATCAGGACCGCCTCTGCGTCGCGCCGAGCCGCGGTGATGGTCTCCAGCACCAGCTCCCAGCGCCCTCCGTAGCGCTCCCCGGAGCGCATGTCGATCGCCTGAACGCCGCCGGCGACGGCGCGGTGGAACAATTGCTGGCAGGCCAACACCGCCTTGGTCCGCATCGCCTGTTCCAAGGCGCGATACGGTAGCACGGCCTCCGCCTGCAACGGCAACAGGCTACCCTCAGCCAGAAGTGCCTCCGCCCGGTGCGCAGATTCCCGTTCGAGGTGCTCGGCGGCCTGCGCCATCCTGTCGGCCTCCTCCAACACAATCAGCGCCCCGCTGGGCAGGGCGTCGATCAAACAGGAAGGCGGATACCAGTAGGGCAAAAAGCGGGCTGCGGACCGGCCGATCGGTCTCCCCTGCCAGCCGTCGACCAGATGGGCAATCCGCCCCTCTAGGTGGGCGGCCGCCTCTGGCCGGCCAGAGGCATGCAGGGCGCTGACCCGCTCTGACGTCTCCCGGCGCAATCTGGCCACGCCACGCTGGGCTTCGGCCGGACCGACCACCACTTCGTCCGCCGGTGCGATCGTCACCTGTCGGCATGCTTCCAAAGACCGCTGCGAGCTCAGGTCAAAGCGGTGAATCGACTCCAGGCGGTCGCCATCGAACTCCAGGCGAAGGGGCTGATCCGACGGATCGACCAGGTCGACAATACCGCCGCGCACGGCGAGATGACCTGTGGCCTCGGCCCGTCCCACCCGTTCGTAGCCCAAGGTGACCAGTCGCTCGACCAGGCTGCGCAAGTCGAAGTGGTCTCCGACAGCGGCTCGAATCAACTGCTCGCGCCAGATGCTAAATGGCATCATTCGCCCGACGACTGCCTCCAAGGAGGCGACGACCACCACATCCTCGTTTGTGGCCAACCGCCGCAGCACGCCCAGCCGCCGGTCCTGGGCGTGGCGGCTTTCCGCCAACACCTCGTAGGGCAACACCGGATGTGGCGGGAAGATGACGACGCGTTGCACGCCCATGGCCTCGAGGTCAAGGCGCGCCTCCTCGGCCTGGGACTCGCCTGGAACGATCACCAGGACCGGCTGGCCCGTCCCCTGACAAAGGGCGCCGGACACCAAACGCAGCGCCGATCCACTAAGACCAACCAGGGTCTGGTGCGTGGGCCCGCCGCCCAAGGCGCGGCCGATTTCGTCTACTTCTGCCCAGCCGGCCACAGCTGGCAGCAGCGGCTGAGGATCGGCCTGTCTCATCGGTCGGGAACTGCCTCGACCCCTGAACCCCCGGCAGCCGCCAACCGCTGTGCCGCGTCGAACCCTTTGGCGATCAGGGTGTCCAGCACAGCCACAGCCTGGGGCACAACCGCCTCTAGCG
The DNA here is from genome assembly GCA_021850485.1 of Bacillota bacterium. Classification (GTDB taxonomy): domain Bacteria; phylum Bacillota; class Sulfobacillia; order JAJZYS01; family JAJZLH01; genus JAJZLH01. The sequence goes on along the minus strand of JAJZLY010000030.1, from coordinate 38,276 downwards.
CCTGACGGTCGGCCAAGGACGGATAGCCAAGAACCCACTCCACCACCATCTGGTCAGGCGGCCGGCCAATGCCGACCCGCAGTCGCGGCACCTGCTCGGTGCCCAAGGCTTCCAGGATCGACTCCAGGCCGTTGTGGCCGCCAGATGATCCGGCCGCACGCAAGCGCAGTGACCCGGGCGGCAGATCCAAATCGTCCAGCACGACCAACACCTCTTCGGCAGTCAGGCCCAGCCCGGCCACAGCGAGTCGCAGGGAGTCCCCAGACATGTTCATAAACGTCTGTGGCAACAGCAAGCCGAGGTCATGTCCGGCCACCCGCAACTGCCCGAAGCGTCCCTGATAGGCGCGCTGACGAAGCGCTGACCGGTGTCTGCGGGCCAGGGCCTCCACCACGACAAAGCCCAGGTTATGCCGAGTCCCGCGGTAAAACAGGCCCGGGTTACCAAGGCCAACAATCAGTCTAGTCGGCCTCATCCGGCGTCTCGGCCGCAGCCTCCCCAACCTCGGCCACCGCCGGAGCTGCTTCCGCCACCACTTCCACCCTCGGCGCCACTACACTGAGGACCAAGGTCTCAGGAGCCGTCAGCATCTTGACGCCGGCCGGCAGGTCAATCTCGGCCGCCGTCACGTGTCGGCCAAACTCTAGGCCGACCGCGGAAATGTGTAGAGCCTCCGGCAAGGCGTCCGGCGCCGCCTCGATGTGCAGGTGGGTCGTGCTCCAAGACGGGATCAGGCCCTGTCTGATGATCAAGGACTCGTCGTCGAGCGTCACCGGCACGTCGCTTCGGATGGTCTGCCCAGCGGTCACCCGCTGAAAGTCGACGTGCCAGATCTTGCCGTCCAGTGGGTAGCGGTAGAGGTCGCGCACCAGCAGTCTGGCCTTGACGCCACCAGGTAAGTTGGCGTCCAAAACCGGTCCGGTGTGGGCCGACAGGACCTTGTTCAAGGTCGCCGCCTCCACGGAAATCGCCATCGGCTCGCCATTGCCCCCGTACACAACTGCCGGGACCAATCCTAGCCGACGCAACCTTTTCGACGCAGCGGTACCGGTATCTCGGGATTGACACTCCAATCGCGCGTGGTCTTGGTGTCGCTCTGCCATTTCAAGTCTCCTCCTCCTGATATCGGCCGGGCCTGGCGCCTAGAACAATTCGCTGACCGAAAGGTCCTGATGGATCCGCCACAGGGCATCTCCCAGCAGCGGTGCCACCGACAACACCCGGATCCGCTCCGGCGGGTCGATTGGTAGCGGAATGGAGTCCGTAACAATCACCTCGGCGAATGGCCCTTCCAGAATGCGCTGTAATCCAGGACCGGACAACACCGGATGCGTGCATGCCACTACCACTGCTTTGGCGCGCCGTTCGAGCAGGGCGTGGGCGGACTCCAAAATGGTGCCGCCGCTGTCGATCATATCCTCGATCATCAGGGCGGTGCGACCTTCGACGTCACCGATGATGTTCATCACTTCGCTCTTGCCCGGCTCCGTGCGCCGTTTGTCGATGAATCCGATCGGGACATCCAAGATCTCAGCCATCTCGCGGGCCCGGTTGCCGGATCCGGCGTCCGGAGCGACGACTACGGCGTCTGACAGGTCGCGCTGCTTGAGGTAGGCGGCGAGGATGGGTGCCGCCTTCAGGTGGTCGAGCGGAATATCAAAAAAACCCTGGATCTGAGGCGCGTGGAGATCCATGGTCAGCACCCGGTCCGCCCCAGCCGTGACCAGCAAATTGGCCACCAGTTTTGCCGAGATCGGCTCGCGGCCCCGGGCTTTGCGGTCCTGGCGGCCGTATGCATAAAACGGCACCACGGCGGTCAGGCGCCGGGCAGAGGCGCGCCGGCAGGCATCGAGCATGATCAGCAGTTCCATCAAGTGCTCATTGACTGGGTGACACAAAGGCTGCACCAAAAAAACATCGGCGCCGCGGATGTTCTCCTGGAGCATCACCCGCACCTCGCCGTTGGTGAAGCGGCCGACCAGACAGTCGCCCAGCCTGGTGCCCAGATGGCGCACCATCGACTCCGCCAGCTTCGGGTTGGCGGAACCGGTGAAGATCTTCAGATCGCCGTGGGCGAGCGCCACCGTCACTCCTCCTTGTGTGATCCGAACCGCCGCTTGGCCCAACCTTCGATATTGCGCTGGCGCTCTCTAGCCACTGCCAGCGACTGCGCGGGTACCTCTTGGGTTACCGTCGAGCCGGCCGCCACATACGCACCAGGGCCGATCAGAAGCGGCGCGATCAAATTCGCGTTGCAGCCGACGAAGGCTCCGTCGCCGATCACCGTTTGGTGCTTGGCTATCCCATCATAATTCACCGTGATCGCTCCGGCTCCGATATTCACGCGTTGGCCAATCTCCGCGTCCCCTAAATAGCAGTGATGGTGCGCCTTACTGCCGCTGCCGATGCGCGTGTTCTTCAGCTCGGCAAAGTTCCCAATCTCGACGTCAGCCGCCACCACACATCCCGGCCGCAAATGGGCAAACGGCCCGATTGTTACCCGGTCGCCGACTTCCGAGTTCTCGATCACGGACTGGCGGATCTGGGCATCCGCGCCGATCTTGGCGTCGACGATCTCGGTACCTGCGCCGATCCGGCTGCCCTGTCCGATCCGGCTCTTGCCCAAGATGCGGACGCCTGGCCCGATAACCACATCTTGGCCCAATTCGACCTCGGCGCCGATCCAGGTCGTGACCGGATCGAGCACACTCACACTGTGCTCAAGCCAGTGGTTGATAATTCTCTGACGCAGAGCTGTCGTGGCGGCGGCCAACTGCCGGCGATCATTGACGCCAGCCATTTCCGTCGCGTCGGCCAATGTCCAGGCAACGAATGGTGCCTGCTGCGCCATCAGCGCGAGCAGGTCGGTCAGATACACCTCACCCTGAGCGTTAGCGGTGTCCAGCTCGTCGAGCAACTTGCGGGCCAGAGCGCTGTCCAACAAGTAGAGCCCTGCGTTGACCTCCTTGAGTTTGCGCTGTTCTGCGGAGGCGTCTTGCTCTTCGACCACCCGCAAAAATCGCTGGTCGCGCCGGACGATGCGGCCGTAGCCGGTGGGGTTAGTCACCTCGGTACAAACCAGGCCCGAGCCGTTGGTCGGCACCGCGGCCATGAAGTCTCGCAGCGTCTCGGCTCGCCACAGCGGGGTATCGCCTGAGATCACCAACACCTGCCCTTCAGACGGCAGATGCTGCAAGGCAACGCGCAAGGCATCCCCGGTGCCGCGCGGCGGATCCTGCCAAACAAAGGTCGCCTGACCGGCAAAGGCTTCTTGCACCTGGTCGCCGTTTCGTCCGATCACCACCAGGGGCCGCTCCAGCTCAGCCGTCTGAACGGCACGCAGCACATGGGCCAGCATCGGCTGCTCGAGTACTGGGTGCAGCACCTTAGGCAGCACCGAGTGCATGCGCTTGCCATCTCCGGCCGCCAGGACCACGGTCGCCGTCACGGCCGGCCACCGTGCCCGTGTGGCGCCACGTTCAGGCGCCTGATCACCTGGAAATTGCTGGCGGTGCCGTCGCCGTCCACGATCAGCTCAAGCAGCGGCACATAGTCGGAGATCAACTTTTGCTCCGGGTCGCGGGTGGCAATCAGCACGCCGACTCCCGTCACCTCCGTGTTGAACTCGGCCATCATGTCGATCAGACCGCGGGCGGTGCCGCCTCCTTTGAGAAAATCGTCGATGATCAAGACCCGAGACCCTTCGGGCACCGCTCGTCTGGCCAAGGACATGGTGCCGATGCGGCGCGCGGTACCGGAGAGGTAGTTCAGCCCCAGGGCCGGCCCTTCGGTCATCCCCGCCTCGCGGCGCGCCACCGCCAGGGGAATACCCAGTGCTCGGGCCGTCATCAAGGCCAGCGGGATGCCCTTGGTCTCCACGGTGAGCACCATGTCTGGCTGACCTGCGGCAAACAAGGAGGCGAAGATTTCGCCCAGGCGCGACACCCACAGGGGAGAAAACACGATGTCGGTCAAGTACAAAAATTCGCCCTGCAGTCGACGGTCTGGCCGAGAGAGCTCAGCGGCCAATTCGTCCAGCGTCTGTTCGGCCTTATCAGGTGCCGGAAAGGGCAGATAGCGCACTCCGCCGGCCGGCCCCAGGGTGCGCTCCACATAGCCGCGGCCCTCGGCCTCCAGCGCCCGATCGATGGCCGCCACGTCCTCCGACAGGGTGGACTTGGCCGCACCGGTGGCATGGCCGAGCTCTTGCAGGGTAATGGACACGCCTGGGTCGGCCATCAGGCGATTCATCAGTCTGACCAGCCGTACGGGCCGGCCGCCCTTGGGCTCATCTGGCTCGATCTGCTCAGCCATGCGCCAACACCGCCTCACAGAGCGCTAGATCTTCGGGCTTATCCACATCGACACCGATCTCGGCGTCGTCCACGACCACGGCTTGGCCACGAACTCCAAACAGGTTGGAGAAGTGCTGCTCCACCTGAGCCAAGGTCGGGCGAGAGAGCAGGAAATGGATCAAAAATCCCCATCCCAGGCGCTTCGCCAGCTTAAACGGAGACTTGCGCAGCGCCATGAACGTCTCGACCTCATGGGCCATCTTGATCAACACCTGCGGCCGGACTAAGGCCAGGTTGCCGCCGGTGAAGGTCCCCTCGCGCAGGCGCACGTATGTTCGCTGGCTCTTGCCAAAACGGCTTTCCACGACCTGTTTGGGCACCACCGGGTAGTAGAAATCGGCCACTGGCTGGCGGCTCAACGCCTGGCGCAAAAACCGTTCGACCATCACCGACCGGACCAGCGGGATGTCAGAGGTGAGAATCAAGACCAGTTCACTGCTTCCGCCGCAGGCAGCGATCCCACGCTGGAGGTTTTCCAGCATCGAACCATGCGGGCACAGTGTCACAACCCGGTCGGACGCAAAGGCAGCGACATCCGAGCCAATCTCGGCCGGGCCCACCACCGCCAGACGACCGACACCCTCCGCACCGAGGGCAGCTTCCGCCACCCACGCCGCCATTGGCCGGCCGCCGAACTGGACCAAGGCTTCCCATGGCACCTCAGAGGCACCCCTCAAGGCACCCCGATTCTCACGGCCGGCAAGCAACACGGCGTCAATGGCCACCAGGGTCCCTCCCTCGGTCCGCCCTGGCATTCGCTCGGTCCAAAGCCTTCTCCTCCACAGTCTGGACCACCCGCACGAACCCACCGGCGGGCGCACGCGCTGCCAACGTTTCGGCATGTTGCTGGGAGTCGGCCAGAAAGAACACAGCACTGCCGCTGCCGGTCAGCTGTGGTGCCCTGCCCATCCGCCCGGTCAGATCAGCGATCCACTTGCCCAAATCAGGCGCCACCTGACAGGCAGCATCGGTCAAGTCGTTGCCAGTTGGACGCCAGTGCCCAGCCGCCAGTTGATCGAGAAGTTCGCTGCTACAGGCACCGGATCGGGACGCCACAAGGCGGTACACTCGACCAGTATCCAACGAGAAGTTCGGCCACAGGATGACGAAGAAGGCCGGGGCGAGCGCTGGCAGGGGTGTCACCCGATCGCCCCGGCCCTCGAGCAATGCTGTCCCGCCGCGAACCAAAAACGGGACATCGGAACCGAGCTCAGCGCCAATCTCCATCAAGTCGACCTGGGTCAGCCCTAGTGCCCACAGTTCGTTCAACCCAACCAGCGTAGCCGCGGCGTCGGCGCTGCCGCCACCGAGTCCGGCGCCGACCGGGATCTCCTTGCGCACCTGGATGCGGGCCCCGCGGTCGGCTCCCGCCGATCGCTGCAAGAGGCGGGCCGCTTGCCACACCAGGTCTTGTTCGGGTGGGGAGATTGGCGATTCCACCACTAAATTGCGCCGGGGCCGAAGCGTGATCAGGTCCGCCAAAGATACGGTCTGCACCACAGATCGGATGTCGTGGTAGCCATCTGGCCGGCGTCCCAGGACATCCAGCGACAGATTCAGCTTGGCGTAGGCCGGAATGCTCAGCATCAGCTGCCCGCCCCGTACACCTGGCTGCCGACCGGCAACGCGAAACAGGCGGCCATCCAGCCGCCTGTCGCCGCGTTAGATTCCCTATTCGCCGACCACGACCGGATGATACTCACCTTCGCCGGAGGCAACCTCCAACGCAACGGTCTCAGTCAGCACATCAGCGTAACTGAACGAAACTCGCCTGGCGGACGCACCCGCTTCGTCCAGTCGAATCACAAAGATGCTTTGGTAGGTCTTTTCCAGGACGCCTTCTTTTTCGTCAATCCGCCGCCGACCCCGGTTGGCCCGTAACCTGATGCGCTCTCCGATCAATCCGTCCAAATCACGCTTGATATCAGCTAAGACGCGCCTAGCCGCCGTAGAAATGCACCCTTCCTGAATGGCGACAAATCATGTGAATAGACTAACGTGAAACCTCTGGCCTGTCAAGGGCGAGGTATTGTATCCGCTGTCCCTGACTGTGTCAAGGTCAAGATGACGCATCTGTCCCGCGGCAACGATCCTGGACCACGCTTGGCTATTTCGTGAACTTGTCGGCCACCTTGGACGCTCCAAACGAATCTGGCTTGATCTTGGCGTCAAAACCACTGCCGCTGACCATGCCCACGATCTCGCGGATCAGCTCGGAGCTGGCGCCTTGCTGGCCGATGTCCAGGTGGATTTCCAGGTTGTTCACGGTGCTGCCGGCACGCGCCATGTCGCCGGCCAGGCGCCCGGCCAGTTGCAGAGACAAAGAAACCTCGTAGAAGATACGCTGGCGCAACGAGCGAATCGGCCGATGGTGCTCTTTTTGATAGTAAAAACGCGCCCCCTTGCCCACCCGGTGGCAGACCACCGCCGTAACGAACAGCACCTCGTCCCGGGTAACCTGCGAGTCGGTGCCCACAATCAGCTTGTGCGGCGAATCGGGGTCCGCGGCGATATATCCTAAAACGTCTGCAATCATGCCACCGTAGTCGATCCGGCCCTTGCTTGGGCTGACGAAGAACATCTCTGGCACCGACGATCACTTCCCCTTGGAGGACAGTGCGGCTGCAAGGGACTCAAAAGCCGTGAGCGCCAACTCCTGGGGCCGCAACTGAGACGCCACGCCAGCCTTAGCCAATACGTCCAGGGCATCCTGCGGAGAGAGCGCAAACGCCTCCTGCAGGGCCCGGCGCACTGTCTTACGCCGATATCTGAATAAATTCGTCCACAACCGCTCTGCTCCCTGCTGCACCGGGCGGGAGGCTGGGGTGAGCCGGACCACAGCGGACGTAATAGTTGGCCGGGGCCAGAAGGCAGATGCCTTCACCCGAAATAGCAGTCGCGCGTCGGCGTTGGCCTCGCGCAGCAGGGTCAAGGAGCCCCGCTCAGTGTGCCCCACCGGTGCCACCAGCCGCTGCGCAACTTCCTCTTGGACCATCACGACCGCTTGTCGCGGCCTGCATTGCAACAGTTGGACCAGAAGTGGTCCGGCGATGGCGTAGGGGATGTTGGAGACCACGCTCACCTGACTGAGAGGCTCGCCGACTGCCTGCGTCCAGTCGACGGTGAGGGCGTTTCCCCACACCAGGCGCAGCTTCTCCGTTTGGCCCTGCATCAGTGCGCCCTCGAGTCTGCGGTCGATCTCGATCGCCGTAACCCGGGCACCGCGTCCGGTTAGGGCGCGCGTCAGGCTGCCGGTGCCTGGTCCGATTTCCAAGACCGAGGCATTGGCTCCTAGCTCTAAACTGTCTACAATCCGCTCGGCGACCCGCAGATCGAGCAGAAAATTCTGCCCCCAGCTGCTCCGGGGACGAAACGCCGGGTCTGGTAGAAGCGTTTTCAGGCTAGCGGGCGGCGCACCTTTGGGGTTCACCCGCGGCTGATGACGTACACCGTCACGTATCGCATCCCCCAGGCTTGCGCCTCTGCCAATGTGGGGAAGTACAAGTCGACGTGCAGGCCCTTGACAGCGGATCCGGTGTCGTCGGCCACACCCATTCCATAGCCTTGGACAAACAATTGGCTGCCAAGCGGGATCACAGACGGATCCACCGCAATTGACCCGAAGTGTACCCGAGCGCCGGTTGCAGTCCGGCCGTTCGACCAGCGCGGATTTCGCCAGTAGGCGGTTGCCCTCACCGTCAGACGAGTGACGTATGCACCGCTGTAGGTATCCCGTGACAGCGGGGTGGCGCCGACCAGCACAATCTGAGGGACTGCTTGGCGGATCTGGCTGCGACCAACCAGGGGGACCTCGCCAAGGGCGCCCGTGGCGATCCCGGGACGGCTTTGGATGCTGGCGTACCCGCTCTGACCACTTTGGACAACCACGCTGAGGCCCAGCGCTAGGGTCTTGTCGGCCACCTGAATCACTGGGTAGGAGAGTGCTGTACTCAGAGAAATCGGCTGGGCCGAGGCTCGCGAGATTGTGATCGTCTCCCCGTCGGCCACCGTCTGATTCAGTCCCGGGCTGACGAGTACGTCAGCGCCCAGCGGGATACCGAGGTCGGCCAGCGCGCCCCCGACGGTGCGGGCTTCGGTGGTGACGTGCAGTGACGCACCATGGCCAACATCGATGGTCAGGGAGGAGCCATGGGCGTGACTGCCCTTGGCAGCAGCCTCCTTCGACCCGATCGGTCCGCCTGCCCAGCCAACGGCCCCGACTGCGAATACCATCAGGACCAGAAGCCACACTTGAACGCTGGCCCCAAGTCCGTTGTGCCAGTGATGGCGGAGCTGCGCCCGCAGCTGACCAATACGCTCGTAAATCATTCACTGCCTCCAATCACCATCTGGTCGATTCAGGTCCATGATTTGAACGAAAATTGGTGGGAACTCCCAGGTGATTATAGCCGTTCTCTCAGATTGGCGTCGGCGACCTGGTTTTTAGGCGGGCGGCACGACATCGGAAGGTAGTTCCGGGAAGTCGCCCAGAAGCCGCTGCAGGTTAGTTGCAACCAGGTCCATCAAGTGCTGAGCACTCACCGCTCGCAACGTCGCCACAGCCTCGCCGGTCAACGCCACTCGCGCCGGCTCATTGCGAGAAGCGCGCAGCGGGTGTGGTGACAGATACGGCGAGTCGGTCTCCAGCAAGATGCGGTCTGGCGGGCAGATTCGGGCGGCCTCGCGCAACTGGTCGGATTTGCGAAACGTCACCGGGCCGGCGAAGGACAAGTAGTAGCCGCGCCCAATCGCATCCTCCGCCTCCACTGTTCCGTGCGAGAAACAGTGCAAGACCACCGGCACGCGCACACCGGCCAATGCCACCATCATGTCGGCAAAGGCGTCGCGCTCGTGGATCACCAGCGGGAGCCGCAACTCCTCGGCGATGGCAATCTGGGCATCCAGTAAGTTGCGTTGGGCTGAGGCAGAATAGGGGGTCCAGTGGTAGTCCAAACCCACCTCGCCCAGGGCGCGGACACCAGGTTCCGCCAGCCGCCGTCGCAACGCGACAAGATCTTGCCCCTGCGTATGCCCGGCTTGTGCCGGGTGAATGCCGACGATCGCCACCTGACCTGGCCCACCACCAGCCCAAGCGCAGACATCGTCCCACGCCGCCGGCTCACATCCGACCACCACCACCCGCCCCACACCAGCAGCCCTGGCCCGGACCAACACCTCCGCCCGATCCTGGTCGAAGGCCGAGTCAAAGAGGTGGGCGTGGCTGTCGCTCCAACTCACGACACCGACGATCCCGGCTGCAGGGATCCGTCGACCGTGAGCAGCCGCAACTGATCGCGGTCTCGTGCGGCCAAAATCATCCCCCCCGACTCGATGCCGAAGATGGTGGCCGGTGCCAGGTTCGCCACCAAGATCACATCCTTACCCACCAGTGCGGGGCCGTCGTAGTGGCCGGCGATGCCGGACACTACCGTCCTCTGCTCGGCACCTAGGTCTAACGTCAGTTTCAACAGCTTACGGCTACCCTCCACTGGCTCGGCGCTAACGACCCGCGCCACCTTAAGCTCAAGGCGCTTGAAGTCGGCCAGCTCAATGGTGCCTGCCTTCTCGGCAGTCGCTTTGGCCGACGTCGTTGCGGCCACGGCCGGTCGCGGTGCGCTAGCCGTCGGCTCCTCTGCCTCGATCCGCGGAAACAGCGGCGCACCGCGCTGGATTGTCGCACCGGGCTTGAGGCCGCCCCAGGCCACATCCTGCCAACTGGTCGCCCCGATGTCACCGGCACCCAGCTGAGCATAAATCTTGGCCGGGGCATCGATCAGAAATGGCCTCAGCGCCACGGCCGTGATGCGCAGGCTCTCCGCCAGGTCGTAGAGCACGGCCGCCAGTCGCGGGTCCTGATTGCGGTGCAGGGTCCAGGGCGCCTCCTCTTCGATCGATTTGTTCGCTGCCTTCACCAGGCGGAACAAGGCGACCAGTGCATCGGACAAGGATAGGCTGGCCAGCGCCTGTTCACACTCGTAAATCGCCGCCTCGGCCACGGGCCTCAGGTTGCTCGTGCCGACAGGCACCGGCACCTTGCCAGCGGAAAAGCGCTCCAGCATCGCCGTCGTCCGCGACAGTAAGTTGCCAAGGTCGTTGGCCAGATCCACGTTCGTGCGCAGCACCAGCGAAGGCTCGCTGTACGAACCGTCGGATCCAAAGGCCACCTCGCGCAGCAGATAGTAGCGGACGGCATCCAGGCCGTAACGTTCGACCAAGGTGGTGGGGTCGATGACATTTCCGGTCGACTTACCGATTTTCGCATCGTCCAACAGCAACCAGCCGTGCCCAAACACCGTCTTCGGTAACGGCAATTTGAGAGCCAACAAAATGATCGGCCAGATGATGGCATGAAAACGGACGATCTCCTTGCCAACTAAGTGCACGTCGGCCGGCCACAGCCGGGCGAACCGTTCGGCATCTGATCCAAAGCCGGCGGCTGTGATGTAGTTGGTCAGCGCATCAATCCAGACATAGGCCACGTGCTTTTCGTCTCCCGGTAGCGGCACACCCCAATCGAAGCTGGTGCGGGAAATCGACAGATCGTCCAGGCCCTGGTCGATGAAGGCCAACATCTCGTTGCGCCGGCTTTCTGGCTGGATGAATCCGGGATGCTCGAGGATATGACGCTTCAGCCGCTCGGCGTACGGCGCCAGTTTGAGAAAGTAACTTTCTTCCTGAACCCGCTCGACGGCCCGGCCACAGACGGGACACTTCCCGTCGACGAGCCGGCCCTCCGGCCAAAACGACTCATCGGGCGTGCAATACCAGCCCTCGTATGTCCCCTTGTACACGTCCCCACTGGCTACCAGCTGGCGAAATACCTCTTGAACCACGGTGCGATGGCGATCTTCGCTGGTCCGGATGAAGTCGTCGTAAGAAATGGCCAAGGTTCCCCACAGCTCACGAATGGTGGCCACAATCTGATCGACGTACTGCTGTGGGCTGAGTCCGGCTTCCTGCGCGGTGCGGCCGATCTTCTGGCCGTGTTCGTCGGTCCCGGTCAGAAAGAACACCTCATCGCCTAATAGGCGATGGTAGCGGGCTAGGGCGTCGGCTGCCACCGTGGTGTATGCATGCCCGATGTGCAGGCGGGCGTTGGGATAGTAGATCGGGGTCGTGATGTAAAACTTCGCCATCTCTATTCCTCCTCACAGGTTGCAACCGGCCAGGAAACAAAAAAGCCGCCCCAACAGGGGCGACGTGAGTCGCGGTACCACCCTTTTCCCCATCCCGTGCGGATGGGCTCGTGCGGGGCCCTCGGCCCCTCGCCTGCTATCGGTGGCAAACCGGCCTTGCGGCTGCTCCCGGGGGTCATCTGCTCGTCGGCTGGGACCAGGCTCTCACCGCCACCTGGTTCTCTGCGCCCGCCCCCGACGATACTCTTCCCCTGTCATCGCACGTATCGGGATTGTAGCGGTAAGTATAAAGACCGGCTAACACGCTGTCAAAGGACCGATCTCAGACCGGCGGCACGATATCCTGCTGGACCACCCAGCTGTTGCCATCGGGGTCCTCGATCACAATCCAGCGACCCCAGGGTGCTTGCTGGATGGGTTCGGAGGCACCGGCCACGCCACAATTGGTCAGGTGCTGGACCGCCTGCTCAATGTCCGGGACTGACATGACCATGCCCTTGAGGGAACCGGGCGGCATGGTCTCAAACCAAGTGACAAGCGTAATGGCTGTGCCACCGCCGGGCGGTGCGAGCATCACCCAGCGTTGGTCTTCGCCATTGGCATCAAAGGTTCGGTCGACCACTGACGAAAAGCCCAACACCTGGGTATAGAATAGTTTTGCTTGGTCTTGGTCGGATACTGGCACGGACACCACCGAAATACGGCCGTCCATCTGCCGGGCTCCTTTCCTTGGCGCTTGCCACTCGTTGCAGCAGAGGCGGGGCTGACCCATGAGTATTATTGATGTGCCACTCTCGGACCTTGTACTTGACTCCCAAGTCGCAGCAGATCGTACCTGGCGTCAGCTGTTTTCTGAGCACCGCCTCACGGCCGTCCACCTGATGCGGGCCGTGACCTGAATTGCCTGCCAACGAAACGCGCGGCAGTTAGCTGCGCAGAGCACTCTCTGGGCAAAGGCAGACATTGCCGGCATTGCCGTAGCACCGGCTACTCAGGCCGCATGCGACCGCCGGGTCGCCTCCATGTCCTTGTCTATCCCCCTGCTGGCTGACCCCACGCGCAGCCTGTATGCCGCTCTGGCGCTTCCCAGAGTGCTCGCCGGGACGCTTCAAACCAGCGCAACGGCGATTATCGACCGAGGAGGGACCGTGCGCTACCTGCGGGCGCAGGCCAACCCGCAGCAGTCCCTGGACATGGTTGAACTCCAAGCTGCTCTTGCCGCCTCGACCTAAGAGCAGGGAAGAAAGACACCGTTTAGACATATCCAGTATCTGGTAAGTTTACTTATTTGTGGGCAGGCGTCGCGATCGGCGTTTCGAACCCTTCTGGTGCGTTAACAGCACTGGGAGGGACAGTGTGATGTCGGCAGGTAGCCTTGTGATCGATGCGGCTTGCAGACCATGCCCGGACGATGCACCAGACGCGCCCGTGGGCCGCTTGTCGTCGGCGCCTTGGCAGCCAAAGGAGCATGAGGCATGGTTCAGCACTTTCTTCTTAACGTCATCTCTTCTGTCCAGGCATGGCTGGGCACAGCCAGTGTCTTGTTCTTGCTGTGGGGTGGCTATCTCCTGTGGACCAGCGGAGACAACCCCAGCCAGCGCAGTCACGCCTGGAAGCACTTGGCCGCCGTTGTCGGTGGGCTCGTGGTGGTGGTATTCGCCCAGGACTTGGTGCGTCTTGTCTATTCGTGGGCAGGGCAGGGGGCGCCCTTTTGAACATCATCGCCGGAGCCGTTCAACCGGTGCTGCAGAGCGTATTTGGGGTTCTCGCCCCATTGGTCGCAATCACACCAGACGTCTGGTTGCTTCCCATCGTCGCTTCCCTGTGGCACTTCTCCCTATCGCTGGTCGGTGTTTGTGCCCTCTTGCTTGTCCTGCTGACTGCCTCTCAGATGATCTCCGGTGTAAGAGTCGACTGGCTGCGGTTGGTCATCTCCCTGGGTTCGACCCTGATCTTGGCATTGCTCTCCATGCGCATTTGCATCTTTCTCATCCGCCTGAACAACGCTCTCATCTCCTCTCTGGCTTCTCAGGTCGCTCTTCAGCTCACTCCCGTATCGCTGCCAACCCGGGTGCTCGCCGACCTCGTCTTCTGGCTGCCCTACCTTGTCCTGCTCCTGATTCTGACAGTCGTCTATCTGATCAGAGCGATCGAGTTGATGTTTCTGGCAACCATATCGCCGCTGGGCCTGATGGCCCTGGCTTGGCCAGTATCTCGGCCGATCGGAGGCAGGTATCTGCAAGAGCTCGTGGTGATCACGTTGGTTCAGACGGTGCAGGCCTTCGTGTTGGTTTTGTCCCGGGGTCTGTCTGGCCTAGAGGGTCTAGGCCCAGCCAACGCACTGGTTGGACTCGCCGCCCTCTACCTCATGATCCGTGCCCCCGCTCTATTGCGAGCGATGGTTACTGGAGCCAGACGCGACGCTCCAGCCTGGATGCTGGCGGCTCAATGGCTGAACTTCTAAGACGAAAGCAGAGGTGCCGTCCATATGCGCTCCCACCACCATGTTCCTCAGGATTTGCTGCAAACGGCTGAGCCTGTGCTGTGGGGACTCGATGCTTGGACTGCGCTGGTGGGCGTGGTCTTAGTCATCGTGTCGTTCCAGCTGATGACCTCTTCTTCGGCCGCCTTTGGCGCGCTGGTGATCTGCCTGTGGGCGACGTTCCTCGTGGTCGGTTTCGGCGCGGTCGACGGGATTTCCGTACGGCTTTTGCTCACCTGGGCCGTCCTATGGAGTCTGCGCCGAGGCGTCCGGCGACGACGCCAAGGCACAGAGGTCGCCACCCGCCTTGGCCGCACCTGAGGTCTGTCGTGGTCGAACTGATCCACCCTATCCCGGTGCGGTGGCTGCCAGATGACGACCTAACCTCGCTACAGGCTCAGGATTTGAACTTTCTCCTCAGTGTCCCTCACGACATTAAATTCTGGTACAGGTCTCGACCCCTGAGCGAGGTCGCCTCCGGCACCCATTCGTACCTCGACCATCTCACCCGCTCCAGGCTCTCACCTCCCATCGATCTGCTGCACATGGAACTCCACCTGCTCACCCCCGGCCGCTCGTCAGTCCACCCCATCGCCCGCCATCTGCACCTTGACCGCCCCGACCCTCTGCTCGCGGCCCCGGGTGGCTCCCCAGCCACCGAGCACCTTCGCCATCTCTCCGGGGCCAGAGGAGACATCACCATGCTGATGGCGGTCAGGTGGCCGGCTCAGGTCTCTCCGGACCTTCTGGCTCCGCTCTTCACCTTCCCGACCGGTCTGGATCTGCTCGTTGACTGTCGGCCCCTGCCGGCCCACGAGGCGACCCGCATGCTCCGCCACCGGCTGCGGGTGCTTCGCCCACACAGCGCAAAGGATCCCGCCTTCCAGCAGTCCGCACAGGACGCGGAGGCGCTACTAGGGCAGGTCTCTGGTCGGATGAATCGACTGTTCAGGGTTGGTCTTGTGGCCGCTGTTTCCGGATCACCTGCAGACCCGGCGCCCCGTTCGTTTCAGCAACTGGCGCAGGGACTTGGATTCACGTTCTCGCCGGTTCCCTTCCAACAGGCACAGCTGTCGACCTTGTTCGGCGATCACTTCTCAGCCATGCCTCCTTTGGTTCGCATGCTTGACGCCCAGACCCTAATTCACCTGGGTCTATACGAGTGGTCGGCGCCACCGATAAGCGACCGCCGCGACCTGTTCATCGGGATCGATCCGGATCACCGCGCTCTGGTCAGTCACGACCGCCGCAAGGCCAATCCGTCCGCATTCGTTCTCGGCCTTCCCGGGAGTGGCAAGTCAACGTTTAGCAAAGTGGAGCTACTTCGTCGGCTGGAGTCAACGCAAGCGCGGGCCATCGTCTTCGATCCCGAGGGTGAGTACGAGTTGCTGGTCCGCCATCTGCAGGGGATGTCCATCCCAATCGGCACCAATAGCGGCCATCTCAATCCGCTGGCGGCCCCGCAACCAGGCGACCTGGAGGGCAAACTTCTGCGGATCCCGCCACTGCTGGCCGGCTCTCTGGGATCGGCAGAAGTGCTCCGGCTCAGGCTGCTACTCACCGATTGCTACCGGCAGACGACCGCGCCAACCTTTCGAGACCTGCTGCGGCGCATTCCCAGTAGTGATCCCCTGTACCCTGCTGTCTGGCCGTACGCTGACGGCCCGTTGCGCGGTTTTTCTGGCCCTCTGCGCCGCTTCCCGGATCACCGCATCATCTCATTCAATCTGGCTCAGGCAGACGCTGAGACGGTCGCTGCTGCAGTGCCCTTACTCCTCGAGTTGGTCGGAGACTGGCTGCGCGTCCACCGACAACAGGGGTACCCCTTGTCCGTGACTCTCGATGAGGTGCACCTCTTCTTGCACCATCCCCAAGTCCGGCAGGGTCTGCTGTCGTTCCTCAAGCGCTCACGCAAGGCCGGGGTCAGCTTCACGGGAATCACGCAAAACGTCGGGGACTTCCTGCTGGCAGACGATGGGCGGCTGATGCTGTCCAATGCCGGGATGCTGGTGCTCTTTCGGCAGAGTGCAGATGACCTGCGATTGATCTGCGAGAGATACCAGCTGTCGCATCGGCCCACCCACTGGCTGTCTGTGGCCCAGCCTGGCGAGGCCCTGTTGATTGATGACGGCGTCCGTCCCGTCAGACTTAGCCTCAATGCTTTGGAGGCATCGATTACTGATACCACCCCCATCTCGCTTCGCTAGGGAGGCGGCACCATGGGATTTTTTCGTCTTCCCGCCCTCCAGTCCGGGCACAAGCTGTGGTCGATGGTCCCACTGGGGCTCTCCTCGGTGGCTTTGGTCTTGGCCCTGCTTCCGGCCCGCACACCGACGACCACGGTGTGGGTGACCGCCCGCGCCCTGCCAGCAGGTGCCACCCTGGTGAGTTCCGACCTGCGCGCTCTGTCGGCAGTGGTCGGCTCGGCCCTTCCTCCCGGCGCCGTTCGTCGGTCGCCAGTCGGCTGGCACCTGCGCAACGCACTTCCGGCCAATGCGATCGTCTGTGCGGGTGCTCTGACGCATGGCAGGGCCCCCGCAGCTCCACCCCTCTCACAGCTGGAAGTTAGCATCCCCGTTACTACATTGCCTCCAGACCTTGGCCCCAAGGCTGCCGTGATGCTCTTGCTCAGCGGTACTCCACCCCAAGTGCTGGTTCCCAGGGCGATGGTCAGCAGCACCTCAACAACACCCCAGGGGAGCTTCGTGGCGGTCAGCTTGTCCCAGGCACAAGCGGAACTGGTGGAGTTCGCCGTCAGTTCCGGGAAGGTCGTTGTCCTGCCATGGATACCCTAGTCCGGCCCGGCATTGTCGTTGCCGCCCATAGTCGGTTGGATCAAGACGCGGTCTGCCGATTCTTAGAGCAGCATGAGCCGATCCGGGTCCTCGCCGAGGTCCGCTCCGCTTCGCTGCTGGCTGCGGCTGTCGCTGCGCACGCGCCGGAGGTGCTGGTCCTGAGTCACAGCCTCCCGGACATGCCCGCCCATCCGGCCGACTTCCTGCGCACGCTGGCGATCCCTCCGCAGCGGATCATCTACATTCTCCCTGATTCCATCTTCGATCGCGCCGTCACCATCAGCCTTCGGCAGGTGGGCATCCGGCATGTGCTCAGCGGGCCTTTTTCCGGTGACACCTTGCTGCAATTCCTAGCGGCTGCCCTGCCGCCTCCGACACTGATCTCCTGCCGTCGAACTTCCGGCAGTCTCGGCCAGAGCACGGTCGCACTCGGGCTCTTCCTCTACAGTCAGTCGCGCGGAGCCGCCACATATCTGCTCGATCGATCGACAGACCGATTGCTTCAGACCTACCTGCTCGGGCATCCGGTCCTTGGGCCCCAACTGGGGCGATTCATCGTGGATGCGGAGAGCCCGCGGCCGGCCTGGCCAGCGGTGACCATTGTGGACGGAGCCGCCGAGTCTGGCGACGGTGCAACGGTAAGCGTGGTCTGCGCCCCAGCTCTCCGGCGACGGACTGCGGTCGGGGGTGACTTTCGGGTTGCCAACCACATCTTGGGGCGCTGCCACCCGCCGCAGGCGGGCGCCATTTCCATTCCGCGGCTGCGCTTTCCCCCGGTTGATCTTCTGGTCTCCGGCCAGCCGCTGTCGACACCGGCCCTGAGCCCCTTTCGCGACCTTTTCCATAGGCTTCGCATGCACGAGGTGACATCTGTTGCAGCCGTTGAGCAATCCCGACCGATCGGTGATCTTTAACCGGGACGCACCACACCTCTCTGACGACCCGCGCGAACCGCCGTGGGGACCCCTTCGCCCCTTTTTGGCAGATCCTCAGGTCTCCGACATCTTCGTCTGCGGCACCACCGTTACCATCTGCCGGGACGGGCACCTGCTAGCCGCTGGCGCGCTTGGGTCTGTGGTGGTCGCCCTCGACCTCGCCCTGCACCTCGCCACGGCCGGAGGGCGGGACCTGTCGCTGGCCCAACCTTTCCAATCGATCACCCTGGGACACTGTCGGGTTGGGCTGACCATTCCCCCGTACTCGCTCGAGCCGTCCATCTCGGTGCGCGTCCACCGTCCCGATCGCTGGTCGACGGATGCGCTTCGAGCGGTCGGTACCTTTGACGCCGAAGTGGAACATCTCCTGGTCGCCATCTCCCAGAGTCACAGGTCATTCATCGTGGCCGGGCCCACCGGCGCCGGCAAGACGACGCTGACCCGCTGGATGGTGTCCCAGATGCCCGCAGACGACCGCATCGTGGTCGTGGAGGAGGTGCGTGAGTTGTTCTTGGCCGGCTGCCACCATCACGTGGTGGAACTGGAGACGAGGCCGGCCAACCGTGAGGGCCGGTTCGCCGTCTCGACGCGCGATGCGGTCCGCCATGCCTTGCATCTGCGCCCGGACCGGCTAGGCATCGGTGAACTGCGCGGCGGTGAGGCCTTTGAGTGGCTGCTGGCACTGACCTCCGGTCACTCGGGGTCGTTTGCCACCATCCACGCCCTCTCCGCAGACCGTGTCCACCAGCGCCTGGCATGGCTCGCGCAAACGGCAATGCCGTCGGCATCCACCGGCTTTCTGGAAGAGTCATTTCGCAGCGAAATCGATTTGGTGGTCGTGATGGCCCGGTCAGCACATGGGGCGGTAGTGGCCGCCATCGAGGATCAGACCGGTGACTTCACCTGGGCACCGTCGTCCAGTCGCCAGGTGCGCTCATGAATGCCTGGTTGGTAGCTATCCTGGCGGCGGTCGTCTTCGGGCAGGTGTCCGGTGGACTTGTTCTGCTACCTGTAGGCGCCCTGGCGGGATGGCTCTGGGGCGGCGGCGTCACCATGATTCCAGCCATACTGCTTGCCGCCATCATCCCTCAGGCGTGGACCAAGTGGCAGCGAAATCGCGGCCTGCGTCAGACCCTGTCTGCAACTGAACGGTGCCTGGAATCAATGCTGGAGATGAGTACGCTCACCCTGCAACCCGACGAGATCCTGGCGGCCGGAGGAGATCAGGTCACATTTCTCCTACACAGTCCCAGCGCACCGCGTTGGCTTCAGACCTCGTTGCGCCAGTTGTTCACGGCCGATGCGGTGCGCACTGGCCTAAGCCACCAGCGCCCCCTTCTGATTTTGCTGCAAGAGGTCGAGCAACGCGTCACCATGGCCAACCAGTGGCGTAGCGAGCAGACCGCTCTGGGGGTCGCCACCGGACTCTTCTTTGGTGTCGAGGTGATCCTCATCGCGTCGGTGGTGGCCTCTCCCGCCAGCACGAGCCTCTTTCAGGTCGGCGTTGGACGCTGGCTCAGCGCCTGGGTGCTCCTGACCACGGCCAGCATGCTTGCAACTCCGTGGTTTCAGCCTGAGTCGCTGCTGTGGTGACATACCTCGCGGGCATATCTCTAATTTTCGCCGCTGTCGCCTGGAAACGTCCTCCCACCCACCCGGCTAGTTTGGTCGGCATCAGCCTGAGCTGGGTGTGGCCGCCGCTGACCCCCTTTGTTCTGCTCGCTGCGTATCAGATCGGTCCCGCCATCCAACGCCTGATCTGGAGGCGAGAGCTGCAGGCCCGGGCGGCGTGGATTCCCGACCTGTTGTTGCTGTTGCGAATCTCAGCTGAAGATGGTCTGAGCGTAGTGGCCACCATGCTGCATTTACCGATCGAGGTCATGGGACCGCTCAGTCTTCCTCTGCGCTCTTTTCGGGAGGAACTACTCGCCTCTTCTGATCTCTCTTCCGCCTTGGCTCGACTCTCCAGGGATCTCGCCTTCCCAGCTGGCCGAAACCTAATTTCCGCGATTCGCGCTGGTGAAACACTGGGTGTCCCGCTCCGTCAAACCATGGCGGCCCAGGAGTCGATCGCCCGGCAAGCCCGCACGGCTCTGATCCGGCGCCAGGCTACATTCGTTCCCTATCTCTTAACCCTCCTGGCCGGGCTCTTCATGATCAATGCGGCCATCTTGTTTGGCTATCCGCATCTTGTCACCCTGATCCAACAATTCGGCTTCTTGCCCGGAAAGGGGCTCATCTGAGATGTCCTTGTTATCACTGCGCAGCTACTGGCAATCTGCGATTCGCCTGTTGTGCGGGCAGCGTGGAGATCTGTCCACGTACATTGCCCAGGGAATCATGGCTCTGGCCGCGATCAGCCTGACAGGCGTTATTTTGTTCGCCTTCACCGCCGTGGGCGCTCATATCCGCGACATCGTCACGGCCTGGCTCAATGTACCGATCACCACTGGACAGTAGGGCCTTCAGGGAGCGTGGCAGTCTGGACATCTACATCGCCACAGCCCTAGTGCTACCACTGCTGTTGCTCACCTTGTTCGGCGGCATGGCCGCCTTGCATCTCGCCGAGCTGTCCACGGACGTGGCATTCGCGGCTCAGGTCGGATCTGAGACCGCTGCGTTAGCCGGAGGCGTGACGCCGTTTGTATCACACAGCGTTTCGCAGTCGCTGGCCGACGCCGGGCTGACCGTGCAGCCATGGGTCTCCGGGCCCGCTCCGTCCGTTCCCTGGGGGCAGCCCATGACGATCACGGTCCGGGTCAATGTGCCGCTACAGGGGTTCCCCTTCACCCTGGTCGGACTGGCCGGAACTACCGTTCAATTCGGCGAACAGGAGGTAGTCGACAGTGAAGCAGTCGCCCCAGCGGCGCCATGAGCATGGACATGTCATCTACATTCTGGCCGTCTTCCTGGAGTTGCTCCTCATCGTCTCGCTG
Source organism: Bacillota bacterium (assembly GCA_021850485.1). Classification (GTDB taxonomy): domain Bacteria; phylum Bacillota; class Sulfobacillia; order JAJZYS01; family JAJZLH01; genus JAJZLH01. Next base: position 17,637 of record JAJZLY010000030.1, on the reverse strand, counting down.
GGTGGCGCCTTGGCACTGCAACGTACCGTGTGGGCCCGGTTCCAGGCATACTCTGCGCTAGTCTTTGCCCTCCACGCTGCGGGCAGCCAGGTGCAGGTGCCCGTCGGGCCGGCAGGGCCTCAGCTCGACAGCAAGCGAGCCACGCAAGTCTTCTCATCAGTGCTGCTGGCGGACCTGCCAGCAGCACTCATCCCGATCGGCTCGCCGTTGCTCAGCCTCTATTCAGCAGGCAGTACCGACCCGGTCACCGGGTATCGCTTCTCATGGCCAGGGGTCGGTGGAAGTCTACAGTTTTCCACCGTCTTCCTCGGTCTGACCTTTTCGCAAGTGGTGCACGCAGATGTGGAGGTGCCCCATGGGTCCGATTAATTATCCGGCCCCCGTGGCTTCCTTTGGAGTTCCGTCTGTCGTGTTGGTGGGCACGCCCATTTCAGTAGTCGACAATTCCTACGACCCGGCACCGGGCCACAGCTTGGTGCAGCAAATCTGGTTTGGCAGGGTGGGGAGTTTCTCGGCTCCAGGCACATACACGATTTCGCTATGGGTGGAGGACGATCGCGGTCGCTGGGCCTTTACCATGCGTACCGTCACGGTCATCGCCCGGGTCCGCCGCGTCACCGCCTGGGCCATCCAAGGAGGCGCCAGACAGGCCGCCCGGGGTCAGGCGGTTTCTGTGGTTGTGCTTGGGGCCAGTCGGCCCGTGCATTTCGAAGTACCAGCTGCCTTTGCGCTCACGGTCCCGATCGAGGGTCAGGATGTCAATTATGCGTCGCTCAACGCTCAGCCATTTTCTGTCTCTGGTTCGCAGCAGCAGGGTACCCTGTACGTGCCCTGGACGGCCAACGCCCCGTCAGACGGGAGTTGGCAGATCACGGTCACCGACGGGCAAACCAGTCAATCGTTCACCCTGGTGGTGAACGGAACCTTGCAGGTCATGCCCAGTGTGCGTCAGGTCACCGCCAGTCCTTAGGCATCTGGCTGCTGATACGGCTGCACCCGCCCATTGAGAGCGGGTGCAGGTCGCCGAGTCCTGGCTGCGGAGGACGGCTAGCTGGCAACGGCGGCCTTGGTCCCCATTTCGGCCAGACAATTGGCGCAAACAGGCTTGCCCTTGTGCTGGTGGATGTCTTCCATGCTGCCGCAAAAGATACAGTCGGGCTGGTACTTGCGGAGCACGATGCGCTCGTCGTCCACGAAGATCTCGAGGGCATCCCGATCGCTGATGTCCAACGTGCGACGCAACTCAACTGGCAGGACCACCCGTCCCAACTCGTCGACGCGACGGACAATTCCGGTCGCCTTCATATGCCTCACAACTCCCATTCGTACAGATCTTTCCATCTCGCCCCCTTGTTTACCAAAGGCCAGATGGCTTGTCAAACAGTCAGCTGGCACTTTTACCCTGTATAACCTTCCCTGTTCGCCTTGGATCTTCCGTCGCCTCACTTCTCCGACGGCGGGTGGCGGCGCGATAGGCCTGATTGGCGTTGAGCCCCTCAGAGCGCAGTCTCGCCCGAACATCTCGGCTGGACAGGCCCTGGGCCATGAGGGCATCTGCCTGGGGCTCCAGGTCCTCAGGCAGATCCACCGGCGCCGCCGCACCAGCCACTACCAGGACGATCTCTCCGCGCACGGGGTGAGCCGCGACCTTACCGCTCAGTTCGGAGATTGCGCCCCGCCAAAAGGTCTCATAGTGCTTGGTGATCTCGCGAGCCAGGCAAGCTGCCCGATCGCCCAGAATCGTGGCCATGTCGTCCAGGCAACTGGCCACGCGATGCGGCGCCTCATAGAAGACCAAGGTGTCGGTCAGTGTCGACAAGGCGGTCAGCCGCCGGCGCCGCGCCTGCTTCACCCGGGGCAAAAACCCCTCCACATGCACCGGCAACACGGGCAGTCCGGAGCCCGTTAGCGCCGGCCACACCGCCTGGGCTCCTGGCAGGGGGATGACACGCAACCCCTCTGCCAGGGCGGCACCCACCAATCTGAAACCCGGATCCGCCACCAGTGGTGTGCCCGCATCAGACATCAGGGCCACACTCTCGCCTGCCTTCAGGCGCACCACCACCTCGTCACAGCGGCTGGCTTCATTGAACTGATGGTAGGACACCAGCTTGGATGGTTTCAGGTTATAGCTCTGCAAGAGCACCCTGGCTCGGCGCGTGTCTTCTGCTAGCACCAACCTGGCTTGGCTGAGCACCCACAGTGTGCGCAGCGTCACGTCTCCCAGGTTCCCGATTGGCGTCGGACATAGGTAGAGGGCGGCCTCCATTCGCTCTGGCCGAACCAGTGTCCATGTCTGAGGCTCGAGCGTTCGTGGCTCTGATGGGACCCGACGCGCCGTCACCACTCAGGCCAACGGACAGGTAGATCCTGGCCGCCGTCCACCTTGGCCAGGTCGCTGCCCAGGCGACTTAGCAAATTGTCCATCACAACTCTGCGGTTTGCGTTGCGGGTCAAGTGGCGCCGGGCTAACGCCAGGTGCCAGCGGGCACGGCGGTAGAATCCGCGGTCATCAAGCTCTGCCTCGGCGAATTCTCGATCGAGGTCCTCAACCAATTCGCCCATGCCATCGACCAAGGGGCCGGCTGCGGCCAGTCCGGAGACACCCCCTCGGCGCAAGTCCTCCCGCAGGCTCGGCCAGCGCATCTGGGAAACTGACGCCGACAGCGCCAGCGCCTGCTGGGCCCAGCCCTCCGCTTGCCTGGCCGCGCGACGGGCGTCAGCCGGCGCGATGGCGCGGCTTTGCTCCAACCACTCGCAGAGCCGATCCTCCGGTAACGGCTGGAGGCGCAACGGGAACAGCCGGGATCGCAGCGTCCTCGGTAAGACGGTGCGAGCGGCCGCTGCAATGAACAGGCCGAGATAAGCCGGTGGCTCCTCGGTCAACTTGAGCAACGTATTGAGGTGATCCGCCCGGGGCATCTCCATCAATTCGACCACGATCGCCTTGCGCACACCCGCCAGGGGCATCAGTCGGGCCCCACCGACTACGTCATCCCTTAGCGTATCGATGTCTGGCTGTCTGTAGCGGACCACGTCTGCAGGTTGCGACTGATGCTCATGGCCTGACCAACTGCAGGCCAACAGCCACGCCGCCTCGGCAGCCTCCTCGGCCCGCGCCGCCGATACCAGAAAACTTTGTCCAGCGCACCGCGCCAAAGGCCGGCGCAGGTGGTCTTGACCTACCAGCGCCGGCCGGTCCCAGATCGACGGCTCAGAATCGTTCAAAGCGCTCCACGGGTAGGGTGAAGATGGTTGCACCGCCGATTTGCACCTCGACCGGGAAGGGAACATAGGAATCCATCGGCGCACCGACCGTGGCCATGGGCGTGACCACCTTCTCCCGTTTGCGGCCAAGCCGACCAATGAGATTCACAACCGTCTCCACCTGGTCATCCTCCACGCCCAGAAACAGCGTGGTGTTGCCCTCGCGCAGAAAACTCCCGGTGCTAGCCAGCCGCGTCGCTCGGAAGTTCTGCTTCACCAGCTCATCCAAGATGCGGGTGGCATCCTTATCCTGAACCACTGCGAAGACGAGCCGCACTCGCGGCACCCCCTTTACGTTCTCCCCCAGCCCCTTAGGTGGAATAATTAGCCGTGGCGATGCTCTTCCCCTGCCGGAGCGCTCCCGCGTACCACCGTCACTTTCCCGGCATCGAGCCCCAGCACTTCCTGACCGGCGGCGATCGCCGAGCGCACCTGCGCCTGCAGCTGCCGATCGATCACCTGCCCGGGCCAGGCCAACGGGATGCCGGGCGGCGATGGCACCAGAGGCACCGTCAAGATCCGGCCGACGCTATGCTGCAAGGCCACCACTTCACTGGCGGCCAAGAAGGCAGCACGCACCTCCCGCCGGCGCCTTGCCAGTGTTGGACTGGCCAGGGCAGCCCCCGGTGCTGGCTGTGCGGCCACCCAGGTCACAAGATCGGGACTCAGCGACTGCGTGGACAAGGTGCCGATCAGCAAAAGGTGCCTGGGCGCCACATACTCCGGATCAACACCCAGGGCGGAGAGTTCCTGGCGGCTGCTCGAAGTAGACGCGACCACGACGCGGGTCGGGTCATAGGCGATGCCTGGCGGTGGCTGGAAGACGGCTGGCCCGCCAAGGGTGCTCATCACGGCTGCGAGGCTGGACATCTCTTTGCCGCCACTGGTGCCCAGCCGGATCACCGCCCGCTCGATCGCAGCCATCAATGGATATGACGGCGATGAACTACCAACGGCTCGCCGGGCTGCCTGCCACCTGTGGTTCGAGATTCGGTCTCCGATGCGGCCCAAGATGGCGCCAGCTGTCGGTGCACCACCGGATTTGTGCACGCCCAGTACAACCAGATCTGGCCGCAGGTCAGTCGCCAGCGGCGGCAGCGGTCCCAAGCCGAAATGGGAGCCATGGGCCGCGTCTACGATGAGCACGGTCCCGACGCGTGCACAGACCAGGCGCAGAGCACCCAGGTCTGGGGCCAAGCCAGCGTAGGTGGGACTCGTCACCACCACCGCCTGGGGTCTTAGCCGCCCGACCGCCTCGCACAGTGCCGCCACGTCCGGCCAGCTGACTTGCCAGCGGCTATCCCAGGCATCGGCTACCAGCCGGAGCTTGGCCCCAGTGAGCAAAAGTCCGTGCAATAGGGAGCGGTGGGCACCTTGATGACTGAGCAGCAGACCGCCTTCCTCGACCGCTGCCAAGATGGCCGTGGCCACGCCCTGACTAGATCCGGCGGTGAGCAGACAGGCGTCGTCCAGGTGATAGTGGGCAGCCACCCGCACCTGTGCCTGGTGGATCAGCCCGGCCGGTGCCGCCCAATCGTCAAGCCCGTCCAGTTCCGTCTGATCCAAGGCGAACCAGTCGGCGTAGATCGGATCTGCGCTTTTTCCGCCGTGAAACGGAACGTGCAACCCCTGGCGTTTTTCGAACCGTCGAGCCATCAGGGCGGCTAAGAGGTCATCGTAGTCGGCCGTACCCCTCACCTCTCCCGTCTTGGCCCATCTCTTCCGCACCAGCTCCGTCTTGCCTGCCCTCGTGCGAGCTCCACTGCTGGTGACAAACAAGGAGCCGCAGTCGTGCGGCTCCTTGTCGGGACAGCTGGTAGCCCAAACGGGATTCGAACCCGTGTTTCCGCATTGAGAGCGCGGCGTCCTAGGCCTCTAGACGATTGGGCCGCTGGCTGGGGAGGAAGGATTCGAACCCTCACTCACAGGTCCAGAGCCTGGTGTGCTACCGTTACACCACTCCCCAGAGCCCGCGTATTGTAGCACAGGTCTGAGCCTCGGCCAAACCTGATGCGCCTTACGGCGCCGCCATCTGAGCGGCAACCTGCAGGCGCTGGACCGTGCGCTGGGGGCCAAGTACCGCCAGCATTTCGAAGACGCCCGGACCCACCGTCTTGCCGCTGACCGCCAGCCGGGCCGGGTGAATCAGTTCGGCCCTGGGCACGCCCAGCTCTTGGGCCAAGGCGGTCAAGGCGCCCTCCAGTCCGGCAGCCGTGAAGTCGGTGTCGGCCAGCCGCTCGGCCAGGGCAGTCAGCCGCCCAGCGGTGCCTGGCCGCTGGAAGTGGCGACGCACGCCCTCCTCGTCGAACGCCTGCGGCTCCTTGAAGAAGAACGTCACGGCGTCCGCCGCTTCAGCCAAGGTCGCGACCCGGCTTTGTACTAAGCTCAAGGCAGCCTTGGCGTACGCTACCAAGGTGTCGTCAGCCGACTCGGTGAGGAGTCCACGCGCCGCCAAGAACGGTCGGCACCGACGCCACAGTTCGCCTTGGTCGAGCGCCCGCAAATAATGGGCATTCATCCAGGTCATCTTCTGCGTGTCGTAGACGGCTGGGTTCTTCTGCACCCGGTCCAGGGTGAACAGCTGGGCAGCTTCGTCGAGGGTCAAGAACTCGCGGTCACCGCCTGGGTTCCAGCCGAGCATCATCAGGTAGTTGACGACTGCCTCCGGCAGGAAGCCTTGCGCCATGAACTCTGCGATGGGAGTGGCCCCGTGACGCTTGGAAAGCTTGCTGTGGTCAGGGGCTAAGATCATCGGAACATGGGCGAAGATGGGCGCCGTCTTGCCCATCGCCTGATACAGGATCAGCTGTTTGGGGGTATTTGACAGGTGCTCATCGGCTCGCAACACATGGCTAATGGCCATCTCGGCGTCGTCGACCACGGAGGCGAAGTTATAGGTCGGCGTTCCATCGGCCTTGAGCAGGACAAAATCATCCAACAGGCTGAGATCGAAGGAAACCCCGCCCCGGATCAGATCGTGCACCACCATCGTTCCTGCGGTCGGCACCTTCAGCCGGATCACGTGCGCCTCACCGGCGGCTATTCTGGCCCGCCCCTCGGCCGCCGTCAGGTCGCGGCAGGTGCCTGGATAGCGGGGCGGCCGGCCCAGTCTGCGATCCTCCGCCCGGCCAGCGTCTAGGGTCTGTGCCGAGCAAAAGCAGGGGTAGGCTTGTTCCTGGGCCAGCAGTTGGCTGAGCACCCGCAGATGGCTGGCAAGTCGCTCGCTTTGCAGGTAGGGGCCGTGGCCGCCGTCTTTGCCGGGGCCCTCGTCGTAGGTGAACCCCAGCCAGCCAAAGGCGTCTTCGAAGACCTGAGCGGCGCCCTCAACGGATCGGCTTTGATCCGTATCCTCAATCCGCAGAATGAAGGTCCCACCCTCATGGCGGGCAAATAACCAGTTGAAGAGGGCGGTCCGGGCCCAGCCGATATGCGGCTGTCCGGTCGGACTGGGGGCAAACCGCACGCGCACCATGGTCATCTCGCCCCTTCCGTGCTGATCAGTCTAGCAGAGGCGCCAAAAACGGTACAATAAGCAACCGGAGCACCTCGGACTCTGCGCACCCGATTCGGAGGAGGCTATCTGTGCGACGGCTCGTCACTCTTGCTCTGACCACACTTTCCCTGATGGCGCTGGTCGGTTGTGGTCCACAGTTGGCCGGTGGCGTGAATATCAGCAACTTGGAAAATGCGGCAACGGCCCGAGTCACCGGCAATGCAGTTTCCGGACAGCCCTACCTTGCCACCGGTGTCTCGCTGCGCCCCTTCTTGCCAGCTAGCGCCCGCCTGCTGGTCGCCGCCGGTGCCACCTTCATCGAACCGGTAACCCTGGCCAACTTGCCCTCCTACGACTACTTGTTCTTGGAGACCGCCCAGGCCCACGTGATCAGCCGGCTACCTTTTTATCCGACCGCCGCCCAGATCTCCGCCACGGCTCTGGACGTGTACATCCCGGGCAGTGCCGCCCGGGCAGCTGTGGCCTCCTTGTTCTCAGACACGGGCTACCTGGCCCTGGTTCAGTCCGTCTGCGGGCTAAACGCAGCCCTCACCCCGGTGCAGTCACTGCCCATATCGGTGCGCCCAGACGTCAGCCCGGCCACCCAGACCTGGGTCGTGTCCTTTTTGGTCATCCCGTCGACCACCCAAGGTGCGGTCAACTTCCGCCACCTGTTCGCGGTGCGGGTCGTGCTCTCGCCAAGCAGCGGCATGCCGGTTGGCAGCTACTCAAGCGCCCTTCCGTTCCCGCCTGGGTTTTAGACACCAGGGGCCTGGCCGGTCCCGCTCAGCTCTCCTCCCTGCCCGTGCCCTTGGTCGATCTGCCGCCGATGCGCCTGGGCCCAGGTGAGCAGGCGAAAGCCGAGGCGGCTCACGATCGGTCGACTCATCGGACCGGCATCGACAGTTACCGCACCAACGTTGCGGGAAATCGCCTCCTGCAGACGCACCGCCAGCATCTGCGTGTAAAGGCCGCGTCCGCGAAATGCCTGAAGGGTGGCGCTGCCCCACAGGCTGGCAAAGGCACTGTGCGGCGAGAAGTGAATGCGGCCTACCGCCACTGGCTCACCATCAACGTAGGCCACGTAGACCCTCAGGCGCTGCGGGGCGGTGCGCAGGGTATGGTTGAGACGCTGGGCCAGGCGGGCGACCTTTTGCGGCCAGACCGCACCGTACACACTGATGGCGTCGTTCATGAGCTCGGGGTTGGCGCACCGGCAAATCCGGGCGCTCGGCAGTTGGCTCAGAGCCGGTGGCAGCTCAGTCAGATTGAGGGCCATGATCGCCTCGGGGTCTTCATCCGTGAAACCGTGAGCGAGTAGCCGCTGGTGCAAGTCTGCTGGCTGGTCATGGGCGTATAGCTTCCACTCCAGGTTGTGCCCGATGCCCAAGAAGTAGGCTGCCTGCCTGTGGATCACCCGGTCCGCATCGGCTACGCCTAGCCGGGAGTAGACGACCATGCTGTCGACTCCCACTTGGTCGACTAGGCGCACCACACCGGCGATGTCGACTTGGCGGCGCATTCCCGCCTCATCTGCGCCCTGGCGCTGCTCTTGGTCGTAACGGGCGAGCAGGTCTATCTCGTCTACCAGATTCGCCCTCCCGCTGCGACCATGATGGAGTCATCGCCGGCTCGCCCGGACCGACGCCACAACACGTTGCCAGTCAGCTGCTGGGGGCGTCAGACGGCCTGCGCGGGGCGGTCGGGCGCCGCCCCTTGGCGATCTTGGACCAGTGCCTGGTCTCTCGGATCAAGGTCCCAACGCCAATCACCAGCACACTGATCATCACCAGCACCGTTCCCAGTGAAATGTGCGACAGGTTGTGGATGTGCACGCCTGTCGACACGGTAAAGGCGGCCGCCGCTGGAAATATGAGGCCGAGCGCACCACCTAGGACAAACACTGCCCCACCCCAGCCCAGCGTCCGAACGGCGGTGGTCAGCGCCACCTGGCGAACCATTTCCGGGGTCAGTTTCATGCGTTGGCTGATCCAGCCGAATAGACCGCCAGCGGCCACCTGCATAGCCATGGTACCCAGTCCGAACATGGCTCCCGGCACCCAGCCCCAGAGCGCACTGGGCATCGCCGGAGCGAGCACGGTGTAGATGATGATGGCAAACGCGCCAAAGCCCCATCCGGCGATGAAACCGTGCACGGCCGGCATCCAGGGCCGCGGGTCTTGCAGGCGCGGGTCGATCTCGTCGTGAGCGATCTTATGGGTATGCCCCAGGTGCCAGTGTCTGCCGCCGGCCAGATGCCATGCCGCCCAGACCATCACCGCGCCGACCACCACGTAGATGGCGTAGTCAACCATGGTGTTGGCCGTGAACCACTTGTCGAGCGTCAGATAGGCCAGCTCGCTGGCGATCGCCCGCTGCAACGTGAAGGCGGCGGAGAAGGTGAGACCGGCCATCATCCCGCGCTTGGTCGAGTAGCTGCCGATGGCATAACTGAAGGTGATCGGCCAGGTGTGCTCATCCGGTGTCACACCATGGACCACCCCGAGCAAAAACGCCGTCACCAAGACAGCGCCGAGCGCCAAGCCGACGTGCGGATCCCACAGGTTCAGCATGGTCTAGTGCCCCTCGCCGGATGCGACGGCGGCGCATGCCGGGCAGGTGCCCACAAAATCCAGATGGTGGCCAACTCCTGCAAAGCCGGTTCGCTGCTCGACGTCTCGGTCCACGGACTCCATGCCGCAGCCGCCGACCTCCAGCACCGCGTGGCAAGTCTGGCAGACCAGATGGTGGTGATGGCTGCCTGAGCAAAAGACATAGCGCGCCAGATGCCGATCGGCATCAGTGGCGGCAATCTGATAGGCGACGCCTGCGTCAGCCAGCAGGGCTAGGGTCCGATAAACAGTCATCTGACCGATGCCCCGGCCCGGCTCGAGCGCCGCGCTCAACTCCTGTGCGGAGATCGGCCCGGCGGCGTCCCGCAAGGCCTGCGCCACCAACCGGCGCTGTGGCGTCACGGCGTGTCCGTGCGCCAGCAGTCGGTCCATCGCCAGTGCCATGTCGCGTCTGTCGTCCATCACTCGTGACTCCTCACTGATAATCATTCTCATAGTCGATATTGAATCTCACAAAGGACTCTGTCAAGCGTCAGAGAGAGCCCCATCACTGACGGGGCTCTCTCTGGCCGACACCGCAGAGAATGATCAGGGAGTGACGGGAATCAGCTCTTCGGTATCGTCCAGCGAGTGGCCGCGCATCTCGGGCAGAATCAGCGCCGTAAGCAGCACTCCTAACAGGGCGACCCCAGCCAGCAGGCCCATCGTAAACGGCAGGCCGCTGCTGGCCAGGATCACGGGCAGAAAGAAGGCGCCCAGGAAGGCCCCCACCTTACCAGCCGCCGCTGACATGCCATGACCGCTACCGCGCAGATTAGTGGGAAACACCTCGGCTGGTACCAAGAAGGTGGTTGTGTTTGGACCAAACTCGATGAAGAAGTAGCTGACCCCATAGATGATCAGGAACAAAAATGGCAGCTTGACGATGCCCGGAGCCAGGAACAAGGCGCCATAGGCCAGAGCCATGACCACGAAGCCGGTGAGCTGGATCGCCTTGCGGCCCAATTTGTCCATGTACCGGGCGGCCACCAGATAACCGGGGATGGCGGCGATCAAGAACACACCGGCCGCCACCAAGGTCGTGATGATGAGCGGGTCTCCGGGCAAAAGCGCCTTGAGGATCAGCTGCGACGAGACGCCGTTGCCGTAGAAGGCGACGTCGAGCAAAAACCAGCTGCCGGCGGTGCCGATCAGGCGGATCACGTTTCTCTTGTTCCAGGTCTGGCGCACCACCCGCTGGGTGGTCACCCTCGCCTTTTCTACCGCGGTCGTGGTCAGGGCGCTGACCAGGGCCCCTGCCTTGGCCACATCGCCGCGAACCACCGCCAGATAGCGCGGCGTCTCGGCCATCTTGCGGCGCAGGTAGATCACCGAGGCGGCGGGGATCGCCCCTAGGCCAAGCATCACCCGCCACACAATGTCATGCGGCATCGCCGTGGACAGAAGTGCCGCTGCCACCAAAGGTCCGACCAGCAGGCCCAGGCCCTGCATGGCGAACACCATGGTCACCAGCAGCCCGCGGTTGTTGCGGTTGGAATACTCGCTCATCAGCACCGAACTGGTCGGATAGTCCCCGCCGACACCGAACCCGACCAGCACCCGAAACGCCACCAGCCAGCCGAAGGACGGGGCGAAGGCACATAAAATGGCACCGAGCGTGAGCATAGTCATCTCGATGCCATACATGGCCTTGCGGCCGAAGCGGTCCATCAGCCGGCCGAACAAGAGCGCCCCGAGTGCTGCAGCTGCCAGCGATGTGGAGTTCAAGATTGCGATGTTGCCGGTGGTCAGGCCCCAGATCGGGGTCAAGATGGCGGTGACAGTACCGATGATAAACAGATCGTAGGCGTCTGTGAAAAACCCCATGCCGGCGGTAAATACCGTTCGCCAGTGAAAGCCCTGCATTTTGGCCTCGTCGAAGGCCTTGAGGACACTGAGGGTCGAGCCCTGGTCTTGCGAACCAGCCACGCTCATGACTCCCCTCTCCTCCCTGCCGCAGCCGATCGCCGCGCGAAGTAGGCTGAGATTGATGCGTCCGGGAGGTACCTGGTACCAAGTATCTTCGCCACCATCTGGCCCGGCCTCCTCCTACCTGATCACTCTAGTGTCAGATTAGTGGAGCGGTGATCGGCGGTGGGTTAAGGATGTGTTAAACCGGACCCGGATCGAGACAGGGCTGGGGCCGGGCAGAGTGCCCGGCCCCAGCCGCCAGTCCGTCAGACGCTTTGGTTAGAGGTGAATGGCGAAGTGGATCGCAATCAGTGGTGCTACCAGCAGGGCGACGATGTTGATGATCTTGATCATCGGGTTGATGGCTGGCCCGGCGGTGTCCTTGAACGGGTCGCCCACCGTGTCGCCGGTCACTGATGCGGCGTGCGTCTCCGTGCCCTTGCCGCCGTAGCTCCCATCCTCGATCAGCTTCTTGGCGTTGTCCCAGGATGCGCCGCCGGAAGTCATGAAGATGGCCAAGAATAGCCCGACCACAATAGCCCCGATCAGCAGCCCACCGAGGGCGACTGGACCGAGCAACACACCGACCAGGATCGGGGCGAATACAGGGATCAGGGCTGGGACGAACATCTCGCGCAGGGCGGCCTTGGTCACAATATCCACCGAGCGGGCATAGTCCGGTTTCTGCGTGCCGGCCATGATGCCAGGCATCTCTCGAAACTGCCGACGCACCTCGTTGACCACATGGAAGGCGGCTCGTCCCACGGCCTGGATCGTCAATGACGAGAACAAGAACGGCAACACGCCGCCGACGAACAGGCCGACCAGCACCAAGGGGTTGGATAGATCGAAGGTGACGGGTACGCCTACGGTCTTGGTCACCTCCTGGGTATAGGAGGCGAACAGGGCGATCGCGGCCAAGGCAGCCGACCCGATGGCGTAGCCCTTGGTGAGAGCCTTGGTGGTGTTGCCGACAGCATCCAGCGGATCTGTGGTGTTTCGCACGTCTTCCGACATATCGGCCATCTCGGCGATGCCGCCGGCGTTGTCGGTGATCGGTCCGTAGGAGTCGAGGGTGACAACGATACCGGCCTGCGACACCAGGCCCATGGCGGCGATACCGACACCATAGACGCCTCCGAAGTGGAAGGCGACCAGAATCCCCGCACCGATGACCAGGACCGGCAGGGCCGTTGCCTTCATGCCTACCGCCAAACCAGCGATCACGTTCGTGGCGTGGCCAGTCTGCGAAGCCTCGGCGATGCCGCGGGTCGGGTTGTACTTGTGCGATGTGAAGTAGTCGGTCAGATACATCAGCGCCACCGTTACAACGATGCCAACCGCGGCAGCGTAGAACAGGCTCAGGCTACCCATCAGTGACTGGACCACAAAGAAGAACCCGACGAGGGATAAGATGGCGCTGACCCAGACCCCGCTGTACAGGGCGCCCATGATCTTGTTCACGCTGCCGCCCGTGGTCCGCATGCTCAAAATGCCGATCACCGAAGCCACCACGGCGACGCCGCCCAGGACCAAAGGTAAGACGACACCCTGAGTGGAGTGCAGGTACAAAAAGCCAAGCAGCATGGCTGCTACAGCCGTCACCACGTATGTTTCAAACAAGTCCGCAGCCATGCCGGCGCAGTCGCCGACGTTGTCCCCGACATTGTCGGCGATCACCGCCGGGTTTCTCGGATCGTCCTCGGGGATGCCTGCCTCCACCTTGCCCACGAGGTCGGCACCGACGTCTGCCGCCTTGGTGTAAATGCCGCCACCCAGCCGGGCAAACACCGAGATCAGGCTGGCTCCGAATCCAAAGCCGATGATGGCGGTTGGGTTACCGGCGATCACGGTCAGCACCGTCGTGCCTACCAATGCCAGACCGACAACCAGCAACCCGGTCACAGCACCACCTCTGATGGCTGTTCTGAGCGCTGGTCCAACGCCGTGCGACGCCGCTTGCGCCGCCCGCACGTTGGCCCGTACTGCCACGTTCAGGCCGACGTAGCCGGCCGACGCCGACAACACGGCACCGACCACAAAAAACGCCGCCGTCTGCACCGACAGCACCAGTGCGATGACCACAAACAAGGCAACAGCCACTACGGCAACCGTCCGGTACTGGCGGTTGAGGTAGGCGGTGGCACCCTCCTGAATCGCCTTGGAGATCTCTTGCATGCGGGCCGTCCCGGCGTCCTGACGCAAGACCTGAACGATCAGTCCGAGGCCGGTCAAAATAGCGATGACCGACGCGACGATAGGTATCCAGACGCTGCCAAAGGTCACTTCGTTGCGCACACCACTGGGGTGTACTCCCTCCCTTAGACTGTATTCTGGGCCGCGGCGGTGTCCGACGGCTAACGATACCAAAAATCTGCCGATCGATACACCATACCGAGCGGCTCTGAGATGGATCGCAATCACTGGGCCATGTCCCATCAGCGTCTCGCCGCATCAACGTGCCTGGTGGCCGATCTCACAATAGGCCCTGGGCAGAGCCGGAGAATCTAGATCCCAGGCGACTCCATGAGCGCCCTCCGCCACCCGTCAGGGTCCTCGATGGTGACACCCTTGTTCTGCCAATAGGGATTTTCCGCCGCCACGGACGTGTAGCCGCGCCCGCTCAGCCAGTCAACAATCCGCTCGATCGCCTGCCGATCAGGCATGTAGAAGACGAGCAGGTTGTCCCTTGACGGTGGAGGGTAGCGCTCGCCGCTTTCTCGCTCGGTGAACTCCAGGTGATAGCGGGTGTCCGGCATCTCCATGCACCACGCCGCTGTACCCGGCGTGATCGCGGAACTCGCCCAGGCGCACCAAGCCGAGGCCGCTTTCGTAAAACCAAAGCACATCGTGGAGGCGCCGGGTCGGGCGGGCGATCCGCACCTGGACCACCGGCAAGTCCGCCGGCCACTTTGGCGGCACTTCGTTCCCTCCTCTCGGGCCAGCGGGTCACCAACCTCGTGGCTCAACACAAATCCGCAGTATGCATATCCTAGGCTCCTGCGCAGCCTAGACCTCGACTCGTCCCTCCAAGGCACGCGCCAAGGTGACCTCGTCGGCGAAGTCGATGTCGGCGCCGGCCGGCAAACCGCGGGCGATACGCGAAATTTTGAGGTCTGGCCGTCTCAAGATCTTGGCCAGGTAGAGGGCTGTAGCATCTCCCTCCACGTCCGGGTCGGTGGCCAAGATCAGTTCTGTCACGCCGTCCGCACCCAAACGCTGGATCAACTCCCTGACCCGAAGGTCTTCCGGACCGATCCCGTCCATGGGCGACAGGGCCCCACCGAGCACGTGATAGACGCCTCGGTATTCCTGGATCCGCTCTACGGCCTGTACGTCACGGGGCTCTTCAACCACCAAGATGGTGCTGTGGTCACGTCTCGGATCGGCACAGATCACGCAGGGATCGCGGTCGGTCAGATCCTGGCACGCTGAACAGCGCTGCACGTTGGTCCGGGCGTCGGTCAGCGCTGAGGCCAGCGCCTGCACCCGCTGCGGGTCTTGACGCAACACCCAGTAGGCCAAGCGCTGGGCGCTCTTGGGTCCGACGCCAGGCAACCGGGCCAATTCCTCCACCAGGCGGGCAATCGGTCCTTGTGTGTTCATCCGAGCGGCGGCATCTGCAGCTGCCCGGTGACCCTGGCCATCGCCTCTTGGGCCAGGGCCCTGGACCTGCTCAGCGCGTCGTTGACGGCGGCCAGAATCAAGTCCTCAAGCAATTCCGCATCGCCGCCACTGAGCGCCTCAGGATCGATGTGTAGGCTGCGGATCTCCTGACTGCCGCTGGCCACCACGCGTACCGCACCGCCGCCTGCGGTGCCCTCCACCGTCTGGTTGGCCAGACTTCTTTGCACCTCTTGTGCCTGCTGCTGCATCTTTTGTGCCTGCTTCATCAGCTTGTGCATATCCATGCCCACGGTTATCGCCCCTTGCTCATGCTGAAGTGGATCTGTACGGAGCGTCCCAAAATCTGCTCCAAGCCCTTCTCGAACAGGCGGCGAGCGTCCTCCTGTTCGGCGCGGATCAACGAGCCGGGCGACGGGAACTCAATCCACACCTCGCCATCTTGGTGACGAGCCGAGGCACCTTGCAGCAAGATATCGAACCACCGCTCCCGACCACCCGAGAGCTGTGCCAGGGTGTCCACAGCGATTGGCAAGGCACTGACCGGGGCCGCGGCTGCCGACGGGGCGCTTGCCTTCTGAGCTGACGCTGCGGCGGCCAGCAGTCTCGACTCCAGGCTGAGCCGCCCGATCTGACTGCCGACGCCACCCGCTTCCAGCGTCAGGAGTTCCCGACACAGCCCCAACCAGAACGCAGGCGCTGCGGCTTCACCCTGCCGGTAGGCGGCCGTCATGCGCCGTCCCACTTCGTCGAGCAGGTCGTGGCTCAGCTGCGCAAAATCCGCACCCTCTCGTTCGAGGGCGGCCGTCCGGTCCAATATCGCTTCTCCGCTTCCGGCTTGCACCGCCGCCAGCAGAGCTGCGACCTCCTCTTCCGGAACGCTGCCCAGGGCCCTGCGGGCGTCTGCCACCGTGACTTCATCATCGGCATAGGATGCTGCCAGTTCGAGCATGGCCAGCCCGTCGCGCATGCTCCCTTCCGCCTTGCGTGAAATCCATTCCACGGCGTCGGCGGCCACAGCGAGTCCCTCTTGATTAGCCACAGCCACCAGTTGGGCGGCCACCTCGGCATCCTCATGGCGGCGCAGATTGATCCGCTGGCAGCGGGACAACACTGTGGGCGGCATCTTCTCGGGGACGGTAGTGGCAAACAAGAAAATCAGATGCTCGGGGGGCTCCTCCAGGATCTTCAGCAACACGTTAAACGACTGAGGGCTGAGGGCGTGCGCCTCGTCGATGATGTAAACCTTCTTATGGCCCATCGCCGGCACAAACTGAGCGCGCTCCCTGAGGTCCCTGGTATCATCGACCCCATTGTTGGACGCAGCGTCGATCTCCACCGTGTAGAGCTGGGCGTTCAGGCAGGCCTCGCAGGTCAGGCACGGCTCACCGTCTTGCGGATCCAGGCAGTTTGCAGCCATCGCCACAATCCGGGCCAAGCTGGTCTTGCCGACACCGTGCGGCCCGCTGAGCAGATAGGCATGGCCGAGTCGCTGCCGGCGCAGTGCATTGCGAAAGATGGTCACAGCATGGTCCTGGCCCACCACCTGCTCGAAGCGGTGCGGTCGGTAGGCTCGATACAATGCCTGGTGCACGCTGTCCCTCCCCTCAGACCCATACGCAACTTCTGCTACCGGGCCATACACAAGGGGAAGCCACTTGGCTTCCCCTTGCGGAATTGGGCGGCCGTGCACCGGCCTTTGGCCGCCGTCTCCCACCGGGGGACCCCCCGTCTGCCCTCTAGCTCGGGGGACCTGCGGCACTCGCTTGTACTCCTTACCGCTGCTCCCTTCCGGGCCTGACGGGGTTCAGAGGTCCACGTCGCGCAGGGCCGAACCGTCAACGGGCCGTTGGGTGGTGTGCAGTGAGAGCCAGGGCCGGGGACCGGAGTTCAACCCCGCTGTAGCGGATTGCGGGTACAGGGCACCGCTACCTCCCCATCTAGCACGACCAAATCGAAATCTTGGCGGAGAGGGTGGGATTCGAACCCACGAGGCAGGTTTTAGCCCGCCTGGATGCTTTCCAGACATCCTCCTTCAACCACTCGGACACCTCTCCAAAACATTCATGGCGGAGGGAGTGGGATTCGAACCCACGAGACGAGTTTGTGCCCGCCTACCGCATTTCGAGTGCGGCTCTTTCAACCGCTCAGACATCCCTCCTCGACAGAAAAAACCTCTTCAAGAGAGCGCTTGCTTCCTCCTCCATCAGGCCTCCCAGCACTTCTGTCCGCCGACTGTCCGGGCCATCCCCGAGCACATGGTGACGCGAGCCCAAGGCCCCCTTCTCCAGATCGTAGGCCGAGAAGACGACCCGCTTCAAGCGGCTGTCGGCAATCGCCGCCGCACACATCAAGCAGGGCTCGAGGGTAACGTACAGCGTGGCGTCCGGCAGGCGCCAGTCTTGAAGCTGGGCCGCTGCCTGGCGCAAGGCGAGCATCTCAGCATGGGCCGTCGGATCGTGCAAGGTCTCCCGCAGGTTGTGCGCCCGAGCGATCACCTCGCCGGACAGCACCACGACCGCCCCGACCGGCACCTCGCCCATCGCCAGGGCGACCTCCGCCTCGGCCAGGGCCTGCCGCAGGAAGTGACTGTGCGCGCCGGTCCCCTCCAATATTGGCGCCCCTGGAGGGACTCGAACCCCCGGCAGACAGGGTTTAGGAAACCCCCGCTCTATCCACCTGAGCTACAGGGGCGAAGCTTGGCGCGCCCAGAAGGATTTGAACCCTCGG
>JAJZLY010000025.1 GCA_021850485.1 Bacillota bacterium | reverse complement strand
CGCCTACGCCGCCATCCACCAGAGCCCTATCGACGTCGAACAGGCCGCCAACCTACTGGCCGATATCATCCCCTCTGTGGGCAGGAAGCCTCTGACCGTCGCCAGGGTGCAGGAGGTCGTCTCTGACACCGCACACCTATACCTCTGGGTCCCTAATGCGCTATTGCCAGAGGGCCTGACCGTGATACGATCCTGGGGTTTCACCTACAAGACCAATGTCGTATGGCACAAGGTTAGGAAGGACGGCGGCCCTGACGGGCGGGGTGTCGGCTTCTATTTCCGAAACACCACGGAGATCCTCTTGTTTGGGGTCAAGGGTCCGAACGCACGCACTTTGGCGCCAGGCAGGCGACAGGTCAACGTGATGAGGACCACCAAGCGGGAGCACTCTCGAAAGCCCGACGAGCAGTACGACATTATTGAGTCTTGCAGTAGCGGACCATACCTGGAGCTCTTTGCCCGAGGGAGCAGACCTGGATGGGTCGGCTGGGGCCATGAGGCAAGCGACGACTACTATCCGTCCTGGTCCACTTACGCCAATCACTCGCAGCGGCAAGCAACGGCCGAAGGGGTGACAATGGCTCAGGCTGCCATGGGAAGGCACATTGAGATCGTATCTGCCCAGTTGGCCGAGGCGCTGCGCCGTGTTCAGCGGGAGGCGCAGGGGTGAGCCTGGGAACGGAGGGACCAGTTGGTCATGGTAGACCCTAGGAAACGCCGAGTGTTCTTCAGTTTTCACTATGATCGCGACGCTTGGCGCACACAGCAGGTGCGGAACATCGGTGTCGTGGAGGGCGCCAAGCCGCTATCTAGTAACGACTGGGAGCAGGTCAAGAGAGGCGGTAAGAGGGCGGTCGAACAGTGGATCGAAGAGCAACTGAACGGTACGTCTTGTACCGTTGTTCTCATTGGTCGAGACACCGCGGAACGCGCCTTCGTCCTGTATGAAATTCGGCGATCATGGGCACTCGGAAAGGGCCTAGTTGGCATCCATATATACGGGCTCCAGGACCGACATGGGATGACCAGCTGTTTCCAGGGTTCCAACCCTTTTGAGAAGATTGTCGTGAGCAATGGCAGTCGGCGGACCACGCTAGACAGGCTGGTGAAAGCTTACAATCCAGCTCCCTGGTGGAACCGCAGCGAATTCCACTATGACTCGATACGCCAAAACATCGCACAGTGGGTTGAAGAGGGAATCAACACAAGGGCCACTTCCAAAGAGTGGACGGTCTAGTTGTGGGCGTTGAAAAACAACTTCACCCAACTGACCAACGCTCGTTGGAAGTGCATCTTCAACTTGTTCAAGTTGCGGTGCAACGCATGGCCACGAACAGTGCCGCCGTCAAGACGTGGGCCATTACCTTGACGTCGGCTGTGCTGGTACTCGGAAGCCGCACGGCTGGTAATAGCATGCTGATCGCCATGATACCTATCGTGCTTTTCTGTTATATAGACAGCTATTATCTCGCACTTGAACATCAATTTCGCCGCGCTTATGACACGTTCTTGGACCGTGTGGACGATCACACAATCTCCACCGCGGAGTTCTACCGGCTGACACCCCCGCATATTACCTGGGCTGGTATGAGGCGCGCCTGTGCTTCACAAGCAATTTGGCCCTTCTACGCCGGGCTGTTTGTGTTGAGTCTAGGCCTTTGGGCCGTGTCGGCCCATTAGCCATCTTCCGCCTCCCATCGACTCTCTTTGGAGGAACGTTCGCGAGATCCATGCTGTAAACGAACTGATGGGTGGCCACAGATGCGGCATCTGACTTGGTCCGCTGCTACTCGGACCGAAGCACATCAAAAAGGGGCTGGATCCTCGTCATCTCGAGATGGAGACGCCGGCTCGCCTGCCCCTCCGATTCGTGTGTTCAACGCCTTGATGAAGCGCACTAAGCCAGACACGTGGTTGAAAATAAGCCAGCTCTCCTCACGGTTAAGAACCGCGTTATCATGGGCAAGGCTCTGGTTATTCCGGACATCGTTGAAGGCCTCAAGCACCGAGATGCTCGACTTTAGAATGCGCACCGTCATCTCGGACTCCACGTACCCTTTCAGCTGCAGCTGCTTGACATATTCGCCGAAAAGACTATGGAGCGGCTTCTCCTGATCCACGGTGATGCCATGCTCGCTGCAGAGTCTACGAACATACCGCACTACGAAGGTGTGCAGTCGATCCAGAGCCGCCTCGGGTTGATGCCTTTCAATGGCGGCGCGAACCTGCTCCGAAACTGCCTCAAAGTCTAGGCTGTCCATGGTCGACGTCAGCACATCAAGTTCAGGGACAGGGCCAGCCGTTAGTAACCGCGCCGATATCCTGCGACATTCAGTTATGAGCTCGGGATCGTCCGTGATTGTCTTCTCTGCTTCCCCGTAGGTAATGAGAGCTTCGATAACCTTGCCGACGAGATCGTTGTTTGCGGCAGCCCAAAAGCTGCGCATGCGGTTAGCCTTCGAGTCGCCGTACCCATCGAAGGCGGCATCGTAGATTTGGACATGCGCAGTCTCTGCGAAGAACCTCGCAAAGGTGGCGTTAGTGAAACCTAGCGCGTAGCCGCCAGCCATCCCGAAGAGCCGCTCAAGCCTCGCCTTTTCGAAGAAGGTCAGATCAGACACCAGGGAGCCCTCCTTAAAGTAGCGGACCACGGCCGGTGGCCAGCCCACCGAGAAGCAATGGCCTTCCAGCCGGGTGACCAAGCGGACACGATGGGAACTTTCTTCAGCGGTCGTTCCTCTCCCAACAACGCTATTCCTGGGGGATCGTCACCAAGTTGTGGCCACGACGGCGCCCGGTGTCTCCAGTCGACCTGCGAGGTGCCTCAACTGGAGGTGAGGAAACTTGTGCACTGGCTGGTCCGGCCCGACCTCGGATGCGATACGCAGCCCCAGTCTCGAGTCGGTGAGGGCGCCAACCAGCGTCTCCCTCAAGTAAGCGGCTCCGACGGTGTGCGGATGAGGGCTTTGGCCGTCCTTCGGGGCGGCCCTCTTTGTTGCTGGCTTTGTCAACGACAGTCGGAGCCAGCGCGATCGAGCAAAACGGAACCAGGGTTCCGCTCCACCATAAGAAAGACCCAGAGGACAAAGACTCAACTGTCATCGTCAGGTCTGTGTCGGACGAGACACCGCCGGCCAGACACTGATCGTGTTTTGGGAGAGAGATTCCTTCGTCAGCCGCCAGCCAATGGCCATCCTTCCTCGGACAGGGTCACACCGACCCGCCCAGTGGAGCCGGGTGAGGCCTCTCCTCGGTCCCGAGAGTTTGCAGCGCTGGCGGTCAGGCTGTCGGGGGATGGGGGTCCGGCCCTGGCCGTCCGATCAAATACCCCTGGCCAAAGTCGACTCCGTACCCTGCCAGCAGATCCAACGTCGCCTGATCGCCGACAAACTCGGCCACCACCCGCTTGCCCAGATCGTGCGCCATCTCAGTCATGGCCTGCACCAGCCGCTGGTCTGTCGGCTTATCGACAAGGTTGCGCACGAAGCTGCCATCAATCTTGACGATGTCCACTGGTAGCCGCTTGAGGTAGTCGAGTGACGAAAAGCCGACCCCGAAGTCGTCCAGTGCAAATTGACACCCTCGATTCTGCAACGCCTCGATCGCCCGGTTGGCCTGGGTCATATCCGAAATGACCGACGTCTCGGTGATCTCCAGCATCAAATATGAGGGATCGACCTTCATCAGAGCCATTAGGTCGTTCACCCGCTCGACGACGCTGGGCCGCAGCAGCGATTGCCCGGAGATGTTGATCGACAAGCGCAGCGGATGGCCCTCCTCGTGGTGCTGGCGGAGGACCTTGATCGCCCACTGCAGCACGCTGATGTCGATGCGGCTGATCAGGCCGGACGATTCCGCCAGCGGCAAAAATTGGTCGGGCGGAATGATCTGGCCGGTCTCGTTGACCATCCGCAACAGCAGCTCATCTTGCACGATGACGCCTCGTCTGAGGTCGAGGATCGGCTGATAATAGTGGACGAACTGCTCGTTGTCCAAGGCGCTCCTGATGGCGTCCAGTTGGCCGATTTGCTGGTTGTAGCTGTCGGTCAGGATCTGGCTTTCCACCTTTCGGCTGGCGTCGGTGCCGACGGTCAATGAGACCAACAGCTCGATGATCTGTTGGCGGTCGGTGGGCACGGAAACCTCACGCTCACCGATGTGCAAAATGCTGTCCGCCGCCAGTGAGCCCTCCTTCTGCCCGGCCACGTTGTGCAAGATGCGGGCGATCGTCTGCAACAGATACGCTGGCTCGTAGGGTTTGGTGATGAAGTTGGCGGCGCCCCGCTCCAGGCCAACAATCACGTCCAGCGGGGAATTCTCGGTGGTCAGAAGGACCAGGGGAACATGGCGCGTGGCCTCGTCGGCCTTCATCGCCCGGCAGAACGAGAAGCCGTCCAACTCCGGCATCAGCACGTCACTGATCACCAGATCGGGCAGCGAGGCATGCGCCAATTCGAGTCCCCGCTGACCGTTTTCCGCCACCGTGACCTGGTAGCCCTCTCCAGTCAGCAGTTGGCGCAGGCGTTCCGCCTGGGTGGGGCTGTCTTCCAGCACCAAAACTGAGTAGGCTGCGCTTTCCACTTCAAACCCCCCTAGCCACGTTTTCGACGATCAGGCCAGGAATCTTGGTCAGCGGCAACACATAGATCGCGGCCTTCAGCCGGGCAGCTTCCTTCGGCATCCCGAAGACAGCACTGCTGGCCTCGTCCTGAGCGATGGTCAGACCGCCGGATTCCCGCATCCGGCGCAACCCCTCCGCGCCGTCCCGGCCCATCCCGGTCAGGATGATGCCGAGGGCCGCTGGCCCGAACACCTCGGCCACCGATTTAAATAGGCGATCGATCGACGGGCAAAAGGTCTGTTCGGGAAGCCGTGGGACCAATTGGATGCGGTTTCCCGCAGCCACCACCACCTGCACGCCGTCGGGCGGCAGATAGGCGCGGCCGCCTTGCAACACTTCCCCGTCTCTCGCCACCTGGACATCGAATGAACTGGCTGACGCCAACCACGTCGCCAGTCCCTCGGTGAAGCCAGGCGTGATGTGCTGCACCATCACCACCGGCAGTGCGAAGTTGCGGGGAAGGGCCTTTAAAATCGCCATCAGGGCAGGTGGCCCGCCTGTGGAGGCGCCGATGGCGATCACCCGCACTGCCTGACTCGGCCGTGTCGCCGGCGCGACGACTTCCCGAGGTGGCCCTGACCGCTGATGCCGGCGGCCGATGACCTTGACCTCCGCCATCGCCTTGACCATCTCCACCAAGCGGTGGGCACCGTCTTGGTCAGATGCGGCGGCACCTGGCTTTTGGACGAAGGTCAAGGCCCCGGCCTGGGTCGCCTCGAAAACCATCGCCGCCTCGGTGCCAACTGACGTAGCGCTCATCACCACGATCGGGGTCGGAGTGGTGCGCATGATCTCCCTGGTGGCTTCCAGCCCGTTCATGCGCGGCATGTGCACGTCCATCAGGATCACATCGGGTTGCAGCTCCTGGGTCAGGCGGACGGCTTCCACGCCGTCGCCAGCGACCGCAGTCACCGTGATCTGCGGGTCACGGGTGAGCAGATGCGTAATCAGCTCCCGCGCAACCGGCGAATCCTCGACGACCAGGACTCTGAACATGCGTACTGCCCCCATGTCGGTCAGATCAGCCTACTCACGATCTCAAGCAGGTTGGATTCGGCAAAGCTGGATTTGAACAGATAGGCGTTCGCACCCAAGCGGACGCCTCGCTCTTTATCGCCCCGTGACTCCAGAGCGGTGACCAGGACGATCGGCAGGTCCTTCAGTGGCGGATGGGCACGGATCCGCTCGGTCAGTTCAAACCCGTCCATCCGCGGCATGTCCACGTCAGACACCACCAGATCAAAGGTCTGGTGGCCGAGCATCTCCCAGGCCTCAATTCCATCGGCCGCCACCGACACGTTGAATCCGGCAACCTCCAGGATGTTCTTTTCGACCGTACGGGTCGTGATCGAGTCGTCCACCACCAAGATGGTGGCCCGCCGACGTGTCGAATCGGGCTCGGCGGCCGGCGGGCGCCGGTAGCCCTGAGCGTACTGAGCCAGGTCAGACACGCGCAAGATGACCATGATCTCGCCGCTGGCCAACAGCGCTGCCCCTGCCACGTTTCGGACATGTACCAACGGGCTCTCGAGTTCTTTGATCACGGCCTCGCAGTCCCCGTCGACGGCGTCCACCAAGAGCGCCACTCGCTGGTCGCCGCTCTGGACAACCACGCACGGGAGAGCGGCATCAGCGGCTGGCTGCCGAGCCGTCGTCTCCTCTAGGCCGAGGGCATCACCCAAGCGCAGGCAGGGGACCGCAACCTGCTCAACGAGTACCGTCGGCCGACCCTCGAGGTGCTGGATCTGCTCTGGTGCGATCTGCATGACCCGTTCGACTGCGTCGAGGGCGATCAGAAGGCGCTGAGTGCGCTCGCGCACCATTAGACCACGGAAGGTGGTGATGGTGCTCGGCACCACCAGGGTCACGGTCGTCCCCCGCTTTGGTTCGCTCTTCAGGCGTACCGACCCACCGAGGCTCTCCACCCGTTCCCGAACGATGGCCATGCCGAGGCCACGGCCGGAGACGCGCGTGATGATCGGACTGGTGCTGAAGCCAGATCGAAACACCAACTCCTGGGCCTGCTCATCATCCAGGGCCTGGGCTTCCTCCGTGGTCAGCAACCGGGCGCGCACGGCGGTGGCCCGGATCTCTTGCAGGTCCAGCCCGCCTCCATCGTCGGCGAGGCGGATCTCGATCTGCTCCCCCTCGCGCGGGGTCAAGGAGAGGGTCAATTGTCCGCGGGCTGGTTTGCCGGCAGCCAGTCGTACTGCCGGTGACTCGATGCCGTGATCCACGGCGTTTCGCACCAGATGGATCAGCGGATCCTTAATCGTCTCCAGCACTTTTCGGTCCAGTGCCAGCTCCGTGCCGTTGGTCGACCATTCCACCTGTTTGCCGTTCTCCCGCTCTAGGTCGCGCACCATCAGCGGGAATAGATCCACGACTGTGGAGGCGGGCGCCATCCGAATGTGCCGGATCTCTCGCTGCAGCGCATCGACCGCCCGGCCAAGGGCGGTGGCATCTTGCTGGAGATGGCCCAGCATGGTGCGGGACCGGGTCTCCAGGGCACTCAGGTCAGACTCCGCAGATGTACTTCCATGCAGGGCCGCGATGGAAGCGACCAGTGCCGCCAACCTTGGCACCTGCGCCGCGGCGGCCAGCTTGGCCACGGTCAGATCCTGGGCTCGGAAAATCAGCGAATCAAGGAGGGCGGTGGAGACACGAATGCTGCCATCAGCGGGAGCCCCCACCGTGGCACCCGGTGACCGGCGCGGTTGAGCGGTAACCATTTGCGAGGGATCAGGCATCTGCCCGGATATGGTTGCGGTCGCCTCCAGGCGGCCAATCAGCGCTTGGCCACGCCCTGCATCGTGATCGCCGGCGACGGCCCGGGTAATCTCGGCCACGGTGTCTTGGAGCAAGTCGACCAGAGCGGGCGTCACGGCCGTCACCCCCTGCACCAGGCGGCTCATCACACTTTCTGCCGCTTGGCACAGGCCCTCGATCTGTTCCAACCCGACCGATCGGGCAGCCCCCTTCAGAGTGTGAACAGCGCGAAACAACCCTTCGACGTGCTCCTTTTGTTCATCGGCCCCCAAATCACGCTGCAGTGACAAAAGATGGGTGACCATCGCCTGCAGGTGATCTTGGGCCTCCATCCGGAAGATGACTTCCAGGCGCTGTCGGAGCTCATCGTCCTGGTTCATCGTCGCCTCCTTGCGATCGCCGCGGTCCTCGCGCCGACCTATGCGCCGCCGCTGAGGGCCCACGGTCGGTCGCACCAGGAGAGCGCTGCCCCGGTCCCTCCAAAAGGTCGCTGAGCGACCCGGCCAGGTCGTTCAGATTCTGTGCGGCCTGCTCGACTTGACGGGTCGAGGCCATATTTTGGACCGACGACTGATTGATGTTCTCCATCGCCATACTGATCTGATCGACACCCACCACCTGCTGCTGAGACGAAGCCAGAATCTGGTGTGCCATCTGGGTGGAGGTATCGATGCTCTCGGTCAGCTGCGAGATGGCCTCGCCGCCAAGGACGGCCACAGATTCCCCAGCCTCTACCGACTTGACGCCCTGTTCCACCGCCATCACCGCGGCCTGAGTGGCTCGCTGGATTTCGGTCAGGATGGCGCGCACCTGCTCTGTGGCCTGCTTGGACTGGGTGGCGAGGCTGCGCACTTCCGCTGCCACCACGCCGAATCCGCGGCCAGCCTCTCCCGCTTTGGCCGCCTCAATGGCCGCATTCACGGCCAGTAGGTTCGACTGCTCGGCGAGGTCACTGACGGTAGTGGTGATACCGCCAATGGCTTGGCTCTGCTCACTCAGTGCCACGGTGCGCTCGGCCAGACTCTGCATCTGCTTGCGCACCTCCTGCATGCGCAAGACGGTGTCCGCCACCGCCTGGCGTCCACTCTCCGACACCTGGACAGTCTTCTGCGCCGCCTCCACCACCGCTTCAGCCTTGTGCGCTGCGACCTGGACGGTCTGTTTCAGTTCTTCGATGGTGGTGGTGGTCTGTTGCACCGCCGCCGCTTCCTCGGCTGTTCCTGCCGCCTGTTGGCTGCTGGCGGCCAGTAGTTCGGCTGCGGCGCTACCCAAGGTGGTGATCGCCGACCGCAAGCTGGAGGAGATGGAGCGGATGAGAATCCAGGCCGCCAGAATCAGGCACAGCAGGGCGACCCCACTGGCCAGGGCCAGGATCCAAAGCGCCTGTCCGGCGGTGGCGGCAGCGGCCCGCTCTTGCGCTGCGACGATCGCCTCGCGCTGGGCCACCCGCTGATCGATGAAGGCCAGCAATGCGCTGTGCACGGGAACGACCTGGCTTTGGTAGATCTGATTGGCGGTCGCCGCCTGACCGGCCCTGGCGGCGGCCAAGGACGCCTGAGCTCCTGTGTTCCAGGAGGCAAATAACGTGACTGCCTGTTCCCAGACCGGGGCCTCTTTGGCTAAGGCCAACAGTTCCTGTTGGGTTCGAGCATCCTCTTGCTGGTAAGTGGTCAGATCACTCGGGTTGGCGGTCAACCGATAGCGCAGGTAGTCGACGGTGGTCTCCTCATAGGTGCCCTTGACGGTCAGATCCGCCGTCAGGTGCACGTTCAGATCCGAGATGGTGGACTTAAACGACGTCGTGGTCCGATTGATCGCCGTGATGCCGATCACCGCCACCACAATCAGCAATAGCGCCCCGATGCCGTAACCCCAGGCGATCCGTGCCCCAATACCGCGTCTCACCGTCATTCCCCCAGTTCTCTGGACCTACGAAACCTCGTCCACCACCAGCCGTCCGCTGCGACAGAGGGCGTCCAGATCCACCACGCCGACCATCACATCGGTCAGTGTGCGGACGAATCCCGCTTGGCCCTGACTCCCCGCCGGTGCACTCTCGGTCCAGCCGTGGGAATCCACCTGGATCACCGTCGGTGCATTGTCCACTGGAAAGCCAAGCCACACGCCCCCCACCTGAACCACGACTGCTGTCTGATCGCCGAACTCGCTGGTTCGCTCCCACACCTCCAGCAAGACGCCGAGGTCGACCAGAGGCAGGGCTCGTCCGCGATAACTGGTGAGCCCCAGCAAAAAAGGGGGAGTGCAGGGCACCGCCGTCACGCCACTCGGGCGCAACACCTCGACCACGTGCCTCATGTCGACCCCGTAGCGCTCGCCGTTCAACTCGAAGACCAGCAGGCTGACCGGCTGGCGCATCGGCTGGGTGCGCTCCAGCGGCTGTGCCAACTGCTTGGCCCGCGCCTTTAAGGCGCTGGCTACCTCTGGCCAGGGCAGCTGTCCGCGCCGACCCCCAGTGCGCCTTTGGCCCCGTGTCGTCGTGTTGGTGGCTGCACCCATCTTGGGGGACTCCGTCATCGTCGCACGCTCCTGTCCGCTTCCAGATAGCCCTTTGCGGTTTCCAGCAGCCGCCCAGCCGTGAGGTCGTCGGCCCAGGCCACCACCTGATCGGATGGGGATCTCTCCAATAGCCTCACCGCCGTTTCCATCGAGCGTCTGGCCCGTTCGATCTCGCCCTGTTGGGTGAGCAGGATGCCCAATAGAAAGTGCGCCGCCGTGGCATCCGGATCCAGATACAAAGCCCGGCGTAAGGCGCTTTTCGCGGCGTCGACCTCGCCTTGTTCCTGATGGATGACGCCGAGCAGGATGTGCACATCCGGCAGCAGGACGTCGGCGGCCACTACCTGCTCACAGACGACCCGGGCGTCGGCAAGGCGGCCCTCGTCGGCAAGTCTCCGCGCCTCGGCAAGTCGAACCTTCGCCGCGGAGTTGATTTCCGGCGGCGGGACGACCGGGTGCGGGACAGGCGTCTGTGTCCTCGCTCGGACCACGGGGAGCACCGGAACCGCCTTCTTCGGCAGTTCAGTTCCAGGCGCCGACACTGGCCGAGCAACGACCGACGGGCCGTGGACGGGGATCGGCTTACCCTTGCGAAACAAGATCGCCCCTGGGAAGTTCACCGCTGTCAGCCGCGGGTAAGACTCCGCCGATGCTTCAGAGGGCGCTGTGACCAGCCAGGCGTCCGCCGCCAACTGGTCCTGCAGGCGCCGGATGATCTGTTGCGCCACCTCGGGAACGAAGTACATCAAGACGTTGCGGCAAAGCAAGAGGTCGACGTCTCCGAGAGGACCGGGATTACTCGCATCCGCCAGATTATGCGCCTGGAAGGTCACCCGCCTGCGGATGGCCGGGGAGAGTTCATAGCGCCCCAGCCCAGACTCCTCGAAGTAGCGATCTCGAATGGCGGCAGGCGTCGCTCTCAGCGACCACTCCCGGTATACGCCGCGCCGCGCTGTTTCCAGCGCCACGTCGTTGACGTCGGTGGCCACAATCTCCACCAAGAACTCCGGCGTCCCGATCCGCAGCTGGTCCAGCAACATGGCTAAGGAATAAGGCTCCTCCCCAGTGGCGCACCCGGCGCACCAGATGCGCAGGCGCTTCGGAGCGGCTCCGCGACGGCGCTTGGCCACCAGCTCCGGTAGCACTGTCTGCCTGATGGCGTCAAAACAAGCCTGGTCGCGAAAGAAGTAGGTCTCGCCCACCGCCAAGTGACGACTGAGTCTGCCCCACCTGGGACTCGTCTTCGGCAACGCCCACAACTCTTGCAGATACCTGGTGGCCTCGGCGGCGGGAACGCCCTCCGTGCGCAACAAGGCACTCAACTCTCGCTCTAGCCTGGATGACTGGCTGGTGCGAAAGTCGAGCCCCAGCCCGGCGGCGATCCCCACCCGGGCGTCTTCCAGCACAACGTCGGAAAGTCTCATGGCGTACCTCGATCAAGGGCTACGGTGAGTTGGTGTTGCTCGTCAAGCGAGAGGAAGGCCTCCAAATCGCATAAGAACAAAAGGCCGTCGGAAAGGCCCACGATGCCGCTGATGCAGCCATCTCCAGATTGGGGCAGGGGATCCGGCAGGCGTACGTCGACGAAGTGGTCGCGTACGCCGACCACCTCGTCGACCGGCACGGCAATCCGAGCATGGGCCAACTGGACCACGACCAACCGAGTGGTCAGCCCCCACCTCCGCTCCGGCAAGCCGAATCGTTTGCGGATATCCAACACAGGCAACACAGCTCCGTGCAGGTTGATGACGCCGACCACCATCTCTGGCGCCTTAGGTAGCGGTGCCACCCAAACCATGGGCAACACCTGTTCTACGCGCTCCAGTGGCAGTCCATAGCGCTGGTCCTCAATCCATACCTCGACCACTTGGCCGATCAGGCCAGATCGTGAACCGCCGAGCTTACGGGTCGGCGACTCTTCTACCACGGATCTGCTCCCCCCAGTGGCGACCGTACACGACCGTCGTACCTAGGTTTCAGCCTCAGCAGTCTTTGATGTTGCGTCAACGTTCTGTAATCACGACGCGCCTTCCTTCCTCATACTTAAAATCTTGACCGCGCCACTCACCATTCGTACACATTTTGGGTATTCCCAGTGGAATTCATGGTCCGCATGGTAAACGTCAAGTAAAAGTGGACCAGTGTATCCTGAGCCCTTGCAGGGTGCGACAGTCGGGGTGTTAAATCGCTCTCCCTTCAGACTCTCTCTTACCCACATCTCCCGACCACTTGGGGACAACTAACATGTCCGAGATGTAGTGAGCTAAGAAGGTGGCCTGCTCCGCCTCGTAGTCCTGCTCTGAGCAGGGGATTGGGAGGTGAGGCTCGTGAGCTGGGCGGCACGGCGAGGTCTCCACCGCCTCTTTCGGCGATCTCCGCTTCGGCCAGCGGGTGGTGCGCATGGCCACGGCCCTGGCCGAGAAGCCGGAGGGCTCTCTGCCCCTCGCCATGCAGTCGTGGGGCGACACCAAGGCGGCCTACCGGTTTCTGGACAACGACAAGGTGACGGCCCAGCGGGTGGTTGCCCCCACCACCCGGCCCCCCTGCAGCGGGGTCAGGGCGCCAAGGGTGGTGCTGGCCGTGCAAGACACCACGGTGATCAGCCTGGGCGGCAAGCAGGTGAAGGGGGTCGGGCCGGTCGGCGGCCCGCTCCCAGGAGTCGTCCGTGACCAGCCACTCGACCAGATCGATCAGGAGGTCGGCCCGGCTCTGGCCTCGCCACTGGCTGCCTACAACCTCCAGCAGGGTGAACTCCTGGGCCGTCAGGTGCACCGTCCAGCGCAGCATGCGGCTGTCACTGGTTCCCTCTGTGGGCCGATGGGTATAGGCCCATACCAATAGACGCCCTGGCGTGCCCCGCCATCATAGCTGGCCCGCTGCCGCCGCCTTGCGGGCCTGGGCCTGCCTGAGCCGGTAGCTCTCTCCCTCGGTGGCCACGATGTGGGCCCGGTAGGTGAGGCGGTCCAAGAGGGCGGCGGTCATCCCGGCGTCGCCGAACACGTCCACCCAGCGCGAAAACTCCAAGTTGGTGGTGAGCAACAATGAGCGCCGTTCGCACAGCTCGGAGAAGAACTGGAAGAGCAGCCGGGCCCCGTCCTGGGAGAACGGCACGTAGCCGATCTCGTCCACCACCACCAAGTCGTAGCGCGACCACATCTTGAAGTAGCGGATCAACGTGCGCTCGGTCTGGGCGGCCAGCAGCTCGTTCATCAACAGGGTCGCCGTGGTGAAGCGGCTGCGGTAGCCGCCGTAGATCACGGCCCGGCCGATGGCGATGGCCAGGTGGCTCTTTCCCGTTCCACTGGGGCCGATGAAGATCACTCCCTCCCGTTCCGCCACGAAGCGGCCGCCGGCGAGTTCGAGGATCTGTTGGCGGCTGATCGATGGGGCGGCCGTGAAGTCGAAGCCGTCGAGATCCTTGGGGTAGGGGAAACGGGCATCGCGCAGGCGCTGGGCGATCTGGTTCTGGCGGCGGCTGTCCAGCTCCACGGCTAGCACCGACTGCAGGTAGGTGAGCGGGTCGTCGCTGCCGGTGCGAGCCTGGCGGGTGAGGTCGCGGTAGTGGCGGAGGGCGCCGGGCATCTTGAGCAGAC
Source organism: Bacillota bacterium (assembly GCA_021850485.1). GTDB lineage: Bacteria > Bacillota > Sulfobacillia > JAJZYS01 > JAJZLH01 > JAJZLH01. The sequence continues at coordinate 176,600 of JAJZLY010000025.1, read as the reverse complement.
GCAGCTGGCCGTCGATGGCGGTCTCCCGGATGGCGTCCTGGACGGCGATCGGATCTGTCTTGCGAGTGCTCACGCCACCACCCCCGCCGCCGGCAGCAGGGAGTCGTAGGCTTCAAGTGCGGGCTGGCGGACGACCGGGCCAGAGGGCACAGCCATAATCACCGCCGTGGGTTGGCCGAGCGCCTTGGCGATCAGGGCCTCCACCCTGGCCACATCGTAGATGCGCTCGGCACGGGCCTGGGCGATGCCGGCCAGGACAGCCTCTCGGGTGTAGCGGCGGCAGAGCAGAAGAATCTGGACGAAGCCGCCGTAGGCGTCCGGGTTGTGGCTGAGAAAGGCGTCGCGGTAGGCGGTTGCCTCTGCCCCCAGCTGGTTCACCACCCGGGCGTGGCGCACGCCGCCCGGCTTGCGCATCAGCACGTCCAGGTAGTGGTCGAGCTCCAGCACCGGGGTCTGGCCGGGCGTGCCCAGGTGGTGGCTGGCCACCAGCCGGGCCCGGTCGTGGATATCGATGTGATCGCTGAAGGCGCGCAGTTCGAGGTCGCGTCCGACCAGCTGGGCCGGAACGGAATACTGCACCTGCTGATGACGCACGGTGCACTGATGCGAGACGTGCCACTGTGCCGGGTGCAAGCGGGAAAGACGCTTGGGGGAAGGGCGATCAGACCCTGCCGGTCCTCGGCGAACAGTTCGCGCACCGAGCGGCCGTCGCGTTCCGGCACCACGTGATCGGCGTCTCGGTCGATGCCATGGCGTAGATGGGTGTTCACTTCCTGCAGGCAGGACACGTCCGGGACGGGCACCAGATAGTTGCGGCGGGCGGTGCCGACCAACCCCTCGACCAGCCCCTTCTCCCAGCCGGCGGCCAGGTTGGCGAACACCGGCTTGAACAGGTAGTGGGCGACGAAGGCCTGGAAGGCGGCGTTGAGCAGCCGGCCGCGCCGGCTGAGGACGCGCTGCACGGCGGAGCCGAGGTTGTCGTAGATAATTTCGGCGGGGATGCCCCCGAACCAGGCGAACGCCTGGATGTGGCCTTCCAGAAAGCACTCCATGCGACCGTGCGGGTACACGGCGACGAACGGCTTGGTCGAGTGGCAAAGGCGCATGCAGAACATCCAGACCGTCACCTGGCGCCCCGCCAGCTTCACCGTCGCCTCGCCCCAGTCCACCTGGGCCACCTGGCCGGGCCCGAACTCCAGGTGAAGGAAGGCAGGGGCAGCCTTGGGCGCCACCAGCTCACGCCGCTGTCGGACGTAGCGGCGGACGGAGGATTCGGCCAAGTCGGTGGCGTCGTACTCGCTGACCAGGCGATCGTGGATGCGGTGGGCGGTGTGCCGCTGCTTGCGGGGTGCAGCCTGGTCCGCGATCAGCCAGCTGTCGATGATCTCCCGGTAGCGGTCCATCTTGGGAGCCCGCACCGGCTTGCTGCGCCTATAGACCGGCGCCGTGGTCGGCTGGCTGCGGTCCAGCAGTTTGTGGACCGTGTTCCGCCCGTAGCCGAACTCCCTGGCAATCCGGCGCTCGCTCCACCCTTCTGCAACCTGCAGCCTGCGAATGAACTCCATGTCGGCCATCTTGCGCATCTCCTTCTTCCCCCAGTCGCTCGGTGTTCAGTCACCCGAGTGTACCGGCGGAGAGGTCTGCACTGGCTCCGTTTTGAGTGATCGCATCTGGCCACAGCCGCCCACAGGTGGCTCCATTTTGCGTGATCACAAGCCCTGAACTGGCTCCGCTTTAGTTGATCAAATCCAGTTGCCGGCACCACCGGCACAAGGGAGGCAAGGACCATGAATGTACAGGTCAAGGACATGCACGTGCCCCGTGATGACAGCTCCGTTCTGGCGGTCTGCGATCTCGAGCTGGGCGGCGAGTTCCTGGTCAAGGGCGTGCGGGTGATGGCCCGGCACCAAGAGGGCAAGGACTCACTGTTCGTGAGCTGGCCGGTAAGACGGGACGCCCAAGGGACATGGCAGGCGATTGCCTTCCCAGTCACCGCGGCGGTCAACGATCGGGTGGCCGCCTTGGTGCTGGCCCAGTACACCCAGATGCTGATCGATCGGGTCGAGCGGGTGGTGAAGGCGTCCGCAGCGCTGCATGAGACCCGGGTTGGTCTGGAAAGGGGGAGATAGTCCGTGCTGATCATGAAGGCACGTGAGCCGCTGCCAGAGCCCGACGACTGGAGGGCGGCCTACCGCCTGGTGGATCAGGTGGAGATCTATGTCGCCGCCTGCAGGCGGGCCAGCCTCCCTGGCGCCGGCGAGGCGATGGACGCTCTGTTGCAGCTGCGGCATGGCATGTCCCTGCTGCTCAAGGACCTGCAGGAGAGGTGAACCGGGCGAACAGGGGCCCCGTCCCGGCCATGCGCCGGGGCGGGGCCTTCTGGTTGCTGGCAGCGCCGGCGGAAAGGGGAGAGGAGACGATGGAGACGAGAACTAGTCTCGGCCTCAGTCCACGACTGACAGCCGTCCGGGAGACCCTGGCGGAGGTGGCGGGAATCCTGCCGGAACGGGAGGCAGGTCCGCTACAGGACGGCGCCGCCTGGGCGCTCGGCCACTACGGGGAAACGGTGATCAGCGAAAAAGAGGCCATCGACCAGGGCTTCGTCGGCAATGCAGGCCAGGCTGAAATCTTCGTCGGGGCAGCCAAGCTGATCCGTGACCAGTTCAACCGGGACCGGGTCGAGCAGGAGCGGGTGGTCAAGAAGGCCATCAGCCGGGGTGGCTCGCTGCAGGTGGATCGGTAGGACCAAGGGGTCGCCTCTTCGGAGGCGATCCCTTTTTCTTGTGGGGGTGATCCTGTTGGCAACAGACGTCAAGGAGCTGCTCAAGAGGCTGGAGGACGGAGTGAGTGCCATCCAGTCGTCAGACGAGTGGAGACGGCTGCTGAAGGCCCAGGCCAAACTGCACGGGTACAGTTTGGGAAACGTGCTTCTGGTGCTGTCTCAGTTCCCCAATGCCACGAAAATTGCTGGCTACCATTCGTGGCTGGCTCTTGACCGCCATGTGAAGAAGGGCGAGCACGGCATCCAGATCCTGGTCCCGATCTTCCCCCGCAAAGGCCCGTCGGACCAAACACGGTCTACCGCCGATTCGGTAGAGCCCGCGGAGACGAAAACAGCCAAGCGGGAGCCGGTTTTCTTCAAGGTGGGTTATGTATGGGACTGGACCCAGACAGAAGGGAAAGGTCTGCCCGAGCACCCTGCCCGTGACCTCACCGGCAACAGCGAGGAGGCACGGCTGCTTCTTGGTCGGCTGGTTCTGGCGGCCGAACATGAGGGCCTGCGGGTCGTCTACCGAGACCCGTCAGAGCTGCGCGGTGCCAAGGGCTATTACCAACGCACCACCCAGACCATCGTTCTAGCAAAGAGCCTGGCAGCCGACCAGACAGCGAAAACACTTTGTCACGAACTGGCGCATCACTGGTGCGGGCACGGAATGCCTGGCGCGAAGAGAGACAGAGCCATCGAGGAGGCTGAGGCCGAAGGCACGGCGTTCGTGGTCTGCGAGCACTTCGGGATCGACACCTCGGACTACACCTTCGGCTATGTGGCCGACTGGAGCGGCGAGGAAGGGCCGAAGATCGTGAAGCGAGTTGGGGCGACCATCCAGAAGGCGGCCCAGACGATCATCAACCGGGTGGAGCTCAAACAGATGAAGGAGAACGAGATTCAGCAGGTGCGAAGCCCTGAGCCAGTGGCGGCGATAGGGAGGGGTCGGTAACCAACGCTGCAACCCAGCCTCGGCGGCAGGCACAAGCGAGGCACCGATATTAAGTCTCAGCCCTGTCTGGTGCCGAGACGACCCGACGGGGGAATAGCGCTCTGCGGCGAACGATTCCAAGATGAACGTGGCTCAGACTATCCTCAGTTACCTCGGTGGAGTCAGTATTCTGGCCGCGCTTGGGCTCCTGCTCTTTAGAGCTACGGCCCTTGCCGCGGTAGATAGCCTATTTGACAAGAAGCTTGAGGCGTACAAACATCGGCTAGATCTCTCTCAGGCAGCGTTCGAGGCGGAACTCAGAAAGCAAGTTTCTGTCCTCGAGATGACCTTGGACTTTGAGTACCAGAAGCGCCTCAAGGACTTTGGCCTATTCACGGCCGAGCGCCACGCGAACTATCCGGCAATTTACCGCACATTCCTGGAGGCACAGTCGCTCATGATGGGCCTCTACGGCTTCGTCGAATACCCGGATTTCTCCGTTCTGTCTGCTGAAGAGGCGGAGATCTATCTTCGGGAACGTGGTATCTCCAAGAGGGAGCGCGAGCAGGTCTGTGCGTGTTGGGCCAAGCCACTTCCTAGAGCGGTTCAGTCTAAGCTCCAGATCCTTCTGCGTGAACGCCAGAAGTTGGAGGCGCGGCGAGCCTTCGAGCAGGCTCGCAACCTTTGCCTGCGCTCTGGCCTGTTTCTTTCTCACGATGTCGACGAGATCTGTCGCGCAATAAGCGTGCACATGGGACGATACCTGGCCAGCAGTCGGTTTGAGCAATACAACGGCACCAGCGGGTATGAGGAGAGACAGCGGCTGGAGGTCGGAATCGCCGATGACCTAGAGAAGCTCAAGAAGGCAATGCAGCGGGAACTGGCGGGAGCAACCCCAGCGCAAACGGACTAAGCCGACGTCACCATGTCGTCAGAAAGTCCGGACCCGTTGAGTCACCTCTGGTCGATATCAGTGTGGTTACCTCGAGGATGTGACAGAAGGTCTGGCTGGCAGGCGATCGGCTGGTACTTGTGGAACGCGCTATCTTGGAAAGGGCCACACCTGGTTCCCAGAAAAGGTCGCCCAGATCTTTGAATGCTTCTGATGACGGCGGATCGGGGTGATAGGCGCAGTGGAGACAGCGGCCCATATTGCCTTGGCGGAGCCAGACCGCGATCTCTTCGGAGATGGCCCGGGCAACCACAGGTCCCAGGCGGCTCTAGCCCCGGCTAGAGACCTAAGGGGCGTTGTGTACACCAAGCCGTGGGTCGTTGACCTGATTCTCGACCTAGTTGGCTACCGATCGTCTCACGACCTCGCAGAGCGATACGCCGTGGAGCCAGCGGCTGGAGAAGGGGCATTTCTTCTACCGATGATCCGGCGGCTCCTTGTCTCTCTCGAGGCCCATGGTCACCAGTTGACCGACGTGGAGCATGCACTCCATGCCTATGAGATTGATGCTTCCGCAGCGCGTCGGCTGGTTGATCTAGCGACGAGGGAGTTACTCAAACACGGCGCACCGGCGCGTCAGGCGCATGAGGTTGCTGAAGGTTGGGTGACAACCGGAGACTATCTATTGAACGCTTCGAAGGATCGCAGTGCTGACTTCGTCGTTGGCAATCCACCGTATATCCGATACGACGATCTCCCAGCTGGTGTGTTCGCTCGCTATCGACGAGTACTCCCGACGATGATTGGCAGAGGCGACATCTACATCGGGTTCTTTGAAGCGGGGCTCCGTCAGTTGAGGCAAGGCGGGGCACTTGGTTTCATCTGTGCTGACAGGTGGATGAGGAGTGCATATGGTGTTGAGCTCCGGCGCCTCATCTCTGCCGGGTACAGCATGGAGGCGGTCATCGAGATGCACGAGGCGCCCGCCTTCGAGGAGAACGTGTCAGCCTACCCGGCTGTAATCACCATCAGGCGAGCCCCGCAAGGCAGTACCCTCGTTGCCAGTGGCGGAGCGACCGCCGGGCCAGCGCCAGGCGGCAGGAACCTTGCGGATGGTGTCATTGATTTGGCCGATCGGGGACAAGGTGACGTGCCAGGTTTTTCCGCGACAAGGGTTGCCGACTGGGTTAAGGGCAGCAGTCCCTGGCCGTCGCTCCAGTCGCATCGACTCGAGCTACTCCGCCATCTGGAGGAGCGGTACCGTCCTTTGGAGGATGAGTACACGGGCACCAAGGTCGGCATCGGGGTGGCAACGGGAGCCGACCGTGTCTATGTTACCCAGGACGCAAGTGTGGTCGAGCCTGAGCGATTGCTCCCCCTCGCCATGTCCGAAGACACCCGAGGCGGAGTGGTGAATTGGTCGGGCCACTACCTTGTGAATCCCTGGCAAGCGAACGGCAACCTTGTCGATCTCGATGTCTACCCAAGGTTGCGGCAGTATCTGGAGGCGCGACGTGACGCTTTAGAGCGGCGGCACATCGTTCGAAACAAGGCGAAGAACTGGTACCGGACGATTGACCGGGTCAACCACCGACTGATCCGACAAGACAAACTCTACTTCCCTGACATGAAGCTCATGAGCAATCCGACGCTCGACGTTGGAAAGACCTACCCTCACCACAACCTCTACTACTTGACCTCCGACCTTTGGGACCTGGAGGTACTTGGCGGACTACTTCTATCCAAGGTCGCAGAACTGTTCATCGAGGCATACTGCGTGAAAATGCGCGGTGGAACCTTACGTTTTCAGGCGCAATACCTCCGACGGATTCGCGTTCCCGATCCCGCCTCTCTCGCCCCCTCGCTGAACGAACGGCTGCGCCATGCATTTCAAGCCCGCGATGCCCAGGCTGCGACCAGTGCTGCCGTCGAGGCGTATGGAATCGGTGACCGAGCTGCTGTGTTCGGATGCTAGACGACCTCGACAGGCAGTTCTCAGAGGCCGTCCAAGCTTTCTGGCACGGCCGGCAGCGGCAACAGCAGAAGCAGATGAGCGCAGGCAAGGCCGACGCTGGTACTCGCGGAGCTGTTACCGGTGGCACCCATATGGGTGCCATTGCGACCTTGCTTACCAGTGTTCTGGTGGCGGCGGGCCTTAACTCCAAACATGTGAGCACCCAGAGCGCCTTGGAGCTGCCAGGCTATTACCGTCCAGAGAAGAAGTGGGATCTCGTCGCGGTGGTGGACGGTAAGCTTGTGCTTGCGGTTGAGTTGAAGTCGCAGGTGGGTCCGAGTTTCGGTAATAATTTCAACAACCGAACCGAAGAGGCGATTGGGAACGCCGAGGATATTTGGACAGCTTTTCGGGAAGGCCGGCTCGGACAGCATCCAGCGCCCTTCCTAGGCTACGTCTTCTTGTTTGAAGACTGCCCAAGGGTTCACACACCCGTCCGAAACTCGGAGCGGCATTTCCAAGTCGATCCAATCTTTAAGGGCGCTTCCTACGCAAGACGATACGAGGTGCTGTGTGAACGGCTTATTCTCGAACGGAAGTACAACAGCTGCTGCCTGGCATTAGCTACTAAGTCGGACCCTACAGAGGTCACGTTTCCGGGCGCCTCGCTAACATTCCGGCGGTTCGCGGCGGCTATGGAAGCTCATGTGCGTGGCTTTCTCAACAGCTAACGGGAGAGGGGTGGCCTCATGGCGGACGACCAAGAGGGGAAGACACCTCCAGAAATATTGTCGGCGCACCGGGACGAGATCCGCCGAGAGGCCGAGCGCGTTGAGGAGTCGGCAACATATGCTTCCGAGTGTCAATTCGAGTTTGCGAAACACTGGGGTTTCTGGGAGCAGTGGTTAGGGATTACCTCGGCAGTGCTGGCGGCCGTCGCAGGAGTCACCGGCCTTTCCACGATCTTGTCGAGGACCTGGGCGGGATGGATCGCATTACTGGCGGCAGCTGTTGGAGCTGTTGCCGCGTCGATCGGGCCGCGACATGGAAAAGCAAAGGCGTCCGCTGCCGCCAACGCGTACCGAGCACTCCAGCAAGACAGCCGCATCTTCCTCCATGTCGATCTTGTTGCTCTATCAGACACTGAGGCTCGTCAGCAGCTAAGTGAACTGGTCAGGCGGCTTCAGAAGCTCAACCATGAGTCGGAGATCACCTCTTCCCGCGCTTGGCAAAGGGCAAAGAGGCAAATTGACGGCGGGTCGCAGCGATTCCGGGTCGATCAGTAGTGGCACTCACGACGGCCCAGGCGTTCGCGGCGTTTCTGGAAGCGATCAGCCCTACAGATTCGCAGAAACAAGACATTTCTGATAAGCGGCAAGCCACTGAGAGAAACTTGCGCAAGGCCTTCCCCGCATCGAGCACGCTACCCCTTAGTCGAGTCATCCTAATTGGCTCTGCGGCTCGGGGAACCATCATTCGACCCGTTCAGGACATCGACGTGATGGCTGTATTCGTTAACAGGGAAGGGATCTTTGAACAATATCGCTCCGAGTCCGATGTCTTCCTTCAACGGATCCGAATGGCATTGAACGCCAAGACATCGATCAAGAAGATCGGTGCAAGAGGTCAGGCCGTTCGGCTGTTCTATACGTCCGGCGCTCATGTCGACATCGCGCCTGTCTTTAAGTGGCGTGATGGCGGATTCGCTTTACCGAAAGGCGACGGCAACTGGATGACCACAGACCCCGAGTATCAGGCCAAATGGTACTCAGCACGACATGCATCCGTTGGCACCAACCTCACGCCTCTGGTCAAACTGGCTCGGCGGTGGAACGTCGTTCACAGCCGCCGTTTTGAGCCATACCATCTAGAAGTTATGGTGGCGAAGATGTTTAAGGCGGTCGACTCCAACCATCGGGATAACCTGAAGTGCTTTTTCGAAGCGGCGTCCAGGCGGGTCACGTGTGCGGACCCAGCTGGCCACTCCGGAAATCTCGACGGCTACCTTACCGAGATTGATCGGTTGGCCCTGGAGTCGAGGTTCAGTGAAGCCTTGGCGCGTGCGAAACTGGCCCTACTCATGGAGGCCCGAGGCAATCACACTGAGGCCAAGCGGCTCTGGCGTATCGAATTGGGAGAGGAGTTTCCAGCTTAGTGTGCCTATCACCAACACCACTAGAGGGGTGGATGCCGAGTCTATGGTAATCGGAGTGGGAAGCGGATGCTGACACGAAGGCAGGCATTTGAGCAATTGCGCCACAACCTCAACCTCACAGACCTGCAAGATGAAACGGTAGCAACCAGGCAACGAAATGTCCGACAAGCTGTAGCCAGCCAGCTCACCGTCGTTGATGACTTTCTGACTGGGTCGTATCGTCGACAGACCTTGATAGCACCGCTCACGAAGGCCGACATAGACATTGTTGTCGTCCTGGATGATGGCTACCGGGCCCGCCACGCCCGAGCCGTACTGGAACTCACGCGGAAGGCACTGATGCTAACATATCCGCGGACGCCACGCATCAGCCGCAATGGGCAAGCCGTAACTGTCTCCTTCAGCGACTTTCTTGTTGATGTGGTCCCCGCGTTTCGCCGACCCTGGTGGAACAGCTCCGGTTTGGAGCCCACTTGGGACATTTGCGACTCGGGGGGTGACAAGTGGATCGAGACGAATCCTAAGAAGCACGTCGAACTCTCAGCCCTGGTCAACGGGCTCCATGAGGGCCGCCTGGTGCCTTGCATCAAACAACTCAAGGCATGGAATCAAGCCGCGAACAGCCCCTTACGCTCGTTCCATCTTGAGGTTCTTGCCTGGTCGATTTTTGGGTCCTCGTGGTGGTCGCACCTCAACATGCAGTCGGACTGGCAGAACACCTGCTACTTTTTTGACAAGGCTCGGGATAGGCTTAGATATGAACTGAGTGATCCCGCCGGAACCGATGGCAAGGTCAGTGCTTATCTAACTGAGACTTCTCGTGCGGCGGCCATCAGTAAAGTCGGATCTGCATACGACAGATGCTTGAGGGCAGAAGCCGCTGCCGCGGAAGGTGACTTTGCGAAGATGCACGAGATCTATCGCCACATTTTCGGCATGTACTACCCCTAGCGCTGGCATTCCGTTCTTGTCCCGGGCCCCCCTGGCTGGTAGACAGTCCCTTGGTTAAGAATCAAGGGGACAGGCTGGCCTCCAGGAGGGTCCGGGACAGGGCTGTCTACCGTCTGTGTCGCCAAGCACGCTTCAGATCCTCAAGAGCTTCGCCCAGCGACTTAGACTGGCGGACGCGAACACGGGGAGGTACGAGGGTCAACTCAAACTCTCCTCCGCAGAGAAGCACGGCCAGAACTCCTGCCACAATAGATGCGTCGAACAAAAATACGTAGGGGCTCTCGGTCGTGAACCTGAGGAGAAACAGATCGTCCCTCACCAGTACCGACCGAAAGGCATCCTGCTTGGCCCAGGGTCCATTTCTGACCCTGAAATCATCAAGGTAGGCAGTTGACAACTCCTGAAGATGTGCACGAGTCGCTTCATCCTGGAGAGCGGGGAGGCTGAATTCGTTCACCATCCACGAAGACTGGATGGCGGTATACGTGGCTTTGTAATTCCGGAGGAACTCGGAAACCTCTGCCGCACGCACGTGCTCATGCTCATGGCCGATGATCTCAATGAGACCCCTCTCAGTCGGGTCCGCCACCAGCCATCAACTCCTGACTTCATATTTAGGATGAGGGACGTATTCCACCCAACAATTACCGTTCCTCCCTAAGGCGTTCGGGTGGTCACTCGGCAACAAGAAGGGAGCACTCTTGAGTTCGCCGCTGCCGACGATGCCCGAGCCCGGAACGGTTCGACGGAGGAAGGACTCGGGCTCTCGGTAGATGGGCGACCCAAGACCAACCGCATGGGCTCCTCTCTTCACAAACACCTACTGGAAGCGAATCAACAAGAGGCCGCCCACACGGGCGGCCTTTTTTCGTTGGCCAGAGAAGGGAGTCTGATGTCATGCCGAGGACAGTCGACCAGGACCGGGACCAGCCGCCGGTCTTCTTCGCCCGCGGCACCGACGTGCGGCTGGCCGGCGGGTTCACCCAGGTGCCGAACTGCGTTCTGCGGTCCCGCACGCTCTCCTCCGGGGCGAAGGTCCTGTACGGCGTGCTGCTCTCCTACGCCTGGCAGGACGGGGCGTGCCACCCGGATCAGGCCACGATGGCCGCCGATCTAGGATGCACGGACCGCCAGGTGCGGCGCGGGCTGAAGGAACTGGAAGAAGAGCACCTGGTGCAGGTCCACCGGCGGGGCCTGCAGCAGCCGAACCTGTACGAAATCATGCCGATCGATACTCCTGACCGGACAAAAATGTCCGGTCAGGACCGGAAGTATATGTCCGCTCCAGACCGGACCCAGGGGTCCGGTCCTTGCTTAAGCAAAGACCCAGGGGAGAAAGACTCAACCGTCATCGTCAGGTCTGTGTCGGATCGGCACACTGGCAACCAGACGCAGGACGACGACGTTCGCCCTACGGGTGGGGAGCCGGAGGGAGTGGCAGACCTGGTGGCACTGGTCCGGTCGTTGGCACCGAGGGCTGTGCCCAAGACGGAGCAGGCGGCAGCCTTCATCCAAGCCTGCGGCACCCTGTCAGCAGCACAAGCCGCCGTGAAGCATGCCGCCGAACGGCATCGCCGCACCAAGAAAGCGGAGCCGATCAGCTCCTGGCAGTTCTTCTTGGCTGCAGCCGAACGGCAGGCCGTACCACCTACCCCCGCCGCCCTCAGGGCGGTCCCGTGTTCGGCCTGTGGCGGGCGGGGATCCCTGTTCGACGACAAGGACGGCCTGACGCCGTGCACCAGGTGCCATGGAACTGGGGTCGGCCCCCTGTCCGAGTTGGTGACGGCCACGGCGCGTGGAGCCGGGCCGCCAGGGCCTGGCTAGAGGGGCTGAATGCGGGCAGGATACAGGGGATGCTAGTTTGGGCACGAATCTGGGAGGTATTGGGTGGAAAGCGGTGCAGAGAGGACCATCAGCGCACCGTGGAAGGACCGTGGTGGGACATGGCATTCCTCAAAACGCTGTGGATGGCGCTGCAGCCGATCGTGGACCTCAGGACCGGCCAGGTGATCGGGCACGAGGCGCTGGTGCGCGGGCCTGTCGGGTCGCAGTGGGAGGCGCCGGGCGAGATCGTGCGGCGGGCGCGTCGCGGCAAGCAGGGCCGGCAGCTGGAAGAGGCCTGCAAACGCCTGGCGCTGACCACCGGACGGCAGGCGCTGGGTGAGGACCAACTGCTGTTCATGAACGTCGACCTGCGATACGACGTGTGGCCGGCAGACGCCGACGGCAAGGAGGTGCACCCCGACCGCCTGGCGATCGAGGTGTCGGAGCACCAGGATGTGCTCGGCCATCCCCATGCGCTGGAGCGGCTACACAGATGGCGGGAGGCCGGGCACCACATCGTGCTGGACGACTACGGCACCGGCCACTCCTCGCTGGGCACGGTGCTGGCGGTGCAGCCGGACATGATCAAGATCGACCGCTACCTGGTGGAGGGGCTGGACGCCGACCGCCAGCGCCGGATCGTGGTCAGGGCGGTGCTGAATTTGATGAGAGACCTCGGCATCAGGGTGATCGTCGAGGGCATCGAGACGGTGGAGGAGCTGCGGGTGCTGTGCGAACTGGGGGCGGAGTACGGGCAGGGATTCCTGCTCGGCCTGCCGGCCGCTCACCCGATGCCGTCGCCGTGCCAGCTGGTGGTGGACGAGCTGGGAGTGACGACCGGTCGCCCTGCCGGGGTGCGGGCGGCACGGCCCCTGCCGCGCTGAGGCGTCAGCCGGGGGGGGGGGCTTGGCGGCGAGCCGCCTCAACTTGGCATGGCCGGCACACCCGCTTGCCCTTGAAGGCGGCCAGGTTCTCCTGACCACCGCAGAACACACATGTCTCGATGTGCTTGGCGAGCATCACCTGGTCGTCCTGCACCCAGATTTCCACCGCGTCGCCGTCGACGATTCCGAAGCGGCCGCGCAGTTCTTTGGGCAGGACCACCCGGCCCAATTCGTCCACCCGTCGCACGAAGCCTGTAGGTTCTAACATCTTGGCCCTGTTACGCTATTCAGATGGAAGTCCTGCCAGTCACGCCGACATCACGCAGGCGACAGGCTTGGCGCATGGTAAAACCTACCTGCTTCATTGGCGGTGCGGGGGTGGCCCATGCGGGAAGAGATCCTTGGCGACATCGCGCTGTTCTGCCGCGGCCTCGACCATGAGACCCGACTGACCGCCATCAGTCTTCTGATGGCCTCCTGGGCTTGGCAGGACGCCCACTTCCCTGACCAGGTGCAGCTGTTTCGGGAGGAGGTGCTGTGCCACCTGGCCCATCCAGGTCGGTCGGACGAATCGGCCTCCGCCGCCTCATTCTGATCTCTCTCAGTTCCTGACGCCTCTCCTCGGTCAAGGGAGAGGACGCTCGTGGTTTGGGCGCGGAGGCCGGTCCGCGTGATTCGGGACTCGGAGCACCGGGACGTCCAAGAAGCCATCTCATGTCCACGTCCAAGAGTTTCTCAATGTCTGGCAACAGCAGGGCATTGGGCGCACGGTCTCCCGATTCCCATTTCTTGATGAGATAAAACGTGCACCCAAGGTGAGACGCAACGTCTTCCCTCGTCAGACCTCTTAGCTGCCGCGCTATTCGGAAACGGCTACCGAAAGTTTCTTTACCTGGGGGGATTGACACCCAAGGATCACCTCCTGCACAATGGGTACAAAAGAGGGCGTTCGAAACAAGGGGTACCTATACAGGGGGCTACAAAGTGGCTCAAGTGCTACGGGACCTACGGCAGAGAGCAGGCCTAACGCGTGAGGCTCTGGCGTCGTGCCTGGGCATCTCCGCTTTACACATCAAGAAGATCGAGTCGGGGGAGCGGAACCCGTCCCGAAGGGTGATACACCGCATGGCCGCTCTGTTCGACCTCCCCTTCGCCCAACTCGAGGCAGCCTTCCCCATTCGGGATGCACACCAAACTAGGGACGGTGTGTCGAACACGATCCGTCTTGCAGGGAGCGTACCGCACCAGACGGGCCGCCACAACGCGCGCGTTCCGAAGAGTCGCTCGGAGGAGGTGACCGTCGGCTGAGGACAGCCTGACTCCAGACCGCCAGCGCGAGGCTTGGCGCCGGCGGGAACTCAGCAGGCCATGCAGTGCTCCGAGTGCGGCCCAAGCGTGATCTGAGGGGTGCTTATTTTGTCAACACAGCACCAGGAAACCGACCAACCGACGACATGGACCGCGAGGTTTGCCGACGGCACGGTGTGCGATGTCGCCCTCGAGGTGGCACAGTCGGCTCGGGACAAATACCGTGCGTTCCTGGTGGGTCCCTCGACGATCTACTGGCTGCAGCCTGGTGAGGACCGACGAGAGGTCCTGCGGGCCGAGGCCCGACGGATCGCCCTGGAACTAGGATCCCCTTTTGCCAAGGTACTCGTGCTCCTGGCCAAGCTGAACCAGATCACGATTGCGGCGGAGCCCGAGGCGGAACAGCAACCGGACGACGCGGACACGCTGAGGCTGGAATACAGCGCAGCACTGGCCAGATGCGGGGGAGTCGACGGCGGTCAGATAACGGCCGCCGACCTGTGGGCAGCCGAGGCGGAGGTGATGGAGAACCACCCCGGACTGACCAGCCTCCGTCTCCGACGCGCCGTGCGAGGACTGCTACCAGCTCCACTGGGCCTTGATCCGAGCCTGGACTGCCAGCGGATCGTGCCCCTGCCGCTCGACCTGCCTCAGGCGCTGTGCGAGAACCTCACCCTCCAGCAGTTTTGTGAGGCCCACCCTGAGCGGGTGACCCGCCGAGAGGTGGAGGCGGCGAACCTGCTAGGGCGGGAGGCGCAGACCGCTCTGCTCACTAGATGGGAACGCGAGGCCAGGAAGGCCCTCCATCGGACGCGGCGAGCCACGAACCTCTCAGCGGCCATTCGGGAGGCCCAGGCATTCGGGGCCGTAGAGAGGCAGTAGATCTCATACGATCCCGGCGGCCGCCGCTCAACGCAAAGCACTGGGGCCGGATGGTGATGGGCGCCGCCGTATGCGGCGGCTTCACACGAGATGCGGTGCGGCTGCCAGGAAGGAAGACGGGGGGGCGCTGAGTACCAGGCGTGGCACAAGAGAGAAGGGCCGTCCGGTTGTCCGGACGGCCCTTCTCTCTTGCTGTAAATCGTTCCCGCCGCACGAGTTCAGCAGGACTTTTTAGAAGTGACCGATTAGGCGCGATTCCATTGACGGGGGTTGTGGGGATGCCAAGAGCTGGTGACAGGTGGATGACGCTGCCTGAAGTGGCTGAGCAACTGCATCTGTCCTTGACGACAGTCCAGCGCTTGGTGGCCTCAAGCGAGCTCCCGGCAAGGAGGGTGTCCCCTCGATTGGTCAGGGTGAGTAGCCGGGCCCTCAGGTCCTGGTTGGACGGCCGCCCTCTGGCCAGGCACGAGCACAACGTCGGCCTCCGTGATTAGGCGGCCATGAATATCCGCCCAAGGCCCTTCAAAGGGCAGCCGCCCAGTAAGTGCTCGCGCTGGAAACTGACCTGGCAACTTCCTCTTCAGGCTGACGGATCTCGGCCGCGAGAAAGTCACACGTTCGTTGGTACCAGGCGATCGGCCGAGATCGAGTGGGCCCGGAGACAGGCAGAGATCACCTCGTCTCCGATGCGGGTTGTGCGGCCCGGTGCGATCACCGTCGGCGAGTATCTGGACGCCTGGATGAAGCGAACTGCTCCACGGTGGAGCGAGAAAACCAAGGACAGCTACGCCAGGATGGCCAGGCTGCACATTCTGCCGGCGCTCGGGGCCACACCGCTCTCCAAACTGACGAGAGCCCAGATAGCGGACTGGTTGTCCGCCCTGGCGGCGAAACCCAGCGCGCGCGGTGGGCGGCTGGCCGACCGGACCGTTTCTTACTGCCGTTCAATCCTTCGGGTATGTCTACACGAGGCGGTTCGGGACGGACTCCTGGCTGGTAGCCCCGTGGATCTGGTGCGAGGGCCTGTTTCACGTTCCAAAGTCATCGCGTCGTACACCTTGGACGAAGTTCGCCGTCTCGACGTCGCAGACTCTCGATTCAGGGTCGGCCCCTTGCTGGCGGTGTTGTGGCGGAGCGGGCTCAGGATTGGCGAAGCGGTGGCCCTGCGGTGGAGTGATCTCGATCTCGACAAGGGAGTGCTCTTCGTCTCGCGGCAGATCGTAGAGGTCGGCGGCCGGAAGATGGAAACCCGTCCCAAGACCGCCCGCGGAGTCAGGGAGATCCCGCTGAGCGGTGAGGCGGCTACCATCCTGAGAAACCATAGAGCGACTCAGGCGGTAGAGGCACAGATGCGGGGTAAGGGCTGGAACTCGATGGGCCTGGTGTTCCCCAGTGAGGCCGGCGGATGGATGGGGCAACGGAACGTCCTCCGAGCATGGTACGTGGCCTTGGCAGAGGTTGGACTGAAGCAGGGCGGGGTGCATGCTCTCAGGCACACCTTCGCCAGCCTCGCCCTCCTTGCAGGCATGGACATCACCACGCTGTCGACGATCCTGGGCCACGAAAGCCCCGCCTTCACGGCCCGAACCTACGTCCATGTGTTAGGACCGACCAAGAGACAGGCGATGGGACTGTTTGACCAGCTGTTGGAGAGTGCACCTGGCCGGCGGCCGCTACCCTGATTCGCGCCAACTCTTCGCGCCAACTGCGTCCATGCACCAAATTCTCTGAAAGACGCGGATCCGCCCGCTATTGCAGCGGGCGGCTTTCAATGTGGTGGAGGCGGGGGGAATCGAACCCCCGACCTATTGATTGCGAACCAATCGCTCTCCCGACTGAGCTACGCCCCCATGGCGCAAGTGTAGGTCCGGGTTTGATGGTGGTCAAGGCGCAAAAATTCTGGGGAAGATGCGGCAATTGGGAGGAAGGCGTGATAGGATACAGAACAAATGTGGGGTGAAGTGGGGAAGGGTGGTGGAGGGGTGTTCACTGGCGAGTTCCGCCACGCGCTGGACGACAAGGGCCGCCTCTTCATTCCGACTCGCTTCCGCCAGTCGCTGGGCGCGAGATTTATCGTTACGAAGGGTTTGGATGGCTGCTTATTTGTCTACGGTGTTGAGGCATGGGAGGACATTGAGCACAAACTGCGTGACATGTCATTCGCCAACCCGGATGCCAGGCACTTCTCTAGATTCTTTCTCGGTGGAGCCGAGGAAATGGAGCCAGACCGCCAGGGGAGGGTGCTCCTGTCACCGCCGTTGCGCGGCCATGCGCATCTGACAAAAGGGGCCATTGTGCTCGGAGTCGGTGACCGTGTCGAGATCTGGTCCGAGGAGACCTGGAGCGCCTACCTTAAGACAGACGGCATGGAGCCAGAGCAGATGGCCAAGAACCTGTCCGAGGTGGGAGCCTTATGATGACCACGCTGTCGCACACGCCCGTGATGTTGGACGAAGTTCTCTCGGCGCTCGATCCAGAGCCTGGCATGACGTACGTGGACGTTACGATCGGGGGTGGGGGTCATGCCGTGGAGGTGGCTGAAAGGATCGGGCCAAACGGCCGGGTGATCGGCATTGACCGCGACCCCTGGGCGATTGAAGCGGCTGCACGACGGCTGTCTGAGACGAACGTGCCATTTGCCCTGCACCATGGCCGGTTCAGCGATTTGGAGCGGTTTTTGGCCGCCGACGGCGTTTTGGAGGTCGACCTCCTGCTCGCCGATCTCGGTGTGTCATCAGCCCAGTTGGACGATGACAGTCGCGGATTTTCCTATTCTGCCGAGGTAGAACTGGACATGCGCATGGACCCCACAGACGGGGAGACGGCGGCTCAGCTGATTGCGCGGCTCAGCGAACGTGAACTGGAAGACATAATGGCAACATATGGTGAAGAGCGCTATGCCCGCCGAATCGCTCGGGAGATCGTCAGGACTCGACGGTTGGGCCCTGTGACGACCACCGCCGAGTTAACGTCCATAATTCGCCGCGCGGTTCCGCCGGAAGCGCGTCGGGGATCGACGCATCCGGCCAGGCGGACATTTCAGGCACTGCGGATCGCAGTGAACCAGGAGTTAGCAGAGCTAGAAGGTCTTTTGTCAACTATCCCGAACGTGCTTAAACTTGGTGGTCGTGCGACGGTCTTGGCATTCCATTCCCTAGAGGATCGACCGGTCAAGCAAGCGTTCATGGCGCCAACATTCCACCGGCTGACCAGCAAGCCTTTGCGGGCGACTGAGGAAGAGGTCGGCCGCAACCGAAGAGCCCGCAGCGCCAAGTTGCGAGCGGTGGAGCGGGTACAGTGATCGTCATTAAGGTGGCCGAATCGCTAAGGGTGGGTGAGGGCCGATGATGCCAGTCGAGAAGCTTTCCCGATCCCTGCTCCAGGCGCAAGAAGAGCATGTCGTTGCCCGCCCCGCACCCCGCGCCGCATGGCTGCGCATCGCGCTGACCTGGGGTGTCCTGACGGCAGCCGCCTTGTGGACTGCAGGAGGCTTTGCGCGGGCATCGGTGATCGGCTATCAGATTGATGCTCTGCAGGCCCAATCCCAGGTGTTGACCGCACAACATCAGGGACTGGAGACCCAACTTTCGGCGATGACGAATCCGGCCACCTTGGCCGCGTATGCGACGGCACAGCACCTCGGCAATCCCGCAACAGTCTTGGTATTGAGTGGTACGGGCCATGCGGCCACGGCGCCGACTACGGCCGCGACCACCGTCTGGAAGTCCGGCTTGGACACCATTGAGGGTGCCTTTGCCAACGCCCTGGTGATGTGGTAGCCCCCCCCTGACCGTAACGGGCTGCCCGGGTATGATACGGGTGGGGGCCGAGCCCCGCGCTGGCGTTCCATACCCGCCTGTGGAGGTCACAACGTGCACCTTGTGGATCTGACAGACCTGGGGACCCTGGTCGGAGACGACCTTGTCATTGCCGGCGTCACCCACGATTCCCGGCGTTGCCAGGCCGGCGATTTGTTTGTGGCGGTAAGCGGTGCGCACTTTGACGGAAGCCAATTCATCGTGGCGGCGGTTCGAAGTGGCGCCGCGGCCGTGGTGACCGAACGCGCACAGCCGCAACTGACAGTGCCGCAACTGATCGTTCCAGACGCCCGCGCTGTGCTTCCAGAGATTGCGAGACGGGTCTACCAAGATCCCTCTCGCCAGCTCGAATTGATTGGGGTGACCGGCACCAACGGCAAGTCGACGGTAGCCTTCTTGGTCGCTGAACTGCTGAAATTGATCGGCCACCCGTGCGGCCTGATCGGCACCGTCTGGGTGGACACTGGCCACCGCCGCCTTAAGGAAGAGCGGACCACGCCGGAGGCCTCCGACGTGTGCCGCTACCTGCACGAGATGGTGCGAAACCAGCTGGATTGGGCGGCCATGGAGGTGTCCTCACACGCACTGGCTTTGGGCCGGGTGAGTGGGTTGCGCTACCGCGCGGCGATCTTCACCAACCTGACCCGAGATCACTTGGATTACCATCGCACCATGGAGGCCTATGGCGATGCCAAGGCCAAGTTATTTGAGTCCCTGGAGGCGGCGGGCCTAGCGATCCTCAACGCCGATGACCCGGCGCATGAGAAGATGGGTCGGAGAACCAAGGGCACGGTGGTGACCTACGGCGTCTCTTCTGGAGCGGCCGACTTTCGGGCCAGTCATGTCAGCTTGGCCGAGCAGGGGAGCCGCTTCGAGTTGACCGGTCCCTCCCTGCGGCTGGCGGTGGAGAGCCCCCTGATCGGCCGCTTCAACGTGGCCAACTTGCTGGCAAGTCTGACCGTGCTGATCAGCTTGGGATTCGACCCAGAACAGCTGGTCGGTGTGGTGCCGCAACTGACAGCAGTCCCGGGACGCTTCGAACGGGTGCCGGGCACCCAGCCCTTTGCAGTGGTGGTGGACTACGCACACACCCCTGACGGGCTGGAGAAGGCTCTGGCCGCCGCTCGGGAAGTGACCAGGGGGCGTGTGATCGTGGTCGTCGGCTGTGGCGGGGACCGGGACGCAGGCAAGCGACCCGTGATGGGCGAGATGGCGACCAGACAGTCCGACCTGGCCGTACTCACGTCTGACAATCCACGCACTGAAGATCCGCTCGGCATCCTGGCCGAAATGGAGTCCGGGGCCCGTCGGGGTCATGGTCCGTTTCGCGTCATTCCGGACCGGCGCCAGGCCATTGCCTACGCCCTGGGCGCTGCCCGAGCCGGCGACATCGTGCTGATCGCCGGCAAGGGCCACGAGGCCGTCCAGGTGATCGGCGACCAGGAGATGCCCTTTGATGATCGCCTGGTGGCGAGCGAGCTGCTAGCGCGGCCATGATTAAACTGACTGATCTGCTCGCCGACACCGGCGGCGTGGCGACCGGGTTGCCCGCCGGCCACGTCTTTCAGGTGGCCACCGCCGACTCCCGCCGCTGCGCCCCTGGCAGTTTGTTTGCCGCCGTGCGCGGTGACCACGATAATGGCCATCGCTATGCCCAGATGGCCCTGGACAGTGGAGCTGGCGCCGTCTTGGTCGACGAGCCCGGTGATTGGCAGCCGCGTATCCAAGTGCCAGATACGCGCCGCGCCCTGTTCCAGATTCTGAGCGGTCAACGCCGCCGGTTTACGGGGCGGGTGGTGGCGATCACCGGATCGGTGGGCAAGACCACGACCAAGGACCTGCTCGCCCATCTGCTGGCTTCGACCTTCACCACATTCGCCACCGCCGGCAACTTGAACAGCGATGTTGGCTTGCCGATCGCGGTGGTGGCGCTGGATCCCGACCAAGAGGTGGCTGTGGTCGAGATGGCCATGCGCCTGCCCGGAGAGATTGCCGCACTGGTCAAGGCCTTCTCACCGGATCTGGCGATCATCACCCGGATCGGCGTCAGTCACATCGGCCGACTCGGTTCTGTAGAAGCGATCGCCAGGGCCAAGGCGGAGATCTTGGGAGGCTTGGCGAGGACCGGCATCGCCATCTTCAATGCCGACGATCCGTGGGCTGACTATCTTGCGCTGGCCGCTCCCGGTTCAGTTTTACGGGCGGGACAAGGAGAGCAGGCTGATCTCCGACTTACGGTGCTTGAGGACCGCGGCCTCTTGGGTTGGCGGGTGCGATTGGCCGGATTTGGCTCCATGGTCGAAGCGGACTTGGCTTGGCCTGGACCTGGTGCCTTGGAGGCACTGGCCCTGGCAGCTGCTGGCGCCGTCCAGTTCGGCGTCGGCCTGGAGCAAGTGGCCGCTGCTCTGCAGAGCTTGGATCCGGCGGCTTGCAGGATTTACATCTGGGACCGATCTGGCGTGTTGGTGATCGATGACAGCTACAACGCCTCGCCGCAGTCGATGGAGGCCGCACTTCGGTTGCTCGGTGCGGTGAGCGGCCACCGCCGCATCGCCGTCTTAGGTGACATGCGAGAGCTGGGGCAGCACGGCCCCCGCCTGCATCAGGATGTGGGACGGATTGCAGCCCAGTGCGTGGACCGACTCATCGCAGTAGGAGACGGCGGCCGTGCGATTGCGGCCGGTGCGCTTGAAGCTGGGTTCAGCCCAGCCGACACTCTGGTGGCATCGGATCGCCGCGAAGCTGAGGAGATCTGCCGCCGCTGGATCAAGCCCGGAGACGCTGTCTTGGTCAAGGCCTCTCGAGCTGTCGGGCTGGACGGTCTGATGCAAGCGGTGTTGACCGATGACTAGCTGGCTTGGAGGACTCCTGGCGCTGGCGCTCAGTCTTGGTGGCTGTGCCTGGTGGATTCGCCAGCCGTGGACAGCGCGCCAGACGGTGCGCGTGGACGGGCCGATCAGCCATCAGGTCAAGGCAGGTACGCCGACCATGGGCGGCGTGGTGTTTGTGATCGCGGCCGTCCTGGCTGCCCTAGCCTCTGGAGCGGTCAGCGGCGATGGCTTAGCGGTCCTCGGACTTACCTTGGCGATGGCTGGAATTGGTCTGGTCGACGACTGGGTCAAGGTGCACCGCCGGCAGCCCCTTGGTCTGCGGGCGCGGGGAAAGGTCGTAGCCGGGCTGGTAGTGGCCACAGCCTTTGCGCTGACCCTGGGGTCGGCCAGCAGGGTGATTCGTGTGCCGCTGGGCGGGGGTATCTGGCATGCCCCCTTGTGGCTTTTTGTGATCGTGGTCGACCTGGTGGTGGCAGCGACGGCCAACGGAGCCAATTTGACCGATGGCGTGGACGGCCTGGCCGCTGGTGTGTCGATGCCGATCTTGATTTTTTTTGCGATTGCCGCCCTGGCACTCAACAACGGTGCCTCTGCTGCCATCGCGTTGGCATTGCTGGGCGCACTGATCGGATTTTTCGTCTATAACCGACACCCGGCCCGGGTGATGATGGGGGACACCGGTGCCTTTGGGATCGGCGGCGCCATCGCCGGGCTGGCCGTGGCCACTGGCTGGGAAATCTTGTTGCCGCTGGTGGCTGCCGTCTTCGTTGCCGAAACGCTGTCGGTGATCTTGCAGGTGATCTCCTTTCGGACGACTGGCCGGCGCATCTTTCGGATGAGCCCGCTGCACCATCACTTTGAGTTAGGCGGCTGGAGTGAGCCACGGGTGCTGCAGCGCTTTTGGACGGCAGGAGTCGTTGCCGGCATCCTCGGAACCTTGCTGTGGGGGGTGAGGATCTGAAGCAGATGCGGATGGAGGCCGTTGACCAGAGGCTGGTGGTACTGGTCATGGCCCTGCTTGGCATCGGCGTGGTGATGGTCTTTTCCGCCAGTTCCGTGACCGCCTACGTCAATTTCAACACCCCCTATTACTTTTTGATCCGCCAGCTGATCTGGGCGGTGCTGGGCGGGGCGGCTGCCTGGTTTTTCTCGCGCTTCGACTACCATCAGTTTCGGCGCCACACCAAGGCGCTGGCCATTTTAACGGCGATCTTGCTGGTGGCTGTCTTGATTCCCCATGTCGGCCGGGTGATCGCCGGTGGCCGCCGCTGGTTGGGGTTTGGCTCCTTGGAGTTTCAGCCGTCCGAGCTGGCCAAGTTGGCACTGGCCATCGTCTTCGCCGACACGCTGACCGGTGGCCGCTTCCCGCCGAGGGATCTGAAGAAAGGCTATCTGCCGCACATCGTGGTGGTAGCCGCCGTTTTTTACCTGGTGCTGAAAGAACCAGACCTTGGCACCGCTTTGTGCCTCGGTGGGACGGCCTTCATCATGCTCTATCTGGCGGGGGCGCGCGCCAGCGCCTTGATCGGCACGCTGGTGTTGGCGATTCCAGCGCTGGTCTACGAGGTGGTCGCCAAGGCCTACCGTCTGCAGCGCCTATTGGCCTTTTTGGACCCGGCCAAGACCTCCCTTGGCTCCGGCTACCACATCTTGCAGTCCCTTTTTGCACTCGGCTCCGGCGGTTTTTTGGGAGTTGGCCTTGGCCGCTCCGCCTTCAAGTTTTTCTACTTGCCTGAGCAGTACACCGACTCCATCTTCGCCATCTTGGGCAACGAGTTGGGCTTCATCGGCGGTGCCGTGGTGCTGGTGCTGTTCGTCCTCTTGCTGTGGCGGGGATTCAAGATCGCCGCCGAGGCGCCAGATGCCTTCGGCCGGCTTTTGGCCGCTGGCCTGACCAGCATGATCATGCTCCAGGCCCTGCTCAATGTGGCTGTGGTCACGGACACCGTGCCAGTCACCGGCATCCCGTTGCCCTTCATCTCCTACGGCGGATCTTCCCTGGTCTTCACCTTGGCCGGCATCGGCATCTTGCTGAACATCTCCAGGCAGCGTAAGAAGCCGTCGTGAGTGATCAGCGTCGCCCGTTGATCGTCCTCACCGGCGGTGGCACTGCCGGGCACGTGTCGCCTGCGCTGGCGCTGGCTGAGCGGCTCTCGGACCGATTTGAACTGGTCTTCGCCGGCAGTCCCTACGGACCGGAAAAGGGCCTGGCCTTGGCTGCCGGTTTGCCCTTTGTGCCGGTGATAGCGGCTGGCTTGGCCCGCAAAGGCCTACTCGCACGCGGTCGGGCTCTGGCCGTGACCGGATGGGGGTTGGCCCAGGCTGCCGCCCACCTGCGTCGGCTGCGGCCGGCGGCGGTGGTGGGCACGGGCGGCTACGTCAGCGGACCGGTCGGCTGGGCCGCTGGCCAACTGCGGGTGCCGCTGTACCTGCTGGAGCCGGACGCCCGGCTGGGGGTGGCCAATCGGTTGCTTGCCGGCAAGGCGCGCCGGCTGTTCCTTGGCTTTCCGGACATGCAAGACGCACTGCCTGAAGCGCTGCGCCGCAAGTCGATCGGCACCGGTCTGCCGGTCCGGCAGGCGATCGGCCGCATGGACAGCGCGTTGGCCCGCCGGCGCCTGGGAATGGCGGCCGACAAGCCGGTGTTGCTGGTGTTCGGTGGCAGCCTCGGCGCACAGGCGCTCAACCAGTTGGCAGAAAAACTGGTCGCGTCTGGGCTGGGGGAAGACGTGCAGCTGATCTGGGCAACAGGTCGGCGCTACCGGGCTCAAGTCCACACCGGATCACTACCCGGCCGGATGGTAGTGCCCTACCTGGACGATATGGCCGGTGCCATGGCGGCGGCAGATCTGGCCCTGACCCGTTCTGGCGCAGGAACCGTGGCCGAGTTGGCGCAAGCGGGGCTTCCGGCCCTGCTCGTGCCATCCCCCAACGTCAGCGACGACCAGCAGATGGAAAACGCCAGGCGAGTTGCCGGAGGTGGAGGCGCTTTGGTGGTCGAGGAAGCGGCTTTGGCGGACCCTGACACGCTGGTTCGGATCGTCACTCTGCTCCACGACCGCACCGCCCTGGCTGCCATGAGCCGGGCCATCCGGCAGGCGGTTCCGGCGGACGCAGCCCAGCGCATCGCCGACATCTTGGCCGAGGATTTGCTGGAGGTGGCACCATGACCGCCGATTGGCTCAAGGAGCTTGGGGCACTGGACTGTGGCGCGCTGTTGACCGATGCATCGTTGGCAGCGCGCACCACGCTGCGCGTCGGTGGTGTGGCGCAGGCCCTGCTGATCTTGGAGCGCATTGAGGCCGTGCCCAAGGTGCTGGGCATCTGCCAGGCGGCCGGCGTGCCGTGGCGGTTTTTGGGCGCCGGTTCCAATGTCCTGGTCACTGCGGGCAGCTTGCCCGGCTTGACCATTGCCACCGGCAGGTTGCGCCAAGTCATGGTGACGGGGCCGGTGGTGGAGGCGGCAGCCGGTGCTGCGTTGATCAGCGTGGTCAGTTCGGGCCATGGAGCTGGTCTGACCGGGATGGAGTGGGCTGGTGGCATTCCGGCGACGGTGGGCGGGGCGGTTGTGATGAACGCCGGTGCCCATGGCGGTTCCATCTCGGACCATCTGGTCGAGGCGCTGGTGGTCTGTGATGCGCAACCGGCCCGGTGGATTGGGGCCAGCGAACTGGCATACGGCTACCGCCACTCCGCCCTGATTGGCAGCGGGCAGGGCGTGCTGGCCGCCCGATTCCAGCTGCAGCGGGGAGATCTGGCGGCGGCGCGCGGCCGATTGGCACAGGCGCTGGCGCACCGCCGTCGCACCCAACCGCAGGGCAAAAATGCCGGCAGCATGTTTAAGAATCCGCCCGAACACAGCGCTGGGCAGCTGATCGAGGCGGCCGGCGGAAAAGGGCACCGCATCGGCGGCGCCCAGATCTCTGAGCTCCATGCCAACTTCTTTCTCAATCTCGGGTCGGCAACCGCGGGCGACGTGTTGGCCTTGGTAGAGTGGGCGAAGGAGCGGGTGGCCGAGACGTCGGGTCAGCAGCTGGAATTGGAGGTCAGAGTGTGGCGAGCCGACGCCTGATCAGGCGCCGAGTGCTGGCGGTGGTGGCGGCCCTGGTCGTGGCCGCAGGCTTGGTCTGGTTGGTTCTGGCCGGCCCCTGGTTCACCATCCGCCAGATCCGGGTCCAAGGCGGGCCAGCGCAGCTCTTTCAAGACACAGGGCTGAAGCTGGGACAACCGCTGTTCAGTGCGCCGTTGCTCCGAGCCAAAAACACGCTGCTGGCTCGGGCGCCGTGGTTGGCCAGCGCCACACTCAGTGTGGTGTTCCCTGACCAGTTGGTGATCTCAGTGACCCTGCGTCGGCCGGTGGCCTTGGCCTTCGTCGGTGCAGGCGATCTGATCGGCCTGGACGCAAGTGGCGTCACCTTGCCGGTTACTGCCAAGGATCAGGCGGCCTATCCGTACCTCAGCGGCGTCCTGGTTCCGGCCACCCCCTACCAGAAGGTCACCTCGAGCGCAGGACTGGGCGCGCTCACTTTCCTGGTCGATTTGCCGCTGCCGCTGCGTTCTGAGGTGTCCGAATTGGTGGTCTCCAAGGGCCAGGTCAGTGTCTACTTGTTAGCGGGGACAGAGGTGGCACTGGGCGCACCGACCGGTCTGAGCGAAAAAGCCAGCCTTCTGGCCCAGATCTTGGCCCAAGCTCAGGCCAAGGGACTGATCGTCACCCGAGTCGATCTCAGCCAGCCGGCTGCGCCCTCCGTGACGGCCACGCCCTGACAGAAGGGAAACCGAAGGGGGAAGAGAAGTGCGTTGCCTTGAAGAGTCTAGCCATCCGTCCCCCGAGGAGGACGCTATGTTTGAGTTTGAGTCGGCTCCGACTCATCCCGATCGCAGTGCCGTCATCAAGGTCGTGGGCGTCGGCGGTGGCGGCAGTAATGCCGTAAACCGCATGATCGCGGTCGGGATTCAAGGCGTGGAATTCATCTGCATCAATACGGATCTTCAGGCCCTGCGCATGTCGCAGGCGCCGGTCCAGTTGCAGATCGGGGACAAATTGACCAAGGGACTGGGCGCTGGTGCCAACCCCGAGGTTGGCAAGAAAGCCGCCGAGGAGTCTCGAGAGAAGATCTCAGAGCATGTTCAAGGCGCCGACATGGTGTTTGTGACAGCCGGCCTTGGTGGCGGAACCGGCACCGGTGCTGCGCCGGTTGTGGCGGAGATCGCCAGGGAGACCGGTGCGCTGGTGGTTGGAGTGGTGACCAAACCGTTTAGCTTCGAGGGCAAGCGGCGGAGCGCCTACGCCGAGATGGGGGTGGCCAGCCTCAAAGAGAAGGTGGACACCTTGATCGTCATCCCCAACGATCGCCTGCTGGAGGTGGTGGATCGCAAGACCACCATGCTGGACGCCTTTCAGCGCGTCGACGACGTCTTGCGCCAAGGTGTGCAAGGCATCTCCGACCTGATCACCGTTCCCGGCGTCATCAATGTTGACTTTGCCGACGTGCGCACCATCATGCGCGAGGCCGGTTCAGCGCTGATGGGCATCGGCGTGGCCCGCGGCGAGAACCGGGCCTTCGAGGCGGCGAAATCGGCGATCGAAAGCCCGCTGCTGGAGACGTCGATCCACGGTGCCAAGGGCATCTTGCTCAATATCACCGGCAGCGCCGATCTGGCGATGGCCGAGATCAGCGAGGCTGCCACCTTGATTCGGCAAGAGGCGCATGAGGATGCCAACATCATCTTCGGTGCCGTGATCGACGAACGGATGGGTGACGAGATCCGTCTCACCTTGATCGCCACCGGATTCGGTGGTGGCGAGCGGCCCAACTTGGAGCCGATCAGCCGCCGCTTCGACACGGCGACCTTCGCGCCACTGCCGGTCGAAGAGCAGCCGGCCAAAGACGAGCTGGACATCCCGTCGTTCCTGCGCCGTAAGGACTGAACGAGACCAACGACTGACACGAGGACACGAGGCGACACCGCCCACGTTGGCGGTAGTGTTGAGTTGCCCAGGGGAACGGCGGAGCCGCCCTGATCGGGGAAATCAGGCGGGAAAGAACTCGACCGAGAGTTCTCGGACCCGTCTTGCACACATGGTCAGCAAGGCCTCCCCTTTTTCCGCCGTGGCCTCCCTCGGCGCACCGTTCACTGCACCGGGAAACCGGCCGGCGCGGCCACTGACTTCTTTGTAGGTCACCTTGGCGGTGCGCGCCGGCGCATGTTCCGGCGTGTCAGCCAGGTGCACCCAGGCGGCGTTGATCGCCATCACCG
The DNA here is from genome assembly GCA_021850485.1 of Bacillota bacterium. Classification (GTDB taxonomy): domain Bacteria; phylum Bacillota; class Sulfobacillia; order JAJZYS01; family JAJZLH01; genus JAJZLH01. Next base: position 149,142 of record JAJZLY010000025.1, on the reverse strand, counting down.
CCGCCGTCTCGTCGGCTCCGGCATGGCCGGCTCCGGGCGTGATGGCGTCGATCTCCTGACGAAAGTCCATCCACCAGTTCACGATCACCACTTGGCCGCCAGCCTCAGCCACAGCTTCGGCTGCCAAGGTCAGAGCCCCGTTGTTGCCGCCGTGCCCGTTGAGCCAGATCTGTCGGCTCAAACCGGCCTTCACCAGGCCGCTACCGACGGCGCTTACGTAACTGATGAAGGGCGCAGCCGGAATGTCTACCGTGCCGTCGAACACGGCCAGATCCCAGGAGTGTCCATAGGGGATCTCGGGCAAAAGGAGAAATCTGGTGCGTTCGGCCTGCTCCACCCGCCTGCCGATCTCCACCGGGATCAAGGTGTCGGTGGCCAGTGATGCGTGCATGCCATGGGCCTCCAACGTGCCGATCGGCAATAGAGCCAGGGGTCGCTGTTTGATCAGCGCCGAAAACTCCTTCGAGGTGAGCTCAGCGATGTGCATCAGTACCCTCCCGATCTGTCGAGTGGCCAAGCATTCGTGAGTACCGCCGCCATCCTCCTGCCTCCCCAAGAGCCGCTGGCCATCTGCTGGCACCAAGGCGTTGCCCTGTTGCAGCCCCCGTCGTGGGCTGACGATGGCGTTCTGGCGGCGTTCTCGACCAGACTGGGCGGCGTGTCCGAGGGCGCCTATCAGTCCATGAACCCGTCGCTCTCAAGTGGCGATGATCCGGCCAAGGTGGCGGAAAACCGCAGACGGCTTCTGAGCGCAGTCGGCGCCCCCGCTTGGCCGGTGGCCGCCATCCACCAGGTGCACGGCGCCGATGTCGCTGTGGTCTCGCAGGCGCCGGCAGCAGGTTGGCCGATGAACGCCTTGGTGCAGGCGGATGCCCAGGTCACCCGGCTGACAGGCGTGGTCCTCTCTGTGGTGGTGGCGGACTGCGTGCCCGTATTGCTCAGAGCCAAGAAGGGGCAGGGCATCGGCGTGGTGCATGCCGGGTGGCGGGGCACGGCTGCCGGTGTGACGGAGGCGGCGGTTGAAGAATTATGTCGTCTATGCGCTTGTGGTCCTGATGAGCTTGAGGCCGCGATCGGCCCGGCAATTGGCCCGGAGTGCTATCCTGTCGGACCGGAAGTTGGCCGCGAAATTTTGAAAAATCACGCGTGGGCACTCGCTGAGACGGCAGATGGCCGCGTCGATTTGGTCTCGCTGCAGGCAGAAATCTTGCGTAGACATGGCCTGAAACCGGCGTCTATACTGGCTTCTAGGCTCTGCACCAGGTGCGCCGAGCAGCTGCTTTTCTCCTACCGGCGAGACGGTCAGGCGAGCGGCAGAATTGCGGCCTTAATTGGCCTGCAGAAGCAGGAATGACAGGGGTCGCGGCGAATCAAGGGGATAGTAACGGGTTGACAGAACTTCTGGACCGTTTCCAAAAGGTCCGTCGGCAGGTGGCCGAGAGTGCACTGGCGGCGAACCGTGAGGCGGCGGAGGTGCGAGTGATCGCCGTTACCAAGGGAGTCCCGTTGGATCGGGTGCAGGCCGCTTCCCGGCTGGGGATCGTGGATTTCGGTGAGAACCGGGTTCAGGAGGCCCGTGGGAAGGTGCCGTGTGTCGAGGCCGCCACCTGGCACGGCATCGGCCGCCTGCAGACGAACAAGGTGAACTGGGCGGTGAGGCTCTTCCCCTGGATCCACTCTGTGGACCGGGAGGATCTGGTCAGGCAGTTGAGCCGGGCCGCAGGCCAGTTCGGTTGTCGGCCCCAGGTGCTGGTCGAGGTGTTGACCGGGGACGCAGCGACCAAAGGAGGGGTGGTACCGCAACGATTGCCATGGTTACTGGAAGTTGTCGCTGAGAGCGAGCACCTGAATCTCGCTGGGCTGATGACCGTCGCTTCTCGCGATCATCCACAGCATGACTTCGCCCAGCTTCGGATGTTGAGGGAGCAGTGGATCGGGCGCTTCCCCAGTCTCTTGGAGCTGTCGATGGGAATGAGCGATGACTTTCCGTTGGCGATTGAAGAAGGTGCCACCATGATTCGGATCGGTCGGGCCCTATTCGGGGCCAGGCCCGCCATCTAGAGGAGGATCGATGATGAAGATGATGGACAAGTTCCTGAACATGATTGGCTTTGAGGAAGAAGAGGGCACAGACGACGCTCCGGTGCTGGAAGACCGCAAAGAGCTCAAGGACAAGGTGCGGCGGGTGCCGCTGGTCAGTCTGCCGGGAAACCAGAGCCAAAAGGGCGGCCTGCACGTGGTGGTGGCCTACCCCACAGACGGTAAGGATGTGCAAGAGATTGCCGATCAGCTGAAAGGGCGCCGGCCGGTGATCGTCAACCTGGAAGGCATCACCAAGGGTGAGGCGCAGCCGATTTTGGACTTTCTGGCCGGCGCGGTGTACGCCTTGGACGGGCGGCTGGAACGGGTCGGCACAGGGATCTTTTTGGTCACTCCGGCCAACGTGGAAGTGCAGATGGACGAATCCCAACCCGCCGAGGAAGCTCCCAAGCGCGAGGCGAACTACTTCGGCGCCTGAGTGCTGAGCCACCGGAAAGGGCTGGGTCGGACTGCTCGTACTTGTGATGTTCCTGGTCGAGTTGATTGGAAAGCTCTTGATCGTAGCCATCTTGATCCGGGCCCTGATGACTTGGTTTGCACCAGTGCGGCCGGGTGGTATGTACTGGATGGTGGTGCATGGACTGGACCGCCTGACCGAACCCGTGATCGGCCCAATTCGCCGTCGCCTGCCCACCTGGGGCGGTTTCGACTGGGCGCCGCTGATGGCGATCGTGGTTGTTTATCTGGTGATGTCGGTCGTGCTCTGGGTCTTGTAGTGGTTAGGGGGGTGGGGTCGTGCTGACGCCGCTGGACATTCAGAACAAGGAGTTCAAGAAGGGGTTTCGCGGCTATGACGAACAGGAGGTTGACGCCTACCTGGACGAAGTGGTGCGCGACTTCGAATTGGCGCTCAAGGAGCGCGACGAGCTCAAGACCCAGGTGGTAGAGGCCCAGCACCAGGTACAGCAGTACCGCACGCTGGAAGAGCAGCTGCAGAAAGCACTTTTGGTCGCCCAGCAGACGGCCCAAGAGGTGGTCGAGACGGCGCACAAGGAAGCGCAGCTGATCACAGATCGGGCCGACATGGAGGGCCGAAAGATCACAGAGGACGCCCGCGCTGCCGTGCGCACCGTGGAGGAGCAGGCGGCCCGGCTGAGGAGCGAGCTGGAGGTGTTCCGGGCCAAGACGCGCTCTTTGCTCGAGTCGCAGCTGAAGATCCTGGAGGCGGCTGGCGAAGGCGAGTGACGTGAACCGAGTGGCACCGGGGATCTGGCAGGGGGACGCTCAAGCAGCGGCCTCCTTGTTGCCACCTGGGACCATCGACTTGATCTACTTGGACCCGCCGTTCGGCACCGGCCGGCTGCGGCAAGGGCCCGCTGGAGCTTATGGTGACCAGTGGCGCGGAGCCCTCTCGCAGGTCGGCTGGCTGACCGAATGCTGCCGACGGCTGTGGCCGGCGCTCCGCCAGGGCGGGACGTTGTGGCTGCATCTGGATGCGCACTCTGTGCACCACATGCGGCTCGCCCTCGACCAGCTGTGGGCAGATGGGACGTGTCGCAATGAAGTGGTGTGGTGCTATAACGGCGGGGGCGTGCCAAAGCGAGACTTCCCGCGCAAGCACGACCTGCTCTTGCGCTATGTCAAAGGTGAGAATTGGACCTTTCACATGCCGCGACGGCCCTACAAGGCCAACACCCAAGCCATTGGCCGCCATTCCACCAGGGCTCGCCAGGTGACGATAGACCTGGAGCGGGGAACACCCGAGACCGACTGGTGGACGGACATTCCGACCGTGACCGGCTGGTCAGGTGAGCGCTTGGGATATCCCACCCAAAAGCCGCTGGCTCTGCTCAGCAGGCTGATCGCAGCAACCTCCAATCGAGGCGACCTGGTGGCCGACCTGTTCATGGGGTCGGGCACCACCTTGGTGGCAGCCGCCAGCTTGGGCCGGCGCTATTTCGGTGTAGACAGCTCGCCTGCGGCCTGCGACCTGGCCGCCGCCCGTCTCGCCCTCTGGCAGGGGGCGGCTTGGGATTGGAGCCCTCCATAAGCGGCGAGTCGGCTGGGCAAGTCGGTGAGAAGGAATCGGCCAGGTCAGGTGACCAGACCGAGGAGCAGAGGGGTCACGAAGCTCTCGACTAGGGCGGCCAGGAGGAGCAAAAAGACCGGCAACAGGGTGTGGTAGAGCACGCGGCTACGCACACCCGCTGGCCGAGAGGCGGCCACCGCCAGGCCGATGCCAAAGGCGTAGGCGCCGATTTCAAAGACGCCGTGCGGCAAGATGCCAGCCAGCATCACCAGTGGCCAAGCGGCGTGGTGGGCGCGGGCGATGGCGGTCACGACCAGACCGCCAACCACGGCGTTGACGATCAGCAGGCCAACGAACAGGGAAAGCCCGATGTAGCCCACAAACCGGGCCCCTCGGTTCTTCACCCTGAGCAGCCCGGCGGCGGCCAAGACCACGGCCAACACCTTCAGGTTGTTCAAGAAGATGCCCCCGGCGCGCAGCAGAGGCGAGTGGGAAAAGAGCAGAGCCGAAAAGAGGCTGCGCTGGAAGCCGTGGCTGACCATGGTGGAGAGATGGGCCAAAGTGGTGCTGCCAAAGGTTTGGGCCAGGGCACTGAACACAACCATCACGGCGAAGAACAAGAAGAAGACGAAGAGGGAAAAGCGCTTGATCTGAAGGTCGGTCACGAAGCCGCCTCCCCGGAGGGTGCGCTCAGCGCTTGCAGGACGCGCTGCCACAGCGAGTGGCCCATCATCATGCAGATGTCCCCGGCGCGACAGCGCTCCGCCGCCTTGAAGACATCTCCCAACAGGTAGATCAGCCGACCGCGATCTGTTGGCCCAATATACACCTGGCCGGTGAACAAGGTGTCCCAGAAGTGACAGGCGGCGCGCTCCCAGCGATTCACCGGCACCGCTGCGTCGTAGGTGGGCGGGGCCACCACGAAGGAATCTTGCCACTGAAACTCACCGATTCGGCGAAGGAGCGCCTCGTCCAGCACACAGGCCACCACATTGGCCAGAAGGTCGGTAGTGGCCGCGCGCTCAGCTCCGTCGGCAGCCGGCAGCATGAGACCCAGAAAAGCGCTGGGTCTGGAAGGCTCAGGCACTGGGCGACTCTCCCTTCAGGGTCAACCGGAAGATGGTCGGTGACGCACTGGGAGCGAGGGGCGGGAGTGCTGGCGCTTCGCCGAAGGAGATCACTGCGTAGGCGGCCCCCGCTGACTGCCATTCGGCCAGGTAGGTTGCGGTGCGGCCGGGGGCCGCACCCATTAAGACAAACAGATGCCCTAGTTCAGCCTCTGGACGGCCACCAATCCACAACTCGGCACCCACGTTCAAGATCTCCGGTCCAGCTGCCTGTTCGAGCAGCTGGCGCAGCGCCTGCTCGAAGCCAAGGGGGCCTTCGGACGATCGCTCATGGCCTGCGGTGATGGCCCCGGTCACGACCAGCGCTGTGTTGCCTGGCATCGTGGCACAGGCTGCGGCGATGGCTTCACCAACGGCCATCGCCCGATCCGGTGTGTGCGGTGGCACGCTGACGGCGACCAAGGCGGTGGGGGCATCATGCTGCCAAATGGCGAAGTGGCGCCGGGCAGTGGCTTCCCAAGCGGGATCTGCTGGGCCGGGCCAGAAGTCTCGCTCCGCCAACTCAGCGCGCACCGCCTCGGCCAGGTGGCGACCGGCGGGGTCGGTTGGTAAGGAGACGCTGAGCGTGCGGCTACGCCAGCTTGAGTCGACCATCACGACGGTGTCGACCTGGGAGCGGTCGAGCGCCGACAACGCCTGGCGAGTTGCCGTTTCGAGCGCGCGGGGAGCACCCGTGAGGGCGTCAGACGGGGGGAGGAAGAGGGTCAAAAAGGCAACGTTAGTAGCGGTCACAATGCCATCGTACCCGAGTGCAGCCTTGCCGACAACCGGGATCTCTGTGGGCATTGGCCCTGTTGACGTGGTCTGGCGTGCCGTGCTGGCTGGTTCGCCCCGACCCGCCAGGCAAGGGCCCGGTGCGGCGGCCGACGCTGACGTCGTGGCGGTTTTGACCGCGACCTCGGCCCGTGGTAGGATTTTACGAACCGATGATCGAGACAGCCCGTCCGGGCAACGTCGCAACAGCGACCCGCAGCCGGTGCAAGGCGGGGCGGCGACTTGGGCGGTATCCCTCGAGAGGGCCGTGGTGAAGGTAGTAGCCGTGGCCGGATCCCCCCGTTAGCGGGTTCGAGTGGGGGCAACCCCAACGAAGGTGGTACCGCGGTCCGTCCGCCCTTTGGCGTACGGGCCGTTTTGTTTTCACCAAGGCTGCTTCAAGGAGGCGCCGGACCGTGGCTGAGGATTTGAAGTCCACGCTGAGCCTGCCCCGTACCGAGTTCCCGATGCGCGCTGACCTGGCTATGCGGGAGCCGGAGCAACTGGCTCGCTGGCAGGAGATGGACCTGCTGGCCAAGGTGCGCCAGGCCAGGGTGGGTAAGCCGCCGTTCGTCTTACACGACGGTCCGCCCTACGCCAACGGCCACATCCACCTCGGTACCCTGCTCAACAAATCCCTCAAAGACATGATCAATAAGTACTGGACCATGCAGGGCAAAGATGCCCGCTACGTCCCGGGCTGGGACACGCACGGACTGCCGATTGAGCGGGCGGTTCAGCTGCGCGAGGGCAACGACATCCGACTCGATCCCGTGAAGCTGCGTCAGGCCTGTCGGGCCTATGCCCAGGAGTACATCGGCATCATGAGTGACGAGTTCAAGCGGCTGGGGGTACGGGCCGACTGGGACCATCCGTATGTTACCTTGAGCCCGGCCTTCGAAGCAGAAGAGGTACGGGTCTTTGCCCGGATGTACGAGCTGGGGCTGATCAACAAGGACTTCAAGTCGGTCAACTGGTGTCCGGACTGTGAAACCGCACTGGCCGAGGCTGAGATCGAGTATCAAGACATCACCTCGCCATCTCTGTTTGTGGCCTTCCCGGTGGTGGATGCGAGCGGCGAGTTGCGCTCTGGAGATCAGCTTCTCGCTTGGACCACCACGGCTTGGACCCTGCCGGCAAACCGAGCCCTGGCCGTGCACCCGGAGCTAACCTATGTCCGCACCAGCAGTCCGCACGGCACCCTGGTGCTGGGCAAAAGCGCCCATCAGCGCCTGCAGGCAGCCCTTGATCTCGGCCCGGTCCAGGCAGAATTCCCAGGGCAGACCATGGTCGGCGCCGGCGTGGACCATCCCCTGGAAACTCGGACCGTGCCGGTGTTGGCAGGCCAGCACGTCACTGATTCAGAGGGCACCGGAGTGGTCCACACTGCCCCTGGACACGGGGAGGAGGACTTCGACCTGGGCCGGGCTGCCCAGCTCGAAGTGGCGGTGCCGATCGACGGCAAGGGCGTGTTTTCCGCCCAGGCCGGCAGCTTGGCAGGCACCCACTACTCGGCCGCCTATGCGCCCATCGTCGAGCAGTTGCGGGCGCGCCGGCGTCTGGTGCATGAACTCGCCTACCGGCACAGCTATCCGCACTGCTGGCGGTGTCACAACCAGATCTTGTTTCGGGCGACCGAGCAGTGGTTCGGATCAATCTCCAAAATCCGGCCCCAGCTCTTGGCGGCGATTGCTGAGGTGTCGTGGAGTCCGGCCTGGGGTGAGGCCCGCATGCGCCAGATGACCGAGGAGCGAGGCGAGTGGTGCATCTCCCGGCAACGGGCCTGGGGCCTGCCGATCCCGGCGCTGTACTGCCAGTCTTGCCAGCGGATTGTGGTGAGCGAGGCGGCGCACACCATCGCTGAGGTGTTTGCCGAAAAGGGGTCAGACGTCTGGTTTACGCAGCCGGCTGAGACCTTCTTGCCCCCGGGCTTCACCTGCCCACAGTGCGGCGGAAGGGTCTTTCGCAAGGAGACCGACATCCTCGACGTCTGGTTTGATTCGGGGTCTTCGCATGCCTCGGTGTTGGGCGGCGCCGAGGGGCTGGGCTGGCCCGCCGATCTCTATCTGGAGGGGACAGATCAGTTTCGCGGCTGGTTCAACTCATCACTGACGACGGCGGTGGCGATCCGCGGCGCGGCCCCGTACCGCCAGGTGCTCTCGCATGGATTCGTCACCGACCAGCTGGGGGACAAGATGTCCAAGAGCCGCGGCAACGTGGTGACACCGGCCGAGTTGATGACGACATACGGAGCCGACATCTTGCGGCTTTGGGTGGCGTCTTCGGACTATCGGGCCGACATTTCGGTGTCGGACACCATCTTGGCCCAAACCGCCGAGGCCTATCGCAAACTTAGAAACACCATCCGTTTTTTGCTGGGCAACGTCGGGGACGTCTCGTTGCCTCTGCCGCCGTCTCACGAATTGCCCGAATTGGAACGGCTCATTTTGTCGCGGATGGAGCGGGTGATCGAACGGGTGGACAATGCCTACCGCCGCTTTGACTTCCACATCGTGACCCAGCAGCTGGTGAACTTCGCAGCAGTCGATCTGTCCAGTTTCTATTTGGATGTGCGCAAGGATTTGCTCTACACAGCCCACCCCGAGGACTCGCAGCGCCAAGCTGCCGTGGCTGTTTGCGAGCACCTGGCCCGCTCTCTCATCCTGTTGCTGGCCCCGATCATGACCTTCACTTCGGAAGAAGCCTGGCGCTATCTGCCGCATCCACCTCAAGACCCGGAAACAGTGCAGCTGGCCTCGTTTCCGGCAGCTCAAGGCTGGTATGACGAGGCGTTAGAAGCCCGTTACCTCGAGCTCGACCGACTGCGCGCCCGGGTGCTGCGCGAACTGGAAACGATGCGGGCAGCCGGCCACATCCGCTCTTCGCTGGAGGCAGGCGTGGTGCTGACGGCGGCGGGGAGTGCACTGAAGAGCCTGCAGCAGGCCGCGGAGCTGCTGCCGACCTTGTTCGTGGTGTCCCAGGTGACCATCTGCGACGGCCATGGAGACGAGATCAAGATCGCCGTCGAAGTGGCGGCAGGGCATAAGTGTGAGCGCTGCTGGCGGGTTCTGCCGGAGGTGATGGCGCGGGAGGCAGGTCAGATCTGTGACCGCTGTGCGGAGGTTCTCGCCCGCTTGGGCGGTGGCCAGCTGTGAAGGCTCGACCACCTCTTTGGCAACGTGTCGGCTGGTGGCTCGTGCCCGCCGCACTGGTGTTGGCCGCAGATCAGGGCACCAAGGCTTGGGTGGCCGCCCATTTGACCGTGGGTACACAGACGTGGCTGGTGCCGAATTTGCTGTCCCTGACGCCGCTTTACAACTCAGGCGCCGCCTTCAGCCTACTCCCGCACCAGGCCCTGTGGTTGGGCGTGATCGGTGTGGTGGCCGCAGCGGTGGTGGCGGTGGTGGCATGGCGGACAGCGGAGACGTGGCTAGCGGTCACCCTCGGCCTCTTGTTAGGTGGGATCTTGGGCAACCTGATCGATCGGCTGACTGGCCGCCAGGTGCTGGACTTTATCAAACTGCCGCACTGGCCAGCCTTTAACGTGGCAGATATGGCGATCACCGTGGCCGCAGTGGTCCTGGTCGTGGAGTCGTGGCTCAGTGCGCGCAGCAAGGGGGGGACCTCTCATCAGTGAGCCGGGCCCGCAGCGCCTGCGCATCTCAGCCGCCGGCCGTTTGGACAAGGAGGCCGCCGAGTGCTTCCATGTCGCCCGCCACCGGCTGGCCGGACTGATCCGGGCCGGAGCGGTCGCGGTCAACGGCCGAGTCGTGACCAGACCGGCACACCTGCTGCAGGGCGGCGAGTGGGTGGTGGTAGACTGGCCGCTTCCCGCCGACCAGCCGGTGGCCGAAGCGTTGCCGCTGACGGTCGTCTACCAGGACGAACAATTGGTGGTGGTAGACAAAGCCGCCGGCATGGTCGTGCATCCGGCCGCTGGCCATGCCAGCAAAACCCTGGTCAACGCTCTCTTGGCCCGCCTAGGCAGCCTGCCTGGTGATGACCCCAGCCGCCCCGGCATCGTGCATCGGCTGGACAAGGACACCTCCGGCCTGTTGGTGGTGGCCAGGACCGAACTGGCCCGCCAAAACCTGATTCGGCAGTTGGCCGACCACTCGATGAGCCGGCGCTACCTGGCCATCGCCGCCCGTGCGCCCCATCCCTTGTCCGGAACGGTTGCGGCTCCGATCGGCCGCCATCCCAGCCATCGCCAGAAGATGGCGGTGACGCCGGCGGGCCGGCCGGCGGTCACCCACTACCGCACCGTAGGCGAGCTGCCTGGTGGTGGTGCCATCGTTCTCTTACGACTGGAGACTGGGCGCACGCATCAGATCCGGGTGCATATGCAGGCGCTGGGCTGTCCCTTGGTAGGGGATCGGGTCTACGGTGGCCCGCCTGCCGCCCGCCAGATGTTGCATGCGTATGCGCTGGGCTTTCGCCACCCGCTGACCGGACAGGCGGTCTTGTTCATCGCTCCCTTGCCCCTCGACCTGCGGCAGGCGCTGGGGGACCAGCGCGAGGAAGCTGAGAGGGAAGCCCGCCAAGACGCCGAACGGTGGGCCGAAGAGACCGGGGCCCTGGTAGTAGGAGGGAATTGACGTGGTGGTCGGGCCAAGACAAGTGGTCCTCGATGCCGAAGGGATGCGCCGGTCCCTGTGGCGACTGGCGCATGAGGTGCTGGAGCGAGCTGATGATGACGTCCCCTTGATCCTGGTTGGCGTGGAGCGGCGCGGCAGCCAGTTGGCGCATCGGCTGGCGGACTTGATCGGTCAGGTCGGTGACGGCCGGCCCCAGGTGGCGGCCTTGGATACCACGCCGTTTCGTGACGATGAGCGGCGTAAGGGTATCCAGACGCCACCGCCGGTAGAGACGGCTGGCCACCAGGTGGTGATCGTCGACGACGTCTTGTTCACAGGTCGTACCGCCCGGGCCGCCATCGCCGCCGTCTTGGCCGCCGGCCGGCCCCAGGTGATCCGGCTGCTGGTGCTGGTCGACCGCGGCCACCGCGAATTGCCGATTCGTCCGGATTTCGTCGGCAAAAATATCCCCACCGCCAGGGAGGACGAGGTCGAGGTCCACTTGGAAGAGGTAGATGGAGTTGACGAGGTCCTGATCGTGGGCCATAGTGTCGGGAGTGCGGCAACCAACCTTTAATCTGGTTCAGCGAAGCCAGGAAGGGAGGGCCACCGTGGCCAGCCCTGCCCTAGGCTCGCACCCCGGGCAGGAGGGGCATTGGTGAGACACCTTCTAGGAATCGCCGAGTTGACCGAGACCGAATTGTCCGCCGTGTTGGATCGCACAGCCAAGATCGCCCAAGGGGCGATCTTTTCGTTTGCCCAGCCGGTGGCCCTGGCTTTTTACGAGCCGTCCACGCGCACCGAAATGTCCTTTGTCCGGGCCTGCCAGATGGTTGGCGCCTCCGTCCTGCGCCTGTTGCCTGAGCGGGCTTCGGTGGTCAAAGGGGAAGGGCCGGAGGAAACCTTGCACACCCTTAGGGCCATCGGTGCCCGGGTGCTGGTGGTGCGCAGCGGTGAACCGTTGTTGCCGCATCGGCTGTCTGAACTCGGTGTGGCCGTGGTCAATGCCGGCGATGGCTGTCATGAACACCCAACTCAGGCTCTGGCCGATTTGGTTGCGTTGCAGCGGGCGGTCGGGGCGGTGCGGGGATTACGCGTCTTGGTGGTCGGAGACCACCTGCACAGCCGCGTCAGCCGCTCCACGGTCAGGTTGCTCAGCCAGCAGGGAGCGAAGGTGGAACTGGCCGGCCCGCCTGATCTGCTGCCCGAAGGATTCGCTGAGATGCTGGGAGCGGATCACTGCCCGGATCTGGAGCAGGGGCTGTCCCGGGCAGATGTGGTGATGGCGCTACGTATCCAGCAAGAGCGGATGGGCCAGACGGTGGTCGCAGATCTCGGCGCCTACCGCAGGCAGTGGGGGATCACCCAAGAGCGCTACCTAGGGCTTCGCCAAGTGCCCTGGCTGATGCATCCCGGGCCAGCCAACTTGGGAGTCGAGATCGATTCCGAGTTGGTTGACGGGACGAAGTCTCTGATTCGGAGCCAAGTCACCTCTGGCACCCAGGTGCGGGCCGCTGTGCTCAGCCTGCTCGGCGAGGAGGTTGCCTGATGCGTCTGATCATCAAAGGCGGCCGGCTGCTGGACCCGGGACTCGGCTTGGACCAGGTCGGAGACCTGGTGGTCGAGGCTGGCCTGATCACCCAGGTGGGCGGCAGCCAGCCGGCGGACGGCGGGCAGGTGGTGGAGGCCCAGGGTCAGGTGGTGATGCCCGGTTTGGTCGACATGCACGTCCACCTGCGCCAGCCTGGGCAGTCGGCCAAGGAGACGCTTGAAACTGGGCTGCGGGCGGCGGTGCGCGGAGGCTTTACAGCTCTGGCAGCCATGCCCAACACCAACCCAGTGATCGACCAGCCCGCACGTGCGGTCCAGATCGAGCAGGCAGCAGCCGCTCTTGGCCTGGCCCGCGTGCATCAAATGGGGGCGATCAGCTTGGGCAGTGGCGGTGAGCTGCTGGCCGACTTCGCTGGCTACGCCCAAGCCGGAATCCGGGCCGTCACCGACGATGGCCTGCCGGTGGGGGCCGGGGGGCTGATGCGCCGTGCCCTGCAACATGCCCGAGCCACCGGACTTGTGGTCGTCACCCACTCTGAGGACCCATCGTTGGCGCAAGGCGGAGTGGCGGACGACGGGCCAGACGCCTGGCGGCTGGGACTGCCCACCCAACCGGCATCGGCCGAGGCGGCGATGGTGGCCCGCGATCTGGTGCTGGCCGCAGAGACCGGCGGCCGGCTGCACGTGGCCCACGTGTCAACGGCTGCCACCGTCCAGTTGATCCGCACCGCCAGGGCCAACGGTGTGGCGGTGACCGCCGAAGCGACGCCGCACCACCTGCTGCTCACCTCTGCGCAACTGGCCCGACTGGGCACCTTGGCCAAGATGAATCCGCCGCTACGCCAAGAGCGCGATCGACAGGCCCTGATCGCTGGCTTGGCGGACGGCACCATCGACGCGGTGGCCACCGACCATGCGCCGCACACCGGCGCCGAAAAGGCGGCCGGCTGGCTGAAAGCCCCGTTCGGTGTGACCGGCATGGAAACGGCGCTGCCTATGCTGGTGGCGAAACTGGTGGAGCCGGGACTGATTCCCTTGGGCCGGCTGATCGAAGCGATGTCGTCGGCGCCAGCCGCCATCCTCGCCCTGGCGCCACGCACTCTTTCGGTCGGTGCCGTTGCCAACCTCACGCTGGTCGATCTTTCGGCCGCGGTGACCTTCAGCGCCGATCGCCTGGCTACCGCAGGCAAGAACTGCCCGTTTTTGGGCGAACGCGGCCTCGGCAGGGTGCTTGGTGTGGTGGTGGAGGGGCGGTGGCTGGCATGGTGAACGGCCGGCCCGGCCGCCTGGTGCTGGAAGACGGCACAGTGTTCGAAGGGACCTTGTACGGACCGCCCAGGGCCGGCGAGGTGGTGTTCACCACTGCCATGACTGGCTACCCGGAGGTGGCGACCGATCCGTCGTTTCGGGATCAGCTGGTGGTGATGTGCTTTCCACTGATTGGCATCTACGGCCAGCGCGAATCAGAACATCAGTCGGGGCAGCCGCATGTGGCTGGCATGATCGTGCACGAGCTGGTGGATCGCCAAGACGGCGACAGTTCCCTGCGGGCATACCTGCTGGCTCACGAGCGGCCGATCCTGAGCGGTATCGACACCCGGGCCCTGGTCCGTCATCTGCGCACGCATGGCAGCCTGCTGGGAGCCATCGGCGAAATGGACGGTAAACCATTTTCCCGTCTGAACACCCGGCAGATGATTTTGGCCGCCGCCTGTCGCACCCCGAGCACGGTGGCCGAGGCGGGGGCGATCCAGGTGGTGGTGGTGGACTATGGCGTGAAGCGGCAGATCCTGACCGAACTGACCCGGCGCCAGGTCGGCGTCCGCCTGCTGCCACCTACTTCGAGTCCCGACCAGATCCTGGCCGCGCGTCCTGATCTGGTGGTCTTGTCACCTGGCCCTGGCGACCCAGCTGATCTTCCGGACTGGACCGCGGTGGTGGCCGAGGTGGCGCAGCGGGTGCCCGTGTTCGGCATCTGCCTCGGACATCAGCTGCTGGCCAGCGCCTTTGGCGGCTCCACCTATAAGCTGCGCTTCGGGCATCGCGGCGGCAACCACCCGGTGCGTGACGAGGCCAGTGGCCTGGTGCGGATCACCGCCCAAAACCACGGCTATGCCGTCGACGAGGGCAGTCTACAGGGCGGTGCCCTGGAGGTCACGCACCGCAATGCCAACGATCAGACGGTCGAGGGACTGCGGCATCGCGAGCTGCCGATTCGGTCGCTGCAGTACCATCCCGAGGCCGGGCCCGGTCCGCGTGACGAACGGGTGGCGTTCGATCGCATCTTGGACGAACTGGTCGGTGGCCGCCGTGCGTGATCACAGGCTGCGCAAGGTGGCGGTGATCGGCTCTGGACCGATCGTGATCGGGCAGGCCGCCGAGTTTGACTACGCCGGTACCCAGGCCTGTCGCGCCCTGGCCGAGGAGGGGGTGGAGGTGGTGTTGATCAACTCCAACCCGGCCACCATCATGACCGACCCGGAGATGGCCGCCCGGGTCTACTTGGAGCCGCTGACGGTGCCCTCGGTCAGCCGGGTCTTGGAGCGCGAGCGGCCAGACGGCCTGATCGCCACCCTGGGCGGGCAGATGGGGCTCAATTTGGCGGTTGGCCTGGCGGAGGCAGGTGTGCTGGAGGCCCTGAACATCCGCCTTCTTGGCACCAATCTGGCCGCCATCCGCCAGGCCGAAGACCGCCAAGCATTCCGGCAACTGATGCTGGAGATCGGTCAGCCGATCCCGAGGAGTCTGGTGGTGGAGTCGGTGGCGGCCGGTCAGCAATTCGCGGCCACCATCGGCTACCCGGTGATCGTCCGCCCGGCCTATACCTTAGGGGGAACCGGTGGCGGCTTCGCAGACCAGCCGCAGGAGCTGGCTGAGGTTTTGGGCCGCGGATTGGCACTGAGCCCGATCCATCAGTGCCTGATCGAAGAGTCGATCGCCGGCTGGATCGAGGTGGAGTACGAGGTGATGCGCGACAGCGCCGGCAACGCCATCACCGTCTGCAACATGGAGAACATCGACCCGGTGGGGGTGCACACCGGAGATTCGATCGTGGTCGCCCCCAGCCTGACCTTGACCGACCACCACTACCAGCTGCTGCGCTCGGCCGCCCTCTCCATCGTCCATGCCCTGAAGGTGGAAGGCGGCTGCAACGTGCAATTCGGGCTGCAGCCAGCAAGCTCAGAGTACCGGGTGATCGAGGTCAACCCGCGGGTCAGCCGTTCCAGCGCCCTGGCCTCGAAGGCCACCGGCTACCCGATCGCCCGGATGGCGGCTAAGATCGCCATTGGCTATACCCTGGCCGAGCTGACCAACCCGGTGACCGGTGAGACCACAGCCTGTTTTGAGCCAGCCCTCGACTACGTGGTGGTGAAGATCCCGCGCTGGCCGTTTGACAAGTTTGTGCAGGCGGATCGCCGGCTTGGTACCCAGATGAAGGCCACCGGAGAAGTGATGGCCATCGACCGCAGTTTCGGCGGTGCCCTGCAAAAGGCGATCCGGGCCTTGGAAGCGGGCCAGTGTGGCCTTTTTGCCTGGCAGGTGGAGGCATTGGACGATCGCAGTTTGGCCCAGGCGCTGTCTGAGCCAGACGACCATCGCCTGTTTGCCGTAGCCGCGGCCTTTCGCCGGAATTGGGACCTGGACCAAGTGGCCCAGCTGAGCCGGATCCGGCCCTACTTTCTGGAAGAGATCAGGGCGCTGGTTGCGGGCGAGCAGTCCCTGCCGCCCTTGGCTGAGATGTCAGCCGCCACTTGGCACACGCTCAAGCGTCAGGGATACGCCGACCGCCGCCTGGCCGAGTGCTGGGGCATCGACGAGGCAACAGTGCGGGCCGCTCGCTGGGCGAGCGGTGTCCACCCGGTGTACAAGATGGTCGACACCTGTGCCGGCGAGTTCTTGGCCAAGACGCCCTACTTCTACGCCTGTTACGACCAACAAGACGAGGCCGAGGAGTTGGTTGGAGAGCGGGTGCTGGTGATCGGTTCAGGGCCGATCCGGATCGGGCAGGGCATCGAGTTCGACTTCTCGACGGTGCACGCCCTCAGCGCACTGCGCCAGCGGGGGGTGCGCGGCCTGATCGTGAACTCGAATCCGGAGACAGTGTCCACCGACTTTTCCGAGTCAGACCGCCTGTTCTTCGAGCCGGTCACGTTGGAAGACGTGCTGGAGGTGTGTAGCCACGAACAGGTGAGCGGCGTTTTGGTGCAGTTCGGTGGCCAGACTGCCCTGAATATGGCCGCCCGCTTGGAGCAGGCTGGCATCCGGATTCTGGGGACACCGCTGGCCGGACTGTGGGCAGCGGAGGATCGCGGCCAGTTTGACGCCTTGCTCGCTGGCCTGGACATCCGGCGGCCCTTGGGCCGGGCTGTGGATAGCCGGGAGGAGGCGCTCGCTGCCGCCCAGATGATCGGCTACCCGGTCTTGGTCCGGCCCTCGTTCGTGCTCGGCGGCCGGGCCATGCAGATCGCCTACGACCCCCAGGAGCTGAGCGCCTACCTAGACGCCATGGCCGCAGCCGGTCAACTCAAGGCCCTGCTCGTCGACCAGTACTGCGCCGGCATCGAGGTCGAGGTGGACGCCCTGTCCGACGGCGAAAAGGTGCTGATCGCCGGCATCATGGAGCACATCGAGCGAGCCGGGGTGCATTCGGGAGACTCCATGGCCGTCTATCCGGCCCACTCGTTGAGCCAGGCCCAAAAAGAACAGGTGGCGGAGATCACCCGCCGCATTGCCGTGGGGCTGGGCGTGAAGGGGCTGCTCAACGTCCAGTTCGTGGTCTCAGACGGCGAGATCTTGGTGATCGAAGCCAACCCCCGGGCCAGCCGCACCATCCCTTTTCTGGAGAAAGTGGCAGGCATCAAACTGGCAGAACTAGCCACCCACCTGATGATGGGCGATCGGCTCAGCGACCACCAAGTGCCCGGCGGCATCTGGCCTGAGCCCATGCACGTGGGCATAAAGGTGCCGGTGTTCTCTTGGGCCAAACTGGGAGCGGTGGATGCAGCACTCGGCCCGGAGATGAAGTCGACAGGTGAGGTGCTGGGTCTGGATGCAACGTTCGAAGGGGCTCTCGTCAAGGCCTTCGAGGCATCAGGATTTGCCGTGGCAGAGGGTTCGGCCATCTTGCTGACGGTGGCGGATCGGGACAAGGAAGAGGTGGTGGCGCTGGCCGAGGAACTGGCGGCGCGCCGTTTTCGGCTGTTGGCCACGGGCGGGACGGCCAGCGCACTAGAGCAGCGTGGTGTGGAGGTGGAGCGGGTGGCCAAGATCGGCGACGGCCACCCGGACATCTTGGATTTGATCGCCAGTCAGCAGGTGTCCCTGGTGGTGAACACCATCACCCGCGGCCACAAGCCAGAGCGCGACGGCTTTCGCATCCGGCGGGCAGCGGTCGAGCACGGCGTCGCCTGCATCACGTCGCTGGACACGGTGCGGGCGGTGCTGCACGCCCTGTCCTGGGACCGCAGGCCGCGTACGCTGGCCCTGCAGGACTATCTCGCCCAGTTGCCGGGCACGAGGGCGGGTGAACCAAGATGAGCGTCAGCCAAGAGACGGTCCGCGTGCTGGAGCGGCTGACGGTAGCGCCGGGGGTGTGTGAACTGGTGCTCGAGGCACCAAGCCTGGCCACAGCCCTGCGCCCTGGCCAGTTCGTGATGCTCTTGTCCGAGGCGGCGGGAGCACCCTATCTGGCGCGGCCGATGAGTTATTTCCGGCGTTCGACCGACACCATTTCGGTGCTCTTCAAGACAACCGGAAGCGGGACCCGCCATCTGGCAGGCCTGATGCCGGACAGCCGCCTGCGCGTGCTCGGTCCACTGGGTCGTCCCTACCGCGACCCTGCACCGGGTGAGGTATGGCTGGTCGGCGGCGGTGTGGGTGTGCCGCCGCTCTACGACTGGGCGCTGACCCTGCGTCAGAGCGGCCACCGTGTGGTGGCAGTGATCGGCGCCCGCACCAGCGCGGAGTTGCTGGCGGTGGAGGCCTTTGCCCAGGCGGTAGACGAGTGTCTGGTCACGACCAACGACGGCAGTGCCGGCAGGCGGGCGGCGGCCGCAGATGTGCTTTCGGACGCGGCCAAAACCGTCTACGCCTGTGGACCCGTAGGCATGCTGAGGGCCGTCCAGCATTGGGCCTCAGGACGCAGCGTGCCCACCTACCTGACCCTGGAGGCGCACATGGCCTGCGGTTTTGGCGCCTGTCTCGGCTGTACGGTGGAGGCCGCTCACCCTGATCCGACCTTGGGTGCCTATGGCCGATACCTGCGGGTGTGCCAGGAGGGGCCGACCTTTTTGGCCGAAGAGGTGACGCTTTGAGCGCACAGGCGGTGTCGGTCGGCGGCCTGAGCTTGAAGAACCCGGTGCTGGTCGCCTCTGGCACCTTCGGCTACGGCCGGGAGTTCGCACCGCTGTTTGATCTGTCTCGGCTGGGCGGCATCATGGTCAAGGGGGTGTCAGTGACGCCCTGGGCTGGGAATGCAGGCGTGCGCGTCGCTGAGACGGAGTCGGGCATGCTCAATGCGATTGGTCTGCAAAACCCGGGCTTGCAGCACTTCTTAGACGTGGACTGGCCCTGGCTGCGCCGTTTTGACACGGCGGTGGTGGTGAACGTGGTCGGCCACTCGGTGGCCGAGTATGTGGCGGTCACTGAGGCGGTCACTGCGGCCGGAGTCGGCGCGGTCGAGCTGAACGTCTCTTGCCCCAACATCGCCGATGGCCTGGTCTTCGGCACGGATGAGCGAGCCCTGTTTGGCCTGGTCAGCGCCGTGCGCAAGGTGACCGCACTGCCCTTGATCGTCAAGCTCTCGCCCAATACCAGTGGCCCGCTGCCGTACGCCCGCGCGGCGGTGGAGGCTGGGGCAGATGCACTATCTTTGATTAACACTGTATTGGGCGTGGCCATCGACCGCAACAGCGGTCAGACGGTTCTGGGTAATCGGACCGGCGGCCTGTCCGGACCGGCCATCCGGCCGATCGCGCTGCGCTTTGTGCTGGAGGTCGCGGCCGCCTTGCCGGTGGACCTGATCGGGATGGGCGGCATCGCCACCGCCCAAGATGCCGTCAGCTTCCTGCAGGCTGGTGCCGGGGCGGTGGCGGTTGGTACGGCTTTGTTTCGAGATCCGTGGACGGCGCTGCGGATCATTGACGAGTTACCTGCGGCCCTGAGCACAGCCGGCTACCAGACCGTGGACGAAGCGGTTGGCAGGGCGGTCCGCCAAGAGCGCGAGAGGAGAGACGGCCGTGGACGTTCGTGAGCGGGTGATCGTTGCGCTGGACGTGGCTAGTTGGGAGCTGGCGGAGGGCCTGATCGGGCGTCTTGGCCCGGACTTGCGCTGGGTCAAAGTTGGCTTGGAGTTATTTTCTCAAGCTGGCCCCCAGGCCATTACCCGGCTGAAAGGTGCCGGCCTGAAGGTGATGGTGGACCTCAAACTCCACGATATCCCGCAGACGGTGAGCCGGGCGACCGCGCAACTGGCGTCTTGCGGTGCAGACGCCGTCACCGTGCACGCCCAAGGCGGGCGGCCGATGCTGGAGGCGGCAGTAGCAGCGGCGCACGGTCAGGGGACCAAGGTCTGGGCGGTGACGGTGCTCACCTCGTTGGACGATCAGCTGTGGGGCGAGATCGGCTATCAGGATTCCCCTGAAACCAGTGTCCGCCGCTTGGCCAGGTTAGCCCGGGCGGCTGGTTGCGATGGTGTGGTGGCCTCTGGTGTGGAGGCGAAGATGGTGCGGCAAATGGCTCCGGAGGCCTTCGACATCGTGACGCCCGGCATTCGCTTCAGCGGCGATGACCCCGGCGACCAGCGCCGCACCATGGATCCGGCGCAGGCGCTGCTGGCGGGGGCAACCCAGCTGGTGATCGGCCGGCCGATCACGGCGGCGGCTGATCCTCAGGCTAGACTGCGGCAAGCTCAGGAGGTGGGCCTGTGAGTGAATCTGGCACCGTGCCGGAGATCTTGATCGCCAGCGGCGCCTGGTTGCGCGGCCACTTCCTGCTCACCTCCGGGCTGCACAGCGACCAGTTCTTGATCATGGCCCGGGCCTTCGAACGGCCGGCCTGGGGCCGGCTGTTGGGCGCTGCCGTGGCTGATCTCTTTCGCCAAGAGCAGCCGCAGGCTGTGGTCGGCCCGGCTATGGGCGGCGTCATCTTGGCCTACGAGGTGGCGGCGGCACTGGGCGCCCGGGCGCTGTTCACCGAGAAGTCAGATGCCGGTATGGCCCTGAAGCGAGGGTTTCGGCTGGCGGCGGGCGAACGCGTACTGGTGGTGGAGGACGCGGTCTCCACTGGTGGCTCGGTACAAAAAGTGCTCGACCATTTGCGCGGCCAACCGGCGCAGGTGGTGGGAGTGGCGGCAGTGGCCGATCGCAGTGCTGGCCAAGCCACCTTTGGCGTGCCGTTTCGGGCCGCCTGGTCGCTTGCGGTCAACCAGTGGCCAGCCGAAGAGTGTCCGCTGTGTGCCCAGGCGGTGCCTCTGACCAGACCCAAGGAGGGATAGCAGATGGCAGACGCCGGTACCCCAGGCACGCCGGGTGCGTCCCGCGTGGAGATGGTGCAGATGGTGATGCCGATGCACACCAACTCTCTGGGTTCGTTGTTCGGAGGCCAGATGGTGGCCTGGATCGATATGGCCGCCTCGATGGCGGCGATTCGGCATTCGCATTCCTATGTGGTGACGGTGGCGATCGACCAGTTGACCTTCCAGCGGCCGATCAGAGAGGGCATGGCGGTGCTCTTGCAAGCGCAGGTGGACTGGGTGGGCCGAACCTCGCTGGAGGTCTCGGTCGAGGTGTGGTCGGAGCAGCTGCTGAGCGGGGCCCGGGAGCTGACCAATCGTGCCTTTTTGTCGTTTGTGGCGGTGGATCGGGATCTGCGCCCGATCCCGGTGCCGGCTCTGACTTTGGTTACAGACCAAGACCGGCAGGCCTTCAGCGATGCCCAGAAGCGTCGCCAGGTGCGGCTGAGCCAGCGGAAGGAAGGATCTAAGTGACGATTCATGTGGTGGATGGGGCGCGCACGCCCTTTGGCAGGTTCATGGGCGGGCTCAAGCGCGTGTCGGCCGTAGATCTCGGTACGATCGTGGCGCGCACTGCGGTGGCCAGAGCCGAAGTGGATCCACAGCGGGTCGGAGCAGTGGTGTTCGGGAATGTCATCCAGTCGTCTGCGGACGCCGTGTACCTGGCCCGCCATGTGGCACTGAGAGCGGGCTTACCGGTGGCCGCACCGGCGTTGACTGTGAACCGGCTGTGCGGCTCTGGCCTGCAAGCGGTGGTCAGCGCCGCACAGGCGCTGCTCGGCAATGAGGCCGAGTGGGCGGTGGCGGGCGGCACAGAGTCGATGTCTCAGGCGCCGCATGTGCTGCGTGGCACCAGAGAGGGCTGGGGCCTAGGCGGCGGCCAGGTCGGGGACAGTCTTTGGGATTGCCTGACCGACGTGGACTGCGGCTGCTCAATGGCTGAGACGGCAGAGAATATCGCCGACGACTTGCAGATCAGCCGCCAGGAGCAAGACGAATTCTCCCTGCTGTCGCATCAGCGGGCCCTAGCGGCTAGGGAGCGTTTTGCCGCCGAGATCGTGCCAGTCGGCGAGGTCACCGCGGATGAACACCCGCGCGTCACCTCAGTCGAGAAACTGGCCAGCCTCAAGCCGGCCTTCCGCCAAGGTGGACGGGTCACGGCCGGCAACGCATCTGGCATCAACGACGGCGCCAGCGCCGTGGTGCTGACCACTGACGCCGGCCTGAAGGCAGCCGGCCGCCCGGCGCTGGGCTCAATTCGCAGCTGGGCGGTGGTCGGCGTCGACCCCACCCGGATGGGGCTTGGCCCGGTCAGCGCCATTCAGCTTGCCTTGGCAAGGGCGCATCTCGCTGTGACCGACATCGACCTGTTCGAGGTGAACGAGGCCTTCGCCGCTCAGTATCTGGGGGTGGAACGGCTGCTGGGGCTGCCTCGTGAGCAGACCAACGTCAACGGCGGTGCCATTGCACTGGGCCATCCGGTCGGTGCCAGCGGTGCCCGGCTGTTGCTCACGCTGCTCTACGAGCTTCGCCGCCGCCAACAGAAGTTCGGCGTCGCCGCCTTGTGCATCGGTGGCGGCCAGGGCATCGCCATGGTGGTGGAGCGAGGCGAGGGCTGAGCCGATGCGGACAGGAGGAATCGGCATGGCAGAGACGCTGTTGGTGGTGGGAGCCGGGCAGATGGGCAGTGGCATCGCCCATCTGGCCGCCCAGAGCGGGCTGAGTGTACGGTTGACCGATCAAGACCCGTCCCAGGTGACCCGAGGTCTCGACCGCATTCGCCAGCTCAACCAGCGGGCTGTGGACAAGGGCCGGCTCAGCGCTGACGAAGCCAAGGCCCTGATCGCCAGCATTCACCCGGTGGCCGACATTGCTGCTGGTGCCGCGGGGGCGAGCTTTGCCATCGAAGCGGTGGTGGAGCGGGTGGAGGTGAAGCAGGCTGTCTTCAAAGCGCTCGATGCGCATCTGGCGGCAACTGCGGTGATCGCCACCAACACGTCTTCGATCTCGATCACGCAGCTGGCCGCCTCCGTGCGCGACCCAAGACGCGTGGTCGGCATGCACTTTTTCAACCCGCCGGTGGTGATGAAACTGGTCGAGGTGATTCGCGGCCTGGGCAGCTCGGATCAGACTGTGCAACGGGCGAAAGACCTGGCCGAGACGATGGGGAAGACCGCCATCGAGGTCAAAAAGGACAGTCCGGGATTCATCGTCAACCGCATCCTGATGCCGTTTTTGGCCGAAGCGGTGAAGGTCTACGCTGAGGGATTGGCATCTGCAGAGGATATCGACACCGCCATCCGGCTCGGCCTCAATCATCCGATGGGTCCGTTGACCCTGCTCGACTTCACCGGAGTCGACGTCTGCCTCGACGTGATGGATTATTTTCAGCGGGAGTTCGGATTGCCCGAATACGCACCACCAGTCGAGATGCGCCGGCTGGTGCGGGCCGGGCGGGTCGGAAAGAAGGCGGGAGCGGGCTTCTTTGACTATCCGGAGGCGCCATAAGATGTGGCTGGGAGCGCACCTGAGCATCAGCGCCGGTTTGCCGGAGGCCGCTGAGACGGCGGCTAGCCTTGGTGCCAACACCTTCGCCTATTTCACCAGAAACCCGAGAGGTGGCAGCGCCCGCCAGATTCCGGCCGAGGAGGTCGCCGCCTGGCAGACGGCACGCCAGACCTACGCCATCGGCCCGACGGTCGGCCACATGCCGTACACCGTCAATTTGGCTGGAAACAAGACCTCGGTCCAGGGCTTCGCCCGGATGGTGGTGGCCGAAGACTTTCGACGCGTGGAGAGCTTTGCCGGCGAGTACATGTGCCTGCATCCGGGCAGCCATCTGGGAGATGGTGCGGCCGCCGGGATCGAGCGGGTGGTGGCCGTTTTGAAAGATTCGCTGCCGCACGCCAGTTCGACCACCATGTTGCTGCTCGAGACGATGGCTGGTTCGGGCAGCGAGATCGGGGCGTCGTTCGCTGAGCTGGCCCAGATCCTAGACGGCGCCGGTGCGCCACCCACCTTGGGCGTGTGCTTGGACAGTTGTCACCTCTTCAGTCAGGGATATGACTTCACGACTGCCCACGGCATCGACCAGCTGCTCTTTGACATCGACCAGACAGTGGGCAGAGACCGCGTGCGAGCCATGCACTTAAACGACAGCAAATTCCCGCTGGGTTCCCACAAGGACCGTCATCAGAACCTGGGCCAGGGCAGCCTGGGCAAGCAGGGAATCTTGAACATCCTGCGCCATCCGTGGTTGTCCACCTTGCCGCTGGTGATGGAGACGCCGGTCGAGGACATCAAGGAATACGAGGCGGAAATCGCCTTGGCCAAGTCCTGGCTGAGTGGGGACTAGGCGGGCGAGACCATGCTCCTTCCAGCACGCGCCTCGCCAACACGTCCTGCCACACTGGCAGCTCGTGTCTGTCCAGCTTTGCCTTGAGCCCAAGCTTCGCCCGAACTCGCGCCCACCGTCCTCGTCATCGCTAGACGGTTTGTCTTCCTTGGCGCCACGCCAGCCGCCGACTGCGGAGGGCGACTGATCTCGACAAAACGAAAGCGTGCAGAGGAGCCGGTGGGCTACCGGCTCCTCCCGCCGAGGCTGAGCTTACCAACCGCTCGAGGACGATCCTCCAGATGACCCACTAGAGGACCCGCTACCCGACGAGGAACTGCCAGAAGAGCTACTGCTGGGCGGAGCCGCACTGGCTCCGGAGCTGCTCCCGGAGGACTGGCTTGAGTAAGAACTGCCCCCCGATCCAGACGAGCCGCCGGAAGACCCGCCCGCACTCAAGATGTAGGTGGCCGTCACACTGGTAGCGGCCTTAACTGGGACCGAGATGGTCGTTCCGCTCTTGGTGGTGGACGAATAAGCACCGGAGTCGCCGTTCAGTGTCCAGTTGGTGAAGGGCCAAGTGGCCGAACTGACCGCCGCCTCACTGAGTGTCGCGGTGGAGTTGCAGGGCACCGACACCTGTTGAGAAGCGGATGTGACGGTCGTGTTCACGCTGCCGTCGACCACTGTGACCGTGCCCCACACCGTTCCGCCGGCCTGCGTGATGTTGACGGTCAGGGTGCAGCTGGATGCCGTTGTGCTCGCGGGTGGGTTGGTGGAAGCTGCCGGGGCGCTACCACCGCAACCGGAGACCAATACCAACAAGGCGGCGCCTAGAATCATCGGGAAAAGGCGCATCGACCTCACCTCCTACCTAAAACAGAGGAGGATTCTCCTTGGCCCGGCCGATTCCTGTCCGCCACCCTAGACGTCAGACTCCAACTGACTCAACAGAAATGCCAGCAGGCTGCCTTCCGGATTCACTTGCAGGGTCTCCTCATGATCGAATACGACGTGCCCAGGGGCCGCCTTGGCTGGCTTTCGCACGTGGCGGCGCAGCGTACAGTCGACCAGCACGGTGCGGGCCTGACGGCCCTTGGAGAAGTGGGCGGCGAGCAGGGCGGCGGCCTCTTTGTCGGTCTCGCCAACGCCGCCCTGAGTGGACAGGATGACGTGCGAGCCGGGGATGCCACGCGCATGCAGCCACAAGTCGCCAGGGCGCGCCAAGCGAAGCAACAGGTCGTTGCCCTGCTGGTTGCGGCCGACGCGCAACTGATGGCCAGCTGGCGTGCGACAGGTGTGGTAGGGGTGGGCTGCTGACGTCGTCTTGCGCTGCGTCGCCGCCGAGCCCTGGGCAGGGGGGGCGTCCGGGAGGTGATCGGCTGTACTGATTTGGTCGCGAGCCGCCGCAGCCGCTCGCACCTTAGCCTGCAGCGCTGGCAGCAATGTCGCCGCTCGTCTTGCGCGGACGGTGATCCGGCGCGCCTCCTTGAACCATGCCTCAGCCACCGCCGTCGGCGGTTTGGTCGCATCGAGTTCGACGGTGCGCTGATCGCCATGCTCCCAGTCGGTGTAGGTGAACTGGCTGGCGCCGGCCGGTAGGCTGGTCACCACGGTGAGCAGCGCTTCGGCCTCACGGCGCAGCACGGCGGCCTGCGCTGACGCCTGCAGCGCCGCTTGCAGGTCCTGTTCTTGGCGTTCAAGTCGGACCAGTGCGGCTTCTTGCTCGGACAAAAGCACGCGGCGCCGCGCCTCCAACTGGGCTGTGCGGCGCGCCTCTAGAGCGGCCTCAGACATGGCCGCCAGGAAGTCCGGAACGGACGGCTGCGCACCGGGCCGATGGCTCAAGGGCACCGGATAAAACGGCGGTGAAAGGCCTTCCAAACGGACCGGGGAGAACTGCCCCGGTTCGGCCCAGATCCGCCGCCAGAAAGCGGTGGCCGCCTCTTTGTCGTCCGCTGCCAGGTGGCGAAATTCGCGCAGCACCAAGGGCGCGCCGCCCACGCCGGGCAGGTTTGGGTCGACCACCGCCGGTGGAGGCTGATAGGGGTCGCGCGGCTCGAGCCGGCGCCGGCGCAGACTCTCCACCACTTCGCTGCGTTCGACCAGGGCCAGATCAGCCCGGGAGCCGAAGAGCTCGAGCACCAGCTGCGAGCCGGTGCGGTCTCCGATGCGGTTACGGCTGACCACGTCCAAAATCACCACCCGCTCGCCGAGGGGCGCCCACAGGCTCAAAATCGTGCCACCGACCAAGCGGGAGGCCAGCAGATCGCGCATCGGGTGGCGTAGCTGAGAAGAGCGGCGAGATGGTGCCGGGACCAGTGCCAGCTGATTGGCTGCCGGGTCGATAGACAGCAACAGGGCGTCTGGCAGCCGACCGATGGTGAACACGACCGTATGCTTGTCCGGCATCTGCACCGACTCCAGGCGCATGCCCTGCAGGCGCTCGGCGAGGGCCTCGGTCAGCGCCTTCACCTGCAATCCGTCCAGCGAGATGGCGCCACTTCCTTTCTGATGGGTTGGCGCTGGCCAAGGCGCCGCTATAATGGGAGAGATTCTCCCACCTGGGCGGAAAGGGGGCTGACGATGGCGTGGCTACCGAAGACCGAGAACCTCCGACTGAGGCGCCTCAATCTAGCCGATCTCGGCATCATGCTATTCGTGATCTCCCTGATCGTCGCCCTCCTGTTGGCCGGGCGGGTGGCGCCGGAAGACGTGTTGGCCCAGAGCGGACCCTTCAATCTGACCGGCTGGTCCCTGCCGGTCGACGCCCTGAGGTCGCTTAGCCGCATCTTCATCGCCTTTTTGGCGTCGTTGTTGTTCACCATCGGATATGGTTATGCCGCTGCCTATACCAGGGTCGGCGATCGGATCTTGGTGCCTTTGCTCGACATCTTGCAGTCAGTGCCCGTGCTGGGGTTTTTGGCGGCATCAGTGGGCGGCTTTGTGTTGCTGTTCGGCCCGTTTTGGGGCTTCGAGGCGGCAGCTATCTTTGCCATCTTCACGGCCCAGGCCTGGAACATGACCTTTGCCTTCTACCACACGCTGCGCACGTTGCCCAAGGACCTGCAAGAGGTGACCAGCGTGATGCGGCTCAGCCGCTGGCAGCGGCTGATTCACTTCGAGTTGCCAGCCGCCATCATTCCTTTGGTGCTGAATTCGATGATGAGTTTCGGCGGCAGCTGGTTTTTCCTGGCGGCGTCGGAATCGTTTCTCTATCAGCACCGCACCATCCATCTGCCGGGGATCGGGTCGTACATCGCTGTCGCCCAGCAGCGCGGCAACACGGCTGCCCTGCTAGCCGCCATGGCCGCGCTATTGCTGATGATCGTCGCCGTGGATCAGTTGTTCTGGCGGCCGCTGGTGGCCTGGAGCACCAAGTTCAAGATGGGGCAGGTGGAATCCCAGGAGGAGGCGCCGAGCTCGTTCATCCTCACCACCTTGCGCCGCTCCAGCTTGGTCCAATCCCTGCGTGAGCGGCTATTGATGCCCGTTGTGGAGAGCCTGGAGGTGCACATGATCCGGCGTGCCACCACCCGCCCGCCGGCCCGCCGCGAGTGGCGGCTGGTCAGTACCGTGCTCAGTTTTGTGCTGATCGGCGGCACCATCGTGTTCGCTGTCTTGGGCGCAGCGCATGTGGTGGGAAGCGATCTCGGACTGGTACCCAAGGCCATCGTGCTCGGGTTTTACACCCTGGGCCGGGTGCTGGCGGCGGTGGGCTTGGGCGCACTGTGGACCGTGCCGGTGGGGGTGTGGGTGGGGATGAATGCCCGGGCCCTGAAGTGGGCTCAGCCGCTGGCCCAGATGGCGGCCAGCTTCCCGGCCAATGTGCTCTTTCCGCTGATCGTGGTGCTGTTCATCCGGGTTGGGCTCAACCTGAACTGGGGTGCCATCCCGCTGATGATGCTGGGCACCCAGTGGTACATTTTATTCAATGTGATGGCCGGCGCCATGGCCATTCCGGCTGACCTCAAGGAGGCCGGCAAGGTGTTCGGGCTGAGAGGGGCCCGAGTCTGGCGAGAGCTCATTTTGCCGGCGATCTTCCCATCATTGATCACGGGCGGTATCACTGCCGCCGGTGGCGCCTGGAACGCCAGTATCGTGGCGGAAGTGGTGGTCTGGCACGGCAAGACGCTGGCCGCCTCGGGCCTGGGCGCCTTGGTGACCGAGTCTACCGCCAGTGGCAACACGGTGGCGCTGCTGGTGGCCATCGTGGTGATGTCTGGATTCGTGGTGGCCACCAACCGGCTGCTGTGGAGACCGCTCTACCGATTGGCTGAGACCCGGTTCCACGTCGAGGAGTAGGAGAGGAGGCTTCGCTCATGGCCAGTGCTCAGACCCTGCTTTCGGTAGAGGCGATCGTCAAGGACTACTCGATGCCCAGCGGCAACCCGGTGCGGGTTCTCGATGAGGTCAGCTTCGGCGTGCAAGAGGGAGAGTTCTTGACCATCCTCGGTCCGTCTGGATCTGGCAAGTCGACGCTGCTGCGGATCATTGCCGGGTTGGTGGAGCCGTCGTCTGGACAGGTCTGCTACCTGGATAAGCCGCTGACCGGGGTCAACCCGCATGTGGCGATGGTCTTTCAGTCCTTTGCCCTGTTTCCCTGGCTGACCGTCCAGGAGAATGTGGAGCTCGGCCTCAAGTCGCAGGGACTGGGTGCCAGAGAGCGCCAGGAGCGGGCGCTGAAGGTGATCGACATGATCGGCTTAGACGGCTTCGAAGGGGCTTACCCAAAGGAGCTCTCCGGCGGCATGCGTCAGCGGGTCGGGTTCGCCCGCGCCCTGGTGGTGGAGCCGGACGTGCTCTTGATGGACGAGCCGTTTTCAGCGCTGGACGTCCTGACCGCCGAGAACCTGCGCCGAGACCTGCTGGAGTTGTGGTTGGAAAAGCGGATCCCGACCAAGGCCATCTTGATTGTCACCCACTCCATCGAGGAGGCGGTGTACATGGGCGATCGGGCCGTGATCTTGTCGCGAGAGCCGGCCCGGGTGATCGCCCAGGTGCCGATCTTGCTGCCGCATTGGCGAGAGCGCGAAGACGTCCGCTTCGTCCGCCTGGTCGACCAGATCTATCAGACCCTGACGGCTCGGCCGGCGGCCACCGACTCTGTGTTCACCAGACGGCGGCCGACGCCGGTGCCGGCGGTGCGGGCGGGATCTTTGACCGGCATGATCGAACTGTTGGACGACCTGGGCGGGAGCACGGACCTCTATCGTCTGGGCGACGAACTGAATATGGACTTGGAGGATCTGCTGCCGATCGTGGAAGCAGTCGAGATGCTGGGCCTGGGCCGGGTGCGCGAAGGCGATGTGGCGCTGACCGAGCCCGGCCGGGCCTTTGCTCAGGCCACGGTGCTGGCCCGCAAAGAACTGTTTCGTGACACCGCCCTCGCCAACGTGCCAGCGCTGGCCCACATCCGGCACGAACTGGAGCGCCACCCGCAGCAGCGGGTGGGGGCAGAGACCTTCTTGGGACTGTTTGAGCGCTACTACAGCCCGGAGGATTCCCGCCGCCAGATGGAGACTCTGATCGACTGGGGCCGCTACGCCGAGCTGTTGGCCTATGATCAGGAGACGGATCAGGTGTACCTGGAGGCGGAGAACCAGGAATTACAAAGCCCGCTGCCGCCGTCTTGACCCTGAGCTGCCGCCCGCCCAACGAAGAGAGGATGATGCCTGTGTCGCAGGAGCTGAGCTACCTGGAGGCTAACCGGGCGCGGTTTTTGCAAGACCTTCTGGCGCTGGTGCGCATTCCCAGCGTCTCCACCGTACCGGCGCGGGCGGCGGATGTACGGCGGGCGGCGGAGATGGCAAAAGCCTACATGGAGCAAGCTGGCTTGGAGCACGTGCAGGTGATTGCCACCAGCGGTCACCCGGTGGTGGTGGCGGACTGGCTGCATGCGGCGGGTGCGCCGACCTTGCTGCTCTATGGACACCTGGACGTGCAACCGGCAGACCCCGAATCAGAATGGACCTCAGCCCCCTTCGCACCTGAACAGCGCGACGGCCGCCTGTACGGGCGCGGCACGGCTGACACCAAGGCCAACGTGCTGTCCGGGATCTGGGCCTGTGAGGCATACCTGCAGACCTCGGGCCGCCTTCCGGTGAACGTGCGCATTTTGCTGGAGTGTGAAGAAGAGGTGGGCAGCCCATCTTTGGCCGCCTTTGTCCGAGATCACAGATCTCGGCTGGCGGCTGATGCCGTGGTCAACTTGGACGCTGGCCAACAAGCTGACGATCAGCCCAGCCTGACCACCTCCTACCGAGGGTTGATCGGCTTTCATCTAGAGGTGCGGACCGCTGCCGTGGATGCCCACTCCGGTGGACTCGGCGGGCTGATCGCCAATCCAGCGATGGCCTTGGCGCACATTCTGGCCGGGCTGCAAGACCCGAGCGGCCGGGTGCTGGTCGAGGGCTTTTACGACCAGGTGCGGCCGCTGACTAAGGCTCAGGCAGCGCAGCTCGAGGCGATGACACCACTGGCCAAGCGGCTGGCTGACGGCGTCGGCGCCAAGGGCCTTTGGGGGGATCCCGAGTTCAGCCCAATCGCCCGCAACTGGCTGCGACCAACCTTGGAAGTGAACGGAGTGGGCGGCGGCTTCCAGGGGGCGGGCAGCAAGACGGTGATCCCGGCCACGGCCTTTGCCAAGATCACCTGCCGGCTGGTGGCCGACCAAGACCCCGAGGCGGTGCTGGATCTAGTCAAAAGGCACATTGA
Organism: Bacillota bacterium; assembly: GCA_021850485.1. Classification (GTDB taxonomy): domain Bacteria; phylum Bacillota; class Sulfobacillia; order JAJZYS01; family JAJZLH01; genus JAJZLH01. Next base: position 118,502 of record JAJZLY010000025.1, on the reverse strand, counting down.
ACGCAGCGCTCCGGCGCATGTCCAGGTGTCGTTTTCCGAGACCTCTGGCCAGGCGACTCCTTATCGCCTGCCCGATGGCCACCCAGTGGCCGAAGCGGCAGGGCGGGTGCTGGAGCGCCTGTACGGCCGGCCGCCGATCCTGGTTGGCGGTGGCGGATCGGTTCCGGCCACGGCGATCTTACAAGCCGAGCTGGGCATCGACTCGATTGCCTTCGGCTTTGCCCAGCCAGACGAGCGGATCCACGCCGCCGATGAATTCTTCCGCCTGTCCGATCTGGAGCGGGGCAGAATGGCTGTCGCCATGCTGCTGGCCGAAGTCGGGGCGAAGCGTACCGAGGGAGCCCAGAGTGCAAACTGAGGAGATGGTGTGATGCGCGTGCTGATCTCGGTCGACATGGAGGGCATTGCCGGCGTGACCGGCCATGACGATGTAGCTCCGGGCACTGCCCAGTACGAAAGGTTTCGCCGGCTGATGACGGCTGAGGCGAACGCCGCGGTCTCAGGCGCCTTTGCAGCCGGTGCCAAGTCGGTGGTGGTCAACGACTCGCACGACGGCATGCGCAACATCTTGTACGAAGAACTGGACGCCCGGGCCGAACTGATCTCTGGATACAACAAGCCGCTGTGCATGGTGCAAGGTGCCGCCGGCGCCCAGGCGGCGGTATTCATCGGTTATCACGCCATGGCCGGGACGGCCCGGGCCGTGCTGGACCACACCATCTCAGGCGCCCAGACGCACAACTGGTACCTGAACGGTGTCCGGGTTGGCGAGGCCCAGCTGAATGCCGCGCTGTGCGGCCACTTCGACGTTCCCGTGGTGGCGGTCAGCGGCGATGACAAGCTGGCGGTGCAGGTCCAGGCCACGTTGCCCGGGGCGCGCAGCATTGTGGTCAAGGAGTCCCTTGACCGCGAGGCAGCCCGCAATCTGCCCCGAGGCCAGGTGCTGGAGATGATCGCCACAGAGGTGGCGGCAGCCGTGCGCGACTGCGCAAAGGTGACACCGCTGCGTGCCCCGGGTGTCGCCACCATCCGGGTGGAATTCAGCCGGGCTGGTCTCGCCGACCTGGCCGGGTTATTACCGGAGGCCAAACGGATCGACGACCGCACCCTGGAGGTGGCTGGTGCCAACGTGGTGGAAGCCTGGCGTCGGGCGGACGTGATGCTGCGCCTTTGCGGCTCTGGCCACTGAGCGGCGCAGATGGGAGGTGTGTGACCGTGTCGCTGAGGCCGACTGCCCACATCGTTACCTACGGCTGCCAGATGAACGAGAACGACTCCGAGGTGATGCTGGCCTATCTCGAAGAGATGGGCTACGAGTGGTGCCCGGTGGCTGAAGATGCCGATTTGGTGATGGTGAACAGCTGCTGCGTGCGCAAGTCCGCCGAAGACCGGGCGCTGGGCCGGGTCGGTGAGCTGAAGCGGGTCAAAGACCAGCGGCCGAGCATGTTCATCGGTCTGACCGGATGCATGCCGCAGCAACCGGGGCGGGCCGAAGAGATCGCCCGCCGGGCGCCGCACCTGAACCTGGTCATGGGCACCCACAATCTCGCTCGCTTTCCGGAGCTGGCCCTTCAGGCCGCCAACAGCGCCGCCACGGTGGTGGAGATCGCACCTGAACCCGATCAGCTGCCGGCATTCCCCCGCGGCCAAGTGCCAGGCGCTCGCGTCAGTGCCTGGGTCACCATTTTGCGTGGCTGTGACAAACGTTGCACCTATTGCATCGTGCCCTATGTGCGGGGCCGGGAGATGAGCCGGCCGCTTGGCGAAATCGTCAGCGAGGTGCAGACCCTGGTCGGACAGGGCGTGCGCGAGGTCAGCCTGCTCGGCCAAAACGTCAATGCCTATGGCAAGGACCGACCGCAAGACGGCGTCACCTTTGGCGGGCTGCTACGGCGGTTGGAGGAGGTCGATGGCCTGTGGCGCATTCGCTACACCACGTCGCACCCGCGCGACTTCACTCAGGACATGATCGACACCATTGCCGCCTCCAAGAAGGTCTCCGATCACTTCCATCTGCCCGCCCAGTCCGGTGCCAACGCCATGCTCAAGCGGATGGCCCGCGGCTACCTGATCGACCGCTATCTGGACCTGATCCACCGGGTGCGCGCCGCCATTCCAGAGGCTACCTTAACCACCGACCTGATCGTCGGCTTCCCGGGTGAGAGCGAGGCCGACTTTGAGCAGACGGTGCAGCTGGTCGAAGAGGTCCGCTTCGACCGCTCGTACATGTTCATGTACTCGCCGCGCCGCGGCACGCCGGCGGCGGATTTTTTGGATCAGGTGCCGTTGGCTGTGAAGCAACAGCGACTGGCCCGTTTGATGGAGGTGCAAGACCGGATTTCCTTGGAAAAAAATCAGCGTTTGGTCGGCCGTACGGTGCAGGTGCTGGTGGAAGGGCCGTCGCCCAAGCGGCCAGAGGTGTTGACCGGCCGGGCGTTTGACAACCGCACTGTCCTATTCCCCGGAGACGTGGCGCTGACCGGCACCCTGGTGCCCGTACGCCTGCTCACCGCCCACACCTGGACCATGCTGGGGGAACAAGCCAGCTGAGCCGGCTGGCAGCCGGCGAACTGCCGTTGTACCTGAGACCTGGTCTGCTGGTGGTGTTTGTTGGCTTCAACCCGGGACTTACCTCCGGGCGCACCGGCCACTACTATGCGCACCCATCAAACCGGTTTTGGCACCTGCTGGCCGCCGCCGGCCTGACGGCGCGCCGCTATGGTCCCGAGGAGGACTACCTGCTGCCACAGTTGGGTTATGGCTTCACCGACCTGGTGCGGCGGATGAGTCGAACCAGCCAGGAACTCAAGGGCAGTGAGCTCACAGACGGTGCCAGAGAGGTGAGGAAGCACCTGCGCACCTTTCGCCCGGCGATCGCCGCCTTCACCGGCAAGGGAGTTGCCGCCGCCGTGACCGGGAGAGCGTGCGGCTACGGCTGGCTTGACGAGGAGGTGGAGGCAGGCGTGCACGGCCTGGTCCTGACATCTCCCAGCGGGCTGGCCGCCCAGTCCAGCGCCAGGCGCCTGGCGCCCTATCTGGAGCTCAGCGAGGCAGTGTTGGCGCTGCGCGCTGGGCGCTTGCCCACGGGCTGGCGGCCGATCGCGGAGGCACGGTCCAGATGCTGACGCGCCCCCAGTACCTGGCGCTGGTCGGGGCCCTGCTCGCCGTCACGGCAGTGTGGGGGTTGACCTTCGTCACCGTTCAGGAGGCGGTGCGAAGCTTTCCGGTGATGTCCTTTCTCGGTTGGCGCTTTGCCGCAGCCGCCCTGTTGCTCGTCCCTTTTACCTGGCGGGACCTCGGCAAACTGGGCTGGTCCGGCGTGCTCACCGGGGCCTGGATCGGCGTGTTCCTGGCCGCAGGATATGTGTTGCAGACCGACGGGTTGACGCTGATCCCGGTCCCGACCGTCGGCTTCATCACCGGTCTGGTGGTCGTGTTCACGCCGATTCTGGCGCTGATCGTCTTTCGGCATCGTCCACACTGGGTGGTCTGGGTGGGCGTCGCTCTTTCCACAGCCGGACTGTGGCTGTTGACCGGGGCCGGTGCCTCCTGGAGCGGAGGGGACCTGCTGGTGGTCGGTTCGGCGCTGGCCTTTGCGGTCCAGATCCTGGGCACCGAGGCGGCCGTGCGGCGGTTGCCGGTGGGCGGTTTGGTGCTGGTGGAGGTGGCCACCACGGCTGCGATCAGTCTGGTCTGGGCCGGTGCAGCGCGCCAACTGGTGGTTCCCCATTTGGCTTCCACCTGGGTGGCCCTGGGCATCACGGCGATTTTCGCCAGCGTGATCGGCGGCTTGGTTCAAGGCTGGGTGCAGCGCTCGATCTCGGCGTCGCGAGCCGCAATCATCATGAGTGCTGAGCCGGCCTTTGCCGCGCTCTTCGCCTACCTGCTCCAGGGCAGTGTGTTAAATCCCATCGGCTGGCTGGGGGCAGTCTTGATCATGGTGGCCGTGCTCGGCGTGCAACTTTGGCCCAGGGCGCAGTCAGCCCAGATGGACCCACAGGGGGCAGGGGACGGCTAGAGGGCCTGGGCCCAGTTTCCGGAACGAAACACGGGTACGGTCCGGCCATCTGTAGTGGTGGCGTCGATGCTCAGGTCGGCGCTGCCGATCATGAAGTCGACGTGGGTCATGCTGGCGTTGGCTCCCTTTTTTAGCAGATCGGCGTCGCCCTCGACCTCACCGCCGTCGGTGAGGGTGGTGGGATAGGCGGCGCCGATCGCCAGGTGGCAGGAGGCGTTTTCGTCAAAGAGCGTGTTGTAGTACAAGATGCCTGAGCGCGAAATCGGCGAGTCAACGGGCACCAGTGCGACCTCGCCCAGAAAGTGCGAACCCTCGTCCGTCTCGATCACCTCGCGCAGGGCGTTGAGGCCGCGGCTGGCGGTATAGGAGACGATGCGGCCATCTTTGAAAGTGACGGCGATGTCCTCGATCAGCTGACCGGCATGGGATAGCGGCTTGGTGCTCTGCACCGTGCCGTTCACACCGTCGCGCAAAGGCAGGGTGAACACTTCTTCGGTGGGGATGTTGGGTGAGGTCGGGTAGCCGACCGCCCGAGCCTGACCGGAGGCCACCCACTGGTGGGTGAGCGGCAGCGCGATCTCCAGATCGCTGGTCTGGCTGCGGTAGCTGAGGCGGGCGATGTGCAGCTCATTGAGCCAGCGCACCCGGGCCTGCAACTGGGCGATGTGCGCGCGCCAGGCAGCGATGGGGTCCGAGCCGTCGACGCGGCTGGCCTGTTGAATCGCCTGCCACAGCTTGTTCATGGCGCCGTCGGGCGAGTCAGCGGGGAACACCTTGGCGGCCCACGCAGGCGCTGGGGCCGAGATGACGGACCAGGCGGCGCGGTGGGCCATCAGGTAGGGTATGAATTTGGCCATTGCCTGGTGGTGTGCCTTCATGGACATCGAGATGCGCTCGGATGGCACATCGGCCAACAGGTCTGGGTCGGATCCGACCACAGATAAAAAGGCGGTGCCGCCCTTGGCTTCCGCTTCCATCCCGTCGGCCAGCCACTGGCGGAACTCGCACAGCCCCTCCTCCGGCGCCTCGGTCAGACGGATCTTGCCCAAAAGTTCGTCGTGGAAGTCAGCCGTGACGTCCTTGGCCCCCGCCCGGTAGGCGGCCGCGGCGATCGCCCGCACCACGGGCGCATGGGCGGTTGAAGCGTTGACCCACAACTTTTGTCCGGGTTGCAAATTGACCCCGACCCGGACCCCGACTTCGGCGATGGCGGAGAAATCCTGCTCACTGAGCGCCATGAATAGACCCCGACCTCTCTGTTGATTCATCAGCGGCTCGTTGACTCACAGCGGCTGGGCCCAGCCGCCCGCGCGGAAAATGGGGATGGACTTGCCGCCTCGGGTGGTGGCGTCGATGTCCAGATCCTGGGCGCCAACCATGAAGTCGACGTGGGTCAGACTCACGTTGCCGCCTTTTCCCATGAAGACCTCGTCGGACGTGACGTCCTGGGCGTCTCGCAGGGTGAATGGATAGGCCCGGCCAATGGCCAGATGGCAAGAGGCGTTTTCATCAAACAGGGTGTTGTAAAACAGCGTCCCAGACTGGGAGATCGGCGAGTCAACCGGGACCAGAGACACCTCGCCGAGATAGTGCGATCCGTCGTCGGTTTCGATCAGCTCCTTGAGATTGTCCAGGGCGCGATCGGCGGCATACGAGGTGATGCGGCCGTCTTTGAACTCAAGCCGGATGCCCTCGATCACCTGGCCGGCGTGCGAAAGCGGCTTCGTGCTGCGCACGGTGCCGTCCACCCGCAGTCGGTCCGGCAGGGTGAACACCTCTTCGGTGGGGATGTTGGCCACGTACTGGGTTCCTGCCGCGTTGGCCTGCCCGCCAGCCGCCCACAGGTGGGTTGGTGGCAGGCCGATCGTCAGATCCGTGCCTTTTGCCCGGTAGTGCAAGCGGTCAATCTCCAGGGAGTTCAGCCAATCGGCTCGCTGCTGCAGATGGGCGACATGCATCTTCCAGTTGCCGACCGGGTCCGCTCCCTCGATCCGGCTCGCCTTACAGATCGCCTGCCACAGCTGGTCGATGGCTCGATCCTCGCTAAGGCCGGGAAACACCTTCTTGGCCCAGGCCGCAGTGGGCACAGAGACGATCGACCACGCCACCCGGCTGGCCATAATGTGCTCCCTAAAGGCCGCCATGGCCTCTTGGGCAGCGTTCATCGCCATCGCCGTCCGCTCTGGGGGCACGTCGGCCAACAGATCAGGGTCGGAGCCAACCACGGATAAAAAGGCGGCACCCTCGGCTGCCTCCTGGGCAAATCCCTCGGCCAGCCAGTGGGGGAAGTCTTTGAGTCCTGCTTCGGGAGCCCGCTGCAAGGTGACCTTGTCCAAGATGTCGTCGGCGAACCAACTGCGCACACTCTTGGCTCCGACCGCGTACGCCGCTTCCGCCACCTGGCGGACCAAAGGCGCGGCATCGATCGGGGCCATGATCATCAGGCGCTGTCCAGGCTGAACATTCACTCCGACCGAAACAGCCACCTGAGCCATGGCCCTGAAGTCCAATTTGGACAGAGACAACCCCTCACAACCTTTCTCGCTTTGGCACCCGTGCGCTGTCCCGGCTTCGACAGGGGGGAGAGCCATCCTCTTGGGCCTGGACAAAGGATCGGCAGGCCTATTGGCGGAAGATCTTTTACAAAGTTGAGCCGGGAGGATTCACATGCTGGCGGCGGACGGACTGGTCAAGCGATTTCACAGCCGCACCGGCCCAATCACTGCCGTAGATCACATTTCGATCGCAGTGGCCGCCGGCGAGGTGTTGGCTTTTTTGGGCCCCAACGGTGCTGGCAAGACCACCACCATCAAAATGGTGGCCGGCTTGATCCGCCCGGACCAGGGCCGAGTGGTTGTGGACGGCGTGGACGTGACCGGCCGTCCGGCCCTGGCTGCCAGTCGGCTGGGGGCTGTGCTGGAGGGAAGCCGTAACCTCTACTGGCGCCTCACCTGCCTGGAAAATTTGATCTATTGGGGCACCCTGCGCCGGCTGACGCCGGCGGTGGCCAGGCAACGAGCCGGTGAGCTCCTGCGCATGGTGGATCTCGAGGACCGCCAGCACAACTCTGTGCAGACACTGTCGCGCGGAATGCAGCAGAAGCTGGCGCTGTGCCAAGCCCTGATGCACCGCCCGCAGCTGGTGTTGCTCGACGAGCCCACGCTCGGGCTGGACTTTGCCTCAGCCGAAGCGATCAAGGCGACCGTCCGCCAGCTGGGCACCGAGGGGGTGGCCATCTTGCTCACGACTCACCAGATGGACGTGGCGCAGCAGTTGGCCGATCGCCTGGCGATCATTCGTGCCGGCCAGCTGGTGCTGACCGGCCGCACCGAAGAGGTCCTCACCCGCTATAGCCGCCCGGTGTGGCGGGTCACGGCCGGTGAGGCGTTTTCCGCGGGCCAGCTGGCGGCGGCACGGACCCTGGGCTGGCCGCTCGAGCAGCCCACGCCGAAGGATTTGCTGGTCACGCCGCCGGAGGATGACCCGGCGGCCATCTACCGGTTGCTCGACGTGTTGCGGCCAGCTGCCATCCGGCTGGTGGAGCGCCACCAGGCCGATTTGGCCGAGGTCTTCCAGCAGGTGGTCTCAGGCGGTGGTGAGGCCCTGTGAGCTCGCTGCTGGTCGCCGAGTGGCGGCGCATGGTGATCGATCTGGTCCGCTACCCGCTGGAGACGGTGTCGATGATGGTTGTCATGTTCGCCGTCTTCGCCGGCATGTTTTTTGGCGCCCACTATCTGACCGCCGCTCCGATCAGCGGGCCCAACCTGTCCGGCGTGGTGATCGGGTACACGGTTTGGACCCTGGTCATGAACGCCTCTGGGTTCATGGGCTACAGCATCCAAAATGAGACCCAAAACGGCACCCTGGAGCAGGTGATGCTGGCCCCCTGGCACACCGTGCAGATCTTTTTGGTGCGCGGCGTGATGGACATCTTGGAGATGTTGCTGCCGGTCTTGGTGGTTTTGGCCGCCCTGATCGCCCTGAGTGGTGCCAAGTTGGACTGGCGGCTATTGGCGGCCGTGCCAGCTCTGATGACGATCATCACCGCCTGGGGCATCGGGCTGATGATGGCGGCCTTGGCGCTGCTCTTCAAGCGCATGAACCAGTTGCAGCTGATGATCCAGTTCGCCCTGCTGTTCGTGATCATCGCACCGGTGGCCACCATCGCCGGCGCCTGGGGGCACGTGCTTGGGGTGCTGGCTCCTCTGTCGGTGCAAGTCAGTGTGCTGCATGCGACCTTGGCGGCGGCGGGTCACGGGGCGTCTGCCACTTTGTGGTGGGAGGCTGCAGCCGACATGGTGTTGTGGTTTGTCGCCGGCTACTGGCTGCTCACGGCCGCTGATCACCTGGCGCGACAGCGCGGCATCATTGGCCACTACTAGACGCTCAGACCTCGGCCGCAGAGGCGGAAAGGAGGAGACGATGGCCGCCCTCACACCTGTGATGCGCCAGTATCAGACCCTCAAAGAACGCTATCCGACGGCGTTGCTCTTCTTTCGGCTGGGCGACTTCTTCGAGCTGTTTGGCGCTGACGCTGAACTGGCGTCGCGGGAGTTGGATCTGGTGCTAACCAGCCGAGACGGCCAGATTCCGATGTGCGGCGTGCCGCACCACGCCCTGGACACCTACCTGGCGCGTCTGATGGAAAAGGGATACCGGGTGGCGCTGGCTGAGCAGATGGAAAACGCCGAGCAGGCCAAGGGCTTGGTCCGGCGCGAGGTGACCCGACTGGTCACGCCCGCCACCTGGATCGAGGGGGCAGAGGAGAGGAGACCCGGACTGGCCGCTGTCGCCAGCGACGTGCAGCAATCGGCCGTGGCCTGGCTGGAGCCGGCCGCCGGCCGCTTTGAAGTCAGCCTGTTCGAGGGACCGCACCATCGGCAAGAGGCGATGGCATTTATGGAGCGGCTGGCCCCTGATGAATGGTTGGCGGAAGATGCCGTTGGTGTTCCGCTGGTGGCTGGCAAGGGCCCGGTCGAGCGGGCGGGATTGCCGCTCGCTGACCCGGAGCAGGTCGCCGCCTTGCTCACCGGCGTGATTAACGAGGCAGCCGTGGTCCGCCGGGCCGCCGGCGCGGCGGCCGACTACTTGCTGCGCACCCACTCGGGAGCGGGCAGGGCGATGGAGGCAGCCCATCTTGCGGAGCATAGCCGCCAGATGGAGATCGATGCCAGCACCTGGCGCCACCTCGAAATCACCCGACGCCAAGATGGTGGCACCGGCGCTGGCACCTTGCTCCACGTCTTGGACGACACCTTGAGTGCGCCGGGCCGCCGCACTCTGGTGCACTGGCTGGAAGCCCCCCTGACCGAGCTGCCTGCCATCTCCTATCGGCAGCAGGCGGTGGCGGCACTGGTGGCAGACAAGCTGCTGCGTACCCAGTTGCGCCGCGACCTGGCGCCGGCCAAGGACCCCGAACGCATGGTAGCCAGGGCGGCAATCGGGCTGCTCACGCCCGCTGACCTGGTCCGGATCGAAGCCACGCTCGCGGCCGCCGTCAAGGTCCACCAACGTCTGGCATCACAAGTCGGGATGTTGGCGGATTTGGCTGCCGGCCTGGTCGGTTGCGATGGCTTGGCCGATCGGATCCGACAGACGGTGGTGGCACAGCCGCCGGCCCAGTGGCGAGACGGCGGCTTCATCCAAGATGGCGTCTCTGAGGAGCTCGATCGTCTGCGCCACCTGCAACAGGACAGTCATCAGCTGATGGTGGAATTGGAGCAGCGAGAACGGGCCGAGACCGGCATCCGTACGCTGAAGGTGGGGTACAACCGGGTCTTCGGCTACTACCTGGAGGTGAGCCGCTCCCAGCAGGCGGCGGTGCCCGCCTCGTGGCAGCGCAAGCAGACAGTGGCCGGTGGCGAGCGATTCGTGAACGCCGAGTTGAAGGCGTTGGAGGAATCGATCCTGGGAGCCAAGCAGAGTGCGCTGGCGATCGAACTGGCCACCTTCCAGGAGCTGACTGAGGCCGTGTTGGCTGCAGCCGACCTGCTGCGCACGGTGGGCCGCGCCCTGGGTGCAGTTGATGCGCTGCAGTCTCTGGCCGAAGTGGCGGTCCGCCGCCGCTACCACCAGCCGACTTTGGTCCAGGCCCCGACCCTCAGCATCGAGGGCGGCCGCCACCCGGTGGTGGAGGCGGCCACGGCGTCTTTCGTGGCCAACGACTTGGTGCTCGACGAGTCCACGCGCCTGCTGATCCTGACCGGCCCCAACATGGGCGGTAAGAGCACCTACCTGCGTCAGGCGGCGCTGATCGTGCTGATGGCCCAGGTCGGCTCCTTCGTGCCGGCCAAGACAGCGACCATCGGCCTGGTCGATCGCCTGTTCTCTCGCATTGGATCCGGGGACGACCTGGCCGGCGGCCGCTCCACCTTCTTCATGGAGATGGAAGAGGTGGCCCATATCTTGCACCGAGCCACTGTGGCCAGCTTGGTGCTCCTCGACGAGGTGGGGCGGGGAACGTCCACCTACGACGGCATCGCCGTGGCTCAGGCGGTGGTGGAACGGCTCCACCTGCACAATCGCTGCCGGGCACTGGTGGCCACCCACTTCCTGGAGCTGACCTCCCTGCCTGAGCGGCTGCCTGGCATCGGCAATGCAGCGGTGACCGCCATCGAACAGGGAGATCGGGTGGTGTTCTTGCGCAAGGTGGTGGCCGGTGCAGCCGACCGCTCCTATGGCGTGCACGTGGCCGGGCTGGCCGGGGTTCCTGATGCGGTCTTGGGGCGGGCCCGGCAGATCCTCCAGGAGCTCGAACTCAGCTCCTTGGAGCGCCAGCGCTGGGATCAGGCCCAGCTCTCCTTCAGCTTGCACGAGCCAGCGCTGGCTCAACCATCGGCCGTGCTGGCGCGGCTTCTAGCCTGTGACCTCGAAGCCACCACACCGCGCCAGGCCCTGGAATTACTGTTCGAACTCCGCCGCATGGCTGAGGAGGAGTCCTGATGGCCGCCATCCGCACCTTGCCAGACGACTTGATCAACGCCATCGCCGCCGGCGAGGTGGTGGAGCGGCCGGCCTCTTGTGCCAAGGAGCTGGTCGAGAATAGCCTAGACGCCCAGAGCTCGTGGGTCGAGATCACCTACCGCCAAGGCGGCATGGCCGAGATCACGGTAGCAGACGACGGCCACGGTATTCCTGCCGGCGAGGTGGTGCTGGCGCTGGAGCGCCACGCCACCAGCAAACTCAGCGACTTCGCCGATTTGGACCAGATCACCAGTTTGGGGTTTCGCGGCGAGGCCTTGCCTGCCATCGCCCAGGTCAGCCGCTTGCAGGTGTTGACCCGGGCTGCTGGCGACCAAACTGCCACCCGGGTGGTGGTCGAGGGCGGGCGGATGCTGCTGCGGGAACGGGTGGCGGCAGCTTGCGGCACCACAGTGGCGGTGCGGGACCTGTTCTTCAACACTCCGGCCCGACAGGCCCATCTGCGTAGTGCGGACGTCGAAGGCGCCCGCTTGGTCCAGGAGGTCAGCCGACTGGCCCTGGCTGCACCGGCGGTCGGATTTCGGGTGAGCACAGACCAGCGGCTGGTACTGGCCACCGACGGAAACGGCGACCTGTTGGCTGCGGCCGCATCGGTCTGGGGGCTGGACGTGGCTGAAGACCTAGTGCCTATCTTTGACCAACATAGCGATGTGACCATTAGCGGCCTGATTTCCCGGCCGCATCGCGCCCGCGGCAATCGCCAGGCCCAGATCGTCGTGGTCAACGGCCGGGCGGTGAACAACCCCAGATTGCGTTATGCCGCCGAGCAGGCCTATCGGGACCACCTGATGCGCGGGCGCTTCCCGTACTTGGTGCTGTGCCTGCAGCTACCGGCCAGGAACGTGGACCCCAATGTCCATCCCAGCAAGTGGGAAGTGCGGCTGCGGGCCGAAGACGAGCTGGCCGCACACGTCTATGAAGCCAGCAGGCGAGCGCTCGGCCTAGAGCGGCGCGTGGTGGGTGAGAGCCAGACTTGGGCCAGCGCCCAAGGGGCCACGCCGTCCGTGGCCGACCTCAGCCAGGCGCACCAGATCGGCTTCGAACCTGTGCACCTGGCGTCCAGCGCAGTCGCCCTCGGCGACCCGCCCACGGCAGTCAGTCAGGTGCGGACCCTGTTCTTGGTCGCCGCTGACGAGCACAGCCTGTATCTGATCGATCAGCACGCTGCCCACGAGCGCATCGCGTTCGAGGCGCTGTCGGCAGTCGACCGCCCGCAGGCGCAGCTTTTCGTGGAGCCCAGACGAGTCAGGCTCCTGCCAGCAGAAGCGGCGCAGGTGCTGGCGCTGCAGGCCGAACTGGCCGAGGCAGGGATGGAGATCGATGCCTTAGGCTCCCAGGGTGAGCTGGTGGTGCGCAGTCTGCCCAGCGCCCTGGCTGGCGTCGACCAGGGTGCACTCGTGCACAACTTGCTGGTCGACGTCGCAGCCTGCGCCTCGGTGAGCGAGGCGACCGAGCGATCCCGCCGGGTGCGGACGGCGATGGCCGCCTGCCGGGCCGCCGTGAAGCGGGGCGACCGGCTGAGTGCCCCCGAGCAGCAGGCGCTGATCGATGCCCTATGGCGGTGTGCCGAGCCGCGCCACTGTCCGCACGGGCGGCCGGTGTGGATCAGCTTGCCCTTTGGCTCACTGGAGCATCACCTTGGCCGCAGTTGAGCGGCCCTCCGTGCTGGTGCTGCTGGGGCCGACGGCGGCTGGCAAGAGCGAAGCTGCGGTGGCAGTGGCCAAGGCGCTTAGGGCCGAAGTCATCTCTGCCGACTCCGTGCAGGTCTACCGCGGCCTGGACGTGGGAACCGCCAAGCCGACTCTGTCGCAGCGCCAGGGGGTGGCGCACCATCTGATCGACGTTGCCGAGCCCGGCCAGGCGATGAGCGTTGCCCACTTCGCCGACTTGGCCGCGGCGTCCATCGCCGATGTCGTGGGCCGGGGCCGTCGGCCGCTGGTGACCGGTGGTACCGGGCTGTACCTGAGAGCCGCCCTGGGTGAGTGGCAGGTGGTGCGGGTACCGCCTGACCCAGAACTACGAGGGCACTGGCAGAGGCGCATCCAGGTCGAGGGCAGCGCCCCGCTGTGGCAGGAGGTGGCTCGCCGCTACCCGGAGCGGGCTCGCGAGATCGGCCGCCAAGATGTCATCCGTCTGCTGCGCGTGCTGGAGGTGCAAGGGCGCCAAGGTACGGTCCGGCCCAGTCCGTACCGATTGCTCAAGATCGGCTGGTGGCGAACTCGGGAGCAGATTGCGGAGCGCCTGGCCGCTCGGGCGCCTGACCTGTGGAACGGGGGCATGGTGGAAGAGGCGGCGGGGCTGATGGCACGAGGGCTGCCCAGGGATCGACCACCCTTAGCCAGCCTGGGCTACCGGGAGGCGGCGGCGGTGCTGGCCGGAGAGGTGCGTCGAGAGGTGGCGATGGAGACATTTTTGACCCGTTCTCGCCGCCTGGCCAAACGGCAGATGACCTGGTGGCGCACAGAAACTGACATCTTGTGGATCCACGCCGAGGCACCAGGACTGGATCATCTGCTCTCGGTGGCCAAGGCATTTTTCGCCGGGGTCGATGTCCGTTCACTGGTCGGCGAAGCGGCCTATCAGGCCCCGCCCTACTAAGACCTGGCGGCTTCGGCTGCGTCAGCCAGACCCTGCCAGCCCAACTGGCGGGCGGTCATGGCGACGTCCTCGAGAATGCGGTCCAAGCCCTCTTGGTCGTCCGCTTCCGCCCGGAACACCGCCACCGGTTGGGTGTTGGATGCCCGGACCAGGCACCAGCCGTCTGCGAACTGAACGCGCACGCCGTCTACCGTCACCACCGGCAGCTTGGCAGCATAGTGCCGGCTGAGCGCCTCCACCAAGCGAAACTTATCGGCGTCGGCAGTGGCAAAGCGGATCTCCTCAGTGCTGGCGGTCTCCGGCAGCTGGGCGAGCAGATCAGCCAGGGGCCGCCCTGCGGCGGCTACCAGACGGTACAGGCGGCCGGCCGCGTAGAAGGCGTCGTCAAAGCCGTAGTAGTCGTCGGCGAAGAACAAATGCCCGGACAGCTCTCCGGCAAACAGTAAATGCCGCTGACGGAGCATGATCTTCATCGGGGCGTGCCCGCTGCGGCAGAAAAACGGCCGCCCGCCCCACTTGGTGGCCAAGTCGTAGAGGATTTTCGAACACTTCACCTCCACCGGCACCTCGACGCCAGGGTGATCTTGCAAGATCTCCTGCCACCATAGGGCCATCAGCCGGTCCGCCATCACGAACGCCCCGCGGTGGTCGACGACGCCCAGGCGGTCGGCATCGCCGTCGTAGCCAACGCCCAAGTCCGCCCCTGAGCTGACCACAGCGGCCGCTAGCGCCACCAGGTTGGCCGCCACGCTGGGATCCGGGTGGTGGTTGGGGTAAGAGGCGTCTGACTCCAAAAACAGCCCTTGGCAGGCACCTGCTGCCTGTTGCGAGAGAGCCGGCTCATAGAGGCCGGCGGTGCCGTTGCCGCAGTCGGCCACCACCTTGAGCCCCAAGGGGCCGCCGACGCGGATGTCATAGTCCTCCAGGTAGGCCGTGCGGACGTCGATCTCCCGACGATGACCCTTGACCGCGTTGGGCTGGACGCTCTGGGTGAGCGGCCGCAGCGCCTGGAGTTCATCCTCGCTGAGGGCGGCGTGCCGATAGCCGAGTTTCAGGCCGTTGAACTCTTTGGGGTTGTGCGAAGCGGTGACCATCGCCATCCCCACCCGGTCCACCATCTCTCTGGCGAAGTAGCCAAGAGGCGTGGGCTGGATGCCGATCTCGAAGGTGTCGAGGCCAGTCGCCTGAATCCCTTCGGACAGGGCTTGGGCGAAGGCAGGCGTGCTCGGACGGTTGTCGCCGCCGACCGCCACGCCGCGCAGTCCTTGCAGGCGGCAGGTGTGGCCGAAGGCCAGACCAAGCCGGTAGTACGTGTCAGTGGTCAACTCCTGGTCGACCAGGCCGCGGATGTCGTAGGCCCGGAAGATATGCGCCGGCAGCGTGGTGGACACGGAGATCCCCCTTTGGTCCGGTGACCGGCCCTGGGTCGGGCTAGTTACAAGGTTTCCCTGTCGTGGCCAAGCCCTCCTGTCGGCGGATGGCTCAGTGGCCAGGTCTGGCCGAACTCAAAGGGCAGGGTTTCGATGCGCAGCCGAAGCTGGTCGCGCACTTGGCGAAAAACCTCAGACACCTGCTCTGGGCTGCCGCTGGCGGTCGCCGGATCCGTAACTGACCAATGCAGGCGGCGAACCTGGGGCGGCGTCGTAGGGCAACGCTGGTCCGCATCATCGCAAAGGGTAATCACCAGATCTGCCCGGGCCAACAAGAGCGGATCCAACATCTTGGACACCTGGGCGGAGATGTCCACCCCAAGTTCTGCCATCGCCGCTGTAGCCCTGGGGTCTAGGCCAGTCGGCTGGATACCGGCACTGGCAACTTGCAGATGGCTGCCGAACAGCGCTCTGGCCCATCCCTCGGCCATCTGGCTGCGACAGGCGTTGCCCGTGCACACGAAGTAGACCAGTGGCAGCTCACTCACGTCTCCGAGCCCTCCTTGGCGCCGATCGCGGACTGCCAGGCCGGCTTCGGCTGGCTCAGGTGCAGACGAGCGGCCAGACCGACCAGGCCGATCATCACCGGCACCTCGACCAAGGGGCCGATCACGGTGGCAAAGGCGACTGGCGATGCGATGCCAAAAACACCGATCGCCACCGCGATGGCCAGTTCGAAGTTGTTGCTGGCAGCGGTGAAGGCGAGGGCGGTGACGACATCTGGGCGGGCTCCGGCCCGCCGGCTGAGGGCGACCGAGATGGCGAACATCAGGACGAAGTACAAGACGAGCGGCAGGGCGACCAGGGCGGCGTCAGCGGGAAGCTGCAAAATGGCCCGGCCCTGCAAGGCGAACATGACCACGATGGTGGCCAATAGGGCGATCAGGGTCAGCGGCGCCACTGCCGGCAGGAAACGCTGCTCATATGCTGCCTGACCGATCCTGCGGCCGAGCCAGATGCGGGTCGCTGCCCCCAGCACCAGCGGTACGCCCAGGTACAGTGCCACCGTGCGTGCCACCTGTCCGATGGTGACGTGCACGGCCACCGCAGCCAGTCCCAGCACCGGTGGCAGAACGGTCAGGAACAAGTAGGCGTAGGCGGCGTAGAACAGCACCTGAAACAGCGAGTTGAAGGCGACCAGGCCGGCCGCGTACTCCGCCTGACCACCGGCCAGATCGTTCCAGACCAGCACCATGGCGATACAGCGGGCCAGCCCGATCAGCATGACCCCGGTCATAAAAGCTGGGTGTTGGTGGAGGAAGATGATTGCTAGTGCTGCCATCAGCAGCGGACCGACCAGCCAGTTCTGGATCAGCGAGACAACCAAGACCCGCAGATCGGAGAAGACACGGCCCAGCTCACCGTATTTGACCTTGGCCAGCGGCGGGTAGAGCATCACCATCAAACCCAAGGCGATCGGCCAGGAGACCGTACCGGAGCCAAGCTGTCCCAAGGTCGTGGCCACCCCTGGCAGGCTGCGGCCGATCAGCAAGCCTAGAGCCATTGCCGCAAAGATCCACACGGTGAGGAAGCGGTCGAGCAGTCGTAGCCGCCGGGCGACTGGAACGGGCGTCATCGGGCCGAGGCGATGGGCCACGGGCAGTTCGCAGGCGGTGTCCCAAGCTGGCCGCTCAGCGACTCGCTGAGTGGCCTCAACTGACTCAGTGCTTGTGACAACTCCGCCATCAAGTCCTGGTCGAGGTGATAGAAGACCCACTGGCCATGACGACTCTCGTTGACCAATCCGACGGATTTCAACCGGGCCAGATGTTGAGAGACTGCCGGCTGAGAGACGCCGAACAACGGCACCAGCTCACAGCCGCAGAAGTCTCGTCTGGTCAGCAGCGAGACGATGCTGAGGCGAGTTGGGTCGGCCAGGGCCCGGAGCAGCGAAGACAACCGATGGGTGTCCATCTGCACACCTCCTACCGGTGTCCAGATAAACACATAAGCATTGACTTATCAATCGGGGGAGAGTCCCATGCCGTCAGATCAGGATGCCTGAGTGCGCTACTGAGGGCCGACCACCGAGGCCGTGTTCCGGGCCACCGGTACCTTGGGGCGAGCGCGCAGATACTGATTCGGCCAGCGCACCTCAGCGCCCAGCTCCTGGGCTGCTGTCATCGGCCAGTAGGGATTGCGGAGCATGGCCCGGGCGAGCAGCACCAGATCTGCCTGGCCGCTTTCGATGATCCGATTGGCCTGCTCGGGTGCGGTGATCAGCCCGACGGCGGCCGAGGTCAGCGCTGCCTCCTTGCGAACGCGCTCGGCAAAACCCACCTGGTAACCGGGTCCCTCGGGGATCTGTGCGCTGCGCAAGGTCCCACCGGATGAGCAGTCGATGACATCTACGCCGAGATCTTTCAGCCAGCGGGACACTTCCACCGTCTGATCGATGTCCCAGCCGCCCGCCTCCGCCCAGTCGGTCGCACTAAGGCGCACCCACAGCGGCAGGTCGTCCGGCCACTCCGCTCGCACCGCCATCACCACCTGGGCCAGGAAGCGGAATCGGTTGGCCAGCGAGCCGCCGTACTGGTCGTCGCGGTTGTTGGAGAGCGGAGACAAGAATTGGTGGATCAGATAGCCGTGGGCGGCATGAACCTCGACCACCTGGAAGCCAGCTCTAAGGGCCCGGGCGGTGGCCGCCCCGAATTCGGCGACGATGCCCTCGATCTCGGCGATGGACAGCGCTTTGGGGGCGCGGTCCCCGGGCGCAAAGGGCAGGGCGCTCGGCGCCAGCGGCTGCCACCCCCCATGCCCGATTGGCACTTGGCCCCGGGTGTCCGACCACGGCACCTGGGTGCTGGCTTTACGGCCGGCGTGCGCGAGTTGAATGCCGGCCAGCGCCTCTTGGCTCTGGATAAAGGCCGTGATCGGGGCCAGTGCCTGAGCCTGGGTGTCCGTCCAGATACCAAGATCAAACGGCGAGATCCGCCCCTCGGCGCCGACCGCGGTCGCCTCGGTAAAGACGACGGCGGCACCGCCCACCGCACGCGAGCCCAGGTGGACCATGTGCCAGTCATTGGCCATGCCGTCTTGGTCCGGGCACGAGTACATGCACATCGGGGAGACCACGATGCGGTTGCGCAAGGTGAGCGAGCGGAGTTGCAGCGGAGCGAACAGATGACCGCCGTGCTGGGGGTCTGGCGCGGGGGAGCGACGTTGCGACAAGAGACTGACACCTCCCGTATCTCGGAACAAGGCGCCCCACCATCTTACCTCAGCCAAATCACCACAAACCGGATTGACGGTTCCCTAACGGGGGTATAGCCTATACCCGTAGGTGGTATGCGCAAAACGGCATGGGAGGCAAATGGGATGGCGATTGGGCGCCCGCCCAGCCAGTACAATCGGGACAACGAGGCGCTGATGGTGCGGCTGCGACGGATCGAGGGGCAAGTCCGTGGCATCCAGCGGATGGTCGACGAGGATCGCTACTGCGTCGACATCTTGATCCAGATCGCAGCCGTCAAGGCGGCGGTCGATAAGGTGGCGTCCGGGCTGCTCGAAGGGCACGTCCGAGGATGCGTGGCCAAGGCAATCACTGAGGGCCACGGCGATCAGGCGGTCAGCGAATTGATGGAGGTCGTCGGCAAGCTCCGTCAGTGAGCGAGGGGGCGCCCAGATGTCGGTACAGGCAACCAGCGTGCCATCGGTTGGCGTACAAGAAGATTCCTTCGTGGTGATCGGTATCACCGATGCGTCGGCCGCAGCCCGGGTCAAGAGGACCCTGGAGGCCCTGGCCGGCGTGTCCGAAGCCACGGTCAATTTGGCCAGTGGCCGCGTCCAGGTGGTGTACGCGAGGGCCGAGGTGTCTTTGGATCGGCTGGTGCAAGCCGTGCGCCAGCTGAACTATCAGGTGGCGCTCTCGGAGACGCGCCTGACCGTGGAGGGGATGACCTGTGCCAGTTGTGTCAGACGGGTCGAGCGCACCCTGGGCAAGATGCCCGGTGTCGTCAGCGCCGAGGTCAACCTGGCCAGCGGCACGGCCCGGATCAGTCATCTCGGTGGTGCTGTCGCAGAACCGGCACTTAGCGCTGCGGTGGACAAAGCGGGCTATCACGCGCAGGTGATTCCGGCCGAGGACCAAGATGTGGAAGAGGCAGCACGGCTGCGCGATCTGGCCAGATGGCGCCGCCGGTTTTGGTGGGCCGCCGTGCCCACCTTGCCCCTGTTGCTGACGATGGCCGCAGGCTGGCTTGGTGGCTGGCCGGTGGCCGTTGCCTGGTTGGCAAACCCGTGGTTGCTGATGGCGCTGGCCACCGTGGTCCAGGTGGGCCCCGGCAGCTTCTTCTATCGGGACGCCTATCTGAATCTGCGCGGCGGCACCGCCAACATGTCGGTGCTGGTAGCGCTGGGCACGACTGTTGCCTATGGGGCGAGCGCACTCAAACTGATCGGGGTCCTGCCAGCGGCCTTCCACGGACTGTACTTCGAGACCAGCGCGCTGCTGGTGACGCTGGTGTTGCTGGGCAAGCTGATGGAGGCCACCGGCAAGGGCCGTGCCTCCTTAGCCATTCGCCAGCTAGCTTCGCTGCGGCCGGTGCTGGCATTGCGCCTGGAGGGCGACCAGGAGCGGCAGGTAGCGGTGGCTGAGGTGCGGCCTGGCGATCTGCTGCGGGTTGGCCCGGGAGAGACGGTGCCGGTGGATGGCACCGTGGTACAGGGAGAAACCGAGGTCGACGAGTCGATGTTGACCGGAGAAAGCCGGCCCGTGCCTCGTCGCATTGGAGATGCCGTGGCCTGCGGCACCCACAACATGAGTGGGTCTGTGGTGATGCGTGCAGACCGCACCGGGGCCGACACCGCTCTGGCCCAGATCGTGCGCATGGTCGAGCGGGCCCAGGCTGGCAAGGCTCCTGCCGAGCGCTTCGCCGATCGCGTGGCTGCTGTGTTCGTGGCGGCGGTCTTGGCGGCGGCGATGGTCACAGCCGCGCTGTGGGTGCTGGTGGGGGCGCCAACAGAGGCGCTAGTCACGGCGGTGGCGGTGCTGGTCGTGGCCTGTCCCTGTGCCCTGGGACTGGCCATCCCGACTGCCATCATGGTGGGGACGGGGCGCGCCGCAGAGCAGGGGATGTTGTTTCGAAACCCTGAGGTGCTCGAGCGGGCGCAACGGGTCAATGTCGTGGTGTTCGACAAGACCGGAACCTTGACGGAGGGACGCTTAGGGGTGGCCGACCTGCGAGCGCACGGTGCGTGGGAGGGCCAGGAGAAGACCCTGAGCGAGCTCGTCGCAGCAGTCGAGGAGCGCTCTGAGCACCCGATCGGGCAGGCCCTGGCCCGACATGTGCCTGCCGGCGCCGCCTCCAGACATGTGATCGAGGACTGGTGGTCACAAGCGGGGCAAGGGGTGCGCGCCGTCGTTGACGGACAGCCCCTGGCCGTCGGGACGGCAGAGTTTCTTGCCAGCCGCGCCATCAGCATCCCCCAGGATCTGCAGGCGATGGTCGACGCCCAAGAACGCCTGGGGCAGGCCGTGGTGTTGATCGGAGTCGCCGATCAGGCCGCCGGCTACGCCGCTCTGACTGACCAGCTGCGCCCAGAAGCGACAGCGGTGGTGGCCCGGCTGGCCCAGTCTGGGAAGGAAGTGTGGCTGCTGACTGGTGACAATCTCACCACTGCTCAGGCCGTGGCCGATCAGGTTTCGATCCCGCGCAATCGGGTGAAGGCCCAGGTGCTGCCAGCGGCGAAGGCAGAGATGATCACTGAGTTGCAAGCTAGCGGCCGCGTGGTCGCCATGGTCGGGGAAGGCATCAACGATGCCCCGGCCCTGGCAGTAGCCGACCTCGGTATCGCCCTTGGTACAGGGACGGATGTGGCCCGGGCGGCTGCCGATGTCACCTTGATCGGCAGTGATCTGCAAGGTGTTGTCGCCGCTTTTCAAATGAGCCAGGCGACCGTCCGGAAGATCCACCAAAATCTCGCCTGGGCGCTCGGCTACAACATCGTAGGGATACCACTGGCGGCGTTTGGCCTGCTCAACCCTGCGATCGCTGCAGCGGCCATGGCGTTGAGCTCAGTCAGCGTCACCACCAGTGCGCTGCTCTTGCGGCGGGTGCGTCTGGCCACTGACCGGCCGGCGATGCGGCAGCCCTAGCCGCCCGTCCATACGGTCTAAGCGCCGATCTGGGCTTAGCGCCGAGGTCGGGCGATCCAGGCCCAGGGAGACCTCGGAAAGGAAGTCGGAACGTGGCTGAGCTAAAACAGCAGTTGGCAGCGGACGTGGCCCGAATTCAGCCCGACTTGGTGGCGTGGCGGCGCAGGTTGCACCAGAATCCGGAACTGTCCTTCCAGGAGCACGAGACGACGGCCTTCATCGAGGCGAGGCTGCACGACTTCGGAGCACTGGAGATCACCAGGCCGACCCCAACCGGAGTGGTCGCCCGGCTGATTGGCGCGCGGCCCGGCCCGGTGGTGGCCATCCGGGCGGATATCGACGCCCTGCCGATCCAGGAGGAGAACTCCTTCGCCTTTCGCTCCCAGCGGCCAGGCGTGATGCATGCCTGCGGGCACGACGGACACACCACCATGTTGCTGGGCGCTGCCAAGGTGCTGACCGGCTACCAAACGCGTCTGAGCGGCGAGGTCCGCTTCATCTTTCAGCACGCCGAAGAGCAGCTCCCTGGGGGCGCAGAGGCGCTGGTCCAGGCCGGCGTGATGGATCAGGTGGATCGGGTGATTGGCGCCCACATGGAGCCCGGCCTGCCAGTCGGCACCTTCGCCATGCGGGCTGGCCCGGTCACGGCGTCTCCAGATACCTTCCGGATTGTGATCACCGGCCTCGGCGGCCATGCTGCGGACCCGCATCGGTCGGTGGATCCAGTGGCCATCGGAGTGCAGGTGGTCGCCAATCTGCAGATGATCGTGGCTCGCAACACCGATCCCCAAGAGGCTCTGGTGGTTTCAGTTACCAAATTCATGGCCGGTAGTGCCGACAACATCATTCCGGGATCTGTGGAACTGGGTGGTACGGTGCGATCATTCAACCCCGAGCTTCGCCAAAAGGTCCCGGTCTTGATGGAGCGCATTGTACGGGGGGTGACCGAGGCCCACGGCGCCAGCTACGAATTCACATACGTTCAAGGATATCGGTCGGTGATCAACGATCAGGCGGTTACCGATCTGGTCCGCCGGGCCCTGACCCAGACCTTTGGCCCCGAGGCTGTGGTCGAGGGCGTGCCGCTGATGGCGGGAGAGGATTTCTCTGCCTATCAGACCAAGGCGCCAGGCTGCTTTTATCAGGTCGGATCAGGCAATGTGGCCGAGGGCATCACCTATCCGTTGCACCATCCGCGCTTTACGCTGGATGAGGGCGCCCTGTCTGTCGGTGTGATGGCCTTTTTGGCCTGCATCAGCGACTGGCTAAAGCTGGCTGATGGCGATTTCGCACCCGCCTGACGGTGGGGCCAGCTGTGGCGCCTGCGCAGCAGGCGGCGGGTCGCTTAGAATACAAGGAGAGGAGGGGTTGCAATGAACGACAAGCTGTATCGGGTTGAAGGTATGAACTGTGAGCACTGCCAGGCGGCCGTGCAAGAGGCCCTGCTGACCGTTCCCGGTGTGCAGGCTGCCGAGGTTGACCTAACGACAGCTAGCGCCAAGGTGGCATCTTCCGAGGAAGTGGCTGAGGAGAGCTTGCGGCAGGCTGTGGAAGAGGCCGGTTATCGGTTGGTGGCGGTCTGAGCGAGCGAATAGAGCAGATCTCGGTGCCGATGTCCGGGGAAGGCTACGCCACGCCGCAGCCGCACTCTCGATCGCGGCCGACCGTGATTGAGGTGGCGGTGTTGGGTCATGCGCTCTCGTTTTGGGTTGATCGCGGCGTGTTCTCCAGCCAGCACTTGGACCCTGGTACCGAGATCTTGTTGGCAGCACTGCCGCCGGTGGCCGGTCGTGCCGTGCTGGACATGGGAGCGGGATGGGGTGCGATCGGACTGAGCCTCAGCCGGCTGGGGCGAGCCGGGCGGGTGGTGCTGATCGACGTCAACGAACGGGCGGTCACCTTGGTGCGTGAAACCGCCAGACAGTGGGGAATCAGCGCCGATGTGCGCCTCGCAGACGGCTACCAGGGGCTGGCCGAGGACGAGAGATTCGATCTGATTGTCACGAACCCGCCGGTGCGGTCGGGCAAGGGGACCTACTACCCGTGGGTCGAGCAGGCATCGGCTCACCTGGCGAAGGGCGGCAGCTTCTGGGCCGTGATCCGGACCAAGCAAGGGGCGGCCTCACTGGCCCGGCACATGCAACAACACCTAGACCGCTGCCGACGGGTCGCCCGCCAAAGCGGCTATGAGGTGTGGGTCGGAGACAGGAGGGAGGCGCCGTGAGCACGGATCCGTCCCTGCGCTCGGACGGCTCCGGACCTGCCAGTGCCGAGACGATGGCAAACGGTTGCCTGCTCGGCGTCTTGACCGGCCCTGTGGACCACGACCCGACCTTTGTGGCCGAGATGATGGCACTCGCCTCTGCTGATGGCTTGCAGGTTGCCGGACTGATCCGCCAGGACCGCTTGTTGCCGGAGCCATCGACCTACTTCGGTCGTGGCAAAGTTCTTGAGATCAAGGCCGAGATGGAGCGGCTCGGGGTAGACTTGCTCATCGTGGGCGGCGAGTTGTCACCGGCTCAATGCAGTCGCCTGGAGGACCAGATCGAGGGACGGGTGATCGACCGCACCGAGTTGATCCTGGACATCTTTGCCCAACGCGCCCGCAGCGCAGAGGGTCGCCTGCAGGTCGAGGTGGCACAACTGCGCTGGCGGATCCCCCGGTTGCGCGGCCTGGGCAAGCACCTGTCCCGGCTGGGCGGCGGTATCGGTACGAGGGGACCCGGTGAGACCAAGCTGGAGAGTGACCGGCAGGCGATCATGCGCCGGCTGCGTGTCCTGGAGGCAAGACTGGCCCCGGTCGCCACGCGTCGGCGCACCGCTCGCCTAGGCCGGCCGTATCCGCAGGTGGCGCTGCTGGGCTATACCAACGCCGGTAAGACCACGCTCCT
Organism: Bacillota bacterium; assembly: GCA_021850485.1. Classification (GTDB taxonomy): domain Bacteria; phylum Bacillota; class Sulfobacillia; order JAJZYS01; family JAJZLH01; genus JAJZLH01. Next base: position 94,487 of record JAJZLY010000025.1, on the reverse strand, counting down.
GCGCCAGCTGGCCCAAGACGTGCCAGCGGGCGAGGACCGCCTGTTCGCCACCCTGGATCCCCTGACCAGGATGGTCCGGCTGCCATCTGGGCACCAGATCCTGCTGACCGACACGGTGGGTTTTGTCCGAGATCTGCCGCACACCCTGGTGGCGGCTTTCCGGGCAACCCTGGAGGAGGTCCGCCAGGCCGACGTCTGGGTCAAGCTGTTTGATGGGACCGGCGACCCGATTGAACGACAGGAGCGGGCGATTGACCAGGTCCTGCGCGAGATTCAGGCTGAGATGCGCCCGACGCTGCGAGTGCTGACCAAGGCCGACCGGATCGCCGTCAGCGCAGACGCTGATCTGCTCCAAATCTCGGCCGTAAGCGGGCAGGGTCTGGCGGAGCTCCAAGAGGCGATCGATCAGGCGGTTGCAGCCAGCTGGGAAGAGGCACAGTGGCTGATCCCATTTCGGCGCGGGGACCTGCTCGCACACCTGCACCGGGCCGCGCGGGTGCTGTCAGAGCGCCATGGCGAAGACGGTACCCTGATCCGGGTGGCGGTGACTCCGGCGGTTAGGGCCTATCTGGAAGGAGAGCTTGGGCGTGACGCCTGAAGCGCTGTGGGAGCGGGCGGGAGAGGAACTCCAAGCCGTGTGGCGCCAAGACCAAAACCGCGAGCAGCGGATTTACGCCAAATTGCAAGAGGCGCTGCGAGTCGCTGAAATCCACAGTGCCGACCTCGCACCGGAGGCCGGCTATGCCTTCCATCCGACCGGGCTCGGCAAACTGGAGACGGTGCTCAGACACTACTTCCAGGCCGAGGCCGCCCTGGTGCGACCGCAGATGGTGTCTGGCACGCACGCACTGTCCCTCGCACTGGAGGCCTTGACGCCGGATGGTGGCACCGTGTTGGTGGCAACCGGTGAGCCCTATGACAGCCTGTGGCCGGTCTTGGGGCTGGGCGCCGGGCACGGCAGCAGCCTGCCGGCGCGCCATGGCGTGCGGGTGGAGATCGCAGACCTCTCGGAGCCGATGGCACTGGCCGAAGCAGCCACCCGGCACCAGCCGGACGTGGTCTTGATCCAGCGCTCCCGGGGCTATTCCGGGGTCCGGTCGCGATCGGTGGCCGTCTGCGACCAGATCGCCGGCTACTTTGGGAGCCTAGGTGCGCTGACGATCGTCGACAACTGCTACGGCGAGTTCGTGGAGGACCAAGAACCAATCAGCGGTTCTTATGGTTTGGTGGTCGGCTCTTTGATCAAGAACCCAGGCGGCACGCTGGCGCCGAGTGGCGCCTACGTGGCGGGTGCCGAGCGTCTGGTGGAGCGGGTCGGGGAAAGGCTGTTTGGCGCCGCCCTGGGGCGAGCACCCGGGCCCGTTCCCGGCGGCATCCATGCCTATGTTCAGGGCCTGCACCTGGCTCCGCATCTGGTGCGCGAGGCGATCGGGGTTTCCCGTCAGGCAGCCTATCTGTTTATGCACATGGGCTACGACGTGGATCCTGCGCCGATGGACCCTCGGACAGATCTGGTGCTGCGGATCAGGACCGGACGGGAAGACAAACTGTTGGCGGCGATGCGGGCTCTGCAGAGCTCGATGCCGATCGACGCGCATCTGATGCCTGAGCCTGCCGCCTGGCCCGGCTATCGCAACCCCGTCGTGATGGCGGGTGCCGTTTTCGTGCCCGGCGGCACCCTTGAGTTGTCGGCCGATGCACCGGTACGGGCTCCCTTTGATCTCTTCTTGCAGGGCGGACTCTCGTCTGCGCAAGCCCGGTTGCCGCTGTTGACCATGGCAAACGCCATGGGGCCGGCCTGAAAGAGGAGCCCCCCGGCAGAAGGTGCCGGGGGGTGCTCACGTAGCTGAGCCAGTGGTCTTTACTGACCGGGGGAGCGAGTGATGGTCACCAACTTGACCAAACCCCAGGCGACGAGAGAGTAGACGGCGATGGCCACCAGGGTCGAGACCTCGAGGTGCGAGGATCCGTAGGTGGGTGTGTATCCGAATAGGCTAAAAAATGGCGACGCCAGAGGTGTCGTGACACTGTAGATGAACTGGGCAAAGCCGTTGGCAGTATTGGCACCGAGTAGGGCCAGAACGAATCTGAACGCCAGTAAAATGGCAATCGCACCACCGATGAACCAGATGACTCTCCCGGCTACGGTCGGTTTCGGCGGTGCCGGATTGAGGGTACCGTCGCGGGATACGGCGCTGTCAGACATCATCAACACTCCTTTGAAATCGGGCTCCCAGCGTGCAGGCTAATAGCTAGTCGCCCGCCCGAGCGTCACTAGTTTGACTAGCAGCCAGGCTACGATCAGATAGACAACGATCGCAATCACGGTCAGGACCTGGGAGCCGGAAAGACTGGTCGTTGGCGAGTAGTGGACCAGACCAGTAAAAGGCGCCACCATTGGATTCGTGACGCTGACGATGAAGTGAGCGAAGCCACTGGAAACGTTTGAGCCGATCCAGGCCAGGACCAGTCGTAAGGCCAGTAGAACGATGACTACACCACCAACAAAGCGGATGACGCGACTCATGGTGCCCTGGAACCCAGAACGGCGAGAACCTCTCATCTGACACACCCCCATATCGCGCATGATACACCATAAAATGGCAGACCGGGCGCTTTGTAGGTGAATTCGTGGGGTGAACAAGGGTCTCCCAAACGGAATGCGCCAAGGGAAACCGGGACACGATCCGCAGGTGGCGGTCGATGTGAGGAACTTGGCAGGGTCCACAGCGGTTGCCAAGCGCCAGCACCATCGTCAATGAGAGGCCGCCGGCGCAAGTGCCGGGGGCCTCGTCAGCGAGCCCGCTCAGGAAGTGAACCTACTGGCCCTCTGGGCGTGCGATGGTCACGAGCTTCACCAGGCCCCAAGCCACCAAGCAGTAGACGGCGATCGCCACCAGGGTGGAGACCTCCAGCCGGGAGACGCCATAACTCGGCGTATAACCGAACAGGCTGAAAAATGGTGACGCCAGCGGGGTGGTGACGCTGTAGATGAAGTGGGCGAAGGCGTTGGCCGTATTGGCGCCGAGCAAGGCCAGCACGAAGCGGAAGCCAAGCAGAATCGAGATCGCTCCGCCGATGTACCAGATCACACGGCCGGCCAGAGTCGGCGGTGGTGGCACCTTGGCCGCGTGCGCCTGAACGGGCGTATGGGGCGGCGTGGCCGGGGCGACGTCTTGGGCAGTTGACTCCATCTGGGTCACGAGCGGTTCCCTGTCGGTTTGAGCCACCTGCGGCTCGGCATTGCTGGGATCTTGCGTCGCACCATCAGGTGTCAGGGTCGTGTTGGGAGGAAGATTCATGTTAGACATACTACACACCTCCATAGGTATATTTTACCACAATGGTTCGAACGGGCCTGGGGAATATGTTGGGGTGGACGCAGATTATTTATCGACATCTGGGTGCTTGAGAAATGGAAAATGGATGATATGGCCGATGAATGAGCAAGGGCGGTAAAACCGTGCGATGAAAGTTACTCTACCTGGCCCGGTCGGAAAAGAACGTGTATTTGTGACCGGCTGAATTGCAAGCACTCAGGGAGATGAATATGGAGCCAAGGCACATGCCTGTGTCAGGGGGCCAAACCGCTGCAGACCGCCGCCGGAAGCGCAGGGCGAAGCCTGCCGGTCCGCGGTTCAGTGAGAGCGTGGCGATAGGAGTCCGAAGTCGTAGTTACAGGGCGCCTTAGGGCAGGAGCCGCACCAGGCAGCGAGGAATGGCGAGGACGAGGGAAGGAGGGGAACAGTGGACGCTCGATCCGCCGTGCTACAGCGCGCCAAGGAGGCGGCGGTGGCCTTCATTAACCTGCAGTTCTCGGACATCTTGGGTCTGACCAAGACGGTGGCGATCCCGATTTCCCAACTGGAACGGGCCCTGGCTGGCGAGATCATGTTCGACGCGGCCTCCATCGAAGGCTTCGTCCGGATGGAAGAGTCAGACATGTTCTTGTTGCCCGATCCCGAGACGTTCGCCATTTTTCCGTGGAGTGACGGCGAGGGCCCGACCGCTCGACTGATCTGTGATATTTGCTTGGCCGACGGCAGCGCCTTCCCAGGGTGCACCAGGACTAGGCTGAAAACGGTGCTGGCAGAGGCGGCGGCCATGGGATTTCGGTATCGGGTGGGAGCCGAGCCGGAATTCTTCTTGTTGCCTCTAGACGAACACGGCAAGCCCCGGCGAGAGGTCGAGGACCGGGCCGGCTACTTTGATCAAGGACCCATAGACAGCGGTGACCTGGCTCGGCGCGACATGGTGGTGGCGTTGGACAAGATGGGTTTTGAGGTGGAGACGGCCCACCATGAGGCCGCCCCCGGGCAACACGAGATTGACTTCGCCGGAGCCGATGCCCTGCGAGCCGCCGATAACATCTCCACGTTCCGCCTGGTGGTCCGCACCATGGCGGTGCGCCACAACCTGCACGCCACTTTCATGCCCAAGCCCTTTTTCGGCCGCAATGGATCCGGGATGCACCTTCACCAATCGCTGGTGCGGGGGGATCGCGATGCCTTCGCCCAACAGTCGGGCCTGAGCCCGGAGGCGCGTGCCTTTGTCGCTGGCCTGTTGTCGCATGCGGGCGCCCTGTCAGCGATCACCAATCCCCTGGTGAACTCCTACAAGCGGCTGATTATGGGCTACGAGGCGCCGGCGCACATCAGTTGGTCGGAGGGCAGCCTGAGCCCGCTGCTGCGGGTATCCCACACGCACCGCGGCCTGGTCCAGCTGGAGCTGCGCAGTCCTGACCCCACCTGCAATCCGTACCTCGCTCTGGCCGCCTGCTTGAAGGCCGGTCTGTCTGGGATCCGTGAGCAGCTGGAGCCGCCTGCACCGCTGACGGAGAGCCCGCAGCGGCTGAGCTTGGGAGAACTGCGCGATCGCGGTATCGCCCGGCTTCCCAGTTCGCTGCGTGAGGCACTCGACAACTTGCGCCAAGACGGCCTGGTGCGAGAAGCCCTCGGCGAGCACATCTACCGTCACTTCTTGGAGGCCAAGTCCATCGAGTGGGACGTCTATGAGCGGCAGGTCAACGACTGGGAGGTTGATCAGTACCTTGAAGTCTTTTGAAGCCACCGTAGAACACATCCGCTTTGACCTTGGCCTAGCCACTGGGCCGCTGGCGGTGAGCCTCAGGAGTGGGCGGGTGACCGCAGTCGGAGCCGCCGAGCAGCATCCGGAGGCGCGGCCGGCGACCGAGAGGGAACTGGCCAGTTTTCGGGAGCACCTGCTGGGAACTGGAACATTCATGTACCCGATGAGCTGGACCGGGCTGACGGCCTTCCAACGACAGGTGATCGAGGAACTGGGCAAGGTGCCACTGGGCCAACGGGTCTCCTATGGGGAGTTGGCCAGACGCGTCGGCAGGCCGAAGGCGGCGCGGGCCGTCGGCTCGGCCATGGCCAAGAACCCCTATCCGTTGCTCTACGCCTGCCACCGGGTGGTGCCATCATCCGGTGCGATCGGACAGTTCAGTTTTGGCGGGCCAAAGGTCAAGGCCAGCCTGTTGAGGTGGGAGGAGAGCCTGATTGGCAACCATTGAGCAGTTCCAGGCGATTGAAATGCGTGTCGGCACCGTGACCAGGGCAGAGCCGTTTCCGGAAGCGCGCAAGCCTGCCATCAAGCTCTGGATTGATTTCGGACCGCACGGCGTGAAGCGCTCGAGCGCCCAGATCACCGACCTTTACAAGGTGACGGAGCTGGTCGGCCGCTCCGTCGTCGCTGTCACCAATTTTCCGCCACGGCAAATTGGTCCGTTTGTTTCCGAAGTCTTGGTCCTAGGGGCCATGGCTGACGATGGCGTACACTTGCTGGCCGCCGATGGTGATGTCCCGCTAGGCACGGTCATCGGCTGAGAACGCTGGTGCGGCTGACTTGGCTCGTATTGGTCGCGGCCGTTACGATGGTGGCCGTCTCGCCCGAGCTTTGGCAGTGGCCGGTGCCGCCCTCAGCACCGCCGCCGGCACCATGGCTCATCTACTATGGCGGCCTGCCCAGCGCGCCGACCCCTGGCGCCTTGGCGACGCTAGAAGGGCGCCTGACCGGATATTCACTGGTGGTCGTGCACAGCGGGCTTGAGGACCCCGGGAACAGCTCTGGGGCGGTGGTTAGTGCCCTGGTGCAAAAGATGCCCCAGGTTTTTTTCTACGGCTATCTAGCACTCGGAGTCACCAACGGCGAGCCAGATTACCCAGCGGCTCAGATCGCTACGGATCTGAGCCGCTGGCGCAAGCTCGGCGTCAAGGGAATGCTACTGGACACTGCAGGCCACGACTACGGCGTGAGCGCCGCCAGATTGGATGCAGCGATGGCCGAGGCGCACCAGCTGGGCATGCGGGTGATCGTGAACGCATACCGGCCGCAGGATGTCTTAGGGGCACCCTGGCACCCAGGCGACCTGTACCTGGCCGAGAATTGGGCATACGCCGAAGGCCAAGCTGTCGGTCCTCGGGCGGCGGTCACCCTGCGTAGCCTGTATCAATTGGAGATGAGTGGGGTCGCAGTAGCGGCAACGGCCACCGCCGCCAGCGGCTGGCCGTTTGCGCACTCCGACTTGGTGTCGGCCGTCGAACTCACTCTGGCCGAGGTGCCAGGGGTGCGCTGGATGGCCGTTGCAGGACCAAACTACTCAGCTACGTCCGGAGGTATTTTGCCAGCTATTACCCTGGAACAGGTGGCCAGGACCATCTCTCGGACCTACTAGCACTATGATTATCTTAGACCTACATCAGGACAGGCGGCGATGCGGGGCGCATTTGCACTCGACTGTGCGCCCGTCTGGTCAGGGGGTGCGAAAGGTTCTCCCGGCGGAACTCCAGGGCCTGACTGTTGCCGTCCGGACGGCGTGCCAGCTCGATCCGTCTGGGCTCGACCTGGTCAGATTCGCAGCGGACGGTTTTCGGCAGATTGGTCAGCCCCCAGTGACGGATGGGCTTGAACCGGGACGCACGTCCTCAGCCCAGGAGGAAGATGGATCCTGTCGTCTCCCGATTTGCGCTATCGCCTGACCGGGGGTGCCTACGGCGGCTTGGTCCATCAGGGGACCGTGCTTGGCACCATCCGGGTACGTCGGCTGGATGTGAGGTATGGGTACCTTTGCAGACGCGCCAGAGGGGCCCCGCTGCCGGGGTCCCTCTGGGTGGAATGGTGGTCTAGAGATGGAGAAGTGTGGACAGCCGGTTTTGGTCGAAGCCGATGATCACCTGATCATCAACCACCAAGGTAGGAACCCCCTGCGAACCTAGCTGAGCCAACTCTACGCCAGCCTCGCGGTCCAAACTGACGTTTTTCTCTGTGAACGCTACGTCATGCTGCGAAAGAAACTCTTTCGCCACGTGGCACCAGGGTCAGGTGGAGGTGGTGTAGATCACCACATTGGCCATTGCAATCCCTCCTTTCAGCGCCGACCTGGAGTGGGGAGCGGGGGTCAATCGGCGGCGGCCTCGGTAATGACCGCCAGCAAGGTGGATTCGACGTCTTGAGCCACCTGTACGAGCTGGCGGTTCTGCACCAGGCCGATCAGGGTAGTTGGCCGCAGCAGGCCGATGTGGGTCTGGCCCGCTTGGGCGTACACAACCACTTTACAGGGAAGGAAGTAGCCGACCATGGCGTCTTCGCCCAAGGCGGCCTGGGCTAGCTGGGGGTTGCACACCTCCAAGACCCGGAAGGGGAGGGTGCCGCTCAGCCCTTTCTCTGCTAGCTTCTTTGGGATGTCCAAATCCCACAGGATGGCGAACTGCCGAGCTTTAAGAGACTGAGAGATGGCCTCGACCGCTTGGTCCACCGTCTTGTCCGTGACCAAATCGAGGCCAAAAGCGCCGACTTCTTGTACCGTACCCATGCTCATCGCACTCCTTGCTGGGGTCGTTGCAGCTCTCCGGACCAGTGCAGGTAACCGCCGGCCAAATTCTTGACCTGGAAACCTTCAGCTGCCAATCGGCTGCACGCCACCATGGAGCGGTGACCGCTGCGGCAGATGGCTACGATCTCTTTGTCCCTGGGCAAATCGGCCAGGTGTTGGGGAAGCTGGCCCAGAGAGATCAGTTTGGCGCCCGGAATGTGACCAGATCGCCACTCAAACGGCTCACGGACGTCCAGGACCACAGGCGGTGTGGGCCCCGCCAAGGCCCGGGCCAACTCGGCGGGCGTCATCTGGGGCCGTGGTTGGCGGGAACCGAGAAACCACGCCATCGGGTAACCTCCATATACCTACCGGGGTATTACCCTTTGACAATACAGCGGGTGAGTGGTTTGGGTCAAGGGGCCGCTTGCGCAGTTCCGTGCCGGTCCCGAAGCACCAGGGCCGCCGGAACCGCCAGCAGACTGAGCCAGGCCAGGTACGAGAGGGCCATGGTCAGATGGCTTGCGGAGACGACAGCCAGGAGAAAAAGCACGGCTGCCAAGCGGCCGCCGTTGAGGGCCTGCTCCTTGGTGGAAACGGCGAAGGTGGCGCCTGAACGGCGAGAGCCGATCAAGTCAAGACTGCTCGCCTCGGCTACCGACCTGAGACAGGCCGAGGCAGCACCTTCCACCGTTCCGAAGGCGATCAGCGACCACGGCTGTGGACCGGCCCAGACCAGGATCACAACGCCAGCTAGCGCTAGAGCGGAGGATGAGGTCAGCAACACCTCGCGACGGATCGACGGCGTCAGGGTGCGTCCAAAGAGATAGCCAGACGCCTCGCTGGCGGCGACGGCTGCTCCGTATAAGCCCAGAAGCCACGGCTGGCCCGTGATCACAAACAGCCAAAGCGCAGGCAGTAGCGCCAAAGCGCCCTCCCTGAGACCAACCAAGGTCAGGCCTCCAAGTAGCCATCGCCACGGCAATGACTCGTCCGGACGCGCCGGCGTTGGCAGCGGACAAAAGAGGGGAGGGGCAGCTGGGGCGATTAGGGCCGCTACGGCAAAGACCACGGCACTGACCGCAAAGAGCGCACCATACCCGGAGGCGCCGGCGACGTTTAGCCAAAGCCCAGCCAGCGATGGGCCAGCCAACCAGATTGCCGCCTCCCACAGGCCGGTTCGGCTGCTGAGAAGGTCATGACTCTCGGTCGTCGCGTATTGAAGCGCGTGGTAGAAGGCGAAATAGAACAGCCCGTATGCGAGACCGGTGACGAGACCAAGCGGGGTCGGAAAGCGCACGGCCAGGACCTGGAACAGGGCCACCCAGCCCATCGCCACGGTGAGCAAGAACGCACTGGCGGCGGCCAGATTCATACGGGTGACTGACATGGCGCGGCAGGCGGTGAACGCGAGCAGCATGCCGACGAAGAAGCTGGCCTGGTAGGAGACGACCAGGGGCAAGGATGCGGTGCGGTGCCACAAAAACGCGTCAATAAACAGGGCCGATAGTGCTGCGCCACTATTCCACAGTACGAACGACCACCACAGCCGTCGACTCGACACGGTGCCTTAGAGTCGGGAAAGGGTGGAGATCGTCTCACGCACCAAAAGATCTGTTTCGGCGTCCATATCCGGCAGCTGTCCGGCCAGGGTCTGACGCACGTGGCAGATGCTGAGCTCCACCTTGGTGCGCTGCAGTGCCGCCCGCATCGCCTCAAGCTGAGTCAGGACCAGACCACAGGCCTGGCGCTCAGTGACCATCTTCTGAACGCCGCGGGCCTGGCCCTCGATTCGCCGAAGGCGGCGGATGATGCGCTGGACGTCAGCCTCAGGCAGGCTGGGGTGGGTCGGCAAGGCTGCCATGCGATCCCTCCATATACCCTAACGGGTATATTCATCGTACGGCCCGATCGGCGAATGGTCAATACCACAGAAAGACGTCAGCAGACTCGCCGATGAGCCGAGCCTCTGTTCGGGACGGCTGCGTGACCCAGAGCGATCAGTGCTGTTGGACTATGCCAGCTGCCTCGGCCCGGCCTAACTTGGGTCCGCCCTAGCTGAAACTTCGACGCGATGACGTGCCCCGCATCGTCCAGGTCGGGATCGTCGCCGCGCCTATGCTGGGTAATGCGCCATTACCAGCGCTGAGCCAAGCAACTCGGGTCGGCTGGAGCTCGCCGGCTCAGGAGGGGATGGGCGCACCCGGTTGGTTCGTGGGCAAATTTGCCCTTTCGCTATGTCCTATAATAAATATTATGTAGTCTTAGGGCAGGGTGATTTGTGGAGTGGGCTGCAGGGCCCGCTGCATCAGTGTGGTGTCGACCCATCTGCCCTGCTGGTAGCCGACGTGTGGCAGGCGGCCGGTGACCTGGAAGCCGTGGGCCTGATGCACAGCCAAGGAGGCTGGGTTGGGTTCGGCGACAACAGCGATCATCTGGTGCTTGCCGCTTTGTGCACAGGTCTCGATCAGCGCCTGTAGAAGTTGGCTGCCGACTCCCCTTGCCCAGGGCATCTGGCCACCGAAGCATGGGGGTTTTTAGGAGTGGCTACTCTTCGCCGTCCCAGTAGTCGGCTTCGACGATCCGGAACGTGCGGTCCGCAGCTGACCATTTGTTGGAGTCGGGATAGAAGTTGACCTCGTCCAGCGGGTTGTTGGCGATCACGTAATAGAAGAGGTCCTCGTCTCCGTTGTTCTCCACGGTGTGGATCCATCCGGCCGGCTGCAGCAGGTGGTCGCCTGGTTCCATGGGCAGCGCCGGGACGCCATCTGCCTGGAGCATGCGGCCCCTACCGGAAAGCACGATGTAGTACTCCCACTGCACGCTGTGCGAGTGCCGGGGCCAGTACTTCATCCCGGGTCGGATGCGCACCAAATCCACCTCGAACGGCCGGGGCATGGCTGGCTCCTCTGGGTAGGCGCTTTTGGCTGAGACGTTGAGAGATCGTGACATCCAGCGGTAGTTCGACTCGAACACACCTTTGGGCGACCGGTGGACAATCCACTCCACCTCCGCTTCGTTCTTGCGGGCTTCCTCGGTTGCCATCCACCCATTCCTCCTCTCTTGGCCGCAACTCGGCTGGTTCACACTCGACGGTGGCCGGAGAACGCTACCGGACGGGCGTTTCGTGGCCACTGGAAGCTGCCCCAGCGCTAGATCACACGCGCAGGCTTTGGGAGATAGGCTGACTTCTCCTGCCTCGGGTCTCCGGAATCCGCGGCGCGTTAGGACTAGACGGTATTCGGAGAAGCCTGTGGTGGCTTCAGGATGACGAACGACTCGATGATCTGAAAGCCCATTCGTTCCAGCACCGGTGCTGAGGTCTCTTGATTGGCGTTGGTAGCGACAAACCGAGCACCTGCCTGCCAAGCCTCGTCAAGCCGGCGGGTCACCAGGGCTCGATACAGCCCTCGGCGGCGATGGCCGGGGTGGGTTTCGCCTCCCCACATCATGGCCCAACTTCCCTTCAGGGTCAGACCGCCGGCGGCCAGGGCGCTGCCTGTGGCGTTCGGGACCACAAAGAGGCGGAAGTGTCCGCGGCGGATCTCCGCCAACGAGGCCTCTAGGGCATCTTGGTCCGGGATGGGGTCGTTGAATACGAGATGGTCCAAGGCGAACACCGAGGCAAGGTCTTGGACGGCCCCGACCTCTTGGACCCGCGGATCCAGGTCGCTTGGCGTGACATAGCCGGCGGCCGCCACCATCAGGTAATCACGCTCGTAGAGGGTGTAGCCGTGGGCGAGACACCACTCGGCCAACCCAGGCGTCTCTCTCGGCCCGACCGTGACGTACGGCCAGGACTGGAATGCCGGCAGCCGCTCGCTCCACCAGGTAGCCAGCTGGGCGGGTGGGATTCGCAGCCTGAAGATGTCCGGATGGAAGCCTTCCGGTGCCGTGTAGGTCCCGCAACTGCCATCGGGGTCGAGCCAGGGGGCTCTGCCCGGTCGATAGTCGTCAAGCGGCGTCGACTCGATCACCTGCACGTAGTCCAAGGCTGTCCTCCTCGTAACCGGGGTAGGCGAGCTTGTGGTCTGCCCCTTATTCGCCACACCCCCTGTCTCCTCCGCTGCCCTGAGCTCCGCCGGCGACCGATGGGCATGGCCGGGCCAGCCGATCGGGCGTCAGGGAAGCCATGCAATTGGGCCTCAGACCTCACGCTAACATGGGCTCTCGGACCGGTCGTCTCGAGGCAGGGATCTCGTCGAAGACCGATAAGACGACGCCAAGACTGGGGTGACTCGGTAGGCGCAAGAAGGCGCCGCAAAGGTGGAATGGCCGTGCAGGAGCGGCGGGAGTCTGTGCTCCAGCGCCTGTTCGAAGAAGGCAAGATCACGAGCGAAGAACGCGCACTACTCGCCGGTCGGCCACGGCTTCAGGCCTCTACGGCCCTGGCCTATGCCGCAGGAGCGGCTTTGGTGGTTCTTGGAGTCAGCCTGGTCGGGGTCGTGTTGGGCGTAACCGCATCAGTGCCGATGCGCCTGGCCGTCGTGGGCGGCTTGGCGGCAGCGTTGACAGGAGCATCCTGGCTCTTGCGCCGTCGTCGGCTGTTGCCGGCGGCGCTGGCCCTTTATCTTGGTGCACTCGGTGTGTGGGGCGCCGTTGCCCAGCTCTCTGGCGGTGCGCTCTGGCCCAGTGTGCCCTGGGCACAGGTGGCGGAGTCGTGGGCCTTTCTCGCAGCCGCAGCTGCCTTCTGGCGCGGCTGGCAGGGACCAGCTCTGACAGGCGCCGTCATCATCACTGGCTATCTGGCCGTGATCACCAGCGCGCGCGTTCTTCTCGGAGGCTCACCGGCGGCAGGCCACCTCGCAGTGGACTGCCAGGTGGCCTTGGCGGCGTTGATCATAGGGTTCGGGATCTGGATGAGCCGACGTCCCAGCCGGACCGATCATGCACTCTGGGCCTGCCTGATCGGGTTGGTCTTTTTCGACGTATCGCTGATCGCCACATCGTGGGCTGGTACGGTGGACGGGTGGTGGCTGGTCGCCGCCCAGACACTTTTGGTGTTTGCCTTCTGGCAGGTCGGTCGCAGCGCACTCGGTGGGCTGGCGGTGCTGGGAGGGCTCGCCTTTTTGTCCCGGCAGATTTCCATGCAACTACTACCCCAGTCCCCGCTTGCCGCCATCCCCGTGTCGATTGTGATCGCAGCCGCAACGCTCGTTGTGGGCAGCGCGTATCTGCGCAACCGCCCCTTGCCCCAACCCGCGGATCGCGGCTCCGTCTGGTGGGAACCAGAAGACCTTTGAAGCTCAGCCAACACCGGGGCGCACGGGTTGAGTGCCCCCCGAAGCCCTTTTTCTGGTGTCGCGCACAGCTGGCATGTGGGAACCCATATGCGTCCATCGAAGCATCATAAGAGAGCAGGTCACGCCCCCCTTCTCCCAGCCAGCTCTGTAATGAGGTTGATCACAGCGTGGGCAGACATCTGTTCCGTCGGCTAGTGGCCGGAACATGTGGTTTGGTGTGGCTGTTGGCCATCGCCAGTCCGGTGGCAGCAGCGTCGCCCAGTTGGATGCCGCCGGGGCTCTCCGCCCGGTTTGACGCCCAAGTCCTCCCGCATTTCCGGATCGTGGCCTATTACGGCAGTCCGCTAACACCGGCCATGGGCATCTTGGGCGAGCAGCCACAGTCTTTGATGATCAGCCAACTCCTAGCCCAGGCCGCGGTCTACGCCAAGTTGGACCCCGCTCATCCGGTCATTCCGGCGCTCGAGATGGTGGCGGTCGTGGCAGCGCGCAGCCCCGGGCCTGGCGACACCTACAGTCGGCGCATGCCGTACGCGCTGATCCAGCAGGAGCTCAACCTAGCGCGTTCGATTCACGGGCTGTTGATTTTGGATGTGCAAGTTGGACATGCCTCTGTTCAGTCCGAGGTCCAGTATCTGGCACCGTTTTTAGCCCAGCCCGACGTGGAGCTGGCCCTTGATCCGGAATTTGATATGCCGCCAGGCGACATCCCGGGCATCGAGTTCGGTACCATGCCCACCTCGTCGATTAACTGGACGCTTAACTATCTGAACACGATGGTCAAGGTCGACCATCTGCCGCAGAAGGTCTTGATCGTGCACCAGTTCCTCAAACGGATGATCCCCCAGTGGAACCTGATCGCGCCGCAGCCCTATGTGGCGCTGGTCCGGGACATGGACGGTTTCGGCGGTCAGCCCTTGAAGATCGCCAACTACGAGCGCTTCGTGCGCAAGGAAGCGGTCTCTTGCACCGCCCCGGCGGCGGCGATTGGCATCGACCTAAGGATGATCACCACTCCCGTTGAGATGGCCCCGGCTGTCTTTCGCATGATTCAGCGAACTCTCAGCCAACCGGTCGCGCCCTGCGGCGGTTTCAAGATCTTCTATAAAGCCGACAAACCACCGATGACACCGCAACAGACTCTTACTGAGCTGACCCCTGCCCCGCTGGTCGTCATCTATCAGTAGAGCGTACCTAAGGTTGCCGGAACGCTGGCCTTGGCCTATGGTGGAAGCACTAAGGAGGGATCGCCATGTCGCGTCACGGCAACCCATTCGAGCGGATGATGAAGTGGGTTCTCACATTGGTCGGACTAGGATTCTTAGCGGGCACCTTTGTCGCTAACCACACGGCCGACGGTGATGGCCAGCGCACAGCTCGGGAAGAACTGGCCAAGCGGTTGCGCCATCTTGCCGACAAAGTCGAAAAGATGTCCGACTCGGCGGACGACACCAGCGAGGGTGACGCCTAGCCAACCGACTCGGGGGTGGTTGCGCAGCCTGAGTGTCTTGTCCCTGGCTGTAGGGGCCGCCTACCGATCGTGGCGATTCTCGCTGCGCCGCTTCCCCTCGGAGGCGGCGCGCACGCGTGCCCAAGACGATCTGTGGCGACGCGAAGGAGAACGACTGCGCGCCAGCGCCGTCAGGCTGGGCGGACTTTTGATCAAAGTCGGCCAGTTTCTCTCAGCCAGAGCTGATGTGCTGCCGGAGAGCTTCACAAGGCCGCTGGGCTCCTTGCAAGACGTCGTTCCGCCGGCGCCATGGGCGACAGTCAAGCCAGGATTGGAGCGGGCGCTCGGACAGCCGCTCAGCGAACTGTTCGAGTCCTTCGATGAGACGCCGCTGGCAGCCGCCTCCTTGGCTCAGGTCTACCGGGCCCGATATCGTGGCCGCAAGGTGGCTGTCAAGGTGCTGCGGCCGGGCATCGAGCGCAACGTGCAGACCGACTTGCGGGCGGTCAAGCTAGCCGCCCGCTGGGCGACCAGGCTGACCGATTGGGGTCGGCGCTTTGATCTGATGACGCTGTGGGCTGAGTTGGCTGACATTACCCTGCAAGAACTCGATCTGCAAGGTGAGGCCAGTCGCCTGGAGCGATTTAGTCACAACTTCGAAAACGACCCTGATGTCCATGCTCCCGGGCTGGTCAAGGAGTTGACCCGGCAGCGCGTCTTGGTCATGGATGAGGTTTTCGGCGTCAAGCCGGACGATGCCGACAAGTTGAAACGGTCGGGTGTCGATCCGGTCAAGGTGGCGCGCATCTTGATCCGCAGCTTCATGAAGCAGTGGATGGTGGATGGCCTCTTTCACGCTGATCCGCACCCGGGAAACCTGTTTGTGCAACCCGACGGCAGCGTCACCTATTTGGACTTCGGGATGATGGGTGAGGTGCTGGCCGAGGACAGAGAGCAGATTCGCGCACTCACCTCCAGTGTCATCCGGCAGGACACGGAAGGTATGGTCAGTGCCTTGGAGCGGCTGCAGTTCCTGCGCCCGTCCACGCATCGGGCTCGGCTCAAGCGAGCTGTGGGCATGCTGGTCAACCGCTTGCTGAGCGCTCCCCCACCGGCCCAGCACGGCTGGCAGGAGGGCCCCGAAGTGGATGAGTTGGTGCGCGAGATCCGGTTTTTCCTGCACGACAACACCTTGCAGCTACCGGCCCGCTATGCGTTCTTAGGACGCTCTTTGGGCATCGTCGGTGGTGTCGTGGCCAAGCTCGCCCCAGATGAGCCCTTTGTGCGGCTGATGGCCAGCGAGGCCAGGCGCTACCTGACAGAGAGCGGCATGGGCTGGCAAGATACGGCCCGCGACCTGTTCGCACGGCTGGTGTCTCCGTTTCGCCGGGCGCTGGAGGTCTTGGAGAAGCTCGACAGCGGAAACTTGAAGATGGATGTCGACCTCACCCCTTTGATTGCAGAACTGCGCACCGAGCGGCGCAGTCGACGGGCCATCTCACTCGCCATCTTGTCCGGCTTCTTCCTGATCGTGGCCGCCTTCAGCCATCTGCCGACCGTACCCCAAGATCTATTTTGGGGTGCGGCCGCGGTATTGACCTTGCTGACCGTGGTGTTTCGGCCCTAGGTCCCAAGGTGGCTCCGGTCGCACCCGCACTGGAGCAGGCACAAGGCACCTGGGAGCAGGACCCAGGAGCTTGCCCTAGAAGTCCAGATACAGATACTGAACGAGACGTGGGCGCCGCAATCGCCGGAGTGTCCTCGGGACAGGCCGGCGGTTACCCTACGGGGCGGTCGGGACGATGCGCTGACACAGACCAGGGAGGACACTGATGACACGCGTAGTGATCACCGGCCGAGGTTCGGTCAGCGGCTTCGGTGTCGGGCGCCAGGCGTTGCTCGCTGGCGTGTACGGAGACCAGTCCGCGGTCCGCCTTCTCAGCGACCCTGTGTTGGCAGCGCACCCATACGGCATCGGCGCCGAAGCGACTTCGTTTGATCCGCTGTCGGTGATGCCTGCCCACGAGGTGCGCCACCAGGACCGCTTCATTCTGCTGGGCCTAGCCGCCGCCAGGGAGGCGTTGGCCGAGGCCGGATTGGCTGGTCAGCAGCTGACCGAGTGGGGGGTGTTCGCTGGCACGGCGGTGGGTGGTATCACCACCTTGGTCAACGACTCGATCGCCTTTTCCCAGGGCAAACGGATGAGCCCCTTCTTGCTGCCTAAGTTCATTCCCAACATGGCAGCGACGACCTTAGCCATGGAGTTGGGCGCCCGGGGCATGAACCTAACCTTCGTCACCGCCTGTGCAGCGTCGACCAATGCCATCGGCGAGGCCTTCCGAGCGATTCGCGACGGCATCGTCGAGGCTGCGGTGGCCCTAGGCACCGAGTCTTTGTTTGTCGGTCCGCTGATGGACTCTCTGGGCAGCGCCAAGGCGCTTTCCACCCGCCATCAGGACCCAGGGACGGCATCTCGCCCCTTCTCGCTCGGTCGAGATGGCATGGTGATGGGCGAGGGCGCAGGTGCCCTAGTGCTGGAGAGCCACGCCCACGCCATGGCTCGTGGAGCCACGCCACTGGCTGAGGTGGTTGGTTACGGAGCAGGCTCAGACGCCTATCACCCCACCGCCCCTCGGCCCGATGGCCAAGGTGCCTATGAGGTGATGGCCGCCGCGTTGCGTGACGCCAACATGGATACTCAGGACATCTCGTATGTGAAGGCGCACGGCACCTCTACGCCGGCTGGTGATCAAGCTGAGGCTCGGGCCATCCGCCGCCTATTCGGCGCTGGCACACCCCCTGTGGGCTCGCTAAAGGGGGCCCTGGGTCACCTGCTCGGTGCCTCCGGTGCGGTGGAGGCCGTTGTCTGCGTGGAAGCCCTGCTCCGGCAGGTGATTCCGCCTTCGGTGAACCTGATCGATCAAGATCCAGCCATCGACATTCCGATCGTGCAGGCCCCGACGCCGACCCGGATCCGGGCCATCATGGCCAATGCCTTCGGCTTCGGCGGCCAGAACGCCGCCGTGGTGCTAGCTCCGGTCTAGGCCCATGCATGAAACGACTTTTCGCGTGCGCTACGGAGACACCGACCGCATGGGGGTCGTCTACTACGGGACCTATCTGGACTACTTCACGGTCGGCCGCACGGAGTGGATGCGCCATCACCAGGTACCTTACCGAGAAGCCTTCGAGGAGCAAGGCCTGGTCATGCCCGTACATCGCGTCGAGTGCCGCTACCTGGCCCCGCTCCTATTCGACGACCTAATCACCGTGGAAACCGCGATCGGCGAGCTCAGTCGAACCCGTCTCCGCTTCGGCTACCGGATCCTGGGCCCGGACCAACAACTGCGAGCTGACGGCCTCACCGAACATGCCTTCTGGGATCAACTGCACAAGGCGCCTGTCAACCTGGCCAAGCACCGGCCGGACCTGTGGCGGCTCCTTGAAGACGTCGCCGGTAAAGGTTAGCCGAGCCGGCCGCCTCGACCAGGCGGCGCTCAGGCGCTGACCGGCCCAAAGTCTGTACTGGCCCGGTTCAGTCCCCGAGCGGGCAAGGCCGATCTGAGACTACCCCCCGTCCCCCGGGTTGACCGGACTGATGCCATAGGTCGCCTGAATGTGGCCGATGGTTTGCGCTGAGAGCTTGCCGCTTGCGAACAGCTGAGCAACCTCCCAGAAGTAGCCTTCGAGCCCAGCAGGCGTGTACACCTCGAGAAAGCGGCACGACCCGCCTTGGCCGTTTGACATCGCATGGGGGATGCCCTTGGG
Organism: Bacillota bacterium; assembly: GCA_021850485.1. GTDB lineage: Bacteria > Bacillota > Sulfobacillia > JAJZYS01 > JAJZLH01 > JAJZLH01. The sequence goes on along the minus strand of JAJZLY010000025.1, from coordinate 76,192 downwards.
CTTGGTCACGAACTCACCAGGGCCTGCCTCGAAGGTCTTTCCGTCCAGCCAAAACCGAATCCGACCCTCCAGGACGTAAGTCGCCTCATCCTCCCGGCTGTGCATGTGCGGCGGCACGCTGAACCCCGCATCCCACGTCATCTCCACCATGGTGTATGCGGAGCGCGTGTCTTCCGTGGCCTGCAGCAAGCGGATGTGGTTGCCCAGAAACTCGAACTCCCTCCGCAATGCGCCCACCCCCGTTCCCGAAATCCGATCTGGCGTGACCGGTCGCCCGTCCCTCACCTGCTGGACCTGAGGTCTCCTGCCCTGACGCCGGCCCCTGTCAGCTGGCCCGCTTGATCCGACGCAGGCACAGCCTCCCATAGCGCCTGTTCGCTGCCAGTCACCACTCGCCTTTGTGGGACAGGCGATCATGCATCTGGCCCGGCCGTGGAGCCTGGTGCGGTGTCCGGGTCAAGGGCTCAGCGCACTAAGGCCACCTGGTAGACGGTGGCGAGCGTGCCGCCGCTCCCCTCCCCGCCGAGCAGATAGATGCCCCTGGAGGTGGAGACGGCAGCACCGTACGCCCAGGGCTGAGGTAGATGGCCCGCCACGCTGACCTGGTCGGTCGTTGGGTTGAAGCGGTAGATGGTGTTGGTCAGCGAGCCACCCACTTTGCCTCCGAAGATGTAGACCTGGCCGTTTAGCACGCCCGCTGCCGCCTTCCACACTGCCACCGGCAGCTGCGCCACCACCCGGGAGACGCCGCTGGTGCTGACCGCGATGATGTCGTGACTACCGCCGGTCTGGGTCTCGCCGCCGATCACATAGAGCGTGTTGTGGACCACGGCGCTGGCGGCGTAGCGAGTGGCGACCGGCAGCGGCAACAGGGTCTGGTAGCTGTTGGTGCTGGGGTGATAGGCCCACACGGTGGAATTCGGAGCGCCACTATTGTGGCCGCCACCGATCAGCAGCTGTCCGGCCACGTCGGCTGCCCACAGGTCAGACAAGGGCGTCGGCAGGTTGAGCAAGGTGGTGAACTGGCCAGGTGGTGTGAAGGCCGAGGCGGCGGCGCTGGAGGTGAAGCGGCCGCCTCCGAAGATGAAGAGTTGGCCGCTCAGGCCAACCGCCGCCGCGTCATGCAGCCGATCTGGCAGGGTGACCGCAGGTCCAGGACCGGTTGTCGGCTGGTAGGGAGTGAGGGCCGCTGAGGACAGTCCCTGGGCAGTCAGCCCGCCGGCCACCCAGATGGTGCTGCCGACTAGGGCAGCGGCGTCTCCCTCCACCGCCTGGGTCAGGCTGGGTGCGGTGGCGACCTGGATCCGAGCAGACACGGCCTTGGTCGTCACCTTGGTTGTGCCGGTGGGAGCCGTGCTCGGCGGCGGGCCGATCAGCGCCTGGCGGACCAGCAACAACACCGCGACCAAGACCACTGCAGCGACCAGGCGCATCGGCCGGAAACGACGGTGCGGCCTCACCCTAGAACTTCTCGGCAACCGCCTTCATCTCCAAAAAGAGCAGTAGATAATCTGGGCTTCCGGTCTTCGAGTCGGTCCCCGACATATTGAAGCCGCCAAACGGGTGGGCGCCGACCATGGCGCCCGTGCACTTGCGGTTGATGTACAGGTTGCCGACCTGAAACTCGGTGCGGGCCCTGGAGATGCGGGAGCGGTCCGCCGAGTATAAAGACCCAGTCAAACCGTACTCGGTGCCGTTGGCGATCTGCAGAGCGTGTTCAAAATCGGTGGCCCGGATCACGGTCAGGACCGGTCCGAAGATCTCCTCCTGAGCCAGGCGGGCGTCAGGGGCGACGTCCACCACAACGGTCGGTTGGATGTAGTTGCCCGGTCGATCCGCCACCTGGCCGCCGATGGCCACGGTGCCCTCCTTGGGTGCCAGTGCCAGATAGGTGGCGATCTTGTCCTTGGCCCGGGGATCGATCACCGGCCCCACCTGCACGGTGGGGTCTTGGGGATGGCCCATGACCAGGGCCCTGGTCCTCTCCACCACCGCCGCCACCACCAAGTCGTAGACCGCGTCGACAATGATCGCCCGCGAGCATGCTGAGCACTTCTGCCCCTGAAAGCCGAAGGCAGAGGCGACGATGCCATCGGCGGCCAGCGATAGATCGGCGGTCTCATCGACCACGATGGCGTCTTTGCCGCCCATCTCGGCCACCACCCGTTTCACCCAGCGCTGGCCGGGCTGATGGTGGGCGGCCAGTTCGATGATGTGCAGCCCGACGTCCTTGCTGCCGGTGAAGCTGATGAAGCGGACTTTGGGGTGGCTGACCATCAGGTCGCCGATGGCGGCGCCGGCGCCGGGTAAGAACTGCACCACACCGGGAGGCAACCCGGCTGCGGTCAGAATCTCGACCAGCAGAGCGCCCAGCATCGGGGTGGTGGAGGCTGGCTTGAAGAGCACGGCGTTGCCGCTCACCACCGCCGCCGAAACCATGCCGGTGGGAATGGCCAGCGGAAAGTTCCAAGGTGGGATCACCACGCCGACGCCGAGTGCCTGATAGAAGGCTTCATCGCCCTCTCCCGGCAACTGGGTGACTTCCACCCCTTGCCCGAGGCGAATCATCTGGCGGGCGTAGTACTCCAAGAAGTCGATCGCCTCGGCCACATCGCCATCGGCTTCGCCCCAGGTCTTGCCGGCCTCAAAGATTTCCCAGGCGCTCAGTTCGGACTTGCGCCGGCGCATGATGGCGGCGGCGCGTACCAAGACCTGGGCGCGAGCCGCCGGCGTCCAGGCCTGCCAGGCACTAAAAGCGTCCCAGGCGCCGGTAATGGCGCGCTCAACGTCGGCCGGTCCGGCCTTGGCAACCTTGGCCACCACCGTCTGGTTGTCGGCGGGATCGGTGGAGACCATCTCCCCCACCCCACTCACGGCCTGACCGTTGATCACAAGCGGCCGCGACTCGCCAAGCCGGCTGGCGACTTCTGTGATCGCCTGTTGCATGGCGGTGCGCTGGACCGGATCCGAAAAATCCCGCAGCGGCTCATTCACGAACGGTGTCAGCATGGAGCGACCTCCTCGACTGAGATTCAGGCCACGTCTGGATCCGCCGCCACCGACATGACGGCCACCGACATGCCGTGGACCAGCTTTTTATCCTTGGGCACGGCCGTCACCAGCACGCCAGCCAGGTCGACCGCCTTGCCGCGGGTCAGGTAATAGGGCGACACCCGCCACCTAGCCTCCATCATACCGCGGCTGCCGTCTGACTCCAGCCGCTCGACAGCCATCACCTGAGGCTTGTGGTAGCGCTGCAAGATCCACGGCGATTGGCCCATGCGATCGGCCTGCTGGGCATCTTGCCACGCCTGCTGCCAGGCTTCCTGGGAAAGATCGGCGCCTAAGCGCACCCCGTGGCCGCCCCAGGCCAGGGGCGAGAAGCCGGACGGCTTGAGCAGCCAGTCCTCGCGCTGACGCTGGGTGAGGGAGGAAAATTGCGAGAAAGTGTGCACCGGCTGTCCATCCAGGCGCAGACCGGAGATCTCGGCGAAGGGCGGCAGCGGCCGGCCGTCGACCACCCAAGACTCCGGGAACAACCGCTGAAGCCGCACCTGGGCTTGTTCGCCCAGCTGTTCTCGCCAAAAACGGTGCAACTGGGGCAGGCGAAACAGGGCGAGAGCCAACTTTTCCTCGAGGTAGGCCTTGACTGGCGGCGTGAGCACCAGTTTGCGCTTTTTGACCAGGTAAAAAATGATCTCCGCCTTCGGCACGTTGCGCCAGTCGAACAGCTCGAAAAAGCGATAGAGCACGTCGATGCGCCGGCCGTCCGGGCAGAGCAGGCCGTCTTCAGAAAAGCGCAGGTCCTTGGGCGAAAGCACCTCGATGGCAAAGCCCCGACCGGCGGCCAGATCAGCCAGCGCCTCCATCTCTGGCCGGTAGTCGGCCGACTCATCGGACACTACGATCGCACTCAGAGGATTGGCGGCGGATGCCAAAGCGGCCAGCGCCGCACCCACGCTATCGACCATGCCATAGGCCCCGCCCCATGGCGTGTAACCCGTCCGGGCGTATGCTGCCTGCAACGCCGCCACCAGCCCAAAACCTCCCGGGACCGCGTCCAGCTCGGTGGCCTTCAGGCCGTCGTCTGTCCACAGCAGGTCCGGCCGAGTGATGATCGGCAGTTCGCCTTTCAACCGCTTCATCTGCCCGAGCAGGCGCAGGGTTTCGTCTTTTCCCTGGTCCAAGTAATTCGTCACGAAGGCCAGATCGGGTTGGTGCAACGAGCGCCAATAGAGGTCGTTTAAGGCCGACTGAAAGGCAACCAGATCGGTGCCCAGGGTGGTGATGGCAGTGGCCATGGCCTCCGGCAGGCGCACCGGAGCGGGTGCGATGGCAAAGGGCTGGCCGTCGTTTGACTGCTGGCCGAACAGGGGATGGCTGGCCAGGCTCCTCAGTAGATCGAGATCGGCCTGAACCGCTGGCTTAGGTGTCAATCTGAGCCCTCTGCAGGCGACCGCTGTAGTCCACGTACACTGCCTTCCACTCGGTGAAAAAGTCGATGGCGGCGGTGCCCGCCTCCCGATGCCCGTTGCCGGTGCCTTTTTGGCCGCCGAATGGCAGGTGGATTTCAGCGCCCGTGGTGCCGGCGTTGACGTAGACGATGCCGGTGGCGAGATCTCTGATCGCTCGGAACACCCGATTCACATCTTGCGAAAAGATCGACGCGCTCAGCCCGTAGGCGACACCATTGGCCTTGGCGACGGCGTCTTCAAGCCCGTGTGCTTCGATCACCGACAAGACGGGGCCAAAGATCTCCTCGCGGGCGATGCGCATGTCTGGGGTCACCTGGTCGAACAGGGTCGGCTGATAGAAGTGTCCCCTGGCCAAGGCGCCGGTCTCGGCTACCTGACCGCCGGCGATCAGCTGGCCGCCCTCTTGGACGCCCACCTGTACGTAACTGTGGATCCGATCCCGGGCCGCCCGATTGATGACCGGTCCGACCTGGACGGCCGGATCGAGGCCGTCGCCCAAGTTCAAGGCCGCCACCCGTGCGGACAGGCGATCGATCAACTGGCGGTGGACCTTACGGTCCACGATCACCCGGCTGCAAGCTGTGCAGCGCTGGCCGGCGGTGCCATAAGCGGACCAGATGATGCCGTCCACCGCCAGGTCCAAATTGGCATCGTCCATCACAATCACGGCGTTTTTGCCGCCCAGTTCCAGCGAGACCCGCTTCAGTCCATCGCCGCCCACGGTCGCCACCCGCCGCCCGACGTCGCCGGAGCCGGTAAAGGAGATGAACTGAATCTGGGGATGGCCGATCAGCCGCTCCCCCACCTGGCTGCCCGAACCGCAGACAAAGTTCAAAACGCCGCCAGGCAACCCCGCCTCTTCCAAGGCCCGCACCAGTTCCATCGCCAAAAGCGGCGTGTCGGTGGCCGGTTTGAACACCAGCGTGTTGCCGGCGACCAGGGCTGGAAACGTCTTCCAGGTGGGAATCGCCATCGGGAAGTTCCACGGCGTGATGATGGCGCCGACGCCGATCGGGTCGCGCACCGCCATGGCAAATTTGTCCGGCAGCTCGCTGGTGGTGGTGTAGCCGAACGAGCGCCTGCCCTCCCCGCTCATGTAAGCCGCCATGTCGATGCCCTCTTGGACGTCGCCGCGGGCCTCTTCCAGGACCTTGCCCATCTCCCGGGTCATCATCCGGGCCAACTCTTCTTTGCGCCGGGCCAAAATCAAACCGGCCCGAGCCACGATCTCGCCACGCTTGGGCGCAGGCGTCAGCCGCCACGTTTGGTAGGCCAAAACCGCAGCGGCGACGGCACGGTCGGTGTCCGACTGATCCGAATCCGGAACCAGAGCCAGCACCTCGCCGGAGGCCGGGTTGAAGTCCTCGGTTGTCTTGCCGCTGGCGGCATCTTGCCAGATGCCGCCGATGTAGTTTTGGATTCTGTACGGCGTGCTCACTCAGATGCTCCCTTCGTGATTGGCTCCTGAGGCGTGGGCCACGGCTCGGTGCGATAGACCGTCAAACGGTAAGTGGCGTCTCGCTCGGCCAAACCGAAGGTGAAACCCTCCCGCTTCAGGGCCTGATTGAGGAAGGTGACCCAGCGGTGGAGTGATGTGGCGGTCGGCAATGTCTCTTCCGCCAGCACCGGCCAGTATCGCACTTTGGGCATCGAAATCCCCCCTGCTCCTCCCCTTAGTCTACCGCTCGCTGTGAATCCTGCTACGATCAGACGGAGGTGAAGACAATGCAAATTGACCTGCTGGTTCCGGACCTGATGGCCCACTCCCGGCTGAGCGGGGCCTTTGCCGCGGCCTCGAGTGAACTGGAGCAGATGGCGGGATCGCTGCTGGTGGTGGATGTCGGGACCATGGCGGCTCTGGGCTGGGAGAAGGCGATCAGCCGGGCCAAGGCCAAGGGCGTGTCGGTGATTGCCTTTAGTCCGCACTCCATGGCCAAGCGTCTGGCTGAGGCCAAGCGGGCCGGTGCCGACTTGGTGGCCGTTAATGGTGACATGCTGACCGACCCGCTGGCGGTGGTGCGCCGACTCAGGGCCCAGGAGCAGAATCCGCCAGCCACGTCCTGACCTGGGCGATGACCTCGCCTTGATCCGCCATCACGATGGTGGGATCAGGCAGCGCCTTGCGAAAGGCGGCTCCGTACCGCTGGCGGACGAAGCGGGGGTCGAGGATGACCACCGCACCGTGGTCGTCCATGGAGCGGATCAGACGGCCAAATCCCTGCTTGAACAGCAACACCGCCTCCGGCAGGCTGAGCAGCTGAAACGAGGAGCCCCCCTCGGCATCAATGGCCTCGGCCCGAGCCTGGCGCAAGGGCGTGTCGGGCGGCGAAAAGGGCAGTCGGGTGAGCACCAGCAAAGACAATGCCGGGCCGACCACATCGATCCCTTCCCAGAAGCTCTGAGCACCCATCACCACCACCCGCTCACCCTTGCGCAAGCGCTCCAGCAGCGCCGACCGCGAGCCGTGGCGACCTTGGGCCAGCACCGTGATGCCGGAGTCGGAAAGGGCGTCTTGCAGCGGGTCGGTCAGGGCCCTAATCTGCCGGTGGGAGGTACACAGGACCAGCGATCCGGCCGGGGCCAGCGGCAGCAGCTGGGCCAAGACCGGAACCGAAGCCTGGTCGAAGGCGTCGGTGCGCGGATCGGGCAGGTCATCGACGCCAGCCACCAGAGCCTGATCGCGAAACAAAAACGGGCTGGGCAAGAGCACCGTCGCCAGCCGGTCGTGGCCGCTCAGTCCGAGCAGGCCGGCTTGGTGCGAGAAGTCATCGCCAATGGCCAAGGTTGCAGAGGTCATGACGATCGCCGGCTGGCGGTCGTACAAGAGCTCTTGCAGGGCATCTCCCGCATAGAGCGGGCTCGCTCTGAGTCGGCTCTGGCCGGGATTGCGCCCGGTTTCCAGCCAGCGCACAGGAAGCTCGTCGGCCAGGACCTGCTGCAGGCCGGCCACGCTCATCCGCAACCGCTCGGCCAGGCCCTGGCCGATGGCTGCCCGCGGGTCGTCGTCCGCCATCTGGCGGGTGGCCAGGAGCAGGCTGGAGGCCAGCTCCTGCGTTGGCATGATGGCTTCACCAGCCAGGGCCTCAAGCGCCGCCCATGGACCTTCGGCCAGCGGCAGGCGGAGCTCGCGGCGAGGGCCGGCCACAGTGAACACCTGATCCCACAGCCGCTGCCAGCTGCGGCGGGTGGCATCGGCCAGGCGGCGGAGCAGCTCTTGATGCTCACCGTGGATCAGCTGTTGACTGGTGATTTCGGCCAGGGTCCGGTTGATGCCGGTCTCTTCCACGTGGACGCCGATGGCATGCATCGCCGCTTCCTCGAGGTGATGCGCCTCGTCGATCACCAGCACCGATGTCTCCGGGAGCAATGCGCCTTGCAGCATGGCGTCCGCCATCAGCAGTGCGTGGTTCACCACCACCAGCCGGGCCTGGTCAGCCGCCCTGCGCCGGCGGTAGTAGAAGCACGGCTGAAAGAAGGGGCAGGCTTCCTTGGTGCAGATCTCGCCCCGCACGTTGACCGATTGCCAGACCTCGTCTCGCACGTGCAAACTGCGCAACTCTTCCTCTTCTCCGGATTCGGTCACCCGCAGCCAGGACAACAGGCGCAGGTGGTCCTTGCGGCTGGCGCTGTCCCCGCCTGCCGTCACCTCGGCCGTGGCCTGATTCCAGCGCAACAGGCACAGGTAATTGGACTGCCCCTTCAGCACCACCGCCCCGGTCGGGCTGGAGGCGGCCTCCAGCTGCGGGATGTCTTTGCCGATCAGTTGGTCCTGCAAGGTGCGGGTGTGGGTCGAGATCACCGCCCGCCCCCCTTCGCCAGCAGCGCTCAGTGCGGCATGCAGGTAGGCGATGGTCTTGCCGGTGCCAGTACCGGCCTCGATCAGCCCGATCTGGCCGGTGGCTAGGAGCTCTCGGGCCGCTTCGGCGAAGCGCTCCTGGCTGGGCCGGCTTTGCAGGCCCAGACGGCCGACGAGGTCGGCAAAGCTCACCTGGTGCCACGGCGGCGGCGGCGGCGGCACGGGCGGGGCTAGCGGACCAGCCCAGGTGCCTTGGCCGGCCAGCGGCAACAGGGCCTCGGCAAAGAAGGCCAGATCGGCGTCTGCTTTGGTGGCGGCCACTTGCATGGCCAGCGATGCCCAGCCTGGGTCCACCTCTTGCAGCCGGTCCAGCAGGTCCTCCATCAGCCGCAAGGTGACGGTGGCGTCCGCCTCGGCCCGGTGGTGGCGAAAACTCAATCCCAGCCGCTCAGCATGCGCTGCCAGACCGTGACTGGGCAGTCCCGGCAGTAAGATCTGGGCCAAGAACAAGGAGTCGACCACCCGCCCCTTGGGGTGCAGGCCGCCTGCCTCCAGGAAGGACAGGTCGAAGGGGGCATTGTGGGCGATCAAGGTGGCCGAACCGGCAAAGTCCGAAAAGGCTGCCAAGGCAGCCTGCTGGGTGGGGGCGGCCTGCACGTCTCGGTCGCGGATGCCGGTCAGGTGGCGGATGAACGGCGTCAGCGGTCGGCCAGGATTGACAAAAGTCTGGAAGGTTTGCACTTCGCCGGATCGTCTACGAGCGGCGCCGATCTCGATGATGGCGTCTTGGCCCGGCCGCGAGCCGCTGGTCTCCAGGTCAAAGGCGACCAGGTCCTCAGCTGGGCTGGACATTGATGCTGTGCACCCGGTAGCGCACCTCCCGTGGCGGCTCCCCGAGCCGCTCCGTGTGTGAGTAGCAGGCGTTGTCGAAGTGTGCGCGCACCAGGTGATCGACGCCGAGCCCCAGGAAGTGGCTGACCAGCAACCGGATTGACCCGCCGTGGGCGATGATCGCCAAGCGCTGAGCTGAGACTGGCTGATCCATCACCGGCACCACCCGCTGCCAGAAATCGGTCAGCGACTCGCCGCCGGGGATGGTGGCGTGCACCGGGTCCTGGCGAAGGGCGTGCAACACCTCCGGGAACTGCTGGGTCTGTTGGTCCCGGGTCAGCCCCTCCAGGCAGCCGTTGGCTCGCTCCATCAGGGCAGGCACCTGCTCCACCCGGACCTGCTCCAGGCCTGCCAGCAAGATGTCGGCAGTCTGCTGAGCGCGCAGCAGCGGGCTGACCCAAGCCAGATCAGGCTGCCAGGCCCGAATGACCGGACGCAGGCGCTGCACCTGGCTGACACCAAGTTCAGAGAGCGGCACATCGGTTTGCCCCTGCAGCGTATTGGTCGCGTTCCACTCAGTCTGGCCGTGACGGATCAGGAGAATCTGCATGCGGCCTCCATCTTCTGGTTGAGACTCCCCCTGAGTATAGCCGAAGGCACTCAGTTCACCGCCACCAGACGGCGCGAGATCTCTGCGGCGTGCGCCAAGATCGCCTCTTGGTCGAGGGTTAGAAAAGCACCGTCTTGGTAAACAAGTTTCCCGTTCACCAAAACGGTCTTCACGGCCGCTGCGGTGGCGGAGTAGACCAGCGCCGACGTGCGGTCATGGACGGGCTCGAGGCCCGCTCCTGTGAGGCTGACGCCGATCAGGTCGGCGGCGAGGCCCGGGGCGATTGCCCCAGTCACCTGGTCAAGGCCAACGGCCCGGGCCCCACCCCAGCTGGCGGCGCGCAGGATCTGTTCGGCGTTGGGCCAAGAAGGGTCGCCCGTGATCCCGCGCGCACCCCAGATCGAGGCCTTCATGGTCAAAAAGAAGTCCAAGCTATTGGCCGACGCCACGCCATCTGTGCCCAGTCCGAGCGGCATGTCCAGTGCCAGGAGCTGAGCCACAGGAGCCATGCCGCAGCCCATCTTCAGGTTGGAGATCGGGTTGTGGGCGATGCCCGGCTTCCACTCGGCGAAACTCGCCAAGTCATCATCGGTGAGATGTACGGCGTGCGCCGCCAAAAGCGGCTGGCGGTCAAGACCGACCTTGCGCATCAGGCCAAAAGGACTGACGCCGTACTGCGCTTGGCAGTCGGCGACCTCACGTGTGGTCTCGGACAGATGGATGTGGACGCCGGTGCCGAGCGCACGGGCCGCCTGACCCACCTCTTCCAGAAACTCCGGCGTGGTGGTGTAGGGGGCGTGTGGCGCCAGCCAGGTGGTGATCCGGCCGTCGGCACTGCCCTGCATCCGCCGATGGAAGTCGCAGGCCTCGGCCAGGGCCTCCTGACCCCGGCCGGCGACCGTGACCAGCCCCCGGCCCAGCACCCCCCTGATGCCGGACTCACGCGTGGCTGCGGCCACTTCGTCCAAGGCGAAGTACATGTCCACGAAGGTGGTGATGCCAGAGGCGATCATCTCCAAAAGCGCCGCCTTGGTGCCCCAGCCGATGTCTCCCGGCTGCAACCTGGCCTCCGCCGGGTAGACGTGCTCTTTCAGCCACGGATCGAGCGGCAAATCGTCGGAAAAGCCGCGCAGCAAATTCATGGCGGCGTGGGTGTGGGTGTTGACGAAGCCTGGTAGCACCAACTGCGCTCCCAGATCCAGGACCTGATCGGCAGACTGCGGCGCTGGCGCCTCGCCCTCGGCCCACACGCCGACCACCTGTCCGCTCGCCACCTGCACGGTGGCGTGCTCCACGAACCCGCTCGGGGTGAGGGTGGCCGCACTCTTGATCCAAGTCGTTGGGGTTTGCATCACACGCTGCCGTCCAGGTAGCGGCGCTGGCCAGCGGTCAGCCGCTCCAGGGTAATGCCGCGGGCCGCCAGGCTCAGCTCTGCCACCTGCCGGTCGATGGCGGCGGGAACCGGATGCAGCCCCGGCGGTGGCGGGGTTGCCGCCAAGTAGGCCAGGCTGAGGGCTTGCACACTGAAGGACAGGTCCATGATCTCGATCGGGTGGCCGTCGCCTGCGACCAAGTTGACCAGACGGCCATCTGCCAGCAGGTAGAGGCTGCGCCCGCCCTTCAGGCGAAAGGCCTGCACGTTGGGTCTGACCTCCTCCACCAGCTGCGACCGGCGGACCAGGGCCGGCTTGTCCACTTCGACGTCGAAGTGGCCGGCATTTGCCAAGATGGCCCCGTCTTGCATCTGGTCCAGGTGGCGGCCGCGGATCACCTGGCGGTTGCCGGTGACGGTGATGAACACCTCGCCCCAGCGGGCCGCCTGGTCCATGGACAAGACCCGAAAGCCGTCGAAGTGGGCTAGGTTGGCGCGCACCGGGTCGACCTCCACCACCGCCACAGCTGCGCCCAGGCCGCGGCCGCGCTCGGCCACGCCGACGCCGCAGTCGCCGAATCCGACCACCACCAGCCTGGCGCCGGCCAAAGAGATGTTGGTGGCGCGCATCACGCCTTCCAGGGCGGACTGACCGGTGCCAAAGCGATTGTCGAAAAGATGCTTCATGGCGCCGTCGTTGACGGCCACCATCGGAAAGGGCAGACGCCGCCGCTTGACCAGATGGCGCAGCCGGACCACGCCGGTGGTGGTCTCCTCGGTGCCGCCCCGAATGCCAGACGCCCGCTTGGTGTCCAGCGCGCGTTGCACCAGGTCGCCGCCGTCATCCATGATCAAGGTGGGCTTACGCTCCAGTGCCTGATCAAGAAAGCCCTGATAGGTGGCCGTGTCGATGCCGCGGCGGGCAAACACGGCGACGCCTCGTTCGCCTAATGCTTGGGCCACTTGGTCCTGGGTGGACAGCGGGTTCGAGCCGCAGACCGTGACCGAGGCGCCGGCTTCCGCCAGGGCCAGGGCCACCACCGCAGTCTTGGCCTCCAGGTGGATGCAAATCGCCAGTCGTTCGCCGTCAAGCGGCCGCCTGCGCACAAAATCCTTGCGAATCGCGCCCAGTACCGGCATCCGTGATGCGGCCCAGTCGATGCGCAGGTCTCCTTCAGTCATGGTCAGTCCCCCCCTTCGATTCGCCCGTCCAGTCCGAGACGAGGGAACAGCCCAGGCGCAGCGTCTGGGCACAGCTGGCAGCGCTTCTCGTGGCCAAGCAGGTCCAGGAAGTCTGAAAAAGACTGCTGGAAGCGGCCCAGCGCCTTGGCCAAGACGGCGTAAATGGCCGCCTCTTCCACCGCTTCCGTGCTGAGACCAGCCGCCGGATTGGTGATGACAGCCACCGCCGCGTAGCAAAGGCCGGCCTCGCGGGCCAAGGTCACCTCCGGTGACTGGGTCATGCCCACCACATGGGCGCCTAGTTTGGCCAGTGCTCGGATCTCGGCTGGTGTCTCAAAGCGGGGCCCTTCCATCGCGGCGTAAACCAAAGGCGCCATCGTCTCCGGCTGGCCGGTGGCCCGTTTCAGCAACCCGGACAAGGTGGGGCAATAGGCGGCCGTCATGTCCACGTGCCGGACCTGACCAGGCGCGTCGAAAAACGTCAACGGCCGCTGGCGGGTGAAGTCGAGCAGGTCGTCGATGACCCGCAGATCACCGGGGTGCAAGGAGGGGTCCACCGCTCCCACCGCAGATGAGGCCACCACCTTGGTCACACCCAAGCTCTTCAGCGCCCAGATCATGCCCCGGCTGTTCACGCGGTGCGGCGGCACGCTGTGGCCGGCGCCATGGCGGGCCATCACCACCAGGTCTTGGCCGGCGAAGCGGGCCACCTGCAGTGAAACGTCGCCGTAGGGGGTGGGCACCACATAGGGCCTGGCCCCTTGCCAGGGCCAGGCCTCAATGCCGGTGCCAGCGATCAGCGCGAGGTCTGGGGATAGATCCATGACTCTTCCGGTCGGGGCACGGAAACGAGTTCCGCCGCACTGAAATAGAGGGCGATCTCGCTGGCGGCCGCATCAGGCCCATCAGAGCCATGGATCACATTGCAGTCGATGGTGAGGGCGAAGTCGCCCCGGATGGTGCCAGGGGGCGCCTTACCGGGATCGGTCGGACCCATCATGGTCCGCACCTGCGAAATGGCGTCGTCACCCTCCCAGACCATGGCCACGACCGGTCCAGAGGTGATGAATCGGATCAGCCCTGGATAAAAGGGCTTGGCCTGGTGGGCGGCGTAATGCTTGGCCGCCAACTCCGGCGGGATCTGCAGTAACTTCATGCCGACCAGCCGCAAGCCACGGCGCTCCAGCCGGGCGATCACCGTGCCGGTCAGGCCACGGCCGACTCCATCCGGTTTCACCATCACGAACGTCCGCTGCACGCGATCCCTCCTGATTCTGGGAAACGGGCCCCGGCCATCGGCCGGGGCCCGTTGTCTACTTGGCGATGGCCTTGATGGTCCTGGTCTTGCCCCGAGCCACCTCTTGGGTTGTGTACTGAGTGGCGCCAAAGCGTTCCAAGATGTAGGTAACGGCCTCCCAGGGATCAACCCGGTCGCCGCAGGTGAAGACGTCCACCGCCGCATAGCCGAACTCCGGCCAGGTGTGGATCGCCAGATGGGACTCCGAGATCACAACAACGCCGCTCACGCCCTGTGGACTGAATCGGTGAAAGGTGACTTCGCGTACCTCTGCACCGGACTTGAGAGCAGCGGTAACCATGATATTTTCCACTTGGTTCGGGTCGTTGAGCAGTTGGCTGTCGCAGCCATCGGCCTCTACCAGGATGTGGCGGCCGAGTGCGTCCATCCCCCGTCCCAGCCCCCTCCCGGTTCAAGATCAGTACTCATGGTAGCAAACGTCCCCCATATGTCAACGCAAGCGGGGAAATTCTGCGGCCAGGCCGGGTGAGTCGACGTCTGTCGGAGTGGCTCCTTGGCTGGCTCCTTGTTCCTCAGTCTCAGGCCGGTAATCTCTGTTTTCCTCGCTCTATCGGAGACTCCAAAAGGGCCAGCCGGTAGAGGGCAAACAGTGCCTGGCTGACCGCGTCTGGGCCGGCCACTGAGTGCGCCCATCGCCGCCCGGCCTCGGCCAGCTGAGTTTGATCCAGGGCCAGCATCTCCTGCCAGGCAGTGGCCAGAGCCGTGGCATCGCCTGGCGGCACATAGCGGGCCCAAAGTCCATCGCCGCACGCTTCCGGCAGACCGCCCACCTCACTGGCCACCACTGGCAGGCCCCAGGCCACCGCCTCTCGGGCGGCCAATCCCAGGCCCTCTTGTCGGGACGGCTGGGTGTAGAGGTCGATCTGGCGGTAGAAGGTCGCGGGCTCGACCCAACCCAAAAACTGCACCTGATCCTGTAGCCCGCTGGCGACCACCAGCTGGCTCAGAGCACCGGCCAAGGGGCCGTCGCCGCCGATCAGCAGGCGGGCATCCGGCTCGGCCCTGAGAAACCGGGCGAATGCCGAGAGCGCAACGTCGAGCCCCTTCTCCGCTGTCAGCCGGGCCAAGATGCCGAGCACGGGTCCTGCCGACTGCTGGCGACGCTGGGTGTTTGCCGGCAGCGACACCGCCACCGGCAGCGTACTGACCGCCCGTCCACTGCGCTGGGCAGCGTCTGCAGCCAACTTGGCTGAGGTCGCAGACAAGGCCTTGGCCTGGCGCATCACCCTGGCCTCTAGAATCCGAAACAGCCCACCGACCGGGCCGCTGGGCGCAAAGCCATGCAGGGTGTAGACGATCGGCACCGGGCAGCTGAGGCTGGCCAGCCCAGCTTGCAGGCCGTGGGCGTGCAAGAGATCCGGTCGGAAAGACGCGGCAAGTTCCACCAGCTGCCGGCTGGAGCGACCGTAGGGGAACATCTCCAGGGCCTGGCCGGGCACATTGGGCGGCAATGATCCTCTCGGTCCGGCCGCCACCACCTCGACCCCGGCGGCAACCAGCAGCGTCATGTATTGATCTGTCACCGTGCGCATGCCCCCGGCCATCGGCCGCAGCACCATCAGCACCTTCATCCCTGAGACGCCACGGCGATGCCATCCAACATGGCGTCGATATTCTCTCCGATCAGCAAACTGGCGACCGGGTTGAGCAGGGTGGAAATCATCGGGATGCCAAAGTCGAAGTCGCAGGTGAAGGTCACCCGTGTGCCCTCCGCCGTGCGCTCCAGGCGCCACTCCCCCTCGAACTGCTTGAGATCACCCTGGGTCTGCCGATAGGCGATGCGGCCTTCCTCAGGGTAGTGAAAGTCCTCTTCCTCCCAGCGAAAGGGTGCTCCGCGCAGACGGGCCACCCATTTTTCTCGGGAGTAGTTCTGGCGCTTTTCCAAAACAGTGATCGAGTCCACGCTCTTCATGAAGCTAGAAAACGCCTCGACATTGGCCACCGCCTGCCACACCCGCTCATAGGGCAAGGGCAGGACCCGGCTCTTTTCGACGTGGGGCACGCTAGGCACCCCCCGTCAGTTCGCTGGCCACCAAGGAGACGGCTTGAACCGCCTCTTGCAGCCGGGAGAGGCCGTCTTCGAAGTCTTGATCGGAGATGACCAAAGGCGGCATCAGCCGGATCACCAGCGGATTGTTCAAGGTGTAGACCGCCAGCATGTGGCGCTGGAACAGCTCAAACATCAAGGCCCCGCCCAAGCCTTCGTGGGCCACCTCCAAGCCAGCCATCAGGCCGCGGCCGCGCACCTCTTTGACCACATCCGGATGAGCCTGAGCCAACTCTATGCCGACCCGGGCCAGGCGGTTGCCCAGCACTTGGGCGCGCTCGGCCAGACCCTCTTCTGCAATCACCCGGATCGCCTCTGCCGCCACCGCTGTGGCCAGCGGGTTGCCGCCGAAGGTCGAGGTATGGATCAGGGGCATCTCATCCCAAAAAGCCATCGCCCTGGGTGTGCCGATGGTGGCGCCAATGGGCAAAATGCCGCCGCCCAAGCCTTTGGCCATGACCATCAGGTCTGGCTCGATCCCCTCATGCATACAGGCCCACAGCTTGCCGGTGCGGCCCATGCCGGTTTGCACCTCGTCCATCACCAGCAGCGCGCCGTGTTTGCGACAGGCCCGCTGCAGCCCGCTCAGATAGCCAGCGGGCGGCACCACTACCCCACCCTCGCCCTGGATCGGCTCCACGATCACGGCCGCTGTCTGCGGCCCGATTACCGCTTCGGCGGCCGCCAAGTCGCCGTAGGGCACGTGGGTGAAATCAGGCACCAGCGGCCTAAACGGGCGCTGGTAGAGATCTCGGCCACTGGCCGTCAGCGCCCCCATGGTCTTGCCGTGAAAAGCGCCGGTGGTGGCGACCATATGCGTACGACCGGTGGCCACCCGGGCGAATTTGATCGCTCCCTCGATCGCCTCGGCCCCGGAGTTGGAGAAAAACGAATAGGTGAGGTCGCCGGGGGTAACGTCGGCCAACAGGGCGGCCAGCTCGGACGCCTGGCGAGAGGGCAGCACCCGTGACGACAGCGCCAGGTGGTCGAGTTGGCGTTTGGCCGCCTCCACAAGCCGGGGGTGCCGGTAGCCGTGCACCATCACGCCGTAGCCGCTGGAGAAGTCCAGATAGCGAAAGCCGTCCGAGGCGGTCACCCAGGCGCCCTCAGCCGAAACCTCATAGGCGGTCAGGCCCATGAACCGAAAGCTCCTGGCCAAGCCCGGGTTCATGAAGCTGGCCATCAGATCGAGGATGCTGTCGTCCGTTGGTTGCATGGCTTGTCCCCCTGATCTCACCGGCGGGTCCCTCCTATCGGATCGCAACCTGAAAGCGGCGTCAAGCAGATACGGATGAGCCGCGCTGTGGACTAGGAAGTGCCCCTCACCGGGCAGTATGGCGCTGGAAAGGACCGCCCGCAGTTCATAGGCCCAGGTCCAAAGACGATGGCCCGGTCAGGAGTGGCACTTTCGGAGATGATCGTCGAACGTTGGTCCACTCCCACGGCAGCCATCTCGGCCGTGTCCTGGGCCAGGTGTGCGGTGACCGCCGGATCAGCCATCGCGACATAGGGAGTTTGGGGCGAGAGTCCGCTTGTCGCACCACCACCTGAATCGCCGCCTCACGGCGTGTGGCAACTGGCCCTCAACCATGACTTGATGACCTCGCTATGCCGACTTCTTGATGCCATCTTGGCCACGGGTGGCGGTGAGTTCCGGCCCGATTCACAGGCTGCGGCAGCAACTGGGCTGGAGCCAGAATGGTAAGGATCGGTCGACCGGTGATTCAGGCTACTCGCCCGCTCCTGGCACACAACGTTCACCTTACGTCTTGTTGTCACGATCAGCGTGGAAAGACACATGTCCAGTGGACTCCACCATCGGTTGTGTGAAGAACGCGACACAAACCAGGACTCGGGGGTTGTGAGCCACTGCTGCTCGAGAGGGCCCAACCATCCAAGACATTCACGAAGTCAATTTCGTATACGTCGAGGTACCCAGACGACGCAGGCTGGACCATCTGCCAGGACCGCCCAGCGCTAACCGAGACGGCCAATGTGCCTGGCCCAGCCACCACCACACCGCCGCTACCGAACGAAGAGTATGGCACAGGCCCGCCGGGCGCCGGAAACGATGCGGCGTTCCATGAGACCATGCTACCTAATTGGTGTTCGGGCGAGCCAAGTGCAGCTGTCCACACCGCCGTGCTCGTATCTGATGACGCCGACATGAAGACCACAGGTTGTGCACCGGATTGGGAGGAGATGAGGCCGTCGGCTGTGATCGACATGGCTGCCGCGCCATCAGGAAGCGGCACCTGCACCTTGGTCCATGACAGTCCGCCTGTCCGGCTCATGAAGAGCTGAGGAGGGTTCGATAAGCTGTTCACCGCCCAGATGGCACCGGCCGAGAAGCCGATCACCCGGGTGATCGGCAGGCTCGCGGAGAGCGGCAGAGGCGTACCTGACGCCTTGCCCGCCACATGCCAGGTAGCTCCGCCGTTGGACGTGGCCAGAATGCCGATCGCCGTGGTCTGCATCGCCGGTGGTCCGATCACGAGGTAGCCGGTCTGCGAGGAAGTAAAGAAGAGTGGGTCGTTAAATCCGAGATTGTCCGGAAGCAAGATGCGGCTGCTCGTCCAACTTGCTCCCCGGTTCTTGGTGGCGAAGATCAACACAGCGCTTGGTGACCAAGCCGCCACCCAGGCCTGGTCAGCATTCAGGAAGAAAAACTCGTTCGCGCCGTTTGGCTGCCAGGCGTTGACGAGTCCCTCTCCTTGCATCTGGAACCCCGGCGGCAGTCGAGGTCCGACCTTGGCCCAGCTCTCGCCGCCATTGCTGGTCACAAGGATCGCACCGCTTGACGCAACTCCCCAGCCTTCTTGGACGCTGGACATTTGGAGCCATGCAGGGTCTTCGGCAGGCTGGACTTGGTGCTTGGTCGGCAACGGCCTAGCGGCAGGGGGGGCGCTTCCACACCCACTCAAGAGCAAGCCCAGGAAGAGCACACCAATGGTGAGTGGTGATAGGCGGCGGACTAGGCACGGAGGCTGGCGACCTGGTCTGCTGATGTCGCTCCGTATCACAGTTGCCACGAGTGGCTTACGAAGAGCTGACGCAAAGAGCCTCTCCCCCAATCTCGGATCCGTTGCGTGTCGTCTCAGTCGTGCTACGTTGCGTGGCAGGGTACGACGCTCGCAGGAACGAGTCACGATCGGAAGATGCGTCAGGTGGTGGTTCGGAGTTGCCCTCGGGGGGGCTTGCATATTGTCTGGCGCGATGTCGCGGCCGGTCAAGGTGACCCGGAGGGCCTATTCGACCGCAGCGTCAAGAGCGTCCGCCAGACCTTGAAGCTGCGAGAGACGAGGAAGATCCGGTCAGCCGTCGTGACGACGAAGTGATCGGCTCCAAGTGGGACGAACGCATTGCCATCCGCCAGGCCCAGGGCCATGGTGCTGAGGGTGCTCCAGGAATCGCCCGAGTTTGAACTCCCGACCAGGAACTGGCCGACTGAGGTACCGATCAGATTTGCCGGACTAGTGGCGATCAGGCTTGCGGTCGCCATGTCCCTCTCCTCTTGGGCAGTGATACCGGGGATGAGCGAGTCACCGGCTTGGCTGAGTACCTGCCAGGAGCCGCCAGCGTTGGCCGACTGCAAGAGCAGACTGGGACAACTGGCGGTCGAGCAACGGTTTAGTTGCAACGTCACCCAAACCCGACTGGCTCCCCAGTCGGCGACCGAAGCGGACAGGATCGGATCGCTATAACCACGGGCCACCGCGAAGGCAACAGTGGCCTCCGGCAGACGGTAAGTGCGATGAGCGACCACGGCAACGACGCTTGGGGCGAGACTTGTTGAAGTCACAGTCGAGATGCTCTCAGCGCCAACCACAATGGCATTGGCTGGATTCTGGAATACGGTGAGGAGCGGTTGGGTGGGACCACTGATGAGATGTGGCGACAACTGCGTTCCATCTCCGGTGATGAACACCACCGAACGGCCCTGTGAGGCAAAGCCCCAAGCAGGGCTCGTAAAATGGAGGACCGTGAAAGCGCTCGGGCCGGGCGAGGCCGGGAAGGAGAAAATCTGTCGCCAGGAAGCGCCTGCGTTGGTCGAGCGCCAGACAGAAACCGATTGCTCACCCGCTGACGCCAAGGCGAACCCCACCTCGGGAGTAATGAACTGCAGGTCAGTTATCTGGATGTTGCCGGTAGACAACTGAGCCCAAGACCGACCACCATTCGTGGTGCGCACAAGGAAGTTTGCTGTGAGCCCGCTGTTGCCCAGAAATGTACCCACCGCCCAACCATCGGTGGAGTTTAGGAAAAACGACGCAGTGATGGTGACAGCCGTCCCGGCGATTCTGACGACGGGCCCAGATGTTCTGGGTGCAGACGCACTTAGATTCGCTCCACATGCCGTGAGTAGGAAGGTGAGCGCAGCGAGCACGATGCCGGCTGCGGCTCGCATGTTGGGCACAGAGCGCATGTTCCATCCTCCCTCGGCCAGGATTGTCCGCACACGTCCTATCGGTGAGATCCTCAGCCTGGCGCATTGGTTCCCACCACCGGGCTGGCCGTGACATCGGTTCAGTGGCGAGATCGTGTGTCCCTGCCGCTGTCTGTGCCGTGACCTCTTCTCCCAGCTCCGGCCCTGAGATACGCTAATTCGTACATAGTTCCTTAGAGGTATCGCGCCCTGAACTACCGGCGCCGCCTACCGTGCTTGTCCCCTTCGTTGCCGCCCAGTCCCATCGACGGCCAGGACAGGCCGTCTGTATCACATGATGTCGGGGGGATGACCGTGACGTTGGTCGACTGTCCGGATCCGGGAGTCCTAGAGGGCCGCCTGGTCAGGCTCGAACCACTGGCCGAGGCGCACATCCAGGAACTGTGGGGCGCGGCTCAGGCAGCTGAGATCTGGCCCCTGATGCTGGAGCGGCTGGACAGCCGCAGTGCGGTCGATGCCTATGTGCGGACAGCGCTCGCCTATCGTCAGGCTGGTACTGGATCGGCGTTTGCGGTCCGGCTTCTGGCCGATGGCCAAGTCATCGGCTCCAGCCGGTATCTGGAGGTGAGCCGGCCTAATCATCGTCTGGAGATAGGCGGTACCTGGTACCACCCACGGGTCTGGGGCACAAAGGTCAATCCTGAGACCAAGTTGCTCCTGTTGCGCTATGCGTTCGCGCAGTGGCAGGCCCGCCGCGTCCAGTTGAAGACTGATGCCCTCAACGTGCATTCGCAGGCCGGCATCAGGAAGCTGGGGGCGATCTACGAGGGCACGCTACGCGCCTACCAGGTGCGGCCAGACGGCTCTTCTCGGGATACCACGCTGTTTTCCATCACCGCCGATCAGTGGCCAGCCGTGGAGGCCAGGCTGCTGGCCAGGCTCGGCCAGTGAGTGAAGCTGGCGCCAATGCCAGACGCTTAGGCGTCGTCACCCGCTACAAGGAGCATGTGGGGGCCTTCTCCCCTGCCTTCTGGGAGGTCAAGGACGTCAGCGGCGCCTGGGTCGCCCAGCCACTGGGCGCCATCCCGATGGTCTCTTGTTTTGGCGACAACCGACTGGGCAAAGCCCACCCGGAGTGGATCCAAATCGACCAAGCCGGCACGCCCGCCACCCGCGCCAGTCGCTACTTCGACTGGACCGCCATCTGCCCCAGTCAGCCGGCGGTACGGCAACTGGCTCGTGACTGGGTGCGCCGAGCGCTGGAGGCCAGCGGCGGCTCGGACCTGCGGCTGGACGACGTCACCTATGCCCGCCAGGGCTATTGCTACTGCCCGGCCTGTGTGGCCGGCATGGCGGCAAGCGGCTTAGACTGGTCCGCCTACCGTCAACAGACGCTGACCAGCTTCGTCGAAGAGGTGCGCCAGATCGTTCCCGGCAGCCTCTATCTGACGCTCTACCCCGATCCCTATCCCGGACACTTGGAGGACCGCTTCGGCCTTAACGTGGACCTCCTGAAGAGCCTGGTGGATGCCTTCATCACGCCGATCTACGATCTCACCTACTCCACCACTTATTGGGTGGAAGACATCGCCCACGGCTTCGTGGACCGGCTGGCGGGCAGCCCGTGGATGATCGAGCTCTACGGCTTGGATGTTCCCGAGAGCGCGGTGGGGCGGGCTCTGGATGTGGCCGCCTTTTACGCCGACCGGGTGCTGATCGCCTATGAGCGGGACCTGGACAAGCTCAAACGGCTAGAAGCACGACTGCAAGGAGGATGAAAAGGCCCTCGCCCGCAGGCGAGGGCCAAACTGGTCGGACTGGCGGGATTCGAACCCACGACCTCTACCACCCCAAGGTAGCGCGCTACCAATCTGCGCCACAGCCCGCAACAGATTCAGTATAGTCCACCGCCAAGCGGCAGGCTAGCGATCAGATCTCGTCGCGGTGGCCACCGGTACGCCGGCGAAAGTACATGCGCAGGGGAATGTCAGCCATCTCCGCCTCGTCTCTCAACCGCCGCTCCAGGTGGCGCAGATAGCCCTGGGAAACCGCCTGCGGGTGATTGCAGAAAAAAGTGAAGGTGGGCGGCCTGATGCCAACCTGGGTGGCGTAGAAGATCTTCAGCCGCTTGCCGCCGATGGCCGGCGGCGGATCCTCTTGCAACAGGCGCTGGATCAGCCGGGTCAGATCCGGCGTGGACACCCGGTGGTTCAGCTGCTGTCGCATTGAATCGACCGTGCGGAGCAGGCGGCCCACATGCCAGCCGGTCACGGCCGAGATGGCCTTGACCGGTGCGAACGGAATGTCCGGCAGTTCCTCTCGGATGCGGTCGGTGGCCTCCCGCTCGCTGAGGCCCTCCTCGGTCACCAGATCCCACTTGTTGAGGGCGATCAGCAGGCCCCGGCCCCGTTCGATCACGCGGTGGGCCAGCCGGGCGTCTTGCTCGGTCAAGCCCTCTGCCGCCTCGATCACCAATACCGCCAGGTCGGCTCGCTCCACCACTTCCAGGCTGCGGGTCACCATCCGGCTCTCCAGGTGGGCACTGATCCGGCTGCGCCGACGCACGCCGGCGGTATCGACCAGCACCCAGGTCTGGTTCTGATAGTGGAACAGGGCGTCCACCGGGTCGACGGTGGTGCCAGGCGCCGTGCTGACCACACTGCGCTCTTCGCCGAGCAGCCGATTCAGCAAGGTGGATTTCCCGGTGTTGGGGCGGCCCAAGATGGCCAGCCGCAAGCTGGCCTCGTCCGCCTGCGGGGCCTCGCCCTCGGGCAGGTGGCTGATGATGGCGTCCAGCAGATCGCCGACGCCGAGACCGTGGGCAGCGGAGACGGGTAGCGGCTCGCCCAGTCCCAGCCGATAGCCGTCCGAGATGTCGACCTTCAGAGATTCCACCTTGTTGGCGACCAGCAGCACTGATCGGGCGGTGCGGCGGACCAGTTCGGCCACCTCTTGGTCCTCAGCCAGCACACCGGTGCGGGCGTCGATCACCATCACCACCAGCGCACTCTCGGCGATCGCTGCCTCCACCTGCTGGCGTACGGCAGCGGTCCATGGGCCTAGTTCTTCCCCGGCCAGTCCGCCGGTGTCGGCCACCATGAACGGCCGCTCCAACCAACTGGTCTCACGCATCAGCCGGTCGCGGGTGACGCCTGGCAGGTCTTCGACCAAGGCCACCTGCTGGCTGACCAGCCGGTTGAACAAGGTGGACTTGCCCACGTTGGGCCGACCGACGATCGACACAAGCGGCAGGGCCACCTCAAGCTCCTCCTTTTCGCTGGTCGGATATCGCCAAATTGGCTATGGTCTAGGAGAGGTGTTCACTGATGCGAAGGAGGTCGCCCGTGGCCGACTGGACCGTGGTCCACTTCGACTTTGCCGACCGAGACGGCCGCCGGCTGGTCACCTTGCGAGAGTTGGGCCTGACCAAATCGGTGCGGGCCAAGGTCGGTCCGCCGGTGCTGGTGGCCAAGGTATTCGATCTCTACGACGCCTTCTCACCCCAGGTGTACGGCCGGCTGCAACGGGCGGCCTTGGGCCACGAACCGGAAACGGTCGAGGCCCCGGTGTTGCAGCCCGACCGTTTCCCAAAGGCATCACAGGTTGCGGAGCACGACCAGGGGTCGTAGACCCTAGTCGGCGTCTTCGCCAGACTCCAGGGTCTGCTTGGTCTCCTCGTCCAACAGGTCGGCGATGGTGGCTTTTGACTCCCCGGCCGACCGGCTGGAGACAGTTGCCACCCCAGGGCCTGCCACTTCCTTGAGGCTCAGCGAGATGCGCTGCAGATCGGGATCGACCCGCAGCACCTTGACCCGGATCTGGTCGCCAATCTTGACCACCTCATCCGGACGTTCAATCCGCTCGTCGCTGAGATGGCTGATGTGGACCAATCCGTCTACACCTGGCTCCAGGCTGATGAAGGCGCCGAACGGGGTGAGCCGGGCCACCTCGCCCTTGACGATCGAGCCCTCTGGGAAGCGGCGGTCGATGTCCTGCCAGGGGTTGGCATGCACCTGTTTGAGGCCGAGCGATACCCGACCCTTCTCGCGGTCTAACCGCAAGACGGCCACCTCGACCGTCTCCCCTTCTTTCAGCACCTCGGAAGGGTGACGCACCCGGCTCCAGCTCATCTCCGAAATGTGCAGTAGACCGTCGACGCCGCCCAGGTCGATAAAGGCACCGAAGTCGGTCAGGCTCTTCACCCGTCCGCTCAGCCGCTGCCCTTCGGCCAGTGTGTCCCACAACTTCCCTTTGACTTGGGCCCGCTCGGCCTCGACCACCTTGCGGTGGGACAAGATGACCCGCCGTTTGCGGCGATCCACCTCAATCACTTGCAAGCGCAGTGTTTGGCCAGCGTAACCGCTGAGGTCCTCAATGAAGCCCCGCTCTACCTGGGAGGCGGGTACAAAACCGCGGATGCCGACGTTGACCACCAGGCCGCCCTTGACCACCTCGGTCACTGGCGCCTCCAAGATGGTCTTGGCGGCCATCGCCTCTTGCAACTGTTCGTAGACGGCCCGCTCGTCGGCTCGCCGCTTGGATAGGCGCAGGACATCTTCTTCACCGTCGTTACGCAGGACCAGGACTTGGATCACGTCGCCGACAGCGAGAGCCTCTTTGGGATGGGTGATCGGCTGGTGGGAGATCTCGTCCAAGGGCAGGAATCCCTCAGACTTGTACCCGACA
Source organism: Bacillota bacterium (assembly GCA_021850485.1). Classification (GTDB taxonomy): domain Bacteria; phylum Bacillota; class Sulfobacillia; order JAJZYS01; family JAJZLH01; genus JAJZLH01. The sequence continues at coordinate 51,488 of JAJZLY010000025.1, read as the reverse complement.
TCGACCAAGGCGTGATCTGCGTGCAACTCAACCACTTTGCCCTCGACCAGATCGCCGGGCTGGATGGTCGGCACTTCAGCGTCCAGCGCGGATTGAACCTCCAGGTCAGCGGCCACCGGTTCCGACTCAGGCGCGACCGCATCCTTGGCGGCCGCCTTGCTTGCCTTCTTCTTGGCTGGCGCAGGCTTAGTAGAAACGGCCTCGGGGACGGAGGCTTCGCTAGACGCCGACTCGGGCGTCTGCTCGATCGCCTTTTCGTCTGGGCCCAACGGCAAGGTGCCGTCGACCGGGGACTCGTTGGTTGATTCCACTGTGTCCGCCTCACCTTCCAGGACGTTGGCCAAAAACAAAAAACGGGGGCTTTACAGCCCCTGATCCGTTCTCACAACCGTGACCGCTTGTCGCCGTCGATGGTCTGAATCGGGTGGCCGTTGCGAGTACCGTGGGGCTACCGACTCATCATAGGTGGGGGCCGGCGGGATGTCAAATCAGGCCAGGGGCGGCGGTGTGGGCGGCCCTCCTGCGATCAGCCCGGCGATGGCATCCATGATCCGCTTGTCGTCTTGGTCATCGTCGTGCAGGGTGACCGGCGGGCCGAAGCGGAAGGTCACCCGCTGGCGTAAACCGTAGTGACCGGAGATGCCGACTGGGATCACGGGGGCTCCCGTCTGAACGCTGAGCCGGGCCGCACCGCTCTTGGCTGGCCCGAGTTGGCCGCTGCGATTTCGAGTGCCCTCGGGGAAAATGCAAATCAGCCGGCCGGCGCGCAACAAGGTCAGACTGTGCCGGATCGCGTGCATGTCAACGGCCTGGCGCCGCACCGGATAGGTGCCGATTCGGTGTAAGACAAACCCCAGCCAAGGGAACAACTCGGCCTTAGCCATGTGCCGAAGCGGCCGGGTGATCAGCGTGGAGACCACCGGCGGGTCCCAGGCCGTGCGGTGGTTCGGCGAGATGATGGCAGGTCCGCTGGCCGGAACGTGCTCAAGCCCTTCTACCCGGATCGAAAACAAGATGCCGAACAAGATGCGGGCCCCGGTCCAGATCACGCTGTAGGTGAGACCAATGCCTTCACCCTTGGGGATGCGCATCACGCCAACGGCCGCACGATGTTCACCAAGCGGTCGACGACCTCCTCCACTGTCAGGGCGGTGGTGTCCACCACCACGGCGTGCGGTGCCACTCGCAGTGGGCCTACCGGTCGGTCGCTGTCTTTCTCATCCCGACGGGCGATCTCCTGTTCCACCTGAAGCCGTTCCAATCCGCCCTGCTCGGTGGCCCGGCGGTCGGCGCGCGCCGCCAAGCTGGCGGTCAGGAAAATCTTGACCTCGGCATCGGGCCAGACCACCGTGCCAATGTCCCGGCCGTCGGCGACGACGTCTCGGCCCTGCCCCCACTGGCGCTGGATCTGAACCATGGCCGCGCGAACCGCAGGGTGCTGGGCCACTTTGGAGACCACCGCATCAACGGCCGGCGTGCGCAGCTCCTGATCCAGCTCCAGTCCGTCTACCGCCACGCCGTCCGGCAGCGGGGTCAGCTGCACGGTCCCAAGCAGGTGGACGAGGTCGCGCTCGGAGGCCGGATCCACAGCCTGGCGTAACGCCATCACCGCCAGCGCCCGGTAGAGGGCGCCGCTATCCAGGTGGACGAAGCCCAAACGGCGGGCCAGTGCGGTTGCCACCGTCGACTTGCCGGCACCAGCCGGGCCGTCGATGGCGATCTTCACGGTTGGCTGGGCAATCTGTGTCGGCGGCGCGCCACCAGGTAGACAACCACCACGACGATGACCGCGGCCACCACGAGGCTGATATCCTGACCAGGACCGCCCAGCTTGGCCCAGGACGCGCCCAGTAAGATGCCGGCATAGATCAGCACCACCGACCACGGGATCGACCCCAAGATGGTGTAGGCCAAAAACGGCCCGATCGGCATCCGGGCCAGTCCGGCTGGCCAGCTGATGTAGGTGCGCACCACCGGCAAAAACCGCCCCCAGAATACAGACGCCCGACCGTGGCGGGAAAACCAGGCCTCGGCCCGCTCCACGCCGTGATCTCCAAACAGCCGGCTGAGGCGGGCGACCAGCGGCCGGCCACCGAAATATCCGATGGCGTAGCCGATCAGCGAGCCGATCACCTGGGCGGCGATGGCGATCAAGAGCACGGTCATGAACGCGATCCGGCCAGTCAACACCAAGAAGCCAGCGAACGGCAACAGCACCTCGGACGGCAACGGCACCCCGGCACTCTCACCGATCATGCCCAAGAACACACCTAGGGGCCCGGCGTTGGTCAGGGAGTTGACCAGGTGCGTCACGCCCAGATGTCCTCCTCTCGGCAGTTCGCCGATTGATCACACAAGACAGAGGGGCAACCAGCCGAGTGAACGGGCCAATCTGGGCAAGGCAAGCTGCCGAGCGAATCCGTGCTCAGGATACGACCTCCACAGCCAGTGCCTCTTCCAAAACGTCCATGGCTTCGTCGGCGATCGCCGGCGGCGTGTTCAGTGGCGCCAGAAAACGTAACACATTGTCGTAGATACCGGCCTTGAGCATGAGCAAGCCAAGGCTCAGAGCCCGCCGTTGCACCCGGCTTGTGAGCTTGGCTGCAGGCGTCTTGGTGGCTCGGTCCTCCACCAGTTCGATCGCCAGCATCGGTCCCAGACCGCGCACCTGGCCGATCTGCGGAAAGCGGTCGGCCATCGCCTCAAGCCGGGCTCGCATCTGCACGCCCAGTCGCCGCCCCTGGCTGAGCAGGTCCTCCTCATCGAAGACGTCCAAAACCGCCGATGCCGCCCGGCAGGCCACCGGATTGCCGACGTAGGTGCCGCCGATGGTGGAGTCGCCGGGGGCGTCGATCACCTCGCTCTTGCCGATCACACCGGAAAGAGGCAGCCCGTCGGCGACCGACTTAGCGATGGTGATCAGATCCGGCACCACCCCGGACTGTTCACAGGCGAAGAAGGTGCCGGTGCGGCCAAATCCAGTCTGCACCTCGTCACAGATCAGCATGATGCCGTGGGCGGTGGTCAGGTCCCGCAAGTAGCGCAAGAAGTCCGGCGGAGGCACCACAAAGCCGCCCTCGCCCTGCACCGGCTCAACAATGATCGCGGCAACCTCAGATGGATCGACTTGAACCTTGAACAGGTGGGCGATCTGCTCATAGCAGGCTTGTCCGCAAACGTGGTCGACCTCATGCGCGCCGATCGGGCAACGGTAGCTATACGGGAAGGGCGCCTTGTAGACGTCGGGCGCGAACGAACCCAGGCCAGCCTTGTACGGCTTGGGCTTGGAGGTCAAGGTCATCGCCATCAAGGTGCGGCCGTGGAAGCCGCCTTCAAACGAGATGATCGCCCGCCGCCCGGTTGCCACCTTGGCGATCTTGACGGCGTTCTCCACGGCCTCTGCTCCAGAGTTAAAGAAGATGGCCTTGGCCGGCACAGCGCCCGGGAATCTGGCATTGAGCCGCTCTGCCACATCGACGTAGGCGCCATATGGCAAGAGCGTGAAGTCGGTGTGCAAGAACTGATCGGCCTGGTCCTTAATCGCCGCCACCACGCGCTCATGGGTGTGGCCGACGTTGAGGACGCCGATGCCGCCCGTCACGTCGATGAAGGTGTTGCCGTCGACGTCTTGCAGCAATGACCCGTGCGCCTTGGCGATCGCGATCGGCGCCCACGGCGTGGCGGCCCGGGGGACGGCCTTGGCGATGCGCGCCAAAATGGCCTGGGATTTCGGGCCAGGCACAGCGGTCTTGAGATCGATGGACTTCAGGGTCCGGCTCATGGTGAAACCTCCCGTGTGGGCCGTCTGGCTGGGCTCATCTACCGCTAGGATGGCACATCCAGAGGGAAATTATCACCCCATGGCGGCGATCTCGACGAGCTGCTGCGCTAGCGCCTCACCATCTGACAGGCACGCTGTCTCCTGAGCCTCGCCGCCGTGAGTGACGACCAGGCCTAAGCCAAACTCGACCCGGCCCGCCCGGCGGATCTCCAGGGCAAAGGGCGGCAGGGCGTCTTTGTCTACAAAACGAGCGGCCAAGCCGCCCAGCCGGTGGTCCAGTGCCAGATCGCCAGGCAGGGCAGGTGCCCGCAGGTGATAGGCGCCATGCCCGAGGTCAGCGTCTGTTCCCGCCATGGCACCAAGCCAGATGACGCCTGACACGGCTGGACTGAGTAAGAGGTCGGTCAGGCACTTGGCCGAAAATCGGCTCATCCGCACGAAAATGGCGCCCACAGATCCGTTGCCTGTCGCCAGCGCAGCCATGGTCGCCGCCGCCAACAGGCGGCCACCTGCACCGGGCCCCACCACCCGATTGCCGTGGAGCGCACACGAGTTGGGCCACACTGCCCAGGTGGCTCCGGCTGGTGCCTGTGGCTGACCGGGGCACAATTTGAGTGCCGATGCGTCGGCCGACTCCGGCCCGACGATGGTGACAAGCTGTCCGCTTTGGTGGCGAAGCTCTCGCTGGCGCAGCAGCGTTGCATCTTTGGGCATGCCGTAGGAGGCAAAGCCCCAGGACTGGTCAGTGCCTTCGCCGGTGAGCAGCAGCGTGGGCTCGTCGATGCCGACGGCCACCCACCAGCGGGGTGACTGCGCACCCACCTGGAGATGGCCGACCCCGGTCTGATGCCAGTCCTTCACGCCCATGGCCTCAGCCAGGTGCGCCAGGTGCGCGCTCTCGCCACCAACCGGTGACCGGTCAGCGAGGATTTCTTGCAGGGCCTGTTCGATCACTGGCATAACCTCCCCGCCTCTTGGCTAAGAGCGGCAGCCAACAGCCGCATCGCCTCCACGTCTTGAATGCCGGTGATGGCGCAAGGCGAGTGGATGTAGCGACATGGAGCTGCCATCGCGGCTGCCCGCACACCGTGCGGCCACAAGGCTGCTGCGTCGTTTTGGCCACCGGTCGTCCGCCGGTCTTGGACCTTCAGGCCGCGGCCCGATGCCACCTGGGCAATTGCCGTCCGCATGGCCGGATCGACCAAGGTGCCACGGTCGAGGACGGACAATACCGGTCCGCCGCCGAGTTCAGACACCTGCTGGCCCACAGCTCCGGTCGGCACGTCATTGGCCACCGTGCCTTCCAAGATGATGGCCAGATCAGGCCGCAGCGCCGTCGCCAACACGCTGGCCCCACGCAGGCCCAGCTCCTCTTGGACGGTGAAGGCCACCCAGCGCGGCGAGGGAGCGGGTTCGGCCAGAACCTGCAGGCCGACGAAGCAGCCGACCCGATCGTCCAGCGCCTTGCCTTGGTAGCAATGAGTTCCTTCCGAAAAGGCGGTGTGAAAGGTGACCATGGCGCCGAGTCTGACCCAGCGTTCGGCCTGGGCGGCATCGCGCGCACCAATGTCGACGGCGAGATCGTCGTAGCGCGGGGCAGCTGGGGCATCGCCGGCCCGGCTGGCTGGCTGGCGGGCAAGTCCGATCACGCCAACCAGGGGGTCTGGACCGACCAGCACCGCCTTTCCGGGCAACACGGTGGGGTCGACCCCGCCGACCGGTCGGATCAGCAGTTGGCCGTCCGGGCGAAATCCGGTCACCATCATGCCGACCTCGTCCATGTGCGCGGCGAACAACACGGTGGGACCGGCTTTGGCCAAGCCTTGGCCGACCAGCAGATTGCCCAGAGGGTCGACCACCACCCGATCGATGCCTGGCGGCAGCAATGATTGCAGCAGCTTGCGCACTTCGCCCTCGTGGCCGCTGATGGCGCGGGCCAAGGAGAGATCGGCGATCACCATTGGACGATCTCCTGATAGCTGTCTTGGTCCAAAAGCTGGACGGCCTCGCCCAGCAGACTGGCCGTGCACCGGATGTCCGCCAACGAAACCACCTCGGCCGGGGTGTGCATGTACAAGAGCGGCACGGACACGGTGCCGGTGCGGACGCCGCCAGCGGAGACCTGGAGGGCCCAGGCGTCGGTGCCGGAATTGCCGGCCATCACTTCCACCTGAAAGGGCAATCGGGCATGGCGCGCAGCCCGGATCAAAAATCGTTCGAGGCCGAGATGGCAGTTGGGACCGCGGCCGATGGCCGGCCCATGCCCGAGCGGCACGGTGAGGTCGACCGGGGTGTCGAGCCCGCGGCCATACGTCACATCCACGGCCAGCGCCAAGTCGGGGTGCAACCCCACACCCGCCGCTGACGCCCCGATCAGGCCGGCCTCCTCGCTGCTGGTCAGCACCACGGCCAGATCAACCCAAGGTGAGAGGCCAACCAGCGATTCCAGGGCCAACAAAGTGGCGGTAACCGAAGCCCGATTGTCTAGACCGGCACCAGTGAAGCGGTCTTCCCCCATGCCGCTGGAGACGGCGGCGAAAAAGACTGGGTCACCGGGGCGGACCGCCCCCCGCACAGTTTCCTCGGTCTCACCCAGGTCGACCGCCACCAGATCAGAGCCAGAGTCTGTTGCGCTTGGTGCAGTCCGGCGCAGGTGCGGCGGCGTCATGGCGATGACGCCCTGGAACTCGCCGATCTGCACCCTGGCGCCGGGCAGAACCTGAGGGTGGATGCCGGGGGCGACCACCTGCAAGAACCCACCGGGCAATATGTCTTTCACCCACAGGCAGATTTGGTCGATGTGTGCGGCCAGCAGCAGCAAGGGCCCTTGGCCCTGACCGTGGCGGATCAGCACCAAATTGCCGGCGGCATCCAGGTGCGACTCATCAGTCCAGGCACTGACCCGCTGAGCGATCTCGTCTAGCACCGGGCGTTCCAAGCCGGAGGCGGCAGGTCGCAGCGCCAGCCACTCCAGCCACTCCTTGGCGGTCATAGCTGCTGCTGGTCCGTTACGCCAAGCGGCTGTGGGCGCAGTCTCGCACTGGCGGTCAAACCGGGAATGCGGCCTCGTTTGGCCACCGGCTTGCCGTCCACCACCTTCAAGTCGAGCGTCATATCCAGGGGAGCCGCCTTGGAGATGGCGTGGCCGACGCCGAAGGCATCGGCGCCAGCGGCCGCCAGCTCGACAGCGCGCTCCGGGCTGAGTCCGCCCGAGACCATCACAGACACCGCAGAAAAGCCCTCTTGAGCCAGCCTTGCCTTTAGCTCGCGCACCAGATCAGGCTGCACGCCGCCGCGCTCTGCAGGTGTGTCCAGGCGCACACCGTCCACCTGATCGCCCAGGCTGCGCACGATGGCCAGCGTTTCCTCGACTTCGTCGTGAAAGGTGTCAACCAAGACGGTGCGGGCGCCCTTGGGTGCGGTGGTGGTGAGCACCTGGGCCACGGACAAGGTATCGCCTGCGATCAGCAGGGCAGCATGAGGCATGGTGCCGACTGGCTGCACGCCACTCAGGCGTGCCCCCAAGATCGACGACACGCCGTCCAGCCCGCCGACCCGGGTGGCCCGGTCAAACACGCCGACGACTGCCGGGTGCAGATGGCGGGCGCCGAACCCGATCACCGGCCGGTCGGCCGGTACCGCCTCCCGAAAGGCTCGGGCCGCAGTGGCCCAGGCGCTGGCCGAAGCCAGCATGCCTAAGATCGCTGTCTCATAGACGGCGAACTCGCAGTAGGGGCCGCTAAGGCGCATCAGCGGCTCCTTAGCTGCGAACAACGCACCTTCAGCCAGGGCTTCGACCTGCACCTTGGCGCCGGCTTGGCGCAAAAGTTCCACGACCTCATCTACGCCGCACAAAACGCCAGGCTGGCGGCTGAACACCTCGGCGGTGACCACGGTGCGCTCTCGCCCCAGACGACGCAAGATGTCCAAGCCGCGGGCAAAGTACACATCGGAGGTGGCCCCGGCCACGATCTCTTGTGAAGTAGCACCGTTCAGCCGTCTTGGTGAGACAGTGAACTCCCCGATCGGCCGCTCGCCGTCCAGACGTTCCACGTGGCGACTCTCCTTTGTCTCTCTCACCTCAAGATCCCGGCACCGAGCGTCGACTCCATCTCGCCCAGGGCGAACTGGTGGGCTTCTCGCGTCGTGCCGGCACAGGCATCGGCCAGCACCTCGATCGCAAAGCCGCGCATCTGGGCATCGGCGGCAGTATAGAGCACACAGATGTTGGTGCACACCCCGCACAGGGTGACGGACCGCACCTGATGTTGGCGGAGCGTCTCGTCCAGTTCGGTTTGATAAAACGCCGAAAAGTGCTGCTTGGGCAAGACCAGTTCGCCGCTCTGTGGCGTCACCTCAGGACGGATCTTGGCGCCGGTGGTACCGACCACGCAGTGCACCGGCCACACCGCAAATTCGGGATCGTCGGGGCGATGAGCGTCCGTCAGGTGGATCACCAATCCGCCGCTTAGACGCCACTCAGTGAGGGCTCGTCCGGCGGCAGCACAGGCGCGCTCTCCGGCCGCTCCCAGGGTCAGCGCCCCACCCGGCGAGATGAAATCCTCTAGTAGGTCAATGATTAACAGAGCGCGCTCAGGCATGGTGATCGGCCTTCGGAGGCGACGTCGGCCGAGTGAAGACGGCAGGGGCACCCGTCGGGGGGCGCCGGCGGGCGCCGGCCGGGAGTAGAGATCGAGGCCGGCTGCCGATCGGTTTGGCGAGGTGGCCGGGGGCGATCAGGCGGAGGCGAACGGTGGCTTGCGTCTCGCTGAGCTGGCCGGGCTTAAGGTCGACCGCAGAGAACAGGGCGCGGGTCTCGGCGATGCTCAGCGGCCGGTACGATCCCGGCACCATGGTCGGATCCTCCAGCGGGCCGATCGTGGTCCGGCGCAGTTTCAAGACCTCGTGCCCGAAGTGCTCGAACAGGCGGCGGATCTCCCGGTTGCGGCCCTCGGTCAGGGTCAGGTAGAGACGGGCCCGGTCCGCTCCTTGTTGCACCATCACGACCTCGGTCGGCGCCGTGTGGAAGTCTGGAAGCTTGACTCCACTGGCGATGGCGCGCAAGGTGGCGGCGCTGGGGCGCCCGGAGACGGTCACCAGGTAGGTGCGGGCGACACCGAATGACGGGTGGCCCAGCCGGCGGGCCAGTTCGCCGTGGTCGGTCAGAATCATCAGCCCTTCACTGTCCCGGTCCAAGCGGCCAACCGGAAACAGCCGGCGGTCCAGGCGGGCGATCAGGTCGCCGACGGACGGACGGCCCTCGGGGTCGGACATGGTGGTGACCACACCGCGGGGCTTGTAATAGAGCAATACAGCCGGGACCGTAGGCGGTGGTGGCAGGGGCTTGCCGGAAACGGTGATGGCGTCTTTGAACGGATTGACCAGCATCCCCTGCTGTTCCACCATCTCGCCGTTGACGTGCACCTGCCCATCCGCGATCAAGGCCTCGCAGGTGCGGCGCGATCCAACGCCAGACTGGGCCATCACAACGTGCAGGCGGCGGGATTGGTTCACAGCTGAACGACCATCTCAATTTCCACCGGGGCGCCAAGCGGCAAGGACGCCACACCGACGGCGGTGCGGGCGTGCTGTCCGGCCTGCTGCCAGATCTCCATCAGCAGATCGCTGGCACCGTTGACCACCTTGGGATGGTCATGAAAGCTGGCGTCTGCAGCGACAAAGCCGCCAACGCGCACCACTTGGCGCACCTGATCGAGGTCTGCGACCATCGCCACGGCGGCCAAGGCGTTGAGCACCGAGATACGACAGGCCTGATAGGCCTCCTCCACCGACACATCGATTGGCACCAGGCCGGTTGCGACCAGCTTGCCATCACGAAACGGCAGCTGTCCTGAGGTATACACCAGATCGCCAACCCGCACCGCCGGCACATAGGCCGCCACCGGCTTGGGGACGGGCGGAAGCGTCAGTCCGAGGGCACTCAGGCGCGCCAGTACATCCACTGTCAGATCCTCCTCTTCGTCTTGGGGCCGGGTTTAGTCCGCCTCGTCACGGTCAGCGACCAGCTGCTCGTAGTCGGCGATGCTCAGGCGCACTTCACGGGGGCGAGCGCCGTCGGCTGGTCCCACGTAGCCCTTGCGTTCCAGCTGTTCGACGATCCGGGCCGCATGGGCGTAGCCGACGCGCAGGCGGCGTTGCAACAAGGAGGCTGAGATCTGATGCGACTCCACCGCCACCCGCAGTGACTTAAAGAATAACGGATCGAGGGCCTCCTCGTCTTCCTCATCGACCTGGGCGGCGGCCTGCTGCAGACCCTGGTCGAAATGAGGCGAGCCCTGTTGGCGCAAGAATGAGACCACCGCCGCCAGGTCATCATCTGCCACATAGGCACCCTGAGCCCGCACCGGCTTGGCCCGCCCGATTGGTGAGTACAGCATGTCACCCCGGCCCAGCAGCTTCTCGGCGCCATTTTGGTCGAGGATGGTGCGGGAGTCGGCCTGCGAGGACACCGCACAGGCGATGCGCGATGGGATGTTGGCCTTGATCAGACCGGTGATCACATCCACCGACGGCCGCTGCGTCGCCACCACCAGGTGGATGCCGGCGGCCCGTGCCATCTGGGCCAGGCGGCAGATGGACTCCTCCACCTCGACGGGAGATACCATCATCAGGTCAGCCAGTTCGTCGATCACGACCACGATGGTGGGCAGCGGCTGACTGAGGGTTTCGTTGTACCGTTCCAGGTCGCGCACGCCGGCCTCAGCGAACAGGCGGTAGCGTTCGTCCATGGTGCGCAGCATGTGGCGCAACACCTTGGCCGCCTGGCGGACGTCGGTGACCACCGGGTGCAAAAGGTGCGGGATGTGGGCGAACTGTGCCAGTTCGACACCTTTGGGGTCGATCATCACAAACTGGGTTTCGGCCGCCCGGTTGCGAAAGAGCAGGCTCAGGATGATGCAGTTGAGCAGCATGCTCTTGCCAGAACCGGTGGCGCCAGCGATCAGCAGGTGCGGCATGCGGTCCAGGGCGGCCACCAGGGGCCGGCCGGTAATGTCCTTGCCCAGGGCGATGGTCAGCCGGCTGGGAGAGGTCTGGAAAACGGGTGCCTCCAAGACTTCCCGTAGCAGCACGGGAGAGACCTCCGTGTTCGGCACCTCGATGCCGATGGCCGCCTTGCCAGGGATCGGGGCCTCGATGCGCACATCTTGGGCGGCCATGGCCAGCGCGATGTCGTCGGCCAGGGCCAGCACCCGGCTCACCTTGACGCCTGCGGCCGGCTGTACCTCAAAGCGGGTGATCGCCGGGCCAGACACTGTGTCCAGGACCTTCACCTCAACGCCGAAACTGGCCAGCGTGTCCTTGAGCAGTCTGGCCCGGCCAGCCGGGTCGGGAGCCGCGCGCAGCGCTCCGGGTGCTTCCAGCAGAGTGAGCGGCGGCAAGAGGTCAATGCCCATTTGCCGAGCTTGGGGGAAATCGACCACTACAGGCGGGGGCCCCGGATCGTCGATCTCAGCGGCGGCCGGTTCGGAGCTGGCCTGCGGCTTACGGCGGAACAGTCCGCCGGTGCCTTGGGCGCCGAAGGTGGGACCGAGGACATCGGTGGGACGTTCTACGTCAAGTGCCGGCTCTGGCGCTGCCGGATCGGATGACCGCGGTGGGACCGGTTCCCGGCGCACCGGACGCGGCCGAGCACTGATCGCACGGGCGAGTTTCGCCGGCCACAAGTGGTCCCATAGCAAGGTGGCAAGCAGCGGCCAGAGCACGATCAGCACCACCCGGCCACCCGCTCCAGCCAATAGCGCCAGGGCTCGCCACACCGCTTGACCGTAGGCGCCTCCACCGCTGTGCCCCAGTGCCGCCACCGCCACCACCGGGAACCAGGCCAGGGTCAGCAGCCAGGCGGCCACCCGCTCGGCCACGTGCGTCGGTGCCCGGCCAATCAAGCGCACTAGCCCCAGTACCAAGAGCAAGGCGGCCATCACATCGGCAGCCAGGCCAAAGGTGCGAGTCAGCAGCAGCGAAACTCCCTGCCCTAAGGCCCCTCCGGGGTCGATTAAGAAGACCAGGGCCAGGGCACCTGCGGCCAAGCCGAAAAAGCCCCAGTAGGCGCTGGGGAGTTGCCGGCGCTGCCGGCTCACCAGATGGGCCGGAGCGCGGGATCGCTTAGAGCGGGTCTTGCGAGTTGCCAAGAGGTGTCTCCTCGCGAAGCGGCTGAAATTGGGGCGTCTCAAGAGTTCGTGCCAGGCTGATTGGTCCCTTCCCGGTAGCAAAGCCGCCTGTCAGCAATGCACCGCCGGCGGCCAGGTGTGACCGCCGGCGCCCCAAGGCGATTCGATGGTGCTGGCCGAGTGCGATGGAGCCTGTGTGCCCCTAAGCCTCGACCACGATCGGCAGGATCATCGGACGGCGGCGGGTCTTTTCGTACAGAAAGCGGCCCAGCGTCTCCCGGACCAGTCCCTTGAGGTTCGACCAATCCCCTACCACCTGGGAGTCAGCCTGCTCGATGCTGTCGCGGATCCGCTGCTTGGCCTCGTCCAATAGGGCGTCTGACTCCCTCACGTAGACAAAGCCACGGCTGACGATGTCCGGGCCGCCGATCAGCTGGTTGGAGCTGCGGTCGATGGCCAGGACCACGACGATCACGCCGTCTTCCGCCAGCAACTTGCGATCTCTGAGCACAATATGGCCGACGTCGCCGACGCCCAAGCCGTCGATGAACACCGGGCCGGCCTGCACCCGTCCGGAAATCTCCGCACTGTCCTTGGTGAACTCGAACACGCTGCCGTTGTCGCCGATCAGGATGTTCTCGCGGGGCATGCCCATGGCCTCTGCCAGCTGGCGATGGCGGATCAGGTGGCGATACTCACCGTGCACCGGAATGAAAAACTTCGGTCGGATGAACGTGTGCATCAGTTTCAATTCCTCTTGGCTGGCGTGTCCCGACACGTGGACGCCGGCCATTGCACTGTTCACCACTGTGGCGCCCCGCTTGTAGAGGTTGTTGATGGTTTTGCCGACAAGTCGCTCGTTGCCCGGAATCGGGGTGGCGGCGATGATCACGGTGTCGCCGGTGACGATCTCGATTCGCTTGTGTTCGGCGCTGGCCATCCGGGAGAGCGCCGCCATCGGCTCGCCTTGGGAGCCGGTGGTGAGGATCACCAGTTGGGCCGGGGTGAAGCGTGACACCTCGTCGATCGGAATGATCGTGGCCTCAGGCACTTGCAGATAGCCAAGCTCGATGGCCACGCTGACCACGTTCTCCATCGAGCGCCCTAAAATGGCCACCTTGCGCCCCAACTTGGCAGCGACCGAGATGACCTGTTGAATGCGGTGCACATTGGAGGCGAACGAGGCCACGAACACGCGGCCGGTGGCCGCCCGGATCACGTCTTCCAGCACGCCGCCCACGGCTTTTTCTGAGCCCGTGAAGCCAGGCCGCTCGGCGTTGGTGGAATCTGCAAACAAGGCCAGGACACCTTTTTGGCCGATCTCAGTCAGCCGGAAAAAGTCAGCCACCTGGCCGTCCACCGGTGTTTGATCGAATTTGAAGTCACCGGTGTGGACGATCCGACCAACCGGTGTGTCGATCAGGAAGCCGACCGCGTCCGGGATCGAGTGGTTGACCCGAAAGGCGACTAGAGCCAGGTGCTTGAAGCGGATCAACTCGCCCGGATTGATCTCTCGCGAGTCCTTGTTCGGGGCTAGGCCGTGCTCTTGCAGCTTGCGCTTGATCATGCCCAGGGTGAGGCGGCCGGTGAAAATCGGCACGTCCAGCTGCTGCAGCACGTAGGGTAGGGCGCCGATGTGGTCCTCATGGCCGTGGGTCAAAAAGATGCCGCGTACCTTGTCCTTGTTCTCGACCAGATAGGAGATGTCGGGAATCACATAGTCGATGCCAAACATGTCGTCGTCAGGAAAAGCCAGTCCGGCGTCGATCACCACGATCTCGTCGTCATACTCGTAAACCATCATGTTCTTGCCAATCTCGCCGAGTCCGCCCAGCGCAATGACACGCAGCCGATCCTTCTTGGGCACAATTCTCCTCCTCAAATTGGGTCTGTGCACACATTCACCGTAGCCACCTGCACCGAGCAGGCGGTTGCAACCCTTACCTGCCGCTCACACGGCGACAGGCCGGGGACCATCCCCAGCGACAGGTCTCGCCTCCATCCTCCGGCCATGCCGAAGGTTCAGTCCGATCTGATCAACCTGCCGACACTATGGCACATCGCTACCCTTGTGGCAAGGACGCCTCGGGTTTAGGCACCGGACTGAGGGCTGCAATCAGCGGCTGCATGGCCTCGGTCCAGCCGATGCGGCCCTCGGCATCGATCCACAAAACGGCCCATTGCCCTGCCCTCTCGGCGATCGCGTCCGAGCCATGCATGAAGAGCACCTTGGAGTACACCTCAGCCCAAGCAGGATCCGGCCCGACCACCGTCACGGCCATCAGGTCGACCTCGGCTGGCTGTTGGGTACGCGGGTCAATCAGGTGGTGAACCTGGCGGCCTTCTCGTAGCCAGCGCCTGCGGGCCAATGATGAGGTGCAACAAGCCAGGTCGCCGCTCAGGCGCAGTACTGCGCGCACGGCCGCGAGGTCGAACGGATCCTCTACGCCCACCAGCCAGCCAGCCCCGTCTCCGCCGCCGCCCTTCATCACGATGTCGCCGCCGGCGTTGAGGAGAAACGTCTGAGTCTGTTCGCTGGCAATCCGTCCAGCCCAGCGCAGGGCCAGGCCCTTGCCGATACCGCCCAGGTCGATCGGCTGCTCCAGGCGGGCCAGTCCCTGACGAGGAGCAAGTCGAACTCGGGCGCCGTTTGGCGGCTGATATTGAGACGCAGGAAGTGGGGCTCCCGGATAGCCGTATGCTTCCAGTGTGGTCAGCACTGCTGCATCGAACAAACCATTCGTGATGCGCCGGGCCCGCTCGGCCAATGCCAGGGCCTGAACCAGCCGCCTGGGAACAGTCACCCACTCGCCCAAGGAACTATTCGCACGCCACAGATCACTACTCGCCCAAAATCGGGACATCGCCTGCTCGCTGTCCAGCAGATCCCGGGCGACGGCCGAGGCAAGCACGCGGCCTAGATCAGCGGGCAGGTCCGGCACCAAGAGCTGAACTGGCGACGCCATCGCCCGCCAGCGAAAGTCCCCGGGAGCGGCTTCGGTCATGGTTTACCAGAGGCCCCAGTGGTGGTGACCGGCTGCAAGCTGCCGCCCGTGCTGGGCAAGGTCACAGTCGGTCCGGCTGAGATTTGAATCTGTGCGGAAATGGTTTGCTCCTGGCGCTGGATGGCGGCGAGTTGGGCCGACAGCTGGGCCAGCACCCGAGCCTTATTGTGCAGGCTCTGATCGGCCCGCTTGATGGTTGCTTCCAAACTGAGGTTTTTTCGTTCCAAAACCTGAATTTCGTGGACCATCTGAGCTTGGCGGGTGTAGGAGGCATCCAGGGCTCGCAGGCTGCTCGCTACTGGCTGCAGTAACACGGTATAGGCAACCGCCACCGCACCGACGCCAAGGCGCAACCGATGCCACTGGACGCCGTCAGTTGTCTCCGCCACTGCTGGTGTCCCCTCCTCCGCCCCCAGAGGCCCCGGTTACAGTCTGAGCCTTGACCACCGGAGCCAAAACCGAAGGTGAGGCCAGGTTCATCCGTTTGAGTGCAGCCATTCCTGTGGCAATCTGCGCTTCCAAGCTCTGGGCCTGAGCAGTCAACTGTACGCTGCTCGTGGCCTGAGCGCTGATGGTGGCAGTCAGCGTGGCATTCACCTGTTGTTGCTTGGCCAACACCTGGCTGAGTTGACTGGCGGTGCGGGCGACCGTGGTCGGCGGCGGCTCATGCTGCGCCACCAGCAGTGCGTCGCTGCCGGCGGCCAGCGCCGAGACCACCCCTGTCACCACCAGGATCTGCCGTAGTCCACGTCTCATCAGCTTGTACCCCCGGGGATCGCACTCGTACCGTCCGTACGCTCTAGTGGGGCAGTGCGGGCAGGCCCAGGGTCCGGTCGCGGTGGCAGCGTCCGGTCAATCCACCAGCGTCCGGCGTACGCAAAACCGACAGCACCGCCAGCCAGAATGTACATAGGCGTGAAAGCCAGCGTGTCCGTTCCGGCCAGCACCCCATGCATCCAGGCTACGACAAAAACGGCGATGGAAAAACGATGCACCGTCAGCCAGCGGGCCCCGCCCAGCCACTTCGGATTGGCGGCTGTGGTAGTCAGCAGGATCATACCGTAAAGGGTAATGGTGCCCAGGGCCACGGGCAAGGTGCGATAGGCGGACAGCCCGGGGATGGCCGCCCCCAAAAGGCCCACTTTGGCATAGGAGTCGGCGATGATCGCCCCAATGTGCAGGGCGACCAGGCCAAAGGTCAAGACGGTGAGATAGCGGTGCCAGACGATGATGATCTTGGAGAATTTCCACTCCACCAGATTGCGAGGATGTGAGAGCAAAATGCCCAGCACGACGATCAAGGTGAGCAACACAAAGGCAGCCAGGCCGGAGGTGCGGGCCAACAGCCAGGGGAGCATCCGAAGCCAAAAGGCAGAGTGCAGCGGCACGGCGTAGGCGGTGACCAGCCCAATCAGCACCAGCATGGCGCACCAACTGACAAGCGCCACCCACAGGGGTAGCCGCCCAACTTTCACCACCACCCCCCCTTCCCGGCACCTCTGGTATGAGTCTGAGTATAAGCGCCAGACAGCGCGATGCGTCATCGCCGCCGCAAGACGCCAGGCGCGCTCAGGCAGTCGGCAGGAGTCCGAGATCTGCCAGAAGACTCCGGAGTCCTTCTTTCTCCTTGGCGCTGAGCGCAACCAACGGCAACCGTCCCTCACCGACCGCAAACCCGCACATGGCCAAAGCGGCCTTGACCGGGCAGGGGTTCGGAGCGGCAAACAATCCGCGAAATAGAGGCAGAAGCTGGCGGTGGTGGGCAGTCGCCTCGGCATGGCGCTGGGAGAAGAAGTCCTCGATCATCTGCTGAATGCGCTCGCCGACCAGGTGGCTGGCCACCGAGACAACGCCGCACGCGCCAACCGCCAGCAGCGGCAGGGTCAGGCTATCGTCGCCGGAGTAGACGGCGACGCGGCTGGGTAGCAGGCGGCACAGCTCTGCCGCCTGATCGACGGTCCCGCTCGCCTCTTTCACAGCCGCGACGTTGGGGCAGCGGCTGGCCAATTCGGACGCTGTCTCGGGCAGCAGGTTGCTGGCCGTGCGCGATGGCACGTTATAGACCATCAGCGGCAGGTCAGTGGCCGCCGAGATGGTCTCGAAGTGCGCCAGCATGCCCGCCTGAGAGGGCTTGTTGTAATACGGGACGACCGCCATCAGGCCATGGACGCCGGTGGCGGCGGCCTGGCGGCTGAAGGCGGCTGAACGCACGGTGTCGTTGGTGCCGGTGTTGGCGATCACCACCGCCCGATCACCCACCGCCTCCAGCACCGCCGAGAACAAGGAGAGCTTTTCCCCCTCGGTCAGCGTCGGTGACTCACCGGTGGTTCCGGCCAGCACCAGCCCGTCGGACCCAGAACGCACCAAGCGTTCGGCCAGGGCTTGGGCCCGCTTCAGATCCAAGCTGAGATCTGGCCCGAACGGAGTGACCATGGCCGTCAGGACCCGTCCCGTGATCATGCCCAATCCTCCTTACGTTGCGGGCCCATCGCCGCCTAGTCCAAAGGCCCGGTGCAGAGCGCTGGCAGCAGTGGTGGCGCCCTCAGCCGGGACCAGACAGGAAATCGACTGGTGGGAGTCAGAGGTGGCCAAAATCGGTACCTCGGCCTGGACCAAGGTTTCGACCACCAGGCTCATCACCCCTGGCAGCCCGTGGATGGCTGTCCCCACAACGGACACCTTGGCGGTGTTTGATCTGCACTCGATGGAGAGGGCCTCCTCGGCCAGGGCGTCTTGCGCGGTCGGCCAGTCCTGCTGGCGGATTGCGACCGCCACCTGTTCTGGAAAGACGTTGATCATGTCCACGGACACCTTGGCCGCGGCCAGCCGCGCGAACAGGCGGCGGATGGCTTGGGCGGTCAAGTTGGCGCCGCCCACCCGCAGGTGGGTGAGATCGCCGACCACCGAGACCCCGACCACCGAACTCTCGGGCCTGCGGTTCTGCCAGACGTCCGCGGTCTCGACGGTCGGTCCGATCCGGGTAAAAGGCCCCGGTTCGCTGGTCAGCTGGCGGACCTCAAGCGGGGTGGCGGTTTGACGGGCAACCTCGATCGCTCTAGGGTGAATCACCTTGGCGCCGAGCGAGGCCAGCTGGAACACCTCTTCGTAGTCGGCGCGCTCCACCACCCGGGCGGCAGGCACCTGCCGGGGGTCTGCGCTCATCACGCCCGGCACATCCGTGTAGATCTCCACCCGCTCTGCCGCCAGGGCAACGCCGAGTGCGGCTGCAGAGGTGTCGCTGCCGCCTCGGCCCAAGGTGGTGACCTGACCGTCTTTCGCCACGCCCTGAAAACCGGCAACCACTGGTACTCGAGCGGCGTTCAAAGCGGTCAGCAGAGGTCTTGGATCGACCGAGATGATGTGGGCCTGGCCATGGTCGCTATCGGTCACGATGCCCGCCTCGCCGCCGCTCATCACCACTGGCTCCAACTGGTGGCGGCGCAGCTCACCGCTCATCACCACGGCGCTGATCAGCTCACCCACGGACAGCAGTCGGTCGCGCTCCGCCGCACTGACCGGCAAGTCTGGGCCGACCAGATCGAGCAGGGTATCGGTGGCGTACGGATCGCCGCGCCGCCCCATCGCCGAGACGACGACCACCACTGAAAAGCCTTCTGCCTGGGCCCGACGGACCAGTTGGACGGCGATCTGCCGGCTGGCAGGCGTCGCCAGTGAGGTGCCGCCGAACTTCTGCACGATGACTCTCAACCGCCCAACCCCCATAAGGTCTCAGCGATCTGGACGGCGTTGGTGGCCGCACCTTTGCGCAGGTTGTCCGTGACCAAAAACAGCATCACCCGACGAGCATCGTCCGGGTCCAGGCGTAATCGGCCCACCCACACCAGGTCATTGCCGTCGGCATCAATCGGAGTCGGCAATTCCGGCGGCTCGACCATGCGCAGTCCCGGCGCCGTGGCGAGCGCGTCGTGCAGGTCCGTTAGGGGCACCTCGCGCCGCAACGTGACCGTGATTGCCTCACTGTGGCCTCGATAGACCGGTACCCGCACCGCAGTCGAACTGATGCGCAGTTCTGGTTCGGCCAGTACCTTACGGCTCTCCAGGCGCAGCTTCTCTTCTTCGAGGCTGTGGCCGCCGTCGCCTAGCGTGTCAACCAACGGCAGCACGTTGAACGCGATCGGCCTTGGGTAGATGGACGGATCAGGCTGGAGTCCGGCGATCTCAGCCGTCAACTCGGCCACCGCGTCGCGGCCGGTGCCAGAAACCGCCTGGTAGGTGGCCACGTCCACACGCTCGATGTCGGCCAGCCGGCGCAGCTGGTCCAGCACCATAACCAAGGGAATGGTCGAGCAGTTGGGCGAGGCGACAAGCGACGGATGCCCGGCCAGGGCTGTCGGGTTGACTTCAGGCACGACCAAGGGGACAGCTGGGTCCATGCGAAAGGCGTTCGACTTATCGATCATCACAGCACCGGCGGCCTGAGCGAGTGGGAACAGGCGACGCGCCACGTCGGCTGAGACGGCTGAAAAGATCAAATCCAGACCCCTAAAAAAGGCGTGATCCGGCTCCGTCACCGGAATCCTGCGCCCCAATGCCAACAGTCGATCCCCGGCAGAACGCTGGGACGCGGCCAGGCGCAGATCGGCGACTGGGAACGACCGTTCCCCGAGCACGACCAGGATCTCCTGGCCAACCATTCCGCTGGCTCCGAGTACGCCGACGTTTAGGTCCGCCATGGTGTCTCCTCTCTGGCCAAACATCGCCATCTTACCTTACCTGATCGAGACACGGCGTATCCGACAGGCCAGGGGCCGGGCGGATGCCCGGCCCCTGGGTGAAAAGACGGTGTCGGCTACTTGCCGGAGACAGCCTCTTCCTTGCCGTGGTTCTCGGCGTCCGGAGTTCTGTACCCACTGGCGACACCCCAGTAGTAGAAGATCAAAGAGACGATGATCACCACCACCAGGTCTAGCGGGAAGGCGATCACCGGGTTGGGGGCGCCGAAGTTGGCAGAGCCAAAGCGGGTCATGGCCAGCATGACCAGCATGTAGACGATGAGCCAGGTACCAGCCCCCAGGTTTTTTGCGGACAAGATCGCCTTGTCGGCATTGGCGCTGACTGCTGTGTAGATGGCAACGGCGACGACCAAGATCAAAACGACCAGCAGGATCACTGAGTCCAGTGCCCAGCCGGTCCAGTAGATGATCAGAGAACCGATCACGAAGGCGGCCGGTGCCCAAAAGCCGAGCCCTTGCAGGGTGAACGGCCGGTGCAGGTTAGGCATGGTGCGGCGCAGCGTCGCTGCGGCGACCGGCCCGATCATGTACGTGAAGACGGTGGCCGAGGACACGATACCGACCAGCTTGCTCCAGGCCGGGAAGGGCAACAGGAACAACAGGCCCAGGATGAAGGTGACGATCAGCGCCACCCACGGCACGCCGGCCGCGTTGATTCTGCCCAGAGCCTTCGGTGTGTAGCGGTTTTGGCTCAGCGCGTAAGCGATGCGGGAGGTGGATGCGAAGTAGACGTTGCCGGTACCGGTCGGCGACCAGACCGCGTCAGCGAACAAGATCACAGATAGCCAGCCCAAGCCGAGGGCCAGTGCCAGGTCGGCGAAGGGAGAGCTCAAGGAGAGTTTGGCCCAGCCGCCGGCGATGTCGCCAGCCGGGAGGGCTCCGATGAACACCACCTGCAGCAACACGTAGATGACGATGCCGATCAAGATGGCCGTGATCACGGCCCGGGGCACGTCGCGCTGCGGGTTCTTGGCTTCCCCGGCCAGGTCTAGGGCCTGCCGGAAGCCTAGGTATGAGAAGACAATGCCGCCCAATGGCACCGCCGACAGCACAGATGAGGCGCCGTACGGCATGAATCCGCCCTGGGCGCTGAAGTTCGCACCGTGGACGGTGGTGATCAGGATGACGATGATGGCGAGTGCCGGGATCGCGATCTTCAGCAGCGTCCACGGGGTGTTGATCCGGGCGAACGCCTTGACGCCGTAGTAGTTCAGGAAGAAGAACAGCACCATGAGCAAGGCCGCCACGAATAGGCCGAGCCCTGTGGCAGAGCCATTGACGAACAGCCCAGGCACGTAGTAGGCGCCGTACTGAATGGCGGCCAATGCCTCGATCGGAGGCACCGAGGCGTAGGCGACAATCGCCGCCATGCCCATGATCACACTGACGAACGGGCCGTGCGAGTACTGGGGGTAGCGGACAATGCCACCAGCCTGCGGCAGGGCGCCGCCCAGTTCGGCGAAGACGAGGCCGATGACCAAGACGGCAATTCCACCAATGATCCAAGAGAGGATCGCCGCCGGGCCTGCGATGTTCGCTCCGTACATGGAGCCGAACAGCCAGCCGGAACCGATGATTCCACCCATCGAGGCCATGAGTAAGTCGAGAAAGCTGAGCTCGCGCTTCAGCCCCGACGCATGTGCGCTCACAGAATCCCTCCCACAATTGAATCCTGAATCAGGCGAGCGACACCGGCGCTCGGCAACATCCCTCCCCCGCGTCCGCTCCGACTGAACCTAAGCGACGGCATTCTCTAAGCGCGTCAGGACTCCTGCGCATCCATGCGAGTCCCGCTGCGTTGACCTCAGTCGCGTCCGGTGTGTCCGAAGCCCCCGTCCTGACGATCGGTCTCGCCGAGAGGAGCGCGCGCAAATGCCGCCTTGGCCACCGGGTGGATCACCAGTTGGGCGATCCGGGCTCCCGGTTCAACCGTGAAGGCAATATCAGAGCCGTTTTCGATCAGAACCTGGATCTCGCCGCGATAGTCGGAATCAATCGTGCCGGGGTGCACACGCAGCCGGTGGTGGAGGGCGAGCCCGGAGCGGCCGCGGATGTCCCCGACGTAGCCCTCCGGAATGGCCACGAAGATGCCGGTCGGAATCAGAGCCTGGCTTTGCGCTGCAAGCGAAACAGCCGTTGGCAAGTAGGCGCGCAGATCAGCGCCGGCTGCACCGGTGGTAGCGTAGACCGGGTCCGCACCAGGACCGGAGATCAGGACAAGAACGTCCAATCCTCCACCGTCACCTCCTCGGGCCACGGGCCGACGGCCGCCATGGACAGTCGTTCTGGCTTCAACAGCGCCTCGGCGACAGCCTGAACCTGCTCAGCTGAGACTTCGCGAATTTTGGCCAGTACCTCTTCTACAGTCGGAATCCGGCCCAACAGCAACAGACTGGCACCGTTTCGCTCCATCCGGTTGTAGGTGGTCTCCAGACCGAGGATGAACCCGGCGGACACCTGTTCCTTGGCTCGGTGCAGTTCCTCGCTGTCTGCCGGGCGCAGGCGCAGGCTGGTCAGTACTTCCCCGACCATGGTCATGGCCTGACGCAAGGACTCCGGTGCCAGATCCAGGTAGACGCCGAACATCCCGGCCACCGAGTAGAGGGCATCATAGGCGTATACGGAATACGAGATGCCCGCCTCTTCACGCAGCCGCTGGAAGAGCCGGGAGCTAGGACCGCCGCCCATGATCGCCAAAAGTAGTTGCATGGCGTATACGCTGGGGTCACACAGCGGCACCGCCTGGCCACCGATGGTCACGTGCAACTCGCCAGACGCCCGCTCGCGAATCTCCATGCCACGGCTAGGCGTCGGCGCTGCCACCGGCGTCACCGGCTGACCTGGTGGCATGGCGGAAAACAGCAGCTCGGCCTGGTCGAAAAACTGCTGACTGTCGATAGCACCGGCCGCTGACACCACCGTATTGGCGCCATGGTAGTGGGCCCGATAGAAGTCCACCATGTCAGACGCCTCGAAGGCCAGCACGTTTTCGACTCGGCCCAGAACCGGCGACGACAGGGCGTGCCCACGGAAGACCGTGCCCTCCAAAAGGTCGTGCACTAACTCGTCCGGGGCATCTTCCAAAAGCCGGATCTCCTCGACGACAACTTGCCGCTCGCGATTTAAGTCCTGACTATCAAAGCGCGGCTGAAGCGCCAGATCAGCCAGCAACCGCAACGCCGCCTGTCCGCGGTGTGGCAGCACCCGGCTGTAGAAGACGGTGAACTCCTTGGATGTATAGGCGTTCAAATCGCCGCCCAGATCGTCGATGGCGTGGGCGATCTGCTGACCAGACAACCCCTTCGTCGCCTTGAAGGCCATGTGCTCGATCAGGTGCGAGATGCCATGCTGCTCCGGGTGCTCCAGACACGACCCGGCCCGGATGAACACGCCGTAGGCGGCGCTCAGGCTATGCGGATCGCGCTCCGCAACCAGCGTTACGCCGTTGGAGAGGATGCGGATATCGGCCACTGCCTAGTCCCCAATCGCGACGCAAGAGTGGACAGCCCCTGTCAGCATTACCGACTGGGGCCCAAGTTCCTTCAGGAGCGAGGGGCCCGCTCCCGCTCCGGGTGACCGCGCAAGGCTTCTTTGTGGGACAAGTTGACTCTGCCCATGCTATCCACCTCGATCACCTTGACCCAGATCTCGTCGCCGACGGACACCACATCTTCCACTTTATTGATGCGCTGGTCTGAGAACTGGGAGATGTGCACCAATCCGTCCTTGCCGGGTGTGAGTTCGACGAAGGCGCCAAAGGTCATCAGCCGCACCACCTTGCCCAGGTAGACCTCGCCCACCTCCGGCTCCTTGACGATCGCCAGGATCATCCGCTTGGCGGCCTCACCGGCATCCCTGTTCACGGCGTTGATGTAGATGGTGCCGTCGTCTTCGATGTTGATCTCGACCCGCAGGTTGCCGACCTTGGTCTTGTCGATGATGCCGTTGATGATCTTGCCTCCAGGGCCGATCACCTCTCGGATCTTGTCCTGAGGCACCTTCACGATCAGCACCCGGGGAGCGTGCGGCGACATCTCGGTGCGATGGCTGGGCAAGACTTCGAGCATTTTCCCGAGGATGAACATGCGGCCTTGGCGAGCTTGCTCTACGGCGCGCTCCAAGATCTGATCTGCCAGGCCACCGATTTTGATATCCATCTGGATGGCGGTGACGCCCTTGGCAGTGCCGGCGACCTTGAAGTCCATGTCGCCGAGGTCGTCTTCCATGCCCTGGATGTCGGTCAAGATGGCAACCTTGTCTTGCTCCTTGACCAAGCCCATCGCCACACCGGCAACAGGGGCGCTGATCGGCACACCGGCGTCCATCAGGGAGAGGGTCGAGCCGCACACCGATCCCATCGAGGTGGAACCATTGGAGGAAAGGACTTCCGAGACCACCCGGATGGCGTAGGGGAATTTGTCAACGTCGGGGATCACAGGCTGCAGCGCCCGTTCAGCCAGCGCACCGTGTCCGATCGAGCGGCGGCTGGGGCCGCGCATCGGGCGGGCCTCGCCGGTGGAAAACGGCGGAAAGTTGTAGTGGTGCATGTAGCGCTTTTCTTCCTCGATCCCGATGTTGTCCAGGCGCTGAATGTCGGACAGGGAACCGAGCGTACACACGCTGAGCACCTGAGTCTGGCCACGGGTGAATAGCCCGGTGCCATGGGTGCGCGGCAGTACGCCGGCCTGGCACCAGATCGGGCGGATCTCGTCGCTCTTGCGACCGTCCGGGCGGATGCCCTCTTCCAAGATGGCTCGCCGCACTTCACTCTTCAGCAACGCGTGAAAGGCATCACCCAGCTGATCGCCAGCTTCTGGGAAGCGCTCGGCCAGGGCCTGTTTGGTCTCTGCTTCAAGCGAAGACAGGGCCATATCCCGGGCGTCCTTGTCGGCGTTGCGCACGGCGACCTTGATCTTGTCCCCTGCCTGTTGGCGAACCGCTTCTGCCAGGTCAGCAGGCACCGTGAACAGTGGCAACGTCATCTTGGCCTTGCCAGCCTTGGCGGCTAGCCTCTGTTGCATCTCGATCACAGCCTGCATGGCATCGTGGCCGAAGCGGATGGCCCCTAAAATCTCCGACTCCGGGACCTCCTGCGCACCAGCCTCAATCATGATCACGGCATCTGCGGAGCCAGCCACGGTCAGGTCGATCACGCTGCCTGCTGTGTCAGCAACAGTTGGGTTCAAGATGTAGCGGCCGTCCTTCATGCCCACCACGCAGGCCGCAATCGGGCCGGCAAACGGAATGTCGGAGATGGTGAGGGCAGCCGATGCACCGATGATTCCTGGCACTTCGGAAGGGCAGTCGTGGTCAACCGAAAGCACGGTGGCGATCACCTGGACCTCGTTGCGCACGCCCTTGGGAAAAAGCGGCCGGATCGGCCGGTCGGTCAGGCGACAGGCCAGAGTGGTGCGGTCCGCTCCCCGCCCCTCTCGCTTGATGAAGCCGCCTGGGATGCGCCCTACTGAGTACAAGCGTTCCTCATAGTCGACGGTCAAGGGGAAAAAGTCTGCACCGGGCCTAGGCTCGTCCGCCACACAGGCGGTGACCAACACCGCGGTCTCCCCGTACGTCACCAGCACTGCTCCATTGGCCAGACCGGCCAAGCGGCCAGTCTCGATGCGTAGTGGGCGTCCGCCCCACATGATCTCTTCGGAATGCACTTGATCCATTTCTTTGCCCTTCCTTCTTCTGCCCATACACGGACCAGCAGCGGTCGGCCGCTGCTGGCTTGTCAGTGTCTCAGACCCAACCGCTCAACCAAAGCCAGGTACCTAGCGGCGTCCTTGCGATGGAGGTAGGTCAAAAGCCGCCTGCGCTGGCCGACCATCTGCAGCAAACCGCGCCGGGAGTGGAAATCCTTCTTGTGCACCTTGAGGTGCTCGGTCAGGGCGGTGATCCGCCCTGTCAAGAGTGCGATCTGAACCTCCGGGGACCCGGTGTCTCCCGCATGGCGCTCATAGGCACCGATCACGGACTGCTTGGAACTCGTCTCTGCCAACCGCTACGTCCTCCCTTTGCCTGCATGGCTTCCCGTCACACCGCGCTAGGGGGTGGAGCATCCCTCAGCCCAGAGTGCGGACTTGCGCCGATGAAGGCGATTTCGGATATCGATCAAGGGAAAACCTATCACAACGGCGGCTGGCCTTCAACTTGCCACGACGCCGGAGGCGGCAGTCGACCGAGGACTTCGAGGGCCGAGCGCACGTCTTTTCCGATCTGACGGACCAAGGCGGACACATCGGCGTAGCGGGCAGCGGCGCGCAGGCGGCGCACCCACGCCACTTCCATATGCCGGCCATAGAGATCACCTGCGCCGCCGATTAGGTGCACCTCGAGCACGGGCGTCGGTCCGAACATCGGTCGCGGGCCGAGGTGGACGGCAGCTGGCAGCCAGTCCTCACCTTCCGCCTTGGCCCAGGCTGCGTAGATGCCGTCTTGCGGCAGAACCTTGAAATCGGGCAGGCGCAAATTGGCTGTGGGAAAACCGATGGCGGTTCCGCGGCGATCGCCGGCAACGACCGTTCCTCCGCTTTGGTAGTAGCGTCCGAGCCTGCGGCTGGCCATGGCCAGCTGACCCGCGGCCAACTGGCGGCGGATCATGCTGGCGGAGATCGGCTGCCCGCCCAGGCGCAGCTGCTTGGCGACAACCACCTCGATGCCGCGTAGCCGGCCCAGGCGGCGCAGCACACTGACGTCGCCCTGAGCCCGATAGCCGAACCGGTAGTTGCGCCCGACGGCAACCATGCGGGCATCAAGCCGCTCTTTGAGGATCTCGACCACAAAGGCCTCGGCCGACATGGTGCGCACCTGGTCGGTGAAGGGTAACCGATAGCAACGCTCAACTCCGTAGGCGGTCAACAGGCCGGCCCGTTCTTGCATGGTGGTGAGCAGCGACAGGGGCTGGTCGGGGTGCAGCACCTGCCTGGGGTGGGGATCTAGGACTAGGGCACCGGCGGCGAGTTCAGGGCCAGCAGCGATCATCTCGGCGATCACGGCCTGGTGGCCAAGATGCACTCCGTCGAAGTTGCCGAGGGCACAGGCTTGCGGCTGCGCTGAGCGTGCCGGCAGGTCGAGCCAGAGATCCATCACTCGCCCACGACGGTCAGGGCCCGCCAATGTGCGGCCTCCCTGCGACCGATCGCCCACAGTTGGCCGCTTGTCTCGGAGATGGCCACACTCAGCCCCGCTGGCACCGCCGGGTCGACCGGCACCTGCTGTCCCTGTTGGATCCGCTTGGCGGTTGGTCCGTCTACGATCCAGCTGGGCCAGCTGGAAAATGGGTAGGCCAGCGGCAGGACCGCGGCCGAATCCAGTTCGCCGAGGCTGATCGCCTGCCCATCGCCGAACGGGCCGACTCGCAAGCGCACCAAGCTGGCCAAGGTGGCTGGCAGGGCGCAGGCCGCACCCAGTTCTTCGGCCAGGGTGCGGATGTAGGTGCCAGATGAGACCTCCCAGAGCACGGCGGCGCGCGCGACCGGGCCGGGCAAGAATGCCAGCAAGCGAGCCTGGTGGACGGTCACCGGGCGCAGCGGCGCGACCACCTGCTCGCCCTTGCGAAAGCGCTCATAGAGAGGTTTGCCCGCCACCTTGACGGCGGAAGCGAGCGGCACCCGCTGGCTGTGGGTCCCGATCAGCCCGCTGATGCCGTCCCAGACTTGCCTCTCGGTCAACTCGGTGGCCTGGACCTGCGCGCTCAGCTCGCCGGCCAGATCTCCGGTGGCGGTGGCAAGGCCGAACCAGATCTCACTCCAGTACGACTTGTCGAGCCCGACCAGATACTGGATCAAGCGCCGTCCGCGCCCGACGGCCACGGCCAGGATGCCCGAGGCCAGGGGATCGAGGGTGCCGAGGTGGCCGCAACGGACGCCCAGGCGCCGCCGGCTAAACTGCACCAGATCGTGGGACGTTGGGCCCGGCGGCTTCCACAGCACGACGAAGCCGTCTTTCATGCCTGGGTGAGCATGTCGGCGAGTCGGTGCACCAAGATCGCCTCAGCCTCCTCCACCGTACAGTCGGACAGTGTGATGCCGGCCGCTTGTGGATGGCCGCCGCCGCCCAGGTCGTGTGCCACCTGGCTGACATCGACGCCAGGACGCGCCCGTAGACTGACCCGCACCGTGCCCTCTTCCTCGCGCAGCAAGACGCCGACCTTGGCAGAGCGCACACTGCGGGCGAAGCCGACGATTTCGTACGACTCGCCGTCGCGTCCGCTCAAGGCGGCGCGTTGCACGCTGGCCGCATCCAGCCGCATGACGGCGATCTGGCCCGCGGCGTGGACGCTCAGGCTAGTCAGGGCCATGCCGAGCAGGTGCAGCGTGGCCAAGGGCAAGCTCTCGTATACCCGGGTCGTCACCTCACCGACATCGACGCCGGCGTCAAGCAGGCGGGCGGCCTTGCGATGGGTCTCGGCGGTAGTTGAGTCATAGCTGAAGCGGCCCGTATCGGTGGCGATGGCTGTGTACAGGCACAGCGCGATCTCCTGGTCGATCACCACATGCAGGCTGTCCAACAGGTCCATGACCAACTCTCCGGCCGCCGCCGCCGCCGGGTCCACCAGGTTCACATCGCCAAAGCGCGGGTTGGTGCGGTGGTGGTCGACATTGATCACGAGTGGTGCGTAGCTGTGCAGGTCGAGTGGGGCGCCGGTGCGCTCGGCCTCGGCGCAATCCAAGGCGAGCACCGCGTCGTAGGCGCCCGGGGTCGCTTGTTGCCAGGAGCCAATGGCCCCTGCTCCAGGCAAGAAGCTGTAGATATCGGGTAGCGGATCTGCGCTCACCACCAGCACCTGTTTGCCGAGGCTTGCCAGCGCCAGTGCCATCGCCAGGTTGCTGCCGACGGAATCGCCATCTGGTTTGGCGTGCAGACACAGCAGAAGGCGGCGCGACTGCTCAATCGCCTGGGGCGCGGTGATCATGGCTTCCCCTGACGGTGAATCTCGGACAGCAGATGGTCGATGCGTTGGCTGTTGACCAGCGAAGGATCCATCTTCCACCGCACGTCGGGCGCCTTGCGCAGCTGCACGCGCTCGGCGACCTTGCGCCGCACCAAACTGGTTGCCGATTTCAGGGCCTTGGCCGAGGACGTCCACGCCTCGTCGTCGCCCAAGACACTGACGTAGATGTCCGCCACAGCCAAGTCGCGGCTCACCTCCACCCGCACCACGCTGACAAAGCCAAGGCGCGGGTCAGAAAGCGTGCCCAGACAGGCTGCGACGACGTCTTGAATCTCGGCAGCGAGTCGCTGGCGGCGTTCCGGCATGGTCTCCCCCACTACTTCAGGTCAACCTCTAGGCTTACGGGATCTCCCGGAACCGACATGGCCGACGCCAGCCTGCGGTCGGGAGCCAAGAGAAGCGCACGGGGCTGGGCACCGGCCAAGAGCCAGGCGCCGGCGTCAGTCCTGGCCCCAAGCCGTGGCTGCGGCCGGTCCAAGGCGGGTCTTCAGCCGCGAGAGAAGTTTCCTGCTGACCGTCCACTTGTCCTCTACACGGGCGGCCCGTGTTGGCGAGGGCCGTGTCGGAACTTGGGTCAAGCGCGGCCCTAGGTGACCGGAACCTCCTCCACGGTCAAGACCTCCAGGGTGTCTCCCACCTTGAAGTCGTTGAACTTGTCCAGAGTCAGCCCGCACTCCATACCAGCAGTCACTTCGCGGGCGTCGTCCTTGAAACGGCGCAGTGAATCCACCTTGCCCTCGTGGACGATCGTCCCATCGCGCACCAGCCGCACCGAAGCACTGCGGGCCAGCTTGCCATCGGTTACATATAACCCGGCGACGGTGCCAATCTTGGACACGTGGAAGACCTGGCGAACCTCAGCGTGCCCGAGGATCACCTCGCGCAAGGTCGGCGCCAAAAGCCCCTTCATGGCCGCCTCAATCTCCTCGAGCAACTCGTAGATCACCCGGTAGGTGCGAATCTCCACGCCTTCGACATCGGCCAGACGTTTGGCGCTGGGCGTCGGCCGGACATTGAAGCCAACGACCACAGCCTGCGAGGCCGACGCCAGCGTGATGTCCGACTCGTTGATGGCGCCGACACCGTCGTGCAGCACCTGCACGTGCACGTCTTGGCGAGCGAGCCGGCCGAGTGCCTCTTTTACCGCTTCCACAGAACCGTGTACGTCGCCCTTAAGGACCATCTTCAGCTCTCGCACGTCGCCCTCGGCAATCTTGGCGTAAAGCTCCTCCAAAGAGCCCCGCGAGATGCCGGCACTAGACTCGAGGCGGTCGCGCTGGGCCCGTTGGTCGGCCACCTGGCGGGCCAGACGCTCGTCAGTGACCACCACGAGGCGATCGCCGCTGTCCGGCAGATCTGCAGAGCCCACCACCTCGACCGGCGTGGCCGGACCGGCGCGCTTGATGGCCTTGCCTTTGTCGTCGAATAGGGCCCGCACCCGGCCAAACACCGAGCCGGCCACAAAGATGTCGCCTACGTGCAAGGTGCCGTTTTGGACCAAGACAGTAGCCACCGGACCACGGCCCTTGTCCAGTTGCGCCTCGATCACGGTGCCGCGCGCAGCCTGGGTCGGATCGGCCTTCAGGTCCAACACCTCAGCCACCAGCAGCAACATCTCCAGCAACTGGTCGAGCCCTTCGCCCGTCTTGGCCGAAACCGGCACCATGATCGTCTCGCCGCCCCACTCTTCGGAGATCAGCCCGTGTTCCGACAACTGCTGCCTCAGCCGCTCCGGGTTGGCATCGGGCCGGTCCATCTTGTTCATGGCAACGACGATCGGCACGCCCGCCGCCTTGGCATGGCTGATCGCTTCCACCGTTTGTGGCATCACGCCGTCGTCCGCTGCCACCACCAGCACGGCGATGTCGGTCAACCCCGCACCACGCGCCCGCATGGCGGTGAAGGCTTCATGCCCCGGTGTGTCCAGGAAGACGATCTTCTTGCCGTGCAGGGAGACGGTGTAGGCACCGATATGCTGGGTGATCCCGCCTGCCTCTTGCTGGGTGACCCGCGTCTCTCGGTAGGCGTCCAAAAGTGAGGTCTTACCATGGTCAACGTGACCCATCACCGTCACCACAGGTGCCCGGGTCTCCTGGGCCTCCGGATTGATCTCCTGGGCTGCCTCCAATGTCTCTTCTAAGTCAGGTTTGGCTGCTCGCACTTCGGTTTTGAGGCCAAATTCGGCCGCCATCACCTCGGCTGTGTCCGCATCTACTTCCTGGTTGATGGTGGCCAAAATCCCCAGTTGCATCAGCTGCTTGATGATCTCAGCGGCTGCTACGCCAAAGCGCTGCGAAAGAGTGGAGACCGTCATCGGCCCATCGATGATGACCGTTCGGTCCGGGCGCGGCTGGCTGGGGCGCGCCGACTTCTTGCGACGCACCGGCGTCAGCTTGCGCAGATTTCCGCGGTCCTCGCGCTCCATCCAAGTGGAGCGGCTGTTGCGCTCATCTTTTCCGGAGGGCCTTCCCCCATCTCGCCGCGGCGGCTCGAAACTGACCGGACCGGCCGGCTCGGCGGTTGGGGCAAAGCCGGTCGTGGGCCGAAACGTGCTGGCCGACGGAGGGGGTCCGAAGCTGCTCGTGCTGCGTGCAGCAGGCAACCCACTGGACGGAGTGAAGGTCGGCCGGTCGCCGACTGGGCGCGGCGAAGACAGTGGCTGGCGGGGCCGGATGGGATTGGCGGCAGCGTGCGGGCTGCGCACGACTGTCATTGGCTTCGGCTTGGCCGGCGGCTGGCCGCCGACCGGCGACCCTCCTGCTGGCTTGGCCTCTTGTTCCGGGGCGCTCTCGGCTGCAGCCTTGCCAGAAACGATGTCCCGGACGCGCTGAACCTGGTCATCCTCCAGCGTTGACATGTGGTTGCGGACGTCGACGCCCAGCCGTTTCAGCAGCGCAATCAGACGTCGGGAATCGATCGCCAGCTCTTTGGCCAGTTCGTGTACTCTCATCCGACGAGGCGGCCATTGGGGCCGCCCTCACCTCCATCCAGCATCTCTTGACGTCGGCTGATCGCCTTGGCCAGATGGTGATCCAGCACAGCCGCCACCCCGGTCGGGTTACGGCCCAGCGCCAGACCCATCGTCTCCATCGTTGCCGCCAGATGAACGGTCGGCACTCCTTCCGCCTCCCGTTCGATGCGCCGGCGACTGCCATCTGACACGTCTTGGGCGAGGATTACCAGATGGGCCCGATGGCGGCCCAAGGCGGCGGTGACAGCCTCAGTTCCGACTGCCAACTGACCCGCTTTCAGCGCCAGTCCGACCATGGACAGGGCTGTTCCTGCGGGCTTGGATCTGGGTCCTGACATCGGCCATCACCTCCTCCGCCACCGCAACCTCGAGCGCATGGGCGAGGCGGGCGGCCGCTCGCTTCAGGCAGTCGTCCTCGCCGCACAAGTAGGCACCGCGCCCGGGCGCCTTACCAAGGGGATCAAAGGCAACGACGCCATCGGGCGAACGGACCACGCGGTAAAGCTGACGCTTGGGCCGCTTGACACCGCAGGCCACACACGAGCGCTCCGGCTGCCGGCGGGGCGTGTTCACGGCCGGCCTCCTTCGCTCTTGATGTCAATCTTCCAGCCGGTAAGCTTGGCCGCCAAGCGGGCGTTTTGACCCTCTTTGCCGATGGCCAGAGACAGCTGGTAGTCGGCCACCACCACCCGGGCCGCCCGGGCGTCAGGCTCCAGCGCCACCGACAACACCTTGGCCGGAGCCAGTGAGCGGGCGACAAACTGCACCTCTTCTTCGTCCCAGGCAATGATGTCGATCTTCTCATCCGCCAGTTCCCGGCTGATGGCGGTGATCCGGGCCGCCTTTTGTCCAACGCAGGCGCCCACAGGATCGACGCCCTCCACTCGGGCCGCTACCGCGACCTTGGAGCGCGAGCCAGCCTCGCGGGCCAGAGCCTTGATCTCAACGGTGCCGTCGTGGATCTCCGGAACTTCCAGCTCCAGCAGCCGGCGCAGCAGGCCGGGGTGGGTGCGGGAGATCATGATCTGCGGCCCCTTGGTGGTACGGCGCACTTCCACGACGTAGGCCTTCATGCGCGCACCCGGCAAGATCGACTCGCCCGGAATCTGCTCCGATGGCAGCAACACCGCTTCCGCCCGGCCGAGATCCATGAAGGCGGTGCGGTGCTCGTAGCGGTGGACGACGCCGGAGATGATGTCGCCTTCCCGGCTGTGAAACTCCTCATAGATCATGCCGCGCTCGGCTTCGCGCAGCCGCTGCATCACAACCTGGCGGGCGGTCTGGGCGGCGATCCGGCCGAAAGCGCCGGGCGTCACCTCGGTCTCGACGATATCGTCCAACTGATAGTCTGCCGAAAGCGCCGCAGCTTCGGCCAGAGTGATCTCCATGCGGGCGTCTTGGACCTCTTCGACCACCCGTCTTTGGCCGATGACATGGATGTCGCCGGTAGACCGATCAATCACCACCCGCACGTTCTGGGTGGCACCGAAGTTGCGCCTGAAGGCCGACACCAGAGCCGCCTCAAGGGCTTCCAGCAGCACATCTTTGTCGATGCCCCGCTCGCGTTCCAGGACATCCAGGGCTGTGACCAGTTCCTCGTTCATAGCAGTTGTAACCCTCTCTCCTTCACTGGCTCAGCCATCGACTCTCGCTTCCAGAATGCTGTCCCAGACCAGATCGAGGTGCTGGGCAGGCGCCACTGAAATCACAAAACCAAGGTCGGACACGGTCTCCACCACGCCCTTAAAGCGACGTCGGCCGTCCTTGGGCTGGCGCAGAGAAATCGCCACTGGCACTCCGATAAACCGCCGGACGTCCTCCAGGTTGCGGAGGCGGCGGCAGGGGCCAGGAGACTCAATGTCCAGGCTGTAGGCGCCTGTCCAGGGAACCAGGGGGTCGAGCACCACGCCCAGTGGCCCATTCAGCCCCTCAAGGTGTTGCAGGCCGACACCTCCGGGCCGATCGACGGTAACGGTGACCCGAGCGTTGCGGCCGCTACCACTGAGGCAGACTTCCCACAGTTCGAGCCCATGGGCTTCGACCACGCCAGCGACTGCCCGTTCCAGCGGGTCACCGGCCGGTACCCAGCCCGCGGTCAACAGCCATCCCCCTCGTTGATGCCGACTGGAGTGGGCAGGCCCACTCCAGTCCGCACAACCGGATTCTATCACGGCCTTGGCGCAAAGGGAAACGGTGCTTAGAACAGCCTAAGCTGGTCACTGTCCTGGGCACTGACGACGATGCCGTCTCGTTTCAAGCGCTCGAGCAGCGGCCGGCTGAGGCGAGCCCTCGCCTGCAGGTCCTCTGCCGAGACAAAGGGCTGTTCTTGGCGCGCCTGAACCAGGGCCAGAGCACCTTGGGCACCGAGGCCGGGCAACACGGCCAGCGGTGGCAACAGGCGGTCGTCTCCCTCCGGCTGGCACTGTGTGGCCAAAGAGCGGTTGATGTCCAGCGGGCAAAATCCAAAACCCCTGGCCTGCATCTCCCGGATCACCTCTAAGACCGTGAGCAAAGACCGCTCTTTGGCAGTTGGCTCCTTTCTTGCCTCCAAATCGGAGATCTGCTGGCGGATCTGGGCGTTAC
Source organism: Bacillota bacterium (assembly GCA_021850485.1). Lineage (GTDB taxonomy): Bacteria > Bacillota > Sulfobacillia > JAJZYS01 > JAJZLH01 > JAJZLH01. Next base: position 17,309 of record JAJZLY010000025.1, on the reverse strand, counting down.
CGGCGCTGACCAGGTCCAACGTCAAGTCGTCCGCGCGCACCGAGAAGTAGGAAGCGTAAAAGGCCAGTGGGTGATGCACCTTGAAGTAGGCGATCCGAACCGCCATCGTCACATAGGCGGCGGCGTGGGCTTTGGGGAACAGATAGGTCATTTTCTTCAAAGACCCGATCAGCCATTCCGGTGTGCCCAATGAGCGCAGGAAGAATTGGTCGGACTCCTTGAGGCCCTTGCCATTTCGCAGGTCTTCCATCAGCCGAAAGGCGGTCTCCGGCGGCGCCCCCCGCCCGATCAGGTTCAACATGATGTCGTCTCGGGTGGCCACCACTTCGGCCAAAGAGGCCACCTGCGAGCGAATCAGTTCCCGGGCGTTGTTGGCCCAGACGTCGGTGCCGTGAGACAGGCCGGAAATGCGTACCAGATCTCCGAACGTCTGTGGGCGGGTGATCTCCAGCATGCCCCGGACGAAGCGGGTTCCGAATTCCGGCACGCCCAACGTGCCCACATTCGCACCGATCGCCTCAGGGCCGCAGCCCAGGGCATCGGTGGACGAAAACAGCGACAAGGTGCCCGGATCATCGAGCGGCACCGCAGCCGGGTCCAGACCAGTCAGCCGCTGCAGCATGCGCAGCACCGTTGGGTCGTCGTGGCCTAGGAGGTCCAGCTTGAGCAGGCGGCGAGAGAGCGCATTGTAGTCAAAGTGTGTGGTCACGGTGGCCGATGTCAGATCGTCCGCTGGGTGCTGCAACGGTGTGAAGTCATGCACATCGACATCTTCCGGAACGATCATCACGCCTCCCGGATGCTGGCCCGTCGTCCGCTTCACGCCCACCAGGCCGGCGGCCAAGTGCTCCAGGTGCGCCTGACGAACCACCTGCTTGGCGTCCTCGACCGAGCCCAGCACCAGGCCAAAGGCTGTTCGCTCAGCGAGCGTCGAGATGGTTCCGGCCCGATACACCTGACCGCCGCCCAACAGGTCTTCCACGAAGCGATGGATCTCAGACTGATAGGGCCCAGAGAAGTTCAGGTCAATGTCCGGCACCTTATCGCCACGAAAGCCCAAGAAGATCTCAAACGGGATCTCCTGTCCATCTTTAACTAACGGTGTCCCACAGGCACATGAGCGGTTTGGCAGATCAAAGCCACTGGCCACGCCGGGGCCAGCCCACTGCACCGTACGGCACTTTGGGCAACGCCAGTGCGGCGGCAGAGGATTGACTTCGCTGATCTCGAGTAAGAAGGCGACGAAGGACGATCCTACGGAACCCCTGGAACCAACCAGTTCGCCATCTTGGCGCGCCTTTTCTGTCAGGCGGCGGGCGAGCAGGTAGATCGGCGCAAAGTCGTGCGCCAAGATGGCGTCCAGTTCGGTCTGCAACCGCCTCTGCGGCACGTCTTCGCTGCCGTACAAGAGGGCCAGGCGGGCTCGGGCCAGAGAACTAACCTCGTCTCCCGCCCCTGGCAACTTGGGCACATGCAGACCCTCCGGCACCGGACGCAAGTTCGCCTCCAAGCGCTCGGCCAAAAGGTCCGGTGCATCGAAGACCAGTTTGCTGGCCACATCTGCACCGAGGTGGGCGAGGCCGTCCAGCATCGCCTGTGGATCGCGCAGGTGCGCACCGCGCCAGCCATCGCCACTGTTGCGGTGCAAGATGTGACGCAACGTTTCTTGCTCCGCGTCCAGATGGTGGGCGTCGCAGACGGCCACCGCCGGCACCTCGAGCCGGGCGGCAAGGTCGACCAGCCGGCCGGTCAGGAGCTGAGCGGTCGATTCGGAGAGCCCAAAGCCGGGGTCGCAGGCAGAGAGCAGACGGTCCGTGGGCAGCACTTCCAGGTAGTCGTACCGGCGGGCCCTGGCTGCGATCTCCTCTTCCGGCTCCCCTTGCAGCATGGCCCGCACCAGTTCACCGGAGGCGCAGGCGGCGGCCCCGACCAAGAGCTGACCACGATCTTCTGCGATGTCGTCCCAGATCAGTGTCGGTACTCGGCTGAAGCGCTCCAGATGGGAGCGGCTGACCAGTTGGTACAGCCGGCGCAGTCCTGGCCGCGAGCGGGCGACAACTTGGACGTGCATCGGCCGGGCCAGGCCACTGGCGATGGCGGCAGCCGAAGCCAACGCCGCAGGTGACAGATCCAAAAAGGCGGCACGCATCACCCAGCTGGCCATGCCCACCACCTGGGCGTCACTGCCAGCCCGGTGGTGTCCCTCCAGACGCACCCCAAGGTGGGCCGCCAGGTCGGGCAGACGGTGGCTGCGCAGGTGCGGGAACAGTAGGCGGCCGACCGCCAATGTGTCCAAGAATGACGGACTCCACTGGTCCGACATCTGCCTGGCGGTGGCCAGCAAGAAGCCCCGGTCGAAGCCAGCATTGTGGGCGACCAAGAGATCATCGGCCACAAACTGGCGAAAACGATGCCAGACCTCGGTCAGCTCCGGTGCTCGCCCCAGCTCCGAGCTGTCGATGCCGGTCAGGCGGTAGGTTTCATCGCTGACCGGGACGGTCGGCCGGACCAGGGTTTGGAAGCGGTCCACCACCTGCCCGCGGGTGATGCGGGCCGCGCCCAGTTCGATCACCTGGCCGGTCAGAGGACTCAGCGAGGTGGTCTCGACATCGACGGCCACCACAGTCTCCGGCCACTGGTGGTCGCGGCCAAGGTACGGCTGAACGCGCTCTCGCACGTAGGCTTCCAGACCCAGATAAAGGCGCACACCGTGACGGATGGCGCTCTCGTAGGCTTCTGGGAAGGCCTGGATCACGCCGTGATCGGTCAGCACCACGCCGCTGAGGCCGAGCCTTGCCGCTTGGTCCATCAGTTGTTCAGGGTCGATCAGGCCGTCCATGGCGGACATCCGGGTGTGCAGGTGCCACTCCACCCGCCGTCGCCCAGCCCACGATCCCGCCGCCGCCGGAGTTGCCGTCAGGTCCCGGACCACCACCGTCCACTGGTGCTCGTAGCGATCATAGGAGCGGTCTCCATGCAGGTCGACGGTCATCCCTGCCGCCAGTTCAGGCGGAGCCTCTTCACTGCGGCCGAACAGTTTGGCCACCACGCTATCGCCACCCCCGGTCAGCAGCATACGCAGCGTCCAACCCCCGTCTCGGCGGCTGGATAAGCTGACGGTGACCAGGCGCGCGCTCAGGCGGATTGGTCCTTCTGCATCTTCCATCCGGCCAGGGGTGAGCGCCTTGCCGCGCACCGGTCGGCCGTGCCGGATCGACGTGTCCTTTGTCGGCGCAGCCGGGGCCCGCGGCGCCTCCTGGCGGGGCGCCTCAAGACTGGCGTCATGGCGCAGCACGAGCTCCACCGCAAATTCTCGTTGTACAGCGCGCCGCAGGCCCTCCCACCCCGTCGCCTGCGCGACCAGGGTCAGGGCGATCTCAGAGCTGAGCGAGGCGACCAAAACCTCCGCCTCTAGCGCCAGCTGCGCCGAGGTGGCAAAACCCCAAACATGGGCTGGCAGGTGGTCTCGCACCGCCTGCGCCCAAAATGCGTCAAGATCCGTCCAGAGCCCTCCTCAGCCGGGATCCCAGCTAATCGGCCAGGTACTTCACGATCTCCCAGTACATGCGCATGCGGGCCGCAAAACCCTTCATCAGGCCCCGCTTTTCTTCCTTGGTGTGATGGCTCATCTCGGCCAGGGTCACCTCGGTGATCCGGTAGCGGTGCCGCTTCATGTGCCGGGTGAGGGCGACCTCGGCGCCATAGCCGGAGGCCTCCAGGTCGACCACCTGGTCCAGCACTTCCTTGCGTACGGCCCGCTGGCCGGACAAGGTCGGCGCGATCGCCTGGGCCAGATCGGTGGGACCGCGGCCGCGATCGAATACGCCCACCGTCATGTCGCTGTCGTGGGCGACCACAGCCTCCAGCAGCTGATCGATGTGTTGATGGGTGAGGCCGATCAGATCCGCATCTAAAAACAGCAGCACATTGCCATGGCTGACCGCAGCACCGGTCCGCAGAGCGGCCCCTTTGCCCCGGTTCTCCGGCAGCTCCACCACGAAGGCGCCTGCCGCCCGAGCCTCGGTGGCCGTGGCGTCCTCCGAGCCATCGGACACCACGATCACCTCGTCGATGGCGGGGTGCGCCCGCAGAGTGCGGACCACATCGCCGATCGAGCGTTCCTCGTTGTAGGCCGGAACCACTGCCGAGATCCGTTCGGTCTTCTCGGCCATCGGCTCAGGCACAGCCGTAGGTGCCGCAGGCTGGATCAATAGGCCCTCCCCCAAAGTGCCAAATAGTGAGCTTTGGCTCCACAGACCAGACACGTGGCTGGAACGTTCTGCTCCAGCGGCAAGTTGCGCAAGGTCGCACCGCTGTCAGCCTTCACCTGCTGCTCACAGGCCTCGGACCCACACCAGCCAGCTTCGACCCAGCCCTGGCGCTCGGTCAAAATCGGCAACGCCACCGCGTAGTCGGCCGCCGTGTGGGTGTGCTCGGCCAGTCGCCGCGTCGCTCGCGCCAGCAGTTCTCCTTGCATCCTTTCGAGCAGCGCGCTCAGCTGCCCTGCCAAACCGGCGATGGGTAGCGGCTGCTTTTCGCCGGTGTCTCTGCGCACCGCCACCACCTGACTGGCCGCCAGATCCCGCGGCCCGAGCTCTAGGCGCAACGGGATGCCGCGCATCTCCCACTCGTTGAACTTCCACCCCGGCGTGAACTCGGGCCGATCGTCCAAATGCACCCGCAAGCTGAGGGAGAGATCGGCCTGCAGTGCACGGGCGGCGGCTGCCACCTCGGTCGAGGCGTTGGCCCCGATCGGCACCACCACCACCTGGGTAGGGGCTACCTTGGGGGGCAGGACCAGGCCACGGGCGTCTCCATGGACCATGATCAGGGCGCCGATCACCCGGGTCGACATGCCCCACGAAGTGGTGAATGCGGACTTCTCTACACCATCTTGATCGAGGAAGCGAATGCCATAGGCATCGGCGAAACGAGTGCCAAAGTAGTGTGAGGTACCGGCCTGCAGGGCCCGGTTGTCGCCCATCATGGCTTCTAGTGAGTAGGTGATCTCGGCGCCAGCGAACTTCTCCGACTCGGACTTGCGGCCGATCCGGCTGGGAATGGCGAGTTCTGTTTGCAAGAACTCGTGGTACACCTCAAGCATGCGCAGGGTCTCCGCCATGGCCTCGTCGCCGCTGGCGTGCGCGGTGTGACCCTCTTGCCACAAAAACTCCGTGCCGCGCAGAAACGGCCGGGTCACCTTCTCCCAGCGCACCACGTTGTTCCACTGGTTGATCAAGATCGGCAGGTCGCGGTAGCTGTGCACCCATTTGGCGTACATCGCCCCCACCATCACTTCTGAGGTGGGACGGATGGCCAGGCGCTCGCTGAGCGTCTCCTGGCCGCCTTGGGTGACCCAGGCCACCTCCGGCGTGAAGCCGGCGACATGGTCTGCCTCCTTGATCAGGAGGCTTTCCGGGATGAGCAAAGGGAAATAGGCGTTGACATGGCCAGTGGCTTTGAAGCGGCGGTCGAGTCCCGCTTGGATGTTCTCCCACAGCGCATAACCGGCCGGTTTGATCACGATGAAACCCTTGACCGGGCCGTAATCGGCCAAATCGGCCTTGGTCACCACGTCCTGATACCACTGGCTGTAGTCTTCGTCAGGCGGCGTGATCTCGCGCACGAAGCCCGAGCGCTCAGCCATGCTGGGTGACGCCCTCGCGTTCCATCTTCTTGACCTCGTCCACCAGCCGATCGATCATGTCCCGCTCCTCCACCCGTCCGACCTTCTCGCCGTGGCGGAACAAGATGCCAAATCCCGGCCCGCCGGCAATGCCGATGTCGCTCTCGCGCGCCTCGCCGGGGCCGTTCACGGCGCACCCTAACACCGAGATGCGCAGGGGCAAGGTGACGCCCTTCAGCTTTTGCTCCACCTCGGCCGCCACCTTCATCACGTCGATGTCACAGCGAGAACAGGTCGGACAGGCCACGACGGTCGGTCCAAACACCCGCAGATCCAGCGACTTCAGGAGCTCGCGCGCGACCCGGATCTCCTCGCCCACCTCACCGGCCAAAGAGACGCGGATGGTGTCGCCGATGCCCTCCGCCAGCAGTACGCCCAGTCCCACCGAAGAGCGCACCGTACCGGAGGGGACGGTTCCCGACTCGGTCACTCCCAGGTGCAACGGGTAATCGACCTGGGCAGCCAGCAGGCGGTAGGCCTCGATCATGGTCACCACGTTGGAGGCCTTGACCGACACCACGGCCTCGGGATGGTTCAGGTCCTCCAGGTAGTGCAGGTGGCGGATGGCGCTTTCCACCAACGCCTCCGGTTTGGGGTAGCCGTGCTTCTCCAAGATGTCGCGCTCCAACGACCCGGAGTTGACGCCGACCCGGATCGGCACCCCCAGCTCGCGGGCGCGCTCCACCACCTCTTTGATCTTCTCGCGGCTGCCGATGTTGCCTGGATTGAGGCGCAGCTTGTCGACGCCGGCATCGAGGGCGCGCAGAGCCAAGCGCCAGTCGAAATGAATGTCCGCAACCACCGGAATCGGGCTGGCCTTGACGATGGCGGGCATCTGGTCGGCCGCCTGCGGCGTCGGCACCGAGACCCGAACGATCTCGCATCCGGCGTCCGCCATGCGCAGGATCTGATCGATGGTGGCGTCGCGGTCCTCTGTATCCGTCTTGGTCATACCCTGGACGCTGATCGGGGCCCCGCCGCCAATCAGTACCGGCTTGGCCCGGTTTTTGCCCACCACCACCTGTCGGCTGGTGCGTCTGGTCGCTAGCATTTATCTCGCCTCCAATGCCATCTTACAGCCGCCCGGTCACATCGTGAACCGCCAGCACGGCCGCCGCCGCGATCAGCAGGTAAAACCCGACGGCGTTGACCGCCAGCTCCAAGGAGCGAGACAGCGGTTTGCGACGGATGCCCTCGACGGCCATGAACACCAGTCGAGAGCCGTCCAGGGGCGGGATCGGCAACAGGTTGAACAGCGCCAGGTTGACCGACAAAATGGCCGCAAAGACGATGAACTGGCTGACGCCGACGGCCAGACTCTGCCCGGCCAAGGAGGCGATGCCGACCACCCCGACCAGAGGCGGCGCCACCCCGTGGGCGGCTGCGCCCCACAGCACGGCCGCCGTGGCTGCGATGGCGGCCGCCGTCTCCTGCCAGCCGATGGCCAGGGCTCGGCCGAGGCTGATCGGGTGGTAGGTGACGGCTGCGGTGACCCCCATCTCCGGGGCCGGCGCGCCAGGAACTTGCACCGGTGTTACGGTCACGGTGAGCGTGTGCCCGTTTCGCTCAAGCAGCAGATGGATCGGTTGGGTGCCGACGGTGGCCTCAAAGCTGGAGATCTGACTCCAGGTCGTGATCCGGTGTCCATCCATCGCCACCACCCGGTCTCCTGGTCGGACGCCGGCCGCAGCTGCCGGGTATCCGGACAGCACTTGCCCGATCACGGCCCCGGAGGTGGTGGGAATACCCCAGCCGGCGAGCACCCAGGCGAACAGCACCACGGCCAAGAGGTAGTTGGCCACCGGTCCGGCCGAGATGGTCAAAAGCCTGGCCCACAGCGGGCGCGCCTGAAAGTTGTCAGGACTCGGCTTGACGTCGGTGCCCTCCATTCCGGCCAGCATCACGTAGCCGCCCAGCGGCAACATATTGATGGCATAGCGGGTCCCGCCGCGGGTGACCGATACCAGCCGCTTGCCAAAGCCGATCGCGAATTCGCGCACACCGATGCCGGTGGCCCGAGCCACCAGAAAGTGCCCTCCCTCATGGACCACGATCAGGACGCCGACCGCCAGCAAAAAGGCCAAGAGCGTGATCAGTGCGATGCGCCTCCTCCAGCCAACTCGCCGACGCGGCGTTTGGCCCAGCGGTCGGCAGCCTTGAGGTTGGTGAGCGTCAGCCGCACCTGCCGCCACGCATCGCCGTCAGCGACTGTGGCAGCGACCAAGGGGACGATCTGATCGAAGCCGATGCGCCCGCTCAAAAACATGGCCACCGCCGCATCGTTGGCGGAACTGAGCAGTGCCGGCGCTAGAGAACCCATTGTACCAACGCTGTAGGCCAGCTGCAAAGCCGGATAGCGGCTTTCGGACACGGCTTCGAAGCGGATCGACGGCAGCTCTGGCAAAGTGGGCGCCGGCTCACGGACAGGCGGCTCATCGGGCCAACTCAGCGCTCTGGCGATCGGCAACCGCATGTCTGGAGCCGCAACCTGCAGCAATAGACTGCCGTCCGCCAACCCGATGGCACCGTGCGCATAGGAGTCGCGCTGCACAGCGACTCGGATCGAACTGTACGGTGCACCAAACAGATGGTGCGCCTCGATCACCTCGAGCCCCTTGTTCATCAAATTGGCCGAATCCACCGTGATCTTGTCGCCCATCGACCAGGTCGGGTGGCGTAACACATCGTCTCGGCTGGCTGTGGCCAGCTTGCCTTCGGGCCAGTCGCGCAGGGCACCACCAGAAGCTGTCAGCCACAGTGTTTGGCCCAGACGCCACGGCTTGCCGCCAAGCAACTGAAACAGTGCGGCGTGCTCGGAGTCCACGGTCAGGAGTTGGCCGTGCCGGGCAGCCCGGGACACCAGCTCTCCGCCCGCCACCAGCACCTCTTTGGTGGCTAGTGCAACCACCTTGCCGGCGCGCAGGGCGGCCAGGGTTGGCGCCAGGCCAGCCAAACCAAGCACCGCCACCACCACCCGCTGCACGTTGGGTAATAGGGCTACCTGACGCAGCGCGTCAGAGCCGCAGATCAGGCGGCACCCCTTCGGGAGACGGACGGCGTGCGCAGGTGAAGGCGCCGTGATGGCCACCACCGCCGGTCGATGGCGCTCCACCAGGTCTATCAATTCGGCACTGAGCTGACGGGCGGCCAGAGCCACCACCGGGAGATCGAGCTCTGTGCACACCTCCAATGTCTGACGGCCGACCGATCCGGTCGCCCCCAGCACGGCAACTGCAGTCCGACGGCGCGCCATCAGTGACCCGGAATCCGGGACTGGATGTGAAGCTGCAAGAAGTAGAAGACCGCGACCACTCCAAACAGCAACGAGTCGATGCGATCGAGCATGCCGCCGTGGCCGGGCAAAAAGGTGCCGGAGTCCTTCAGATTGGCCCGGCGCTTTAGCGAGGATTCAAATAGGTCGCCCATCTGGGCCAAGACGCCAGTGACCAATCCTAACGCCAGCCCGGCGATGGTGGATATGGCGAACCAAGGTGCGACCAGGGCACCGACTGCGATTGACGCCATCAGCCCGGCAACGCTGCCTTCCCAGGTCTTGGCCGGCGAGACGCGCGGCACCATCCGGCGGCGGCCGAAGGCCGAGCCCACCAGGTAGGCCACGATGTCGCCGCTCCAGATCAGGGCGAAGGTGCCTAGGCTAACCGCCACACTATCCAGCCGCAAGGCCAGCACCAGACCCAAGGGCCAGGCTAGCCACAGGGTGAGAAAAAACCCCAGCGACGCCCCCACCGTCTCGCCGGTCACCATGATCAAGGCCGCTGCCACCAGCAGCAGCACCATGGTCATCGGTAAGAATGCGTTGACTCCACCGAGCACCCCGATCAACAAAAAGGCGCCGCCCAAGATGCTGATCAGCCACTGTGGTCGCGCATCCAGACCTCGCACAAGGGCATGAATCTCCCGAGCACCCATCACGTAAAAGCCCAAAATGACAACAAGGAGAGCCCACGGGCTGACCAGATCGGCGACGATGATCACGGGCAAGGCGATTACCAGAGACAGGGTCCGCTGGCCGAGCCCGTTCACGAGCCGCCATCCCGTGAGCTGACCGCGCCGTACCGGCGCTCCCGGCGAGCAAAAGCGGCCAGTGCCAGATCCAACTGGGCGGCATCAAAGTCCGGCCACAGCACCTCGGTCGAATAGATCTCAGCGTACGCCGCCTGCCAGAGCAAAAAGTTGGACAGCCGCCATTCTCCTGAGGGGCGGATGATCAAGTCCGGGTCCGGCAGGTCTTTGGTGCTCAGATGGGCCGAGAACAAGGCGTCCGAGATCTCCGCCGGCTGAATCTCACCTCGCTGCGCCGCCTCAGCCAGCTGGCGGGCCGCGTCCACGATCTCGCGGCGAGAGCCATAGTTGAGGGCCAGAGTGAGGCTCAGATCGTGACCCTGGCGGGTGGCGGCCATCCCTTCCGCCAGCTTCTGCTGACAGCGCTCAGGGAGCTCCTCCAGATGACCGATGGCGCTCAGTCTCACTCCCTGAGATCGCAATTCGGCGATCTCTGAGTCCAAAAACTCCACCAGCAGATCCATCAGCACATCAATCTCGGCCTGAGGGCGCCGCCAATTTTCGGTGGAGAAGGCGTAGACGGTCAGATACTTGATCTGGCGGGGCTTTGCGGCCTTCACAATGTCCTTGAGGGCGAGCACGCCGCGCCGATGCCCTTCCGCTCGGGGCAGCCCCTGGCGTTTTGCCCATCTGCCGTTGCCGTCCATGATGATGGCGACATGCTGGGCGATCGGCGACCGCTCCCCGCTGAGCGGGACAGACACCCGACCTAGACCTCCATGATGTCGCGTTCTTTGGTCTGCAAGAGCGCGTCCACCTCAGCGACGTGGTGGTCGGTCAGCTTCTGCACCTCGGTCTCCAGCCGAGATGCTTCATCCTCAGACAGCCGGCCGTCTTTTTGTTCCTTTCCGATCCGTTCCATGGCCTCCCGGCGCAGATTGCGGATTGCCACACGCTCTTCTTCGGCCTTCTTGTGGACCACCTTGACCAGATCCCGGCGCCGTTCTTCGGTCAACGGCGGGATCTGCAGGCGAATCACCGCTCCGTCGTTGTTCGGGGTCAGGCCGAGATCCGACTTCATCAAGGCCCGCTCGACCTCAGGCAGAATGCTCTTGTCCCAGGGCTGGATCAAGAGCAGCCTGGCCTCCGGTACCTGAATCTGTGCCACCTGGTTCAGTGGCATCGCACTGCCATAGTAGTCGACCATGATCCGCTCCAAGAGGGCAGGAGAGGCCCGCCCAGCCCGGACGCCAGACATCTCGTGGCGAGTCACCTCGACCGACTTGGCCATCCGGCTGTCGATGTCAGCCAAAATCGGATTCATCGCCCGGCCCCCTCCTCTTGTGCGCCGCCGACAACGGTCCCAATCGGCTCGCCCATTACGGCCCTGAGAATGTTGCCGACCGTCTCCACGTTGAACACGACGATCGGGATCTGGTTGTCCATGCACAAGGAGATGGCGGTGGTGTCCATCACCTTGAGCCCCCGCTGCAACACTTCCAAGTAGCCAATGGTGGTGAACTTGCGAGCCTCGGGGTGCGTGCGCGGGTCGGCGTCGAAGACGCCATCCTCCCGGGTGGCCTTGAGCATCACATCGGCCTCGATCTCTGCTGCCCGCAGTGCGGCGGTCGTGTCCGTCGAAAAGTACGGGTTGCCATTGCCGGCGGCGAACACCACCACCCGACCTTTTTCCATATGCCGCATCGCCCGCCGCCGGATGTAGGGTTCGGCCACTGAGCGCATCTCGATGGCGGTTTGGACTCGACAGGCGACGCCCTGGTGCTCCAGGGCGTCTTGCAAGGCAAGGGCATTGATCACGGTGGCCAGCATGCCCATGTAATCGGCGTTGGCCCTGTCCATGTCCGAAGCCTGGGCATCGGTGCCCCGCCAGAAGTTGCCGCCACCGACCACCACACCGACCTGGACGCCGCGGGCGATCACGGTGGCCACCTGTTGGGCCAGCGACCGGACCGTCTGCGGGTCGATGCCGAAGCCGCGCCCTCCGGCCAGGGCCTCTCCGGACAGCTTGAGCACAATCCGCCGATAAGCGGGCTGGTCTGCCATTGGAGCCTCCTTCCCGGACGGCTACGCCTGCCCGACCGTGAAATTACCCTTGGGTCGACGCAGCGCCTTCCAGTCCCTCGGCCACCTCAAAGCGAGAAAAACGGCGAATCTGAATGTTCTCTCCGGTCTTGGCCACAGTCTCGGCCACCCGGGTGCCGACGGTCATCTCCGGGCTGCGGATGAAGGGCTGTTCCAATAGGCAGACCTCTTCGTAGAACTTGGCGATACGTCCTTCTACCATCTTCTCGATCACTGGCGCAGGCTTGCCGCTCTGCTCGGCTTGGGCGCGCAGGATGTCGGCTTCCTTGGCCGCCACCTCTGGCGGCACGTGCTCCCGAGACACATAGGCCGGGCTGGACGCAGCCACCTGCAGGGCCAAATCGTGACACAGCTGACGAAAGTCATCGGTGTTGGCGACAAAGTCCGTCTCGCAGTTGACCTCAATCAGGACGCCGATTCTGCCTCCGGCGTGGACGTACGCCTCGACCACACCCTGAGCCGCCACCCGGCCTGCCTTTTTGGCCGCGGTCGCCAGGCCCTGCTTGCGCAGGAAATCCGCCGCCGCCTCCATATCACCTGCAGCGTGTTCCAACGCCCGTTTGCAATCCATCATGCCGGCGCCGGTCCGCTCTCTGAGCTGGCGCACGACGTCGGCGCTAATCGTCGCCATCTTAGGCTTCCTCCTCGACTCCAAACAACTCGGCCGTGATGTCCGAGCTCTCAGGCTTGTCTGGCTCCACATCAGCATCCTCTTCAGGTGCGTCCTCGCTGCCCTCGTTGTCTACTTCCGCAGTCTCGGCCGTCCACACCTGGCCCTCTTGGTCGTCGTCGCTCACCTGCACGCCCTGCTTGCCCTCCAAAATCGCCTCGGCCATCTTGGAGGCGATCAACCGCACCGAGCGAATGGCATCGTCGTTGCCAGGAATGATGAAGTCGATCTCGTCCGGGTCGCAGTTGGTGTCGACGATGGCCACGATCGGGATGCCCAGGGCTCGGGCTTCGGTCACGGCGATGTGTTCCTTGCGGGGGTCGACCACGAACAGCAGCTGGGGAAGTTTGCTCATCCCCTTGATGCCGCCCAGGAACTTCTCCAGCCGCTCTTGTTCACCGGCCAGCCGGCTGACCTCGCGCTTGGTGAGGCGGGCGAGTTTGCCCGTTGCCTCCATCTCTTCCAGCTCGATCAGCCGCTGGATCCGCTTGCGGATGGTCTGGAAGTTGGTCAAGGTGCCGCCCAGCCAGCGCTGGTTCACAAAGAACTCGCCGCAGCGGATCGCCTCTTCGCGGATCGATTCCTGGGCCTGCTTCTTGGTGCCGACAAACAGCACCCGGCCACCGCCCATGGCGGCGTCCCGGACGTAGGTGTAGGCGTCCTCTGCCATCCGCACGGTCTGCTGCAGATCGATGATGTAGATGCCGTTTCGCTCGGAAAAAATGTACGGGCGCATCTTCGGATTCCACCGTCTGGTTTGGTGGCCGAAGTGCACGCCCGCCTCTAGGAGCTGCTTCATGGAAATGTAACTCACGCGCCGAATCCCTCCTCGGTTTTACCTCCGCCGACCGCATTGGTTCCCGGGAGCCTGACGGCCACCGTCCGGGTGCCTTAGCCAGCGTGCGAATTGGTTCGTGCTGAGTCTACCACACGACCAGTCGTGCCCTCAACTGACGAGCGCTTGGCGCAGGCTCTGGAGCACGGATTCGAGTCGCTCGATCTGCGCTCGTACCGCCTGGGGCGCGCTGCCGCCGACGCTGTGATGGCGGGCGATTGCCTGCTTGGGGTCCAGCACCACCTCCAGGTGCTCACCGAACAGCGAGCTGGCCTGGCTGAATTCGGCCCGGGTCAGCCGGCTGAAATTTCCGCCCAACTCCTCGGCGGTGGCACTGAGCTGGCCGACAATGGCGTGCGCCTGGCGAAAGGGCATGCCAGCTCGGACCAGGTGATCGGCCAGTTCGGTGGCCAGGCTGAGATCGCCATATGCCGGTGCAGCGGGCATGAAGGTGGCGGTCTGAAGGGCGCCGGTCATGATCCGCAGCGAGTTCTTTGTGGTCTCCACGGCATGGTATAAGGGCGGCTTATCTTCTTGCAGGTCGCGCATATAGGCCAGCGGCAATCCCTTGAGCAAAGACAGCACCCCGACCAGATCGCCGATCACGCTGCCACTTTTGGCACGGACCAGTTCGGCGCTGTCCGGATTGCGCTTTTGCGGCATCATCGATGAGCCGGTCACAAACTGATCTGCCAGCCGGACCCGGCCAAAAGCGGGGTGGCTCCACAGGATCAGTTCTTCCGCTAGCCGCGACAGGTGAGATGTGGCGAGGGCGCAGGCGAAGGTAAGCTCGGCTAGATAGTCGCGGTCGGAGACGGCATCGATCGAGTTGGCGTACGGAGCGGCAAACCCCATCTCCAGGGCGCATTGACCGACATCTAGGTCGAAGCCGGTGCCGGCCAGCGCACCCGCCCCCAGGGGCGAGGAGTGCCGAGAACGGGCCGCTGCCGTCAGAAAGCGCTCGGCATCCCGAGACGCCATCCAGGCGTAGGCCAATAGGTGGTGGGCGAGCAAAACGGGTTGCGCTGGCTGCAGGTGGGTCATGCCCACGATGATCTGATCGCCAGCAGCCTGGGCCTGGGTCAGGGCCGCCTGGGCGAATTCCAGGGCTTCACCGGCTAATTCCTGTCCAGCCTGATGGGCGTACAGGTGTGAGGCGGTGGCCACCTGGTCGTTGCGGCTGCGGCCTGTGTGCAGGCGCAGTCCCGCCTCGCCGACCCGCTCCACCACCACCCGCTCGATCGCCGTGTGCAGGTCTTCGTCCTGATCCGTCCATGGGAAGGCGTCAACACCGGCCTGCAGGAGATCTTGGAGTGCCCCCTCCAGGGCCTGCGCGTCTGTAGCTGAGATCATCTGGGCCCGGCCCAGCGCCCGCACGTGGGCCATACTCGCCTTCAGGTCATGTTCGAACAGATGCAGGTCAGCTGGCAGCGAACAGGAGAAGGCCTCGAACCCCGGGTCCAACTGGCCGGGCAGGCGGCCCGACCACAGCTTACCGGCCATGGGCAGTGGCCACCGCCTTCATCGGCAGCCCCCAAATCTTGATGAACCCCACGGCGGCCGTGGCGTCAAAGGCATCGCCCTCACCATAGGTGGCCAGATCTGACCGATACAGCGAACAGTCGGAGCGGCGGCCAATCACGGTCGCCTGGCCGGCATGCAGGCGCAGCCGGACCTCAGCCTCGACCGACTTTTGGGTCTCTTCCAGGTAGGCCAACAGGGCCCGGGTCAACGGACTGTACCACAGCCCGTTGTAGACGGCCTGGGCCAGAACGTCTTCGATCCCAGCCTTGTGCTGCAAAAGGTCTTTGGGCAAGGTCAATGCCTCGGCCGCCCGGTGGGCAGCGATCAGGGTCACCGCGGCCGGGGCCTCGTACACCTCTCGGCTCTTGATCCCGACCAATCGATCTTCGAGCAGATCGAGCCGGCCGACACCGTGCCGTCCGGCCAGCTCCCCCACCGCTGCGATCAGGGCGTGAAGCGTCATAGTTTGGCCATTGAGTTGAACTGGCACCCCAGCGGCAAAGGAGATGGTGATCTCTTCAGCGGCTTCTGGCCAGTCGTCCGGCCCCGTCGTCCAGGCGTAGCAGGCCGCCGGTGGCTCAACCCAAGGATCTTCCAAGACGCCGCCTTCAACCGAGCGGCCCCACAAGTTGGCATCAACGCTGTATGGGTTCTCCAGTGTCGCCGGCACCGGGATGCCGTGCACCTCAGCGTAGGCGATCTCTTGGGCCCGGGTCCACGCCCACTCCCGCACCGGCGCCACCACCGCCAAGTCCGGCGCCAAAGAGGCCACCGCCACGTCGAAGCGGACCTGGTCGTTGCCCTTGCCGGTGCAACCGTGCGCCACCGCCTGGGCACCATACTGGCGGGCGGTGGCCACCAGATGCTTGGCGATCAGCGGCCGGGCCAGAGCAGTGGCCAGTGGATATTCCTTCTGGTAGAGCGCATTGGCCCACAGCGCCGGTTTTAAGAATTCAGCGGCGAATTCCGCCTTGGCGTCTTCGATCACCACTGCCTTGGCGCCAATGGCCAAAGCCTTGGTGCGCAGGGTCGCAGCATCCGTGGTTTCACCCAGATCCAAGGAGAGTGCCACCACCTGGTAGCCATAGGTGTCCTTCAGCCAACGGATCGCCACCGATGTGTCCAGGCCACCGGAATACGCCAACACTACGGTCTTTTCCATCTCTGGCATCGATCAGGCACCTCCTAGTACTGTGGCCAGCCAAGCTTTTTGAACATGCAGGCGATTTTCCGCCTCCTCCCAGACAGCGGAGTGGGGTCCCTCGATCACATCTTCGGTGACCTCTTCTCCGACATGGGCCGGAAGACAGTGCAAGAACATGGCGTCTGAGTCGGCATGGGACATCAGCGCAGCGTTCACCTGATAGGGAGCGAACAACCGCGCACGCTCGTCTGCCTCTTCTTCCATGCCCATGCTGACCCAGGTGTCGGTGATCACCACGTCCGCGCCGTCGATGGCCGCCAGCGGGTCGGTGTACAACTGGGGCGGATGGCTGACAACCTGCGGCCGAGACAGAACAGCCGGGTGCGGTGCGAAGCCTGGCGGGGTGGCGACGCGCAACTCCAGACCCAAGATCGCCTGAGCCAGCACCCAGGTGTTGGCCATGTTGTTGCCGTCGCCCAGGTAGGCGTAGGTAAGTCTTTCCAACTGGCCCTTGGCGCATTGCACGGTGAGTAGGTCAGCCAGCACCTGCATCGGATGGAAGCGTTCGGTGAGGGCGTTGATCACCGGGATGCCACTTTCGGCGGCGACCAAGTCGACGTCCTGCTGGGCGTGGGTGCGCATGGCGATCACGCTCAGGTAGCGGCCGAGAACGCGCGCTGTGTGGGTCAGACTCTCGCCTCTGGACAGTTGCATTGCCTCTGCGGACAAGAACATCGACTGGCCACCGAGCTGCGCCATGGCCACCTCGAAAGACACCCGGGTGCGGGTCGAGGGCTTGGTGAAGAGCAAGCCGAGCACCTGGCCCTGGGCCAGCTGCAGCCTGTGTCCCTTCAAGGCGATGGCCGTGGCCAGCAATTGTC
The DNA here is from genome assembly GCA_021850485.1 of Bacillota bacterium. GTDB lineage: Bacteria > Bacillota > Sulfobacillia > JAJZYS01 > JAJZLH01 > JAJZLH01. The sequence continues at coordinate 443 of JAJZLY010000025.1, read as the reverse complement.
TGATCTCGGAGGCGGTCAGCTCGTCGAGGGATAACAGGTGGCGATGAGTCTTGGTGGACAACATAGGGCACCTCCTCGTCTCCGTCGGATCGCCTGCCAACTTGGGCAGCAAAGGAAGGAGGCCCGGGGCGGTCGCCCCGGGCCTCCTGATCGCCGAACGAGTTCAGCTGATGCTAAGTCGGAGGATGGCCCGGGCGCGCTCCACCCTGGCCCTCCTGGTTGAGGCGGCCATGGCGCACAGGGACGATCCAACCGCTATGCTCATCATCGTAGGGGCGACGTTATCAGCCCCGGATCAATCGGTCAAGACCTCTTTGGCTCTGTGTCAATAACTGTGGGTTGGCAGGGTGGGAAGGAAAGCGAGCAGCATCTTCTTGCGGTAGCGGTCCCGATTGGTGAAGCCGTAACTGATGCGTTTGAGCAGCTTGATCTTGGTGTGCAAG
>JAJZLY010000029.1 GCA_021850485.1 Bacillota bacterium | reverse complement strand
AGGCACCGGACCCCATCGACAGGGCTGAGGCGAACATGCCGGCCAGGCCGGAAATGACCACAAAGTGGCCGCTGCCGCCAGTGTAGCCGGCGACGCCGGAAACGATCCCGAAGATGGCTCCCAACCCGTCGTTGGCACCGTAAATCGCATCGCCTACCCACCCGCTGGAGCGGGTCACGTGCCAGCGTTCGCGGCCGAGCAGCCGGTTGAGCGCCGAAGCCGGACCGTCAGCAGCGACCAATACGGACAGACTCTCAGCGTGGCCTGCTTCCTCTTTGGCCATCTGAGCGACGGACTGACGCAACTCGCCTGTGGGCAGCCAGGCCAAAAGGTCCCGATACTTGCCGACGTCTTGTTGCTCGTCCGCCTCCAGCCGCTTCAGCCACTCGCTGCTGCTCATGGTCCGGCGCTCGGCCGCCAGTTTGCTGACTATGTCGTGGCGACTGGGGACGGCTGCTCCCGCTGCCTTGAGGTGGCCCTCCCACAGATCGGCGTGGTGCTCTTCCGCCTGGGCCAGCTTGATCAAGATAGACTGTCGGTGCGGATCAGCCTCTGTAGCGGCCAGCTCCCGGTAGGTGGCGGCTCCTTCCACCTCATCTCGCCAGTTGCGAAGCATTGCGGCCAGGACCTTGGCATCGCTCATTCGCGGGCCTCCTATCTGCCAGGGTGGCTCTCACAACCCTCTATCTCTGTCAGTTCCGGTCTGGCCCTGCCCTCCCCTGTCAGCCGCCGATCGCTTGGCCCTGCGCCTCCTCGGACTAGGAAGGGCCGGGGCGTGTTGGAATAAGACCCCAGGAGGTGTCACCGTGACTGTAAAGATCGAGCGGGTGGCCCAGGTCGGAGTGCGGGTCCATGATGTGCAGCGGGCAGTCGCCTTCTACCGAGACGTGCTGGAGCTGCCCCTGCTGTTTTCGGCGCCACGCCTGGCGTTTTTTCAGTGCGGCGAGACGCGGTTGTTCTTAAGCCTTTCAGAGGCACCACGGTTCGACCACCCGGCCTCCATCATCTACTACCAGGTGGCGGACCTGGACCAGGCGTATGCCGGACTGCAAGGTCGCGGCGTTGCCTTCGAAGATGCCCCCCACGAAGTTGGTCGGCTCGGTGACCGGGCGGTGTGGATGGCCTTTTTCCCAGACCCCGAGGGCAATCTTCTTGCCATCACCAGCGAGCGTCCGCTCAATTAGGAGCTCGGTACCGGCCGATGCGAAGCGGCAACAGCCCCTGTCCCACCTCGCGCACCACCACCGGCACAAAACCGGCGGTCTCGATCAGGGCGAGACTCGGCCGACTGAGGTGGCAGCCAGCAGCCAGGCCCTTCCACGCCGGCGCCAGCAGGTTTTGGGCAACACGCCAGATCCCAGGGTGTGCCTGGACGTGCTCCAAGATGAGCAGGCGTCCGCCTGGCACCAGGACCCGGCGGATCTCGGACAAGGCCGCCACCGGATCCTTCACCGTACAAAGCACCAAGGTGGAGACCACGGTTTCAAAGCGGCAATCGGCAAAAGGCAGTGCCTCGGCCGGCGCTTCCACCAACTGCACGGGCACGCTCACCATGGAAAGACGCCGGCGGGTCCGGCGGGCCATCTCCGGATCAGGTTCGGTCAGGGTCAAGGTGGTGGCCCGGACATAAAAAGGTAGGTTGCGGCCGGTGCCACAACCTACCTCCAGCACATCGCCACGGGCCTGGGCCAGCAGATCCTTGCGCAACCCGCTGAGCAGACTGCGCTCGACACCGCCGCTGAGGAAGTCGTAGAGGGCGGCGAAGACCGGGTGCCGCTCAGGCGACGGCGTCCTGCTTCTCCTGGATCAGCTTCAACACGTTGACGCGCACGCCGACGCCCATCGTCGAACTGATGGCCAGTCCCTTCAGATAGGTGCCCTTGGCGCTGGACGGCTTGGCCTTCAGCAATGCGGTGACCAGAGCCCGCAAATTCTCGGCCAACTGCGCCTGGGAGAAGCTGGCCTTACCGACCGGTGCGTGCACGACGCCAGACTTGTCCACCCGGAACTCGATCTTGCCGGCCTTGATCTCTTTGACCGCAGCACCGACATCGAAGGTGACCGTCCCGGTCTTGGGGTTCGGCATCAGCCCGCGTGGCCCCAGGATGCGGCCCAGCTTGCCGACAGCTCCCATCGTGTCTGGTGTGGCGACGGCTACGTCAAAGTCCAGCCAGCCGCCCGTCACCTTGGCGATCATGTCCGCCTCGCCGACGAACTCGGCACCAGCCGCCTCCGCCTCTCTGGCCTTGTCGCCCTTGGCGAACACCAAGACCCGGACGCTGCGCCCGGTGCCGTGCGGCAAGCCGACGGCGCCGCGCACCATCTGGTCGGCGTGCTTGGGGTCCACACCGAGCCGGATCGCCACCTCCACCGTCTCGTCGAACTTGGCCTTGGCGCTGGCCTTGACCAACTCCACGGCCTCTTCCAGATCGTACAGGTGACTTGGATCCACGGTCTTGCGGGCGTCTTGGAGCCTCTTTCCCACTGCCATCTTGGAGCCTCCTTAGGTGGTCGTAGCGGCCAGCGGCCTCCCACCTGATTGGTCGAAACGGGACGGATCCTACTTGGTGATCTCGATACCCATCGAGCGGGCGGTACCAGCGACCATCCGCATGGCGGCCTCCACCGAGGCGGCATTCAGATCGGCCATCTTCGACTCGGCGATCTCCCTGACCCGGGCCTCGTTGACTGTGGCAACCTTCTCCTTGTTCGGAACACCGGAGCCCTTCTCCACACCTGCGGCCTTTTTCAGCAGGTCGGCGGCCGGCGGCGTCTTGGTCACGAAGCTGAAGCTGCGGTCGTCATAGACCGTGATCTCGACCGGAATCACCGAGCCGGCCTGGGCGGCCGTGCGCTCATTGTAGTCCTTGCAAAAGGCCATGATGTTGACGCCGTGCTGGCCGAGGGCCGGCCCCACCGGCGGTGCTGGCGTCGCCTTGCCGGCGGCGATCTGGAGCTTGATCTGGGTCAGAACCTTCTTCGCCATCTGACTTGCCTCCTAGACCTCTTCCAACTGATCGGCATCGACTTCGACTCGGGTTTCGCGCCCAAACATGGTGACGCTGACCCACACCTTGGCCTTTTCCTGGTCGATCTCCTCAACGTTACCGACAAAGCCGGCGAACGCCCCTGAGAGCAGGCGGACCGGCTGGCCAGCGCTGAAGTCGATGCGGGTCCGAACCGCCTCCTCGCTGGCTCCGGCTTGGAGGTGCGCCATCACCTGCTCCACCTCGTGCGGCGGCAGGGGGCTGGGGCGCGACCCGGGACCGACGAAGCCGGTGACGCCGGGCGTGTTCCGGACCACGTACCACGATTCGTCTGTCAGCGACATGTCGACCAGCACGTAGCCCGGAAACACCTTGTGCTGGACCAGCTTCTTCTTGCCGTCTTTGACCTCCATCTCGTCTTGCATCGGCACCAGCACCTCGAAGATCTGGTGCTCCATGCTCATGGTGTCGACGCGCTTCTCCAAGTTCGCCTTAACCTTGTTCTCATAGCCGGAGTAGGTGTGGATCACATACCACGCCCGCTCCTCGCTCTCCCCGACCTCCGGCCGGTTTCGTCTCGCCCGGCTGCTCCCTGCCTGATTTGCCACCGTTAAACCCCTAACAGGAAGTGGAACAGGAGGTCGGCGAGGAAGATGATCAGGGCGATGACAACCACCGCCACCACCACCGACACGGTGAGCAGGCCGGTCCGCTGCCAGCCGGGCCAGACCACCTTGCGCACCTCTGCGCGCACGTCTCTCACGAAGTGAACGGTGCGCTCGCCCAGACTTTCCTCCACGTTCCCCGTCCTTCACGTCATCTGTATACATTCTGGCAGGGCCGGAGGGATTCGAACCCACAACCGGCGGATTTGGAGTCCGCTGCTCTACCAATTGGAGCTACGGCCCTGCAAAATCAGCTGTTAGCGGGTTTCCCGGTGCAGCCGTTGGCAACGGCATCGCGGACAGAATTTCTGGAGCTCGAGCCGCCCACTATCGTTCTTCTTGTTCTTGGTGGTGGTGTAATTACGCTCACGGCACTCCGTGCAGGCCATCGTTACGAACACCCGGGCCAGAGCCTTCGCCATTCCGTCACCTCCCCCAAGAACCGCCCATAGACCTTAGCACCGCCCACCGGGGAGCGTCAAGGAAAAGCCTGACCGCCTGCGTTCGCCGGCCATCCCCACATCGCCTCGACCCACTTGCCTGGCCGCCAGTGCACTCCGCCTGTGCAGACAAGTGTGCTACCGTGGTCTCGGTCCGAGCATGCGGCGGGGCGCTCTACTGCGGAGGTGCTAGTGTGAAACTCCTTGCCCGGCTGGCACCGTTGGTTGGGGGATTGATGCTGCTGGCCAGCTGCGGCAGCTCGCCGGCGGCGTCCGGCCTGCCTTCCCCAGCTGCCACCTATCGTTTACCCACTACGCCCACCGATCTCTCGCGAGCGGCCAACTTTCAGGTATCTCATACCCTAGGCAACCTGATCGCCACTGAGTGTTCGTACTTGGGAACGCCCCTGAAGTGCCAACAGGTCTATCTGGAAGCCGTCGATCAGGCCCGGGCTCAAGAGGGCTTGGGCGCCCTGCCGATCCCGCCCGGCTTTTTTCAGATGTCCCAGCCAGAGCAGTTCTTTGTGATCTTGAACCTGGAACGGGTCACCCGCGGCCTCTCCCCCATCGTCCGGGCGGTGGCCGCCGCCAATCAGACGGCCACCGCCGCGGCGGCGGCCGGTGTGGATCCGATGCCGCCGCTGAATTTCATGACCGCCTTTCAAGGGTCGGTGGAGGCTGAGTCGTCCAGCGCCATCATGGCCGACTTGGGTCTGATGTACGACGACGGCTGGGGCAACACCGGCAGCAATTTCGGGGGCATGAACGTCGACTGCACCAGTGCCAGCGCCGCTGGCTGCTGGGGACACCGGCAGGTGATGCTGATGCAAGATCCGCACCAACTGTGGGCTGGCATCGGCTACGCCAATTCGAGCAGCGTCGGCACTGACTACACGGGACTCTACCTGGATCCCACGTATTTGGGTCAGCCGATCAATCTTGGCCTCGCGCAGTACCTGTGCGCCATTAAACCTTATCCCTACTACGCGCTCTACCAGCAGCTCAGTCAGGCCGGATGCCAGATGGAGTCAAACCCGCCGGCCGCTGCGCTCCCCATCGCTGCGGCCAGCGAGCAGGCGACCATCACCTGGCAGACCATCGGCCAGCGGGCCAAGGTCTGCTCGGGTGCCGCCTGCGTCGTCTGGTCCCTGACACCGCCCAAGCCACCGAACCTCAAGTAGTCTTCAGTCCTGGCGCAGCGCCTCGACCGGATTAAGCCGGGCGGCCCGGCCGGCCGGGATGGCCCCGGCCACCAGGGCCACCACCGTGCCCAGGACAAGTGCCAACACCGCCAGCCAGATCTGGACCAAAAACAGTCCGGGCTGGGCGAGCACCGCCTCGGCCAGCTTGCCCAGGCTCCACCCGATCAGCAATCCGACGGCCGCACCGGCAAATCCGACCAGCGTTGCCTCGGTGAGAAACAAAAAGAACACGTCGGCAGTGGTTGAGCCAAGCGCCCGGAGCACTCCGATTTCGCGCCTGCGTTCCAACACCGCCATCGCCATCACCACTGCGATCATCAGGCCGGCCACCACCAGGGCGATGCCGCCGACCACTCCCAGCCCCACCTCCACCGTGCTGAAGGCAGACTGGACCTGCGTAACGATCGACGACATGGACGTCACGCCAAAGCCAAGCTTGGTGATGCGGTTGGCCAGGGCACTCACCTGGCCAGCCGATCCGGCCACCACCTCGGCGCCGGGGTAACTGGCAATGGTGCCCTTGGCCGCCCCGGAGGTGAACCAGGCGACGCCCTGGGGATAAGGGATCGCCACCTGTGCCGACCCAAGCCCCGCCGCCAGCACTCCACTGACGGTAAACGTGCGCACTGTCAGCGCCGCTTGGGCCAGCGGCGCGAAACCGCTGCCGCCCTGGCCGGTAGAGGCCGAGACCGCCACCGATATCTGCTTGCCAAGCCATCCCTTGGGGGTGGTTATGGCCGGAAACAGGGCCTTGCCGATGCTGGCGCTGATCGCGGCCTGTCCGGTCCTTAGCGGCAAGCGTCCTTGACTGAGGGTTGGTGCCACTTTGTCCGGCCATAGGGCCTGCGGCGGCAGGGCGGTGACCACGATCAGCGTCTGCCGGCTATGAGCCATCGCCCGGCCGATCAAGTCGACCTCGGCCCAAGCCCCCACCGCCCCCGGCAGCGACCCCAGGCTCTTGATGGTGGAGGCAAAGATAGGGTGAGTCGGCCCGCTGGTGGCGCTGCCGGTGAACAAGCTGGAGCTGCCGGCGCTGGCCGCCTGGGGACTGACAAAGATGGTGGTGAGCGGGCCCTCGCTCAAGATCGACTGGGTCACCCGCTGGGAGAGGCCGGCCCCCACCGACACCAAGAGCACCATGGCGGCGATGCCCACGGCGACGCCTAATCCAGTGAGAATCGATCGGCTGGGACGGCGCCAAGCCGCCTTCAGTGCCAGGCCGACCAAGGCGGCCACCGGCCTGGGTCCGGCGGTCATGGGCGCCTGACTCGCCGCCACGGTGGTCTTGGCACTGTCGTCGCCACTGAGGCGACCGTCTCTGATCCGGAACACCCGGTCGGCCAGAGGCACAAAGGACTCATTGTGGGTGACCACCACCACCGCCCGCCGCTCCTGATGGGCCAGGCCGGCCAGAAGCTCCATCACCTGTTGGCCGCTGGCCGAGTCCAGGTCCCCGGTCGGCTCGTCAGCGATCAAGATCGGTGGATCGGCGGCCAAGGCCCGGGCGATGGCCACGCGCTGCGCCTCGCCGCCAGAGAGTTGGCCCGGATAGAACTCGGCCCGATCGGCAAGGCCCACCTGTGTCAAAAGCTGCTGGGCGCGCTGGCGCCGGCGGGCACTGGGCACGTTGTCCAGCAGCAAAGGCATCGCCACGTTGTCGGCGGCAGTGAGGTGCGGCAATAAGTAGAAGGACTGAAACACGAAACCGATCTGGCGCCGCCGAAACACGGCCAGCGCCTCCGCCGGCAGCCGGCTGACCGCCACGCCCTGACTGCGCACTTCACCCTTGGTCGGCCGGTCCATGCCTCCCAGTAGGTGCAGCAACGTGGACTTGCCGCCGCCAGAAGGGCCCAGGATCAGCGTCAGCTCACCGGGAACGATCGCCAGCGAAACATCTCTAACCGCTTCAACCGTCTCCTGGCCCCGCCGATAACTGCGCGAGACACCGGCGGCTTCCAGTACGGGCCGATCAGCCGACTCAGACCTCGGTCGCATCTGACCTCTTCACGAACAGGCTGACCAGTCCACCCCAGACCATGGCCAGCAAGGCACTGCCGATCACCAGCAATACCAATTCGATCGTCCGGCCGCTTGCAGACGTGATGAAGGCGATGGCCTGCTGCTGGGCGGCCGCGTTGGTAGCCGAAACAGGCTGAGCGGCCAGCGCCCGTCGCTCGGCGGCCACCATCCCAGGAAGCAATATGGTGGCGAGCCCACTGATCACTCCATAGATGGCACCGCAAGCGGCGGAGATCAGCGCCGCCGACTTGCCATGTTGCTTGGCCCGTACCGCGGCCAAGGTGATCACCACGGCCAGGCCGACGTCGACCACCACGCCGACCACGTTCAAGGTGGTACCCGGCGCGATGCTCAGGTCCGCCACCACTCCGACCACGGCCACGGCCGCAGCCGCCACGTAAAGGGGACGAAAGTCAGTGCTGGGGGGAGTTTCGGTACCGCTCTCGCCGATCGCCACAAGGACGCCTCCTTCGGATCACACGCGCACCATCCCGGTCCTCTGTTGCCACAACTCAGGGTGCGCCCTGGGCCAGGGACGGTCAAGCAGGGGCCCAGTCGGGCAGCGCCAAATCTCTTCCTTCATACCCGCCGCGCCCTGGGACCACGCTCTTAAGGAGGACACCATGCCGATCTTATATCTGGGGCTAGGCGGAACCATCGCCTGCACATTTGGCCCGGATCACCTGGTCCGTTCCACCCTGGGCGCCGGAGAACTTCTGGCACAGATTGACGGAGGGGCGGACACGGTGGCGGAGGATGTCGGGATGACCGCCAGTTCTGACCTCACCTTCGCCGACTTGTTGGCACTGGCAGCCCGGATTCGCCGGGCTTTTGAGCAAGAGGGCTACACCGGGTGCGTGATCAGTCAAGGCACCGACACCATAGAGGAGGTGGCGTACACCCTCCATCTCCTCCACGCCTGGCCCCATCCCGTGGTGATCACGGGCGCCATGCGCCACGCCGACCTTCCCGGCAAGGACGGCCCGGCCAATCTGCAAGATGCCCTGGCCGTGGCCCGGGCGCCGGAGGCGGTCGGCTTGGGCGTTCTGGTCGTGATGGGCGGCGAAATTCATGGGGCCTCAGCCGTTACCAAGTCCCACAGCCAGCGACCGTCGACCTTCGCCTCGCCAGATTGGGGGCCGCTTGGCCTAGTCGCCGAGGGCAGGGTGCTGATCGCCCGTCGCATCGGCCCGCCGCCTCTCCTGCCGGCAACTGAGGTCACCGCCAGGGTGCATCTGATCCGAGTGCCCCTTGATGTCGATCTGGCACTGGTGGAGGCCGCTCTGGCCGGCGATGGCTTGGTGCTGGAAGGCACCGGCGGCGGCCACCTACCGGCGAAACTGGGGCCGTTGCTGCGCCACAGCGTGCAGGCCGGCAAGGTGGTTGCGGTCACCAGCCGTACGGGATCGGGACCGTCGCTACGCCACACCTACGGTGCCGTGGGTGCGGAGTCGGACCTGCAAAAGTCGGGCATCCTGATCGCCGATGGCCCGGGCCTCAAGGTGCGGATCCGGCTGACCCTGGCCCTTTCCCTCCACCCCCGGCCAGACCTGGCGTCCGTCCTCGCTGCCTGGCTTTGATCTGCCCTTCGATCTCAAGCAGATCCTGTCTGGTGTCGATGTCACGCATCCACAGCCCCGGCGAAAACCGCACCACCGCCGGGGGCTGATTCAGCCGGCCGATCAGTTGGGAGGCGCCTCGGTCACCGGTCAGATTCCTAAGCAGTTCACCCAGGCTGTGATCGAAGATCGCCGGCGGCTGGGGCCCATATCCGCCATCCGAAAATACGGCCTGGGCGCCCGCTTGCCAGCGCACGATCAGGGGCCGCCAGTGGACGGCCGTCGAGAACGGCTGGTCGGCCAGCAGCATCAGCCAGGCTGCTGCGTCCGGCCGGGCGCTCACACCAGCTCTCAAAGACGTTGAGAGCGCATCCGAGGACACCGTCTCCACCAGACAGCCATGGGCTCGGGCCAGTGCGATCAGGGGTGCCGCCTGCGGCTGCACAACCAGTAGCGGCTGGGCGACCAGATGGCGCTCGGCGGATCGCTCCAAGGCGGCCAGCAGATGGCTGATCAAGGGTACCCCCGCCAACGGGGCGGTCAGTTTGCCACCGTCGGCGCCGAATCGGCGGCCCAGGCCGGCACCTAACACCAGCGGTTGGACCAGGCCCGCTCTCTCTGCCATGTTGTCGCCTCCTCAACCGCCGGCACCCGACCAGTGGAACTTGGGTCCCCTCGATCATCTCTCAGGAGTCAGCCTCGACCTCCACAGTCGGCTGGCCAACGGCCACTCTGGCTGTAGCCGCCGGCCGCCTGGTCAGCACCAGGCCACAGAGCACCACGGCTGCACCAAGCCCCTCCAGCCAGCCGAAGGCCTCGCCCAAAGCCAGGTGCGCCGCAATCGCCCCGACCACCGGCATGGCGTTGATGTACACGGAAACGGCGGTCGGGCCAAGCTGGCGGACACCAATTTGCCACACCCCTAGGCCGAACAGGGTGACTGGGCCCACCGCAAAAGCGATAGCCAGCCAACTCGCGAGCGGGATCCCGGTGACGGGCGGCATCCCCGTCACGGGCAGAGCCACCGAGAGCACCAAGAAGCCGAAGATGGTGCTCCAAAGCATGACTTCGAACGGATCATGCCGCTCCACCAGCGGTTGGGAGATGACGGTGTAGGCCGCCCAAGTCAAGGCTGCCAAGACATCCAGAAGGTCTCCCAGCAGGGGGTTTGGTGCGAACGGCGAGGCTGGCTGGCCGATGACGAGCAGCCCCACGCCACACAGGGACAAGCTGACCCCCAGCCATTGGCTCAGACGATGCGGCTGGCGGCGGACCAGGGCCATGTAGAGCACCGTGAACACCGGCGACACGGCCAACAGAAATCCGGTGGCGCTGGCGGTTGTGTCATGGTCACCAACGGCGAACAAGATCTGGTAGACGCTGATGCCAAGTGCGCCCACCAAAAGGTAACTGAGCAGGTCTCGGCCAGAGGGCAAGGGCTGGCGGCGAAACAAGAGCCAACCCGCACTGATCACAGCGACCAACGCAAAGCGCACCCAGGTGAAGGCAAACGGCGTCCAGACCAACGTCCCAAATTTGACGTTTACATAATTTAAGCCCCATACCACCACCACGCCGGCCATCAACAGCTCGAAGACCAGGGCTGCCCTGCGGACTTTGCTCATGCGACCGGGCGGCTGGTAGCGTGCCAGAAGCTGAGCAACTGATCCGTCATGATGGCGGTGGCCCCCCACAGTTTGCCTTCAGGCAGGTCGAATACCGGCCACATGCCGAAGCCGCGGCCCTGCAGGTGAACCTCCTCCAGCCGCCGCAGTGCGCCCAGTTGGGAAAGCGGGTGGCTGAACACCTCAACCACCTCGGCCTCAGACCAGGTGTTCCGAAGATCCGGTTGGCCCGGCATGTACACCACAAAGGGCACGACGAAGAACCGGCTGACAGCAATCGGAACTGGTGTCAGGCGGCCCAGGGGCTCGCCGCCAACTGGATTGAGCCCCACTTCTTCTCCGCATTCGCGGCAAGCCGCCTGCCAGAAGTCCTCTCCTGGCTCCAACGCGCCTCCTGGGAAGCTGATCTGGCCGGGGTGGTCGGGAAGAGCTCCGTGGCGGCGAGTGAACAGCAACCACGGATCGCCGGCCCTCCCATGCAACAGCGCCACAACGCCGGCCGGTCGGTAGCCGGGCGGCGTCTGCAGATCAGCTCCCTGTTCGAGGCACTGAGCCAGTGCGCGTACTGTATTCACGCCTAAACGCTACTGCTGGCTACTACCACCGAGCAATAGGCAAGCCGTCAGCTGGGCCCTTGTGACTTCGACAGGAGCGAGGAATGCCACCTGGCACCGTCGAATGCCGCCCAGATCTAGGGCTGGCCGAGCCCAGTTTGCTAAGGAGATGGATATCTGACGTGAACGTGAGCCATGTCATGCTCACCCAGGAGAAGGCGACGATCAGCCCGGAACAGACCCTGCGCCTGGCTTGGTCGAGGATGGACGACTTGGCGGTCAGCGGGCTGGCCGTGGTCGAGGCTGGCGCCTACGCCGGGGTGATCTCACGCTGGGAGATCGCCTTGCAGGCGATCGCCGGCCACGACATCGATCAAGTCGAAGTGCGCCAGGCGATGATCCAGCCGCCGCCTCTGAAGCCGGACGATCCGGTCGACCACGCGGTTGAGGTGCTCATGCACCAGCGTCAGCGGGTCTTACCCGTGGTCGACCACGGCAACTACGCCGGGCTGGTGACCTGGGAACAGGTGGACACATTTGTGGCGGACATCTTGGCCCTGGATTCGCAAAACCCGCGCCTGCACCTGGCCCTGATGAATGCCCCGGGCCAGCTGGCGCGGTTGCTCAAAGTGCTGGCCGAAGCAGGCGCCAATGTGCTCTCGTTGTTCATCAGCAATCCGCGGGTGGCCGACTTGTCGCACGTCGTTGTGAAAATCGACGCCGCACACGCCAAGAAGGCAGTTCAGGCACTTCACGAGCACGGGTTTTCGGTCATCGACTAGATGTTCCGGCATTGGTTTCCGCCGGGACTTCCTCGCGCCTTTTGGATCTTGTTCGGCGGCCGGCTGTTAAACGCCATCGGAACGTCCTTGTTCTTCCCGTTTTTGACTGTCTTCTTGCACGTGCGGCTGGGCATCTCCCTGACGGCAGTTGGTGCTGTCTTGCTGCTGCTGGCTGCCTGCCAGTCCGTCGTACTGCTGTTCGGCGGCGTGTTGGTAGACCGCTGGGGGCGGCTGCCGGCGATCATCGCGTCGTTGGTCGGCGGCGGCCTGCTGACAGTTGTTGCCGGCTTGGCCAGCGCCGCTCCGGTGATTGTCGCGGCGATCGCGCTGAGAGCCATGGCCTTGGTCTTGGCCAATCCCGCCTCGCAAGCCCTGATCGCAGACCTGGTACCAGGTCCGAGGCTGCTGGAGGCCTTCAGCTTGGCGCGCGTGGCAAGCAACACCGGCATCATCATCGGTCCGATGCTGGGGGCGTTTCTGGTCAGTCAGTCATTCACGCTCTTGTTCGTCGTCTCAGGAGGCCTGATGGTGGGCTTTGCCGTCGGCATGGGGCTTTTGTTGCGGCGAGAAACACTGCCTGTGCCGGGATTTCGTCCGCTTGAGCGCGGGCTTCGCCACCTGTTGCAGGTGGAGCGGCCGCTGTACCCCTTCGCGGCGATCACGGCCCTCATGTACCTAGTGTATAGCCAGTTGTACTGGGTACTCCCCGGCTATTTGGTCCTGCATCTAAAGGCCCCAGTCGCCGACTTTGGCTTCCTGGCTGCCGAAAATGCCCTGTTCGTGGTCCTGCTTCAGGTTCCGCTATCGCGCCTGGTCGCCAACATCCGCTTGGAGCGGGTGTTGGCGGTGGGCATGGCGGCATACGCGGTGGGCTTTGGATCCCTGGGGCTGTGGCACCAGGTGTGGCCATTTGGCCTTTCCGTGCTGGTGATCACGGTCGGCGAGAACCTGGTCAACCCGTCGGTGACGACTTGGGCCACGCTGGTGGCCGCGCCGCACCATCGCGGTCGGGCTTTGTCTCTCCTCTCACTGGCCAATCAGATGGGCTCTGGCGCCGGCCCGCTGGCCGGTGGATTTGCCCTGGACCAGGGCGGAGCCTGGGGGCTTTGGGGGTCGGTCGCCAGCATTTCCGTCCTCAGCGCCATCTTGTTCGACCGGGTGCGGGGTCGGACCCACGAATCACCTGTCTGAAGGGCGGGCGCAGGAGTCCACCTGCCAAGAGGGAATCACCTTTCGATTTTTAGGAGGTGAGCGAGTGGCGGATCTGGTACGAGTGGCCCTGGACGGCTACGGCGGTGACCGCGGCCTTGCAACCACCACAGCAGGTGCCCTCCTCGCCTTAGCCGACGACATGTCCCTGGAGGTCATGCTGGTTGGCGACGGGCAACCAGAGAGTTCTGGTCAGCCACGGCTCCATCCGGTGCCTTCGGCAGGCGCCTTGCCCGATGGTGGGCACCCGGCCCACCTGCTGCGCGCCGAGCCGGACCTGTCTGTCGGGCTGGCGGCCCAGCTGGTGCAGCGCCATCAGGCCGATGCCTTCGTCTCCGCCGGTCACACTGGAGCCACGATGATCGCCGCCCGCTGGGCCTTTGGCACCTTTCCGGAGGTAAACCGCATTCCGGCGGGCACAACACTGCCCTTGCCCATGACCAATCCGCCCCTGTTGCTGGACATGGGGGCCAACGCCCGAGTGCGCGGCACCGACCTGGCCGTCTTTGCAGCCCTGGGCGTGGCGTACATGCAGGCGGTCCGCAACATCCCGCGACCGCGGGTTGCCCTGCTCTGCAACGGCGTCGAGGAAGGCAAGGGAACGCCTGAGATCGCAGATGCCAGAGCCCGCCTTCAGGACAGCGGTTTGAACTTTGTTGGCTATGTCGAGCCGGTTGACATTCCCGCCGACCGTGCGGACGTCCTGGTCGCCGAGGGCTTTGTCGGCAACCTGATGATCAAGTGGATGGAGGGCCTAGCCACCTTGATCGGCTCCTTGACCGATCAATTGCCGGAGGCGGCCGCCAGCCGGATGCGCGGCTTTCTGCGGCCGATGCAGGACATTACCCGGTCTTTGGATCCCCTCCTCTTGCTGGGTGTGCGGGCCGTCGCAGTACCGGGCCACGGCCGCAGCGAGCCTCAAGACATCGCCCGGCTGATCCGACATGCCGCCCAGGCCGTGCGTGGGCACCTGGTGGACCACATTTCCGAGTCACTCGGCCAGTTGAGTCCAAGGGAGGTTTGAGCGTGTCCCAGCAGTTGGTGGCCGTTGTATCGGACTCGACGTGTGACATCCCTGATCCTGTCTTAGCCGAACTCGGCATCCCGCTGGCCCCTGTCCACATCCAGGCCGAAGACAAAAGCTATCGCGATCGGCTCGACATGTCGATCGAAGAGGCAAACTCCATCATGCTGGCCGGCAAAATCCGTCTCACGACCTCAGCAGCCACGGCAGCAGACTGGCTGGAGGCCTATGAGAAAGCCTTGCCGCTGGCGTCTGAGCTGGTTGCCTTCTCGATTTCTCCACTGCTGTCCGCCACCTATGCCGGTGCCAACACGGGTGCTGAGCTGCTCGACGGCGGATCAGTGACCGTGATCAACGCCCAATCCATTTTGGCATCGATGGGATTGGTGGTGCGCCAGTGCGCCCGGGCCGCCCAAGGCGGACAGAGCCGGGCCGACGTGGTGGCGCTCGCCGAGCACCTGTTGCCTCGGGTGCGCATGGTGGTGGCCTCCATGTACCGCTCGTTCGCCAAGGCTGGCGGCCGCTATCAGGGCGATGGGGTACCCGAAGGTGAGGATGGCTTGCCGATCTTTCGGATCTGGGAGAAGGGCTGGAAAGAGATCGACCGAGCCGACACCAGACAAGCGTCGATTGATCGCCTGTTCCACTGGATGGATTCCGATCTGAAGGAGGTCGGCTACGTCCCAGGCAATCCGCTGCTGGTGGCGGTCGACCATTTCGCTTGTTTGGAAGAGGCCACCGCCATCCACCGCCGGATCCAGGACCTGTACCACCCACAGGAATTAGACCTGTGGCAAATCGGCGCTACGGCGGCCGTCCATCTCGGCCCCGGCACGGTCGGCATGGCCTACCTCCCCTTGTAAGACATAGCGCCGATATTTAGGAGGGTGCGGAGCGTGGATAATGACGGGTTCGTCCTAAGTCGACTGTACTGGGCCGGTGCGGAACGTTTGGTCCAAGAGCGCGACCACCTGAACAAGATCAATACCTTTCCGGTGCCGGACGGAGATTCCGGGACCAACATGGCCTACACCATGACCGCCGCCGCCGAGGCTGCAGCCACGCCGGACCGGATGGTAGGACATGTCGCTCAGCGGGCGGCGCGAGCCGCCTTACTTTCGGCTCGGGGCAACTCTGGCATCATTTTGTCCCAGATCCTGGCCGGCCTCGGTCAGACCCTCAAGGACCTGGAGGTTTTCACCACGGCTGATCTGGCCAGCGCCTTCGCTAGGTCCAGTGAACTCGCCTACCGTGCCGTCGCCCAACCGGTTGAGGGCACGATCCTGACGGTGATTCGCTGCGTGGCTGAGACGGCTCAGGATCTGCGCCACGCCCACCTCCCAGAGTTTCTCTCTGGCATCACGAATAGCGCCCGGGCGGCGGTGGCAGACGGGCCGCGCTTGTTTCCCAAGCTGGCTCAAGACGGTGTGGTCGATGCCGGCGGTCTGGGCCTGGCCGTCATCCTGTCCGCCATGCATGATGCCCTCGGTCGTGTCGACGCGACCCACCTGGGTGGGTTGCAGGCCGTTCGCCTCGGCGTCCAAGTAGCCCAGGGAGGCACGGTGCACGCACCCAGCCCAGCCGCAGACGCCCGCTACGGATATGAGGTGCAGTACGTGCAACGAGGCAGTGGCCTCGACCTCACGGCGATGCGCTCGGCACTGCAAGAGATGGGCGACTCCCTGCTGGTGGTCGGCGACGATACCACCGTCAAGGTGCACATTCACACCACCGCCCCGCAACGGGTGGTGGACTGGGCCCTGGCTCAGGGCGACCTTGATGACCTTACCTTCGAAGATTTGGATGCTCAGGCTGGCGAGTTCCGCAGCAACGGCTGATCTACAGACCCACCGGATGGAGCACGGGCGGCTTTAGGGCGCCATCGAACGGATGCAAGAAGGCGTAGAGATGGGCCAGGTACGCCACCGGCTGCACCTGGAAAGACCCTGTGTGCAGGGCCATCGGCACCAGCCACAAGGAGGCGTGGGGGTCGGTCTTCTTAGCCGTCTGATAGAGCAGGACTGAGTTTTGATAGGGGATCAGCTGGTCGGTGAGGCCGGCAATTAAGAGCACAGGCCGCGACCCCAGCTTGGCCAAGCCGGCCAGCGGGTCGGCCTGGCTGGCGTGAGCGCCGGAGACGATCGGCAAGATCGCCATGATGATGGCGTTGAAGGGAACAGCTGGCAGATGGGTCCACACCGGCAAGTTGGCCTCCAAGTACGTTTTGAGATTGGCGAACGGACTGTCTGCCACCACCGCCACCACGTTCGGATCGTCCTCAGCCGCCAGCAGCGCCGTCGAAGCACCCATAGAGAAGCCGATCACTGCCACCGGCACACTGGGAGCCAACGTTTTGCGAGCAGCCTCAACCGCTCCAACCAGGTCCCACTGCTCCTTGACTCCGACCGTCACCTCTGTCCCCGGCGAAGCGCCCTCGGCCCGAAAGTCGAACATCAAGACGTTGGCACCCATGTTGTGCAGCGCCGTAGCCAAGGCGAGGCCAGGCAAGCTGGCCATCGCCCGGTTGGACGAATAGCCATGGGCCAGCACCACGGTCAATCCAGCACCCGTACTCGGAATCCACCAACCCTTGAGTTCGAGGCCACCCGCCTTGCTGGGAAAGGTCACGTTCTGATAGTTGAGACCCCACAGGCCGGGATTGGTTCGCAACACATCACGGCTGGGGTGAATCAGACTGAAGACCACCAGGCCGGAGTACAGTACCAGCACCACACACAGTGCGGCCAGGCCAGCCACCCACCACGGCCATCTGCGGCGCCGGCGGGGCGGGGCAATCTCACTCACGGTGCCACCTCCTAGCGCCCCCTTCGCCCATACCGCTAGCGGTCCTGCTGGGGTGTGCGCTCACGGCTGGGACGTCTCGGGAGGCTCAGCCATCCGGCGGTGGAGTTCATCTGCTGGCCAGATGGCCTGGAATACCTGCCCTTGGGCCACCAGGCGCCCGCCAGCCGTGGCCTCGACATCGGTGGTCAGGTGGCCAGGCCGACTGGGTCGGGCAACGGCCTTGACCCGCACTACGCTCCCGATTGGTGCCGGCGCCAGGTGGCGAATGCTCACACCGGCGCCAGCGCCCTCCTCACCGGGGTCGAAATGCTCCACCAGCAGCCGGCGGGAGACCCACTCCAGATGGTGGACCAGGGCCCACGTGGATAGCACACGATGGATTACCTGACCGCCAAAGGCAGCCTCCATACCCGGCTCCACCGTGAACTCCATCTCTGCGCCTTCACCGCCGGCGAATGGTCTCATCGTGGCCTTGGCGCCAGGGTCATCAGCTTCATCCGCTCAAACGGCTGCTGACAGCCGTCGCAGTAAAAGACCTGGCGACACAGGGTGGGGCCAAAGGCGCTCTCACGCCGGGTCTGTGTGGACTGACAGTAGGGGCAGGCCGCTACCTGCTCTCCAGGAGCAGCGATGCCGAAGGAAGCCAAGGCGGCCAGACCTCGGGGCGTGATCCGATCGGTGGTCCACACCGGTGCTGTCAAAAAGGTGACTTGCACCTGGGGCGCACCAGCTTCCTGGAGCGCCGCGCTGACCGAACGCCTGATCAGTTCGAGCGCTGGGCAGCCGGCAAAGGTAGGGACCAGCCAGACCTCGATCAGATCTGGTGCGCACGCCAGGCGTTCGACAATCCCCAGATCGACGATCGACAAGACCGGGATCTCTGGATCGCTGACCGTGGCCAGGACCGCCATCGCCTGATCGTGCGTCATCTCGGGCCTCCTCACCAAATGGCCCCAGGGGCTCGGCCGAGCACCTCGGTCATGGTGGCCAGACACTCGCTCATATCCGCCGTGTGCTGGCCCAGTCGCCCGCCCAAGCCGCCACTGGGGATCGCAGGCTCACTCAGGCCAGCAGCGAGGCAAAGCGCACTGAGTCGCTGTGAAAACTCGATCTGTAGGTCAGATGGCACGCCGGGCAACAGCCCCGCCTCAGCCAGTTGGCGGTGGGCAGGCAGGTCCTCGAACAGGCCGCCGGCTTCGGCCAGCACTTGGCCCAGGGCCGTGTCCAGACGGGCTTTGGCACCGTCCCCGCCATGGCCCAGGTGGTTGATCCAGGTTTCTTGATGTTCCAGATGATAGCGTTCCTCGCGCCGCACCAGGCGGGCAATGTCTGCCACTTCGACCAGCTGGCAGGCCTCGAGCAAGCGGCCGGTCAGCAAATCATCGTAAAGATCGTAGACCAAGTGGCGGGCAATCGCCTGCGCCCAGCCAGCGTTCTTGCGCTCCAGCAGTTGGGCGTTCTTGTAGCCAGTGACGGGCCGTCCAAATGCCAGTTGGTCCAGGCTTCCCTGTCCGCGCGCCTCCAGCAGCTGGTAGAGCAGACGGGCGTGTCCCATCTCATCTTGGGCGATAGAAGCAAAGGCGACGTCTTCTTCGATCATCGGAGCGAAGGCGCACCACTCCGAATCACGATGCCCGCAGACCAGTTCGTCGTCGGCGATGGCCAGCAAGACCTCGTTCACGGCGTGGTCGATCAGCTTCCGTTGGGTCACGGCTTCACCCTCCGCAGGCGCTGGCGCTTTTCCACTGTCACCCGGTAGCCCTCGCCCATCCTGTAGGTGCGGTCCGTGCCCCGGATCAAATCGCCGTCTAAGCGCTCGGTTGCATGGATCTCCTGGCGTTCCACCAGCCACAGACTGATCACCTCGCCGCGCCTGGAGAACAGCTCGCGGGCCAACATCAGTCCCATCTCGGGATCGGCAGCCGGCAACGAGCCCAGTTGGACATAGGGCTCTCCCCGGTCGGTCTGACCGAACACCTCATAGACAGTCTCCTCGACCGGCTCATGCGACATGGTGGGTACCCCGCACCGCCTGCCTGACCCACAATTGGTCCTCGTACGCCATACGGCGCAGTTCTAGGCGCTCTTTGGTCTTGGGACCGTCCCCTCTGACCACCTTCCAGAACACATCCCAATTTGGTTGCGTATACTGCCAGACGCCGCTCACTGGGTCCTTCCGCAACCCTGGGTCCGGCGGCAGGAGGCCAATTTCCAGGATCTTCGGTGCGTAGTTTTGCAGAAATTCCTGGCGCATCTCCTCGTTGGACTTCAGGCGGATCCCCCAGCGCACCATCTGCTCGGTGTTGGGCGAGACCTCGTCCGGCGGCCCGAAGAAGTGCAAAAGCGGCTCCCACCAGCGACTCAGTGCGTCCTGCAGCATCTGCCGCTGGTCCGCCGTCCCAGCCGCCAAGGTGAGCACGATATCCTCGCCATGCTTGAGGTGGATTGCCTCTTCGGCGCAGATGCGGCGCAGTATCCGGCCGTAGGGGCCATAGCTGGTGCGGAGCAGGGCTCCCTGTGTGACCAGGGCAGCGCCGTCCACCAGCCAGGCGATCACACCCACGTCAGCCCAGGTCGGGGCCGGGTAGGAGAAGACGTTGTGGAACTTGGCCTTGCCGGAGATCAAGTCTTGCATGAAGTCATCGCGGGTCAATCCCAGCGGCCGGGCCAGATCCTCCGCCACCCGGTAGATGAGCTGGGCGTGGCCAATCTCGTCTTGCACCTTGGCCAGCACGGCCAGCTTACGGTGCATGCCTGGAGCTCGAGGAATCCACTCCCGCTCGGGAAGGGCACCCATCAATTCGGAATTAGCGTGCGTCAAGATCAAGCGCAGGGCCTGCTTGCGGTAGAGCTCGGGCATCCAGTCGTCGGACTCGATCTTCTCACCACCGGCGATTTTGGCCTCAAACGCCTCGAGCCTAGCTTGGTCTGTCATCTCGCCACCTCCTGACGCCTGCTGATGCCATCCATCGCCAACTGGTAGATCTGATCGGCTACCTGCTCGCCCGTGAGCCGCCCGTCTGGCCGATACCACTGCGCCGTCCAATTCCCGATCGACAGCAAGAAAGTGGCGGTCAGGGCCGGGTCTGGCACGCTCCAGGCGCCTTCGGCCACACCCTCAATCAGCAGGCGTCGCCAGAGCCCTTCGTAGTGGTCTCGCTGCCGCGCCACGTCAAGGCGCTCGTGAGGTGGCAGATGACGCCACTCAAAGAGAAACACGGCAGAGGCAGGGAGGCTGTCCGTGACCACCCGGATATGGTGGCGCAGTGCAGCCCGCAATCGCTTGGGCGCGCTCTCAGCTTGCCCGACGATCTGCTCCATGCCGAGTACAAACTCATGCGCCGCCCGGGCGACGATCTCGACCAGCAATTCATCTTTGCTACCGATGTGAGCGTACAGACTGCCCCGCTGCATGCCTAGGGCGTCTCCCAGGTCTTGCATCGAGGTGTGGTGGTAGCCGCGTTCGGCAAACAGGGTCTGGGCCGCTTCTACGATGTCCTGCCTGCGCCCCATGGTGCCTCCCAAACAAACGTTTGGTTCTAGCCCAAATGGTCGCACGGCCTCAGGCGGACGTCAATCGCCCGCTGCGGCGGCAACGATCCAGCCGGTGGCCGGCCTCTCCGGGCGGCAGCGGCCGAGTGCACGGCTTGGTCAGCGCACCGCTGGCTTGCGGAACAGGGCCCGAATCGGATCCCACTCGCGGTCAGCCACTCGCTCTTTGAGCGGAATGATCGCATCGTCCGTGAGGTGAATATGCTCGGGGCAGACCTCCTGGCAGCACTTGGTGATGTTGCACATGCCAACTCCGGCCTGATGCGAGGTGAAGGGCACACGGTCTGCTCCATCCATCGGGTGCATTTCCAGCTCGGCGATCTTGATCATGAAGCGGGGCCCGAAATACTGCTCTTTGGCTGAATGCTCGCGCAGCACGTGGCAGACATCTTGGCACAAGAAGCACTCGATGCACTTGCGAAACTGCTGGCTTCGCTCCACGTCCCGCTGGTACATGGTAAACGGGGCCGGCTCCTTCGGCGCAAACGGCTCGATCTGCTTCGCCTTCTCGTAGTTCCAGGACACATCGGTGACCAGATCGCGAATCACCGGAAAAGCCTTCATCGGGCGCACATGGATCTCGCCCTCGATGGCATCCAGACGGGTCTTGCACATCAGGCGCGGGTGGCCGTTCACTTCTGCGGAGCAAGAACCGCAGCGGGCTGCCTTGCAGTTCCAGCGCACCGCCAGATCGGGAGCTTGCGTGGCTTGGATCTGATGCACGGCATCGAGCACCACCATGCCAGACTCCACTGGCACCTCATAGGCGACCTCTTCACCACCGCTCTGATCGCCCCGGAACACGTGCAGGGTTCTCATTTCAGCCATCAGCTGTGCCCTCCCTGATCTGTGCCTTGGCGCACCGGCAGCTGGCCGGAACTGAAAAGCGCCGCCAGTTCGGCCGGCATCTGCGGTACTGGCCGAGTGGAGAGTTTGACCTCGTCGCCATCGAGTCGGCAGATCGAGTTCGCCTGCCCGAAGCCCTGGTCGTCGGCGTCCGGGAAATCGAGCCGCCAGTGGGCGCCTCGACTCTCCTCACGCCACAGCGCCCCCTGCAAGATCGCCTCGGCCAGCAGCACCATGGCCTCGACCTCAAACACGGCGTGCCAGCCAGGATTGTACATGCGCGAGCCGGGGGAGGCCAGGCGCTTGGACCGCAGCTTGAGTGCCTCCAGTTTGGCCAGGCCCGCTTCGGCCAGTTCACGGTTGCGGGCGATGGCGGCATGCTCACCCATCAGCTCCTGCAGGTCCTTGTGCAGCTGGTAGGGATTTTCGCCCTCCGCCCGATCGAGCGGAGCCAACGCTGCGGCCTCGGCCTCAGCCACTTGGCTTGCGCTGGGCGCGGTCCATTCCTGGCGGCTGGCAGCGTAGTCGCAAGCCCCGATCCCCACTCGGCGGCCGAAGACCAATAGGTCGGTTAGCGAGTTCCCGCCCAGGCGGTTGGCACCGTGCAGGCCACAGGCGGATTCTCCCGCTGCAAATAGCCCTTCCAGGCTGGTGGCGCCGGTCTCCGGGTCCACAGAGATGCCGCCCATGGTGTAGTGGATGGTCGGCGCCACCTCAAATGGCTGTTTGGTGATGTCGATGTCTGCCAAGCTCAGGTATTGGTCGTACATGTTCGGCAGCTTGCGCTTGATGAAATCGGCGCCCCGGTGCGTGATGTCCAAGAAGGCGCCACCGTGGGGCGACCCGCGGCCGGCCTGCACCTCTTTGTAGATGGAGCGTGCCACGACGTCTCGGCTGGAAAGATCCTTCTTCTCCGGGTCGTAGCGCAGCATGAAGCGCTCTCCTTCGGAGTTGAGCAAGATGCCGCCTTCGCCGCGCACACCCTCAGTCACCAGGAGGCCGCGCGCACCGGGTGGCCACACCATGCCAGTGGGGTGGAACTGCACCATCTCCATGTCTTTCATTTCAGCTCCGGCCCGCATCGCCAGGGCGGCACCCTCACCAGTCGACTCCCAGGAATTGGACGTGACCTTGTACATCCGGCCCCAGCCGCCGGTGGCGATCACCACCGCCTTGGCCTCGAAGACACAAAAGGTGCCGGACTGGCGGTGGTAGGCGAAGACGCCGGTCGGTCGCCCGGCGCCGTCTTGAAACAGGTGGGTGGCGGTGACCTCCTGGTAGATGTCCATGCCGCTGTGGATGCCCTTGTATTGCAAGGTGCGGATCAATTCCAAACCAGTCCGGTCGCCGACATGAGCCAGACGGCGAAAGCTGTGAGCGCCGAAAGCCCGCTGGCTGATCCGGCCCTCCGGCGTGCGGTCGAAGACCGCACCCCACTGTTCGAGCTCCACCACCCGGTCTGGCGCTTCCTTGGCAAAGATCTCGGCCATCCGGTAGTGGTTGAGAAACTTGCCGCCGCGCATCGTGTCGTAAAAGTGGGTCTGCCAGCAGTCTTGCGGATCCAGGTTGCCGAACGAGACCGCCATGCCACCCTCTGCCATCACCGTGTGCGCTTTGCCCAGCAGCGACTTGGACAAGACAGCCACCTTCACTCCGGGCCTGGCGGCTTCGATCGCCGCCCGCAGGCCGGCGCCTCCGGCTCCCAAAATCACCACGTCATAGCGCAACCGCTCGATCATGCCATCCGTCATTTCAGAACAACCTCACATCATGCAAAACGCCGCTGATCAAGAGCCGGATATAGAGATCGGTACCCCACACCGAGAACATGGACAACCAGGCCCAGGTGGCGTGGTCTTGATTCCACTTGGAAACCGTCTTCCACAACGAGTAGCGCAAGATTGGTCCGCGCGCACAGCTGAAACAGTCCAGACTGCCGCCCACCAAGTGGCGAAAGGCGTGGCATGAAAATGTGTATATCGAGAGCAAGATCACGTTGAGCAACATCAGCAACGATCCGACACCGATTCCAAATCCGCTCGGGAAGATGAAGGCCCGCACCGCGTCGTACCACAAAAAGGCCATGACCACGACCGTCACATAAAAGAAGAAGCGATGCAGGTTGTTCAAGACGAAGGGTAGCCGGGTCTCACCCGTATAGGATCGGCCGGGTCGCTCTGGCCGAGCACAGGTCAGGGGATCTGCGAAAAATGACCTGTAGTAGGCCTTGCGGTAGTAATAGCAAGTCGCCCGAAACAACAGCGGAGCCCACACCACCCAGATAGCGGGAAGAAACTGAATGCCGATGCTACGCACGTCTGGAGAGAAAAATGGCGAAAGATAGTTATGGTACTGGCCACTGCTGTGGGTCAGCGTCTCCCAGACCGAGTAGATGGAAAACAGGCCCAGTGCGCTGACCGTGCCAACCGGGGACACCCACCAGGGCCATTCCCACTTCTTGCGTCCCGGAGCTGGGGCCAGCACACCCGCAGGCTGAGCCATCAGATCCTCCCCTTTTCGATCGCGTCCTAACGGTGCCGCTCAGCCTTGCCGCCGGCGGAGAGGTCGTGAGGCGTTTGCACAATGCCTTCGCCATGGTCGCGCTGCAATCCAAATCGGACAAGGTCACGCCATCTGCAGCCCACCGTTCACCGACAGCACCTGACCGGTGATGTGACTGGCGGCCGGGCTGGCCAGGAAGACCACTGCCGCTGCCACTTCTTCAGGCTCTGCCATTCTGCGCTGCGGATTGCGCGCCACAATTCGCTCGATCACCCGTGCGGCCCGCGCATCCTCTTGGTTGATCTCGATGATCCGGGTGCGAACCAGTCCCGGTGATACCACATTCGCCCGCACGCCATGGCGCGCTACCTCCTGGGCGATCGACTTGGTGAAGGCGGTGAGGCCGCCTTTGGCGGCCGCATAGACTGCCTCCCCGCCCATGCCGGCCCGCCCGGCGTCGGAACTCACGCTGACCATCACGCCCTCAGCCTCGATCAGCGCCGGCAAGGCGAGGTGGGTGATGGCCAGTGCGGCCATCAGGTTCAAACCGATCACCTGCCGCCAGTAGTCCGGCCCATCCTCTAAAAAAGGGCGGGTCAGCGTCCACCCGGCATTGTGCACCAGCACGTCCAGGCCGCCCAGCCAGGCCAGCGCCTGCTCTGTCTGCCTGGCTGGCTGGCCTGGTTCGGTCAGGTCTCCCCAGATGGCGGTGGCATCGCCGCCCGCCCGCCGGATCTCGGCGCTCGTGGTGTGCGCGCTTTGCTCGGTGCGGGCCATCACCGCCACCCGAGCGCCCAGTTGGGCGAAGGCTAGGGCGCACGCCCTCCCGATGCCCTGACCAGAGCCGGAAATCATCACTCGTCTCGCCTCGGCCATGCCAATCCTCCCTCTCTTCAGCGCCACAGCCGGCACCGCCATCGCCGAGGCGTGACGCCGCCTCCCAGGCGGGCGCCTAGGGCGAGGTATCCTGGTTCATAAACGGCAAAGAACTCAGGCCCAGCCCGCCATCCACCACCAGCACCTGCCCCGTGATGTAGCCAGCTTGAGGTGAAGCCAAAAAACAAACCGCGGCGGCCACATCGGCGGCGGTTCCGATCCGGCCGACAGCGGTGGCTGCCGCCACGCGAGCCACGAACTCTGGATAGGTGTCTTGAGCGTAGAACCGGGCAGAGTCTGTGTCCACCACGCCGGGACTGATGCAATTGGCCGTGATCTGTCGTCCGCCCAGCTCGCGGGCCAGATAGCGGACGAGCACCTCCATCGCTCCCTTGGCCGAACCAAGCAGGGCGTATCCAGGGAGCGTGAAGTCTGTTCCCTGGCCGCTGATGGCAATCACCCGCCCGCCCGGGCCAATCGACGGAAGGACCTCTTGGACCAGTTGGACCATGCCACCCACGACCAAGTTGTAGGTTTTCGCCAGATGATGCGGGCGGATCTCTTCGACCCGCTTGAAGGCGGTGGCGGCGGCTGCCAGCACCAGCACGTCCAGTTGGGGACTGACCCGCTGGAAGGCCTCGGCCATGGCCGTGACCTCTTGCGGCTGCGCCAGATCCGCCTGTAGCAACGCGGCTCGCCGGCCCATGGCCCCTACCTCGGCCACGATTTGCTCGGCCGCGTCGCGCTGGCGGTGGTAGTGCACCGCAATGTCAGCTCCTCGGGCCGCCAGGGCCAGAGCGCAGCCAGCTCCGATGCCGCGCGATGCCCCGGTCACCAGCGCCCACTTGCCACGCAGCTCTTGGGACTGCTCCACCTCAGCTCAGCCCCTTGCCCAGCCACTCGCCGCCGTCGATCACCAGCACCTCTCCGTTCACATAGTCGGCGTAAGGCGATAACAGATAGGTGGTGGCTTGGGCAATCTCTTCGGGTTTGGCGAACCGACCCACGGGGATGCTGGCGAGCAGGCGCTCTCGAGCCAGGGGATCCTGCCACAGCGGTCTCGCCCCCTCGGTGTCCGTCGGTCCCGGACACACGGCATTGACCCGCACCCCATGCCTGGCCCACTCTGCGGCCAAGGTGCGGGTCATCGCCACCACGCCGGCCTTGGCCGAAGCCGAGTGCACCGTGTGCGGCCCTCCGGTCCAGGCATAGCTGGCCACGATCGAAACGATGCGGCCACCACGCCCCGATGCGATCATTTGCCGGCCGACGGCTCGCGAGCAAAAGAACGTACCGTTCAACACAGTGTTGACCACAGCCAGCCAGCCATTGACTGACAATTGGTCGGCATCGACCAGAAAGTTGCCGGCAGCGGAGTTGACCAACATGTCGACGCTGCCACCCCAGGCCAAGGCGGCTTCCACCAGCGCGTCGACTTGTTCGGGCTGGCGCACGTCCGTAGGCTGTGCCATGGCCCTGCCGCCTGCCGCCGTCAAGGCAGCGACCGCGTCGGCCAACCGCTCAGGCTTGCGGCCAGCGAGCACCACACGTCCTCCCAAGCGACTGATCTCCGAGGCAACAGCCAGGCCGATGCCAGAGCCACCACCCGTGACAATCGCCAGCTGACCCTCGAACGTCTTCTCCGGTAGCATTTGCTCACTCCTTAGATCGGAGCTTGATCTACTCGAACCGTGGCGGGCGCTTTTCCAGGAAGGCACGGACCGCTTCTGGGTGATCGGTGCTCGCGCCCAAACGGATCTGAGCTGCCAGCTCTGCGGCCACCGCCGCCTCCCATGGGGCTTCGGCAGCGTGGTAGAGCACCTGCCGGATCTCTTGGAGGGCCAGGCGGGGACCGCTGGCCAAGCTGGCCGCTAAGTCTTGGGCAGCGGCCAATACTGCCTCTGGGTCGGCCAGTACCGCACGGACCAGGCCAAGGCTCTTGGCGTCTTCAGGGGACAACGCATCGCCGGTCAGGCACAGCTCCAGCGCCTTGGCCAAACCGACAGAGCGCGCCAGCAGAAAACTAGCACCTGTGTCAGGGCTCAGGGCGACCTTGACGAAGCCTGCAACCAATGTGGCCTTGGCTGTGGCCAGACGAATGTCACAGGCCAGGGCCAAACTCATGCCGCCGCCCACCGCCGGACCATTCAGTGCCGCCACAATCGGCTTCGGGCTCTGGCGCAAGATGCGAAAGATCGGCATGTATTCGTCTGTAACCAGCCGCTCCATGTCCTCTCCCGCGTCCTGAAAGCGCCGCATCTCTTGCAGATCCTGGCCTACCGAGAAGGCGCGGCCGGCTCCGGTCAACACCACGGCGCGCACCGAACGGTCGCCTAGGGCTGTTTCGAGTTCTGACCGCAACGCACTGCGCAGTTCCCTGGTCAGGGCGTTCAAGGCCTCCGCCCGGTTCAGGGTAATGGTGGTAACGGCCCCCAGACGCGTACTTGCAACCAGCTCTGACGCCATGACATCCTCCTTGGACTTCCAGTCGTCCCAGCCTGAAGGTGCTTCCATCAGGGAGCCGAAGAGCCCTTCTGCATTATCGATCGGAGGCACCTAAGTGAGTAGTGTGCTCGCTGTCGGCACGACGATATGTCTGGTCGACGTGAATGCCATGTTCGCCAGTTGTGCAGTAATCGCCGACCCGTCGCTCGCCGGGCGGCCGCTGGCAGTGGCCATCGACCCCAGCGACCGGCGATCGATCGTCCTGACCGCCAGCTACGAAGCCAGGGCTCTAGGTGTGCGCACGGCCATGCCGCTGGGGCAGGCACTGGCCGCTTGCCCAGACCTGGTTGTGACGCCGCCAGACCACGAACTCTACCGCCGCAGCCAGCGGGCGATGGGCGCTTTGCTGGAGCGGTTCACCCCACTGGTCGAGTGGGTATCCATCGACGAAGCCTTCTTCGACCTTCAAGGCTGCCCGGCGCTGGCTCAAGGTGCCGTGGCGGCCTGCGTTGAGATCCGCCGGGCGATCCGGACGGAATTGAACCTGCCCGTTTCGATCGGCGTCTCGACCACCCGGTTCTTGGCGAAGATGGCGTCACACATCGCCAAGCGCGAGTCCTCCGGCGTGTTTCAACTACAGCCGGCAGATGTCGCCAGAGTGCTGCATCCACTGCCGATTGAAGCCTTCCACGGCATCGGGCCGAAGACGGCGGCACGTCTGCGTGCATTTTCCATCCTGACCATTGGCCAGCTGGCGGCGACCACACCGCACCAGCTCACGTCCCTGATCGGTCAGGTGGGGAACACCTTTCAGGCCGATCTGCGGGGCGACGGCTCGGCGACTGTGAAAGTGGCGGCGGCGGCGGCCAAGTCGATCAGCCACGAGCTCACCTTCGCCCAAGACATCGCCGGTCCCGACGACCTGAGACCGATCCTCCTGGCGCTGGCCGATCAGGTCGCATCACGGCTGCGCCGCGCCGGTCTGGCAGGCAGACAGATCTCTCTCACCGTGCGCGACAGAGCATTTTCCACGCACGATCGACAACTGACCGCCAAGCAGCCGGCTTGCCTAACCGAGGAGATCTTCCGCTACGCGCTGACCCTACTGGCCAGATTCCCCGAGAGTATCTTCCCATGCCGACTTGCCGGCGTTTCCGTGTCCGGTCTGGTGCCGATGGCACCGGAGCCGGCCACCTTGTTCGACGCGCCTGGGCACGCCAAACGGGCACTGGCTGAGACGGTAGACCAGATCCGCCAGCGCTATGGCGACGACGCCATGCTGTGGGCCTCGACGCTGGGTTCGGCTGGTCAAGAACTCTACGACTCCACCCGACACGGGTCGTCTTTTCGCACTGGCGCCATCGCTGATCGCTCCGAGCCGGGGTTCAGCCGCCGACGAAAGAAGGCGCCATGAACTTCGCCCGTCAGCGGCGTCTTGCATGGCCGCCTTCTGATCACCGCTTGGCCGTAGTGGCGGTGCTGGTCGCCGCTTGCCTGTGGGGACTATCCGGAACGCTGGCCCAGATCTTGTTTCAGCAGCTTCTTGTCTCCCCGGCTTGGTTAGTGACCGTGCGCATGCTCGGCTCGGGGCTGGTGCTCAGCCTGGTGCTCCGACCTAAGATCAATCTGCGGCGCGATCTGCTGCCGCTGGCCGTCTTTGGCATCTTGGGCCTGGGGTTGGTCCAGTTCACGTACTTCGCCGCCATCGCCGTTTCAAACGTCGCCACGGCCACCTTTTTGCAGTATCTCTCCCCGGCCCTGGTCGTGGGCTGGCAGCTTGTGGCTCGGGAAGTGCGACCCGCCGTCCGGGTGGTCGGCGGCGTGGCACTCGCCGTGCTGGGGACCACCTTGCTCGCCCTTTCTGGAGCCGGCGCCGACATCTCGCCGGCGGCCCTGTTTTTTGGCCTTGGCTCGGCGGTGGCGGCTGCCTTTTACACCCTTTATCCGGCCCGGTTGATGGCGCGCATTGGGCCTTGGCCCACCACCGCCTATGGCTTTGTGGCGGGTGGCGTCGCCTTTTCCCTTTTCGCTCCGCCCTGGCATGCGCCCGCCTTGACACCTTCAGATTGGCTGCTGGTTGCGGCCGTGGTGGTCGGCGGCACGCTCATTCCCTTTGGCCTCTACCTGTGGGGCGTGAGCCGGATGACCGCCACCGAGGCGGCGGTGATCGCCACTGCTGAGGCCGCTGCCGCCGCCTTGGCGGGTGGACTGATCTTGGGCCAGGTGCTATCCGTCCAAGGCTATGCGGGCGGCGGCCTGGTGGTCGGTGCCGTTTCGATGGTGAGTCTGGCTCGGCGCAGGCCGGCCCCGCCGCCTGAACTGCCGATCCGGTCCGAGACCTAGGAACAGGAAGGACTGTTGCGCACTCGAAGCCAAGGGCCTAAGGAGCACCAGTTCCAAGTCAAAAGCGAGGGATCGCTGTGCCATTTACTGTCCTCCGCCACCCTCTGATCGACGATCGCCTGACCCAGCTGCGCGACGCCCGCACCGAACCAGCGGCGTTCCGTGCGGCCCTGCGGGATATCGCCACCGTGCTGGCGGTCGGAGCCACGGCAGATCTGGCAACCGAGCCGGTGACCGTCACCACTCCGCTGGCCCGGACCGCAGGAGCGCGACTCGAAAGCGCTCGGCTGGTCCTGGTGCCGGTGCTGCGCGCTGGGCTGGGCATGATCGATGCGGTGCACGCCCTGTTCCCCGGCGCCGCCGTTTGTCATCTTGGGGTCTATCGGGACGAGGACTCCCGGCTGCCGGTGCCCTACTACGCCAAACTGCCGGCGGCCATTTCGGGCAAAATCGCCATCCTGCTCGACCCGATGCTGGCTACCGGCGGATCAGCGGCCTTCGCCGCAGACCTTCTGACCCAGGCAAAGGTCCAAGAGATCCGGCTGCTGTGCGTCGTGGCGGCACCCGCCGGAGTCAGTCTGATCGCCAAGAAGGCACCGGCTGTCAAAGTCTACGCCGCAGCCCTAGACAGCGTCCTCAATGAGCAGGCCTTCATCGTGCCTGGATTGGGGGACGCCGGTGACCGGCAGTTTGATACCCTTATCTAGCAACAGATGGCCGGTCGAACCGATCGTATCGGTGACGGGAGTGCGCACCTCTACGGCGAGGCCTCCAGCTCGGTCGGCTCATCCAGGTCATCAGACGCCGGGCGCGCATCGGTCTGCGCCAGCTCAGCAGGTGTGTGCAAGGTGGTCTGGTAGAGCTGGCGTTCGATCTGGCTCGCCTCGGCAGAGGGGTCCGTAACCACCACCAAGGAAACGCCGTGCATGCGGGCGCCGTAGATGGAACCGGTCAAGCCCTCGACCTTGAACGACATCCAGGGCCCGGAGCCAACTGCTCCCCCTGCCTGGCGCAACGTGTCTAGCACCCGCGCCGCCTCCGGCAAGATCGTCTCCAAGAGCTCGCCCTCGGCCCGCAGCACGGCACCGTGCGCGCCCCACAGGGCCACGCCGCGCACGCCAGGCAGGCGGCGCAACGCATCTAGGTCCTGGAAGGACGGTAGGTCCAGTCCGGACTCCTGATCTGGTTCTTGGCGCTTGAGCTGCTGGTCTTCGGCAACGGGCGGTTGCTCTTGAGTCTCAGCAGCCGTCTCGCCGGCGGCATCTGGCACCGCCCTGGCTCCAGCCGCCAGGCTCAGGTTCAAGATCACCAAGACGGAAACCGCCATCGCCACAAACCCTACGGCAATCGGGACCAGTGCCGCGCTCATCTCACTCCACCATGGCCAGGCCCGCAGCCTCTGCGTCCGGATTCAGGTGCCGGCGGACGAACAGCACGGGGATCACCGCTACCAGCAATAGTGCTGCCGCCAGCACGAAGACGTTGTCCATGGCCCGGATCAGGGCCAGGCCCTGCACCTCCTGCCATAGCTGAACCAACAGATTCGGACCCTGGGCCAAAATGGATGGCGCCATCGGCGAGGCGGCGGTCAGGGTAGAACTGATCTGGGAGGCATAGGCGCCCTGCTGGTTCAGCATCACCGAGGTCAAGATGGCGATGCCAAACGATCCGGCGATCCGCTGCATGATGTTTTGGACAGCGCTCGCCCGCGGAATCATCGCAATCGGCACCACCGACATGCCGCCGGTCATCAGCGGCATCATGCACAGCCCCATGCCCAGGCCGCGGATGACCATCCAAGAGACGATCAGGGAGATCGGCACCGTGGCGGTCATCGTATGGAACAAAAACGTGCCGTAAGCCATCACCACAAAGCCTACCACGCCCGGGATGACCGGTCCGATCCGGTCGTAGATGCGGCCGGCAAACGGCATCATCACACCGGTGGCAAGCGCCCCCGGCATCATCGCCAGACCGGTGTCAAAGGGCGATAGTCCGCGCAGGTTCTGCAAGAACAGCGGCACGAAGAACAGCGCGGAAAACATGCCGACGTTGATGATCACGGAGGCGATAATGCTGGCCGTGTACGACCCGTAGCGAAAGACCCTGAGGTCCAGCAGGGGCTGCTTGGCACCGTACAATTCCCAGACCACGAAGAAGCCAAGCGCCACCACGGCGGCGTAGAAGAAGAAAACGATCGATTCGGCTCCCCAGCCCCAGGCCTGCCCTTCGGTAAAGGCAAACAACAAGAAAAACAATCCGGTCGCCGAACTGATCGCCCCCAGCCAATCCAGACGGCCAGCTGGGTGATGCGTGAAGTTCGGCAGCCAGGCAAAGGCAGCCATCGAACCGAGGATGCCGATCGGAATGTTGATGGTAAAGATCCATCGCCAGTCTACATACTGCACCAAGTACCCGCCGAGGGTCGGCCCAAGCGCCGGTGCCAGGAGCAACGACAGCCCCCAAAATCCCATCGCCGTGCCGATCCGGTCCCTCGGCACCATCCGGTAGACCATCGACATGGTGACCGGCATGATCATGCCGCCGCCGACCGCCTGGATCACCCGGGCCACGATCAAAAAGCTCAGCGTCGGGGAGATGGCGGACAAGGCCGACCCGAAAGTGAACACCACCAGGGACGCGATGTATAGCTGCTTCATTCCGACCCGGTCGGACAGCCATCCGCTGAGCGGAACGACCACGCCCAAGGCCAGCAGATAGATCGTAACGATCCACTGCACGGATTGGGTGGACGCGCCGAAGACCAGCATGATGTGCGGGATGGCGACATTGACGATCGATGAGTCGAGGATGGCCATGAAGGCACCAATCACGGTCACGGCCAGGGCCAGACCCCAGGAACCGCTCACCTCTTGGTTCTGGGCCATGGTCGCACCCTCCTAGTGGATCGAAATCTGCACCGTGGCGCTCTCTCCGGCCCGCAGGGCGTCACCGAAGGTGGAGTCGAGGCGGATGAGCACCGGGATCACCTGGGTGACCGGCGTGAAGTCGGTCGTGGTGTTCTGCGTAGGCAGCAGCGAAAAGCTGCCGGCGGTGGCCGGTCCGATCTCGGACACATAGCCGGTGAAGGTCTGGTTGGGGTAGGCGCTGACCGTGATCGTCGCCTTTTGGCCGATATGCACGCTGGCGATGGAGGTTTCGGCGACGTTGGCAATCAGATACAGCTGGCTGGTTTGGACCAGGCTGGCCAGTGGTAGACCCACTTCCACGGCTGATCCGTTGGGGATGTCGACTTGGCCGATCACTCCGGCGCTGGTCGCCTTGACTGGGATCTGAGTCAGCGTGGACACGGGGGCACTGGCGCTGGTAGCGGTGCCTGTTGCATGACTGGTCACGGCAACGTCTCCCAGCAGCTGACCCTTGCTAACCCGTTCACCGAGGTAGACCGTCCAGTTGGTGAGCACGCCGGTACCCGGTGCCGACAGGGTGGCAATCGGCGCGCTGACCTGGGCGTTGGATGTCGTCACATAGGTGTAGCCCTGATACCAGTAGCTGTAGCCGATGTAGGCTGCACCAGCCAGCACCACCAAAACCACCAGGTTAATCATCAGAGTCCTGCCGAGTCCTTTCATCGCGCTTCGTCCTCCTTGTGCAAGGCATCGATCAGAGCGTTGAGGCCTTGATCCAATTTTTCGAAGTCAGTGGGGGCCAGCCGGGAGAGGGCGTGGGCAAACTCCGCCTTGATCCGCTCGCCAATCTGCCGTGGATCGATCTTCTTGTCCCGACCCGCCTCAGCCAGCGAGACGTGCACCTGGCGGCGATCTTCGTCGTCCGGCCACCTTCGGACCAGTCCCTTGTCCACCAGGCGATCCAAGATCCCGGTCATCGTGCTCTTCGGCACTTCGTGTCTGGTAGCTAGTTCACCGGGTGTGGTCTGGTCGCATTGACGCAGACTGAACAACACCATCGCCTCTTCCAGACTGAGATCGGTGCCGGGCAGCAGTTCCCCCCAGGAAGCACGCAGGCGCTTGAGCACCAGATTCCGAGCTCGTCCTACCAATTCCATCAGGTCGTAGGCATCCGCCGTCTCCGTCCACCTCGCCTTTAATACTATATCGAACTATTGGCTTCCGAATACTCTTGTACCGTACTTCTTTCTCCTGCCACTGTCAAGGCACAGAGTCCCAAGCCACGATGCCATCGGGCGAAGCTTCGAGCCGCGGTCGCCACCAAAGGCGGCGATAGGGTAGGATGACCGTTGTTGGTGATGCGCGCACTGCCCCTAGGGAGGCCATCTTCACGCGTACCCTCTTTCGCTGGCTGATCGCCCTGGTACTGCTCGGAACGGCCGCTTCCCTGGTGGTCGGCCGGGTGGCCAAGGTACCGGTCAAGGCCACCCCAGTGTCCCTGGCAGCGTTGCCGGGTCCGTCCACCTCGACCCCGCTACCTAGTTTCCCGACGCCTCGCTACGCGCTCTCCCTCGGCGGTGCGACCCTGGCCGCTGCTGTCGCCCAGACGCCCTGGCCGCTGGCCTCTTTGACCAAGATCATGACCGCAATGGTCGTGCTGAACTCCGCCAATTATCCGTTGGGTCGCACCACCACCATCACTGCCGCCGAGCAGCTGCAGTCGCGCCAGGAACTGGCTCAAGGTGACAGCGTGATGCAGGTGCTGGCAGGCCAGCAGTACTCGGTGGCGCAACTGCTCTACGCCATGATGCTGCCCTCGGCCGACAACGCCGCATCCATCCTGGCCAGCATGTACCCTGGCGGTGAAAGTGCCTTTGTCGCCCAGATGAATGCCCAGGCCAGGGCCTGGGGCCTTACCCATCTGTCCTATCAAGATCCGTCCGGACTCTCGCCGGCCGACCAGGGCTCGCCGCAGGACCTATTGAGCCTGACCCTGCGCGCCTTGGCCAATCCGACGTTCGCCCAAATCGTGCGCACCAAGCAGATCTTTATCCCGGATCTCGGTACCGTCACCAATCTCAACCAGCTGCTCAGCCGGGTGCCCGGCACCTTGGGGGTAAAGACCGGGTGGACACCGCAATCCGGCCGCAACCTGGACTGGGCGATCCGCACCAGCCTGCCCGGCCACCCGCTTCTGGTGGGCATCTATCTGGACGGTCCCGGTGGATTCGGGCCGATTTTCTCCTCGATCCAGCAGCTTGTCACCTATGTCAACCGGCATTACACCACCACACTGCTGGCGGCGGGCACCGTGGTGGCCGTGGCTCACCTGCCGTTTGGCTTCTCTGTACCGCTTCGCCTAGCCCACCCGTTGCTCTTGGTGGGCGCCAAGGGGACGTCAGTCCATGTCACCTGGGCGCCGACGGCAGGGGGCCAGGGCCTGCCGGGCCGAATCACCCTCACGGTCGGCACCGAGACTTACACACCGGCACTGTTGCCGCCGGCTTTCCCATTTCTGTACAGGCTGGCGATTTTCTTCTGATCGATCCCGACGAGGGGGGCTTCGGGTGGTCCAGAGCGCCGTGTTCGGATACCTGATCGGATCCATTCCCTTTGGCGTGCTGCTGGCCAGTCTGAAAGGCGTCCGTCTGCAGGAGGTCGGCTCCGGCAATATCGGGGCAACCAATGTGAATCGGGCGCTTGGCCCATTGGCGGGCCTTCTGGTTCTGTTGCTGGATGCGGGCAAGGGAGCTTGCGCGGCAATGATCGGCTTTGTCTTGGTCGGAC
Organism: Bacillota bacterium; assembly: GCA_021850485.1. GTDB lineage: Bacteria > Bacillota > Sulfobacillia > JAJZYS01 > JAJZLH01 > JAJZLH01. The sequence goes on along the minus strand of JAJZLY010000029.1, from coordinate 45,271 downwards.
CGTGGGGTTTCGCGTTGGGAGGCCTCGGCGCCGGTCTCGGCCACGCCTACCCGTTCACCTTGCGCTTTCACGGTGGCAAGGTGGTGGCGGTATCGCTCGGCGTGTTGCTCCTGACCAGCCCGCTTGCCGCCCTGGTAGCCGTCTTGATCTTCTTGGGCCTGCTCCTGATCACGCGCATCGTGTCCAGTTCTGCCCTGCTTGGTGCCACAGGGGCCCTGATCACCCTGCTGGTCCTGCCGGCCTCGACGCCCAGTCGAATCCTGGTGCTGGGCCTGTGGTTGCTGATGCTCATCCGCCATGCACCCAACATCCGCCGTCTGCTGGCCCACGAAGAGCCACGACTTACGGTGCGTAGATGAAGATCGCGATCATCGGCGCCGGTGGCTTTGGCACTGCTCTGGCGGCTCTGTACGGTCAGCGCGCAGACGACACCTGGCTGTACGCCAGACGGCCGGAGATGGCCCGCCAACTGGCCGAGACGCGCACCAATCCCGTGTACCTACCCGGCGTAACGCTGCCGGCTGCGGTGACGGTCACGGGCGATCTAGCTCTGGCCTTGGCAGAGGCTGAGGTGAGCATTTTCGCCGTACCTTCGCAGGCGATGGCCGACACCTTGTCTCGCAGTGCGCCGCTGCTCGGGTCCGCCCTGGCCGTGTCGACGGCCAAGGGCTTGGCACTGCCGTCGCTCTTCCGGATGAGCGAGGTGGCGGCGGCAGTCGGTGTGGACCTTGTGCAGCTGTCCGGCCCAAGCCACGCCGAAGAGGTTGGCCAACTGAAACCGACGGCGGTGGTGGTGGCCCATCCTGATGCAGCGATGGCCGCTTTGGCCCGGGATCTGCTGGCCTGTCCCTCCTTTCGCCTATACGCCTCTTCCGACCGCCTGGGGGTCGAACTGGCCGGGGCTCTGAAAAACGTCTTGGCCATTGCCGCCGGCATCTTGGACGGCCTCGGCCTGGGCGACAACGTCAAGGCGGCGCTACTCACCCGTGGGCTGGCCGAGATCTTTCGACTGGGAGTGGCCGAAGGGGCGCAGCCGATGACCTTTGCAGGACTGGCCGGACTCGGAGACCTGCTTGCCACTGCCACCAGCAACCACAGCCGAAACCGGGCCCTGGGCTTGGCCATCGGCAGGGGTGAGACGCCGCAGACGGTGATGGACCGCACACCCTACGTCTACGAAGGCGTGTTCGCCACCCGAGCAGCGCTGGCATTGGCCGAACGATCCGCTGTCGAGATGCCGATCGCGTCTTCGCTGGCGCACATCTTGTTCGAGGGCTGTCAGCCGCGCGACGAGGTGGCGCGCCTGCTGGCCCGGCCCCTGACCCGGGAGGATCAAACCGGACCGTGAACCGTGCCTGGCACAGACCGAGGCCGGCTCCCTAGGAAGCCGGCCTCGGCGGTTTACAGGCGTTTCGTCCAGCTCACTGCGGTTGGAAGACTTCGCCCTCAACCGAGATTTTCACCTGGTCTCCAACCATCAGAGCGTTGTCCACCAAGTGGTTCCACTCCATGCCGAACTCCTTGCGGTCGATGGTGGTCTCCACGCTGACACCAAAGCGAGGCAGGCCCCGGTGGTCCGAAATCACGGGTGTCATCTCCCCGGTCAGCTCGACCGGCTTGGTGATACCACGGATGGTCAACTCTCCCACGATCTTGAGGCTGTCCCTGCGTCCCGAGATGCCCGTTGACTTGAACACGATCTCCGGGTGCTGATCCGCCAGCAAAAAGTCCGGGGAGCGCAGATGGGTGTCCCGGTTCGGCTCACGGGTGTCGATCGACTTCGGGTCGAGCGCCACCTCGGCCTTGGTCGGCATCTCGCCTTCTGTTTCCAGTTGGCCCCGCACCAGATTCATGTGCCCGCGCACCGTCATGATCCCAAGGTGGCGGACTGCAAACTGCGCCGACGTATGGGCCGGGTCGAATTCCCAAACCATTCTGAATCCTCCTCTGACAACGTTCGGTCCGGGCTGATCATATCACTATAATTTTCATAGTGCAATAGATTTGCAAAGTTTGTCCCGACGGTCTATGATCAGTCCATGAGCGATGATTTCTGCCCCGTCCACGCCGCCATCGGAGTGTTGCAGCAGAAGTGGGTACTCCACATCGTGCGCGAACTCCTCAACGAGCCGCGCGGCTTTAACGAACTCTCCCGGTCCGTTGGCGGGTGCAACCCGGCCACGCTCAGCCAGCGCCTGGACGAATTGGTGACACTCGGCGTGGTTGGGCGCGAGGTGCAGTCGGTGTTCCCGCCGCGCACGCTCTACCGGCTGACTCCGGCTGGGGTGGCTCTCCAGGGCGTGATGCAGGCGGTGGAAAACTGGGGCCGCACCTATATCAAACCGGATCCTCAAGACGGCCATGCCTGCTTGAACCAACAGCAGGTCGATTCGGCGAGCTGAGGCGTGCATCGTCCCGCTCGGCAGATGAAGAGGGGCTGGCCGACATCGGCCAGCCCCTGGTTCGTCAGCGCCCGGCACCTGTCAATCTCGGTGCGGCTTAGCGATGCCCCAAGAAAGCAGTGCCACCCCGAGTAGGAAGATGGCGGTAGCCAGGACATAAGCGACGGCCGGCCCGGCGCAGACCGCGCCCGAAGGGATCGGTACTGCTGGCGCCAAGGTGCCGCTGCAGATGCCGCGGGCTTGGGCGACAGTGACCACGCCGAACCCAGGCACCTGAACCACCGGCAAAAACAACACGATCAGTCCGGCCGCCATCATCAGTCCGCCAGCCCACACTCGGCGGCCGAGCGGCCGTTTCACCTCGGCCTTGTCGCCGCTATCCAGTTCAGCCATCAGGCCACCTCTCCCTTGTTCAATGCCGCTTCCAAAGCAGTCACCGCCCGGGGGCAGACGCCGCTGCCCGCCTCCTTATGCAACAGAGCCAGGGCCGCATCCGGGCTCATCGCTTGGCGGTACGGCCGGTCCGCCGTCAAGGCCTCGTAGATGTCCGCTACCGGCAGCGTGCGATGGGCTTGCGGAAAGTCCGCCAGCACCACCCCTCGATAATACCCTTTGCCGTCGACCCGTTCATGATGAACCGCCGCCACTTCAGCCAAACTGGAGAACGCAGCCACCTCCGATAAGATCTCCTCGGAATACCGCGGATGGCGGCGAATCACCTCCATCTCCTCGTGCGTCAACGGCCCCGCTTTGTCCAGGACCATGTTCGGTACGCCCAGTTTGCCGATATCGTGGAGCAACCCCGCCAGGTGCATCTCTCGCACCTGCACCGGCGAGAAGTCCAACTGGCGTCCGATCGCCACGGCGTATTTGGCGACCCCTTCGGAGTGACGGTACGTGTAAGGGGATTTCGCATCGATAATCTGGGCGAAGGCAAGCGCCACCTGATCGACCCGCTGCGAATCCGCCATTTCCGGAGCCTCTGGCGGCTCCAGAGCGGCCACGGCCGCCATCAATTGGGGCCGATCGGATGCCAACCGCGACCAAAACGCGTCCTCGGCCGCCAAACGCGAAAACACCCGCACCAACTCAGGGTCAAACCAGCTGCCGCTACGTCGACGGACCATGGCCATGGCGCCCATGCGGCCGACTGTGCTGCGAAAGATCTCCACGGTCTGGCTGAGTCCAGCGATGCGGGCCAGCAGGGGAATTTGCTCCCCGGTCAGGCCGGCAGGATAGCCCCGGCCATCCCAGTGTTCGTCCAATGACCGGATCGCCTGTGCCGTCGTCTCCGGAAATGACATCATGCGGACGATATCCGCCCCCCGCTCACAGCGGACAGCGAACATCTGGCGGGCCGGCGCCATGCCGCCGGGCGCCAAGGCGATGATCCGGATCAGGCGGGTCCAGGCGCTTCGGCCACGGCCGGCAAGAGACAGGCCGAAGCGGACCGCCTGCAGCGGCTGCGTCCAGTCCATCATTTTCAGGTCGCGCTTGGCCGCCAGATCGTCCGTTTGAAACATCTCTTGCACCATTGCCGCGTTGGACGAACAGCCCGCATCCTTGAGCAACAGCGCATAGAAAAGCGCAGAACGGGACTCACGATCGAGCCCAATCGCTTGCGCCAGTTGCATTCCGATCAGGCAGGAACTGAGCGAATGGCCAAAGGCCTGTCCCTCGGTGAGGTCAAGGGCGCGAGATAAAGCGCCAATCAGTTCCGACAGACGGATGGTGTCGACGGGTGAATTGTAGGATGCGTCTGCCATGCTTCCGTTGTGCCATATCGAAGCCGCCTTGCCAAGCCAGATCGCCTCTGTCGCCTAGGCGCCGGTTCTGTCCTGTCGGATATCGGCCAGCCAGTTGCTGGCGTCGCTCAGGTCGGCTTCAGTCAGGCCGTGGCCGGACTGCTGCCACTTAACTGTCACCGTCGCGCCGCACGTTTCGAGCGCTCGGGCCAACTCCTCGGCCCGCTGCCTCGTGACAAACGGGTCGCGCTCACCCTGGCTGAGCAAGACGGCGGTACCGGTCAGATCCACTGGGACAGGCGCCGTCAGCGGCATCATGGTCCGGAACAAGATGCCTCCTTGCAGTAGATGCGGGTGGAGCAGGAGCAGGGCCGCCGCCATGTTGGCCCCGTTCGAGTAACCGAGTGCGAAGACGCGATCGGCGTCGAAGTGATGAACTAGAGCGGCGGCCGGGACAAACGCGGCCAGCTCGGCCGCCCGTCCGATCAGGTCTCGTTCATCGAAGACGCCCTCGGTCAGCCGCCGAAAATACCGGGCCATGCCGTCTTCTAGGACCTTCCCCCGCACGCCGAGCAGGTTGGCTCCTGGGATCAGACGCTGGGCCAGCGGAAAGAGATCTCGCTCGTCGCCGCCGGTGCCGTGCAGCAACAAAAAGGTGGTTTTTGGCCCGCTGCCGGAGCCTTCCTGGTACCGATGAATGAAAGGCAGGTCTGGGGCGGACCGGACCTCCTCCGGTCCGGTCATCTGGGAAGCTCAAGTGGTGACAGCCCGGCCTCGATCTCGGCCCGCCTCGGCTCTAAAAACGGCGGTAGGGCCAGCCGCTCACCTAGGTGTTCAGCATCTTCGTCGGTCAGGAATCCCGGACCGTCGGTGGCCAGTTCGAATAAGATGCCAGACGGCTCCCGAAAGTAGATGGAGCGGAAATAGTAACGGTCAACCAGCCCAGACGTGCGCAGCCCGGCCCTTTCCAGTAGGTCGAGCCAGGCCCGGTGCTGCTCTTCGTCCGGCACCCGGAAGGCAACGTGGTGGGTACCACCCCGCCCCAACCGCTCTGCCGGTAGCTGGGGCCTGATCTCCAGATGAATTTCTGCGCCAGCACCTTTGCCAGTGCTGAAGACACGGCGCCAGTCGCCTTGGCCAAGGTCCGATCGCAGCGGTAAAACCTCTTCGAATCCCATCAGTTCGGTTAAGACCGCGACCGTATCTTTGCCATCGGGCACAGTCAGCGTGATCGGACCGAGGCCCAAGATCGCAGTTTGTGCCGGCACTGGGCTCTGCTGCCAGGGCGTGTGCGGGTGTGCCACTGTGTCGTCGGCCGTCAGGATCAGGCGCTGTCCCTCCGGGTCGCGAAGCGCCAGGGTTGAGCGCCCGGCGACTGTGACAATCGGATCTTGGTCGACATCCCACTCAGCCAGGCGCGCCTGCCAGTATTCGAGTGCAGCGCCATCACGGACAGTCAGGCCGATAGCGGAGATGGAGCGATTGCCAGGTCGATTCGCTGCCGCCTGCGGGATGTCGAAAAAGGTGAGCTCCGTGCCGGGACTGCCGGTCTGATCCCCATAGAACAGGTGGTAGGAGGAGGTATCGTCTTGATTGACGGTCTTCTTCACCAAGCGCATGCCCATCACGCCCGTGTAAAAGGCCAAATTCGCCCCGGCCTGGGCGGTCAGGGCTGAGACATGATGGATTCCTGTAAGCCGCACGCTCGATCACCTCATTGCCACACTTCAGTCAAGCCGACGGCCGCCACACCCTTCGCCAGCGCCAGCCGCTTGTGGTCAAGCCAAAGTCGAGTGCTGACCGACGGCCATGCCTGATCGTAAGGTCACACCTCCGCAGCGTTCAATTGTCGCGCCCACAGCGACAACAGGTCCAGGGCAGCCGGATTCAGGTGATAGACCACCTTGTGTCCCAGCGGCCGGACTCGCAACACGCCTGCATCGGCCATGGCGTTGAGGTGGCGACTCAACGTAGAGGGATGAGCGGGCAGGCGTTCAGCCAGCAACAGCGCATGCGCCGGCCCCTCCGCCGACAGGCTCTCCACAATCTGCTTGTTCAGATCGTCGCCTAGGGCCGCCAGGATGCGCCCCACATCGGCTGGCTGGGCCGCAGTCTCGCCGGTATCAGCGCCAACCCACACGGTCCAACTGGAAGGCGTGCGGGCAACGGATACTGCGTCCTGTCGCGCCAGACCTGGTGTTGGCACGACCACCAGGTGGCGCACTGCCGCCCATTCGCCCGGGTCGGCAGCGACCAGAGGTCGGCCGGTCATGGTCAAAAAGGCCTGGGCGAGGTCAGACGCAACCCGGCGCTCGCTCCGGCCCAGCCTCGGCATCTTGGCATCAATTAAGTCGGCTGCCGGCTGCAGCACCTGAGCCACCACTGCCAAGGCGCCCTCGCGATCCGACAGCACTTGCTCCAGCTCGGGCTCGGTGATCTCCCACAACAGGGCCTGCAACCGAATCCGCCGTTCAAACAGACGGACATCGCGCCACCACCCCGGCCCTTCCGGACCCAAGGGCCAGGTCCGCTGGCGTTCTAACCGCTCCACCTCGGAGTCGGCCGCCTGGCAGTAAAACGCCCAGCCACGGATGGCGGCCGAAGCCAATAGCTGATGCCACCACTCGACACCGCGTTGCCCAATCCACTCAATCAACCCGGCCACGGTGTGGATGGCGTCCAATTCAACTGCGGGCTCGAGAGCCAGTTGATCTCTCAGCGCCACCGCATGCAGGAGCAGTGCGCGGAAGGCAGGCCAGCCAGGGACAGCCGCCAGAGCCTCGCGTGGCAACTCATCAACGCGCGCCGCTTCACTCTCCAGGGTCAACCCGGCCACCATCAGGGGCCAGCTGCGACGCACCACGATGTGGCACGGTTCTCCCAGCCGCAGGCGATCGAAAGGAGGGCGCTGCACCTCTGGCATTCTTTGCATGTTGGCATCTTAGCATTTGTTTCTGGTGCGAGCGATGTGCGCTGGCTATGGACAGGCCGATGGCGAGCGTGAGGCCGCGCTCGGTCGCGGTTTGTGCACATGGGTTGGTCCAGGCGCGCTGGCCGATCCGAATCGCCCGCACACCGAGCGCCGCCTTTGGTCAAGCCGCTGGTTCGGTGCCGATGGGCGCCGGGCCCGGAGCTTTGGCCCGGCTCTTGCGGCCCAGGTACAGGGCACTGTTGATCAGACCAATGTGGCTGAAGGCCTGCGGGTAGTTGCCCAGCATCGAGCCCAGTTCCGGATGCATCTCCTCGGCCAGCAACCCCAGCGGCCCCATCCGATCGAGGACACCGCGGAACACCGACTCTGCCTCTTCTTGACGACCGGCCAGGGCCAATGCCGAGACCAGCCAAAAGGTGCACAGCAAGAAGGCACCTTCGCTGCCAGAGAGGCCGTCGTCGTCTAGATAGCGGTGAACCAGGCCATGGCTCATCAGCTTGGACATGGTGGCATCGATGGTGCCAACCACCCGCGGGTCGCTGTGGGCGAGCAATCCCATCACCGGGATCAGCAGGCTGGAGGCGTCCAGGACGGTGGAGCCAAAGGCCTGGGTGAAGCTGTTCAGGCCCGGGTTGAATGCCTGGTCCAAGATCGCCCGACGCACCTTGCGGCGCTCTTGCTTCCAGGCCTCCAGAGGTGCTTGCAGTTGCCAACGCTCGGCTAACCGGACACTGCGGTCCAAGGCCACCCAGCACATCAGTTTGGAATAAGTGAAGTGTTGCTCCTGGCCTCGCATCTCCCAGATCCCAGAGTCAGGCTCCTGCCAACAGCCAGCCACATATTCAGTAATGCGCTGGATCATCGGCCATTCCGCTTCCACCAACGCCCGCTCCGGTACGCCGCCATTCTTCGGGTAGCGGGTGAACTCGTAGAGGGCGTTGATCAGCTCACCGTAAATATCGAGTTGATGTTGGCTGGCGGCCAGATTTCCGATCCGGACCGGCCGCGAGTTGCGGTACCCGGACAGGTGGTCCAGTTGAAACTCGGTCAGATCGGTGCCGCCGGCCAGACTGTACATGGTCTGGATGTCGGCTGGATTGGTGTCGCGGGTCCAAATGGACCGTACCCAGCGAAAATACTGGCGCGCTTCTTTCTGATGTCCGATGTGGAACAGGGCCTGGGCTGTAAACGATGCGTCGCGAATCCAGGCGAAGCGGTAATCCCAGTTGCGGCCGGCCCCTACAGCTTCTGGCAAAGAGGTGGTGGGTGCGGCGGCGATGGCCCCGGTCTCGGGATGGGTCAAGAGCTTTAACACCAGCTCCGAGCGTACCACCTGGTCGTGCCAAGGCCCGGCAAACGCACATCCGGGACCCTCGCAACTGTGCACCCACGAACCCCAGAGGTCCTTCGTGTCCTCCAGCAGTTGCTGGCAGGCCGCGGCGGACAGTGGTGTGGGGTCCTGATAACGGAGCACCAGCCAGGTGCTCTCACCCGCGCGCAGGGTGAAGCTCCCGCTGGCTTGACCATTCGTCAGATCGGCGTCGCCTGGCAGCTGCAAAAAGAGCGGGCCCTGCCCTCCTGTCTCGGCCACCAGGCCGCCGCTCTGCCGGGTCCATGCGGCCTGGCCGCGGCCATAGTCCGGTTGTGGTGAACACTCCCAACGAATTTGCATCTCGCCGCGCTGGCATTCGACCTCGCGTAGGATCGCCCGGTGGTCCCAGGGCACCGGCTGGTCCTCTGCGGAACCAGCCATCACCGGCATGAAGTCGGTGAGCACCGCTTCGCCGCCGGCGGTCCGAAATTCAGTGACCAGAACATTGGTATCTGCGGAATACTGCTGCCGCGACGTAAACTCGGCGGCCGGCTGGACCACAAATCGCCCGCCTTTTTTCCTGTCCAGCATCGCCGCGAAGACGCTCGGCGAATCCAAGTACGGCAGGCAGCACCAATCGATCGAGCCGTCCCGGCCGACCAGGGCGCAGGTCTCGAGGTTGCCGATCAGGCCGTAGTCCTCGATTGGGATGAAGCCGTCGAGCCGGGTCAGGGGCAAAAAAGCCAACGCCAACGTCCAACCTCCGCCACCGCGACTTAGTGCCCTCGGTATCATGCCTAGGTCCAGCGCTCACTCGCAAGGGCCCACCGGTCGACCCGGCGGCGTGAATCAGCCTGGTGAAACGCTTTGATCCGGTTTTCTCGCCCTGCCGCCTGCGACTTAGAGTGCAGGAGTTGCACCGCAGGCGTCCAACATTACTGATCCATTGTGGGAGGTGATGCCTTGACACCTGTGCGACGAATTGCCTGTGGCTTCGGCTCCTTGGCTCTGCTCCTCGCCACCGGGGCTGGACCGGTGGTCAGTGCGGCCGCTCCGGCGATCTCGCATGCTCCTCGCATCGCGCTGGCGGTTCCAGGCACAACCCACGGTCATGGCGGCTCGTCCAGCACGACCAGCCCGTTCGGATGGGCGTCCAGCAACTGGTCCGGATATGCACTTTCAACCAGTGTCAGCGGCACCTATACCCAGATCACCGGCTCCTGGATCGTCCCCGCAGTAGCGCCAAGCCGCGGTAGCACCTACTCCTCGAGTTGGATCGGCATCGACGGCTTCAACAACTCCAACCTGATCCAGACCGGCACCGAGCAGGACTACTACCAGGGCAGCGCCCACTACGACGCCTGGTGGGAGATCTTGCCGGCCGCCGAAACGGTGATCACCGGCGATCCGGTCAACCCCGGCGACGCCATGACCGCCTCCGTCGCTAAGAACGCCAATGGCACCTGGACCATCACCATCTCAGATGTGACGGCGGGCTGGAGCTTCTCGACGACCCAAACCTACACCGGCCCTGGCACATCGGCAGAGTGGATTCAAGAGGCGCCGACCATCGGCGGCCACGTGGCCACCCTAGCCAACTACGGCTTCACCATCTTCAACCCCGGCACCGTGAACGGGACAAATCCTGGTCTGGTCACATCCGATGGCGGCGTGATGATTCAAAAACGAACCCAAGTGTCCACCCCGTCGCTGCCGGACAGCGACACCGATGGTTTCAAGGTCCAATACGGATCCAGTAGCCCGGCGGCGCCCGGGTCCTAACCGCCAGGCGGCCCCGCCGAGCCGTGGCGCCCTTTGCCAGGGCGCCACGGCTTGATTGCTGTCCAGCGATTCGTTTCCGTCAGGCGTCCTTGGTGGTGAGATCTGCGATCAGGCGTTGGAACTCCTCTTGCCCGATTTCTCCTTTGGCGTAGCGCAGCCGGGCCATGGCCAGCGCACCGTCTGCCTGTGCGCGCCGGGGCCACCTCTCGGCTGCTCGCAGCACCAGACTGTACACCAGCCAGATGAAGCCGGCCATCACGGCCAGGGCGAACAGCCAGAATCCGAACAGTCCTGCTCCCCATCCGAAGCCTTGATGATAGATCATGCCCAAGACCACTCCTCCGCCGCGCCTGAACCGGTGGCTCCAGTATAGTCCTAGCCGCCGCCGGGAGCAGGGTCCGGGTCCACCAATTTTCCGGGGTTGAGGATGTCCTCGGGATCGAGCAGCGCCTTCAAACGATGCATCACGGCGAGCGAGGTTCCGTGCTCGCGGGCCTGGTAGCGACGCTTGCCCAATCCCACGCCATGCTCCCCGGTGCAGGTGCCGCCCACCGCCAGGGCCTGGTCGATCAGACGCCCGCTGAAGGCCTCAGCTCGTGCCATATCCTCCCGGTCGCTGGGGTCCACGGCCAAACTGACATGAAAGTTGCCGTCTCCGACGTGACCCAAGATCGCGCCCTCCATCCCCATCTCGGCCAAGGCAAACTTGGCGGCACTCACCGCTTGTGGCAGTTGGGAGACTGGCACGCAGACGTCGGTGGCCAGGTGCCCTCGGCCGGGATGGGCTGCCATAAAGGCAAAGGCCGCCGAGTGGCGGGCCGCCCACATCTCGGTCTGACGGCCGCTGTCTTGCACCTGATCAAAGACAGTGCACCCCTCCTCCATCACCAGTTCGCGAGCGGCCGCCAGATCGGCCGCCGCGCCCATGCGGCTACCTCGAAACTCCAGCAGCAGCGTGGGATGCAGCGGAAAGGTCGTCCCGGCATAGGCGTTGATATACTGAAAAAACGGTGCGTCCACCAGTTCCAGCCGCACCACGGCGACCCCGGCGCCGATGATGGCGGTGGAAGCGGCGACGGCCTGTTCGACCGTCTCGAACTCAGCCCGGGCGGCCAGGGTTGCCTCTGGGATGCCCCATACCTTCAGCCACAGTTCGGTGAAGATGCCGAGAGTGCCCTCCGACCCCACGAACAGATGGGTCAGGTCGTAGCCAGACGACGACTTGGCGGCCAGTGACCCGGTGTGGATGACCACCCCATCAGCCAGCACCACGGTCAGGGCTCGGACATGCTCGCGCATGGCCCCATAACGAACCGTGGTCGTGCCGCTGGCGCCGGTGGCAGCCATGCCGCCCAAGGAGGCATTGGCACCGGGATCGACCGGGAAAAAGAGCCCGTGGCGGCCCAGTTCCTGGTTTAGCTCGGTGCGGGTGACCCCAGGCTGGACGCAGGCCAAGAAGTCACCAGGGCGGATCTCAAGCACCCGGTTGAGGCGGGAGGTATCCAGTGAGATGCCGTGGCGCACCGGTACCACGTGCCCCTCCAGGCCACTGCCGACACCGAAGGCAACCACCGGCACCCGAAAGGCGCTGGCCAGGCGCATCACTGCCACCACGTCATCTTGGCTCTCGGGATAGACGACCACGTCTGGCAACACACCCGGGTGGTACGACTCGTCTTTCGCATGCTGTTCGAGCACGCTGGGGCTGGTGGTCATCTGGCCTGGTCGGACGACCCTCGCCAGCTCTTGCATCCACTGCATGACAACACCTCATCACTGTGTGCACCGGGTGCACTTCGCCATCGATCTGTGCGCTCTTGCCTGGCAGGGATCTGACCGGGCTCGGCCAAGGCTTACGCACAGCCACACGGCCATGGGGGGTGCCCGCCTTGGAATATGCCATCGACGTCGGCGGCACCAAGATCGCCTTCGCCATCGTCGACGGTCCCCGCCTGCTCTCGCACGATGCTCGATCCACCGCCGGCGCGAGCGCTGAGACGCAACTGCGCCTAATTGGGCCGCTGTTGGCAGAAATGGCCCGGCGCTTTGACGTGACTCCGCAAGCGATCGGCCTTTCGGTGCCAGGGCCGGTTTTGGCCAATACCCTGACCCATGCGCCCAACATGCCCCCAGGCTGGGCTGGCGCCACGATCGACGACTTCTCGAGCTGGCTCGGCTTGGGCTTGCCGGTGGTCGCCCAGCGCGACGCCCTGATGGGCGGGCTGGGCGAATACGCCTTCGGTGCCGGCAGCGGCCGGTCCAGTTTTGCCTACCTGACGCTTGGTACCGGCGTCGGCGGCGGGCTGATCCTGGAGGGGCAACCGCTGCTCGGCGCCAACGGCGCGGCCAGCGAAATCGGCCACCTGACCGTTTCTCGATCCGGCCCGCTGTGCGGGTGTGGCCGACGTGGATGCGTGGAGGCCATCGCGTCTGGGCCGGCCATTGCCAAACATTATCTGGCGGCCAGTGGCCAGACCTTGGACGCCGGTCAGGTGGCGGGGCGTGCCCGCCAGGGAGATCAACTGGCGACCACCGTGTTCCGGCGGGCTGGAGAGGCCCTGGGTGTTGCCCTCGCCGCCTGGGCCCAAGTCGCAAACCCGCAACTGGTGGTCGTCGGTGGTTCACTGGCGCAAAGTCTCGACCTGCTGCAGCCAGCGATGGAGCGCGAACTAAAGAGAAGGGCTTGGGCCGCCAACTTGCCGCTACCGATCGTGGCCGCGGAGCTAGGCGGCCCGGCGCCGCTGATCGGTGCGGCCTGGGCCGCCCATCAAGCAGTCTTAGGCCACTTCTGATTCAGGGCAACTGAACGAAGCCCAGGCCCGGACGAAAATCGTCCGGGCCCCGCGTGCCGTGTGCTCTGCTAGATCGCTTGCCGAGTGCTCTTTGAGAAGATCAGGTAGACACCGCCCGCTACGGCCAGGCCGAACACCCAAGAGATATCAGCGCCGCCCAGGGCCTTGGCGATCGGGCCCTCGTACAAGACAGAGTTGATGAACGGGATCTCGATCAAGATGCCGATCACATAGGCGGCCAGCGCCATGCCGTTGGCGCCGCCGTACCCGGCTGGCCGGAAGAAGGCCTGCGGGTCGTACTGACCGTGGCGGACCAGGTAGAAGTCGGTCAGGTTGATGGCCGTCCACGGAATCACAAAGTAGGTGAGGAAGACGATGAAGTTGGTTAGGTTGGCGTCGAAGTTACCCTCGGCGATCACACCTAAGATCATGCCCACGATGGCGACGAGGGCGATCATCACCAAGCGCCGGGTGGCAGAGCCCACGCCTTTGCTAAAGGTGCCCCAGATGGTGTCGGCGGTGAGCATGCCGCCGTAGACGTTAAGCACGTTGGCGGCGATGATGCCGAGCAGAATGATGAGCAGCATGACGCCGGCCAGGCCACCGGCCAACTGACTGATCACACCGACGGTGGAGAGCTTCTGACTGATCTCGGTCAGTGCGGCGCCCAGGATCATCATCCAGACTGAGGCGATCACTGTGCCCCAGTAGCTGTTTTGAAAGGTGGGACCGACCCCGACGTCTTTCTTCAGGTACCGAGAATAGTCCGAGACGTAGGGCGCATAGGTGATCTGCCAGGTCACTGCCAGCATCACGCCGAGCAAGAAGGTGCCGCCATTGAAGCCGGACCAGGACCAGGCCGCGTGCGGGATCAGACCCGAGGTCGCAACCACGACCGAGAAGATGACGAAGGCAACCAGGAACACCAGCGAGACGTAGCGCTGATAGGCGTGGATCAGGTCGTAGCCAAACACCGCCATCAGGGCGGTAATCACGCCCAGGATGATAATCGCCGGGGTGACCGGCATCGAGGTGAGCCCGGCCAAGGCTTGACCGCCCAGCGCTGAACTGAGGGCGAAAAAGCCCAGGTACATGACCACCACCAGCACAAGGGGCAACAGGGCACCGTAAAAGCCGAACTGGGCTCGGGACTGGATCATCTGAGGCACCCCGATCACCGGCCCCTGGGCACTGTGGTAGGCCATGAAGATGGCACCGATCAGATTCCCGATCACAATGGCCAAGATCGCCCACGGTAAGGACAGCCCGATGAAGTAAAAGACCGCCCCTAGGGCGATGGTGGTGATCTGCATGTTGGCACTGAACCACAGCGTGAACAGATCGCGGGGTTTGCCGTGCCGCTCCGATTCCGGGATTGGCTCGATGGAGTGGGTCTCAGCCGTCCAAATGGACACGCGAACTCAGTCCTCTCAAGAATGATCACAGCTCACCAATGATGCCGATGGAGCCGGACGCGCGGCGGATGGTTCCGGTGAAGTGCCCCCTTTCCCTGCGACCGAAGGAACCGCAGACTGATGTGGTGTGCGTGCGGTTTGGGTGTTGTTCGGGATCTCCGTTAAGACACCTGGAGAGAGCCGGCCCGCACGTGGCCCCAATGGCAGCAATCGAGCAAAAGAGGTGGCCGCACTGGGCTTTTTGGTACAGGTCGCTGGTGAGGATGCCTTGCAGCCACTGGTCGCCGGCCAAAGCCACTTTTCCGCCGTCATGGCCTGGCTGATCGCCACCGTCCCCCTGCCGTCTTTATATGTGGTTTGCAGTGCCAGTGTGGTGGAGCGGGTGCGCTCAGCGTGCCCGAGTCTGGACACCACGCACGTCGTAGGGATCTCCGACCGCATGGCCCTTGGCGTATTGGCCAGCGGCATCAGTGTGCGGGAGTGGGACGGGCCGTCCCCTGGTGACGGCATGGTCGCTGACGGCGCCCTTGCGGAGAGCACAGCCGCCCCGTTTCGGATCGTCGAGAAGCCTTGGGGCCGTGAGATTTGGTGGGCCGAAACCGATCGTTACCTGGGCAAGCTGATTGAGGTGCGGGCTGGTCATGCCCTCTCACTGCAGTACCACCGCCAGAAGCTGGAGACTCTGTGGGTGGTTTCGGGTCGGGGTCGGTTTCAGATCGGCGATAACGAGGTGCTCGTCGGCCCCGGCTACTCGGTCACCGTGGAGCCAGGGACCGTTCACCGCATTAGTGCCGACGATGATCTGCGCGTGGTCGAGGTGTCCAGTCCACAGGCCGATGACGTGGTTCGTCTGGCCGATCGGTACGGACGTCAGTAACGAGGCGTACACGGCGGCGCGGTGCGCTTCGGGTTACGGCCGTCGGCGTTTATTTCCCAGGCACTAAAGAGTATTATTGGCATAATCTCTCAGCTCGTTTGTGCTGTCGGATGGGGTGTGCAAGCGAAGGACAGGTGTACCGTGAAGAAGCTCACAGTACCGTCGACAACCACCGACTCTGGCATCCTCGCACCCAGCGACGAGTATTCTCTGACCGTCGGTCCCACAGGCCCGATCGTCTTGCACGACCATTACCTGGTCCAAAAAATGCAGCACTTCAACCGGGAACGCGTGCCAGAACGAGTGGTGCACGCCAAGGGCTCGGGTGCCCACGGCTTCTTTGAGGTGACAGACGACGTCAGGTGGTTCACCAAGGCCAGCTTCCTGGCCAAAGTCGGCAAACGGACGCCGGTTTTCGCCCGCTTTTCCGCCGTGGCCGGCGAGCAAGGCTACCCGGATACCCTGCGAGACCCCCGCGGCTTCGCACTGAAGTTCTACACAGATCAGGGTAATTTCGACCTGGTCGGCAACAATACGCCGGTCTTCTTCATGCGGGACCCCTCCAAGTTCCAGGACTTCATCCACTCGCAAAAGCGCCTCCCGGACACCGGACTGCGCTCCAACGACATGCAGTGGGATTACTGGACCCTGTCTCCAGAGTCGGCGCATCAGGTGACGATCTTGATGTCCGACCGCGGCACCCCGCGCAGCTGGCGGCACATGAATGGCTTCGGATCGCACACCTTCTCCTGCGTCAACGACGGTGGCGAGCGCTACTGGGTCAAGTATCACTTCAAGACGGCACAAGGGATCGAGAATTTCACGGCCAGCGAGGCTATGGCCATGGCAGGCGAGGATCCGGACTTCCACCGCCGGGACCTGAGTGAGGCGATCGCCCGCCGTGAAGCGCCAGAGTGGCGACTTGAGATGCAGGTGATGCCCTTTGCTGAGGCCGCGGACTATCGCTTCAATCCGTTCGATCTGACCAAGGTCTGGCCGCACCAGGATTACCCACTGATCCCGGTCGGCCGCCTGGTGTTGGATCGCAATCCGGCGAATTTCTTCGCCGAGGTGGAACAGGCCGGCTTCTCGCCGGCCAACCTGGTGCCAGGCACCGGACTCAGTCCAGATCGCGTCCTGATGGCCCGCATCTTCTCCTACCACGACACGCACCTGCACCGGATCGGCCCCAACTATGAGCAGCTGCCGATCAACGCCCCCAAGGTTCCCGTGCACTCCTACAATAAGGAGGGCGCCATGACCTATCACCATGCCGACGCCCAGCCCGTGTACGCCCCCAATTCGTATGGCGGACCAGTGGCTGATGGGGCCGCTGGTGTGGATCTAGGATGGTCCGTAGAGGGCCAGGAGATCGGCCGCTACGCCTACGACCTGCACCGGGAGGACGACGACTTCGGCCAAGCCGGGACCTTGGTGCGTGATGTCTTGAGCGCAGCCGACCGCGCTCACCTAGTGTCCAACGTGGTGGGCCACGCCAGCGATCAGGTTTCAAGCCCGGTTCAAGATCAAGTGGTCGCCTATTGGACCAATGTCGACGCCGAACTGGGGCGTGAGATTGGATCCGGGCTCGGCCGGCCGCTACCATCGCCGGTTGCGAACGCTGTGGCGAGCCACCAACGCTGAGTCGTTAGCACCCTATCTTCCCGGTTGCACACTGGCGGCGGATCCGGTCCACCAACGGCCTGGAGCGGCTGAACCGGGAGTTGGCCCGCCGCTTCTCGGTGGTGGGCATCTTCCCCGACCGCAGCGCCCTGACCCGACTGGGCGCCGCCGTGCTGATGGAGCAGAACGACGAGTGGTCGGCGGCAGACCGCCTCTACTTCAGTCAGGAGTCGATGGCCCTGCTGCTGGGTCCCCACGGGTCCGTGCCAGCCATCTCGCCACTTGAACCGGAACCGCTGGCGATCAGCGCTTAGACTACATAACGCTCGAACCCGAGTGAATCGCTTTTACACCCCTTGGCGAGACATGACCCAGGCGGCGGCAGCGGGCCTGCCATGATGACGGAGCACGCCAGGGCGTCTATTGGTATGGGCCCATACCTATCGGTTCCACAGACCGGGTCAACAGGCCCATACCCATTGGCCCACTTTTACTTGACGTTTACCAGTCGCTGCACCGTCTGTTCAAACTGCGTGGGCCGTGGTCACCCAGCCGATCTCCAACTCGACGCCAGTGCAATTGTACGAGACCCTGAACGGGGCAGCACCTGGACGGAACGGATGATCAACATCCGTTCATAGGCACGCTGTGTCAACACCGGGACAAACTTGGGGCTGGGTACGACAGTCATCGATCGCGACGACCCTCGTCTATGTTCCCGTCCCTTGGCGCCCGCCATCATGGTGCCGGAGAACGTTTCGTAGAGACGTTGGGAGGTCCCGTCCGGGCGGGTTGCCCGCCAGGTGAGCGACCACCTGGTGGGCCGGTCTGGTCGGTCGCCCTTGCGGGGGCGGGGCACCACGTTGGACATGAGCCGCGTTCTTCGTTGTGGGCGAACGCCCGGCCTGCTCGCCCGTAACACGGCTCACCCTGATGATCTCGGTCCCCACCCTGAGACGTGGCTCTTGGCCTTAGGGTCTGCCCCGCCGAGCGGTCTCCGCCAGTGAGCCGTCGTCAGAGACGAGTAGCGAGGCGATCGGCGAGGTGGCGATGTGCTCCTTGGCCAAGAAGGCGCTCACGTCGATATCCTCGTCCAGTTCTGGCCAGTGCAGAGCCGTGCCGGCAGGGTCGATCTCAACCTGCTCCCGCTGTGTCGGCGTGGCGGCCTCGAGCCGCGGGAACCAGCGCACCGGAGCGCTCACCTGGCGTCCATCCCGAAGGGACACCCGGATGCTGCCGTCCGCTACGGACACGGCAATGATGGTCGGGTCCATGTCAACGATCAAGGTCCGGGCCTCCTCTCTCTGCGAACCTCTGCCATGCCTCCATCAATTCCTGGTGGTGTCGGCTGACGATGTTGACCGCCTGCCGCTCCTGTGCCCGACTGAGCCCGCTGGAACGGGCGATCGAGACCGGCACAAGCCAAATCTTCGCGGGTCCCGAATGGTGGACAGCGTGGATGTACGGGGGTTCGCCCATGTCGCTGGAGTAGAACCGAAAGCGAAAGCCCTGTTCTATTGAGGACGGTGGGTGGCACGACTTGCACCCCCGCGAGTCTGACAGCTGCATGCAAAGGGATCGCTGAGGACATTTAGCAGGGCCGGAGGGAGTCGGATCCTCGTCCTCCGGGTTCGGAATCTGGCGCTCCGCTGGTTTACTCACGGCCCAGCACGGCGCTTACGATCGCCCCGCTGGTAGTGTACCACCGTCCACCCGCTCTTTCATCTACCTGGCGGGCTCACCCTGCCCCTCAAACACGGTCCAGAAGCAGGTTACAGAGAGAATAGCCATCAAGTTGAGTCCGTCATGCTGAAACATTGGGCCGGCCGGCAGCGGGCAGGAAGCAGGTTTGTCGTGCCAACGAATTTTCTCGCGCCCGCGAACCCATGTGCCGTGCGGCTCTCGCGAAAACTCCGCTCAAACTCGAGACAGCCCGTCCAGACTGGCCACGCCTCGATTCGAGAGGCCGTGCACCAGCTCTTGCACCAACTGCCCCACTCGGGGCCGGAGCCCGGAAATGTGAAACCCGCTAGCCTTGCGGGCAGTGGGTCTAGTTCTGGAGCTGACGCCCGGGATCGAACCGGGGACCTCCTGCTTACCATTTAGGTCTTCAGGCCGAAACGGCTAGTTACCTCGAGTTACATTTAGATGCAGTAGTATGCTGTGATTCTGCCTCTGGAGCGGTTTTCCTGCTCTCGTCGCAGTGGCCTGATGTGCAGTAGGTTCCATCGAGTTACACCAAGATGCAAGACCTACGGCCCCATTTTTGGCCCCATTTCTGAAGCCCGTCCGACTCGTCGCCATTACAACCCAAGAGTTGTATACTGCTGGCATGACGGGGAAGGGCTTGATCAGGGAACTGGAGAGCCAAGGTTGGCTCCTGGACAGGATCGAGGGTTCCCACCACATCATGGTCAAGCCAGGGAGGCGGCCGATCCCCGTGCCCGTGCACGGATCAAGAGATCTGCCCCCGGGCCTGGTCGCCGCCATTCGAAGGGAGGTTAGGCGACCTTGATGCTGCAGTACCCGTTCCGCACTTGGACCGAAGACGGGGTCGTATACTCGAAGTCGCTCACTCCTCTCGACAATGTGCTCACGTTCGGGGTTGACGTTGAGTCTGCCAAGTCCGCGGCACGGGAAGCCCTGACCGGCGTGCTTGGAGCCATGCTAGACCGCGGAGATGCGATCCCGTGGCCGCCAAACGGGCTTGATTCTGGAGAAGACTTAGTGTGGATCGAACCCGATCCGCGTGTCGGGTGGCCGGTACTACTTCGCCTGGAGCGCGAGCGGGCCGGAGTCACCCAGGTCGAATTGGCCAGACGGCTCGACGTAACCTTTCAAGCTGTACAAAAGTGGGAGCGCTCTGGGTCCAACCCCACCCTTGCAACGGTCGATCGAGTGATGCGCGCACTCGGGCGTAGGTTGGTGTTGGTCGACTAACGCTGGGCACGCAGCCGTGCCGGGCGAAGAGGAGTGGTAGTCACGTCTCTGTACGCAGACCTCGGGCCGGACTACGACCGAACGCGTCGAGCCGAACCTGCCATTGTAAGACAGCTCTTCAAGTTGCTCGACTTCCAACCCGAACACACATGTGTCGACATCGCCTGCGGCACCGGGAACTACACTATTGCTCTCTCCGCCCTCCAAATCCGCATGAGCGGAGTAGACGCCGAGCCGGCCATGATCGCTCAGGCGCGATCCAAGGCACCCACTATCGATTGGCACGTCTCCGAGGCGTCCTCACTCCCGTTCGCCGATCGATCGCTGCACGGGGCGACATGCATTCTTGCGCTTCACCACATGACTTCCATCCTGCCGCAAGTGTTCCGCGAAGCTTTTCGCATTCTTCTCGATAGTGGACGATTCTGCATATTCACCGCCGATCCCGCGCAAATCCAACGCTACTGGCTGCGGGAATACTTTCCGCGCCTCATTGAGCAGTCTGCAGACTCTATGCCATCAGTCAGCACTGTCAAGGCGCTACTCCAGGACGCCGGTTTTTCCGATGTCATCTCCATCCCGTATTGGATCGAAGAGAATCCCGTCGACCTGTTCCTCTACGCGGGAAAACACCACCCGGAGTTCTATCTCGATCCCGCGGTGCGCACGGGCATCTCTTCATTTGCGAATGCTTCCCCTGACGAACTTCAAGAAGGCCTCACCCGCCTGCAGGCGGACGTCGCCACCGGCAGATTCAAACGCTTGAAAGATCAGATGGGGGACGGGTCGTTACCGGGGGATTACCTGTTCGTGACAGCCCACAAATCGCCGTGATCGAAACCCAAAGTCCCCGCGCAACGCGCGGGGACCACTTTTTCGCTGGAGCTGACGCCCGGGATCGAACCGGGGACCTCCTGCTTACCATGCAGGTGCTCTACCGACTGAGCTACGTCAGCGACGAGCCTTCCCGGCATCGGTGGCCGGTTCGGCATGACTCATGGTGGAGGGGGTTGGATTCGAACCAACGAAGGCAATGCCAGCGATTTTACAGACCGCCCCGTTTGGCCACTTCGGTACCCCTCCGGGATGCTCCGGATAGACCGAAGCGGCCACCATCATAGCAACTGACGGCGCACGGGGTCAACGCGCCGTGAAATCCCGCTGGTGCTTGGTTAGTGCGTCCTCAACTCAACCGATCGTCTTCTCGCGTACCGACTGTGCCAGCCCGTGGATGGTGGCTGACAGCGCCACTGTCTCCCCCACCACCACCGGCCACCTGTAGATTGGTGTACCGATCAGTCTGGCGCCGTTGGCCACCAGGTTCACGCCATGCAGGGTCCATTCCAGCACCGTCACAATCTGTCTGGCCGGCGACCGAACTACCATCGACACCAGAGCACCTCATTTCCCGCAGCGACTGTGGGCGTGGCCCCATATCTTGTTCCAAGCCGCTTCGGTTAACCCTGCTGCGACGTCTCGCTCTCGGCCTGCTCAGCGAGCGGCGTGCCAAATCCCTTCGGCGCCCACTTTTTGGCGTCACGGTTCAAGCGGTGCGGGCGACCGCCCCGCTGGTGCGTTCCATCGAAGCCCTCGGGTGCGATGGCCAGTGCGTCGCCGCGCAGCAGCCCTGACACGCCGCTTTGACCCGGCTCCGTACGCACCCACTGGGGCGGGACGGCCATATCCGGTCCGCGGTAGTCTTCAGGTTCCAGGTAAGAGGCGATATAGCCCTCGAAGTTGCGGACCACGGTTGTTCCCGGAGCCTGCGAAATGATGTACTGCGGTCCGACCGGCACCTTGCCGCCGCCGCCAGGGGCGTCAATCACATAGGTCGGCACCGCATACCCAGATGTATGGCCACGTAGCGCCTCGATGATCTCAATGCCTTTGGCCACAGTGGTCCGAAAATGCCCGGCACCGTGCACCAGGTCGCATTGGTAGATGTAATAGGGGCGAACCCGAATCTTCACCAGTTCATGCATCAGCTTGGTCATCACCACCGGATGGTCGTTGATGCCGGCCAGCAGCACCGATTGCGAACCAAGGGGGATGCCGGCCTTGGCCAACCGGCCACAGGCGTCGGCCACCTCAGGCGTGATCTCCTTGGGATGGTTGAAGTGGATGTTCACCCACAGCGGGTGGAAACGCTCCAGCATGTCGCAGAGGTCTTGGGTGATCCTTTGGGGCAAGAACACCGGCACCCGGGTGCCGATCCGGATTACCTCAATGTGCGGGATCGCCCGCAATTCGGTGAGCAGTCCCTCCAATACCTTAGGGGCAAGAACCAGCGGGTCGCCGCCAGAGAGCAATACGTCACGCACCTGAGGCGTGTTTCTCAGGTAGTCCAACTGGGCACGGTACTCCTCGGGTCGGAAATTTTGCTCCGGATCTCCCACGATGCGACTTCTCGTGCAGTAGCGGCAGTAGCTGGCACACTGGGTGGTGACCAGCATCAAGACCCGATCCGGATAACGATGGACCAAGCCCGGCACCGGACTGTGCCGGTCTTCGGCCAGCGAGTCCTCCATCTCGGCAGTAAAGGGCTGCAGTTCCTGAGCGGTAGGGATCACCTGGCGGCGCAAGGGGCACGTTGGGTCGTCCGGATCGAGCAAGGACGCGAAGTATGGCGTGATGTCGAGCCGGAATCGGCCCTCAGCGCGGATGCCCTCTTCCTCATCGGGCGTCAGATGCAACAAGTCCGCCAGCTCCTGATAGGAGGAGAGACGGTTTTTCATCTGCCACTTCCAGTCGTTCCAGTCTTGATCTGGCACATCTCTCCAGCGAGCGGCGCGCTGGTTACGCTCCAATTGGAGCTGACTCTTGACCGT
Source organism: Bacillota bacterium (assembly GCA_021850485.1). GTDB lineage: Bacteria > Bacillota > Sulfobacillia > JAJZYS01 > JAJZLH01 > JAJZLH01. The sequence continues at coordinate 22,623 of JAJZLY010000029.1, read as the reverse complement.
GGCAAGCGGGTGGATGGGCACGAACATGCCTCCCAAAACTTTCGCTATGCTTTATGAAGTATAGCATAGGGTCGCGATCGGTAAAGACCCGCACCACCGACCGCCAGATGACCGCTCTCGCAGCCCTTCCCAGGGGACGCCCGCGGCCCGCTGGCAGCTCACCATCAGGAGGCGGAGTCGGGGCTGACCACGGCAGTTGGCCGATGTGTCGTCGGGTCAGATAGGCGCTCGGTACCAGGAGTCAGCTACCAAGAGCGCAGCCACACCGTCAGACTCTAGCGCCCGTAGTAGTGCAGGCTCTTGCCAAACACCGATGCAGCAGCCTCCATGACGGTCTCGGACAGCGTGGGGTGAGGGTGGATGGTGAGCGCCAGGTCATCGGCCACGGCAGCCATTTCCACCGCCAGCACTCCTTCGGCAATCAGCTCTCCGGCACCAGGTCCCACCAAGCCAACTCCGAGCACGCGGCCGGTTGCAGCCTCGACCACGATCTTGGTCAGACCGTCCGACCGGCCCATGGTCAGCGCCCGCCCCGAGGCGGCCCAGGGGAACTTCCCGATCTTCACTTCAACTCCGGTTCGCTTGGCGTCGTCTTCGGTCAGGCCACACCAGGCCACCTCAGGATCGGTGAACACCACAGCCGGAATGGCCTGCGGCTCAAAGGCCACCTTCTTGCCAGCGGCGGCGGCGGCCGCCACCTGGCCCTCGTGACTGGCCTTATGAGCCAGCATCGGCTGACCGGCCACATCGCCAATGGCAAAAATGTGGGCGAGTTTCGTTCGCCTCGCCAAGTCGACAGGTATGAACCCCTTGTCGTCGACTGCGATGCCCAACTTGTCCAGGCCGATGTCCTGACTGTTCGGCACCCGCCCGACCGCCACCAGCAACCGGTCGAAGGTCTCCTGCCTCTTGCCGTCTGGGCCATCAAACTCGACCAGAACAGCTTTGCCCTGGACCTTGGCCGAGGCCACCTTGGTTTTGAGCAACAACGACTCCAGCACGGTTTTGATCCGTGTCTCGAGCGGTTTTACCAAGTCGCGGTCGACACCGGGTAAAAGACCGCCGGTGAGTTCCACCATCGTGACTTTGGAGCCGAGCGCCGCATAGACGCTGGCCATCTCGGCGCCAATGTAGCCACCGCCCACCACCAGAAGCCGCTTCGGGATATCGGGCAGGTCGAGAGCTTGGCGTGAATTCATCACCCGCTCATGGTCGGGAAGGGTCTTGAGTGTGGCCGCCCGCGATCCGGTGGCGATGATGGCCTGGGTAAAGCTCAGACGGCTCTTGGCGCCGTCTACGCCGGTCACCTCCAGCTCGTTGGCAGCGGTAAACCGAGCTCGGCCCTGGATGAAGGTGATCTTGCGCGCCCGGCTCAGCTGGCCGAGCCCGCTGGTCAATCGCTCCACCACCCCCGTTTTGAAGGTGCGCAATTTGTCGAGATCGATCTTCGGAGCCCCAAAGCTGACCCCGGCCGTCTCTGACTCTTTGGCCTCGCCAATCACCCGGGCCACGTGCAACAGCGCCTTGGACGGGATGCATCCCCGATACAGGCACACCCCACCGGGATTTTTCTCTGGGTCGATCAGGGTTACGCTCAGCCCCAAATCGGCGGCGTGGAAGGCAGCCGCATAGCCGCCCGGTCCACCGCCCACCACCACCAACTCTGCCACCTGATCCGTCTTTGCCATGATCATCCCTCCAGCATCAGGTGAAACGGATCCTCGAGCCGCTCACACAGTTGGCGCAAGAACCGGGCTGCCTCAGCCCCATCGATCACCCGGTGATCGTAGGACAGCGACAGGGGCATCAGATCCCTTGGCACAAAGGCGCCATCTTGCCACACCGGCTCGGTGGCGGTGCGGGCGACGCCCAAAATCGCCGTCTCAGGCCAGTTCACCACCGGTGTGAAGCCGCTGCCGCCGATCCCGCCGAGGTTCGAGATGGTGAAGACCCCGCCCTCCATCTCAGCCAGTCCCAGCTTAGCCTCACGCGCTCGCAGGCTGAGCTCTGTCAGGTCACGGGCGAGTTGAAGCAAAGACCTCTTGTCAGCGTCGCGCACCACTGGCACCAGCAGGCCGCGCTCGGTGTCCACGGCCACCCCGATGTGCACGGACTCCTTGACGATCAATTCCTCATGGGCCAGATCCAGACTCGAGCGAAACTTCGGCGATTCGCGGATCAGGCGGGCTGCCACATAGAGCAACACGGCGGTGGGCGTCACCTTCACTGCGCCCTGGTCTTGCACGTGGTGCCGACGGGCCGCCTCCAGCAAGGTGACATCCGCCCGATCAAACTGCGTCACCTGAGGCACCTGCGGCCACGACCTGCTCAAGTGGTGGGCCGTGGCCTTGCGCACCGCTGACAGCTTCTCCCGCTGGACCTCGCCCCAGCGGCTGAAATCCGGCAGCGCCTCGCCCCCTCGTCCGCTGCCGCCAGTGATCAGCCTCTTGGCATGGGCCTTGACGTCGGCCTCGCTGACCCGGCCGTGCGGGCCGGAGCCAGCCACCTGGCCGATGGCGATGCCCAGCTCGCGCGCCAGCCTGCGCACAGACGGCGCCGCTGGCACCAGCGCACGCACATTGTCTGAAGCGGCAGCCGGCTCGGCCAAAGCCTCATCCTCGTCTAGATCGTCCGTTTTCGCTGCAAGCGTCTCATCCGGGGCGGCTTTGGGTTGCGTTCGTGCTGGGGGAGATGGGTCCGCAGCTTTCGTCTCATCGGCCTCGGTCGCCTGTGCCGGAGCGGAAGCCTGCTCGGATGCGCCGTTGCCGGTCTCGACCCGCAGCAGCAGCGTTCCTTCTTTGACCTCGTCGCCGGCCCTCACGTACACCTTCACAACGGTGCCACCAGACTCCGCCGGCACCTCCACCACGGCTTTTTCGGTCTCCACCTCGGCCACCACCTGACCGCTCTCGATCACATCGCCAGCGGCCACGGTGACCCGGGCCACCGTCCCGGTGGTCTCCTTTTCGGCCAGCTTGGGGAGTCGAAAGTCGCTCGCCATCTGGATCCTCCTTACCCGTCCCTTAACGGCTGCGCGGATGGGCAGCCTTGGTGTCGATCTGCCAAGCCTTCTTGGCCGTCTTCAGCACCGTTTTGTCCAACTTGCCGGCTTCCACCAGCAGGGCCAGCGAAGCGTAGGCAATGTGCGCGCCATCGACTTCGAAGAATGTGCGCAGCTCCTCGTGGCCCTCGCTCCGACCAAATCCGTCCGTGCCCAGGGTGGCAAACGGCGCCTTCACCCAGCGGCCCAGGCTGTCGGGCAGGGCGCGCACATAGTCGGAGACGGCTACCACCGCATCTGCCCTGTCCCCCAACACCTCCGCCAAATGGCAGGGTCGGCTCGGCTCCCCAAGCAGGCGCAGACGCTCTTGGTCAGAGGCGTCGCGGTGCAACGCCTTGATCGAGGGCATGGAGAGCACCTCAGAGGAAACCCCTTGTTCTTTGAGCAGGCCCTGGGCGGCGATGGCCTGATGGATCAGCACCCCTTGAGCCATGATCTGGACTATTGGCGGCTTTTCCTTGCCTTTGGCCGCAGCCTGCTCTGTGGCGTACGGGTAGAGCCCGGCCAAGATGGCCTGATCGCTGACGCCTTTGGGCCGGTGCGGCTGCGGGTACGTCTCGTTGCCCAGGGTCAGGTAGTAAAACACCATCTCGCGCCGCTTGAGCATGCGCCTGAGACCGTCTTTGATCACCACCGCCGCCTCATAGGCGAACGCCGGATCATAGGCCTCGAGCGTCGGGTACTGCATGGCCAACAGGTGGCTGCCACCGTCTTGGTGCTGCAGACCCTCTCCCTGCAACTGGGTGCGGCCGGAAAGTCCGGCCAACAGAAACCCGCGGCTGCGCATCTCGCCTGCCGCCCAGACCAGATCGCCAATCCGCTGCAAGCCGAATTGGGAGTAGAACCAGTAAAAGGGGATGGTCGCCACCTGATGGGTGATCCCGGAGGTGGCGGCCGCGATGAACGAGGCCATGGCTCCGGCCTCGTTGATTCCCTCTTCCAGCAACTGACCGTTCTTGGCTTCGCGATAGGGCAGCAGCGTGCCGGCATCCACCGGCTGATAGCGCTGACCGTCTGGGTTGTAGATGCCGATCATGCGAAACAGGCTTTCCATGCCGAAGGTGCGGGCCTCGTCCGGAACGATCGGCACCACTCTGGCCCCCAGACCGGGGTCCCGCAACAGGTTGGTCAAGAGCCGCACCGTGGCCATGGTGGTAGAGACAGGCCGTTCGGAGCCCAAGTCAAACTCGGCGAACACCTTGTCCTCAGCCTCGGGAAGGGTTTCGCCAAACGGCCGCCTGGCGGGCAGTGATCCGCCCAGAGCCTGGCGGCGCGCCTGCAAGTACGCCATTTCTTTGGATCCCTTGGCCAGCGGCACAAACGGCGGTTCCTTGGTCACGGCCTGGTCCGGGATCTTAAGACCCAGGCGATCTCTGAGTGCGATCAGAGACTCGGCGGAAATCTTCTTTTGGTCGTGGGTCAGATTCCTGGCTTCCAACTCGGACCCCAAGCGATACCCCTTCACCGTCTGGGCCAAGATTACGGTCGGCCGATTTGGCTCATCCATGGCCTCCCGGTAGGCGCTGTAGACTTTCACCGGGTCCAAGCCGCCGGGGATCAGCTCAGCCAGTCCCGCCTCGTCCATGCCCGCGATCAGGCGCTGGGTGGCTGGGGTATTGAAGACCACCTGGCGCAGTACGCTGGGCCCACCGGCCAAGCATTGCTGATACTCGCCGTCCGTGATCTCGGCCAACCGGGCCGCCAGGTCGCCGTGGCGGTCTCGCTCGAACAACGGGTCCCAGGCCCGGCTCCACAGCACCTTGATCACCCGCCAGCCGGCGCCGGCAAACAAACCCTCGAGCTCCTGAACCACCTTGCCGTTGCCGCGCACTGGCCCGTCCAGCCGCTGCAGGTTGCAGTTGACCACGAAGGTGAGGTTGTTCAGGTGCTCGCGGCTGGCCAATCGGATGGCGGACAGCGCCTCGGGTTCATCCGTTTCGCCGTCTCCCAAAAAGGCCCACACCCGACTGTGCGAGGTGTCCTTCAGGCTGCGCTGGCTCAGGTAGCGATTGAATCGGGCCTGGTACACGGCCATCAGCGGACCCAGGCCCATGGACACGGTCGGGAACTGCCAGAAGGCGGGCATCAGCCAGGGATGGGGATACGAGGACAGACCACCGCCTTCCGCCAGTTCCCGACGGAAATTGGCGAGCTGGGTCTCGCTCAGCCGCCCTTCCAGAAAGGCGCGGGCGTAGATACCGGGAGCGGAGTGGCCCTGGAAAAACACCTGGTCGCCACTGTCGGCACCAACGGCGGCAACGAAGGCGTGGTTGAAGCCAACCTCATAGAGGGTAGCGATCGAGGCATAGGAGGCAAGGTGGCCGCCGATACCCTCTTTTTTCCGGTTTGCCCGCACCACCATGGCGGCTGCGTTCCACCTGAGGTGAGCGTCGATCTTCGCTTCCAGTGCCAGATCGCCTGGATAGTCGGCCTCGTCTCTGGCAGCAATGGTGTTGACGTAACCGGTGGTGCGTCCTGGCGCTGCAGGTTCAACACCGGCGGCCTGAGCTTGCGACCACAGGGCCTCCAGCAGGTCCCTGACGCGCTGGGGATCTGCTTGCGCCAGTACGTAGTCCAAAGACTCGCGCCACTCTTGGAGCTCTACCGCCTGCTCAGGGTCCGCCCCGCTCTTCTCTTCGATCGCCATCTTGGCGCCCCTCCCGGCCGAGACAGGGGAGGAGCCCGGGCGGGCTCCGTCAGCACCTCTCGGCATTCATCAAGATCACGCTGTGGTTGGGAAGCTACAAAGCTGCCGAATCAGTGTAGCACACCCGCATCTCAGGCTACGCCCAGAGCACAACTGCCTCCGGTCGAATCGAAAACTGCACCCACTGGTCGGCCACCCCGGGCCGCCCATCGCGCAGCGTCACCCTGGCTCCCATGGCGTCCACGGTAAGCTCCGTGCCGTCGGTGCGGCTGATCCGCTCAACCACCCGGCCGCGTATCGGCCCCGCCGGGTCGAGCTGCGCACCGCCGGGTGCCACCGACCAGCGCACCGCACCTGCGTGCACCGCATCCGGGATGGCGAGGCGAACACCAGCCACGACCAACCCGCCTTGGCCATCGACCGTCCCCGAGTTGATGTCGGTGAAGCCCACCAGTCGAGCGACCTCAGGAGAGGCGGGCCGGTGAAAGACCTGCTCACGGCTCCCAGCCTGGGCCACCCGGCCGCCAACCAGCACCAGCACCGACTCAGCGAGCGCCCAAGCCTCCTCTGGGTCATGAGTTACCACCACCATCGGTAGTCCGCGCACCGCAGAGAGGTGCGCAATCTGCCGCCGCAGATCCCGGCGCAGGGGCTGGTCCAGGGCAGACAGAGGCTCGTCCAACAGCAGCAGTTGCGGATTGCGAGCCAGCGCCCGCACCAAGGCCAGCCGCTGGCGTTCGCCTCCAGACAGCTCGTCCCCATAGGCCCCAAGGCGGGCCCAAAGGCCCATCTCCCGCAGCCAAAAGGCCGCTGCACCCGGATCAGCACCTCGCCCAAAGATCGCCTGATCGGCCACGCTCAGATGCGGGAAGATGGCCCCCTGCTGCGGCACGTAACCGATCGCGCGCTGCTCGGCAGGCAACTGGTCGATGCGCGTGCGCCCATACCTGATCTCGCCCTGGCCATGGTCCACTCCGGCCAGCAGCCGCAGGGTCACGGTCTTGCCAGCGCCGGACGGGCCGAGAATGGCAAGTTGGCGGGCACCGCCCGGCCAGTCCACATCCAGCGAGAAGCCTGGGAGCTGGCGGCGCAGGGAGAAAGACAGGTCCTCTGCGACCGCTGGCGCCGGTGGATGTGAAGCGCTGAGTGCGGTCTGCTGCTGTTTACGCCGCCACCTGCTCGGCAGCAGGCTGACCAGCACCAAAAACCCCAAGCCCGTCACCGCCGCCAGCATGACCGGAGCGAAGGTGGCAGGCAGGCCGCTGCTGCCGAAGGCAACGTAGGTGGCAACCGGCAAGGAGTACGGATGGAAGGCCAGCATCACGGTCGCTCCGAACTCGCCAAACGCCCGTACCCAACCTAGAGCCAGACCGGCCATGATCCCCGGCCAGGCTAACGGCAGTGCCACTCGCCACAGTTGACCGAAGGGCCGCACACCCAAGGTGGCGGCGACTGCGATCAGTTCAGGATCGATGGCCTGAAAGGCGCTCCTAGCGCTGACAATGACGAACGGTGAGGCCACAAAGGTCTGTGCTAAGACGATGCCGAGAAAGGTCTGGCTGAGGGCCCCAGAGGTCAGGGTGCCGACCAAGGTATAGGGCCCGACGAGAAGCAGCAACAAGATGCCAGCCACCAGCGGCGGCAGGGCCAATGGCAGTTGGACAAGCAATCCCAGCAGGCGGCTGCTCCTGCCCTGGGAGCGGGCCAGAACGTATCCCAAGGGAATGCCGCCCAACGCCATGATCAAGGTCGAGACAGTGGCCGCCTCCACCGAGGTCGCCATTGCGGACAGAGTTGGCCCCTGACCGATCGCCTGCCAGGTCCCCACGCCCAAGTGGGCGACCAGCACGATCAGGGGCAGGCCGAGATAGACCGCCAGAAGCCCACCCAATAGGCGGATGGCGACTGGTGACCGCATCGGCTTCACCGGTGGAATAAGTGATTCAGGCTTGGCGGGACTGCCGACAGCCGCCCCGTTAAGGTCGGCGTCACCGGGCTCAGGCCACTGGCGCGCATCAACGCTTGTCCCTGGGAACTGTACAAGAAGGCAACCAGGGCTTGGGCCGCGGCCGGGTGGCGGGCACCATGCAAGACCGTCGCGGTGTACAGAGCTGAGAGGTCGACTGTAGCGGGCAGCGCGATATAGGGAATTTTGGCCTGAACCGCCTCGTTTTGATAGAAGAAGGCCCCGTCCAGCTGTCCGGTCAGCAGCCGGCCAACCAGTTCTTGCTCCGGGAAGATCTGGGCCGGGTTTTCAGCCGCACCAAGCATCTGGTTGACCAAGCCCGGACGGTGCAACAACTGCGCTTGGCGCTGCACCACCTGGATGGTCAGTACGCCCTTGGGATCCAGGGCCGGATCGGTACGCCCCAAGAGGAATCCGGGCGTCGTTAGTACCTGATACCAAGGTTCAGATTTAAAGAGATTGGCAAACCGGCTACTCGGGTTGTAGCCGATGACCAGCGGGGCCTTGGCGAAGGTGGCATACCAAGTGACCCAGCCGCCGTTGGCGCTACCCATCAGGCTCTCGTTGACCGATGGCTCGGCGCTGATGAAGACGTCAGCCTGAATCAACTTGCCCTTGATTTCGTTGGCGAGGGCCACCGAACCGCCTGGATATCCTTGCAGCTGGTCCCCGCTGCCTCGGTTGTACGCCGGTGTGATGGACTGGGTCATCAACTGGACCAGCGAGCCGGCATAAAGCACCACCACGGCGGAATGGGTCACGGGAGCAGGCACCTGGCTAGCCCCGCATCCCGCCAGCGCAACCGCGAGTGAGCCTATCGCCAGGCCCCGCCATCTGCCCCTAGCCAACTTGATCTCCTGTTCTGGCGGTGTCATAGGGGCCGGAGCCGGCCAGATCGCGACGGAACTGGTAACCCGTCAGGATTGTCAGCATCGCCGCAATCTCTGGTTGATCCGCCATGTGCTTCGGAAGGAGCAGGTCGGTCACTTCATCGCGAATTGGTATCAGGTCACAATTCCAGGCGGCAGCCGCCCCAGCGTGGCCGATGGCCATGTCCACCTGACCTTGTGCAACCATTCTCGCCACTGCCAACTGGCTCCGGCCGACCACTGCCCGACTGTTCAACGCCTGCCAGGTCGCCCCGGACGCTGCCAACTGCTGATCCAGCAGTCGGCGGCCTTCCGCTCCTTCCTCGCGCACGCCGATGCGCAGGTCGGGCCTAAGCAGATCGGCGGCGCCGGCGATCTGTTTAGGATTTCCGGGCGCCACCAGCCAGCCGCTTTGCCACCCGACGAGACGGATCCGCAGGCAGCTGCGGTCCACAGCGCGCGCTTCCAAGACGCCGTGGTGAAGTGCCACCACCCGCGCCTGCTCGGCCCTCAGCAGCGCCAGAGCCTGAGCGTTGGTGGCATGCCACCACCAGCCCTCCCGGCTGCCTCGGCTCAGGTGCGAGGCGAGCAGTCCGAGCGACGGGTCACAGCCGTATAAGAACAACGCCGGGCGTGACTGCCACACTTCTACCTGGACCTCATCGCCGGCTACCTGCCGCACCACGCCATGTGCTGCTGGAGACGACTCCGGCGGGCACGCCTCTAGCGGCTTCGCCACCTGGGTATTCTGCCAGCGCTCGACGGCAACCCGCATACCGGCGGCCGGGGCAATCTCTCCATCCAGCCAGGTCGCCCGCTGCCAGGCCTCCGTTGCGAATAGATCCTCCACCGACACGCTCAGCGCCCGGGCAAGGCTGAGGGCGGTTTGCACGTTGGTTCCGGTCTTTCCTTGTTCGATGGCGTTTATGGCCTGGCGGCTGATCCCGGCGCGCCGCCCTAGCTCTGCCTGGGCCAGAGCCCGCTGCAGCCGCAGTTCTCTCACCCTGTTCACGCCCGTCACCTCCAGAACATCGCCGTTTTGTCATGTTTTCTTTACGTTTGTCTCTTATATAAGACACTATATGACGCTCCTGGCCAACCTCCTCTTGTTCCTTGCTGGTTTCGAGCAGGAGTTGGGTGCCTCGGGCAACTAATCATCCGCGTCAGGTCGCTAGGGGGTACAGCCATGGCAAGTCCTAAGGTGGTCGTACGCGTCGAGGTGCTGGCTGCGGCCTCACCCAAAGCCGTCTGGCGTCAGCTCAGCGAGGAACTGGTGCTATCGGATGCCGCTCACGATGCCATCTGGCCCGCCCGCAACGGCCCGATCCAGCGCCGCACAGCTGAACCGGGCTCGCCGCCATTGGCTGAGATCACCATCGACAGCGAACGTCGGCAGATTCGGCGGATGTCCCGGCCCGTGGGTTGGGCCGAGGAGATCCAGTCGGAGGTGTTGATTTCCGTCCGGCCTGGCAAACAGGGAGGAAGCCGCATCCTGCTGCGAGCCCGTGGCTGGGACCGGATGGTCGAGTCGGTGCTGGGGCCGGCCACGGACGACCTGCTGGGCTGGGCGGTCGATCAGGTGCTGGCCCCTCTCAGCCGGGTCGCTACCGCCGACGCCATCGGCGATTGGCTGACAGACCGCGTTGCGCGCCGCCCTCAAGGCACCCGGGCCAGGCGCATCTATCGGAGTCCAAAGGCGCATCAGCCAGGATTTCAGGCGATCTTAAAGGCCTTGGCCCTTACCCCTAACGATCGTCTGCTGGAGATCGGATGCGGCGGTGGCGCCCTGCTGCACGCTGCACTGGCCACTGGCTGCACCGCCATCGGCGTGGATCACAGCCCAGAGATGATCCGTCTCAGCCACCAGCAAAATCTCAAGGCGGTTGGCGAGGGCCGCCTTGCGCTAGTGCCGGGACAGGCCGAGGCGCTGCCACTGCCGGCGCTGTGGGTCAGTGCTGTGGCGATGGCGACCGTGTTCTTTTTCTTTCCCGACCCCCTGGCGGTTCTGCAGGAGTGCCGCCGGGTGTTGCGGCCAGGCGGCCGCCTCGCTGTCTTCACCATCCCACCGGAACTGCGCGGCACACCGGCGGCACCGGAACCAATGGCCAGCCGGGGACACCTGTATACCGACCAAGAGCTGAGCGATCTCGCCCTGGCCGCCGGCTTCGCAGACGTGACCGTAAGTCGCGCCGCAAATGGCGGCCAGTTGCTGAGTGCGCGCCGGCACTGAGTCCTGTTTGCGGGCGCCGTTGACAGCGACCCGTGCTGGGTCCACGATGATTGAGATACGCCGCTAGGGGAGCCTCTGCTGAGGCTGAGAGACCATTCGGTCGACCCTTCGAACCTGACCTGGGTTATGCCAGCGGAGGGAAGCGGGAGCAGACCGAAGGGTCCTCCGCTGTGCCGCCGTTGCCTGCCAGGCAGCGGCTTTTTTGATGGCTGGAGGCGAACCATGGATCAGGTACAGGCGCTCTCACGGAACCGCCCCTGCCGGGTGCTGACCATCGCTGGCAGCGACTCCGGCGGCGGCGCAGGCATTCAGGCTGACATCAAGACCATCGAACGACTGGGCGGTTTCTCCCTGACAGCGCTCACCGCCGTCACCGCTCAGAACACGCTAGGCGTGTCCGGGGTGTGGCCGCTCAGTGCGGTGGCTGTCCAGGCCCAGATTCAGGCGGTCGTGTCCGACTTGGCCCCAGACAGTGCCAAAACGGGCATGCTCGCCGACCAGGCTGTGGTCCTGACTGTCGTGGAAGAGCTGCGGAAATTACCGCAACTGCCGCTGGTGGTCGACCCGGTGATGGTCGCCAAGGGCGGAGAACGGCTGCTGGCCCCAGACGCCGAAGACGCCGTACGCGCGCTTCTCCTGCCACTGGCCTGGGTCGTAACGCCCAATCTGGCAGAGGCCACTGTGCTGACCGGCCGGCCGGTCGCGACCAAAGACGAGCAGCTGCGGGCCGCCCAGGATCTCGTCTCGATGGGGGCGAGGGCGGCTCTGGTGAAAGGCGGGCACGGCCAAGGTGCCTCGGTCGATGACGTACTCTGGGACGGTCACGACGCCACCTGGTTCAGCGGTCCCCGCCTCGCCACCGCCCATACCCATGGCACCGGCTGCACCCTTTCGGCCGCCTTGGCCACCGGTCTTGGCCAGGGGCTCGACTTGATCGCCGCCACCGACCGGGCCATCCGTTACGTGCACGCAGCCATCCGCCACGCCCCCGGATTCGGGATGGGACACGGTCCACTGGGCCACCAGTTGGGCCAGGAGCCGCTCTTCTGATGGCAGCGCAGCAGTCTTTTCACGACCGACTCTGGGCCAGCATCCAGCCCTTATGGCCAGGCATCGTCGGCCACCCGTTTCTGGTCGAGTTGGCCCAAGGCACCTTGTCATCGGCCCGCTTTGCCTACTTTTTGGAGCAGGACGCACTCTACCTGGAGGACTTCGCCCGGTTGCTGGCTTCGGCTGCTGCCAAGGCGCCGAACCGAGACCAGATCAAACTGTTCTTGAGTCACGCCCAAGGTGTGTTCGCTGTCGAGTCCAGTCTGCACGAGACGTTGGCTACGGCTCTGGGCCGTGACCCGTCTGGGCTGACTATGGCCCAGCGCGGACGGACGACTCAGGAGTACTTGGACTTCTTGTTTGGTCATGCCAATGGCGGCGACTACGCCGATCTGGTGATGGCCCTGTTGCCTTGCTTCTGGGTCTACCGCCAGGTCGGCTTGGCACTGGCGCAGGGGCCCATTTGCCCGAACCCTCTCTATTGCAGATGGATCGAGACGTACGCCGCCGAGGAATTCGGAGAGTCTGTGGCCAGTCAGATCGCACTGGCAGACGACTTGGCCGCAGCCAATCCGCACCGCCAGGCGTCGTTTGCTGAAATCTTCGCTCAGGGCGTCCGCCACGAGCGGGCGTTTTGGGATCAGGCATACTCTGAGGGAGCCCTGATGGATGACTGAGCCTGGCGGCGCCAATCTCTTCACCGTCGAGCCCTACGGTCGCGACAGTGTGCCCCTGGACGCTCGTCGGGGGAGCCTGCGCGAAGTGTTTTGGATCTGGTTCGCAGCGAATTTGGCAATCACCGCCGTGGTGGTCGGAGCCGTCATCTCCAGCTATGGCCTGGCCTGGTGGCAGAGTCTCATCGCGCTGAGCGGACTTTTCTCCTACCTGCTGGTCGGCTACTTCTCGATTCCTGGGTGCCGCACCGGGCGACCGACGATGGTCCTGTCGGCCTCGTCCTTCGGCGAGATTGGCAACACCTTCCCCAGCCTACTCTCCTGGCTCAACCTGGTCGGCTGGGAGACGGTCGTGCTGGTGATCGCCACCGACGCTCTGGAGGCAGCGGTGCAAGCTGCCTTCGGCATCCCTGGTGGCACCGGGCCGATCATCGGCTCCCTGGTGGTCGTGACGCTGCTCGCCTTTTCGGTCGCCTTTCTCGGGCACCGCGCCATTGTCCGGGTGCAGACCTGGTTCTCATACCTGTTTGGGGCGCTGACGCTTGGTGCCCTCGTTTTCTGGTCGCCCCACGTGCACTGGGCTCAGTTGGCGACCACTCGCCCCGGGCCCTGGCTGACCGGTGTCCTGCCAGCATTTTCGATCGTGGTGGCGGTAAGCGGCCTGTCTTGGGTGAACACCGCCTCCGACTACAGCCGGTATCTGCCCGCTCAGACCAGCGGGCGCCATCTGACCTGGATCACGACTTGGGCTTCAGTGGTCCCCGCCTTCGTCCTCACCGCCTTCGGTGTGCTGCTGGCAACGGGGCTACCGGGACTGGCCAGCTCTTCCAACCCGATCGCCCTTTTGGAGTCGGCACTCCCTGCCTGGCTCGGCATCCCCTACCTGCTGACGGCGGTGGGCGGCATGGTTACCGGGGACATCATGGACGTCTACTCCTCCGGGATGAGCCTGCTCGCCGCCCGGGTCAGGCTGCCGCGTTCCAGAACCGTCTTTGTCGACGCCGTGATCTCGATTGCGGCCAGCCTGTACATCCTGCTGGAAGCCCACAGCTTTGTCGGCACCTTCGAGGCCTTCCTCACCCTGCTGGGCGGAGCGCTGGCGCCTTGGGCGGCAATCTTCTGGCTGGATTTGGCCGCCGGTCGCATCGGCAAACTGCCTCAAGCCCAGACCCGGATGCCGGCCCTCATCTCCTGGTTGATCGGCGTGCTCGCGGCGGTGGCCTTCACTTCCAGCGGCATCTTCTCTGGCCCCTTGGCCACCGGCGTCTTCGCCGGGTCATCGCTGGGGCTGATCTTATCTTTCGTCCTGACGCTGGGCCTATACCCGCTGTTGAGGGCGGTGTGGCGAGATCGCCAGCCTGCAGCCTAGGGTCATTTCGAACTGGAGCGTAACCGGTCGCGGTTTTTGATTTCCACATCCGCCAACGCATCTGCCGGGGTGAAGCCGAAGACCTGCCCGTAAAAATACAGTTCTGCACAGTGGGCGCGGATCAGCGAGTCCGCTCGCCGAAAGCCATGTCCCTCTCCGGCAAAGGGCAGATAGGCGACAGGCACCCCGTTCGCCTCCATCTGGGCAACCATCCGTTCGGCCTGGTTGGGCAGGACAATCTTATCGTCTTCCCCCTGAAAGAAGATCACCGGTGCCCTGAGGCGGTCCGCAAAGTGGATCGGTGACCGCTCCACGTACAGGTCTTTGCGTTGAGGATACGGCCCCACCAGGCTATCCATGTACCGCGACTCGAACTTGTGGGTCTCTTGGGCAAGCGCCTCAATGTCGCTGACACCAAAGTGGCTGGCGCCTGCCTTAAACACCTGGCGAAAGGTGAGGGCAGCGAGCGTCGTGTAGCCGCCGGCACTGCCGCCGCGGATGGCCATCCGATCGGGGTCCACGCTTCCCCGATCTGCCAGATACCGGGCTGCGGCCACCACGTCATCGACATCGACCACGCCCCACTGGCCGATCAGGCGCTGTCGGTACGGTCGGCCATAGCCGACGCTGCCGCCGTAGTTGACGTCCACCACTGCAAAGCCGCGGCTGGTCCAGAATTGGATCGCCAGTGAGAGCACGGCAAAGCTGGCCCCGGTGGGGCCACCGTGGGTGAAGACCAAAAGCGGTGGCTTGTCCTGGGCCGGGGCCTGAAATTCAGGGTTCTTTGGTGGATAGAAAAAGGCGTGTGCGCTCGCTCCGCCGGTAGTTGCAAACTCAATCGGCTCCGCCACCGACAGATAGCCCGGGTCGAACTCCAGGCGCATGGTTTCTTTCAAGACCTGGAACTGCCCGTCCGCAACTTGCCAACGCACCACCGCCCAGGCCTGGGTCGGAGAGCCGGCAACCATCACCGCCGCGCCGTGATCCGCCCTCAGGCTGGCGATGGAACTGTACGGTGTTTGGATCTGGCGGGCATCTTTGGTCTGAACATCGATGACGGCCAAATGGGCCTGGGCATTTTGGTGGTAGGTCGCCACCAGATGGCGGTCATCCAAAAAGCCCCAGTGGGACATGGCCAGCGACCACTGCGGCCCGGAGAACTCAGCCGCCAGAGGCAACAGGGGCTCGACTGCGCCGTTGATCCATCGATACAGGTTCCACCAGCCGCTTTGGTCCGAGATGAAATAGAGCTGGTTGTCCGGACTCCAATTTGGCTCGGAGATGGACTCCTCCGAGCTTCCGGCAACTCGGTGCGAGTTGACCAAGCTGCCATCTGCAGCGATGTCCGCCAGCCACAGCTCGGTCCCGTCCCACGGCATGTTCGGGTGATCCCAGCTGATCCAGGCCAGCTGGCTGCCATCAGGGCTCAGTCGCGGGGCGGCATAAAAATCCCGTCCCGAGGCCAACACTCGCTGAACTCCCCTGCCGCTCAGGTCTATCGACACCAGCGAGTTCACCACCGCGGCCGGCTGGTCTACGGTGTGATCCTCACAGATGGCAATCAGCCGCTGCCGGCCTCCGTCGACCAAGGGGTTGGCATAGCGCAGGGCCGGATTGTCGGTCAGTGCCTGTGGTGCCTGCTGAGGTGCCATCCGGTACAGCCGGTTGTCTCGAAAGTTGGAGCCAAAGACAACTCCTTGGTGCACTGTGTACGACGCACCGCCATATTCATGCACCCTGGTCCTGGTATTGAATCCGCTCGGGGTCCGGTCGGTAAGCGTGCCATCAGGGCTACGGGCAACCACCACCATGCGGCCGCCCTCGGCTGGTCTCGTCTCCAACCAGTAGATGTCGGTCCCATCCCAAGTCACCTCGCCGATGCCGACAGCCTGCGCCACCAACAGGGCAGGCGTGATCGGAGAGGCCCAGGTACCATATCCGCCCGTTTGTCGCGCCGCCACCAGATCAGACTCCTTCGCATGACGTCTCGGTTGATGGGTTCGGACCCGAACCCGGCGGTCCCTCTTGGCTACGGGCCACAACGCGCACCCACCCCTCCCGGACAAGGGAGGGGTGGGTGGGTGGGACCCGGAGCTGTTATCGCTTGGTGCCGCTCATGTGCATCGCCTTGTACACTGGGCAGCTCGCTGTGAAGGCAGTGTAGATCAACAAAGCGGCGATGATGTAGAGCACCAGGGAGGTGAGACCGCCTTCGTTGAGGCCGAAGATCACGGCCACCACTGCGATCAGCAGGCGGATGGCGCGGTCGAGGTCACTCATGTTCTTTTTCATTGCAAATCCCTTCTTTTGACTCTTTTGGTACCATTTGATTGTAACACGCATCTTGTAGGCCTGACGAGCGAGTGCGGTACAATCCATAGGGCCGCCCGCGCGGCAAGTGGTGGAGAGACGAGACGTTCGGAATCGGAGGCGCGCTTGACGTGTTGGTGGACTACCGACTGGGCACCATCGGCCCTGATCTGGCCAAGGCGCTGCTGGCTCACGCCACGTTCACAGCGACGGCAGACCATCTGAATTGGCTGCTCACCGATCTGTACACCGAGTCTGCCGTCAGTCTCTATGGCTGGATGGATAACGGCGCTATCACGGGCCTGATCGGGATCCGGCAAACTGCTCCCCAAGTCGCCGAGATCTTGCACGTGGCGGTGGCCGAGGGCCACCGCCTGCAGGGCGTCGGCCGTTGCATGGTGGAGGCTGTGATCGACCACCACCAACTCGCCCAACTCATCGCCGAGACCGACCAGGATGCCGTGGACTTCTATCGGCGAACCGGCTTTGCGGTCACATCCCTCGGTCACCTGTATCCAGGCGTAGAACGCTTTCTCTGCACGCGCACAGTAGCAACCTAGCCGTCTGCATGACGCCTGGCGTGGAGAGGGCCCCTATCGCTCTCAGGCCTGGCGGTGGAGCACCTGACTCGCCTGGTGGGCGATCATGAATTCCTCTAGGCACTGCCGGTAGGAAGACTGAAACGCCTTACCACTGGCTTCCACTGGCTTCTCCCACCACACCCCGTTGACCACCAGGCACTGCTTGGGACGGTCCAGACGCAGATCAATGCGTCCCACCAGCCGGTCCCCGTACAAGATCGGCAGCGTGTACGGCCCATAGAGCCGTTTGTCGGCGCTGGTGTAGATCTCCCACAGGTAGTCGAAGTCAAAGAGGGCAAGGGTCCGCTTCCGATTGTGCAAGACATTGTCCAATGGCGACAGGAAGACCATGCTCGGCTTCACTGCATGGCCGGTCGGTGTCCAGGCGGCTGGCACGGCCCCCCGAGCCAGTTCCTCAAGCAACAGCGTCGCCTCGCCCGGCACCAGATAGGTGCCAGGCATGTCTCGGATCCGCACCACTTCCGCCTGCCCTTGCTCGGTCATGCGCTGGACTGCGCTGGTTCGCTCGGCGGGCGGCCAGGAGCCGCCTCGGCGCCGGTAACGGACGGCCGCCGCCCATTCCTGTGGCGTTGCCAGTCCGGCCTGCTGGAGAGCGGACTGTTCGGACCAGGCGTCCACGGCGGCTTCATCGGCCCGCCCCTGCAGGGCGTCTGGCGCAATCCGGGGGAGCAGGTCGTAGCGCCGTTCGAAGCCCTTGCGGGAATGGGTCATGGTCACTCCGGTCAGCCACAAGAAATACAGCGCTACGCCAGAATCCTTGCGGCCCCGGTAGCTGCCGACCAGCCGGCTGCCTTGCACGTCTCGATTGAACAGCGGCCCGCGCTCTGTTACCTCGGACCATACCTGATCGATCGCCTGCCGATAGCCATCGACCCATCCTTCGTCCTCCAACTCTCGCCGCCGCCGCTCCATGTGCTGGCGCCAGAAGGGGAGCTCCTCCATCGGATAGATGTCGAGGTGGCCGCCGTAATCGAAAAAGCGGCGGTCCGTGTACAAGAGTTGGTCCAGGTAAGACGGCTGATAGTCCGTCACCCGGCTGAGCAGCACCAGGTCGTGGCTGCGGTGGACCAGTGCAACCGGGTCCATCTGCACGGCACCCAGGGCATGGATGGCTGCTGCTGCCCCTTCCTTCCCGCTCCACCTCCGCCCCGGCCACAGACCTTGGCGGCCAAGCAGGTAGCGCCTGGCAACTTCTCGACTGATCTCCAGCAACAACGCGCGCTCCCCTCTGGCGGAAGATGCGAAGAGGGACACACGGCTCAGCGTCGAAACGCCAGCGAGCACCAGGTCGGGGCCCTGACCCTGTCCACCCATCGCGAGGGAGGCTTCGCAGTTGGCAACCGATACCATCCTTCTGGTTGGCACCGCCAAGGGCCTGTTCCGGTTTCGGTCCCACGACCGTCGGGTTTGGCGGCAAGATGGCCTCGACTTCCCAGAAGAGCCGGTCTACAGCGCCATCCAAGACGCACGCAGTGGCATGCTGTGGGCAGCCCCCAACTCCATCTTCTACGGTCCGCAGATCCGTCGCTCTCGCGACCTCGGCGCAACCTGGGAAGCGAGCGCTGAGACCCCTGCCTACGCCAAGGACGACCCTGAGGCGGTCACGCGCATCTGGTCCCTGTTGCCCGGACCGGCTGCGCAGCCCGCCGTCCTCTATGCCGGCGTCGAGGCAAGCGGGCTCTTTCGTACTGACGATGGCGGCGACAGCTGGCAGGAGATGACCGGTGTGCGTCGGCATGCCACTCATGACTTATGGGGCGCCGGCTTCGGCGGCAAGTGCCTCCACACGCTCGCTCAAGACCCAGTGCGCGCGGAACGGATGTACTTTGCCTGCTCCACCGGCGGCTTCTACCGAAGCGATGACCACGGCATCAGTTGGTCTGCGAAAAATCAGGGGATTCGTGCCGATTTCCTGCCGGAGGGACGTCAATACCCGGAGGCCGGTCAGTGCGTGCACAAGTTTACGCTGTCGGCCAAGCCTGGTCGGCTTTATCTGCAAAATCACGGTGGTGTTTACCGCAGCGACGACAGTGGTGATAGTTGGGTCGATATCGGCCAGGGCCTGCCGTCCGATTTCGGTTTCCCAATCGTGGCTCACGCCGATCGGCCGGACACCGCCTACATCATCCCGTTGGGCGGTGCCGGTGGCGGCAGATGGCCACCCGACGCCAAGCTGAGTATTTATCGCACCGATGACGCCGGGGCGACCTGGCAGGCAATGCGCCAGGGTCTGCCGGTCAACGCCTATACCGGCGTCTTGCGAGACGCCTTTCGCACAGACAGTTCCGATCCGAGCAGTCTGTATTTTGGCACCACCTCAGGTAGCCTGTTCGCCTCGCAGGACGCCGGCGAACACTGGCAGGAGATCTCTGCACACCTGCCGCGCATCCACTGCGTCCAGACGGCAACCGCAAAGACGTGATCAGGCTCCACCTGCCCCAGGATCTCGCCACGCAGTACGGTTTAGGTAATCCGCTGGAGCTGGCGCCGGCGTCGACCTTGGTCGGTCTTCTCGCTGAGCTTTCTCGCACCCATCCCGGGCTAGCCAGTCGCCTGCTGCTGTCGGACGGCTCGATCCGCCCGCACCTAAACGTGTTTGTGACAGACGCCGCGGCACCGATGCAGGGCAGGGCAGACACATCCCTTGGCTCCGATGACGAGATCTGGGTAATCCGAGCCGTCTCCGGCGGCTAGTCTTGTCCGGTCCGCTCCGTGACGTGCGGCTGCCTGGTCGTCAAGGAGGGTGCTCATGGCCTACTGGTTGGTGAAGTCCGAGCCTGACGTGTTCAGCTATGACGACTTGGTGCAGATGGGCCATGACCGCTGGGATGGGGTGCGCAACTGGACAGCACTGCACCACATGGCCCGGATGCGGCCCGGGGACCTGTGCCTTTTCTACCACACCGGGGGCGAGCGACAGATGGTTGGGGTCTGTCGGGTGGTCAGTGAGCCGTACCCAGAACCAGGACAGGGAGACCTCCGGATCCAATTGGTCGATATGGAGCCAGCGTACCCTCTCCCGCATCCCGTCACACTGGCCGCAGTTAAGGCTGACCCCGTGTTCGCGCGTTGGGAGCTGGTACGCCAAAGCCGCCTGTCCGTGATGCCGGTGCCGGCGGCTCTGTGGCAACGGATTCATCATCTGGCCGGCGCCTGATCGTGTGCAGGCCGCGGGCCGAAGGCCGGGCCTAGCCCAGGGGCTACCCCCTGCCAGTTAAGAGCGGCCAGGTTGGCGTTTCCCCTTGACGGGCTTGGTTGGCAGCTTCAGCTCCGTCGCAAGCGCCCGGTCGATCCAGGGCGCAAGGGTTTGTGGATCTGCCAGGAGGTCTGGCGGCACCAGCCAAGAATCCGGTCATCGGCCTGCCTGCCCTCGGCTCGAACGGCATACCACCAATCGCCCGGAAGGCGTCCATGTGGGCGCCGAGTCTGAGGAGCATGTGATCCTCGAACAATCCGGCGAACAGGTATCCGTCGGCAAAAGCCGCTGGATAGCCAAACATCGGCCGCCGACCCACGTCGGCCATCTTCGGGATCAGTTCATCAAACAATCGCACCAACTCTGGGGGCGACTTTTTCCAGGCCACGCCGATCAGCCCTCCCGTCGCTCGATAGTGCAAGCTTGGCGCCGTTTGGTTGGCGACAATAACGGCCTCACCTTCCCCGCTCGGAAAACCGCTGCTTCGGGGCGCAGGCTACCCAGAAAAGACCAAGGGCCCGGGTTTTACCCCGGGCCCTTGGTTGGACTTTCGTCTCAGCCGATCAGTTACGACCTCTGCTGTTACGATCCATCGGCTCACGAGCCTTGGCCTCGTTGACCACGATCGTGCGGCCGGACAACTGAGCGTTGTTCATGGCCTCAATCACAGCCTCAGCCTTGTCAGCCGGAACTTCGACGAAGCCGAAGCCCCTCGAACGGCCGGTCTCGCGGTCAGTGATGACACGAGCAGAGATTACCTCTGCACCGCCATGCTCAGTGAAAACCTGGAGCAACTCGGAACTCTCGACATTCCACGGCAGGTTGCCGACAAACAGGGTCTTGGTCACAACTCACACTCCCACACAGATGTTGCATGGGAGCAGGACGGATCCGAATCTCACATGCACGAGGCGTAGTATACCACGGATGCCACGGAAAATCTGCCGTCTCGGCGAAAAGTTTTCCTGCGGACATGCACCCAGAGGAAAGGGACGGTCTGTGACCGCCCCTTTCCTTGTCGCTGGGCCCAAGTCGAATTAGTTGTCGGTGGACTGGGTCGAGTGGTCACTGGAGCCGCCAACTTGAACACTGGCACCGCCAGAGATCTGCGTCGTACTGCTCTGCTGCGTGTCTGATGTCTCCGGCTGTTGAGTTGCGCCTTCAAGCTCGGTCTCTTGATTCGAGGATTCCGTGACAGTGCCGTCGAGTGAATTGCCGGACGGTGCCGTAGCAGGTGACTGGAAATTGCCGCTCACCGACCCGTTGGCTGATCCGGCGCCACTCGTGGCGGCCGCATTGTCGACCACCTCGCTGAGCACGTTACCGTTCATGTCCACGTCCACCGTCCAGGTCAGGCCTTGATCCAGGATCTGGACCTGATACACCACCTGAGCATTACTGAGACCGCTGTGTACACCCTCGACGGTGCCGCCACCTAAGGCCTGCACGGCGTCAGCACCGGCCGCTTTGGCGGTGATGTTAGCCGGGGGTGCCGAAATGGTGGTCGAGCCTGAGTCACCACCGTTGGCAGCGAAGGCGGCACCTGCACCTCCGGCCACCGGAAGCACCAAGAGACCAGCTCCGGCCAGAGTGGCCAATACTTTCATCCACATCGAAAAGACCTCCTCGTCCATCGCGGAGTAGGAAAATCGCCTGCGCAGACTGCTCCGGTCCGGCAAGGACACGGCAGATGTTTCTCTGAACCGACGGTGCGCCTGAGGCGTCATCTACTCTCATCAGGTTGTTCGTTGCCAGCGGCCTGGGTGCGAGGGTCGACTTGCCAGCAGGCTGGGGTCAATGGGGTCTGGCGCTTGCAGACTCACTTGGCATCTCGCCTAGATTTGGTGTAATCTGGGACCTAAGGTATCGGGGTTTGACCCGTGCGGGTGGATGGTAGTGGGGGGCTTGTCCGTGGGTGAAGTGTCTTCCCGCAACCGAATCTCCGAGTCTCTAGTGGTAGTGGTCGCGACCCGCAATCACGGCGAGTGCATCTTTCGGGTCGGTCTCCAACACTTTCTGGAAGACGCCAACGGGCGCCGAGAGGTGAGTCGCGGCTTTGTGGCTCGGATCTTGGGCGACGGCGGCAATGGCTGGGACCTGCGCAAGCCTGGGACGCCGCCTCCGGGCGATTCCAACGAAGGGCGCGATGGAGTCTCAAGTGTGGCACAACAGGACAGGGCGCAGGGGTGGTCTCCGGACCGGTTTGCCACATCCAAACCGCAGGTGCTGACCTGGGTCGATCCGGACAACCATCCCGGGCTGGCCAGCGACGGTAACTTCCACCTGATTGGACCCCATGGCGATGTCGGTGCGGAGTGGGGCAATAACGACTGGGTTATGGGCCCGGACGACGCCCCTCCGGACTCTCAGACGCAGAACCACGATCCCAACGGATCTCCTTGACAGGCCTTGTGCCCAAGGCGAATGCGTCGAGAGGTAGGGACCGAGTCACGTCGCTCGAGCGTGTCGATTCACCCCAAGTAAGGCAAAAGCCGCTTCCTTCGTAGGCAGCGGCTTTTGCCTTGGAGCTGCTGGAGGGCCTCGAACCCCCGACCTGCTGATTACAAAGTCTATTCCCACATTCCAGCACCATCCAGCACTATCAAGCAAAGCCTTATGTAGTCGTGGTTTACGGCCTTTCGGTTCAAG
>JAJZLY010000032.1:887-25197 GCA_021850485.1 Bacillota bacterium | reverse complement strand
GCGGAGGGGTCACACCCGTTCCCATCCCGAACACGGAAGTTAAGCCCTCCAGCGCCGATGGTACTGATCCCGCAGGGGACCGGGAGAGTAGGCCGTCGCCGGAATTCATTTCGCTCAAGGGGGCGGCTTTGGCCGCCCCCTTGGCGCGTCCAGATCAGGGTCCAGGCTACGGTTGCCTAGGCTCTCCGGTGGCTTCAAGCACGCGCAACAGGCAGCGGCATCAGCCGCTGCCTGCCTGGTTGGTCCTAAACGGCCGGTCAGGCCTTCTTGCCGGAGAGAGACTTGCCGATATAGGCCAGAATCAGGGCGCCGATGATGGAGGTCACAAGACTTCCATACTTGATTGCAGTCGTATAGGCGAAGGGGCCGAGCAGGGCGTAGCCGCCGGCCAAACCGCCGACCAGCCCCAGGATCACAATCACCGTCATGCCCTTCGAGCTGCCCTGGCCGACGAAGTAGCCGACCACCAGTCCGATGACCACAAAGGCGACAATATGAAGCACGCGTTCACCTCCCCTCATCGGTAGGGATAACGTTCGCCCTTGGCTCGCACATTCCTATCAGCCGTGCGCTGTGGGGTGACGGCGGCAGATCGGCTAGACTAGGAATGTCTAGATCACAGACGGACATGAGGAAGGGACGCGCCATCGAGATCACGGCACAGCAGTTCGCCCGCGCCGAACAGGACGTGCGGGCGGTGTTGCCACCCACGCCCCTGGAGCTCTCTCGGCACCTGAGTCGAGCCTACGGACGGCCGGTCTATTTGAAGCTGGAGGTCTTCCAGCCGATTCGCACCTTCAAGATCCGGGGTGCCATCGCCCGCTTCAGCGGACTGGCCCGCAGCGGGCACCACGGACCAGTGGTGACGGCGTCAGCCGGAAATCATGGCTTGGCGGTGGCCTGGTGTGGCGATCGCTGGGGCTATCCGGTCCATGTCTTCGCGCCGGTGGGAGCGAACCCCGCCAAGCTGGATGCCATCCGGCTGTGGGGTGGGGAGATCCACCAGGGCGGAGCGGGATACGACCAAGCGGCCGTGGCGGCTCAGGAATTTGCCAAGGAGCGAGGCTGGCCGTTCATCCACGGCTTCGACGACCCCGAAATCATCGCTGGTCAGGGCACCATCGGCCTGGAACTGGCCACTCAGGCCGAGGTCGGCACCGTGATTGCGGGCGTCGGTGGCGGCGGACTGCTGGGCGGTATCGCCGCCTCCTACGCCGAGCAGCACGTGCGACCGCGCATGATCGGCGTGGAGCCGGCCGGCGCAGCGTCGATGCAGGCGGCCCTGAAGGCTGGCCATCCGGTGGCGCTGGCCGAGGTGAACACCATCGCCGACGGCCTGGCGCCCGGTCGGGTGTCGGCACGGACGCTGCGCCTGTTTCAGACCTGTGTCGACCAGCTGGTCGTGATTCCTGATGACGCACTCTGGCCGGCCCTCACCCACCTGATGGAGGTCGAGCACCTGGTGGTTGAGCCATCCGGTGCCGCACCACTGGCCGCTCTGATGGCACAGCCGGATCTGGGGTCGGGGGCGGTGGCCCTGATCGTTTCTGGTGGCAACATCGCACCGACGGTGTTGGCGCACCTGCTGTCCGGAGGGACGAGGTGAGCACGGCGCCGCGGACCACTCGCCTAGCCAGACGCAGGGCCCAGCAGGGTGGCCCCTTTTTCTTCCGCCACCGCACCTGGACGATTGTGCTGTGGGTGTTGCTGGTGGCCGCCATGGCACCCTTGGCCGCCAAGGTCACCCATGACCTGACCTCCTCCGGCTTTTCAAATCCGACCAGTTCCGCAGTGTGGGCAGACAATCAGGCTGCGCGCATGCCGGGGGCCGCCCCCACCATCTTCCTGGCGGAGCGGGTGAGCCCGACTCAGGCCGCGGCAGATCTCACATCGGTGCGCATGCAGAGGGCTGTGACCCATCGGGTCGGGACCATCGGCACGCTTATCTTTACGCCGCCCGGTGTCAGCACGGCCGGACTCAGCGCCAAGGTCAGCGCTCAGGGCGGGACCCTGCTGCCGGTCGATCCCAAGGAGATGGGAAACCAGATCGATCAGAACATCAGCGCAACGCTGCGCCAGAGCTCGATCATCGCCATACCGCTGCTCGTCATTTTGCTGCTGTTGGTCTATGGATCGGTGGCAGCCGCCTTTTTGCCCCTGGTCATCGCCCTGGCTGGCGGCCTGGTCGGGCTGGCGGCAGTGGATCTGCTGGAGACGCACATCACGCTGTCTATCTATCTGACCGACATCGTGAGTTTCCTTGCCCTCGGCGTGGGCATCGACTATGCCCTGTTCATCTCGACCAGATTTCGCCGCGCCCTGGAGCGGCCTGGCGGATCCGTGTCGGCCGCTGTGGCCGAGTCGATGCAGACCAGCGGCCGCTCCGTGGCCTACTCCGGGCTGGCGGTGGCTTTGGCTGTGGCCACCTTACTGCTGGGCGGCGACGCCTACTGGCAGGGGCTGGCCGTAGGCGGGGCGGTGACCGTGTTGGCCGTGCTGTTGGCCACGCACAGCCTGCTTCCCGCCATCTTGTCGGCGGTCGGGCGCCGGATCAACTGGGGGCGGCTGCCGCGCATTGGCCGCGGCGGCCGCTTTTGGCCGGCGATCGCCGATTTTGCCACCAGACGGCGGGCGCTGGCTGTGCCCCTTGGCTTGGCCATCTTACTTGGGCTGGGGGTTTTCGGACCAAGCTTGAACATGCGGACGGAGGCCAATCCAGCCTCATTGCTCCCGGTGGCGAGTCCACTGGCTCAGGCCAGTGTGGTCGAACAACAGGTGCTGGGGCAGGGGGCGGTAGCGCCGCTGCTGGTGGTGTTGCGACTGGCCACGCCGACCACAGCCACCACCACTTGGCAGGCCGTCGCGACGGTCACCACCAATCTCGGTCAGATGGCGGGGGTCGCCTCTGTAGAGTCTCCGACCAGTCAGCTGAGTCCGGCCCAATTGGCCGCTCTGTATGCGAGGCCGGCACTGGTACCGACCGCGTTGCATCAGACGCTGTCCCGCTTTTCCGACTTCCAAAAGACCCCGCACACGGTGCTCTTGGTGGTGGTGCCAAGGACCGGCCCGGACGCCGCCTTAACCCGCCAGTTGGCGCAACGGATGGCGACCGCACTGCCCCGATGGGTGCCGTCCTCGACCCGCACTGGGGTCGGCGGACTGGTGCCACTGCTCAACAGCTTCACCCAGCTGACCGCCCAGCGCCTGCCCTGGGTGCTGGCTGCAGTGGCGGTCGTCACCCTGCTGGTGCTGGGCTGGGCGACCGGATCTTTGGTCCAGGCTGCCCTTGGCCTCGGCCTGTCCGCCCTGGTAGCCCTGGCCACCGCCGGAGTTTTGGTTCTGACTGTGCAGCGAGGTGGATTTGGCCTGACCGCGGGGCCGGTCGATGCTGCCATTACGCCGCTGATCTTCGCCCTGCTCTTTGGCCTGTCCATGGACTACGAAGTGATCTTGCTCCACCGCATGCAAGAGCATCTGGCGGCAGGAGAGGAACCGGTCCGGGCCGCCAAGTCCGGCCTGATCGGCACAGGAGCCATGATTACCGGTGCCGGGTTGGTCATGGCTGTCGCCTTTGCCGCACTGCTGGTCAGTCAACTGGAAGTGATGAAGACTCTGGCAATCGGGCTGACCACGGCCATCTTGCTAGACACCTGGGTGGTCCGCTCGCTTCTGGTGCCCGGCATCAGCGCCAGCCTGGGCAAGGCAGCGTTTTGGCCGTGGAAGCCGCCTGCTGGCCGCCAGCCAGACCCCTCCTAGCGCAGAAGCTGTTCTGGCCCGAGCAGCCAGTACCAGGCCAGATAGGCGCCAGACAGCACGAAGATGACGCCGCTGATCCGCCCGATCTGAGGAAGCGCCCGGGCCAGGGCCAACTCCACCACCTGGCGGGCGCTTAAGGTCAAGACCGCCACTACCGTCATGGCGACGCCCATGCCCAGGGCATAGAGGACCATCGCCAGGAGCGGCCAGCTGCCACCTTGGGCGAGCGCCTGGGCGGAGAGCGCCAAGAACACCGGCAGGGAGCAACTGACTGATACCAGGGCGTAAACGACGCCATAGACCAGCAGGCGCCAGGAGAGATGTCCGGACCGGGCGCGGCCCCCGAGCAGCCAAGACGGCAGGCTCAGGTGGGTCCAGCCCAGCCAACTGGCCGCGCCCACGGCGAGCAGACAAGCCGCCACCAACAGGGCGAGGGCCGGCGCCAGATGGAACAAGGCGCCGTCGAGCTGACGCAGCACCAGGCCGAACAGGCCGAACACCAAGATGAAGCCAAGGCTGAGCGAAAAGCCAGCGGCCAGCCCGAATGCCACGCTGTGCCTGGGCTGGCCATGGGCTTGCATTACCATGGTCAGGTAGCCAGGGAACAGGGCCACGCCGCACGGATTGAAGGCCGCAACAACACCGGCGATCAGCGCCAGAGGAAAGAGCACGAGCGCGATCACAGCTCGGCCGCCGCTCTAAGGACGATGTCGCGAAACTCGGCGACGGTTTCCGCAGCTTCCAGCTGATCGACCAGCCCCCTGGCCGCCAGGCAGGCGCGCAGGTTCAGGGGGTGGCCCGAACGGGTGATCGCCCTCGAAAGCTCATCGATCACGACCGGGTCAGGGCCGAGATCAAAGCGCGGGTCGAAGGCAATCGGCCGCTGCCAAAGCTCGTCGCTGGAGGCGGCAGGGATCTGATCACCGTACAGACTGTCGCCAGCCGCCTCGGCCGAGAGCCGCCCGATCACTGCCAGGAGCGACTCCTCTAAGGCCCGACGCAAGTCGCTAGACGCCATGTTGCGTAGACCCGTTCGGTTGCCAGACCAAAGCCAGGGCGTGGGGTCGAACACCTGCGGTCCTGGTTCCAATTCCAGCCACGCCTCTTCGCCGTCAGCCAGGGTCAGCTGGGGCTCTCCGTCCAGTGCCAGCGTGGCCGGCCCAAAGATGGTTTCAGGCTGGCCCACCGTCAGCGGGCGGATTTCAGAGATGCCGATTTCGGCCACCAGACCAGGACCCAGCGGGCACCAGACCCGGCGTGCGGCTCCAGGATCGATCACCACCACCCGGCCGCTGGCATCCTGTGGCGCCAGGGGCTCGCTCTGGCCGAGCACCGAGGACAGCCCCAGCGCCCCACTCTCGCCGCGGGTGAGAAAGAGCGAAGACAGCAACCCCGGATCCCAGACGGCCTTGCCCCGCCGCTGCCAGGGCAAGACCGCCACATCGACCAAGGCAAAGCTGGCGCCGAATGGACCGCGCACCATCAGCCGACTGGGCCGAAACAGAGCTGGGGCACAGAGCGGCCCGTGGGCCAAGGCGCGGCCCAGAGCCAAGCCGATCAAAGTCGGGTCGATGGCGATGCCAAAGGCGTTGTTGGTGCCGGTAGAAATCGGCACCAGCGGCCGGGCACCGGCAGCCTCCGCCACCAGCCGATGGGTGCCATCGCCGCCAAGGCTGACCAGCACGTCGGCTCCTGCCTCGCACAGGGCGCGCGTACCGGTCACGGTATCGGCTGGACCGTGTCCCAGCGGATAGGAAACCGAGGTATAAGTCAGCTCCGGCCGTCTGGCGCTACTCAGGGTCTGCCAGGCACGTCCGGGCAGGTCCTGCTCGTCGGCAGCACCCAGCAGTGCCAGTCCGCAGCCAGGTGAGAGCCCGACCAGAAACTTGCGCAGCATGGCCAATTTGTCGGCGGTAGAGACGACATGTGCCTCGGTGGAAAGACGGCGGACGTCCTTACCTGACTCCGGGTTGGCGATCAACCCGATCCGCCACCGTACGTCCGATGCCACAAGCGCGCCTCCCGGCCTGACCCTCGTCTGGTCATCTTACCGAAAAACCAAATTCCTTGCCGACAGGAGGGTGTTTCGCTGGGGCCGAACACCCAAGACAATGCCAGGGGGTGATCGGGTGCCGATCTACACCCGCCACGGGGACAAGGGGGAGACCGCCTTGTACACGCCCAAGGGGGCGGCAAGACGAGTCCCCAAGGACGACCCGCGCGTCGACGCCTATGGCACGGTTGACGAACTGAACGCATGGGTCGGACTGTTGCGCAGTTTGCTCACAGAT
Organism: Bacillota bacterium; assembly: GCA_021850485.1. Taxonomy (GTDB): domain Bacteria; phylum Bacillota; class Sulfobacillia; order JAJZYS01; family JAJZLH01; genus JAJZLH01. The sequence continues at coordinate 19,150 of JAJZLY010000032.1, read as the reverse complement.
GTTGCGCTCAGCAGTGGCCTGGATCAGGAGTTGCGCTTGATCCAAGAACGGCTGTTTCACGTCGGCTATGATCTCTCAACCCCAGTCGACCCTGGCCCTCAGACCATAACTTCCGAGGACTCAACGGCGCTGGAAGTGGCGATAGATCGCCTGACCGCTGGCTTGCCGACGCTTCGCAGCTTCATTCTGCCCGCCGGTTCCCAAGCCGCGGCGGTTTGCCATCTGGCACGGACCGTGTGTCGGCGGGCGGAGCGGCGGGTGGTGGCGGTCGCCCGGGAGTCCCCAGTTAATCCCCAGGCTCTGACCTATCTCAACCGCCTGTCCGATTACCTGTTCACCCTGGCCAGAACTCTCGCCCAAGGGCGCGAGGAGTCCTTCCAGTGGCGTCTGTAGAGACCAGCGCTGACCCGCCCCGGTCACCGGTAGACCTAACCCGGTGGTGGCCACGCCTGCTTGCCATGGCCGCTGCCGGCGGCATCGTGGCCGGCCTTGTGCACGTGCTTTCGTGGTCCATACCACAGGCTCGGCCGCTGGCCCTGGCTGCCACCCACCTGTGGCTGTTTGGCGGATTGGCCGTTTGGCTCTATCTGACGGCCGCGGCGGTGACAACGCTCAGCCGCCAGCGGCCGATGCCCCAAGCCCGCCCGGTGCTGTGGTTGGCGGCGGCGCTGGCGGTCGGCGCGCTGATGCTGGCTGCTACCGACCGCTGGCCCCAGGTGAGCTGGCTGGGGAGATTGGGTTGGCTGATCGAGGCGGCAGTGGGCGTGGGTGGAATTGTCTCGGTCTGGCTGACCGAAGTGCGCCTGCCGCTCGCACACGGCGAGCACGATGAGTTGCTGATCCCAGGTTTCCGGCTGGGCCCGGCGGAGGCGAAGAGCGACCGCCTGGCCCGGGTGATGCTCATCGTCGGCCAGGTCGACCTGATCATCGGTAGCTTCTACGCCATTCGCAACGGCGACGCGCTGTGGCCGGTTCACGGCGCGTTTTTGCTGCTGTGGTGGGGATGGGCCGTGTCGATCGCGACCGGCGCCGCCGTCTTCCTGCTGCCCCGGGTCACCGGTCGCCATCTGCCGATTGGACAGGCGCTGATCGGTGGCTTCGTTCTCTGGCAACTCGGGATCTGGGCCGGCTTCTTTCTTGGTCCGGTTGCCCTGTGGGTGGCGACGGCCGGTGGGCTGCTGGTGGTCGGCGACATGGTTCGGGCCCTGCCCGGTGCCTTTCGGCCCCGGCCCCACGCCGTCGGATCACGCCGCCTGGGCTTGGCCGTCGGCCTGCGCCGGCTGCTGGTTGGGGGCCTGGCCGCCCTGGCTGTGGCGATGGTGGCGATGCCGTGGCAAGGCACACCGGAGATGGCAGCGGCGTGGGCCTCTGGCGGAGTTACGGCTGTGATGCTGGCGTTTTTAGTGCACATGAGTTCGGCCCGGCACGGCCAGCGGGTGCACGGCGACTGGTTGCTGATGGGTGCGGCGTTGCTGGCGGGTGGGTTGTTGCTGGTGCCATGGGCGCCATGGGCGGAGGCGGTAGGCGGCATCCTGACGGCAGTAGGTGGCCTGATCACGCTGTTGGTTCTGGGTCGCAGCGGCTGGGGTGGGGCTGAGGAGAAGGCGGTGAGCGAGCGCCACGGTGCCTAGGCAGATTGAGAACGGCCAGAAGGGATTGGTGAAGACGATGACAGATCAGGTGAGACCCACTGACCAGATCCGCAACGTGGTCCTGCTCGGGCATAGTGGCGCCGGCAAGACGAGCTTGGCGGAGGCTCTGTTGCACCGTGCGGGCGCCAGCGAGCGGCGAGGCAAGGTGGAGGACGGTACCAGCTTTTTGGACACGGAGCCGGAGGAAATCCATCGCCACATCTCACTGGCGCTTTCGCTGGCCCACTTCAGCTGGCACGGCAAGGAGGTCACGCTGATCAACACGCCTGGCTACTTGGACTTTGCGGCGGACGCCCGGGTCGGCGTCGAGCTCGCTGACAGCGCCATCGTGGTGGTGGATGCCGCCGCCGGTGTCCAGGTCGGCACCGAGCAGGCGGTGGCCATGTTAGAACACTGCCACCGGCCCTACCTTTTTTTCATCAATAAGGCAGATCGAGATAATGCCGACCCGCCGCGGGTGGTGGCGCAATTGCAGGCCGCCTTCGGGCGCACTGTGCTTGAGGCCATGCACCCCGGGATGGAGCAAGATCTCCTAGAGGCCGCCGATGCGCCCGGTCATCAGGCCTTCATGGAGGCGGTGCTCGAGGCGGATGACGACCTGCTCACCCGCTACCTGGATGGAGAGGAGGTCTCCTCTCCCGATCTGCACCGGGCGATGGCCGAGGCGGTTGTGCTCGGCACCGTGCACCCGGTCTTGATCGGATCTGCGCTGACCGGAACTGGCCTAGACGCCCTGTGTCTGGCCATCTCCGACTGTCTGCCGCCACCGGTAACCGAAGACCTGGGCGGCACCGTGGTTCGGGTCTTAAGGACAATGGCGGACCCCTTCGTCGGCCGTCTCAATGTGTTTCGGGTGGTGAGCGGAACCCTCAAGGCCGACCAGCACCTGGAGAACTTGAACCGCCATCGCAGTGAGCGGTTCAGCCAGCTGTTCAGGCTCCACGGCAAGACCAAACAGCCGGTTTCGGCGTTGGTCGCCGGCGAGATCGGAGCGGTGGCCAAACTTCAGGACACCACCACTTGGGACACCCTGGCCGAGCCAGGGCTGGCTCTCACTCCATTCGCCCCTGTTTCCTTCCCGCCAGCCCAGTACAAGCTGGCCGTGCACCCGCTCAGCGACGCCGACGAAGAGAAATTGTCGCCGGCCCTCACCCGCTTGCTGGAAGAGGACCCGTCGCTCACCCTGGAACACCCGGCCCACGTTCAGGCGCCGGTGATCGCAGGTTATGGAGAGCTGCACCTGGACGTTCTGGTCGAGCGCCTGAAGCGCAAGGTAGGGGTTGGGGTTCGCCTGGAGGCCCTGCCGGTTGCCTATCAGGAGACCCTGCGTCAGACGGTGAAGGCCGAGGGCAAACACAAGAAGCAAACCGGAGGCCACGGGCAGTTCGGCCATGTCTGGCTGGAGGTTGGGCCGAGCACCAAGCCGTTTGAGTGGGTGGACAAGATCTTTGGCGGCAGCGTGCCGCTGCAATATCGGCCGGCCGTGGAAAAGGGCGTGCATGAGGCGATGGCCGAGGGTGTGCTGGCCGGATTCCCGGTGACGGGCGTGAAAGTCACCCTGGTGGACGGCTCGGACCATCCGGTCGACTCATCTGAGATGGCGTTTAAGCTGGCTGGTATCTTGGCCTTTCGGGCGGCATCCGAAAAGGCGCAGCCGGTGTTGCTCGAACCGGTGATGGATGTGACTGTAACCTGCCCCGAACAGTTGATGGGCGATGTGATCGGCGACTTAAACCGGCGACGGGGCCGGGTCATGGGCATGGAGACGGTCGGCGCAAACGCCGTCGTCAAGGCGCACGTGCCAGCAGCGGAACTGGCCCGCTACGCCATCGACCTGCGCTCGCTGACGGGTGGGCGGGCCCAGTTTGAGCAGCAGTTTCGAGATTACGAGGAAGTGCCGGCCCCAGTGGCTCACGCCATCATCCAAGGTAAACGGGCGCAGGCCTGAGCCGAAGGTGACCGAGTTGGAACACGGCGCCAAGGCCGTAGACCAGGTCGAAGGCGGCGAGGGTTCTCTCTGGAGCGGGTGGCGGTGGGTTGCGGCCACAGCGGGAGGCCCAGATTGAACTGGAAGGCCCTGTGGGTGGCGCTAGGCGCACTGGTGCTAGCTTCGGCCGCCGCGTTCGCGGTGCTGAGCTGGCAAGCGCAGTCGGTGTGGACGCCCAATCCAAGCCATGCCGCCATTCCGGTGCCGCCACCGCCTGGCTCCACGGTCTCTTCGGCCGCTCCAGTGCCAGGCGCTAGCCTGGGTAGTCTTTATCTGCACATGCAGACCCGCACCTACGACAGCCCCTGGGGACCGACGCAGCTCGGCGAGTACTACCAGCGCCGGCTCGTGCCGCTGGGATTTCTAAGCCTCGGCGAGGGCGGTGGCAACTGCTCGAATTCAGCCCCACCGGGCTGTGCGCTTTGGAGCTGGGACTTCGCCCGGGGCCCCAGCGTGATGTTCAGCTTGAATATCCAGACAACGGAGGGGCTTGGACAAAGCCTCTTCTCGGTGTCCATGATGCGGATCATCTTGCCGCCGAGGCCCCTCGCTAGCATCGTGTCTCGAGACGCGCAGTCGGTGCGCATCGGGTTTCAGAGCGTTTATGGCGGCCCATGGATGTGGAAGGTGGTCACCAGCACCAAGGCTGTTGACCGCTTGCAGCGGCTGGTGAACTCGTTGCAGGCCTATAACTGTCCAGGGTTGACGCCAAAGGTTACGGGATCGGCCGCGGCCTCTGTGGTCTTTCGGATGGGAAACCGCTACCAGGCGTTCACCACCCAGGGGCCCTTCTGTGTCGACGGTCCGGACCAGGTCCCACTGGCGGACGTCGATATGCGGCTGCTGACGCTGGTCGAGTCCTTGTTCCGTCCCGCTTCCTGAGCGAACCAGAAGTGGGGGTGGCTCATCACAAGCCGCGGATGGGCCGCAGGAACGGTCGCGAGATCGGATGCGGACGGGCTAAAGGGGAGCCTTCAACAGGACATCGATCATGTCGCCCTCGATGGCCAGCGAAGAGCCCGGTTTCGGTCGCGGTCTCGTGTAGCCTCCTTGCTTCCCCCAGACCGCCCGTCTCGCTGGGACCAAGCGCCAAGGCGGTGACCTTCAAGCTCTGTGCCCCGCCCAAAATCGGCATGATGCTCCTGCTGAGGGTGTCGGAGAAGGGGGTCACCGGCGTCCGCCAGGGCATCGAAAAGGGACATTAAGTACTGCTGAGGAGCAACCTCTTGCGTGGCGGATCGAATCGATGTATACAATAGATCAGGATTAGTCAGCAAGGGAGGTCGCCACCGTCGTGACGCTGTCTGACGCCATCGAGACCCACCTGCGCGACCTGCTCGCCTACCAAGGCGAGGTCGAGCTCAAACGCAGTGATCTCTCTGACTACTTTGCCTGCGCACCGTCTCAAATCAACTACGTGCTGGCCACCCGTTTCTCGGTGGAACGGGGCTATCAGGTGGAGAGTCGGCGCGGAGAAGGCGGGTTCATTCGCCTGCGCCGGCTGAGCTGCCCGGATCTCCCGCAGTTACTGGAGAGCCTGAATCGGCTGAAGGGCCAGGTCAATCAGGTTGAGGCAGAGGATCTGATCAGCCGTCTGGAAGAGGGCGGACTGCTCGCCGGGCGAGTGGCTCGCATGTTGCGGCGGGCCGTTGATCGCCGGGTGCTGGCGGTCGGGTTGCCTGAGCGTGACCTGCTCCGCTACCGACTTTTAACGGAGATGTTGGCCGCTTATCTGGCCAGCGTGGGGGGTGAGAGCCGATGATGCTGTGTGACGACTGCCAGCAGCGCCCAGCCAGTGTGCAGGTGACGACCCTGATCGGGCAAGAGATGCGCACCGAGCATCTGTGCGCCGAGTGTGCCAAGGAGCGGGGCGCCTTTCAGTTCATGGGAAATCCGTCGCTGATGATGCACAACCTGATGAGTGCCCTGCTCGGACTGGGCGGGGTGCAGCCCACGGTCCAAGACGGACCTGTCTGTTCGGCGTGCGGGTTGCCATTTCACCACTTCCAAGCCACCGGCCGCCTTGGCTGTGCACAGTGCTACCAGGAGTTTTCGCAACTGCTCGATCCGGTGATCAGCCGGATGCAATCCGGCGAATGGCACCGCGGGAAGCTGCCTCGACGCAGCGGCTCGCGCATCGGCCGTCAGCGAGAACTGCAGCAGTTGCGCGATGAACTGGGCCAGCTGGTCCTCCAGGAGTCGTATGAACAAGCCGCGGTGCTCAGAGACCGCATCCGCAGCCTGGAGTCGGAACCGGAAGGGGGCGCACCGGCATGAGCATGGATGATCACGCGGCCAGGGCGCTGTCTCCCTGGTTGGAACAGGACGGTCCATCCCAGGACGTGATCTTGTCCAGCCGGGCCAGGCTGGCCCGCAACGTGACCGGCATGCACTTCCCGGACCGCATGAGCGAGGCCGAACAGGCGGCATTGGTGGAACGGGTCGGCGGCGCGGTCGGCAAACTGGGAGCGGACTGGGACTACTTTCCGATCAGTGCGGTGGCACCGGTGGACTTGCAGGTACTGATGGAAAAACACCTGGTTTCACCGCAATTCTTGCAAGGGGAGCTGCAGCGGGCAGTCGCCATTCGCCGCGACGAAGGCACGGCGTTGATGGTCAACGAGGAGGACCATGTGCGGATCCAGGCGTTTGCCCCCGGACTCAACGTGGAGGCGGCACTGAATACCGCCCTCGAGGTCGACGACGGCTTGGAGCGTGAGCTGGACTGGGAAGTGGACAGCCGACGCGGCTATCTGACGGCGTGTCCCACCAACCTCGGTACGGGTTTGAGAATCTCGGTGATGGCCCACCTGCCAGGGCTGGTGCTGTCCGAGTCGATCGGCCACCTGTTGCAGGCTCTGGCTCAGGCCGGAGTGGCCGTGCGCGGCATCTACGGCGAAGGCACGCAAGCGCTCGGCGAGTTGTTCCAGATCTCCAATCAGGTGACCTTGGGCGAAGACGAACAGGCGCTGGCCGAGGGGGTCGCCCAGGTGGCCCAGCAGGTGGTGGAGCAAGAGCGCCAGGCGCGCAAGCAACTGGCAGCAGAGCAGATGGGGCGCATCCAAGACCGGGTCTGGCGAGCCAAGGGCATCTTGGAAAACGCCCGGTTGCTCTCCGCCGACGAGGCCATCGCGCAGATCTCAGCGCTGCGCCTGGGGGTGGAGATGGGACTGCTCAAGTCCCCGTCGTATGCCACGCTCAGTGCCCTGCAAGTGGTGGCTCTGCCTGGGTTTTTGGACCGCACCGCAGCCCAGGACCTGAGCCGAGAAGGAAGATTTCAGTTACGGGCGAGTTTGATCCGGGAACGACTGATGAGAGAGGACGGATGACATGTCGATGTACGGACGGTTTACCGAGCAGGCCCAGAGAGCCCTGATTCTGGCCCAAGAAGAGGCGAAGCGGCTTCAGTACAACTTTGTGGGCACCGAGCATCTGCTGCTGGGACTGCTCAGCGCCGGCGACGGCTTGGCGGTGAAGGTGCTCTCCGGGATGGGCGTCACCTTGGACCGGGTGCGGGCCGAGGTGGAAAAGGTGATCGGCCGCGGGTCTACCCCGGCCTCGGGTGAGATCGGCCTCACCCCTAGAGCCAAGAAAGTGGTGCTCGAGTTTTCCGTCGAAGAGGCACGCCAGCTTGGTCACAACTACGTCGGACCAGAGCACATCTTGCTCGGGTTGATCCGCGAAGGTGAGGGCGTGGCCGCCCGGGTGTTGGTGAACCTGGGTGCCGATCTGGACAAGCTGCGCGGCCAGATGGTGCAGCAGCTGGGCGGATCCGGTACTGCGGCCACCGCCGGCCGCGGCAAAAATCGCTCGCAGACGCCGGTGCTGGATCAGTTCGGCCGTGATCTGAACACACTGGCTGAGGAGGACAAGCTGGATCCGGTGATCGGCCGCGACAAAGAAGTCGAGCGGGTGATCCAGATCCTGTCTCGGCGCACCAAGAACAACCCGGTGCTGATCGGTGAGCCCGGTGTCGGAAAGACGGCCATCGCCGAGGGGCTGGCCGAGCGGATCGTGCTGGGCAAGGTGCCCGAAACGCTCAAGGAGCGCCGGGTGGTGGCCCTGGATCTAGGAGCCCTGGTGGCAGGATCTAAGTACCGAGGCGAGTTCGAGGATCGGCTGAAGAAAGTGATGGAGGAGATCCGTCAGAGCGGCAACATCATCTTGTTCATCGACGAATTGCACACCATCATCGGTGCCGGTGCCGCCGAGGGAGCGATCGACGCCAGCAATATTCTCAAGCCGGCCCTGGCGCGCGGCGAGTTGCAGGCGATTGGGGCCACCACCTTGGACGAGTACCGTAAGCATGTGGAGAAAGACGCAGCCCTGGAGCGGCGCTTTCAGCCGATCATGGTTGCCGAGCCGACGGCCGAAGAGACGATGGCCATCTTGAAGGGGCTGCGCGATCGCTACGAGGCGCACCACCGCGTCGAGATCACCGATAGTGCCCTGGCGGCGGCGGTCCGTCTGTCCGACCGCTATGTCAGCGACCGTTTCTTGCCGGACAAGGCCATCGACCTGGTCGACGAAGCGGCTAGCCGGGTGCGGCTGAAGGCCTTTGTGGTGCCACCGGACCTCAAACAGATGGAGGACCATCTGGAGGAGATCCGCAAGGAGAAGGAGGCGGCGATCGCCGCCCAGGAATTCGAGAAGGCGGCACACCTGCGCGATCAGGAGCAAAAGCTGAACGAGGAACTGGATCACGCCAAACAGGAGTGGGAGAAGAAGACGGCCAGCCACAAGTCGGTGGTGACCGAAGAAGACGTGGCCCAGATCGTATCCTCTTGGACGGGCATTCCGGTCACCCGCCTGGAGATGGAGGAGTCGGAGCGGTTGCTCAGCCTGGAGGCTGAGTTGCGCCGTCGTTATGTCGGCCAAGATGAGGCAGTGACGGCCGTTTCCAAGGCGATCCGGCGGGCCCGGGCCGGGCTCAAGGACCCCAAGCGGCCGATTGGATCATTCATCTTCCTGGGACCAACCGGCGTCGGCAAGACGGAGCTGGCCCGAGCACTCGCTCAATCCTTGTTCGGCGATGAGGATGCGATGATCACGATCGACATGTCGGAGTACATGGAACGGCACACGGTCTCTCGCCTAGTCGGCGCCCCCCCGGGCTATGTCGGCTATGAGGAGGGCGGCCAGCTGACCGAGGCAGTCCGCCGTAAGCCCTACGCCGTAGTCTGCCTGGATGAGATTGAAAAGGCGCACCCAGAGGTCTTCAATATCTTGCTCCAGGTCCTGGAGGAAGGTCGGCTGACCGAAGCCAAGGGCCGGACCGTCGACTTTCGCAACACGGTGATCATCATGACCTCCAACATCGGCATGAGCCATCTGGGCTCGGACGCCGGTCTGGGCTTTCGGCCTGGCACTGACAAGGACCGCTACGAAGGGATGAAGTCCAAGGTCCTAGACGAGATGCGGCACAGTTTTCGCCCGGAATTCCTGAACCGGGTGGACGACATCATCGTCTTCCACTCCCTCGCCAACGAAGATCTGCGCCGGATCGTCGAGATCATGCTGGATCGTCTTTCCCTGCGCCTGGCCGACCAGGCTCTGACCATCGAACTGACGGATGAGGCCAAGGACTTTCTGGCCAAGGTCGGCTATGACCCCAAGTTCGGCGCCAGACCGTTGCGCCGGGCCATTCAGCGCTACGTGGAAGACCCTGTGTCAGAAGCGCTGCTCTCCGGTACGATCAAGGCCGGTCAGCGCATCAAGGGCGAGATGGGTGAGGGCGAAATCGTCTTTGCACCCCTGGTCGCAGCCGACATCGTCACGCCGACCGCCGAATCCTGAGCGCTGGTTGTTGCGGTGGGCCACCTCCACAAGGAGGTGGCCCACCCGGTCGTGAACTGTAGGCCATCGATCTCTCTGGCGGGCGAGGGGGACAGGGCGTGAGCCGAGGCAACGAGGGAGAAATCCTGGACATGGTCCGTATGGTGGCGCCGGGTACACCCTTGCGAGAGGGCCTAGACAATATTTTGCACGCCCACGGCGGCGCCCTGATCGTCCTGGATGAGGGGCCGGAAGTGGGCGCCATCTTTGACTCCGGGTTTCCACTCGATATCCCCTTTGCACCTGCGTCCCTGTACGAACTGAGCAAGATGGACGGGGCCATCGTGCTGTCGGCCGACCTGAAGCGAATTCGCAAGGCAAACGTTCATTTGGTGCCTGACTCCTCCATCCTATCCACGGAGACTGGAATTCGGCACCGTACTGCCGAGCGAGCGGCGAAGGCGACTGGCGCACTGCTGATCGCCATCTCCCAGCGTCGGTCGGTCATCTCCCTCTACCGCGGTCCGGTCAAGCATGTATTGGAAGAGCCTGGACTGCTGATGGGAAAGGCAAATCAGGCGTTGGCCACGACCATCCGCTACCGGCACACTTTTAACGATATGGCGCGCCGGCTCACCATGCTTGAGTTCGAGGAAGATGTCAGCGCCCAGGACGTGACGCTGGTTCTGCAGCAAGCCGCCATTTTACTGTCGGTGAAGAGCGAGATTGATCGCTATGTCGCCGAGCTGGGCTCGGAGGGCCGGCTGATCGGCATTCAGCTGCATGAGCTGATTGGCGGAGTTCAAGAAGAGGCGCTGCTCGTGCTGCGCGACTATGCCGAGAGCGCGCTCAGTCGTGAATTGGCCGACGAGCGCCTGGCGGAGCTGGCCGGCCGGGACAGTGACGATATCCTGAACACTGAATGGCTGAGCCGCTTTCTCCACCTCGGCCCAGACCCGGACCGCCCGCTGGTGAGTCGTGGCATGCGCATTCTCAGTCGCCTGCCTAGACTGCCTGATGGTGTGATCAGTCACCTGGTCAACCACTTCGGCAGCTTCAGCCGTATCCAGGCAGCCAACCTGGAGCAACTCGATCAGGTGGAGGGAGTCGGCGAGGCTCGGGCCCGCTCGATCCAAAGTGGGCTTTCCCGGCTGCACGAGGACGTTATGGCTGGTACCGAGCGCATCTGAGGCCCCGCTGGCGATATGAAAAACGCCCCCGGTGCTGACCGGGGGCGTTGCGCGTCAGGTGGTGCCGATTCTAGGCGCCGTTGAAGACACCCAGTGCCTTCACCCTTTGCAATTCCGTCAGCAGGCAGTCGTAGAGAGACAGCCCAAGCGCATTCATCAGCGAGGTGAGATAGTACATGGAACTGCCCAATTCAGACTCGATGGCGTCTTGGCAGTTCTCACAAAGCTGGCCGCGCACACCTGTGTCCAGAAGGTCGCGCAGTTGGCCCAGGCTGAGGCCCTCGGGAATGACATGCTTCTCGGCAACGATTTGGATGCAACCGCATGAGGTAACCGATTTGGCGATCGCCCGGTTGACCCGCGACACGGACTCTTCCAGCTTTGTCATGCCATCGATCAGGCTCTTGTGCCGGATCACATTTTCCTGGACGGTGGACTGAAACTCAGAAAACAGCAGGTCCTTCACCCGATGGCCTCCCTGCCGATCGAACCTGCATCGAGTGTATGAAGCGCACGTCCGGCTGTCAACGAGCCAGAGATTTCCAGTTTCTCTGCCCGGACCTCTTCGGGTTGACAGGCGGATCGTATAGAATGAGCCCAAGAGAGGGTGAGGCCAGATGGCTCGCCGCGTTCTGACTGTGATTGGTCTCCTGCTCGGCTTGGCTGTCGGGTACTACACTGCTGTTGCCCTCAGCAACGGACACTGGAGTGTGCTGCAGCAGACGCTCGTGATGGCGGCAGGCGGCATCGTGGTGGCCGGCCTGGGCTACTTGCTGACGCCGTGGCTGCGCCGCTTGACGATCGGATTTCGCGGCCGGATCGAGACACGGGTGGCGACACTGACCGCTAGCGAGCTGGTGTGGGGAGCCGTAGGCGCCATCATCGGCTTGGTGGCAGGGTATCTGTTGGCGCTTCCGGTTTCGTTCGTGCCTTTGGTCGGGCCGTTTTTGCCCATCTTCGTCAGCGTCATCTTGGGCTACGCCGGCTTGGTCATCGGCATGAAAAAACGCGACGAATTGACGAGTCTGCGCATCTTGCCCAGTCGTGGCCGCCTGGCGCCCAAGGCCAAGGCCGCCAAGTCACCCGACGGACCTGTACCCAAGGTGCTCGACACCTCTGCCATCATCGATGGCCGGATCAGCGATATTTTGGAGTCCGGATTTGTGGAAGGGCCCATTATCATCCCCTCCTTCGTGCTGGAGGAGCTCAGGCACGTGGCTGACTCCGCTGACGACCAAAAGCGCCAGCGTGGTCGGCATGGCCTGGACATGCTGAAACGGATCCGCAAGGACCACGGCGCTCAGGTGCAGGTCATGGACGACTCGGGTGACGACCGGTTCGTGGAGGTGGATTCGCGCCTGCTGAATCTGGCCAAGAGCCTCGGTGGTGTCGTGATCACCACTGATTACAATTTGAACAAGGTAGCGGCGGTGAGGGGCGTTGGCGTGCTGAACGTCAACCTGCTGGCCAACGCGGTCCGCCCGGTGCTGCTCCCCGGCGAGGATATCGAGGTGACCTTGATCCGCGAGGGCAAAGAGGAGGGCCAGGGGGTCGCCTATCTGCCAGATGGCACCATGATCGTCGTTGAGCAAGGCCGCACCCTGATCGGCGAGACCGTGGCTGTGACTGTGACATCTGCCTTGCAAACTGCCGCCGGCCGGATGATTTTTGCCAAACCGCGCCAGGTGCAGCAGCATGCAACCGGCCAGGTCCTCTCTCGCCATTAACCGATGAATCAACTACATCGGACCTGGGGGTTGATCGTCGCGGCTGGTTCGGGCCAGCGCTTTGGCAGTGCCAAGGCTCTATTTCCGCTGGCTGGCAGGCCGATGCTCGACTGGTCTGTCCAGGCATTTCAGGGTTCCTCGGTGGACGGCCTCCTGGTGGTGGCGCGCGAAGAGGACCTGCCGGCTCTGAGCGATTGGTCGTTTCGCACCGGGGCTCTGCGATCGGTCGCGGGTGGCTTGACCCGACAGGACTCGGTAGGCGCCGGCCTGCGAGCTCTTCCTGGAGAGGTAGATCGGGTGGTGGTGCATGACGCCGCCCGGCCGCTGGTAACCCCACAACTGATCGACCGGGTGGCGTCTTCGGCGGCCTTGGCCACGATGCCGGTGGTCGCTGTATCGGATACCCTGCGCCGCGACGGTCAGTCGACCTGGACGGCGATCGACCGCCAGGCTGCTTACCAGGTGCAGACCCCGCAGGCCTTCCCTCGCTCTGAGCTGGCCAGGCGCCTCAGCGGTCAGCCACCCGGGCTGACCGACGAGGCGGAGCTGTTTGCCCACAGCCCAGGCGAGCTGGTCAGCGTACCTGGCGATCCGGCCAATTTGAAGGTGACCGTGGCCGAGGACGTCGCCCTTGCCGAGGCGATTTTGGCGCAGCGTCAGCCCGAACCCGCGGTTCGGGTGGGACATGGTTATGATGTGCACCGCCTGCGGCTTGGGCCGGGACCGCTCAAATTGGGTGGTGTGGCGATCTCTGCTGGCCTGGAGCTGGTCGGGCACTCAGATGGTGACGTCTTGCTGCACGCCCTGGCCGACGCGGTGCTGGGCGGGGCTGGGCTTGCCGATATTGGTCACTACTTTCCGCCGGGCCGGCCGGAGACGGCAGGCATGGACTCCGGAGAGATCGTTCAGGGGGCGGTTGGCCGAGCCTTGGACCAAGGCCTGGTGGTGGTCCAGGCTGACATTACCGTGGCGGCCGATGCGCCGCGGATTGGACCGCACCGTGATGCCATCCGTACTGAGGTGGGCCGCCTGCTCGGCATCAGTCCTGGCCAGGTAGGGCTTAAGGCGACCACCGAAGAGGGTCTGGTCAATGCAGGCAGTGGGCTCGGGGTGAAGGTGTGGGCCGTGGTTGTCCTGCGGCCAGCGCGTTGACAGAGCAGCCTTGGGTGGGGATAATGGCGCAAACGATGAAGGGACGAGTACTCGGTGCCACCGGCCCACAGAGAGGGTCCCTTGGCTGCAAGGACCTGGCCGCCATCGACGAAGTGCATCCCGGAGCGTGGCGCTGAGCTGCGGCAAAGCCCACCGTATCCCGCGTTAGGGGCGTGAGGCTGGCGTTAGCCGGCGAAATCAGAGTGGAACCGCGACCCCCCTCGCCTCTGAGCGAGGGGGGTCTTTGTCGGCAGGGGGGATCGGCGTGTTTGAGTTGTGGCGCGAGGATATCCAGGTGGTCAAGGACCGGGACCCGGCCTGCCGTAGCACCTGGGAGGTCTTGCTCTGCTACCCAGGGTTCAGAGCGGTGCGCAGTCATCGCCTGGCCCATGCGCTGTGGCAGGGCCGCTTCCGCCTCTTGGCCAGGTGGCTGTCAGAACGCAGTCGGCGGCGAACCGGGATCGAGATCCATCCCGCCGCCGTGATCGGCCGACGCGTGTTTATCGACCACGGCTCCGGCGTCGTGATCGGCGAAACGGCCGAGGTGGGAGATGATGTCACCATGTACCAGGGCGTTACCCTAGGCGGCACCGGTAAGGAGAAAGGCAAGCGCCATCCGACCATCCGCTCGCATGTGATGATTTCGACCGGGGCCAAGGTTCTGGGCGCAATTGAGGTAGGGGAGGGCGCAAAGATCGGGGCAGGAGCGGTGGTGGTGCATCCAGTGCCTGCCCATGCGACGGTGGTCGGTATACCAGGGCGAGTCGTCCGCCGCCATGGCCAGCCGGTGCACGAAGAGGAGGATCTGGAGCATGGGAACCTGCCGGACCCGGTCCAAGAGAAATTGGCCGAGATCAGCCGGGATGTAGCGAAGCTAGCGGTCAGGCTGGCTACCCTCGAACGTCGGAAAGGGGCTTCGAATGTCGATCAGAGTGCATAACACACAGAGCGGGGAACTGGAGACTCTGACGCCGGTCCATCCAGGCGAGGTACGGATCTATGTTTGCGGGCCGACCGTCTATGACGAATTGCACATTGGAAACTTCCGCTGCTTCGTGATCTTTGACACCCTGGCCCGCTTCCTGCGCCAGTCTGGCTACCAGGTGACGAAGGTTCAAAACTTCACGGATGTCGATGACCGCACCATCGCCAGTGCCAAGGCAGAGGGGATCAGCCTGCGTCAGCTGACGGACCGCTATATCGATCTCTACCATCGCGACGCCGCCCGGCTGGGGATTGGTGAGCAGATAGAACCCAGGGCCACCGACTACGTGCCGGAGATGATCGTGCACATCGAGCAGTTGATCGCCCTCGGCCACGCCTATGCCGCAGACGGGAGCGTGTACTTTTCTGTCCGGTCGTTCGCTGGATACGGACAGCTCAGTCACCAGCCGGCGGATGAGCGCCAAGCCGGCACCCGGGTCGAGCTGGATCCGGGCAAGCAGGCTCCCGAAGACTTCGCACTGTGGAAACATGAGCCGGACCCCAACTTCTCCTGGCCGTCTCCCTGGGGGCCGGGTCGTCCCGGCTGGCACATCGAGTGCTCGGTGATGTCTGCCCATCACCTGGGTGTGCCCTTTGACATCCATGGCGGTGGGGTGGACCTGCTGTTCCCGCATCACGAGAATGAGATCGCCCAGAGCACTCCGTTGGCCCATGAAAGCCCGGCCAGAATCTGGATGCACAACGGCATGCTGACCATGAGCGGCGAGAAGATGTCGAAGTCGCTGAAGAACACGTTCCGGGTCAGCGACTTGCTGGACCGCTACGCCCCGGAGGCCATCCGCCTGTTCTTGCTGTCGGCTCATTACCGCAGCCCCCTGGCCGCCGAGCTGGAAGGACTGGATCAGGCGAAGGCTGCGCTGCGCCGCATTGAGAATGTACTCCGCCGGCTGCGCCACGTGACTGTACCGACAGAGCAGAAAGAGGGCTGGGACCGCTTCCTGGCGTGCTTGGCGGACGACTTCAACACGGCCGAGGCACAGGGTGTGCTATTCGAGACGGTGCGTGGAGCCAATACCGCCTTGGACCACGGAGCCAAGGCGCCTGCCCTCGGCCGCTACCTCGCCGGGATTGAAGCCATGACCGAATTGCTGGGCGTGACGCCCCAGAACACAGAGCTGAACGCAGACGACGAGATCGCTCTGCTGGTCGCAGCCAGGGAGTCGGCACGCCAGGGCCGCGACTTCGCTCTGGCCGATCAGTTCCGCCAGCAGTTGAAGGAGCTAGGTGTAGTCGTTGAAGATACGTCCCAGGGCAGCCGCTGGTACCGAGCATGAGTGAGTTTAAGCCGCCGGAGCCAGGCAGCGCTTCGGACGAGTCGTGGGTCAGCGGCCGTCAGGCGGTGAAGGCAGCCTTGGCCGCCGGCCGGCTGGAGAAGCTGTACCTTGCCGCGGGTCGACATCTGGAAGATCTCCACCAGTTGGCAAAGGAGAGCCGGGTGGTGGTGGAAGTGGTGCCGATGGAAGCGCTCACCCGTCTGGTGGGAGGACACCATCAGGGAGTGGCTGGGCGCATCTCCGCCGCCACGGTACTCAGCGTCGAGGACCTGGTCGAACGGGCCTTCGCCGCCAGCACCAGCCCACTGCTGGTCGCGCTCGACCATCTGCAGGACCCGCGCAACTTGGGTGCCATTGCCCGCACCGCTGAAGCGATGGGGGCACAGGGGCTGATCTTGCCCCGCCATCGAGCCGCTGGACTGACCGCGACCGCTCAGCGGACCAGTGCCGGCGCCTTGGCCACCTTGCCGGTGGCCAGAGTCGGAAACCTCTCCCAGGCGTTTGACCAGTTTCGGCGTTCCGGCGGTCGCGTGGTGGCTGCAGATCCGGACGGCGATGTGCCGCTAAGCACGGCGGATCTGTCCGGCCCCTTGATGGTGGTGGTCGGGGCAGAGCATGAGGGATTGGGGCCGCTACTGCTCAAGCGAGTGGACCTGCGTGTGCGGATTGTCACCAGAGGCATAACGCCTTCTCTCAACGCTTCCGTAGCAGCGGCCATCTTGTTGTACCAGGCCACACTTGCCAGGTGAATTTGGAAAAGGCTGGAACAGCGGCTTGACGCCGTTTGCGGCGAGTCCCTATAATGCGTCCAGCCAATCGACAGGACATGCGACGAGGCAGGAGCAGAGCCGAGAGGGGCGTGCTGTCTTGAGCCTGAAGGTTTCGGATGCGGTGCTCACTGCAGAGCCTCTCACGTTTGACCTGATGGCCGACGAGGATCTCGTCGAGTTGTCGCATCAGGGGTCGGCCAGCGCCGAGGAGTTTTTGATTAACAAATACCGGAACTTTGTGCGGGCCAAGGCCCGCTCGTACTTTCTGATCGGGGCCGACCGCGAGGACATCATCCAAGAGGGGATGATCGGCCTCTATAAGGCGATTCGCGATTTCCGCAACGACAAGCAGTCGTCGTTTCGTGCCTTCGCCGAGCTGTGTATCACGCGCCAGATCATCACCGCCATCAAGACGGCCACGCGTCAAAAGCATATCCCGCTGAATTCCTACGTGTCGCTGAACAAGCCGATCTACGACGAGGATTCCGATCGGACGTTGCTGGACGTGATCACCGGAAACAAGGTCTCCGATCCGGAAGAACTGGTGATCAACCGCGAAGAATTCGGTGATATCGAAGACAAGATGGGCGAGATCTTGTCCGATCTCGAGTTGAAGGTGCTGGTCGCCTACCTCGATCGTAAGTCTTATCAGGAGATCGCGGTGGAATTGAGCCGACACGTGAAGTCGATCGACAACGCGCTGCAGCGCGTTAAGCGCAAGGTCGAGCGCTACCTCAAGACCCGCCAGCAGGACCTGCTCGACGTCTGAGCGCCCACTAGTGCTAGAATCGGAACGTCGCTGCTGTAGCTCAGTTGGCAGAGCGGCTGATTTGTAATCAGCAGGTCGGGGGTTCGAGGCCCTCCAGCAGCTCCACGTTAGACCCGCTCCCCGTAAGGGTGAGCGGGTTCTTCTTTGACAACATCTGGAGGCTCGGAAGTCGCATTTGCTACCAAGTTGCTACCATCCGGAGGTTTCGTCCCGCTTCATTGCTCACGCCGACCCTCGTCTGTTCTCGTTGCGTCCTCTTCACCTAACAGAGAGCGCATCGTCCGCTCGGCGATCGCTTCTTGGGAGCCCTTTAGGGCATGCCCGTACATGCGTAGCGTCGTGGCCACGTCAGCGTGGCCCAGGCGTTCCTGAACCGCGTTGAGGTTGCCTCCCGAATCGTGGGCCAGGTGGGTGCCCGCCGTGTGGCGGAGAGTGTGGAAGTGGACGTCAGCCAGGCCGGCTCTTAAGAGAGCGTTCTTGAAGACGCGGACCAGATTGCGAGCGTTCATCGGGGTGCCGCGGGCTGACGGGAAGACCAGGCCATGCTCCTGCCACAGAGGCCCCGCCGCCGTACGCTCAGTTTCCAGGCACGCGGCCTGCCGATGCAGGATCTCACGCTCGGCAGTCGTCATCTCAATGTGACGCACCCCGCGGTGCTCCTTGGTCGGACGTTCGACCACTCCCTGTCCGGGCAGATACTGACGCTGCACCTGGACGCTGATCGCCCCATGGTCGAAGTCGACGTCCTCCCATCGAAGACCCAGCAGCTCTCCCTGCCGCATGCCGGTGGACAGCGCCAGAAAGAAGAGCGGGTACAGGCGGTGCTCCCGGACTGTGTTTAACAGCGCCTGGACCTCGGTCCGAGAGAGGACCTTCTGCTCATGCCACTGGGTGCGGGGCTTGGCCGCCGAATCGACTGGATTCCGGGCCAGCAGGCCCCGCCTGACAGCCGCCCGCAAGCT
>JAJZLY010000032.1:0-877 GCA_021850485.1 Bacillota bacterium | reverse complement strand
GTGGCAATGGGAGGCCAGCGAGCGGCTTGGCAACGAGGCATAGAAGTGCTCGATCTGGCCAGGAGTGAGGTCCACCAGGCGGATGTGGCCGATGGCGGGCACCAGGTGGGTGCGGAGCAGCGAGCGGTACGAGATGAGGGTCTTCGGAGCCCGTCCGGCAACCGAACGACCGGCGAGCCATTCCTCAAGCCACTCGCCCACGGTCATTCGAACGGCGTTTCCGGGGTAGAGCCCCCGAGACATGTCAGCGAGCGTCTGAGCACGCTTCTGTTCCGCCTCCTTCTTCGAAGTCGTGCCCAGCGCGACAAACCGCCGTCGACGGCGACCAGTCGAGTAGTCGTCGAGCACAAGGGAGAAGAGGCCCTGCTTGCCACGCCTGATGAGGCTCATAGGTGGTGCCGTTCTCGCGTCTCTGCTGCGTTTCCTCCAGGCCCGGCCTCTCTACTGAAGGGCCGGGCCTGGGTCGTTGGAGGTGAGGAGAGACATGGCACCGAGTGCCAATGCGCTGCTGATCGGGACCATCACGGACGGGAAGGGGCGGCAACAGAGCCTGTTCGCCTGCCAGGAGAAGGGGCGGTGGAGACTCAGACTCGAGGATCCGGGGGCAGAGGACCGCATCCTCCACGACGTCGGCATCAGCGCCGGAACGCTCAAAGCCCTGACCCAGAAGACGGTCCGCGCATACTCAGATATGGAGTGGGCGCTGGCTCAGGGCCGTCGCTCCCTCAGTCTCGCAATCGGACCGCAGTTGTCACGCTCGCCATTCTGATACCACCGGTCCGCGAGAGACCTCTTCCACTCCCAGCGCCCCTTGCAGCAGCTCGTTCAGGATCCGGATCCGCACCTGCTCCCGCTCGTTCAAGACCACCTTGTCCTT
>JAJZLY010000004.1 GCA_021850485.1 Bacillota bacterium | reverse complement strand
GCGCTGCGATACGCTCATCCACACGGAAGCACTCCTTTTCTGTTGGCCAGTACCGCCAGATTTGGAGCTGCTTCCGCTATTTCCCCCCTCTCTCACCACTCACCCCACAGGTTTCATCCTAGAGCCGACCTCTTTGCCCACGATTGGTGAAAGGGCCGGCCGGTGGATCCTCGGAACCCTAAAGGCTACCCAAAGTGTCTAACGCACCCGCGCCTCTGCCCAAAGCCGTCGATACGCCTCGTCCGCCGTCTGTTCTGCCGTTTGCTCTGAGGAGTCCAGTCACAACCCAATCGGCGGAGTCTGCGTCCGTAGCACTCGGTCCAATTCCGGCACGGTCCAGCCATCCACGTAACCCTTCTTGGGGCGTTGGGCCTCGCGCCGCTGCACGGCATCGGCGGATGGGGTCAGCACCACCACGAACACCGGCTGATGGTGCAAGGCCTGCACGAAGTCGGTCAGGAAGTTGCCGACGATCACGTCTTGGACCACGACCGTGAAGCCGGCCTCAGCATATGCGTCGCTAGCCTGGGCGGCCAGCCGATAGCGAAGCCGCAGCTGGCTGTGATCCTCAGACCAAAGTCCTGGGCGCACCGGCGCTCGCCCATTGACAATCATGCGCCGGAAGAGGTCGCCGCAGGTGTACGGAGTGGCTGAATCGCTCGGCCAAGAGTGCTGCGACCGTGGATTTGCCTGCCGCCATGACCCCGGTCAAGACGATCGTCGCTGGGCTAATCGGCTGGCCGTCAGTAGGCAGGCCGTGACCTCCTCGTGCCGCTTACTGGGACGCCTCCAATTCGCTGACCAAGCGGTCGAAGGCGGCGAGTCCGGCTTCCAACGAGGCGACATCGGCCATGTCTACCCCTGCCTTCCGCAGTGCGGGCAGCGGATCCAAGGACCCGCCCAGGGCCAGAAAGTCGACGTAGCGCTGGGCGGCGCCCGGGTCCCGCCGCACCCCTTCCATCAGGGCGGAGGCGGCCAGAAAGCCGGTGGCGTACTGGAATACGTAGAAGCTGAAGTAAAAGTGCGGGATGCGGGCCCACTCCATCTCTGTCTCGGCGTCGACCTCAACGGCGTCGCCGTAGAAGCGCTCGATGGTCTGCCGGTAGATGGCCGAGATGCTCTCGGCGGTAAGCGGCTTGCCAGCCTCGTGGGCGGCGTGGAAGGCTTGCTCGAACTCGGCGAAAAACGCCTGGCGGTAGACGGTGCCCAGGTAGTCCCGGGCCAGGCTGTCCAACAGGACCAGCCGCTCTTGGCCGTTTGCGGCGTGCTTGACCATGTGCTCGAGCAGCAGATGTTCGTTGGCGGTGGAGGCGACTTCTGCCAGGAAGATCGGGTACTGAGCGTTACGAACGGACTGATTGCTTGAGCTGAAGCAAGAGTGCAACGCATGGCCCAATTCGTGGATCAGGGTGAACACGCTTTGGCGCTCACCGGTGAAGGTCATCAAGATGTAAGGGTGGACGTCGTAGACGTCCGAACTGTAGGCACCTGACCGCTTGCCGCGGTTCTCCAGGTGGTCAATGGCGTGCTTGCCCAAATAGGCGCTCAGCATGCGCTGATAGTTGTCGCCAAGCGGTGCCAAGGCGTCTCGCACCAGGCTTTGTGCCTCCTCCCAGCTAAATACGGCCGGGTCTTCTTGGATCGGTACGGCCAGGTCATAAAAGTGCAGTGCGTCGAGGCCCAGGCGCTTTTTGCGCCACCTTAGGTAGCGATGAAGCGTGGGCAGGCTGCGGTGGATGGCGGCCAGCAGGGTCGGGTAGACCTCGTCCGGCAGGCTGCGCTCATCCAGACGCATCGCCAGCGCACTGGGGTAATGGCGGAGTCGGGCGATGGTGGCGTCCAACTCGGCGGTCTGGGCCAAGGTGGCGGCGAAGGTGTGGCGATGGTCGGCGTAGGTCTGCTGGACTTTGCGATAGGAGTTTTGGCGCAGCACCCGGTCTTGGCCGGTCATGTACAGACCGTAGCGGCCGTGACTGAGCGGATGGGACTCACCGGCGCTGTCTTGCACCGTTCCGAAGTCGAAATCGGCGTTGGACAACTGCGAGGCAGCTTGGCTGGCTCCGTCCAAGGCCGGGCCAAGTGCAGAGATGGCGGCTTCGACATCCGGACTCAGCCAGTGGGAGCGACGGCGCAAGATCTCCTCTAAGGTGTGCCGATACGGTGCCAGTTCAGCTTCCGCTTGGAGCCATCCCTCCAACAAGCCGGGTGCCATCGCCACCAGTTCCGGGCGGATGAAGGCGACGGCCTCCTGGGCCTTGGCCAGCACTTGCCGGGACTTTTGCTCCAGGCTGAGTCCGGCGCTGTCCTGCGTGTCCTGGTCATGGCGAAAGGAAGCGTAGCCGAGGTATCGCTCGACCAGCAGACTGAGCTTGTCCTCTGCGGCCAAGACCGCAGCCACCTGCGCTGGGCCGGTGGCCAGCTGTCCTGAGAACTGGGCGACCACCTCAGCCTGACTCAGGATCTCATCGCCCCGTCGCTGCCAATCGT
This sequence comes from Bacillota bacterium, assembly GCA_021850485.1. Taxonomy (GTDB): domain Bacteria; phylum Bacillota; class Sulfobacillia; order JAJZYS01; family JAJZLH01; genus JAJZLH01. The sequence goes on along the minus strand of JAJZLY010000004.1, from coordinate 22,733 downwards.
GCTCAGTAGTGAACAGCGCCTGCAGGTCCCAGCACTCTTCGACGGGCAGCTCCTGCCTGGATGGAACGGATGCCTGTGCCACAGTGTCGTCTCCCCTTCTCTTCGGGCCAGGCCGTCAGGCTAGGCCCGCGGATGGCTCTTTTTGTACTGTTCTTGCATCTGGGTCAGGGCGATGTGGGTGTAGATCTGGGTGGAACTGAGCGAACGGTGGCCGAGCAGTTCCTGGACGGCCCTGAGATCAGCGCCGCCCTCCAGCAGGTGCGTGGCGAAGGAGTGGCGCAGGGCGTGCGGGCTGGTGCTGGTGGCTTTGGCCCGAACGGCCAGCGTGGCCACGATCCGGCGCAATCCCCGCACACTCAGCCGGCCGCCTGTGCGGTTCACGAACAGGGCAGGCTGCTCGGGTCCCGCCCACAAGGGCCGAGCATCCTGCAGATAGCGGCCGATGGCGTCGGCTGCCGGCTGGCCGAATAGGGCCCGGCGAGCCTGACCGCCCTTGCCCACCACATCCGCCGAGTGCTGCGCCAGGTTGACCGCCCCCAGGTCCAGTGATGCCAATTCACTGATGCGCAGTCCTGACCCGTAGAACAACTCCAAGACGGCCCGTTCGCGCAGACCCTGTGGGCCAGAACCGGTAGCCGTCAGCATGCGGTCGATCTCTTCCCGACTGAAGGGGTGCGGCAGCAGACGGCGGGATTTCGGCGACCGAACCAGACGAAGGGGATTGGCGGTCAGCACCCCAGCTTCCTCCTGGAACCGGCAGAAGGCCCGCAGGCCAGCTAGTCTGCGGGCCACCGTCCGCCTGCTCAACCGGCGCTCTTGCAGATCCACAAGGTACCTGCGCACCGCAGCCAGGCCGAAGCTGAGGCGGCGGTCGTCCAAAAACTCGAAGAAGGCGGTCGCGTCCCGGGTATAGGCGTCAACCGTGCGCGGCGACTGACTCAGCTGGAGCCGCTGACTGAAGGCCTCAATCTGGTTGCGGTGGTCACTGGTCATGACTGGCTGCGACCACAACCTCTTCTTGGAAGCTGCAGCCGGGGGCTCGACAACTGACCGTCAACTGGCCACCGTGGCGCCGTTCGACCAGATACGGTGCGGCACACTGAGGGCAGATCCGGTTCACCGGTTTCAACGGCGAGGTAAAGTCGCACGCTGGGTAGCGACTGCACCCGTAAAAGACGCGCTGGCGCCGCTTGGCCTTGCGCTCCACGATCTCACCCTGATGACAGACCGGGCAGGTGACACCGGTCCCTTTGGCCAGGGGCTTGGCGTTCTTACACTCGGGGAAGCCACTGCAGGAGAGGAACGGGCCGAACCGGCCCTGGCGAATCACCATCGGCTTTCCGCACAGTTCACAGATCTGGTCAGTCGGTTCCACCGGCATCTTGACGCGCGCCATGTCCTTGTCGGCAGTCTTCAGGCGGGCTGAAAAATCTTCGTAGAAGCTGCCCACCACGTCTTGCCAGACCTGTTTGCCGTCCTCGATCCGGTCGAGACGCCGTTCGAGATCAGCCGTGAACGCGGGGTCCACCACCTCCGGGAAGTGTGCGGCGAGAAGATCCACCACCACTTCGCCCAAAACGGTGGGTGCGAATCGGCGCTCGACCAGCTCGACGTAGCCGCGCTGTTGGATGGTGTCGATGATCGGCGCATAGGTGGATGGGCGGCCGATGCCCTTTTCCTCCAGGACCTTGACCAAGGACGCCTCGGTGTAGCGCGCCGGCGGTTCGGTGAAATGCTGGTCCGGCGTCATCGCGGCGATGGTCAACGGGTCGCCGACGGCGACCGCTGGCATGGTGCGCAGCTCCTCGTCGTCATCAGGGATATTCGTCACCCGCAAAAAGCCGTCGAACAGCACGACGCTGCCGGTGGCCCGAAAGACGACTTGGCCCTGGGCGATGTCGACGGCAGTGGCCTTCAAATCAGCCGGGCTCATCCGGCTGGCCAAAAACCGCTCCCAGATCAGGCGGTATAGACGCAACTGGTCGCGATTGAGGTGGCTTTGCACCTGGTCCGGCGTGCGCTCCAGGGAGGTCGGGCGAATCGCCTCGTGGGCGTCCTGAACGCCTGGTTTGGCCTTGACCCTACGATCGACCGGATGGTCGTAGGCCTCCGAGAAGTGCTGGCGGATGTACTGATGGGCCTGTGCTTTGGCCTCGTCCGCCACCCGCGTGGCATCGGTCCGCATGTACGTGATCAGACCGACCCGCTCGCCGCCGCTGAGGTCGACTCCTTCGTACAAGGTCTGGGCCACAGACATGGTGCGCCGGACGGAAAATCCGAGCTTACGCGACGCCTCCTGCTGCAGGGTGCTGGTCGTGAATGGCGGCGGAGCCAGCCGGCGGCGTTTTTTCTCGGAGACCGCCGCCACCAAAAACGGCTGATCCATCTGCACGAGCGACAAAATGGCAGCCACGGACTCTTGTGACCCCAGGTCCGGCTTCTCGCCGCCAACGGTGGCTAGTTCCGCACTCAGGGATACCTCCGCTGCGGTCAGGAAGGTGGCCGAAACGGTCCAGTATTCCTGGCTGACAAACGCCTGCCGCTCTCGCTCACGCCCTACGATCAATCCCACCGCCACAGACTGGACACGGCCGGCCGAAAGTCCCCGCCGCACCTTACGCCAAAGCAGCGGAGACAGCTGATAGCCGACCAGTCTGTCCAGCACCCGCCGGGCCTGCTGGGCGTCTACCAAAGCCAGGTCGATCGGGCGCGGCTCTTCGACCGCCTTGCGGATGGCGTCGGCGGTGATCTCGCGAAACACGATGCGCAGCGGGCTGGTCAGGTCGAGACCGAGGGCATGGGCCAAATGCCATGAGATGGCCTCGCCCTCGCGGTCTGGGTCAGTGGCCAGGTACACCTGATCCGCCGCTCCTAGTGCAGCCTTCAGCTCTTTGATCGTCGTCCGCTGGCTGGGGATGATCTGGTACTTGGGGGCAAACCGCTGGTCAAGGTCGACACCGAGCTGGCTCTTGGGCAGATCGCGGACGTGACCGCGCGAGGCCTTCACCTGATAACGGCTGCCTAAAAATTTTTCAATGGTCTTGGCTTTCGCCGGAGACTCAACGATGATCAACGATTTCACAGTGCACCCCATTCACCAAAATGGTACGACCTGGCATCGACGGCAAATGCCGGATTTGCAGGCCGCGACGCCTTGAGTATTATAGTCTCCGTTGCCAACACCGTAAGACCGAAGCCTCCAGGAAGAGGGGATCCTCCTGCGCTATGGCCTTTGGACGGCGGTCATTTTGGGCGTTGTCGCCATGCTCCTCGGATTCGGTCCGGTTGCCCTAGCCGGCGGCTTGGGTGATCCCATCCTGGCGCCCGGAACCCCCGATCACGCCGAGGTGGTGGTCGCCCAGCAAGACCTGCAAGCAATCGGATACGGGATCGTCGCCAACGGCCAGTTCGGACCAGCCACCGAACGGGCCGTCATCTCATTTCAGAAGCAACAGGGCCTTTCCGTCAACGGGTTGATCGACCAAGAGACGGGCAATGCCCTGACCCTTGCAGCCACCTCGCAACAGCGCCGGGTATCGGCCCCGGCCTCTACGACCCTTTATACCGTCTCCCCCTCTGACTCGATGGCGTCCTTGGCCCAAACCTTTCACACCACCGTTGCGGCCCTGCTCAGTCTCAACAGCCTGCCGGTGCCGGTGCTCAGCCCCGGTGAGCAGTTACTGATTCCGGCCACGGCCAGCGCAAACACGACTGCCGGGGCTTCCGCCATCCGGGCAACGATGGTGGCCGATGCCCTTAAGCAGATCGGCGTCCCCTACCACTGGGGTGGCACGTCGCCCGCCACCGGCTTTGACTGCTCTGGTCTGGTCCAATATGTCGCCGGCTTGGCCGGGATCTCTCTGCCCCGCACCTCGTCCGCTCAGTTTCAAGTCGGGGTGCCGGTACCTGCCTCGGCCCTGATGCCTGGGGACCTGCTCTTTTTCGACACTTACGGCTGGGCGACACACGTAGCGATCTATATCGGTGGCGGCCAGTTCGTGGACGCTCCGGATTCCGGCCAGCAGGTTCACATCCAGAGCCTTTCCAATTCCTACTGGAGTGCGCGCTTCATCGGGGCCAAAGACGTGAGCGGCCTCTAGGCCAGTTCGCCTCCTCCGATCAACTGCCCACCCACAAACGACCGCCGGTGCAGTCCGGTCAGGCCGAGCGCGCCCAGCGCCTGCAGGTGCTCCGGGACGCCGTAGCCGACGTTGCGCTCAAAGCCATATCCGGGATAGGCTTCTTCTCCAAGTCGTCGCATCATCAGATCGCGCACCTCTTTGGCCAGTACTGAGGCCGCCGCCACAGCCCGACTTTGCCCATCTGCCCGAGGCAAGCTGACCAATTTCCCCGGCCAAGGGGACAGATCGACGCTGTCCACCACAGTCACGGTCGGACGTAGCGGCAGGCCGGTTAGGGCAGCGCGCATCAGATCCTTATTCACCGCACCAACGCCGCGCCGGTCGATTGCCTGCTGGGTGGCGACTGCGACCGACCAGAGGGCGCCGTGGCGGATCAGCGTACGAATCAGGCTCAGTCGCCGCTCGGAACTCAGTCGCTTGGAGTCGTCCAGGCCGTCCAGGCGCAAGCTCCACGGCAAGATCACTGCTGCCGCCACCATCGGGCCGGCGAGAGCCCCCCGGCCCACTTCGTCCACCCCGGCCAGGAACTCTCGCTGCGGGCACAGCTGACGGTCGAAGTGCCAGAGGTCGCGCCGTCGGCGCCTCAATTCGCGCTCGACCCGTTGCATCCGCTCGGGGTCAGGTGCCATCGCTGACAGTACCCTGGCCAGTGTCTCGACGCCGCCGTCCGACATGGTCGGTAGGTGTAGCTGCAGGCTCCGCCAACGCCTTGGGTCCATGGCCACCCACCCTTCCCCTTGCCCAATGCGCCGTTCGCCATACCTTCGTCCCACGCCCTAGCGGTCCGGCGTTCACAGCGCCGCTGCCTGCGGAGGGCTGGGCGAGGCCACGGCCTCGGGAGTTGAACTAGGGAACGGGCACCCAGCCGAACTGGCTCGGTGGCCACACGGCGAAGACCGCCTGACCAACCACCGAACTGATCGGCACCTGCCCGAAAAAGCGGCTGTCGTCAGAGTGCGCCCGGTTATCACCGAGCACATAGATGTAGCCTGGTTTTACCAGAGTCGGCGGCAGGTTGAAGTGGTCGAGATAGGACTTGCCGGCCACCGTCTCCCAGGGCTCCGCCAGCAGCTTGCCGTTGATATACACCTGGCCGTTCACCATCGAGACTGTGTCCCCGGGCACACCGATCACCCGCTTGATGAAGTCGATGCTGACCGGCAGGGGCGGATGAAAGACGACAATGTCCCCGGTGCGCAGCCCACTGAGCTTAAAGCCGATCTCATTCACCAACAGGCGCTCTTGGTTGTGCAGGGTTGGCTCCATCGAAAAGCCGGAAACGTAGTAAGGAGCGATCACATAGGTGCGCAACAAGAAGGCGGCGATCAACGCCACCACAACTGTGATGAGCGTTTCCCGCCACCCGCTGCGCCGGACTTTGGCCGCCTGAGGCTTCAGGTCCTGGTCGGGAGGTGTTGTGGCCATCAGTCTCCGCTCCTACGAGCGACGCTCTTTGATCCTGGCCGCCTTTCCAGACAGCTCCCGCAGATAGTACAGTCGAGCCCGCCGCACATCGCCCTGGCGTACCAGCTCCACTCGATCGATCGCCGGTGAGTGGCTGGGGAAGGTTCGCTCGATGCCGATTCCGTAGCTGACTCGGCGCACCGTGAAGGTTTCGCCCAAGCCGCCGCCACGTCGCCTGATCACATCGCCCTCAAAGGCCTGCAACCGCTCCCTGTTCCCCTCTCGCACTTTCACCCAAACCCGCACTGCATCACCGGCCCGAAAAGCCGGAAGATCCTGTCTTTTCTGCGCTGCCTCAATCGCCTGAATTCTCATGTCCATCCTGATCGCCCCTTCCTAGCCGGCTCGCTGCGGCCATGGTCTGTTCGAACGACTCCACCAGCGCTCTCTGCCAGGGAGTCAACTCGGCTCGCTGGAGCAGATCCGGGCGCATGAGCCAGGTTCTGCGCAGCGCCTCCCGTTGCCGCCAGGCCGCCACGGCCTGATGGTCGCCGGTCAGAAGCTCGGCGGGCACCTCCAGATCGCCGAAGCGGCGGGGTCTGGTGAATTGCGGTGCCTCCAGCAATCCGGCCTGGGAGAACGACTCCTCCCGCAACGACTCCGCACTGATCACGCCCGGCAGACAGCGGGTGATGGCGTCCACCACGGCCCACGCCGCCGCTTCGCCGCCGCTGAGGATGAAGTCCCCCAGCGAAATCTGCTCGTCGACGACGGACTCAATGCGCTGATCGACACCCTCGTAGTGCCCAGCCACGAGCACCAGATGCGGCTTGCCAGCCAGGCGGACCACCGTCTCTTGAACCAGCGGCGGACCGGCCGGACTGAGCAACACGACATGGCTTTGCTCACTGCGAACAGCTGTAATCGCCCTGGCCAGGACGTCTACTCGCAACACCATGCCGGGACCGCCGCCATACGGCGTGTCATCAACGGAGCGGTGACGGTCCTGAGCATAGCGTCTAATGTCGACTGCCGCAAGTTCGACCTGCCCCTGGGCCACGGCTCGGCCCACAATGCTGTGCGAAAACAGCGGAGCGAACACGTCTGGAAACAACGTCAGAACATCAATGCGCATGGTCAGTCACACTCTCCAGCGCCTGCAAAACGGTGACCAGGCGTGTGGCTAGATCGATCTCCACCCAGGCGCGCACCATGGGCACCAATTGGCCGGAACTCAACTCCAAAAGATCGTTGGCCACTCCGGGCAACACCCGACGGACCTGGCCAAGAGTCCTTCCGTCGGCAGCGACGACAGCCAGACCAACAAGGTCGTCTGCGTAGTAGCGTCCTGCCGGTAATGGCCAACGGTCGCTGTCTGGCACCATCAGCCTGCAGCCGATCAGCGCCTCGGCCTCGGTCCGGTCGTGGATCTGGGCGGTCGATACCAGAGCGAACCGTCCGTACAGCCGAAACGCCGTGATGGTCAGTGCCATCGGCGGCTCTGAGCCGACGGTGACGGCTAGGGGCGGAGTGAACCTGGCCACCATGTCACTTTCAAGGGCGAGCGTCAGCTCGCCCTTGAGGCCATGGGCGCCGACCACCCGGGCAATAGTGATCACTACTCCAAGATATCCATGCGCACCCGATCGCCGTGCCGGCCGGCAAAGGCCTGGAGTACCGTTCGTAGAGACTTGGCTACGCGGCCCTGGCGGCCAATGACTCGACCCATGTCGTCAGGGTGCACGCGCAACTCCAGGGTCACCCGGTTGCCATCGCGGCGCTCTTCCACTGTCACCTGGTCTGGATGCTGGACCAGGGCTTGCGTCAGGTACAGCAAAATGTTCTTCACTTAGCTGCCTCCCCTTGCGCTGCCGGCGCGGCGACTCCGATCCCCTGTCGGCGCAACAGCGCCTTCACAGTTTCGGAGGGCTGTGCTCCGTTCGCCAACCACGCCAAGGCGCGCTCGGCGACGATGTGCACCTCGGCTGGTTCGCGCGTCGGGTCGTAGGTTCCGATCTCTTCGATGAACCGGCCTCCTTGCGGTGACCGTCCATCAGCCACGACCACCCGATAAAACGGTTGGTGCTTGGCGCCCATGCGCCGAAGTCGAATCTTCACTGGCATCTCCACTCACCTCCCTTCTCAGGCTGGGTCACTGGCTGCGGGCCCTGGAGCGGGGCAGCGGTGGTGGCTGGAGGCCACCGAGACCGCCGGGCAGGTGCGGCTTGCGACCCCACTTGGCCAGCCGTTGCATCTCTTCCAGCTGTCTCGCCAGTCGGTTGACCAGCGCCACCTCGACCCCGGCACCGAGGGCGATCCGCCGCTTGCGGCGTCCATTCAACAACTGGGGCTGGGCTCGTTCCGCAGGCGTCATCGATAAGATGACCGCCTCCAGCCGGCGGATCTGCTGTGGATCGGGGACCGGTGCCTTGTCACGCAGTCGGTTCAGTCCTGGAATCATCCCGATCAGCTCTTCCATCGACCCCATCTTGGTCACCTGGCGGATCTGGATCAACAGGTCATTGTAGGTCAAGGTGCCCTTGCGCAAAGAGTCGGCCACCTGCTTGGACGCCTGGTCGGTGGACGCCCGCTCAGCGCGCTCGATCAAGGTCAGCATGTCGCCCATGCCCAAGATGCGAGATGCAAGCCGGTCCGGGTGAAACCGCTCCAGTGCCGCCGGACCTTCTCCGCTCGCCATCAAGACCACAGGCAGCCCAGTGGCCTGCCGCATGGACAAGGCTGCACCGCCGCGGGCATCGCCGTCCATCTTGGTCAGGACGACACCGTCCACCCGCATCGCATTCGCAAAGGTGCGGGCCACCTCGACGGCCGACTGGCCGGTCATGGCGTCCGCCACGAGCAGGCACAAGGTGGGCTCAAGCGCCTGATGGATGGCCACCAGTTCGGCGAGCAACGCTTGATTGAGGTCTGTCCGACCAGCCGAGTCGACAATCAGGGGATCATAGCCACCTCGCTCCGCCTGGATGCGCGCCGCCTGCACTACGGCCAGCGGCGCAAGCGCTCCGGCTACCGTCACCACTGGCACGGATACGGCATGGCCGAGTTGGACCAGTTGCTCAACCGCCGCGGCCCGAGTCAGGTCAGCGGCAGCCAGGATCGGCCGCAGTCCTTGACCGCTGAGCATGGCTGCCAGTTTTTGCGCCAGCGAACTCTTGCCTGCGCCCTGCAATCCGACCAGCAAAATCCGCCTGGGCGCCGGGCCCGAACCGGGCACAGTGACGATCGGTCCGGTCAGCAGATCCACCAGAGCCTGATGCACCGCCTTAACCACCGTCTGAGCCGGGGTCAGGCTGTCGGCGATGCGGGCTCCGGCGAGATTTTTGCGCAGATCGGCGATAAAGTCCTTGACCACCAGGAAATGGACATCGGCCTCCAGCAGAGCGATGCGGACCTGGCGCAGGGCATCGTCCAGGTCGGCCTCGCTGAGTTGGCCGCGGCTGGAGATGCGTTTGATGGCCGCCCCCAGACGATCAGTCAGTGATTCCAGCAGCGCCCTCACCTCCCGTCCGCAGTTGCTCACGAATCAGTTCCCGGGCCTGGGCCAGGTCAGCACTGTCGCCATTCACCAGGCTGTTCAATGCCTCCAGCAGCTGGCGGTGTGCGCTGGCGGCTGCCACCGCTCCGATCTCCTTCTCCAGTCGCTGCAGGGTCTGCCGCGCCCGCCGCAACAGATAGGCTGCAGCCGGTCGGGAGGTACACAGTTCCGCCGCCACCTCCGCCAGGGATAGGTCGGCGGCGTAGCGCAGGCCAAACGCCTGTCGCTGGCGAGGCGTCAGCTGTTCGCCATAGGCGTCGTACACCATCATCAAGTGGCCGAGTTGGTCCACGGCACCTCCTGATAAGGGCAATCCCTTACCAGCCAATGCTAGGGTTCTTGGCGCCTTCGGTCAAGCGATGGTGAGTCCCGCCAGCAGGGCGTCAACATAGGCATCTGGCACGAAGTCAATCAGATCCTCAATCTGCTCGCCGCAACCGACTAAAGACACCGGCCGGCCGACTGCGTGACGTGCGGCCAAGACGGCACCTCCTCTGGCTGAGGCGTCCAGCTTGGTCACCACGAGGCCGGTCACCGGCAGCCGCAGGCAAAATTCCTGGGCCTGGGCCACGGCGTTTTGGCCCATCGTGCCGTCCAACACCAATAAGACCTCGTCTGGCGCTCTCCCCAGCTCTCGGGTCAAGACCCGTACCACTTTCTCCAGCTCGTCCATCAGTGGCTGGCGGGTGTGCAGCCGCCCAGCCGTGTCCACCACCAAGACGTCTGCACCGCGGGCCCGGGCTCGTTGCAGGCCGTCGAAGGCCACCGCTCCAGGGTCGGCGCCAGATTTCTGCGCCACCAGCTCGGCACCGGCCGCCTGAGCCCACACATTTAACTGATCGCTGGCCGCCGCCCGAAACGTGTCGGCGGCTGCCATCACCACCCGCCGCCCCTCTCCACCCCAGCGGCAGGCGAGCTTTCCGGCAGTGCTGGTCTTGCCCGAACCGTTGACCCCAACCATCACCACCACCGCCGGACGTGCGGTCAAGTCGATGGCATGGCCGGCACCGGCAAGCTGCACCAACTCATGGCGCAAGGCGGCCAATTGGGCGGTGGCACTGAGCCGGCCGACTCGGGCCGCGATGGTGGACGCCTGCTCGAATCCGAGGTCGGCTGAGAGGAGCGCGTCTTCCCAATAGGTGACCGTGCCATCGCGCCGGCTGAGAGCCAGCGCCTGCCGGGTGCGCACTAGCGCTCCCTTAAACCGCTCCCAGGTCGCCACGCCAGGCCTCCTCCAGACGAACCTCAACCAGTCGGCTCTCGCCCGGGCGATCCATCGTCACGCCGACCAGCACGTCCGCCCACTCCATCGTCATCCGCTGGTGCGAGATCATCACGACCTGGCGCTCACGGTGTCGATCAAAGTAAGACAGCAGACGGCGGATGTTCTCCTCGTCCAGGCTCGCCTCAACTTCGTCCAGGCATAAAAACGGCGCTGGGTTGAGTTCTACCAAACTGATCAGCCAGCACAGGGCGACCAAGGCTCGTTCTCCACCGGACAGCAAGGCCAGTGATGCCCTGCGCTTGCCAGGCAAGGTCAGGGTAAAGTCCACGCCGTCCGGGCTGGCCACAAGCTCGCCGCCGCCGTCTGGGAACATCTCGGCGAACACCCGCTGAAAGTGCGCTTGCAGTTCACTGAGTGCGTCCTTGTAGTGGCTGTCTAGTTGCTGGTCGGCCTCTGCCGCCAAGGTCAGGAGCCGTTCCTTACTCAACATCGCATCCTGGCGACGCTCGGCCAGCTCCTGGCGCAGGGCTCCGACCCGCTCTGCTTCGGGCCGGGCCCCAGCGTTGACCGGCTCCAGTTCAGAGAGCTGGTGGCGCAGCGTCGCCAGCTCATCGAGAGTCCCTGCCGGGGCAGCGAACGGGACCCCAGCCTTGGCCCCCAGCTCCATGTACAGTCGCCGCTGGCAGGCGGCCAAATCTGCAACCACCTGTTCGCCCTCCTCGGACAGGCGCACGTCGCTGTCGTCGAGCCGCAGCAGACGCGCCTCAATGCGGCTGGCCCGTTCTCGTCCCCGTCGCTCCAGGAGTTCCAGGTTCCTGGCCAGCGCCCGCAGCACCTGGCGGCTGTGCCGCAGTAGCGCTGACTGGAGATGGGATTCCCGGGAGGGGTGGGCTTCCACGCCGGCGGTTTGCTCCAGTTCAGCAATCAGCGCCTGACATTGGGTCAGCTCATGGGTGGCCAGCTGTCGGCGTTCGCTGAGATCAGCCAACTGCCGCTCGCTGGCGACCAGTCGTTCCTCCAGCCGACCCCGTTCCTCCTTAGCCTGCCGCCACCGACTGTAGGTGTCGGTGTCGATCGCCAGCAGGGCGGGGCGCAACCCGAGTTCCATGGCCGCCTCCAGGCGCAGACCCGACACCCGGTCTCTGGCGGCTGTCAGCTCGTGGCGCTGCTCGCCCAGGGCCAACTGCAAGTCGGTGCGGGCGTGGAGCAGCTCCTCCATCCGTCGGTCCACCTTTTCGGCGGCTAGGCGCAATTGCGCCAGGCGTGCTTGCAGCTGTCCGACTTCGTGGCGCGGTGGCCGCTCCATGGTCTCGCCGCCCTGGATGGCCCCACCGGGCAGGAGCAAGTCGCCAGTCAAGGTCACCCAGCGGCTGACTTGGCCCTCTGCCCGAGACAGCCGCAGAGCTGCCTCCAGCGTCTGTGCGACTTGGGTCCGGCCCAAGATCAGGGCCACAGCCGGCGCCACCTCCGGCGAGTAGGACAGGTGGTCACTGAGCAGGCCGAGGTATCCGGGTTGCTCTGGCAGCACAGTTGGCGGCGGACTCGGCCGCAGTCGATCCAGTGGCAGGAAGGTGGCCCGCCCCAGGCGGTGTGCGCGCAGATGGTCGATCGCGGCCTGGGCCGCCGCCTCATTGCTCACCACCAGATTGTCATAGGCGCCTCCCAACGCCACTCCGAGTGCGGTGGAAAAGCGCGCCTCGCACTGGATCAAACCGCCTAAGGGGCCGAGCACGCCTGGCAGGTGACCGAGATCAGAAGCCTCCATTACCGCTCGGGCACCGGCGCGTAAGGGTCGGCCTGCAGACCAGTTGGCGCGCTCTGCCTCGTCAATCTGGGCCAGTTGGCGCTCCACTTGGGTGATCTCACGCGCAAGCTGCTGGCGCTCAGCGAGACGGCCCTGAGCCTCCGTCTGGATCTCCTCCAGGTGCGCCTCAGCCGCAGCCTGGGCGGCCTCCAACTCGTGCAGACGCAGGCGCCAACGTCCTTGCTCCTCTACATCGGGCGTGTGGTCCTGGCGGGCGACCGAGCGCAACTGTTCCCAGCGTTCCGGGTCGAGCACAGGCAGACCGGCGCCGCCCAGTGCCTCCACGTCTTCGATCAGGGCGACCATCTGACCAAGGCTGGACTGGTCGAAGCCACGCTGGGCGGACACCTGCGCCAGGGCGGCGGTGAGTGCATCCACCTGTTCGGCCGCTCTTTGCTGCCTGGCCGTCAGGTCGGAAAGGCGCTGTTGGCGGCTTTGCGCCTGTTCTCCCAGGCGCCCCAGCCTGGCCTCCACCTGGGCCAGCCGCTCGTCGGTCTCGAGGGCAGCCAGGTCGACGCTTTGGCGGGCCTGCCAAAGGGGATCAACCACCTGTTCCAGTCTTTCGCCGGCCGCTTTGAGCCCTGCTCTCTCGGTGCGCTGGCTCTCCAGTCGCTCGCTGATCAGCCGCTGGCGCCGCTCCAGTTCTCGCAGACGGCGGCCCTCCCAGGCAATCTCCTCGGCCAAGATCTGCTCGCGCAGGCGCTGCCAGCGGTCCAGGCGCTCCACCTCAGTGCGCAGGCGGGCGCTGTCGCTTTCCAGGCGGTCCAGGTCGACGGCTAGGTCTTGCACCAAGATGTCGGCCTGGGCCAGTTCGGCCAGGGCTTGGGTCCGTCGCTGCCGATAACCTGAGGCGCCGGCCGCCTCCTCCAGCATCAGCCGGCGGCTGTGCGGTCCCTGGCTGATCACGTCTTCGATCGAACCTTGGGCGATGAAGGCATAGCCCGAGGGTGCCAGGCCGGTGCCCAGCAATAGCTGCTGGACGTCCCGCAGCCGACAGGGGCGGCCGTTGATCCGGCACTCACTGTCGCCACTGCGCTCGATCCGCCGGGCTACGACCACCTCGCTGGTGGGCAGACCGAGCTGGCTGGTCTCATCGGCAAAGGTCAATTCGACCTCGGCCGCTTGGGCTGGCCGCCGTTCACCGTTGCCTTGAAAGATCAGATCTTCAGCGCGCTGGCTGCGCAGGTCCTGGGGACGGCTCTCGCCGAGCACCCAGCGCAGGGCGTCCACGATGTTTGACTTGCCTGCTCCATTGGGGCCCACGACAACACAAAGTCCCGGTCCCACCTCCAACGAGGTGGGATCGGCGAAGGACTTGAACCCGCGCAGCACGATTCGCTTCAGATGCACCAGTCAACAGCCTCGCTGATAACGTTAACGCCGCTCCACGGAGATCTCGATGGCCATGCGCTCTTCACCGTCGATCGAAATCTGCAAGAACCTGGGGATGCACACCACGTCGATCCCATCGTCCGTCAAAAAGACCCGAGCCACGGCCGCGGCCTTGACTGCCTGATTCACCGCGCCAGCCCCGACCGCCTGCATCTCGACGCTTTCGCCACTGCGGATGATGCCCGCTACAGCCCCGGCGACCGCCTTCGGCTGTGAACGGGTGGACACCTTGACAATAGCCATCAGGCCCGGCACGACAGCCGCTTCTCCGCCCCGAGCGCCCCTCCCCGGAGAAGCCCGATCTCGCCCAGCTGGGACGGTCGGGCTGTTCGCCAAGCCGAAATGCTTCCCCTGCCCAGTTACCTATACCCTGTTCGGGTGCGTGTTTTGGATACGCCCAAGACACAGGGGAGCCCTCAGAGCCTATGGAAGGCGCTTGTAGGTTCAGGGAAAAGGAGACGGCCTTGCAGCAGATTACGCACCGCATCGCCGCCCTGATCCGCCAGCAACCGTCGATCTCAGCCCGGCGCGTGGCCAAGGCCCTCGGGTACGCCGAGCCGAAGTCGGTCTACTACTGGTTGAGCAAAGATGGCTTCACCTTCAACGGGTTCAAAGATGCGGTCTTGTCCGGTGCCTTCGGACTCACCTTCGGCGTGGTCAGCCAGCCGTTGGCCGCCTACGGGCAGGCCGTGGTGGCGGAAGGCTTCGCCGCCGACGGCGTGCCCCTGCTCAGCGACCAGGAGCCGCCCTTCACCTGGCCGTTTGGCGCTCGCCTGCTCTATCGCCTGCCGGCCGAAACCCCCACGGGCGGTGTCGTGCTGGCTGGTGACTGGCTGGTGATCGGCGATGTACTGGGTCAGTTGAGCCGTACGCTCCTGCTCTGGGTGCACGGCCAACCGTGCATCGCCCGTCAGCTGAGCTTTGGCGACCGTCTGCTGCTGTTGGACGAAGGCACTGGCCGTCTGATAGAGCCGCCGTTGCCGCCGGTCATTGGACCGATCCTGGCAGCCGTCACCCTGCTCACAGAGCCGACACCGCCGCGTCGGCGCTAGTCATCTTCCGGCCGTTCGGCCTCCCATTCCTCTAGCTCCCGCGCCATCGCCGGGGCAGCGGCGGCCGGAGCACCGCCTGCCGCCTTGTGCCGTCTGCGACCGCCGCGATGGCGCCGCTTCTTGTGAACCGGCTGTGCGGCCGGGCCTTCGCTGGCTGCTGCTGGCGCGATCGGATCTGGGCCGGGCGCTGCCGGCGCTTGAGCGAGCAATGCCTTGGGCACGAATCCGCTGCTCGGCCCCGCGCCAGACGGACTCGCCGGATGCTTGGCCCGCCGCCGCCGCCGCCGTGGCGCACTGGCTGTGCCGCCGGCAGCGGCCGCTGCCGGGACCGCGGCTGCAGTACTGACGACCACCACCTGGGCCGGTGCTGGCACACTTGGGGCCGGATGCTTGGCTCGAGAGCGCCTGCGCCGGCGCTTGGCTGCGGCCGTGGCTGGCGCTAGGGCAACAGCGGGGTCTGGCGCCATTTCGTGGTCGGCATCGGGCGGGGACATATTTGCCTCGTCTCGCGCCGTCTCACTGACAGCGGCTTTGGCCGCACTGCGCCTGCGCCGGCGTCTTGGTGCCGGTGCTGTCGTGCCGTCAACCGCTGGCCCAGCCGGACGAAGCTCCGTTGCGGCCGGAGCTGCAGGCAGCACCAGCACGGCCGATGTCGGCTTGCGCCGCCGGCGCGATCGGCTCGGGCGGACAGGCGCGGTGGGCTCCAGCTCTGTCGCCGCTGGCGGCTGACCGCCTGGCGGCTCAGGTCCCGTCTTGACCAGGGTCAACACGCCTGAGGCCGGTGGCTTCTTGATCACCGGTCGCCGCCGCTTTGGCTGATCCGCCTTGGCCAGTTGCTCCAGTGCATCTCTGGCTGCGTCTTGCTCAGCCACCTTCTTGGTACGACCCTCGCCCCTGCCGATCACCTTGCCAGCGGCCTTCACCACCACGCGGTAGCGCCGCCGGTGGGCGGGGCCAAGACTCTCAAGTACATCGTAGATCGGGCTGGTGCCGCGATGTTGCAGGGCCTCTTGCAGCATCGACTTAGGATCGCGGCCATCATCCAGTCCACTGACCGCAGCCTCCACCGGTTCAGCCATCACCTCAAGCACCCAGGCCTGGGTCGGCAGATAGCCCCAGATCAAAAACAGGGCACCAATCAATGCCTCGAAGGCATCAGTCAGAGCTCGCTGGCGGGCGGCCGGGTCGATCAGGCGCTCGCCGTGGCCGACCTTCAGCCGGTCGACCAGATTCAGCTGCTCCCCCATCTCGGCCAGCATCTCCCGGCTGACGAGGCGCGAGCGCAGTCGGCTGAGCGGACCCTCTTGGTCGGTGGGCAGCTGCCGGAAGAGCGTCTGGCCGATGGCCAGCCCCAACACGGCATCTCCCAAAAACTCCAGCCGCTGATTGTCCTCCTGGCCGCTTCCTTCGGAGACCGATGAGGGATGGGTGAGGGCCAGTTGCACCAGGGGGTCTTCCCACGGCACCTCAGGCAAGGCGGGCCACCACCAGTGAGACGTTGTGGCCGCCGAAGCCAAAGGAATTGGACAGGGCGACGCGCACCGGCCGGGCCTTGGCCACGTTGGGTACCAGGTCGAGATGAATGTCTGCATCCGGCTGACTCAGATTGATCGTCGGCGGCACTACCTGATCGCGAATCGCCAGCAGGGAGAACAATAACTCCACCACCCCTGCAGCACCGAGCAGATGCCCGGTCATGGATTTGGTGGAACTGACCGACACCTGGCCCCCATCGGCCCCGAACAAGGTGGCGATCGCCCTGGCTTCGCCAGCGTCGCCCTTGGGCGTCGAGGTGGCATGGGCGTTGATGTAGTCCACATCGGACGGAGTCAAGTCGGCGTCGGCCAAGGCCCGCTGCATGGCTAACAGAGCGCCCTTGCCGTCCGGTCGCGGCTCCACCAGATGGTGGGCGTCCGAGCTTTGCCCGTAGCCCACGATCTCACCGTAAATAGGCGCATGGCGGGCCAGTGCGGCCTCCAGTTCCTCCATCACCAGACATCCGGCTCCCTCGCCCATCACGAAGCCGTCGCGGGCCTGGTCGAATGGGCGAGACGCCTCGGCCGGAGCGTCGTTGCGGGTGGACAGCGCCTTCATCGAGCAAAATCCGGCGTAGGCGAAGGGAATGATCACCGCCTCGGCACCCAGGGCCAACATCGCCGGTGCGTCGCCGTGCTGGACCAGCCGGAAGGCTTCACCGACGGCCGACGCCGAAGATGCACAGGCCGTCACCGTTGTGGAGTTCGGACCCATCAGGCCCCACCGAATCGCCACCTCACCGGAGGCCATATTCGGAATCATCATCGGGATGAAGAAGGGACTGACCCGATCCCACCGCCGCAAGAACACCTCGTGCTGTTCGGTAAAGGTGACCATGCCGCCGATGCCCGACCCAAACAGCACGCCGACCTGTTCCAAGTCGTAGCCAGCTCCGAGCAGCCCAGAGTCGGCCATCGCCTCTTCGGCAGCGGCAATGGCCAACTGAGCGAAACGGTCCATGTGCCGAATCTGCTTAGGCTGCAGGAAGCGGGCCGGATCGAATCCCTCGATCCGGCCCCCGATTGCCGTAGTGAGGCCGATTGCCGCCATGTCGGGTAGGAACTGGACGCCGGAATGTCCGCTCAGCGCCCCCTGCCAGCTGCTGGCTGCGGAGAGACCGAGCGGGGTGAGGGCACCGATGCCCGTCACGACCACCCGTCGCTTCACGATCACCACTCCTCGCAAGTCTTTGGCGATGGATCTAGGCGGATTTCAGCTGGCGCTGTGCGCCTTGATGTACTCCAAGACGTTCTTGACGGCTGTGATCTTCTCGGCGTCCTCGTCTGGTATGTCGATGCTGAACTCTTCCTCAAAGGCCATGATCAATTCCACGATGTCCAGCGAGTCGGCGCCCAGATCGTCGATGAAGGTACTGTCCGGGGTCACCTTGTCTGCCTCGACACCCAGTTGCTGGACGATGATCTGGGTCACCTTGTCCTTCAGCTCCTGATCGCTCACTCTCTCACCTCCCTTCACGGGTTCCGTGGCCAATCAACAACAGGTCATACCACCGTCGATGGCAATGGTCTGGCCGTTCACGTAGCTGGCCTGGGGGGATCCCAGAAATGCCACCACCGCAGCGACCTCATCAGCGCTACCCGCCCGACCGAGCGGGATGGCGGCCAGCAACGTTTGCTTGGCCGGACCCAGCTCTGCGGTCATGTCGGTCTCGATCAAGCCCGGCGCAACGGCATTGACGGTGATGTTCCTAGAGCCCACTTCCTTGGCCAGCGTGCGGGTCAGTCCCAGCAGGCCCGCCTTGGCCGCAGCGTAGTTGGACTGGCCGGGATTGCCGACCACACCGGCCACGGACGACACGTTCACGATCCGCCCGTAGCGGGCTCTCAGCATCGGCCGCAAGGCAGCCCGGCACAAGCGGAAGGGGCCATCCAGGTCGAGGTCCATCACCGCCCGCCAATCTTCGTCGGTCATTCTCAGCAACAACTGGTCGCGGGCGACTCCGGCATTATTGACGACCACCTGCAGGCCGGCAAAGGTCTCCTGGGCGAAGGTGACCAGCGCTTCGGCCACACCTGGCTCGGAAACGTCGCCGCCGTACGCCTTGGCACTGCCGCCTGCCTGGCGGACGGTCTCGACCACCGCGTCGGCCAAGTCTTGGCGATGATGATAGTTGACCACCACCTTGGCTCCCTGCCTAGCCAGCTCGATGGCGATCGCCCTGCCGATGCCGCGCGAGGCGCCGGTGACCACGGCTACCTGGCCTTCAAGCGTCATCGATAGACCCCCTTTAGCGCCGCGATCGTGGTCTCGAAACCTTCTTCGTCGTCGGTCTGATAGACCTTAGCGTCGCCGTCGATCTTGCGCACAAACCCACCTAACCCTTTGCCCGGTCCGACCTCGACGAAGGTGTCGATTCCGGCGTCAAGCATGGCCCGCAGGGCCTGTTCGAATCGGACCGGCGAAGACACCTGGGCGACCAGGTTGGCCCTGATCTGCGCGGGTTCTGAGATCGGCTGGCCCGTGCGGTTGGTGTAGACCGGCACCTTGGGCGGCCGAATCTCCACGTCACAAAGGCGAACCGCTAGGCGCTGCTCGGCCGGTTTCAGCAGAGAGCAGTGAAACGGGGCACTGACCGGCAAGCGTACCAATCGCCTCGCCCCTCGGTCCCGAGCCAGCTGCTCAAACTGGGCCAAGCCCGCCATGTCTCCCGAAACCACCACCTGCCCTGGGCAGTTGTAGTTGGCTACCTCGGCCACCCCATCTTGCACCAGATCGCAGATGGCCTCCACCTCGTCGGCGGCTAGCCCCAGCACCGCCACCATGCCACCGCTGCCGATCGGCACCGCCTCTTGCATGAAGCGGCCGCGGTCGCGTACCAGTGGCAGGGCCTGTTCGGGGAGCAGCGACCCGGCTGCCAACCAGGCACCGTACTCGCCCAGCGAGAGGCCGGTGGCAGCGGAGCAGTCCACACCCCGTTGGCGGAGGGCGGCCAAGGTGGCCAATGCGGTCAACAGCACGGCTGGTTGCGTGATCTCGGTCTCGTTCAGCCGCTCTTGCGGCCCGGCAAAGAGCAACGGCCGCAAGTCCTGACCGAGCGCCTGCGCGCCCAGTAGCCAAACTGCGGGCACGGCATCGGAAACCGCCTCCAGGTAGGCACCCATGCCTGGGTGCTGGGCGCCTTGACCAGCGAACAAGAAGCCCACCCTACTCACCGTGCGCCACCTCCTGCAGGCGGCTTTGCACGCGTCCGACCACATCCAGCCGGACGAATTCAGCCGCCAGCCGGGCGCCGTTTTTGAAGGCGTCTTGGTGCGAGGCGCCGTGACACTTGATCACCGGCTGACGGGGACCGAACAGTGGCGCTCCTCCGTATTCCGAATAGTCCATCATGGCGCGCAGCCCCAGCAGCCGGGAGCGCAGCATCATGCCGCCGAGTCGACTCCAGGTCGACTTTCGCATCTCCGCTGCCATCAGCCCGAACAGTCCCATCCCCATCCCTTCCGCCAATTTGAGGATGACGTTGCCGACAAAGCCGTCCGCCACCACCACGTCGACATCCCCACTGAGCATCTCCCTGGCCTCGATGTTGCCGATGAAGTGCACCGGTGCCGCCTGCAACAATTGGTGGGCCTGCCGGGAAAGCTCGTTTCCCTTGCCGGGCTCGGCGCCGATATTGATCAGGCCGACGGTCGGATTGGTCCGTTTCAAGATCTCCTCAGCGTAGATGCTGCCCACCACCGCATAGTCCACCAACTGTTCTGGCTTGGGATCGACCGACGCTCCCGCATCGACCAGTACCAGCGGCCGCCGCTTCAGCGTGGGCAACAGCGCAACCAGCCCCGGCCGTCTCAGCCCCGGCATCATGCCCACCAGCAGCATGCTGCCGGAGACCAGCACCCCGGTGTTGCCCGCCGAGATGAAGGCATCGACAGTGCCATCTTTCAGTGCCTGCATGCCGCAGACAATCGAAGAGTCCGGTTTCTTCTTCAGGGCCTGGACCGGTCCCTCGTCGGCACTGACCCAAGTTGGCGCGTGCACCACCTGAATGTCCAGGCCGCTGGCCTGGGCCTGCTCCAGTTGCGGATCGAGCAGATCCCGATCACCGAACAAGGTTATCGCCAGGTGAAAGTCCCGACAAGCGGCGACAGCACCGGGCACTGCCTCGGCCGGCCCGAAATCGCCGCCCATGGCATCGACGCCAATCCTCATGCCGACTCCCCCACTGCCACGGCCACCACGAACTTGCCGCGAAACACTTCCTCCTGGGTGGACCGGATGGTGACCAAGATCACCCACCGTCCCTCTCGGCGTCGGATCACTTCTGCCTTAGCGACCAGAACCTCTCCCGGCCGAACGGCTCGCCGAAACTTCATCCGGCACAGTCCGGTCTCACTGCCAGGTGGCACCAGCTCACGCAGCAGCGCCTCGGCTTGGGCGAACAGCGAGTGCGCCGGAAGTCCTCGATCCAAGTCGGCCCCCGTCGTCTCGGTGACCAGCCGGGACAGTGCGCTTTCCCCGGGCACGATGTCCAAAAGTTCGCCAGCTGGCCTGAGCGGCCGCGGCTCAAGCACCTGCTCCGCCACCCGCCAGGCCCGCGCCCGCACCTCCGGAATGCCCAGTGCCAACCGGTCGAGGCGGATGGTCTGGACACTGACCGCCAGCCGATTGGCCAAATCCCGGTCGGTGACCAGCGGATCCTGTTTCAGTGCCTGCACGAGTTGCAGCCGGCGTTGCTTGAGGTCCATCGCGCCCTCCAGCCTATCAGCACGTCTTAGGACCAACTATACACCGACCGCTAGCGGCGATTCAAGAGAACAGGCGGGCCAACCAGGCCCGCCTGTGGATCACTCGACGGTGACTGCCGTCCGTCCGGCGTAATGGCCGCAGTTCGGGCAGACCCGGTGACTCATCTTAGGGTGCTTGCACTGCGGACATACCGCCAAGTGCAGGGGCTTCAACTTCCAGTTGGCGCGCCGCTTGTTCTTCAGCGACTTGGAACTCTTCTGCCGAGGCTGGGCCATCTCAATCGTCCTTTCCAAGCAGATCTCGAAGCTGATCGAAGGGGCCCGGCGGCAGCACTTCGGCGCACAGACAGCGCTTCTGGTTCAGGTCCTGCCCACAGGTGGGGCAAAGCCCCCGGCAGTCGTCGGCACACAGCACCTTGGTGGGCCAAGAGAGGATCTCAATCTCCTCGACCAAGGGTGTCAGGTCGATCTCTTGGTCCACGACCGGCAACCAGGTCTCGCCCAGGGCGCCTTCTGTGGTCAGCGCCGTGGTCTCGCCGCCGATGGCAACCGTCACAGCACGCAAGCAACGATCGCAGCTTGCCTGGGCCTGCCAGTGCCCTTCCATCCGGACGCTCAGCCCGTCGTTCATCCGGGTGAGGGTGCCCTGCAACACAAAGGGCGCTGCCGCGGACTGCCAATCACTCACCGTCAGCGCAAACACTTCGTCACTGCCGATCGGCTGGCGTTCAATGGCCGCAGTCGACACGCACAACAATGTCAGCACCACCCCGGGAGAGCCCATCAGTATAGGGCCAGGCGCCGGTGTGCTGTCAACTCAGGGTCACCAGCCGCGCACGACCACGTCTGCGGCATTTGCCGGATCCGCCAATCGTAGGTAGACGTCTTCGGCCGCAGACCATCGCCGGATCCGCCCAGAAGTGTTCTGAGCGCGCTGGCGAAGCCGATGCTGACGCACGCTGCGCGGAGTGTTCACGTAGACCGCAAGGTCCCAATAGGGGCGCAGCGCTGGCCGGAGCATATAGACACCGTTCCCCTTTTCATAGCCTTTTGTTTCCGTCCGCCGCAGCGACCGGTTTCTGACTCGAAGGTTCCTGCTTCGTAGCAGCCGGTTTCGCCGGGCTGTTCTCCCGGCCAGAGCCTTCCGCTCCACAGGCGTTTTGTGTCTCCGGGGAACTCCCGGCGACGAGCAACGCGAGGTTTCGGGCCGCGTTCAGGTCTCGGTCGATCGTTGCCCCACACGCTTCACACCGGAAGACCCGGTCGCCAAGCAGCATCTCGGTCTTCACCTGCCCGCAGGCCGAGCAGGTCTTCGTAGACGGACAAAAGCGTGGTGCGACGATCAGATGAGACCCGTACCACTGGGTCTTGTACTCCAGCATCCGCCGGAACTCCGACCAGCCAGCGTCCGCAATGCTTCGGGCTAGCGAGTGGTTGCGGATCATGCCTGCCACAGACAGGTCTTCGACCACGATGACCGACTTGGTTTTCGCTAGGTCTGTGGTCGTCTTGTGCAGGAAGTCCGCGCGTTGGCAACGGATGCGGCGATGCAGCCGAGCCAGCCCGGCAGCTGACTTCCGCCGATGGCGGGAGCCACGCTGCTTACGGCTGTGCAGGCGCTGTCGGTGGCGCAAGCGGCGCAACGCCTGGGCCAGCGGCTGAGGTGATTCAACCCTGGTGCCGTCCGACAGCACCGCGAAGCAATTCAGGCCGAGATCAACACCGATCACCGGACCTTCTACGGGCTGCGGGTCATCGCGTTCCACCTCCACCGCCAGAGATGCGTACCAGCGATCTGCCTCGCGACTGACCGTGGCAGACAGGATGCGGCCCCGGAACTTGTCGGTTCCCTCCTTGGAGCGGATCGCCCCCAGTCTGGGCAGGATGATGTGGCCCGCCGAGACAGCGATGCTGCC
>JAJZLY010000031.1 GCA_021850485.1 Bacillota bacterium | reverse complement strand
GCTGAGGGCTATCGGCGGATGGCCTGGACCTACGACCCCCTGCGTCGGCTCAACGCCTTGTTTAATCTCGAGGTCCTGGGTGGCGAGGCGACGCGGCTGATCGTGAATTGCTACGGCGCGATGAGCGACAGTTTGAACTGGGGATTGGACAGCGATCGCTTCTGGGTGGAGTGGCAGCTCGACCATCCGCTGGTGGAAGATCGCTGTCTGGGCAAGGCCCCGCAGCAGACCCCGGATGAGGGGATCTGGGTGGAGATCCCGAAGGACATGGAGGCCATCAAGGCAACGGATCTGGAGCGGGCCAGGGCCCTCCAACTCCATTTTCGACAGGCGGTAGAGCCACTGTTCGCAGCGGGTCTGCGCGCTCTGGCCGTGCGGGACAGGGGCGCTGCCTCGGCCTATCTATTTAGCAGGAGGTGAGCCGATGCGGCTGGCGCGGGTGGACCTCTACCGGCTGAAGCTGCCGATGCTGACGCCCTTTGAGACGTCGTTTGGCACCGAGCTGGTGAAGGACTTTTTGCTGGTGGAGGCGTCCGACGGAGAACATACCGGCTGGGGAGAGTGTGTGGCGTCGGCTGGGCCGTTTTACAGCGAAGAGACGACACAAACCGCTGTGTGGATGCTCACCGAACACCTCTTGCCGCGGCTCAAGGGCGACCTTTTGGATCTGGAGACCGTGAGCCAGCGCTTGTCGCCGGTGCGCCTGAACCCGATGGCCAAATCGGCTATCGAGACCGCCCTGTGGGACCTGACGGCGCAGCGCCAGGGCGTGGGGCTGGCCAAGCTGATCGGTGGCAGCCGCACCCGGGTGCCGGTTGGGATCAGCATTGGCATCCAATCCAGCAGCGCGGCGCTGGTCGAAGTGATGAAGCAGCGTCTGGGCGAGGGCTACCAGAGGATCAAAATCAAAATCAAGCCTGGCTACGATGTGGATGTGGTGCGCGACGTGCGCCGGGCCCTGCCGGATGTGCCACTGATGGTGGACGCCAACAGCGCTTATACGCTAGCCGACACCGATCGGCTCCGGGCGCTCGATGACTATGGGTTGATGATGATCGAGCAGCCCCTGGCACACGACGACCTGATCGACCACGCCACCTTGCAGGCCCAGCTGAAGACCGCCATCTGCCTGGACGAGAGCATCCGCTCGGCGCACATCTTGGAACAGGCCCACGCCATCGGTGCGCTGCGCATCGTGAATATTAAGATCGGCCGCCTAGGCGGATTGGGGGAGGCGCTGAAGACAGTCGCCGCCGCCCGTCGCCTGGGCATCGGCGTCTGGTGCGGCGGCATGCTGGAGTCCGGGGTGGGTCGCGCCCTGAACGTCGCCTTGACGTCTCTCGATGCCTTCACCTTGCCCGGAGACACCGCGGCCACGTCGCGCTACTTTGCCGAGGATGTCGCCGACCCCCCCTTCGTCCTGACTGCCGATGGCTGCTTGGAAGTGCCAACGGGACCGGGATTGGGTGTGCACGTGATCAAAGATCGGGTCTTGCGCCACACGGTGGACCACCGGGTCTGGACACCGCAATGAAGGCGGCGGTGATCGCAGTCGGCAATGAGGTGCTGTTCGGCGATACGGTGAACACCAACGGCGCCTTCGTTGCTGCCGAATTAACTGCGGCCAAGGTGCAGATGGTCCTGCAGACCGTTGTCCCCGACCAGATCTCGCAACTGGTGGCAGCCATTTCGCAAGCACGTCGCGTGGCTGACCTGGTGGTGCTGATCGGCGGTCTAGGCCCCACCGTTGACGACATCACCCGTCAGGCCATCGCCGACGCCACCGGCTGCCCCTTGCAGCTGGACCCGACCGCACTGGCGGATGTCGAGCGCTACTTTGCCGAGCGGCGGCGGCCGATGTCACAGTCGAACCGCCAGCAGGCTCTCGTGCCGGTGGGTGGCCAGGCGCTTGCCAACCAGCGCGGGACGGCACCGGGGTTGTGGCTGGAAGTGGACAGCCAAGTGGTGGTGGCGCTGCCTGGACCGCCGATCGAACTCGCACCGATGTTTCGTGAAACGGTGCTGCCTCGCTTGCGCCAGCGGCTGGAGGGCGGGCGTCAGGTGATCTGGCTGCGCACCAGCGGCATCGGCGAATCCACCTTGCAAGACATGCTTGGTGATCTGCTGACCACCACCAATCCCTCCGTCTTGCCCTATGCAAAGCTTGGCGAGGTCCATCTGCGCATTCTGGCGGACGCAGCCAGTCAGCCGGCAGCTGAGCAGATGGCAGCTCAGCGCCTGGCGGCGGTGATGGCGCTGATCGGCCCCTACGTCTACGGCCAGGGAGACGTCAGCCTGGAGAGCGTGCTGCTCGACCGCCTGCGCCAACGCCAGCAGACGGTGGCCGTATCGGAAAGTGCCACTGGCGGGCTGATCAGTGCCCGGTTGAGCGATCCAGCCGGGGCGTCTCAAGTCTTCCTCGGGGGCAGTATCGTCTATACCGCTTCGGCCAAGGTCCACTTCGGCGCACTGGATGCTGGCGAGCTGAGGCGCCACGGACCGGTCAGTGCCTGGGCGGCAGAAGAGCTGGCGCATAGTGTCCGCCACCAGCTCGATGCAACCTGGGGACTGGCCAGTTGCGGTTGGGCCGGACCGGAGGCTGATGGCGAGGTGGGGCTGGCCTACACGGCGGTGGCGGGCAGCGCAGGGGTGACTTGGCGCGAGCATCGCCTGGGTCACAACCGCCACGACGTTCGCCATCGCCTGGCCCAGGCCGCTCTGTGGCACCTCTACCAGGTATTGGACGAGGCGGAGTGACATGCGGCTGTTTTTGGGGCTGGCTGCCGATCAGCTGGCGGGTCAGGTTTCGGCCCGCCAAGCTGAGCTGGCACCGCCGCCTGGTGGCCGCCTGGTGCCAGCCGAGATGTGGCATCTGACGCTCGGATTTTTTGGCGAGGTGCCGCCCGTGGCGGCTGTGGCTATTCAAGAGCGGGCCGCCGAGTATGCCCAGGGACAACAGGCCCTGGAGATCAGCTTCCAGCGGGTGGGCGCCATTGGCCATCGTCCGCCGATCCGGGTGTGGGCCCTTTGCTCTGACAGCTCTGTGGCAAAGGCAGCTGTCCACAGAGCGCAACAGGTGTTCCGGCCATGGCTGTCCGAGCGCGAGGCGACTAGGCCACCCTTGGTCCACTTGACCTTGGCCCGCGGCGAGTGGAGTCGGCAGCCGCCAGGACGTCCGCTTCGCCCGCCGATCAGCCTGCGTGCCGGCGCGGTCGTCTTGTACCAGAGCCACCTTCGCCCAGAGGGTGTCCACTACGAGCGACTGGCAACCTTTTTGCTGGCCGACTGACAAGCGCAGGTCTTAGACATGATCCGTGGTAATCGAACGGTGAGACCACTACTCAGATTCAGAAAGGCGGCCGTGCGGTGGACCGAAATAACTCGTTGGAACTGGCCCTTGCCCAAATAGAGCGGCAATTCGGCAAGGGAGCCGTCATGAAATTGGGCGACCAGGCCCATCTTTATGACATTGATGTGATCCATACCGGATCGATTGTCTTGGACAACGCCCTGGGCGTTGGCGGTGTGCCGCGCGGCCGGGTGGTAGAGATCTTCGGACCGGAATCCAGTGGCAAGACCACTGTCGGTTTGCACATCATTGCTCAAGCCCAGCGCCAGGGCGGAACTGCTGCCTTCATCGACGCTGAGCATGCGTTGGACCCGCTTTATGCCAAAAACCTCGGTGTGAATGTGGACGAGTTATTGATCTCGCAGCCGGATACGGGTGAACAGGCCCTGGAGATCGTCGAAGCCCTGGTGCGCAGCGGTGCGATCGATGTGATCGTGGTCGACTCGGTGGCCGCCCTGGTGCCGCGGGCTGAGATCGAGGGTGAGATGGGAGATTCTCATGTCGGCCTGCAGGCCCGACTGATGTCCCAAGCGCTGCGCAAACTGACCGGTGTGATCTCGAAGAGCAATACCTGCGCCATCTTCATCAACCAGATTCGAGAAAAAGTCGGCGTCATGTTCGGCTGTCTGGACTATGAGACACCGGTGGTTCAAGCGGACGGCCGGCGCAGGCCGATTGGCCGTGTGGTCAACCAACACGAGTCACCGCCAATTCTTACCTTTGACCGGCAAAGCGGCCAGGTGCGAGAAGGCAAGATTGTCGGCTGGTACCGAAACGGCCCGGCCGCGTCCTTCGTGGAGATCAAGGTGGCCAGCGGCAAGGCGGATCCCAATCGGCTGCGGCTCACCCCGAACCATCCCGTGCTCACGCCCGACGGGTTTCGGCCGGCGGGCGAACTGAAAGTTGGGGATTTGGTCATGACCGTCGCCGAAGGCGGCGGCGATGCCATGTGGTCAGTAGCCCGCGGCTGGCTGATTGCTGGGGGCAGGCTGCACACGGACGGCGGTGCGATTCGGGTGCGCAGTCCACGTCTAGACTTTGGGCTGTTGGCCTGGGAGAAACGGCTCGCCCCTGGCCTGAGCCGGGCCCGAGCTCATCTGGAAACGCCGGCCCTGCCTTTGGCGCTGCTCCGCGACGAGATCGCGGATCTGGGCCGACGGGCCTATCAGCCGGCCTTTTTCGAGCGCCTGGATGCACTGGCCCTGGCTGTGTGGACCATTGAAGGCGGCCGCTTGGAAGGAGACCGCCTAGTCCTGCCCGCCTACCTGACCCCGGAGGGCTTGGCTGCATTGGCCAAGACGCTGACAGAGCGCTTTGGCCTGGACTGCGAGATGCGGATTTTTGGGCTGACCTCCGAGGTGATCGTTGCCGGTCCGACGCTGGCTCGGCTGCTGAAGCTGGTGGCGCCGTTCATGCCGCCCGAGCCGGGGCAGGCCAAAGAGCCGCCGGCTCAGGTTGGTGGCTGGCAGGTGGTGCCCAGGCCGGTGCTCGAGATTGAGGCGGACGTGGCGGTCCGCTCCAAACAGCGGTTTGACATTCAGGTAGAGCACAGCCACACATTTGTGGCCAGCGGTGTGATTGTGCACAACAGCCCAGAGGTTACGCCCGGTGGGCGGGCGCTCAAATTCTATGCGTCTGTCCGCCTGGATGTGCGCCGCATCGAGGCGATCAAACAGGGGACCGAGGTGGTGGGCAACCGGACGCGTGTCCGCGTGGTCAAGAACAAGGTGGCACCGCCGTTTCGGGTGGCTGACTTCGACATCTTGTACGGCCACGGCATCTCCCGCGAGGGGAGCTTGATCGACCTCGGAACTGAAACCAAGGTGTTGCAAAAGAGCGGATCGTGGTTCAGTTACG
>JAJZLY010000002.1 GCA_021850485.1 Bacillota bacterium | reverse complement strand
CAGGCCGTGGGCGTGCCAACCAAGAGCCAAGGACCTGGGACAACCTTGGCCTCACTGCCCGGGCTGGGTCCGATCAGACTGCGCGCCCTGGCCGAGATGGAGATTCATGCCCTCGAAGACCTGCTGTGGCATCTGCCTCGCCGCTATGAGGATCTTCGTCCGTGGGATGGTGAGAGCCTGGGTTGGGCCGTGGTGCGAGGACGGGTCCGCCAGGCAAGACAGGTCGGACCGCGTTTGGAAACTGAACTGGAGTGCCGCGAGGGTCCTGTTCGCGGCACATTTTTCCACAAACCGTACCTAGCCGCCCGGCTGCTTCGCCAAGGTGAGGTCGCCTGGTGGGGAGAGGTGCGCCGGATCGGTGCGGCCTACGCAATGACCGAGCCAGAATTGATCGACCCCGAGCGCTTGGAGTGGGGACTGCGTCCGATCTATGCAGCCCGGTCCGGCCTGACCCAGACCGTCCTGCGGCTGGCGGCTAAGGCGGCCCTCGCCCGAACAGCCAGCCCGCACGTTCGCTGGTTCCAAATGGCTCACTGCCCAGGCACCCTGGCCGATGCCGAGCAGGGCCGATTGCAGTTAGCCAGGATCGAGGCGACAACGGTGGCGACGGCGGTCCGGGCCGCGCTGCCGCCGGTCGCTGGTTGGCCGTTGTCGGCCCCGGGCCCGGATCCGACGCCTTACCCGTTGCGTCCGGATCAGGTCCGAGCCCTGAGCGAGATCCGGGCAGATCTGCGCCGACCGCAGGCGATGCGTCGCATCTTGCTGGGCGAGGTCGGCAGTGGCAAAACAGCCGTGGCGATGCTGGCAGCCCGGGGTGCTCTGGCCGCTGGCCTGAATGTGGTCATGCTGGTGCCCACCGAATTGCTGGTGGCGCAACACCTGGCAGCAGCTCGGGTCTTTTGCGGCGACCTCGGGCCCGTGTTGGGGCTGACCGCTGGCCGCAAGCTGGAGTTGGCCACGGCTCCAGCCCTGGTCGTGGCGACGAGTGCTGCGTTTGCACAAGATCTGCGCCTGCGACCTGTCGGCTTGCTGATCGTGGACGAAGAACAGCGCTTTGGCGTCCGCCAGCGGCAGTCGCTTCTGACTGGGCATCCATCGCCACACCTCCTCACCCTGACCGCCACGCCGATCCCGCGTACCCTGGCACAAATGGTCAGCCAGCAGCTGGGCGTCTCGGTGCTGGGTAATCCTTACGGGCGGTTGCCGGCAGTGCGGGTGGTCGGCCGCGCCGAGAGGTCCTATCTCTACCAGCAGGCGGCAGCGCGGGTGCGTGCCGGTGGCCAGGTGCTGATCGTCTGTCCGCGCCGGATCCAGGAAGCAGTGTCGGGCGGGCTGGCCGCTGACGCTCTGGCCCGTAAGCTGCGCCAACGGTGGCCAGGGTTGCCGGTACACCTGATTACCGGAGCGGTACCGATGGCCGCCGTCAGTGCCATGCTGGCCGATTTGAGCCAGGGGGCGCCGGCGCTGGTGGTTGGCACCAGTGTGCTGGAGGTGGGTCTGGACCTGCCAGCTGCCACCTTGGTGATCGTGGAAGGCGCCGGTGCGTTTGGCCTCGCTCAGCTGCATCAGATGCGCGGTCGCGTCGGTCGCCGCGGGCAGGCCGCAGAAGCCGTATGGGTAGATTCAAGCGGCGACGAAGACGTCTCAAGCCGGCTGCGGCGGGCGGCTGGCGCTTCTACCGGTGAGCAGGTGGCGGCGCTGGATTTGGAACTGCGGGGCTGTGGATTGTTGGAAGGGGTATTGCAACACGGATTCCCGCCATTTAGGGCGCTGCGCCTGCCATCCGAGATGGGCCTGTTGGCCTCAGCATTTAGCGCCGTCCAAGCAGCAGGAAATTGACCATCGGCCAAGTAATACACGCGGGTTATCAGGGGCTGACCACGGAGAAGCCTGGTCACCGATACGCAGCCCCAGGGAAGGGGACGATACGCCCACGATGTGGGCTCGGATAGTCAGAACTTGGCTCCTGGCGTGAGTGAAGGCCGCCGTGCGGCGGACTGCGCAGACGGTGGGTGTGAGGAGGACGACTGTGAGCGACGAAACAAGCAGTGTCTCTGAAGCCGAAATTGCGGTCCATTGGGGCGAGGAGGCCTATTTCTCTCCTCCGGAATCATTTATTGCCCAGGCCAACCTCACCGATCGGGACATCCGCAAGCGATACAGCTTGGAGAACTTTCCGACCTACTACGAGGACTTCGCCAACCTGCTGAGTTGGGACAAGAAGTGGGACCAGGTGTTGGATTCCTCCAACCCACCCTTCTACAAGTGGTTCGTGGGTGGTCGGCTGAACGTTTCCTACAACTGTGTGGACCGTCACCTGGAGAAGTACCGCAACAAGGCAGCGATTCACTTCGTACCCGAGCCGGAGAACGAGCACATCGAGCATGTGACCTATCAGGAGTTGTGGGTCAGGGTCAACGAGTTCGCAGCGTTTTTGCGCGACAAGGTGGGTGTCAAGGCTGGGGATCGGGTCACCATCCACATGCCGATGGTGCCGGAGTTGCCGATTACGATGCTGGCGCTGGCCCGGCTCGGAGCCATCCACTCAGTTGTGTTTGCCGGATTCAGCGCCAAGGCGTGCGCCGGCAGAATCGTGGACTCCGGTAGCCGCGTCCTGATCACCATGGACGGCTACTACCGAGCTGGTACGCTGCTGGACCACAAGGAAAAAGCAGACGTCGCCTGTGACGAGGCCGCCGCCGAAGGTCAAAAGGTCGAAACCGTATTAGTTTGGCAGCGCTATCCGGGCAAATATTCCAGTCCGACGCCGCTGAAGGCGGGCCGAGATGTCGTTGTCAACGACAACCTGGCAGCCTTTCGCGGCAAGCGGGTCGATCCCGTATCGGTAAAAGCCGAGGACCCCCTGTTCTTGATGTACACGTCTGGATCAACCGGCCGGCCCAAGGGTGCCCAGCACAGCACCGGCGGTTACCTGTCCTACGTCGCCTGGACTTCGAAGATGATTCAAGACATCCATCCGGATGATGTGTACTGGTGCATGGCAGACATCGGCTGGATCACGGGGCACTCCTACATCGTCTACGGCCCGCTCGCACTGGGCGCTTCCACGGTGATCTACGAAGGAACGCCGACCTATCCCGACGCCGGACGGCCCTGGCGGGTGGCCGAGGAACTGGGGGTCAACATCTTCCACACCTCGCCGACCTCGATCCGAGCCTTACGCAAGGCCGGCGGCGGCAATCCGGAGCAATACAACTACCACTTCAAGCACATGACCACGGTCGGCGAGCCGATCGAGCCGGATGTCTGGAAGTGGTATCACAAGGTCGTCGGCAAGGGCGAGGCCGTGATCGTCGACACTTGGTGGCAGACAGAAAACGGCGGCTTCTTGTGCTCTACGGTGCCAGCCGTCGACAAGATGAAGCCGGGCAGCGCTGGGCCACCGATCCCCGGTATCCATCCGATGATCCTGGACGAGGATGGCAACAAGATGCCGGCGGGTACCGGCAAGGCCGGCAACATCTGTATCCAAAACCCGTGGCCGGGTATGTTCCAGGGCATCTGGCATGACCCGGACCGCTTCGTGGCCACCTACTTCGCCAAGTACAACAAAGACCCCAAGAGCAAAGACTGGCGCGACTGGCCCTACTTCGCCGGCGATGGCGCCATGCTGGCAGCAGACGGCTATTACCGGATCCTGGGCCGGATCGACGACGTGATCAACGTGGCCGGTCACCGGCTGGGAACCAAGGAACTGGAGTCGGCAGCCCTAACCGTGCCGGGTGTCGCCGAGGCGGCCGTTGTCGCAGCCAAAGATGACATCAAGGGCGTCATGCCTGAGATCTATGTTTCGTTGCAGCCAGGCGTGGCGGCTAGCGCCGAAATGGCCAAGAAGGTCTCGGACGCCATCGCCAAGGAGATCGGGCCGATTGCCCGACCCAGAAAGGTGTGGCTGGTGCCAGATCTGCCCAAGACACGGTCTGGCAAGATCATGCGCCGCATTTTAGCGGCGATCTCCAACAACAACCCGGACACCGGGGACATCACCACCCTGGCCAATCCGGAGATGGTCGAACAGATTCAAAAGATCCACCAGGCTGGCTAACCCAACGGCAGGATCCTGATTTCCGATCCGCGCTCACTGCTTGTGGAAGCACCGCTACATGATGATGCGTAAGGAGTGTGTTGTGATCTTGAACCTGAAAGCGAACCCCGCTCCGCTGGGCCTCGCAGGCTTCGCCCTGACGACCTGGATGCTGAGCATGATCAACGCTGGTTGGTACCCGGGAACAGGCCTAGGACTGGTGTTGGCCCTGGCCTTCGCCTACGGTGGCCTGGCCCAGTTGGCCGCCGGTGTGATGGAATATGCCAACGGCAACACCTTCGGAACCGTGGCGTTCTTCTCATACGGTGCCTTCTGGTTGTCCTTCGCCTTGTTCGCCGGTGTCTTTGGCAAGGGCGTTCCGGGCCCGTTCGTGGCTTGGTATCTGCTGATGTGGGGAATCTTCACGTTCTACATGTGGATCGGCGCCATGAAGATCAACACGGCCTTGAACCTGGTGTTCTTGGCCCTGTGGCTGACCTTCGTGCTCTTGGCGGCCGGTGCTTTCGGTGTCGGCTCGCTGACTCAGATCGGCGGATACGTCGGCCTGATCACGGCCATCTTGGCCTTTTACGCTTCGGCCGCCCAGGTGATCAACGAGGTGCACGGCAAAGTAGTCCTTCCGCTTGGCATGCCAAAGCGGCAGGACCTAACCAAAACGCCTCCCTCTGCGATGCCTTCCTAGCCTCTCTCCCAGCTCCCGGGATCCTGCCGATCCATCATCGATCCGAGGCATGGGGGCGGAGGCGGCGCAGGCGGCCCCGCCCCTCGTCGACAGAAGGGAGTTCGCATGCTGAGCGTAGGGGACCAGGTGACAGATCCTCGCCCAGGTGCTAGCCAGGGCCGCGTCGGCACCGTCTTAGAGGTGACGCGCAACCCGGCGTGTCTCATGAGAACCCTGACCGTGTCTTGGCCAGATGGCGAGATGGAGGACGTCGAGGAGACGCTGTTCGGGCCGCTGGACGACTGAATAAATGCGATCCATGTCAGAAGGAGATGTCTCGGCGAAGGAGAACGGCAACAGCGAGTTTAATTGATCTTTTGGCAATCTTCCCGGACGTCAAATCGCTCCGGGCATGGAGGTGGGGACAATGGTTGCGATCGCCACCGACGCACCGGAGGTCGAGCGTCGGCTCCGGGCCAGGGTGGACTCCGATGGCCGCCCCTGCTCAGCACTGTCCAGTGAGGTGCGGTCCCCATCCGCAACGCAAAGGAAGGTGAGTTAGGATGGCGATTCCGATGACCGGATCCGCACAGGGTCGACTCCTTCATCCCTTGGTTCGGGACAATGGGAAGCTCCGGCAGGCGTCTTGGGACGAGGCGCTGACCCGGGCCGTGGCTGGATTGGAGCGAGTCAAGAAGAAGCATGGCCCAGAGGCATTTGGCTGCTTTAGCTGCTCGAAGTCCAGCAACGAACTCAATTTCCTGGCCCAGAAGTTTATGCGAACGGCGATCGGCACCAACAACATCGACAGCTGTAACCGTACCTGACACGCCCCCAGTGTCGCAGGTCTTGCGACAGCGTTTGGCTCCGGCGGCGGGACGGTTTCGTATCAAGAGATGGAAGACACGGACCTGATCATCCTGTGGGGCTCTAACGCCAGAGAGGCCCATCCGGTCATGTTCCACCACATGATGAAGGCGGTGCGCCGGCGCGGCGCCAAGCTCGTGATCGTCGATCCGCGGCGGATCTCTGGAAGCGAGTTCGCCAGCATGTATCTGCCGGTGAACGTGGGGGGCGATGTGGCCCTCGCTAACGCCGTCGGCCACGTCATCTTGGAAGAAGGGCTCCAGAACACAGAATTCATCGAAGCCGCAACCGAAGGCTTTGAGGCCTATCAGAACACGGTGCAGAGCTATCGCCCGGAGGACGTAGAGGATATCACCGGCGTCCCCGCCGACTCTGTACGTGAGTTGGCCCGCTTGTACGCCCATTCCGAGCGGGCGATCTTGTGCTGGACCCTTGGCATTACCGAGCACCACAACGCCGTGCAAAACGTGCACGCCTTGATCAACTTGGCCCTTTTGACCGGGCATGTCGGTCGCTACGGGAGTGGCCTGGCCCCCTTGCGCGGCCAGAACAATGTTCAGGGCGGCGGCGACATGGGCGCCCTACCCAATCGCCTGCCAGGGTTCCAGAATCTCCTCGACCCAGATATCCGCAAGCGCTTCGCAGATGTGTGGGGCGTGGCGGTTCCGGAGAAGGTCGGCAAGCACCAGACAGCCATGTTCGAAGCCATGGCTGAGGGGCAGATTCGTGCCCTATACGTGATTGGAGAGAACCCGATCCAGTCCGAGGCAAACCTCAACCATGTGCGCTCTCTGTTCGACGGGCTCGACTTCCTACTGGTCCAGGACATCTTCCTGACGCCGACCGGCGAGCGAGCCGACGTCGTTTTGCCAGCGACAGCCAGCTGGGCGGAGGGCGAAGGCACGGTGACTAGTTCAGAAAGGCGAGTGCAGCGGATGCGGCCGGCCCTGAAGCCGCCGGGTGAAGCCAGGGACGACCTGTGGATCGTCGAGGAGCTGGCGATGCGCATGCACACGCCGGGCTGGAGCCATCGCACGGCTGAGCAGACCTGGGACGAGTTGCGCTCACTTTCGCCGATGCACACGGGGATGTCCTACGCCCGTCTCGAAGAGCTCGGCGGTATTCAGTGGCCGTGCCCCAGCGAAGGGCACGCGGGATCGCCGTTCCTGCACGCCAGGCTTTGGGAGAGACCGGTTGTCGGGAAGCGGGCTCCGTTTGTGGTGGCCGACCATGAGCCGACCGCCGAGCAGGTGGATCAGGAATTTCCTTTCATGCTGACCACGGGACGTCGGCTGGCCGCCTTCAACACAGGCGTGCAGACCCGCCACTACGCTGCGCCGCGCGGCCACCACGAGAAACTCGAGATGTGCAGCGAGGACATGGAGAAGCTGTGCCTGGAAGAAGGAGACCTCTGCCGGGTCAGCTCCAGACGAGCCACGCTTGAGGTGCGGGTCACCCGCAGTCGAAAAGTGCATCCGGGCCTAGTGTTCATGAGCCTGAACTATCCCGATGAAGTTGCCACCAACCTGCTCACCTTGGACGCCACTGATCCGGTGGCGGGCACGGCTGAGTTCAAGGCGACGGCGATCCACATCGAGCGGGTGCGGGCAGCCGTACCTGTCGGCCACGCAGTCGGAGAGGCGGTTGACAGCCATCATGCCTGAACCAGGGCGAGAGATCATGAACCGGGTTGGCGAGCTGATCGACGAGACCGGAACAGAACGTACCCAGCTTCTTGAGGTCCTGCACAAGGTTCAAGCAGAGTTCCACCACATTCCGAGAGCGGCTGCCGAGACCATCGAGCAGCGGATGAATGTGCCGGTGGCCGACACCTATGGGGTCGTCACCTTCTATGATCTGCTGACTGAGCATCCGGTAGGGCGCAACGTCTTGCGCATCTGCGAGGATGTTCCCTGTTGCTTGCACGGGTCTGAAGAACTGGTCGCCGAGGCGGAGCGTACACTCGGCCCCGAAGGTCAGCCCGGCGCTGACGGTGCAGTGTCCTGGACGCGCTGTGCCTGCCTGGGGTTGTGCGACCAGGCGCCGGCGGCGCTGTATCGTGAGGAGCCGCTCGCACCCTTGCATCGCCACGATATCGCAGGCATCGGTGATGGCCATGCATGAGGCGGTATTGCTCCGTCGCCGGGGCGCCGAACAGCGCAACCTGAAGGCCTACGTCGCTTCAGGCGGATTGGCGGCACTGGCCAAAGCTCGTGCCATCGGACCCGAGGAGACGGTGCGGATCTTGACCGATAGTGGTTTGGTCGGTCGCGGTGGCGCCGCCTTCCCGGCGGGTCGCAAGTGGGAGTCGGTACGCACCGCCAAAGACCCCATCCGCTACGTTGTCCTGAACACCGATGAGAGCGAACCCGGGACCTTCAAGGACCGGGTGATGATTGAGTCGGACCCGTTCATGGTGCTGGAGGGCTTGTTGATCGCCTGCTATGCCGTGTCGGCCACCGGCGCCTACATCTACGTGCGCGGCGAGTACGGGCGGGTAGCTGATCTCTTGCAGCAAAGCCTCAGGGAGCTGCAGCAGGCAGGCCATCTCGAGGGTATCGAGCCGCAAGGCCGCCCCCTGCGGGTGGAGATTCGCCGGGGTGGGGGTGCCTACATCTGCGGTGAAGAGACAGCGCTCTTCCGTTCGATCGAGGGATACCGCGGCGAACCTATGGCCAAGCCACCCTTTCCCACCGTGGCCGGTCTTTTTCGCAAGCCAACGGTAGTCAACAACGTAGAGACCATCGCCAACGTGCCGGACATCATCGCCTTTGGCGCGAAGGCCCTGCGTAGCCGGGGAACCGAACGTTCGCCTGGAACAAAGCTCTTTTCGGTCTCTGGGCACGTGGCCAGACCGGACACCTACGAAGTGCCCTTTGGCACGCCGCTGAGTGAACTGCTGCAGATGGCAGGCGGTGAAGCGGATCTGCAGGCCGTCTTGATGGGCGGCGCCGCAGGCACCTTTGTGTTCCCCAAAGACTTCGATCTGGCGCTTAGCTACGAAGGTGTGGCGGAGCGTCACACCACCCTTGGCTCGGGCGCAGTCATTGCCTTCAACCGTCAGACCAATCTGTGGCAGGTGGCGGAGCGCCTGGGTCGGTTCTTTGCTCACGAATCTTGCGGACAGTGCGTACCTTGCCGGGTCGGCACCCGGCGCCAGCACGAGATGCTTGCCACGCTGGCCGCAGGCCGAGGGCAGGGGGATGAGCGTGGTCTCTTGCTCCGGCTCAGCCAGGTGATGACAGACGCCTCGATCTGTGGGCTCGGTCAGACCGCAGCCACAGCGGTCCGCAGTTTGATGGATGCCGAGTCTGCCGGCCTGCTCGCACACTAGGGGGGAATCATCATGGCAGAAGAGTTCACGATTCTGATCGATGGCAGGCCAGCCCCCGCCCGGCCGGGCGAGACCATTCTCACGGTGTTGCGGCGTCAGGAGGTGGAAACGCCGACCTTATGCACGCACCAGCACTTGACACCAGCGAAGACCTGTCGGGCGTGCGTGGTCGAGCTCAAGGGGAGCCGTCCGTTGGTCGCGTCCTGCGAGCGCAAGGTGGAGCCAGGTATGGAGGTGCGGACCGATTCCGAGCGGGTGCAAAATGCACGGCGCGGCGTGTTTGAGTTGCTGCTGAGCCAAAATGATGTTTCGACTGCCCCGGGTCTGGTCAGCCAGGCCGAGGCGCTGGGTGCAGACCCAGACCGCTATCGCGGCCAGCGCTACGACCGCGGGTTCTTCGACGACAACAAGCTGTATGTGCGTGACTTCGACAAGTGCATCTTGTGCTACCGCTGTGTCGAGGCCTGCGGCCCGGACGTGCAGAATACGTTCGCCCTGACTGTGGCCGGCCGCGGGTTTACGGCGGGCATCTCGGCCGGTTTTGACGAGACGCTGGTGGAGTCGGCCTGCGTCTTCTGCGGAAACTGTGTGGAGGTCTGTCCGACGGGAGCGCTGATGGATCGGCGCGAGCACAGCATGCGTGAGCAAGGACGCTGGGACGAGAGCCGCCAAGACATCGTTCAGACGACCTGTGGCTACTGCGGCGTTGGCTGCCAGCTGGACATGCACGTTGACCGGGAGCGCAACGAGATCGTGAAGGTGACCAGTCCAGACCAACACCCCATCACGCTCGGGTTCCTATGTGTCAAAGGCCGCTACGGGTACAGTTTTGTTGAGGCTGAAGACGAACCGGCGGGAGCCGCTAAGCAGGTCTAAGAGGCCGAGGCGAGTTCTCGCAGTCCCTTAGTGTGCGCACGAGGGCCATGAGAGGGGGTGGGGCAGGCGCGTTAGCTGACGTCATTGGGGACTTGGCTCGTTAGAATCTCGGATCCGAATAGACCCGCACTGTCTGAAAGTCATGATAGGGAGGCGACTCGATGGTACTGGCACAGTCTCATTTCTGGCCAGTTGCAATCGGCTTCTTTGGCCTCGGTACCGGCTACTTTATCTGGGGAGGCCAGGCCCTGTTCGGTTTCCCCAAGGCAACGCCCGAGGTCGACAAGACCATGGGCTACTGGGGTGTCTGGATGCCCGGTTTCTTGCAGCTGATCACCGGTGTCTACCTAATGGTCGGACTCAGCTGGTTCCCGGTATATGCCTATGCCGCACCGCTCTATATGGCGGCCGTGGCCTTCACATCCTACGGCACCCACTGGTTGGTGCTGGGTCGCAGACGGGCCGAAGGCGCCAGCGCGGCGCCGGACGCCTGGATGGCGATTGCGTTCTTCTTCCTGTCCGTGCTGGGCGCCATGGTATTCAGTGGCGCCGGGGACACCCCGGTGATGATCTTGTTCATCGGCCTGGCCCTGATCTACCTGTTCGAGATCCCGGCCCGTTTCGGTGCCTTGCCGGCCGGTGGCAAGATCGTCGGACTGATCCAGTTCGTGCTTGCCTTCTGGCTGATGTACCTGACCTTCGGCGTGACCCTCAACACAGCCCTCGGCTACAAGTGGTGGGTCTAGACTGCTAGTTAGACGCCTGAAGGCGTGACGACGAGGGGCCGGGGATTGCCTCCCCGGCCCCGCCCTGTTGACATGTCTCATGGTGCTGACTATGATCTGCGCATACCGTGAACGCCATGATCGGGACGAGTAACCCTGTGGCCACCCTCAGAGAGCCGGCGCTCGGTGTGAAGCCGGTGGGCAGAGCAGGGCGAATGGACCCGGGAGCAGCGATCCGACCGGTGCCCCTGACCGGAAGGCGTCGTCGGCCACCTCCGCCGATATCGGGAGGCGGGTATCGGTCAATTCCCTGACCTGTGCCCAGTGAGATGGGTCTTCGGACTCAACAAGGGTGGCACCGCGAAAGCACACTTTCGCCCCTCGGGGGTGGAGGTGTTTTTTTGTTGCTGATGCCCGCAAGGAGGCGATGGCGGTGCCCGAACAGGTGGACTTAGGGGCCAGGCTGTTGTTTGGATCCGAACTCACGGCGCTGAGCGGTGAGCGGCCGGCGGACGAGGAGACGCCGATTGGGCTGTTTCGGAGCTTGGGCGAGGCCACGCCTGCCTTCTTGCTAGAGAGCGTGCCCGGTGGCGAGGGACTGGGACGGCACTCCTTGTTCGGAACGGGCTCTCTATTGCGACTCACCTCGCACCACGGCCAGTTGCGCCTGAGCTCAGGACAACAGGTGGTTGATGCGGGGACGGATCTGGTCGGCCTGTTGCGCCGACTGATGGCGGAGATGGAACCGTTGGCCGGTGCTGGCCCCGGTGGGGCCCTGCCGGCTGGGTTGGTCGGCTACATCGGGTACGACGCGGTCCAGCGCTTCGAGAAGGTATCGCTTAAGGCGTCGGCCGAGACACTGCCCGAGGTCGACCTGTTCGCGCCCAGCGTGATCTACCGATACGACCACCGCCATCAGATGCTGCGTGCCACCGTGATCGGTCCTGCCGATCACCGCCCGGCGCTCGAGGAGCAGTTGAAGCGGGCATTGGAGGTGCCCTCCCTTCCTGTCCAACGCCCACAGCCGACCCGTCCGGCCAGACTGATTGGCTGTGCACCCAGCCGCGACCAGTACATCCAAGCCGTGGCCCGGGCTAAAGAGGCGATCCATGACGGCGAGGTGTTCCAACTGGTGCTCTCGGTGAAACGGCGCTTGGCCGGGGTGCGCGACCCCTTGGACGCCTACCGCCGGCTGCGGCGGGTCAATCCCTCGCCGTATATGTTTCTCCTGAGGCTGCCAGAGGCGACCCTGCTCGGCTCGTCTCCAGAGATGCTGGTTTCGGTTTCCGGCCGCCAGGTGGTGGTCCGGCCGATCGCCGGCACTCGGCCTAGAGGACGCACGCCCGCTCTCGACCGGGCACTGATCGAGGAGTTGCAACTGGACGAAAAAGAGCGGGCAGAGCATGTCATGCTGGTCGACCTGGGCCGCAACGACGTCGGCCGGGTGAGCGCCCCGGGCACGGTGCGGGTGGATCCGCTGATGACCATCGAGTCCTATTCGCATGTTCACCACATGGTCAGCCAGGTGACGGGTGAACTGGCATCCGGAAAAGACGCCATCGACGCCTTGGCGGCCGCCTTCCCGGCCGGAACGCTAACCGGTGCCCCCAAGGTGCGGGCCATGGAGCTGATCGACGAGCTTGAAAGCGAGTCCCGAGGCGCCTACGGCGGCGCCGTCGGCTACCTTGGGGCCGATGGCAACATGGACCTGTGTATCGCCATCCGCATGGCATGCGTCCAGGGCGACCAGGCGGTGGTTCAGGCCGGCGCCGGATTGGTCTGGGACTCGTCGGCCGAAGCCGAGTGGCAAGAGTGCGCCAGAAAGGCCGAGGCCGTCCTAGACGCCCTCGGTGTTGAGGTGCAGGCATGATCTTGCTGGTCGACAACTACGACTCCTTCACCTTCAACCTCTACCAGATGGTGGCGGCAGACGGCGTCGACGTGACGGTCTGGCGAAACGACGCCTTCGCCTTGGCCGACGTCGATGCGCTGGCGCCAGCCGGTGTGATCATTTCGCCCGGACCAGGCCGCCCAGAGGGCGCTGGCCGCACACTGGAGTTGCTTCAGTATCTGCCGCCTGCCGTGCCTGTGCTCGGCGTCTGTTTGGGCCACCAGGCCATCGCCTTGGCCTACGGCGCCGACCTACGCCACGCCCCAGTTCTGCGCCACGGCAAGACCTCACAGATCTCCCATGACGGCCAAGGGGTGTACGCCGGATTGCCCGACCCCTTCACCGCCACCCGATATCACTCGCTGGCAGTGCCGGAGAACACACTGCCAGCGGAGCTCAAGCCCACTGCGTGGGCCGACGACGGGGTTCTGATGGGACTGCGACATCGGACCAGGCCGATCGAGGGCGTTCAATTTCACCCCGAGTCGTGCCTCACCGATGCTGGCGTCGAGTTGGTGCGGAACTTTCTCAGGGGGTGTGTGGCGTGATTCAGGAGCAACTGGCCAAATTGGTGAAAGGTGAGTCTCTGACCGCACAAGAGGCGGAGGCAGCGATGACGTCGATCATGACCGGGGAAACCTCCCAGGCTCAGACCGGCGCCTTTCTGGCGGCGCTGGCCACCAAGGGGGAGACGGTCGAAGAGGTGACAGGCTGCGCCCGAGCGATGCGCCGGCAAGCCACCACCGCCAGAGTTGAGCGCCGCCCGCTGATCGACACCGCCGGCACCGGCGGCGACGGCTCGCAGACCTTCAATATCTCCACCGCCGCCGCCTTCGTCCTGGCCGGGGCCGGCTTGGCCGTGGCCAAGCATGGCAATCGGTCGGCGACCAGTCGCTGTGGGTCGGCTGACGTGCTGGAAGCACTCGGAGTCGACGTTCAGCTGGCCCCGCAAGATGCGGCACGGGCCGTGGACGAGGTCGGAATTGGCTTTTTGTTCGCATCGGCCTGGCATGGAGCGATGCGTCATGCCGCCGGCCCCCGCCGAGAGCT
Source organism: Bacillota bacterium (assembly GCA_021850485.1). Taxonomy (GTDB): domain Bacteria; phylum Bacillota; class Sulfobacillia; order JAJZYS01; family JAJZLH01; genus JAJZLH01. The sequence goes on along the minus strand of JAJZLY010000002.1, from coordinate 80,832 downwards.
TGGTGTACCCACCGTGTTCAACATGCTGGGACCCTTGACCAATCCCTTGGGCGCAGAGTTCCAACTGCTTGGTGTGGCTAGTCGGCGCATCCAGGGGCTGATGGCGCCGGCACTGGCCGCACTGGGGACCAAGCGCTCGATCGTTGTTCACGGCGAGGGGCCCTTAGACGAGGCGTCGCCGATTGGCACCACCTGGGTGACCGAGGTTGTCGACGGCAAGATCACAGAGTACACGCTGGAGCCAGAAGACGCCGGCATCGAACGCACAACTTTGCGCGAGTTGCGGGGCGGCGACCCACCGACCAATGCCATTTTGCTGAGAAACGTGTTGGCCGGATCAGCCGGTCCCCACCGCCAGGCGGTGTTATTCAACGCGGCCCTGGGCCTGCGGGCGGCAGGGCTGGAGTTGGACCTGCGCCTGGGTGTACAGCGCGCTGCAGAGGTGATTGACAGCGGTCGAGCCGTGGGCGCCCTAGAAAGCCTGGCCGGCTTTTCCCGCCGACTCGAGGCCCGGGCGTGAGCGGAATTCTGACACAGATCCTGCGGGCCAAGGCGAACCGTCCCGGCTACTCTGGCCCGGACCGCTCCGATCTTCCCCGCAGGTCGCTTCTGGCTGCCCTGCAGCCGACACAAGAGTTGGCCGTGATCGCGGAGTTCAAGCGGCGGTCGCCGTCTGGCGGCGACCTTCAGGTAGGCCGTGATGCGGTGGCGACAGCCATGGCCTATCAGGCCGCGGGCGCCGCTGCGCTGTCGGTGCTGACAGAGCCGGACTTCTTCTCCGGCAGCCCGTCCGACCTGGTTAACGTTCGCCAGGCCAGCCGGTTGCCTGTGCTGCGCAAGGACTTCTTGACTGATGAGGCAGACGTCTGGGAGAGCCGGGCGATGGGGGCAGACGCCATCTTGCTGATCGTGCGCGTGGTCGGGGAGCGCTTGGGCCGGCTGCTTGAGAAGACTCAAGAGGCGGGTCTGGAGGCTCTGGTGGAGGTCCACGATGCCCCTGAGGTGATGGCCGCACTGGCCGCCGGTGCTCAGTTGATCGGCATCAATAATCGAGATCTGGACACACTGCAGACCGACGTGAGCGTCAGCGCCAGGCTCGTGCCGTTAGTCGCCGAGCAAGCTGTGGTGGTCAGTGAGAGCGGCCTGCAAAGCCGCAGCCAGTGCCTGCAGTTGCACGCACTCGGAGTAGACGCCTTTTTGATTGGCGAGGCGCTGCTTCGCGGCGGCACGGACGCCATCTTCGGTCAGGCGGTGCGGCCATGACCTGGGTGAAGATCTGTGGCATCTCCGATCGAGCGGCGCTGGAAACAGCCGTAGAGGCGGGCGCAGATGCTGTTGGCTTTGTCTTCTACCCGCCCAGCCGGCGCTATGTGTCGCCGGCCCAGGCCGCCGTTTTGGCCGGTCAGGCAGCAGGAGCGCTCTTGCGTGTCGGTGTGCTGGTGGATCACCGGCGCCAGGCTGTGGACGAGATCGTGTCGTCAGTCCCGCTGGACGCCCTGCAATGGGCCGGCGGCGACATTCCCAGCTGGGCCGATGAACTCGGCGGTTTGGTGCACATCGGCGTAATCCGCCTCGCCAAGGATGCGCCCTGGCCGCGCCAGCTGGCGCCGGCCTGGGCCTACCTGCTCGATGCGCAAGGGCCTGCAGGCAGCTTCGGCGGCCTCGGTCAGCCAGCCAATTGGAGCCCCGCTCCAGAGGACGCTGGCATCGGGCGCCTGATCTTGTCGGGAGGGCTGAGCGCCCAGACAGTCGGCGCCGCCATCGGCCAGATGAACCCCTTCGGCGTCGACGTCTCCAGCGGAGTGGAGACTGCTGGTGCCAAAGATCCGGCCAAGATTCGAGCGTTCGTGAAAGCGGTGAAGCAACATGCCCACTGAACCAGACGCCGGTGGTCACTTCGGAGACTTTGGCGGTCGCTTTGTGCCGGAGACCTTGATCCCGGCTCTGGACCAGTTGCAGCAAGCGTTTTCGGAGGCGATGGCGGATTCGGACTTCTTAGCAGAACTGGACCGGCTAAACCGTGAGTACACCGGTCGGCCGTCGTTGCTCTATCACGCCCGCGCGCTGAGTCAGGCGGTGGGCGGCGCCGACATCTATCTCAAACGCGAGGATCTCAACCACACCGGTGCCCACAAGATCAACAACACGATCGGTCAGGCGCTACTCACCAGACGCATGGGCAAGCGCAAGCTGATCGCCGAGACGGGGGCTGGCCAGCACGGGGTGGCAACGGCCACCGTTGCGGCCTTGTTCGGAATGGAGTGCGAGGTCTTCATGGGGGCTGAGGATGTTCGCCGCCAGTCTTTGAACGTGCGCCGGATGGAGCTGTTGGGAACTCGGGTGCGCACGGTGGAGAGCGGCTCTCGTACGCTCAAGGACGCGATCAACGAGGCACTGCGGGCGTGGGTTGGCTCGGTCCAAGACACCCACTACGTGATTGGATCGGTGATGGGCCCGCACCCCTTTCCGCTGATGGTCCGCACCTTCCAGTCGGTCATCGGCCAAGAGGCGCGCACTCAGGTGGTGGCGCACACGGGCCGCCTGCCCGACCTGCTGGTGGCGGCGGTGGGAGGGGGGTCGAATGCGGCCGGCCTGTTTCATCCCTTTTTGGATGACGACGTGGCGATGGTGGGCGTGGAAGCGGCCGGTGAGGGACTAGAGGCCCGTCACGCCGCCACCCTCAGCCGGGGCCGGCCCGGCGTTCTGCACGGCGCCAGGAGCTACGTGCTGCAAGACGATGAAGGTCAGATTCAAGAGGCGCACTCGCTCTCGGCGGGCCTGGACTACCCCGGGGTGGGTCCGGAACACAGCCTGTGGAAAGACAGCGGCCGGGTGCAGTATGTAAGCTGCACCGACCAGCAGGCGGTGACCGCCCTGATCCAGCTCAGTCGCACAGAGGGTGTGCTGTGTGCCCTGGAAAGTGCCCACGCCGTGGCCGAGGCGATCAAGCAGGCCAGGCAGTTGGGGCCCGGAAAGACGATTGTGGTCTGCCTGAGCGGTCGCGGAGACAAAGATGTGGATGAACTGAATCGCTTTTTGGAGGCACACCCCGATGGCCAAGTCTGACATCGAAATCGCCTTTGCCCAGGCCAAGGCCGCCGGGCGAGTGGCCGTCATACCCTTTTTGATGGCGGGAGACCCCAGCGTCGCCGACACAGTGCGCCTGGCCGAGGCCTGTGCTGCAGGGGGGGCCGATCTGATCGAGATTGGCTGGCCCTTTTCCGACCCGATCGCCGACGGTCCGACCATCCAGGCGGCTTCGCAGCGGGCGCTCGACCAGCATATCGGCCGGGACGAGGTGCTGGAGACGCTGGCCCTCGTTCACCAGCGCACGGGATTGCCGATGCTGCTGCTCTCCTACCTCAACCCGCTTTTGTCCATGGCCAACCTGAGTCCGCTCAGGGCCGCGGGTGTGGCGGGGCTGGTCATCCCAGACCTCGCTCTTGAGCAGACGCCGGCCATCCGCACCCAGGCCCAAGAACTCGATCTGGCGGTGATCCCTTTTGCCGCCCCGACCACGACCGAGCAGCGACTTGCGGACATCGGCCGCACTGCCGATCGAGGCGCCTTTGTCTACTGCGTCTCCTTGCTTGGCGTCACCGGGTCTCGGCAGGGGCTGCCGGCTGGGGCCCTGCCCTTGCTGCAACGAGCCCGAAAGTTGATCGACGTGCCCCTGGCGGTCGGATTCGGGATCAGCGGACCGCAGGCGGTGGCTGAGGTTTGCCGAGATGCCGATGGTGTGATCGTCGGTTCAGCGCTGATCGACATCGTTCAGCGCGACGGTCGGCAGGCGGTGGAAAGTGTCCAACGCTTTGTCGGAGAACTGGTTCAGGCTGGTTACAGATGATGCATCATAGGGTGCGACGGCAGTGAATGGTCATTCAGTCTGGCGAGAGAGGTGAGCAGGTGAGCCGTGAAATGATCGTGGTCATGCGCCAGGAGGCGCCGCCGCATGAGGTCGAGGCTGTGCTGGAGCGCATCCGGATGACCGGATTTGAACTGCATACGACCATGGTCGGGGAGCGGCTTTTGATCAGCATCGCTGCCGACGGGGATACCGCAGAGCTGGAAGAGATGCTGCCTCAGATGGACGGCGTGGTCCGGGCCCTGCCGGTGCAGTCCCCGTACAAATTGGTGGCCAAAGAGGCCTCGGAGCGGCCCTCGGCTGTACCGGTCGGGCCCACCGCCCTGATCGGCGACGGCCATTTCGGCGTGATCGCCGGTCCGTGTGCGGTGGAAGATGCCGATCAGCTGTTCGCCGCGGCGCAGGCTGTCCGCCAAGCCGGTGCGGTGGCGATGCGCGGCGGCGCCTATAAGCCGCGCAGCAGCCCGTACAGTTTCCAAGGCCTCGGCCCCGAGGGCCTGCGCCTGCTGGCCGAAGCCAAGGCCCGCACCGGACTGGCCATTGTCACCGAGGTGTTGGACCCTCGCCACGTGGCCGCGGTCTCGGCGGTGGCCGACGTGTTGCAAGTCGGGGCCCGCAACATGCAAAACTTTGCGCTGCTGCGAGAGGTCGGTCAGGGGCCGCGACCGGTGATGCTGAAAAGAGGCATGAACGCCACGTACGAAGAGTGGCTGATGGCTGCCGAGTACATCTTGGCGTCCGGAAATCCCAACGTGATCTTGTGCGAGCGAGGCGTGCGCAGCTTTGAGACCTACACCAGGAACCTCTTTGATGTGGCTGCCATCCCAGTCGTGCACGAACTTTCCCACCTGCCAGTGATCGCCGACCCCAGCCATGGCAGCGGTCGTTGGCGGATGGTCGAGCCGTTGGCCCTGGCGGCCGTGGCGGCTGGTGCCGACGGGCTTTTGGTTGAGGTCCATCCCAATCCGGCCCGTGCCCTGTCCGACGGGGCCCAGTCCTTGACGCCCGACCATTTCAGCCGGCTGATGGCCGCCGTCTTCGCACTGCGCCTCGCCCTGCACGGGCAGTCGGCAACAGCGCAGCAGGCATGATCAGGATCAGACCCACGGAGCCGATCGACTTCTCGGGACAGGTACCCGGCGACAAGTCGATCTCGCACCGGGCCTTGATTCTGTCCGCCCTGGCCAGCGGCGTGACGGTGATTGAGGGGCTGCTCCACTCAGCCGACACCACCGCAACTTGGCAGTGCTTGCGGGCCCTGGGGGCCGATATTCAGCAAGATCCCAGCGGCTCGGTTCAGGTCCGGGGCATGGCGGGCAGACTCAGTCAGCCGGACCAGCCACTGCAGGCGGCCAACTCTGGAACCACCGCCCGCCTGTTGCTCGGTGTCTTGGCCGCCGCTGGCGTACAGGCACGCTTGGATGGGGACGACTCCTTGCGCCAGCGGCCGATGCGCCGGGTGGTGGAGCCGTTGCGGGCGATGGGGGCCGAGATCGATGAACTGGGATCTTCGTATCGGTTGCCGCTGCAGGTTCGCCCCGCCTCGTTGCACGCAGCTAATCTGCAGATCGCGGTGGCCTCTGCTCAGGTCAAGTCGGCACTGCTGCTAGCGGCACTGGGTGCGGCCGGACACAGCGAAGTGCGCTTGCCGCAGCCCAGTCGCGATCACACCGAACGGATGTTGGCGCCCTTTGGCGTGCGGGTTTCCCAGCAACTCGACCCTGACGGCGGCGAGGTGGTGGCGCTGGACGGGCCCCGCCGACTGTCTACCCCCGGGCTGCTCAAGGTGCCGGGGGACCCTTCCAGCGCTGCGTTCTTGTGGGCTGCGGCCGCCGTCACCGGAGGTCGTGCCGAGGTCAGTGGTGTCTGCCTGAATGCCAGGCGGATCGGCTTTTTGCACCTGCTCGCCGAGATGGGGGTGCAGGTTCAGATCACCGTCGATCAGGTTGATATCGAGCCCGTCGGCCGGGTGGTCGTGACCGGACGGCCGACGCGCGCCGGCCTGGTATCTGGGCCGCAAGTGGCAGACATGATCGACGAACTGCCGCTGGCGGCGTGCGTGATGGCGGTTGCCCCCGGCCTCAGCCGGGTGGAGGGGGCGGCGGAATTGAGCGTCAAAGAGTCGGACCGCATCGCCGCCATGGAGCGGGGACTAAGCGTTCTCGGCGTAGACTGCACCGCCACCAGCGATGGCTGGCGGATTAAGGGCGGACGGAGGATCGGTCACGGCCAGCTGGACAGCGACGGCGATCATCGGGTGGGGATGGCGCTGTCGGTGGCGGCCATGGCGGGCTCAGATGTAAGCACGCTGCTTGGCGATCGGGTTTGGGAGATCTCATACCCGACCTTCTTGGAGCAGATGCAGTTGGCGGGTGGCCAGTTGGAGCGGGTGTGAGCCAACGCTGGTGCTATGCTAGCGCAAAGAGGTGAGCCAAGTGGCCATAGCCCGCTGGATGGACAAGGGCCGTCGCCGGTGGTCGAAAGCCTGGCGCCAGACCCATCTCTTGGCCATCTTGGTGACAGCGCTGACGCTGCTGACCGGGATCGCCATTACCTGGTCGGTCACCCACGCCCACCTGATCGGCCAGCTGATGGCCATCCGCGTCTGGCACTCGGCCCTCGGATTGGTGCTCGGCGGTCTGCTGGTCGGCGGTGCCAGCGTGGCCTTCCCCTACCGGCGCAACCTCCTGGATTGGTTGCCGCTTGCCATTTTACTGATCGTGCTGGGGCTGAGCGGAGCGGTGTTGCTGTACCCGTCCGTGATGCCAACCTGGCTGGCGGCTCCAGCTCTGCCGGTGCATATGGTGGCCAGCTGGGCACTCATTGGCTGGGTTGCGCTTCACGCCGCCCGCAAGCTGGGGTGGCGGACGCCGTTTGAGGGGGCTGCCAAGGCGGAGCGGCGGGCCTTCTTGGTGAGTGGCGCCAAGACTGTGGCCGGCGCTGTGGCAGCGGTCTTGCTCGGCTCCTGGCTATGGCGGGACGGAGCCGGCAGCAGTCAGGCGGCGGCGGCTGGCAACTGGCAGATCTACTCCATCACGGGCACTTTCCCGAACGTGTCGACGGCAGCCTATCGACTGGCCGTGGGCGGGTTGGTGGCATCTGGGCGCACCTACCGATTCCAGGAGTTGTTGGCGGTGGGACCGATTCGGCGCCTGGAGCCCTTTCACTGTGTCACTGGCTGGGTCGTGAGCGGTGTGCACTGGCAGGGCGTGAGCCTGGAGCGGCTTATGGCTGACGTCAAGCCGCTGCCTGCCGCCCGCTACATTGTGTTCTTGTCAGCCGACGGTACCTACGTCGACAGCCTCTCGTTGAACGAGCTGAAGACGTCTGGCGCCTTCTTGGCCACCGCCATGGACGGCAGCCTGGTGCCTGTTGTGCATGGCGGCCCGGTGCGGTTGGTGGTGCCCGCCATGTACGGCTACAAATCAGTTAAGTGGGTGAAAGAAATCCGTCTGGCCGCCAACCAGACGCTTGGCACCTGGGAGTCATACGGGTACCCTGCAGAGGCGTGGATCAGCTAACAAAAGGCGGTGGACCGATGGATCCGGATACCAGGAAATATTGGCGCGAGCAGGCGAGACAAAGCCGCAAACAAGCGGGACGGCCGATTGGAGGCGGGCTTGGCAGTTATCCGGTCACAGTAGGCCTGATCATCGCCACCGCTGTCATGATGGTGGTCGGAAACGGCGTGCTCCGCCTGCTGCTGGCGATTCCCGTACTCGGCTCGTACCTGTTTGATCTGGCCACCGCCATCACTCCGGCTGGCGTGATCGGACTCATTTTCAGCGGCCTCTTCATTTGGCTGGTCGGCAGTCAGGTGGAGCTACTGGATCAGCCCTGGAAGTATCTTGTCATCTTCTTCGTGGCCGGTGGCTTCGGCGCCCTGGTGGCGCAGACCATTGGCGGCTTCCCGATTGCATCCACGTTTGCGCCGTTCGCCCTGGCCGGCATCTTGGCCCATACCATGAGTGGCCGGGGCATGCACTTCAGCATGTCCGGTCCTTTGGGCTGGCTGGCTGTACTGCTGATCTTGAACATTGTGCTGTCCGGGTTTGACCCAGTGGTGATCGGCGGCATGGTCGGAGCCTTGGCCATGGGCTGGGGGCTCTCCCTGGCGCTACGCTACGGAGAGCGCTAGGGTCGCTGCGGCCCGGATCCCGAGGGTGGTGCGCCAGCGCCTGGCCCGGCCCGCTTGAGGCGGGGGGCGTAGAGGAAGACGTATAAGATCGCCACCACTGCCACTGCAAGCAGCAGCGGCACCGTCCACGGGAAGTTGCCGGGCAACCCGGCGGTAGCCGTTACGGCCCCTAGCGCCAGGATCCCGAATACGGGAATGGTGACCAGCGGGATCAGCTTGCCAAATGGCAGGTGGAAGCTGCGGGCGGCGTCCGGTAGTCTGCGCTGCAGGCCGAGGACGGCCAAGGCAGCGACCACGTACATGATCGCCTCCAAAGACGAGCCGGCGTAGATCAAGACCTGATACAGGCGGCTCAGGTAGACGACGGCGGCCAGCACAACTGAGATGGAAAAAAGCGCCCAGAGGGCGTTGGCGGGAACGAAGCGCTGGTTCAGCCGACCAAGCCAGGCGGGGAGCGTGCGCTCCCGGGACATGGCGTATAGAAGACGGCTGGCTGACACAAAGCTCCCGTTGAACGTGGTGCCAGCTGTAATCACGGTGACCAAGAGCATCCACCAGAAGCCGAAGTCGCCAAAGGCCGCTCGGCCGATCAAGAGTTGGGGTACGAGGCTGGTGCTCAAGGCGTGGTCGCCGAGCAGATGGGTCATGGCCAGCATGAATAGGCCAAAGGCGACGGCGATCAGACCGAGTGCCGTAAACATGCCGCGGGAGATGGCCCGGGTGTCGGTCATCTCCTCGGCTAGCGGCGTCACCCACTCGAATCCGACGAAGATGAACACGCCGACGGCGACCGCCTCGAACAGGTTGCCGCGCGGTGAAAACGGCGTGATGAAGGGATGGTGGACCTGGACCAGCACCATCACCGAGATGGCGGCCAAAGAGAGTAGCAGCAGGTAGGTGGTGAGGTCTTGGACCAGCCCTGCCACCTTCACGCCGCGCAGATTGGCAGCCAGGGTCACAAGCAGGAAGGCGCAGATCCAGAAAAATCCGCTGATGCCGGGAATCGCCGCCTGGATCGCGGTGCCTAGCACGAAACTATCGGCGGCGATCACCGCCAAGATGGTGGTCAGATAAACCAAGGTGAAGGTCAGGGAGAAGCGGTCGCCAATGCCTTGCCTGGTCCACACCCGAATGCCGGCTGCGGAGGGCAAGACACCGTTTAGCTCGGAGAAGTTGGCGGCTGACAGCAAGCACAGCGCCCCGGCGATGACCAGGGCGATCCAGGCGCCGTCTCCCAGCATGTAGCCGGCCACTTGCACGGCGGCCAGAAAGTTGATGGCGGCGAAGGCAAGACCGGCGCTGGTCGAAGTGGCGGTGCGGTAGCCGAGCACTCGGCGCAGCGTGGACATATCAAGCCTCCTCGGGCCAGGCGCTTCCCGCTCACAGCTTGCGATTCCTGCCGTCGCCGCCGGGCAGTGCCTATAATGCCAGCCAGGGAGGTGGGCGTCTGAGCATCATCTCTAAGATCGCCTTGGGTCTGGTGCTCGTCCTAGCGCTAGCCTGGGCCGTGTCCTTGAGCCGCCCGGCAACGGGCCAGCAGGCGATGGCCCGAGCTCGTGCCGCAGCCACCATCCGTCCACTCAGTGGCAAGCTTACGGATCAGATGATCAGCTATCCGAATGTGGGCAACGTGCAGCGGGTGACACCACCGGCGGCGACGGTGCTGGTCTTTTTTTCGGCTGCCACGGCGCCCGGCGCCCGGTCGATGGCAGCCGAGATCGCCCAGGCGGACCGTAACAACCGTGAACTCGCACAGCAGGTATTGTTCATCGGCATCGATCTCCAAAGACCGACGCTGAGCGCCGCTCAAGGCACCCAGATTTCGACCGCCCTGGGCCTGGTCAAGCTTGCCAATTGGCAAATGGGCAGCATCAGTGCGGCGGTGCTCACCAGCTGGCGTGCCCAGCTGGGCGTCGGCCCCTTGGCCCAGGTATCTGGTTGGCTGGTTGTCACCGGGCGCAATGGGGGCCTGCATTGGCTGCTGATTGAGCCGCCCAGCCCGGCCCTGATCGGTCCCTACGCCCAACTCGATGCGAGCTATGCCCTGGCGATCGCCCTGCGCTAAGAGGGTTTGTGGTACGCTTCGCAGTGTTCAACTTCTTTGCATATTCGAGGCGAATACGTGGACCACGAAGTGGAGACCGATCAGGCGCTCGCGCCGTCAGCTAGCCGACCTGGCCTAAGCGGCCTGTTGGCGACTTATCTGGAGCTGACCAAGCCGCGGATCGTTCTATTGCTCTTGGTCACGGCGCTATGTGCCATGGTGCTGGCGGCTCATGGCTGGCCAAACACCGGGCTGGTGCTGTTCACGATGCTCGGACTTGGTCTTTCTGCCGGTGGCGCCAACGCCGTCAACATGTGGTATGACCGCGACATCGACCCGTTGATGGAGCGCACCAAGAGCCGCCCGGTACCCTCTGGCCGCCTGCCGGCGACGTATGCCCTGGCCTTTGGCATCGCAGCTGGTGTGGTATCGACCGCACTTCTGTTCCTGGCAGCCGGCTGGGTGGCCGCTCTGGCAGCACTCGCCGGGTACATCTATTACGTTTTCATCTACACCATCTGGCTAAAGCGCAGAACACCGCAAAACATCGTGATCGGCGGCGGCGCCGGTGCCTTCCCGCCCCTGGTCGGCTGGGCAGCGGTCACCGGGCACTTGGCTCTGGCGCCGGTGCTCTTGTTCTTGATCATCTTCCTGTGGACGCCGCCCCACTTTTGGGCGCTCGCCCTCTACCGGCAAGACGACTATCGGCGGGCCTCGATTCCGATGCTGCCGGTGGTCGCCGGTGACCGCGTCACCAAGTGGCAGAGCCTGCTGTACACCGTAGCGCTGCTGGTCTCGTCGCTACTGCTGTACACCACGGGCACGGTCAGCGCCCTCTATCTGTGGGTGGCGGCCACCCTGGGTGGCGGCTTCATCGTGGTCTGCGCCCTGCAACTGTTTGAGCATCCGCCGGACTTCCGATGGGCGCGCATCACGTTTCGCTACTCCCTGATCTACCTCACCGTCTTGTTCGCGGCCGTGGTGTTGAGTGTCAGGGCCTGATCTGACCGACTCCGAGAGCGCTCAGATGGAGGCGCTGACCATCCGACTGTGCCGGATCGCATCGGTTACCGGCGGCGCCGGTGAGGCGGCGGTGGTCGCAGCCCTGGCCGAGCATATCAGGCGCACCGACCAGCGGTCTCGGCTAGATGTGCGCACGGTGGTGTCCGATCATGATCGTCTGCACCGGCCCAATTTGATCTGCCACCTTGCGGGTACCAACCGGCAGGTGGTGGTGTTGCTGGGCCACGTCGACACCGTGGGCACAGCCGATTACGGTGCCCTGCGGCCCTTGGCCACCGATCCGCTCGCACTCACCGAGCGCATCGCCAAGGGGGCGATGGGTGGTGCCATGGCTGAACTGGCGCAGGGCGGCGAGTGGCTGTTCGGCCGCGGTGTGCTGGACATGAAAAGTGGGTTGGCGGTGGCAGCCGGCGTCTTGTTGCGCCGAGCCCGAGATCAGGTGTCAGGACCCCATCTCCTGTTTGCGGCCTGCGCCGACGAGGAGGCCACGTCGCTGGGGGCACGGACGGTTGGACCTTGGATCAGCCGGTTTTGCAGCGAACGCGGGTTGCAGCTGGCCGGGGTGATCAAGACTGATTTCACGGCCAGCATCACTGAGGGTCAGCCAAGGCGCATCTACAGCGCCAGCGTTGGCAAAGTGCTGCTCGGTGTATCGGTTTTTGGGGTTGTGTCCCATGCCGGCGAGCCGGAGGCTGGACTCGACCCCAACCGTCTTCTGGCTGGGATCACGACCGCCCTGACCTACCGCCCGCACCTGGCAGATCGCACCGCCGATGGCGAAACAGCGCCGGTGGTCGTCACCTTGTCCCAGTCCGATGACAAGCGGCGCTACGACGTGCAGACGCCGATCGCAGCCCACGCCCTGTACAATCTGCTGCAGGTGCGCTCGGCACCGAGTGAGCGGCTGCAGACCATGCTTGCCGAGATCCGCCAGGCGGTGGCCGCCCAGGAGGCCGAGATGCGGGGACTGAGCCGGGGCTGGCCAGTTAGCGTCTGCACCTGGAGCGAGCTCTGGCAGGCGGCCAGCGGGGCCGTGCGCCGTTCGTTGGAACGGCAAGCCGCCCGCCTGGCCGGACAACAGCCGCACCAGCTCAATCGGCGCCTGGTGGAGCGGCTGGTTGCTCTGACCGGGACGGCGCCGGCGGTGGTTGTCTATGTGGCAGCACCGCCGATTCCCCGGGTGACCAGTAGCGCTGCACTATCCCATCGGCTGAATGGGCTGGCGGCACAGGGCCAACCAGTTGTGAACGCAGGGCACTTTCCCTTTATCTCGGATCTGAGTTTCATGGTCGATTCTCCCGATCAGCAAGACCGCAAAGTGCTCGCCGACTTGCCCCAGTTGCTGGGCAAGACGCCAGACCCACCGGTGTTGGCACCAGGTGAGGTGATCTTGGCCGGCCCCTGCGGAGACGGTGCGCATCGGGCCGATGAGCGCCTGGAGCGCCGCTATACGTTTTCGGTGTTACCGTCGCTGGTCGATTCGCTGGTCGATCGCTTGGCGGCAGAGGGGAGCTGACCATCTTCATGCCAAACCGCTCCCTGGGCCGTCAACTCCTGTTTCCAGACCGGCAGGCGGATCTTGATCTCCTCAACGGTCTGACGGCAAGCGGCAAAGGCGGCCTGGCGATGCGGGGAGGAGGCGGCCACGATCAGTGAGGCCTCACCGACAGCCAGCTCTCCGATGCGGTGGCGGGCGACGATGCGCAGATCTGGATCTGTTGCCGCCACCTCGGTCAAAATCTGGGAGAGGACCCGCTCCGCCATTTCTGGATAGGCCTGATAACGGCAAGCGGCCGTTGCCGTACCCTGGAATTGATCGCGCACCACGCCGACGAACAGGGCGATCGCTCCCGCTCCCGACCGTGACACCGCTGCAATCAACGCCCCAGGGTCAAGCGGTTGCTCGGTGATCAACTGGCCGCCGCCAGAGACTGGCGGCAACACCGCCACCTCATCGCCATCTTGCAGCGCAGTGGAGTCATCTGCCCAATCCAGGTTGCGAGCTAGCCCGAAGCGAGCAAAGCCGCTGCCGTAGCGTTCACTCAGGAGCTGGCGGACGGTGGCCAGGGTGGCTCCTTCCGCCACTTCCCATCGGGTCTCGCTCTGGCCGGCCTGCTGGGCGGCCTGGGCGAAGAACAAAAGGCGCAGGCGCAACATTGACACCTCCCGAGATGCGTCCATTGTAGCGGTTAAGGGAACGACGGGGGGATCACCATGGCCCATCGGTTCTCGCCCCGAGCGAATCAGGCGGCGCAGATCGGCTGGCGGGAGTGGGGCGCTGAGGCCTTCGCCGAGGCCAAAGCGGACGGCCGCCCGGTGCTGCTGTCTTTGTCCGCAGTCTGGTGCCACTGGTGTCACGTTATGGATGAGACCACCTACTCGGATCCAGCAGTGATCGATCTGATCCGCCGAGAACTGATGCCGATCCGGGTCGATGCCGACCAGCGGCCGGACATCGACCGCCGCTACAACATGGGAGGCTGGCCGACCACAGCCTTCTTGAACGCGGACGGCGAACTGCTGACGGGCGCCACCTACCTGCCGCCGGCGCAAATGCTGGAAACGATCCACCGGGTGGTTGCCTATTTTCGTCAACACGGCTCGCAGACAGTGCGCCAGGAGCCGGAGCCGATGTCCCCCGCCAAACCGGAAGCAAAGGACCTCGAAGCGCTCTACCAGCAGATCAGCCAGGCATACGACCAGCGCCATGGCGGCTTCGGACATGCACCCAAGTTCCCGCTCACCGATGTGCTGAGCTTACTGCAAGATCTAGACTTAGGGCCCCTGGCCGGCCCCTCTCGTGAGATGGTGGAGGCCAGCCTAACGGCGATGGTCTCGGGCGGTCTTTACGATCCGATCGAGGGTGGCTTCTTTCGCTACAGCACGGAACGCGACTGGTCTCAGCCGCATTACGAAAAGATGCTGGACGATCAAGCGGCCCTCTTGGAGGTGCTGTTGCGGCTGGGCGATCGGGCCTCGCCCCTCTTGAGGTCGGCCGCCATGGGCACGGCAGACTATGTGGTGCGCACCCTCTACGACGGTGCCTGCTTGGCCGGCAGCCAGGATGCAGATCAAGCCTATTATCAGCTGGACGCCGAGCAGCGACGGGCCACCGCGGCCCCGCTGGTGGACCGCACCCTGTACGCCGGGTGGAATGCCAGGGCGGCACGGGCCCTGGTCGCAGCCGGGATCGTTTACGAAAGGCCAGACTGGTCGCAGGCTGGCTCTCGGGCCTTTCGCACCCTGCTCGAGCGCTGCCTGGCCGATGGCGTCTTGCGCCACACCGACCACCGAGATGCCGTCGAAAACCTGACCGAAGACATCGCCGAGGTGGGTCTTGCCGCACTCTTCTTCAACGCACTGGCTCCCGCGGTGGAATACGAGCAGGCGGCACAGGTCGCAGCTGAACTTCTGCTGCGGGCCCTGGACGCCCAGGGATTTCGAGATCGCATGGATGCTGGCGAAGGCCACATCTTGCAAGCTTCGTACCCGCTTCAGGTCAATGCCCTGGCTGGCCAGCTGGCAGCGGCACTAGACGACCTCCACGGCGATGCGGAGATGGCCCGTGCCTGGCAGGGCGCCCTGACCGCTGCCTGCCGGGCGGCAAGGAACCAGGGGATGCTCGGTGCGGCCTATGGCCGGATGCTGGTTGCCTCGCGGGTCCGGCCACTGGTAGTCAGTCTGCCACCGGGATTGCCGGATCGGCTGCGAGCGGTGGTCGTGGCGCATCTGCCGGCGGGAGCTACCTTGCGCCCAGATCCACTGGCGCCAGGAGTTGTGGTATGTCGAGACCAGCAGTGCAGTCGGCCGATCTCGGAGGTCTCGGCATTGCGCCTGGCGCTGGGATCACCCGGGCCGGAGCGAGATGGGCAACCGCCTGACGTCAAGGAGGGGATATCGATGGAGATGGGCCGCATTCCCCAGGGCGCGGATCTGATCACATTTTTCCAACAGTGGGCCGTCGCCAACGACGTACAAACGGCCTGGGTCAGCGCCATCGGCTCGCTGACCCAGGCTCAGCTGGCGTTCTTTGACCAGCAACAGCGCCTGTACCAGCCGATGGTCTTCGCTGAGCCGCTGGAGATCTTGAGTCTCAGCGGCAACTTGTCTATGTTCGAGGGCCGGCCCTTTGCGCATCTGCACTTGGTGGGCGGCCGTCCCGACGGCAGTGTGATCGGCGGCCATGTGCTGGCCGGCTGCCAGGTGTACACCGGCGAGTATCGGATCAGTGTGCATCACGGTCCGCCGTTGATGAGGACCTGGGACGAGAGACTGGGGCTTCGCTTGTGGCCGGAAGGGATTGAACTGCGCTAAGAATCCGTTTCCGACGGGGCAGGGGCGTCAGTGTCGGCGGCCAGGCGCATGGTCAGAGGCGGCTGCATCAGGTCGAGCATCAAGATGGTGGCAATCGGAAAGATGATGCAGGTGGTGGCTGCGATCACGCCGGTGTCATTGAACATCAGCCCTACGGCGGAGCCCACGATAGCTCCGATGAAGCCGTAGCCCAGGTATTTGTACTTGGCCTGGAACTGCCGGGAGGTTCCGACCAGCACCGTGAGCACGGTGACCAAGATGGCCAGGGCGACCAAAAACAGCAACGTCCAGTAACTGCCTTGGATCAGCGACATGTCGGTGCCAAGCTTTCTGACGATGATCAAAAGCGCCTGTTGCGGCCCGCCGGACACGATCAGCAGACCTGCCCGGCCGATGTCTGTGCGGCTGGCAGCGCTGTGCAGGGTGATGTCGCCGACCACCAGGGCGAGCAGCAAGACGATGATCGCCCCGCCGATCACCGCCACCTCCTTAAGGCCGACCTTGCGGCCGGTGATCAGAAGGATCAGGATGCCGAAGGCGGCGGTAGCGGTGATCGCTCCTCCCGCCTTGGTCCCGAGATCCGGAGTGACCATGACGGCGATGATGGCCAAGAAGAATACGATCACCACCGGGATCAGCCAGCTCCGCCGCGCCCGGTCCAACAGGGCAGTGAAGCCAATGCAGGCGGCACCGATCCAGGCGCCCATGTACTCGTTGCCGATGCCGTAGTAGCGGGCGCCGATCTGGGGATCGTAACCAAGGGCCGAGTTCTTGATCAGATGGGCCCCGGTCAGCAGGTCGATCATCAACACGACCGAGGTCAAGAGGCACGGTGCCCAGATTCGATCCAAGGCGTTGCGAGACAGATAGATGGTGGCCAAGGTGGCGATCGCGGTGAAACCGATGATGGCGCTAAAAGAAGCGTCGACTGACATCGGGCTGGCCAAGGGCGCCAGCAAGATCGCCACCGGCAGGTACATCACGGAAATCATGGTGGCGTTGAGTAGCGCCTTCAGCCGTGGCCGCGACCGGCGGCTGAACAAGACGTAGCCGATGGCAGCCAGAAATACGAGCACGATGTAATAGACAAGTGTTTTGAGCACCGGCAGGCGCTGGAATGACTGAAAGGCCAGTCGGCTGCCGAGGGCGGACAGAAAGCTCAGGGTGTGGGTGGCCGGCAGCGAAAAGGTGGGGCGGCCAAAGAAATCGGTCGGCACGCTCACGCCTAGAAACTGCAAGATGGTCGGCGCCACGTCGATGTTACTGACGATCCCGTAGCGGTGCGTGGTGCCGGAAGAGAGCACGCCAGGCTGATACCCAGGTGCCACGACCAGCAGCGGGGTCAGGGACTCGTGTTCGGTCACAGCCAGGTCCGAGGGGGCGGCTGAGACGACGATGATCATGGTGTTCTGTCGGTTCACATAAGGCAACAACTGACCCATGAAGCTGTCGAAGTGGTGCAGGGCGAAGGCAGTGGCGGCGTTGGCGACGGGCGAGGAGACCGCAAAGTGTCGCCACAGGTTGGCTCTGACGGTGTCGCCGTAGTCGATCACCGTCATGGTGGTCTTAGGGTAGGCGGCCACCACATCTTGGAGCAGCAATTGATTGTTGAGGGCGACGCCGAAAGGCGCTCCGGTGTATGTATGCAGCAGATTGTCGCCGACGTTGCCACGGGTGGCGATGCCCTGAGAGTTCTCGGCGACCAGGGCACCGGAGCGGTCGAAGACCCACTGGTCCGCGGTCAGAGAAAACGGCTGATCGGCATTGCCGAAGACGGCCGTCGTTCCCCCGGCTGCCATAATCTGTTGGGCCAAGGCGCCCATCGTGAAGCTGTACGGATTGGCAGAGTTTAGACTCTGATTTTGCCCGGCGTCCAACGAAACCACCGATCCGGGCGGCGGCCGGTGACCGAACTCCGCCAAGTAGAGGCTGGCCACGGACAGTCCGTGGTAGGTGCCGCTGGCGTCCAGACTCAGCTCCGGACCCACCGTCTTCATGTGGGCGCTGGTGGCCAAGGTGAGCAGACCGTTGGGTGGCACACTCTGGCCAGACGTGTTCGAGTTCATCAAGCCGAGCCCACCTTGCGCCACCAACTGGCGCAAGACCGGCAGATTCGTAAACGCCCAGTTTTGGATCGATGTGTCGTTGACCAAGACAACGATCACGTGCCGGGTCGGGGGCGAGGAAGCGGCAGCCGGGCGGGGTATGGAGCCAGCCAGCGTCAGGATAAACACAGCCAGCAGGCCAAGGCGCCACAGCGATCTCTTCAGGGTCAGCCCTCCCCCGCACTCAAGGGACACGCCCATTATAGGCAAACGGCGCACCCCAGTCGCCACATCGGAGCCGCACCTGGCAGGAGCCGCCTTGGCGGTGGGGAACGAAAACGCATGCAGACGGCGGGAAACGACGGTCGGGCGCTGTTCTTATCGGCGACAATGGGCGCAGGTCACCAACGGGCAGCCGAGGCGCTGGCTGAAGCCTTCCGTCGATTGGCGCCGGCTGTGACGACTCGAGAGATCGATTTCTTTGAGCAACTCAGCCCAGCCATGAACAACCTGATTCGCTGGATGTATATCGTCAGCGTCCGCCATCTGCCGAGTATTTGGAACACATTTTACCAGGGCACCAGCCGGGTCAGACCGGACTCCGCAGTGCAGGGCTTTTTAAACAGCCTGGGCCGCGAGAAACTGCTCGATACCGTCCACCGGGAACACCCCAAGGTGCTGATCAACACCTTCCCGACTCCAGCCGGCGTCATTTCCAGTCTGCGCCTGGGCGGTCGGCTGACCACGCCCAATGTGTGCGTGGTCACCGATCATACGGTGCACAGTCAGTGGATCCATCCCGCGGTGGACCGCTACTACGTCGGATCGGAAGCGGTGCGCCAAGGCATGGTGGCGCGTGGGGTCAATGCAGATCAGATCCTGGCCACCGGGATTCCGGTCCATCCGTCGTTTGCCGATCCGGTGGATGTGGCGGGGGTGAGAGCGCGCCTCGGGCTGGGCAGCGAGCCAGTCGTGCTCTTGATGGCCGGTGCCTATGGCATGATCGGTGGCTTTGCCGAGGTGATCGACCAAGTCGTGACGCAAGGTCCCCCCGTTACCTACCTAGCCCTGACCGGTCATGACCAGGCGCTGGCCCAGGCCCTCAAGGAGGTGGCGTCTCGGGCACCGAATCGGTTGGTGACCCAGGGATACCTGAGGGAAACCTGGGACGTGATGCGGATTGCGGATATTCTGGTGAGCAAGGCCGGCGGGCTGACCACGTCAGAGGCGATGGCCTGCGGTTTGCCCATGGCCATCTTCCGACCGATTCCAGGCCAAGAGATGGCGAATGTCAGACTGGTACTAGATGAGGGGGCCGGTTTTTGGGCGACCACGGTCGACGCACTGGTGGAGGGACTCCACCGCTTCTTCAGTCAGGCGGGGGAGCGGGAGCAGATGCGCCAGGCGGCCAGCCGAGCGGGGCGGCCGCAGGCCGCCGCGGATATCGTGCAGGATCTGCTGGCCAGATACTTCTAGCGCTTCCCGTATTGCTCTTGTTCCTGTCCGAATTTGTCCGGGCCACGGTGCTGGTCAGCCTGCTGCCAGATCTGGTGACGGTGTCCTTTGGCCTGCCGCTGTCGATCGCTGCCTTTGCCATATCGGCGCATTATCTGATGGACACCTTCGGGCGCTCGCCGTCCGGCTGGCTGGTCGACCGCTTCGGCGCCAGGGCTGTGACGGGGGTTGGCACGGCGATCTCCCTGCTGGCCCTGTTCATGGTCAGCCGGGCTACAGTCACATCGCCGCTGTGGCTGATCTTAGCTGTCTATGGGATTGGTACCTCGCCACTTTGGCCCTCTGTGATCACCACAGCCACCCGCGGCCGGGAAGAGCGGCGTGGCAGCGTCATCGGCGGCATCTTTGCCATCTGGATCGTGGCGATTGGAGTCGGTCCCGTGTTGATGAACTTTCTGCTGCCGGCCCACCTCCAAACGGGCCTGATGATCATCCTGGCCGTGCAGGCGGTTGCCTTTCTGCTGGCGCTGCTGCTGCCGGCCCGGGCGGCCCACCTCGGCGTGCCGCTGCCCAGCCTGGCTGTGTGGCGGCAGGTCGGGAAAGTGTCCGTACTGTTCCCCGGCATGTTCGCCCAGACGATGACCATTGGCATTTTGCTGCCCGAGTTGAATCTGTTCTTGCATAACGTGCTGGGGCTGATCGGCTTTCGCTACGGCGAGATGCTGGCGGTGGGCGGCGGGTTGGCGGTGCTGCTGATGGTACCCCTGGGAAGGATGGCCGACAGGGCAGGTGTGCGTAGGCCGCTGGTGATTGGGTTCGGCCTAGCCGCTGTCGGCCTGGTGTTCTTTGGCCAGGCCCGCCAGTTCTGGCCGGCTGCCCTGTTGGCAGCGGTAATCGGTGTGGCCTTTGCTCTGATTCTTCCGGCCTGGAACACCCTGCTGGCCAGTACCGTGCATCCCCGGGCGGAGGCCTCTTTGTGGGGTGTATTCATGACGGTGGAAGGGCTCGGGTTGACCGTTGGGCCGGTGCTGGGGGCAGCCGCTTGGGGCCTGATGAAGCCGGAAGGACCATTTTTGCTGGCAGCGGCGATCTTGGCGGTGATGTGCCTGTTCTACGCCCTCTACCCACTGGACCGGCTGAAGATGGTGGATGAGTCGTGAGCCCGGTGACGGTCTTGGAATGGATTGTTGCCCTGGCAATCGTCTATGTTGGCCTGCCGGAACTTCTGGGCCATTACCTGGGCGTGGGGGCCGTGCGCGCCGTGAAGACGGAGCGTCAGGAGTTGGCACTGACCTTTGACGACGGTCCAGGACCGCTCACGCCCCAAATCCTCGACCTACTGGCACTGGCCGAGGCCAAGGCCACGTTCTTCATGGTCGGGCGGCAAGCGGAGCGCTATCCCGACCTAGTGCGCCAAGTGCAGGCCGGCGGCCACGAGGTCGCCAACCACTCCGAAACCCACGCCGGGCTCTGGTGGACAGGGCCGGTGGCGACCTTGCGCCAATTCGAGCAGGCGGCAGCGGTCTTGGCAAGCAACACGCACCTGCGTCCGCACCACCTGCGCCCCCCCTGGGGTCAGTTCAACCTGTCCCTGTGGCCCGCGGCCAGCAGGTTGGAGCACCGGGTGGTCCTGTGGACGGTCAACGCCTTTGACTGGCGGCAGAAGGACACGGTGCAGGCCATCGCCGGGCGCATCGCCCAGGCTCGCCCCGGCGCCATCGTCTTGCTGCACGATGCTGGCGGCGACGGCCGACAGCGAACTGTGGAGGCGCTGAAGCTGGCCCTTCCTCAGTTGCGCTCGCGCGGCATCGGGTTGGTCACCGTCGAGCAGCTGATCGCCCATGGCATTCCCACGGTGCCGTTGCGGATGCGCATCTGGGATCTCTGGGAGTCCTTATATGACCGGCTGTACCATGTGGATGCCATGAGCGAGGATTCCATTTTCCGGCTGCAGCGAGGCGTGCTCAAAGACCCGATCGACCTCGCTGACGGCACCCAACTCAAGGCAGGGACGGTGTATGGAGAGATCCACCTGAAGAACACAGCTCTCAGCCAGATGGGGGCGATCCGCGGCCTGCGGGCGCTGCGCCACTCGCTGACCCTGCTCGCTGATCGTCTGGCGGTGGAGCCGCGCTGGCAAGACATCGAGGTGTTTTTGGGCACCACCATCCTGGGCCGGCCGGCGGTCGGCCTCGGCTTCACAGTCAGCCCGGTGGCCGAAGACCTGGGCGGCTGGTGGGCGAAAACGTATCGGAATTGGCTGATGCTGATCTACCATCCGCAAGGGGCGCACCGGGCAGGCAGTCCGGAGAAGATGCAACTGGTCTTCATCTCGATGTCCCGGCGCGTATTGCTGGAGCGATACGGGCATCCGGGCGAAGGAGGGGGAGCGGGCGATGACCGATGACCCGCGCCGCCAGTTGCCCTCTGTCACCCGTCTGTTGGAGCTGACCTCACTGCCAGCCAATCGGTTGTGGGTGAGCCTGATTGAGGCCGAACTGGCGCAGGCCAGAGCGACGCTCACAAAAACCCATGAGCCGATCGCCGAGAGCGAGCTGGCGAGGCGCGTGCAGCAGGCCGTGGCCCGATCTGGCCCGGGTCTGACCGAGATCTTGAACGGGACCGGGGTGGTGATTCACACCAACATCGGCCGAGCGCCGTTGTCCGAGCGTGCTGCCGCCATGGCCGCCCGGGCAGCACTCGGCTACAGCGACTTGGAGTTCGATCTCCTGTCCGGACACCGCTCCAGCCGCCAAGACCACCTGCAGTCGCTCCTCACACTTTTGACCGGCGCCGAGGCGGCAGTGGTGGTGAACAACAACGCCGCCGCCGTCTTCTTGGCCCTGATCACCCTCACCCAAGGCCGCCAGGTGGTGATCTCGCGCGGCGAACTGGTGGAGATTGGCGGCTCTTTTCGGGTGCCCGACATCATGGCGGCCTCCGGAACCGAACTGGTTGAGGTGGGCACCACCAACCGCACGCGGCTGGCTGACTATGAGCGGGCGATCGGACCGAACACCGCCGCCTTATTGCGTGTCCATCCGTCGAATTTCCAGATCCGCGGCTTCACCGAGCAAGCCGATCCTCTGGCACTGGCCCAGTTGGCCCATACCCATCACCTGGTGATGATCGATGACCTGGGCAGTGGCAGCCTGCTGCCGCTGCCCGCGGAGCCCGATGTCGCCAGCCGGGTGCGCCAGGGCGCAGACGTCGTCACCTTTTCCGGCGATAAACTGCTCGGAGGGCCACAGGCTGGCATTGCCGTCGGCCGCCTGACGGTGATCGACCAGATGAAAAGACATCCGCTCTACCGGGCACTGCGGCCGGATAAGATGACTTTAGCAGCACTGCGGGCTACCTTGTGGCAGACCCTGGTGGAACCGGACCAGATCCCGGTGCGCCAGATGGTGACAGCCGACCCAGGCGCCCTGCGCAGGCAGGCCAAGAGACTGATCGCCCACCTGAAGCGGCGCGGCGTGCAGGCCTCTGTCCGGCCAAAGGGGGGCGTCGCCGGTGGCGGCAGCATGCCCGATGTAGAGCTGCCAGGCGTGGCAGTCGCCATCGACCCACGGCCCAAATCCGCATCGGCCGTGCAGGCAGAGCTGCGCCAGGGTGCGGTCGCGTTGCTGGTCCAGGTCGAAGGTGGCATGATCGTGGTGGATGTGCGGACCTTGCCCGCTCAGCGATTGGCTGAGGTCGCGGAGATTTTGGCCCGCTGCCTTTTGAACTGAGGAGGATGGAGCGATGCCCCAGGCGGTGCGCCTGACCACTTTATCCAACAAGAGCGGCTGAGGCTGCAAGGTGGGTCCGGAGGACCTGCATCGGATTTTGGCTGATCTCAATTTGACGTTCGACGATCCGCGCCTGATTGTCGGCGCCACCGATGATGCCGGGGTCTACGCTATCAACGACGACACCTGGTTGGTTCAGACCGTGGACTTCTTCACCCCGATCGTTGACGACGCCTACAGCTACGGCCAGGTGGCGGCTGCCAACAGTCTGTCCGACGTGTTCGCCATGGGCGGCACGCCGATCACCGCCATGGCCCTGGCGGCCTTCCCCGTCGAGGACCTGCCGACGTCGATCTTGCACGACATCATGCAAGGCGGGTTGGACAAGGTGCGAGAGGCCGGTGCCGTATTGATCGGCGGACACACCATCGACGATCCGATCCCCAAGTACGGACTGGCCGTGACCGGTGTGGTACCCGCACACCAGATCTGGACCAAGGAAGGCGCCAAGCCGGGCGATGTGCTCTATCTGACCAAGCCGATCGGCACGGGCATCTTGGCCAAGGCGACCAAGGATGGCCTGATCGATGCCGATGTAGAGCGCAGCATGGTGGCCTGGATGGCCCAGCTCAATCGGGCAGCCGCCCAAGCTGTACGGGCTGTTTCCGGCATCCGATCGGTTACGGACATCACCGGCTTTGGCCTGCTTGGCCATGGCCTGGAGATGGCGACGGCCTCTGGCGTCAGGCTGGTGATCGATGCCAGCCGGGTGCCGGTGCATCCCACCACCTTCGCCCACGCCAAAGACGGAGAGGTGCCGGGCGGTAGTTGGGACAACATGCGCCATGTCGCCGGAGAGCTCGACGTGGTTGAGCCTTTGACCGAAGGTGAGATCGTGGTCTACGCCGACGGCGTCACTTCGGGCGGACTTCTGATCAGCTGTGACCGGCAGCGGTCGGCGGAACTGGAGGCCCAATTCGCGGCAGAAGATGTGAAGTTCTGGCAGATCGGGGAGGTCCTTGCCGAAGGCGGCCACGCCTTGACCCTGATTGGCCGGCCCCAGCAGCACTGAGCAGACCGCATCTCAGGGAAGAGGGCGTTTTGGTGGCAGAGGCAGAGAAGTTCGACGCGATTGTGGTGGGAGCCGGGCCCGCCGGGGCCGCGGCCGCCCTGACCATGGCTCGGGCCGGCCTCAGTGTGGTGCTCTTGGAGCGAGGCGACTATCCAGGCGCCAAGAATGTGATGGGCGGCGTCCTCTACCGCAAGATGCTGGAGGATCTGATCCCCAACTTCTGGCTGGAGGCACCGCTCGAGCGGGTGGTGGTGGAGTCCCGGATCAGCATGATGACAGCATCGACCGCCGTCACGGTGGGCTATCGCGATCCGTCGTTTGGCGACGAGCCGTATAACGCCTTCACCGTGCTCAGAGGCAAGTTCGACCAGTGGTTCGCCCACAAAGCGGAAGAGGCGGGCGCATTTCTGATCAACCAGATGCCCGTCACCAATGTGCTCAAAGACGCCTCCGGGCGGGTGATCGGCGTGACCACTGGCACGCCGGACGGAGAGCTTTTGGCCGACGTGGTGGTGATCGCCGACGGCGTTAACTCGCTTCTGGCCAAGGAGATGGGTCTGCGCGGCGAACTGATGGCCAACCAGGTTGCCTTGGCGGTCAAAGAGGTGATCCGGCTGCCAGCCGAAACCATCTGCGAGCGGTTCGCCGTCTCTGGCAACCACGGCGTGGTGATGGAGATGATGGGAGACGCCACCCATGGCATGGTCGGTCAGGGATGGCTGTACACCAACTTGGATAGCATCTCGATCGGCGTGGGCTGCCTTTTGTCCGAATTCCAGCAGCGCAAGGTGCGCCCTTACGAGCTCCTGGAAGATCTCAAGCAGCACCCGACGATCGCTCCGTTGATCGCTGGCGGTGAGGTCGATGAATACACTGCCCACCTGATCCCGGAGGGCGGTATGAACGCCATGCCTGAGGTGGTGGGAGATGGATTCCTGCTGGCCGGAGACGCCGCCATGTTGATCAATGTCTTGCACCGGGAAGGCTCAAACCTGGCCATGAAGTCGGGCGAACTGGCCGGTGAGACGGTGGTAATGGCCAAGGCCAAAGGGGACTTCTCGGCGGCTACCCTCAGCGCCTATCGGCGGCGACTGGAAGAGAGTTTCGTGCTCAAGGACCTCAAGCAGTACCGCAACATGCCGACCTTCATGGAGCACAACCGCCAAGCCTTCTTCGAACTCTACCCGGAGCTACTGAATCAGGCAGCCAAGACGCTGATGACGGTTGATGGCGTGCCCAAGCACGAAAAGGAGCGTGGCCTGATCAAATCCGTTCTGGCCAAACGGCGCCCCTTGACCCTAGCCAAGGACATGTGGGGCATGTGGAAGGCGGCGATGCGCGGATGACCAGAGAAACCATCGAGCAAAAGCTGTACACCCTGAAGTTCAAGGCTGATCAGGAATCGCACCTGGTGGTTAAGGACATGCAAAAGTGCCAGGAGTGCGGTGATAAGTGGGGACGGCCCTGTGAGGCTTTTTGCCCAGCCAACGTCTACGAGTGGCAGGTGGACACTCAAGAGCTGGCCGTCCGCTTCGAGGGTTGTGTGGAATGTGGCTCCTGTCGTATCGCCTGCCCGGAGTACAACATCGCCTGGCGCTATCCCAAAGGTGGCTTTGGGGTTACGCACCGCCTGGGTTAGAGGGTCCGAAGGCCGACAGCGGGGGCAGCGGTTCGAACCAAAAGCCGTCCCGCTGACTGAGACGATGTCTGGCCCGGGCCGCCCAATAGGGCAACACCAAGCGCAAGGTGGCCTGCCGACGCCAGCGCGGTGGAATCTGAGCCAGCATCTCGTTGCACAAACGAACCCCTTCGCGGTCGCGATCTTGTTCGAAGTAGGCGCGGTAGCGCAACGCCACCGCGGCCAGCACGGTCTGCCAGGTGCCGTCTCCCCACTGGGTCTGTACATAGGGACGCATGTCCGCCATCAACCGACGGCCCGCTTCAAATCCCCGCATGCGAATGCGCGAGAAGCTGGTTGGCGTTCGCCGGTAGATCCACAGGGCCTGCGGGTAGAAGAGCACACTGCCGCGCTGGGCGAGACGGCACCACAAGTCGCGATCCTCGATGCCCTCTCGATCTGGACGAAAACCACCTACGGCCAAAAGCGAACGCCGCTCGGCGACGACCCCAGAGGGACCCAGGAAGTAGCCGAGCAGGATCTGCCGGAAGTCGAGCGAGAGGGCATCTCGGTAGGCGATGTGTGTCGGCTGGGAGCCGAGAGCGGCCCAGCCCGATCCGATCATCAACGCCGCTGGTGCACGCTCGACGGCTGCCAGCTGAAGCTCCAACTTGCGAGGAAGCCACACATCGTCGGCGTCTAAAAAGGCCACCCAGTCACCGGTGGCGGCCTCGATGCCGGTGTTCCTGGCGGAGGCCGGGCCGCTTTGCGGCTGCTCGATCAGCCGCACGGAGGGAAACCGGCCGCGCACCAAGTCGGCGGTGCCATCGGTCGACCCGTCGTTGACCACGACCACTTCGTCTGCGAGACGGGTTTGCGCCAACGCTGACGCGATGGCCTCACCGATGGTAGCGAGACCGTTGTGTACCGGGATCACCACGCTGATCCGGCTGGGCATGACATCTCTCCCAGATCGGTTGATCGGTCGCCTCCAGCATTCGGCACCATGGGGCTTCGCCCTTCGCCCGGCAGGGAGTTTCAGGAATCGGCACGAATCGGAATGGCCATCGGTTGTGGCGGTGTTCGGGGGGATGGTATAATCCACGGCGTGTCGGGCGAATAGCTCAGCGGTAGAGCACCTCCCTTACAAGGAGGGGGTCACAGGTTCGAGCCCTGTTTCGCCCACCATGGCGGAGTCGGAGGCGTGGTGTAGTTGGTTAACATAACGCCCTGTCACGGCGTAGATCACGGGTTCGAGCCCCGTCGCCTCCGCCAAAAGTTCCTGCCGCGGTAGCTCAGTTGGTAGAGCAGAGGACTGAAAATCCTCGTGTCGGCGGTTCGAGTCCGCCCTGCGGCACCATCTCGGAGTCCAGGTTTGCGGGAGTAGCTCAGTGGTAGAGCATCGCCTTGCCAAGGCGAGGGTCGCGGGTTCGAATCCCGTCTCCCGCTCCAAATTTGGCGACGTAGCCAAGTGGTAAGGCAGAGGACTGCAAATCCTCTATTCCCCGGTTCGAATCCGGGCGTCGCCTCCAGACACCTCGTTTGGGCGGTTAGCTCAGCTGGTTAGAGCGCATGCTTGACATGCATGAGGTCAGAGGTTCAAGTCCTCTACCGCCCACCATGAAGACCAAGGCGCCGCAAGCCATTGCGGCGCCTTCCGTTTATGCGGATCAGGTGCGCACCGAGCCTAGGGGGGAGTCTGACCTTTTGCAAAGTCTCGGGACTGACGCAAAAGATCGAGGATGATTTGTACCTCTGTCTCGTCACGTGGACCGTAAAGCATCACCACGTTTGGCGGAATTAGGCCCAGACGGGCCACGGGATGGACCTCCGTCCAGCCCTGAGTACACGCCTCGGCTGCGAGCTGGGGTGGAAGCGCCAGATGCAAGCTGCCGTCGTGGGCCGGGTGCAGGTGGGCGAACTCGCGACCGATCATGAATGCCTCGCCCGGACCGGCTGCCCACTTTCTGGAGAGGCACAGCGCCCGCGTTCCCGGAACGGAGATCTGGCTAGGGTGCTCTTCGACGTCCGCCAGCAGGAAGGCAAGCTCGGCCAGCCGGTGCTGCATCTCGAGCGGTGCGGTGTCGGTCAGTTGTTGGTGGGGGTTGGTCGGCGTAGTTTTGGGCCGAGCGCCCTGGCGCCTTGGCAACCCTCGGCTGGAAACCTCCATGGTGTGGACCTCCCTCGCTGGTGACGATTCCGCACCCTGTCGGCGGAACCTCCCCGGGGGAGCCCGCACCGGCCACACCCGGTCACCGCCGCCGGACCGGGGACAGCCCTAGCCGGATTTTGGAGCACAGGACTGGCGAACTAACCGGCGGGAGTTCTACACTGGGGCTGCAACGATGCGAAAGAGGTGTGGCCTTGTACCTGGCCGTACCCCGGGAAGTCGCCAACGGCGAGCGGCGCGTCGCCCTCGTTCCGGAAGCTGTCGTCCGCTTGGTGACTGACAAGCATCAGGTCGCGGTCGAGGCCGGAGCGGGCGCAGGCGCCCTATTATCAGATGATGCCTTCCAGACGGCAGGGGCCGAATTGGTTCAAGACGCCTCCGAGCTCTTGGCCCGAGCCGATCTCGTGCTCACGGTGCAGGGATTTGGTGACACTGAGCTGAGCGGCCTCCGCCCCAGGACCATGCTGGTCGGCCTGTTGCAGCCCTTGACCTATCCAGCGCGCATCGCCCGCTTGGCCGAGCATGAGATTACCGCCTTCAGCCTCGACCTGATGCCCCGCATCACGCGTGCCCAGAACATGGACGTGCTGTCGGCGATGAGCACGGTCTCAGGCTACCGTGCCGCCTTGCTCGGTGCGGTGCTCGCCGAGCGGTTTTTCCCGCTGATGATGACGGCGGCCGGTACCGTAGCGCCAGCCCGGGTGCTGGTGTTGGGTGCGGGCGTGGCCGGGCTGCAGGCAGTGGCCACGGCGAGACGTCTGGGCGCCGTGGTGCAGGCCTTCGACACCAGGCCGGCGGTCAAAGAACAGGTGGAGAGCCTAGGCGGCGTCTTCCTCACCTTGCCACTGCCGGAGGGCGGCGAGGCACAGGGCGGCTACGCCCGGAGATTGGCGGAAGACGAGGAAGCCCTCGAGCAAGAGGTGTTGGCTGAACCGGTGCAACGAGCCGATGTCGTGATCACAACGGCCATGGTGCCGGGGGCCAGGCCGCCCGTGCTCATCACCGAGCAGATGGTTAAGTCCATGCACCCCGGCGCCGTCATCATGGACCTGGCCGCCGAAACCGGCGGCAACTGCGCTCTGACAGTGCCAGGAGAGCGCTCTGTGTCGCACGGAGTGATCGTCGACGGCACCTTGAATCTGCCGTCCCAGATGCCGCTTCCCTCCAGCCAATTTTACTCGCGCAACCTGCTGGCGTTTGTGAACCATCTGTTCGCTCATCTCACAGAGGACAAAAGCGGGCCGGATCTGGCAGATGAGATCTTGGCCGCAACCTGTGTGACGCATGGCGGCAAGATCGTCCACGTCCCGACCCGCCAGCGGCTAGAGAGGGAAGCGCTCAGCTAACTGACGCCCGGTGGCCGCACCCTGGCCTGTACGCCCCTCGGAAGGGAGATGGTAGCTGGTGACCGGCAACTTGGTGCAAGAACTCTTGGTCTTTATGCTGGCCGTGTTCGTCGGCTTCCAGCTGATCTCCAAGGTGCCCTCCGTTTTGCACACGCCTTTGATGTCAGCCACCAACGCCATTCACGGCGTGATCGTGATCGGTGCCCTGGTCGTCTGTGCCACGGCCCACGGGCCGGTCGAACTGACGGTCGGGGCGGCTGCCGTGTTCTTGGGTACGTTGAACGTGGTCGGTGGCTATGTGGTCACCGATCGCATGCTGGAGATGTTCCGGCACAACCGGGAACAACCGGGGAACCGCCCATGACGGCCTTTGCGGCGAATCTGACTCAGGGTGTCTACATCGTCACCATCTTGCTGGTGATCGTGGGCATCATGCGGCTGCGCACACCGGCCACAGCGCGCTCTGGAAATCTGCTGGCTGCCTTTGGCATGCTGCTCGCCCTAGGTGTCACGCTCTTATACGTCCCGCTCGTGAACTGGCTGGTGATGACTGCCATGCTGGTGCTGGGCGCCGGCATCGGGACCTGGGCAGCGCGCACCGTGAAGATGACAGCGATGCCGCAGATGGTGGCGCTGTTCAACGGGATGGGCGGTGGAGCTGCCGCATTGGTGGCACTCGGAGAGGCGCTACGGATCTTGTTGCAAGGCGCCGCCCCCCCTTTGGCTGTGTCGATCCCCGGCGCCTTCACCGTGCTGATCGGCGCCATCAGCTTCGCCGGCAGCATGGTTGCCTTCGCCAAGTTGCAAGAGCTGATCGGCGGTCGGCCGATCACTTTCTCTGGCCAAAAGATCTTGCACGCCGTGTTGTTTGCCCTGCTCCTGGTCGCAGCGGCTCTGGCCGTAAGCGGCGGCCCCTTGGGCCGCGAAACGCCGCTGATCATTTTGGCCGTGGGCGCAGCAGTGCTGGGCACGTTGGTTGTTTTACCGGTCGGCGGCGCCGACATGCCCGTGATCATCTCGCTGCTGAACTCCCTGACCGGTCTGGCCGCTGCGGCGACCGGGTTCGTGCTTGGCAATGACGTGCTGATTGTGGCTGGCTCGCTGGTCGGAGCTTCGGGAACCATCTTGACCCAATTGATGAGCCGGGCGATGAATCGGCCGATCAGCAACGTGTTGTTCGGTGCCTTCAGCAGCGTGAAGCAGGGCACCGATCAGACGGTCGGCGGCGAGGTGCGGGCGACCTCGACCGAGGAGGTAGCCACCTTGTTAGCCTATGCCAGCCGCGTGGTGATCGTGCCCGGGTACGGACTGGCCGTGGCCAGGGCCCAGCAGCAGGTGCGCGACCTGATGGTGGCGCTGGAAGGACGCGGCGTCGACGTCCGCTTCGGCATCCACCCGGTGGCCGGGCGGATGCCCGGTCACATGAACGTCCTGCTCGCAGAGGCGGACGTCCCGTACGATCGGCTGTATGAGATGGACGCCATCAACCCGGAGTTTTCGCGCACCGACGTGGTCCTGGTGGTGGGGGCCAACGACGTCACTAACCCGGCGGCCAGAAACAATCCGGGCAGCCCGATCTACGGCATGCCGGTGTTGGAGGTCGACCGGGCCAAGGTGGTGGTCGTGCTCAAGCGGAGCATGGCACCAGGCTTCGCTGGCATCGACAACCCGCTCTTTTTGATGGACCAGACCAGGATGTTGTTCGGCGACGCCCGCACCTCTCTGACCGAGCTTGTGACTGCACTGCGGGACGTGGACTAGCTCGGACGCGCTGGCGCGTGACCGAAGTAGCCGGTCGGGCCCTTTGGCGGGCGATCGGCAGTCGACCACGGCGTGGCATGTCAGCGGACCGTGTCCGCAGGGTCTGCCTCAAGAGGTCTGCCTCAAGACGCCCGTACGCCCAGGCGTGCACGATCCAGCCTGCTGGCATGCCTAGCGGCGTGGTGGTCTGAGTTTTAGCTCCTGACGGATCTCTCGCGCCCACTTGCGGGTCTGTTGCCGTTCGGCGGCGCGCAATTGAGGATCTTGTTTGGCGTCTTGGCGGCGCGCCTCCCGTTCCAGCTTGCGATAGGCCGAGAGCCGATCGGAATCGAGG
Source organism: Bacillota bacterium (assembly GCA_021850485.1). Taxonomy (GTDB): domain Bacteria; phylum Bacillota; class Sulfobacillia; order JAJZYS01; family JAJZLH01; genus JAJZLH01. Next base: position 49,916 of record JAJZLY010000002.1, on the reverse strand, counting down.
CTGCCGGCGGCCATGGCAGCTTGCACTGCACAGCCCGGCTCGCCCTGGTGCCGGCAGTCGGAAAAGCGGCACGACCCGGCGAGGGTTCCTATCTCGATAAAAGTGTCGCCCAGATCGGAGCCGGCCGGCAGGGCCACCGAGCGAAGCCCGGGCGTGTCGATCAGACAGCCCCCATCCGGACGAGGGTGGAGATGGTGGCCGACTGTGGTATGTCTGCCTCTGCCATCCGCAAGTCGGGTCGGTTGGGTGGCCACTTCAGCGCCCGTTAAAAGGTGGACCAGAGTTGATTTGCCAACCCCGGACGAGCCGATCAGGGCTATGGTTGGGCTCTTAGACATCGACTGGCGGAGTCGATCAACGCCCTCTCCAGACACGGCCGATACCGCATGGACCAAGGCCGGTGTGGCGAGGCGCTCAGCTGCCAGAACCAGGGGCTCTGAGGCAGCGATCAGGTCCAGCTTGGTCAGCGCCACGGCGGCCCGGAGTCCGTTCGCCCGAATCATCGCCAGATAGCGTTCCAGGCGGCGCAGATTGAAGTCCTGATCTAGCCCCATCACGACCAGCACGAGATCGACGTTTGCCACCAGCACTTCGTTAAGCCCTGGTCGTTCCGGATCTGGACGGGCGAGGACGCCTTGCCGCTCCAGCACCATCTCGATCACCAGGCCAGTGGTGGGCTCGCCGCGCAGTGCGACCCAGTCGCCTACCACCGGCCACAGAGCACCATCGCTCTGGGCCTGGTGGCGAAGCTTCCCGGCCAGACTGGCCCGCACCTCGCCTTGATCGCCAACGCAGAGCGCACCGTCGGCGGTGCGGGCCACGACGCGGGCGAGGATCCGGCCGCTTGGCCAATGCTCGGAGAACTGTCTTTGCAAATCGGCACTGAGTCCTAAACGCGCTAAGTCCATCGGGTGGGAGGCCTCCTCCAGTTTCCTCTGACAACGAACCAGGCGCTGCGCCTTCTGGCGCAGCGCCCGAGAGAGGATGGACCGGTTGGTCAGATCCTAGTCGGAAACTGAGGCAAGAGGGCGCGACTGGATCCAGCTCCCGACCTTGGTCACTCCAGTCACCCCCCGCTTCAACGAGTGGCTTGAGTCTATCTGGGCCAGCCGGCGCGGTCAAGCAGCACTTGCGGGCCGTCAGTAGCTTGGGTATGCTCAGGACACCGAATGTGAAGGGGGATCCTCCATGCGACTCATCGAGGTGGCAGCGGGCTAAAGGGGCAAGCGCGCCCTTTTGCTGCTGTCACCGCGATGGGCTGCCCTAGCCTGATCGGTGGCGACACGGATGCAGGTTGCTAGGTTGCGGCCGAAGCCGCCCAGGAGGTACCCATGCCATTACTCTCATTTCATGATCTCGGACTTATCCGCCAAGACCGTTGGCTTTTCCGCCACCTGCACGGTGTGATTGAAGCGGGCCAGCGCATTGCGCTGGTCGCACCCAACGGCACCGGCAAGACTTCGCTGTTGCGCCTGCTGGCTGGCGCAGAGGAGCCAGACGAAGGAAGCGTGCGCAAATCCGCAAGCGTGCGCCTGGCTGCCATGTGGCAAGAGGACGCGCCGCCGACCGACATGGCGGTGGCACCGTACGCCCAGTCGCTGCTGGGGGGGTGGGCGATCGCGCACCGACAGTTGGAGGCCGCCCAACAGAGCCTGGGACCGAATCCGAGTGCGACGGAGCTTCGCAAGCTCAGTCGCCTGGAGGACCGCTTCGCAGCTGTCGGCGGGTGGCCGGTCCGCACCGAACTGGACAAGCAACTGAGTCTGCTCCAACTGGAGCGCACCGACTGGTCGCGGCCGGTGGCTGAGCTGAGCGGCGGACAGCGGATGCGGATTCGGATCGCAGCGCTGGCAGCCCAAGATGCCTCTTTGTGGATCTTGGACGAGCCGACCAATCACCTGGACCGAGATGGCCGGAGTTGGCTAAGAAAGCGCCTCCAGCAAACCCCCAGCTTCCTGCTGGTGGCACATGATCCGGACTTTTTGGAAGGATTAACGGATCAGGTCTGGCACCTGGACGCAAACGGCATTGCGGTGTACCACCTGGGATTCGCGGACTACCTGGCGGCCCGGACGGCAGGCGAGAGTCAGCTGAGTGCCCAGCGAGAGCGCCTGGACGAGGAGCGGCAGAAGCTCCAGGCCTTCATCCGCAAGTTCGGCAGCGGCACCCGGGCGACCCAGGCCAAAGATCGGGAAAAGAAACTCGCCCGGCTCAAGGAACCGCCGCCAACGCTGCGGCCGCCCGTGGCCCGGCCCCGCTTTAGCACCGACGGCAAAGACGGGGTGTTGCTCCTGGCCGAGCATCTGTCCGCTGGCGTCGGCGGCAAGGTGTTGGTCGAAGACCTGACCATCAATCTGGAACGGGGGAGTCGATTGATCGTCTCGGGCCCGAACGGAGCCGGCAAGACGACATTGCTGCGCACGCTTGCCGGTGAGCTCGCCCCCCTGGCCGGTCGCATCCGACTGGGCACCGGCGTCCGCCGGGCCTGGGTGTCACAGTCGCCAACCTGGCCCAATCCCGCGGCAGACTTGGTTGCCCACCTCACCCGGGAGGTCGGCGTCGCCACCATCCATCAGGCGATCAGCCTGCTCGCCCGCTACGGCCTGTCGGCCCATCGCGAGACGGCCGTTGGCCAACTCTCTGGCGGCGAGCGCACCCGCCTGGCCATCGCCGGTCTGGAGGTCAGCGGTGCGTCGGTGCTGCTCTTGGACGAACCCACCAACAACCTCGATCAGACCGCTCAGGAGGGGCTGGCGCAAGCTCTGGCCGACTATCCCGGGGCGGTGGTGGTGGCGACTCACGACCAGCACTTCAGCGACCTCCTGAAGGCTGATGTGCTGCAGATCGGAACCTACCGATCCGATCGGCCGGGCACACCGCACCCCCACAAGCCAAGGCCGGCGAAAACGCCACCGGTCCCCGTGGCACCCGATTGGAGTCAAGAGATCGCCAAGCTGGAAGCCAAGCTGGCCCAGCTCGCAACGGACATGGCTGGGCCCGCTCTGGAGGTGGACGCCCGCCGCCGCCTAGCGCTAGAGGCCGAAGCTTTGGCCCGCGACTTGGACTCAGCCTGGGCAGCCTTCGCCCAGGACACTGACCGAGAGGGGCCGGCTAGGCCTTAGGGGCCTTGTCGCCGCTCACCTCGGGGAACGCCTCCAGCTTGGCCAGGATGGTGGCTAGTTGCGCCTTCATGTCGGTCACGGTCTGGTGGTCGTATTCGGCCCGCAGTTCGCTGTGTGCGCCTTGCAGGTTCTGGCCGACCATCACCAGAGGCATCAGGAAGATCTGGATCATGTTCGAGATGAACAGCCAGAACACGAACGCCGGAGCTGGGTCGAAGCGGAGTCCGACTGGGGCCAGCAGATTCCACAGCAGCCACACGACAGTCCAGCCGAAGATGACCAGGAAAAAGGACATCGTGCCGACCCGGGTGGTGATGACCAGGGCCGCCCGATCCAACGGTTTCAACTGTTCTTGATGCTGGATGTTGACCGGGCTCTTGGGGGACTTCAAACGGCGGGACATGTGACCACCTCTTTCCTGGCAGTGGGTCGCTCAGCCTAACTGCGCACCATTTCGGCAGCGGCGGGTACGCGCCTTCGTGTGTGCGTCCACTGACTTGACGTCGCCTGCGGCATGGATGAGAATACGCCTCAATAGTGATGACGAAGCGAGTACCCGTTCGGGCGCTCTAGCGAGGGGGGGAGGGTGTGAGCCCCCTGGCAGGCCAGACGGCGAAGACCACTTCCGAGCTCCGGTGCCAACACCGGCGGCCAGCGCCCGATAGCGTGCTTAATGAGGGAAGGCAACTTCCAAACTAGGGTGGAACCGCGAGCGACACTCGCCCCTGACCGGGGCGAGTGTCGCTTTGCTGAACGAGGAGGTTGTGCCATGCGTGTCGAGGTTGTGGGCAAGGGTGCTGTGGATCTGGCTGGTGGTAGTCGCTATGGAGATCTGGTGGCCCAACTGGGGGTCCCGGACGTCTTGGCAGTTGCGGTCGGCGACCGGGTCTTGGAGTTGTTTCGCCCGGTTGAAGAGGGCCAGGTGCGGCTGCTCACCTTCGCCGATGCGCAGGGGCGCCAGGTGTTCAGGCATACTGCATCCCACGTCTTAGCTCAGGCCGTGAAGCGGCTTTATCCCAAGGCGCAGTTGGCAATCGGGCCCGCCACCGATGAGGGCTTCTTCTATGACATCTTGTTCCCGGAGCCAATCGGCCCAGGCGATCTGGCTGCGATTGAAGCCGAGATGGCCAAGGTGGTGGCTGAAGATCATCCCCTAAGGCGTGACGAGGTCTCTCGGGCGCAAGCTCTAGCTGATTTTGAGCGCGCCGGGGAACCCTTTAAGGTGCATCTGATCGAGGCGCTGCCCGAAGACGCCCTGATCACCACCTACAACCAGGGCGAGTTCACCGATCTGTGCCGGGGGCCGCACCTCCCTCGGACCGGCCTGATCAAGGCCCTGCGCCTGACCAACGTCGCCGGTGCCTACTTTCGGGGAGACGATCAGGGGCCGATGCTGCAGCGAGTGTATGGGACAGCATTTCCATCTGCCGCTGAAATGGAGCGCCACTTCTTCTTGATCGAGGAAGCCAAGCGGCGTGATCATCGCAAGCTCGGCCCAGAACTCGACTTGTTCAGTTTCCACGACGTGGCCCCAGGCTTCGCCTTCTGGCACGCCAAGGGCCTGATCCTCTACGAAGCGCTGGTGGGATTCTCGCGCAGCCTGCAGCAGCCCCTCGGCTACCAAGAGGTGTCCACTCCTTGGATCTTCAAGACCGAATTGTGGGAGACGTCCGGCCACAGCGCCCACTTCACGGACAACATGTTCCTGATGGAGTCAGAGGGAGAAGCCTTTGGTGTCAAACCGATGAACTGCCCCGGCCATTGTCTGCTGTTCGCAGAGGCGACCCGATCCTACCGCGAGCTGCCGCTGAAGATTGCGGAGTATGGACCGCTGACCCGCCGCGAGCGATCTGGCACCTTGCACGGCCTGCTCCGGGTGCGCGGTATGCATCAGGATGACGCCCACATCTTCCTTGCTTCCGAGCAGCTCGGGTCGGTGATCGAGGAGACGTTGGGCTTGGTCGACACGGTCTATGCCACCTTTCAGATGCCGATTGAGATCCACCTCTCGACCAGGCCGCCCAGCCGAATGGGCGACGACGCCCTGTGGGATCAGGCCGAGGCTGCACTGGAGGCGGCTTTGGGCGAAGAGCGCCGGGCCTATGTGGTCGATCCTGGCGAGGGGGCGTTCTACGGGCCAAAGCTGGACTTCGTTGCGACCGATGCACTGGGCCGCCGCTGGCAGGTGGCGACCATCCAAGTCGACTTTCAATTGCCCATCCGCTTCGAGCTCCACTACGTCGACCGCGATGGCAAGCAAAAAACCCCGGTGATGGTGCACCGGGCGATCATGGGCTCGCTGGAGCGCTTCATCGGGGTCTTGGTCGAGCACTTCGCCGGCGCCTTCCCGCTGTGGCTCGCCCCCGTCCAAGTCCGCCTGCTGCCGATCTCGGAGGCGGAACGGCAGGCTGCGGGGACGGTCGCCAAAGCCCTGCGCGAGGGTGGCGTGCGCGCCGAGGTGGACGACCGCAACGAGAAGATCGGCTACCGGATCCGAGCTGCCGAAAAGGAGAAAATTCCGTACGTGGCCGTGATCGGTCAACGGGAGGTCGAGGCCGGCACCGTGGCCGTCCGGGAGCGGGGCGGCAAGGACCTGGGGACGATCGCTCAGGGAACCTTCACCCGAGATCTCCAAGAGCGTATCGCCAGTCGCTGGTCCGGGCCGAGTCAGCTCGCCGACACAGACGGTCACGGGCGGGCGTGATGAAGCGAAAGTCCGCTGGGGTTTTGTCTGCGGACACAACGCTGAAGGCCAAGCCGGGACCGGGGGCGGCGCCTAGTGCCCAGGACCAGTTGCCTGCAGCAGCCGGCAGGACTCCGCCGCAGCCGGTCAGCTACCGGGTGCGGGCGCCACTTTCCGGCAATCAGGTCAATCAGTTATTCGCGGCGGCCTGGCCAGCGCACCGGCATACTGATTTCCAGGTCCAGTGGGCGTACAGTCTGGGCTACCTGGCGGCCTTTTCGCAGTCCGAACTGATCGGTTATGTCAATTTGGCCTGGGATGGTGGCATTCACGCCTTTTTGTTGGACACCACCGTGCATCCTCGCTTCCAGCGGCAAGGGATTGGCCGCGAGCTGGTCCGCCGGGCGGTGCAAATGGCGGCCGAGCGCGGCATTCAATGGATCCACGTCGACTACGAACCAGAGCTGGAGCATTTCTATGCCGCATGCGGGTTTGAACCGACCAGAGCGGGCTTGATCAGACTAGCGAGAGCAAATTCCTAACAGCAGGCACACCCAGGTCCCAGCGTCGAGCCTGATCAGAATGCCTCCAGACCCGAGCCGACCGGGAAGTGGGTCGGCTGGCGACGTTTTCGTCGTCAACAGGTCAAGGTAAGTTGGTTGGCACCGAGCCGAGGACGTGGAAGCCCTCATCCACGAACATGATGGTGCCGGTTACGGCCCGGCTCAGGGGCGAGGCCAAGAACACAGCGGCGTCACCGATCTCCTCGATGGTCACGGCCCGGCGCAAGGGGGCGATCGCCTCGTAGGTCTTGATCGAGTGCGAGATTCCCTTGACGCCAGAAGCGGCCAGGGTCTTCACGGCTCCGGCAGACACGGCGTTGACCCGCACGCCGGCCGGTCCCAGTTCGGCTGCCAGGTAGCGGACAATAGTCTCCAGGGCCTGCTTGGCAACAGCCATCACGTTGTAGTTGGGCACCACACGCTCGCCGGCGTGGTAGGTCATGGTGATCACGCTGGCGTCGGCGGACAGATGGTCCCGCAGAGCGCGCGTGAGCGAGACCAGGGAGTAGGCGCTGATGTCCAGTGCGAAGCCAAAGCCCTCTCTCGAGACCTGCAGGAAGCTTCCCTCCAGATCCTCGGTCCGGGCATGGGCGATGGAGTGGACGAGCACATCCAGTTTGCCGTGCCGGCCTATCGCCTGGCCCAGATCGGTCAGCGACTGTTCGTCTGAGACGTCCAAGTGGTACAGGGCCACCTGTTGCCGATAGCCGTTTTCGTCGAGCAACCGCTCGATCGTGTTCTTGAAGTGGTCGTTCTGGTAGGTGAGGATCACCTCCGCACCTTCCCGCAAGAATGCGCTGGTACAACCCCACGCCAGAGAGCGCTTGTTGGCCACTCCTGCCACCAGACAGCGCCGGCCATCCAGAAGTCCCATTCGGATCCTCCTTCGAAGGGGAAAACTCTGAGCCTCGGCTGATTAGACAATGTCGATCGGGCCTCCTGCCAAGCCTTGACGACGGTGGAGAGAGCCCCGATACTAAAGAGGCCAAGCAGAAGCCTGACTTCTCACCTGCACGCTAAAGCGCTGTAGGTTCGGTCACCAAACACCGAAGGAGAGGCAGGCATGGCCTGCCTTTTGTGATCCATGGCCCAACGTCGGAGGGGAGAGCCTGAGCACCAAAGAATGGCGGATCAATGACGAAATCCGGGCCCGCGAGATCCGGTTGGTTTCACCGGACGGAGAGCAGATGGGGATCGTCTCGTTGTCCCGGGCCCTGGAGTTGGCCGCTGAACGAAACCTCGACCTAGTCGAGGTGGCCGCTGGAGCCAAGCCGCCGGTGTGCCGGATCATGGATTTTGGCCGCTTCCGGTACGAGGAACAAAAGCGGGAGAAAGAAACCCGCAAGAAGCAAAAGCAAATCAACGTCAAAGAGGTCAAACTGCGGCCCCGCATCGAGGCGCACGACTTTGACGTCAAGATGAGAAACGCCATGAAGTTTCTCAAAGAGGGCGACAAGGTCAAGGCCACCATCATGTTCCGGGGGCGAGAGATCGTCCACCAGGAGATCGGGCAAGAGATTTTGCGCCGCCTGGCTGAGCAACTTGACGAGGTGGCCGTGGTCGAACGCCCGCCTCGGCTCGAAGGTCGCAACATGATCATGTTTTTTGCCCCCAAGAACGCTACCTAGGAGTGGGAACATGCCCAAGGTAAAGACCCACCGAGGTGCTGCCAAGCGCTTTCGCCTGACCCGCAACGGCAAGGGCGTGGCGGCACATTCCAGCCGCAGTCACAAGCTGACCCGCAAGGGTGCTGCCAAGCGCCAGGATCTGCGCCAGAGCGCGGTACTGAGTGCGTCGGATACGAAGCGACTGAAGAGGCTCTTGCCCGGCGCCTGATACCCGGAGGAGGGGATTGAAATGGCTCGAGTTAAACGCGGGGTCACCAGACGCCGTCGCCACAAGAAGATCTTGCGCCTGGCCCGCGGTATGTGGGGTTCGCGCTCTAAGCTCTACCGTCCGGCCAATGAGGCCATGCTGCACGCCCTGTGGCACGCCTACCGCCATCGCCGCCAGCGCAAGGGCGAGTTCCGCCGGCTGTGGATTGCCCGGATCAACGCAGCCACCCGCCAGGAGGGCCTGACCTACAGCCGCTTCATCGCGGGTCTCAAGCGATCCGGTGTGACAGTGAACCGCAAGGTGTTGGCCGAGTTGGCGGTGGTGGATGCAACCACGTTTTCTCAGCTGGTCGCCCAGGCCAAACGGGGTCTGACCGAGCAGTGAGTCGGCTCAGTCCGCATGGCCCCAGGGCGGCTGAACTGCTCGCCGTGGCCAGCGGTCATGCCGATCTGGTGCTGGTAGAAGGCCAGACTCGTTGTCTGGACCTGATCCAGCACGGGTTGGTGCCGGAGCAATTGATCGTGGCCCAAGGACATCTCGAGGGTCTTGCGCCGGCACTCAGGAGCACGGCCTGGGAGACCCTTGAAGCACCCTTGCCCACCTATGGCCGGCTGGTGGGAAGTCGCACGCTGCCTGGCGTCAGCGCTGTCTTTCGCCGGCCCTTGACCACCTGGCAAGACCTGGACGATGCCCAGTTGCTACTGGGCATCGATGCAGTTCAAGATCCGGGCAATCTCGGCGCCCTGATTCGGGTGGCGGCGGCGCTCGGCGCGGACGGCGTCTTGGTCGGTCCCGGGTGTGCCAGACCGTGGTCGGTCAAAGCGTTGAGAGCGTCAGCCGCCGCCACCTTCTTGGTGCCGGTGCTGGAGCTGGAGGCTTGGGCGGAGGTCCAAGACCACGGCTTGCAGGTGGCGATGGCTTCTGCACACGATGGGAAGCCACCGACGGCTGAACCCTGGCTTGGCCGCTGGGTGCTGGTCGTGGGCAATGAGGGTCATGGCAGTGCGCTCAGCGGTCGCGCCGTCACCTGGCCGCTGAGGTCCGGCGTGGAGTCGTTGAACGTGGCGGTGGCGGCGGCATTGTTGTTGTCGGCCATCTTGGCGGGCCAACGCCGATGACCTGGTGCGGACTTGTCGGGCCAGTGCGGCGGTGGTAGACTCAGCGAAATCGCATAGTTTGAAGCGATGACGGAGATTAAGGCGGCATCAGCGACCGTCCAGGGAGCTGGCGCCACAGACTGCAAGCGCTGGCCGCAAGCCGCCGCCATTCCCTCCCGAGTTGCCGCCTGAAGGATCTCTGTGTAGGGCGGCGCGCCAGAGCGTTATGAGATGAAGTGGCCGCCTCGGTGGCAACTTGGGTGGTACCGCGGATCGCTCCGCCCCAAGCGGGGCGGTTTTTTTGTTGCTGAAACATGTTGGGGAGGAGGCTGATCCAGGTGCCAGCCAAGCCGCTTCAGTTCTATCTGGACGCGATCGAACAAGCTGACCTGCCCGGTGTTGAGGCGCTGCGCGTTGCGTGGCTAGGCCGAAACGGCACCCTGACCGATGCGCTGAGGCAACTGGCCAGCTTAGAGCCCGAGCACAGGCGACAGGTGGGGCAGGAACTGAACCGGCTGAAACAGGCCGTCGAGCAGCACCTGGCACAGCGCCAGCAGCAGTTGGCGGCGGATGCCCTGCGCCTGCGCTTGGCGAGCGAGGCGGTGGACCTGAGTCTGCCAGGAGAGCCGGTAGCGGTGGGCCACCCGCATCCCTTGGCCCTGATCCAAGACCGCTTGGTCTCCATCTTTGTGGCCATGGGCTTTGCGGTGGCCGTTGGGCCAGAGGTCGAGGACGACTGGCACAACTTTGAGGCGTTGAACTTCCCGCACGACCACCCGGCGCGCGACATGCAGGACTCCTTCAGCCTGGCCGCCGGAGGGTGGCTGCTGCGCACCCACACCTCGCCCGTGCAGATCCGCGCCATGCAGCTCTCAGCCCCGCGCCCGCTGCGCATCATCGCACCGGGCCGTGTCTACCGGCGCGATGACGACGCCACCCACGCCACCAGCTTCCACCAGATCGAGGCCTTGGTGATCGACCAGGCAGTCTCCATGGCTCATCTCAAAGCGACGGTTGCCACCTTTGCCCGCACCCTATTTGGCCAAGATGTGCCGCTGCGTTTTCGGCCCAGCTACTTCCCATTCACCGAGCCATCGGCCGAACTCGATGTCGGCTGTTTGTTCTGCCAGCAGGCCGGTTGCGCACTGTGCAAGATGAGCGGCTGGCTGGAAGTATTGGGTTCCGGCATGGTGCACCCCAAGGTGTTGACGGCGGGCGGCTATGACCCGGAGCAGGTGAGCGGGTTCGCCTTCGGCGTGGGGATCGAGCGCCTGGCCATGCTCTACTACCAGATCCCAGATGTCCGGTTGTTACTGGAAGGCGATCTGCGCTTTCTCAGCCAGTTTTAGGGGAGGAACGGACGATGCGCGTGCCCTACAGCTGGATCGCCTCCTTCCTGCCTGACGCACCGGCCGCTGAGGCGGCGGCCGCAGTGCTATGCCGCCAAGGATTGTTGGTGGAAGGTCAAGAGCAGGTCGGTGCCGGGCTTGAGGCTGCCCAGGTGGTAGAGGTCACGGCCCTACGCCCGCTCACCGACCGGTTGCAACTTGCGCTGGTGCGCACCAGCCAAGGTGACCGGCAGGTGGTGAGCGGCGCACCAAATCTGCGCATCGGTGCGGCCTACGCCTGGGTGCCGCCGGGCACGACCTTGCCCCGGGGGCGGCTGATCGGTGAGGCGACCTTTGCCGGCCAGCGGTCGCAGGGCATGTTGCTGTCGGCGGTCGAGGCCGGCATCGGACCGGATGGTGAGGGGTTGATCGAACTTCCCATCCAGACCGTCGGCCAGACGGTGACTGCCGCTTGCGGACTGCCGGAGACCGTGTTCGAGATTGATCTCACGCCGAATCTGGCGGGCTTTTGTCAGCATGTCGTTGGCGTAGCCGAAGAACTGGCAGCCGGCCTTGGCCATCGGCTGACCGTTGCTGCCAAGCAGTTGCCGTCCCAGCCCGCCCACCAGGCGGCCACCATCTCGCCTGCCGAAGTCGCCCCCACCTACCTGCTGGCGCGGCTGAAGGGCCCGCCGAACCTTCAGTCGCCGCTGTGGATGCAGCGGCGACTGTGGGACAGCGGGCTGCGCAGTCACAACGCCTATGTGGACGTCACCAACTACATCGCCCTGGAATGGGGTCAGCCGATGCATGCCTTTGATGCGGCCCACATCAACGGGCCGATCGAGGTGCGCTTGGCCACGGCCGGCGAGCGCCTAGAGACGCTGGACCGAGTCAGCCGAGAACTCGGTGTCGACGACATCGTGATCGCCGATCAAACCGGGGTGCTCAACGTCGCTGGAATCCTGGGCGGAAGTCGGGCGGCGATCACCGAGACCACCACCGACATTGTGCTGGAGGCCGCCGCCTTCGACCCGCTGCGCATCCGCCGCACGTTCCGGCGGCTGGGACTAGCCACCGATGCCGCCTTGCGCTTCCAGCGCGGGGTGGACCGCTCGCGCAGCGAGGCGGCCATGGCTCAAGCTCTCTCCATCCTGGCGGCGGCTGGTGCCGGGCAGGCCGAGGTGATCTGCCGCCACCAGGTGCCGATGGAGCCAGGGAGACGTCTGCAGATCCAGCCGCAGCGGGTCAGCGCCCTGCTCGGCTACCCACTGCAGGCAGCCGAGATCGCATCCTGCCTGGATCGGCTCGGACTGGACTGCGAGTCAGGGCCAGGCGAACTCTCGATCACGGTGCCACAGCGCCGCAGAGACATCAGTGGCGAGGCCGACGTGGCCGAGGAGGTGGGCCGGCTGCTCGGCTACGACAAAATCCCGGAAACTGTCTTGGCCAGCAGTCAGGTGGGGGACGCTGGTCCCGCCTGGCAGTTGGTCCAGGAGATTCGACACGGTCTACTCGGCATGGGCATCAGCGAGCACTGGGGACATTCCCTGTTGTCGGCTGCGGAAGTGGCGCCGTTTGGACCAAAGGTGGAGATTGCCAACCCACTGTCGGTCGCTGAAGCCTGCTTGCGCCCTGCCCTCGCACCCAGCTTGCTGCAGGCGCTCTCACTCAATGTCGCCCATCAGATCTTTGATGTGCGCCTGTTCGAAGTGGGGCGCGTGTTCGCACCGCATGGTACGGCGGTGGCCGAGCACGACCGCCTGGGCGGACTACTGAGCGGTGCCTTGGCAGAGTCCTGGACTCAAGCCCGACACCAGGCCGATGTTTTCACCGGCAAGGGTGTGCTGGCCGCCCTGGTCGCCTCCTTGCAGCTGCCGATCACGATCAGCCCAGGGGGCAGCCTTAGCTTCTTGCACCCGCACCGCCAGTTGACGGTGCAGTTAGACGGCAACGTCATCGGCTACCTGGGCGAACTGCATCCGGCGCATTGGCCCGATCGATTGCACCAGCCGGTCGTCTTGTGGGAACTGGAACTGGCCGCCCTGATCGGCCGGCGGCAGGTGACCCGGGCACAAAGCCCGTCGCGCCAACCGGCCGTCCGGCGCGATCTGGCGGTGGTCGTAGCGGAGCGGACATCGTACCAAGACGTCCACACGGCGCTGGTGACCGCTGGCGCCAACTGGCTGCAGGAGGTGGCCCTGTTCGACCTCTACCGCGGGCGACAGGTGGGCGACGGCAAGAAGAGCTTCGCCTTGCGCCTCACCTTTGCAAGCCCGGAGCGCACATTGACCGAAGCCGAAGTCGAGCGGGACAGCGCCCTGTTGGAGGCCGCTCTGCGCACCATCGGGGGGGATCTGCGGCAGCGGTGAAGAAGATCCACTCATAGGCGCCATCAGGAGGAACCCACGTGGCTGATGAGCTCAATCCGTTTCACATCGTGCAGGGTCAACTGCGGCTGGCTGTAGACAACCTTGATCTGGGCGACAGTGTGTACAACCTGCTTAAGGATCCGATGCGGGTGATCGAGGTGGCGGTGCCGGTGCGGATGGACGACGGCCGCCTGGAGACCTATATCGGCTATCGGGCTCAGCATACGGACGCCACCGGGCCGACCAAGGGCGGCATTCGCTTTCACCCGTCGGTCAGCATCGACGAAGTGAAAGGGCTGTCCATGTGGATGACCTTCAAGACAGCGGTGATGGGGTTGCCCTACGGTGGGGCCAAGGGTGGCGTGATCTGCGATCCCCAGCAGATGAGCGAGCGCGAACTGGAGGAGTTGTCTCGCGGCTATATCCGCCGCCTGGCGCCGATGATGGGGCCGGAGGTGGACATCCCGGCTCCAGACGTCAACACCTCGCCACAGATCATGGGTTGGATGCTCGATGAGTTTGACCGGGTCAGAGGCCAGCATCTGCCTGGCTTCATTACGGGCAAACCGCTGGTCTTAGGCGGGAGCGAGGGGCGCACCTCGGCCACCGGCCGTGGTGTGGTCTTCACCATCTTGGACGCCGCTCGGCGGATCGGCCTAGATGTGAGAGGGGCGACAGCCGCCATCCAGGGCTTCGGCAACGTGGGATCGTACACGGCGCACTATCTGCATCAGGCAGGTGTGCGGGTGGTCGCAGTTGAGGATGTGCGGGGCGGCGCCTACAATCCGGCCGGGTTGGACGTGCCGAAGTTGCTCAAACATGTGGCTCGAACCCGCACCGTGCACGGCTTCGCCGACAGCGCTGAGATCAACACCCAAGACCTGTTCGGCTTGGACGTGGACATTTTGGTGCCGGCAGCCTTGGAAAACCAGATCGACGAGGCCAACGCCCGCCTGGTCAAGGCCAAGATCATCGCTGAAGCCGCCAACGGTCCGACCACTCCGGAAGGGGACCACCTGCTAGCCTCCCGAGGGGTGTTCATCATTCCGGACATCTTGTGCAACGCTGGTGGTGTCACCGTGTCCTACTTCGAGTGGGTGCAAAACACCATGGGCTATTACTGGCCGCCGCAAGAGGTGGACCGCAAACTGAAGGCGATGATGACGAAGGCCTTCGACACGGTCTACAAGATGAAGCAAGCCCACCAGGTGTCGATGCGCGAGGCTGCCTACCTGGTTGCCGTGCACCGGGTGGCAGAGGCTGCCGAGGCCAGGGGCTGGGTGCACCGCAAGCGAGCTCCGGAGATCCCCTCCGACCAGTTGCAGGCGATGGCCACGCCGGTGCCAGAGGTGGCCGCAGTCCCGCCGACGAGCATCGGTCACTGACCTTGATCGAAGATGAGTTTTCCGCCCGCCTCGCTGCCTGGGATGAGCGCACCTTGGAGCTCCTGGAGTACCCGCTGGCCCTGGAGCTGATCGCCGGACACTGTCGGACCCATGCCGGAGCGGCACTGGCCCGCCGGCAAGGGCCGTCTGCGGACCCTGTGGTCGTGGTGCGCCTCGGCGAGCAGACGGCTGAGGCGCGCCGGCTGCTGGCCACCGACGGCGTCTTATTGGGCGGCGTCAGCGATGGGCGTGCCCTGGTGGGCCGGGCGCGTCATGGCGGCGTGCTCAGTCCCGCCGAACTGTTCTTACTGGTGGAGTCGCTGCGCGGCCTGCGGCTCACCAAACGGGCCATCGAACAGGTGCGTCCGCCCTTGGTGCAGTTGGCCGCGCTGGCTGCGCGCCTGCCCTGGCTGGCCGACTTGGAAGCAGCCATCCGGGCGGCCGTGGACGAGACCGGGGTGCTGGACCGGGCATCTGCGACGCTGGGCCGTCTGCGCACTCAAATCCAGCACACCGAATCGGAAATCCGCCGCCGGCTGGAGGCCCTGACTCGCTCCGCAGAGGGCGCCAAGATGTTGCAAGACCCGATCGTCACCCAGCGCCGCGGTCGCTGGGTGATCCCGGTGCGGGCCGAGTTTCGCAGTCAGGTACCCGGCATTGTCCACGACGTTTCGCAGTCCGGGTCGACCGTATTTGTCGAGCCGGAGTGGGCGGTGGAGATGGCCAACCGCCTGGAGGACGTTCGCCGACAGGAGCAAGACGAGGTGGAGCGCATCTGTCGGGTGCTGTCCGGGCTGGTGGCGGCCGAACAGGCAGTGCTCGATGATGGCTTTGAGGCGGCCTTGGAACTCGATCTGGCGCTGGCCAGAGGCGAACTGGCCGAGGCATGGCGGGCCAGCGCTGTGGCGCTTGCCTCAGACGAGACTCTGTACCTGCGCGACGCCCGCCATCCGCTCCTGACTGGTGTGGTGGTGCCGATCACGGTCGGCCTGGACGCCCACACCCGGATGGTGGTGATCACGGGACCCAACACCGGCGGCAAAACCGTGACGCTGAAGACCGCTGGGCTGCTCGCCTTGTTGTTTCAGACCGGCTGTCAGCTACCGGTGGCGGAAGGATCGCGGCTGCCGGTGTTCAGTCAGGTGCTGGCCGACATCGGAGACGACCAGTCGATCGCCCAGAGCCTGTCCACCTTTTCCTCGCATATGCGGCGGATCATCCACATCTTGGCGCGAGTCGAGTCGCTGTCGCTCATCTTGCTGGACGAGTTGGGCGCCGGCACCGATCCACAAGAGGGGGCAGCCCTGGCTGGGGCTGTGCTGTTGGAACTGCTCTCTCGGCCGATGCTTGGCTTGGCCACCACCCACTATCCGGAGCTGAAGGCGATGGCGCTGACCACCCCGGGATTGGTCAACGCCTCGGTGGCCTTCGACCTGGAAACCCTGTCGCCCACCTATCAGCTGCAAATCGGTGTCCCCGGACGCTCCCAGGCCTTCGCCATTGCCGCTCGCCTGGGTCTGGACCCCCGGGTGGTGGCGCGGGCTAAAGAGCGGGTGGCCGCCGATCAGGTACGGATGGAAGACGTGATCGGCGAGCTGGAGCGCGAACGGCTTCGCCAGGCCGAGTTGCGCACCGAAGCGGAGGCCAGCGTTCATCGAGCGCGCGACGACGAGCGCCGGGCCAAGGCAGCCAGCGAAGAGGCCAAAAAACGGGCCGGAGAGAGCAAGGACAAGGCGCTCAAGGAGGCCCAGCAGCTGCTCAGCCAGGCCCGCAAGGAGATGTCAGAGGCGCTGCGCGAGATCCGGCGGGTGCAGCAGGAAAAGGGTGCCGCCGAGGCCCTGGAAGATGTGCGCCGTCGGCTGCAGGCTTGGGATCAGCGGCTTTCGGGCGAAGAGCGACTGCCTGCTGCGGCGGTGCGCCCTGAGCTGGCGTTGCGGGTGGGCGAGATGGTGGTGGTGGAGCGCCTTGGCCGCCAGGGCCAGCTGGTCGAGATCGACGGCGAACGCCAGGAGGCGGTGGTCGAAGTCGGGGCCGTGCGGTTACGGGTTCCGATAGCCAGTTTGCTGCCAGGCGGCCAGGAACGGGCTGTCGAGCGCGCCGGATGGAGCCAGCTCGGGGCGGCCAAGGCCCAAGCCATCTCCCCGGAGCTACACCTGATCGGCCTGCGGGTCGACGAGGCGTTGGCATTGCTCGACAAGTATCTGGACGACGCCAGCCTGGCCGGCTTGCAGCGGGTGCGCATCGTGCACGGCAAGGGCACGGGCAGCCTGAGACGGGCGATCCATGAGGTGCTGGCCAAGCAGGCCACTGTGCAGCACTTCGCACTGGCTGATGCCCAGGCCGGCGGCAGCGGCGTAACGGTGATCGACCTGTGAAGGAGGCCTTGCCCGGGGTGGAGAAGGCCAGCATCTAGGCCCGCCGAGGGCGTACTGCAAGGAGGATCGATGGTGGCCAAGACCGATCGCGAAATCTCCCAGATGGCGACCTCTCTGCCTCGCTCGGGGATCCGGGCGGCGGCGTCTTTAGCTGTCGGCCGGGAGGGACTGGCCCATCTCGAGTTCGGCGAGCCCAGCGTGATGCCACCCCTGGCCGTGCGCCAGGCGGCTGCCCAGGCACTGCTGGAGCGAAGGATGGTGTACACACCGACCGAAGGGCCAGCGCGGCTGCGTCAGGCGTTGGCCGACAAGCTTGGGCGGGTGAACGGCGTCACGGCATCTGCTGACGAGGTCTTTGTCACGCACGGCGGTATCGGCGGCTTATATCTGGCCTTTGCCACGCTGCTCGAAGTCGGCGACGAAGTGCTGTTGCCGGACCCGGGCTGGCCCAATGTGGTCAGCCAGGTGCTGTCGTTCGGCGCTATCCCTCGTTTTTACCCACTTAGGTCCGCAGACGGCTACCTGCCGGATCCGGACAGTTGGCCGATTGGCCCCCGCACTCGGGCGGTGGTGGTGAATAGCCCGTCCAATCCCACCGGATCGGTGTTTTCTGCCGAATTGATGGAGCGGATTGCGGCGGTGGCGAGCCGCAACGGACTGTGGGTGATCTCGGATGAGGTCTATGACCAGATCACCTACGACCAGCGGCCGACGGCGATGCGCCCCCTCTATCCAGAACGCACGTTGAGCGTCTACAGCTTCTCCAAGACCTACGCCATGACCGGCTGGCGGCTGGGCTATCTGGTGACGCCGCAGAGCCGGGTGGATGCCACCAAGAAGATGGCCGAGACGGTGTATAGCTCGACGTCCATGGTGGCCCAAGAAGCAGCCTTGGCGGCGTTGGCGGTGCCGGATGCGGAGATTCAGTCGGTGGTTGCCACCTATCGCCGGCGCAGAGATCTGGCCCTCACGCACTTGCGGCAGTGGGGACTCTATCGCTACACACCTGGCGGTGCCTTCTATCTGATGGTCGATGTGTCGGGGGCCGGAGATGCTGGCGCGGTGCATCGGCGGATGATTGAGGAAAAGGGTGTGGTCACCGTTCCGGGCAGCGCCTTCGGCGCATCTGCCGCAGGCGAGCTGCGCCTGTCGCTGGCTGCCAGCGATGAGGACATCGGCCGTGCCCTGAGCGCCCTGGGCGACTTGCTCGACGTTCGCTAGTCCGCTGCCAAAGGAGGCTCCTATGACCAAACAGGTGGACGCCAGCCGACTGCGCGGCTCGATCGTGCCGCTGGTCACGCCCTTCACGGTCGAAGACGAAATCGACCAGCAGGCGGTCCGCAGCTTGATCGACTGGCAACTGGCCTCAGGCAGTCACGGCATTTCAGTGACCGGCACCACTGGCGAGCCCAGCGCCCTTTCCTTGGGCGAGCGCGAAACGATGATTCGGCTGGCGGTGGAGGCCACGGCTGGTCGGGCGCCGGTGCTGGCTGGCACGGGAACGAACAACCTCAAAGAGACGTTGCACCTGACCCGGGTTGCCGAGCGCTCTGGCGCTGACGCCGCCTTGGTCATCGTTCCCTACTACAACCGGCCGAGCCAGCAGGGCCTAGAAGCGTACCTGCGCCGAGTGGCGGACTCCACGTCTTTGCCGGTTGTGGTCTACAACATCCCGGGCCGCACCGCAGTCAATTTGCTGCCAGAGACCTTGGCTCGGATCGCCGAGGCGTCGCCGAACGTGGTCGGCGTCAAGGAGGCCTATACCGATCTGCAGCAGGTGAGCGACATCTTGCTCACCTTGGGCCGAGACTTCCTGGTGTTCTCGGGCATCGAAGCGCTGTGCTTCCCGATGCTGGCACTGGGTGGAGCGGGCCATGTCTCAGCGACGGCCAACGTGCTGCCGCATGAAGTGGCGCATCTGTACAACCTGACCCAGGCCGGACATTGGGACGAGGCCCGAGATCTGCACTACCGGCTACTTCCGCTCAACGAGGCGCTCTTCTTGGAGACAAACCCAGGGCCGGTGAAGTGTGTGCTGGGCTGGATGGGCAAGATCCACCCTGGCTTGCGCCTACCCCTTATCGGCCCACAGCCGGCGGTCCAGCGCAAACTGGCCGCAGCGCTCAAAGACTGGGCGATTCAAGCGCCGCTGCCAGCCGCGGCGGGTGGCGCATGAAACACGCCCGCTTTGTCGCCGGCGGCCGCGTCCGCCAGGGCCGACTGAATGAGGCCGGAGACCGGCTGGTCGATGGCTCCGGCCAAGCCTTTGCCCTCGACCAGGTCACCTTTTTGCCCCCCGTCTCTCCCGGCACGGTGGTCGGATTGGCGCTCAACTTCGCCGATCATGCCACAGAACTGGCCCTCGACCAGCCGGAAGAGCCGACCTTGTTCTTCAAACCGGTTTCCTCGCTGATCGGACATCTCGCCCCGATTCACTATCCGCCAGGCGCCGCCTTCGTCCACTACGAGGCCGAGCTGGCTGTGGTGATTGGCAAGAGCGCCAGGCGGATCAGCGCCGGCCATGCGCTGGACGTGGTCGCCGGGTACACAGTGGCCAATGATGTGACGGTGCGAGATTACATCAAAAACCTATTTAGACCGCCGGTCCGGGCCAAGGGCTGGGACACCTTCGGGCCGCTGGGGCCGTACCTGGTGGACCGCGACGACATTGCCGACTGCGGTCAACTGGAGGTAACGACCACGGTGAACGGTGAAGTGCGCCAGCGTGGCAACACCAGGGACCTGGTGCACGGCGTGCCAGATCTGATCGAGTTCATCACCTCGTTCATGACCTTGGAGGCGGGGGATGTGATTCTCACCGGCACGCCAAAGGGGATCATGCCAGTTGGCATCGGCGATGTGATCTGCTGCGAGGTCGCAGGGGTGGGCAGACTGGAAAATCAGGTGGTGGCCGAGCCCGGCGGTGAGGCGCAGTGAGGACCTGGCAGCACCTGATTGACGGCAGCTGGGTGGCAGGTGTTCAGGGCCGCACCTTTAAGACGGTGAATCCGGCTACAGGCGCCCATCTGGCGGATGTGGCCGAGGGGACCGCAGAGGACGTCGACCTCGCCGTTGGCGCAGCTTGCCGCGCCTTCGAGCAGTCCGATTGGGCCACAGACCCAGAAGCCAGGGCGGTAGCGCTGCGCCGGGTGGCAGACGGGTTGATTCGCCGCCAGGCGGACTTCGTTGCGATCGAGGTCGAAGATACCGGGTTGCCGATCAGCCAAGCCAAGGGCCAAGCGGCGCGCGCTGCCAGCAACTTTACGTTTTTCGCCGAGATGGCGACCCGGATGACCGGCGAGACCTACCCCCAACCCGGCCGTTTTTTGAACTACACCGTGCGCAGGCCGGTCGGCGTCGCAGGTCTGATCACGCCGTGGAACACGCCGCTGATGCTGGAAAGCTGGAAGGTAGCGCCGTGTTTGGCATCTGGGAATACATGCGTCTTGAAGCCAGCCGAGTGGTCCCCCCTGTCCGCCGTGCTGCTGGGCGAAGTGATCACCGAGGCAGGCGTGCCAGACGGGGTCTTCAATATCGTGCACGGCTTCGGAGAGACTGCGGGCGCACCGCTGGTGGTTCACCCCCAGGTGCCCCTCATCTCCTTCACCGGTGAGACCAGCACGGGCCAGAGCATCATCCGGGCCGGGGCCGAGCGCCTGAAACGATTCTCGATGGAACTCGGCGGCAAGTCGCCGGTGGTGGTGTTTTCAGACGCCGATCAAGAGCGGGCCCTGGATGCGGTCGTGTTTGGCGTTTACTCGCTGAACGGCGAGCGGTGCACTGCCGGATCCAGAGTGCTGATCGAAGATCGCATCTACCCCCAGTTCGTCGAGCGCCTGGCCCGCCGCGTGGCTGCCATCCGCGTCGGTGACCCCAGCGATGCGCGCACCGAGGTTGGGCCCCTGATCCACCCCGAGCATCTGGGCCGAGTGCAAGGGTACCTGGCCGCTGCCCGGCAGGAGGGGGCGACCGTACTGGTTGGCGGCGAGCGGCCGCCAGGCCTGGAGAAGGGGAACTTCCTGACTCCTGCGCTGATCACAGAGGTGCGGCCCAACATGCGGATCGTGCAGGAAGAGGTGTTTGGACCGGTGCTGGTCGCCATGCCATTTCACGGCGAGGAGGAGGCCCTGGCCCTAGCCAACTCGGTCCGTTACGGCCTGGCTGGATATGTGTGGACCAATGATCTGACCCGAGCCCACCGCTTTGCCCAGGCCTTGCACGCCGGGATGGTGTGGGTCAACTCCCAAAACGTGCGCGACCTTAGGACGCCCTTTGGTGGCGCCAAGGACAGCGGCATTGGCCGAGAGGGCGGTCACTACAGCTTCGATTTCTACACTGAGACCACCAGCGTGCAGGTCGCACTTGGCCCGCATGCCATCCCCAAGTTCGGAGCGGATCCAGTCTGAGGAGGAGGGATCGCCATGCCGGCTTGTCGCGGTCAGGAATTTCGCAATCGGCTGGACTCAGTGCCGCGCGACGTCTGGATCCAAGGGGAGCAGATCACCACCGGCATTAGCCGCCATCCGGCTTTCGCCAACCTGGTCGACACCATCTCCCAGCTCTACGACCTGCAGCACGACCCTGCGTTGGTGTCGACCATGACCTACACCTCGCCAAAGACCGGGCAACCGGTGGGGATGAGTTTCCTGCAGCCGCGAGCGGACGAGGATTTGGTGCGGCGGCGAGAGATGATGTTGACCTGGGCTCGTTTTTCCGGAGGCATGCTGGGACGCACCCCCGATTATCTGAACGCCTCGCTGATGGCATTTGCCGCCGCCCAATCCTACTTCGAAGATTCCCGAGCGGGATTTGGCAAGAACATTCAGGCCTACTACGAACAGGTACGCGAGAGCGACCTGTGCCTCACCCACACCCTGATCAACCCGCAGGCCAACCGGGCGGTGAGCGCGGCCCAGCAAAAAGACCCCTATCTGGCCGCCCGCATCGTCAAGGAGACGGACCAAGGCGTCGTGATCAAAGGGGCGCGCATGCTGGCCACCCTGGGGCCAGTGTCCGACGAGATCATGGTCTTCCCCTCCACGGTGCTCAAGGGCCAGGACGAAGATCAGCCCTATGCCTTCGCCTTCGCCATCCCTTCGACAACGCCGGGTCTGAAGTATTTGTGCCGGGAGAGTTTTGACTACGGCAAGAGCCATTTTGACCATCCGCTCGGATCCCGCTTCGAGGAGATGGACGCCCTGGTGGTTTTTGAGGATGTGCTCGTCCCCTGGGAGCGCATTTTTCTGCTGGCAGACCTCAAACGCTGCAATGACGTGTTTGCCGCCACAGGCGCCGTGGTGCACATGACCCACCAGGTGGTGGTCAAAAATGTGGCCAAGGCTGAGTTCGTCTTGGGTGTGATCTTGTCCGTGATCGATGCCATCGGTATCGAAGTATTTCAGCACGTTCAGGAAAAGGCCGCTGAGGCCATAGTGGCGCTGGAGACCATGCGTGCCTTCCTTAGGGCGGCCGAAGCCGATGCTGCCAGGGACGAGTTCGGGCTGATGCGGCCCGCCTGGGCGCCGCTGAACGCCGCCCGCAACGTGTTCCCCAAGCTCTACCCTCGGCTGATCGAGATCATCCAACAGCTGGGGGCATCCGGGTTGATGGCCCTGCCGGGGGCGGCTGACCTGGCCAGCCCGGTCGGTCCCTTGGTGGAGCGCTATCTGGCGGCGGCTCGGGTCGACGCCAGAGAACGCCTCGGCATCTTCCATCTGGCTTGGGATCTGTCCAGCAGCTCGTTTGGCAGCCGCCAGACGCTCTACGAGCGCTTCTTCTTCGGCGACCCGGTGCGCATGGCCGGTGCCCTGGTCCAAGGCTACGACCGCCAGCGCTACATCGACCTCGCCCACCGCATGCTGGACACATCTGTCGTGCAGGGTCCGGACCATGCCTGAGGTCAACCCCGAGGCTTTTCGCCGGCAAGCCGGCCTGTTCGCCACTGGCGTGTGCGTGATCACAGTGCAACACGACCGTCAGATCTCCGGCATGACGGCCAATGCCTTCACATCGGTGTCTCTGGATCCGCTGTTGGTTCTGGTCGCCTTTTCCCGCCAGGCGCACACCTTGGAGGTGCTGGCGCAGACGGGCGAGTTTGCCGTCAATGTGCTGAGTCGGGAGCAAGAGAACTTGTCTCGCCACTTCGCAGGGTCAGCTGCGAGCTTGCCCGAAATTCACTTCGAGGGGTTCGAAGGCGGCCCGCGGCTGGTCGGATCGCTGGCGACCATCGGCTGCTCGGTCGAGCAAGTCGTCAGCGCCGGAGACCACCGGCTGGTGGTTGGTCGGGTGATTGCCTTATCGCCCACGCCGGCCGAAGGTGAGCGGCCCTTGGTCTTTTGGCGCGGCGCCTACTGGCGGCTGCCAGCCGGTGACGTGGGCCAGGCACCGGCCCTGGAAGGAGAGCAGATCTTCTTTGACTAACCTAGATGCAACGGCACCTCTGCCGCTTCCGCCATTTGATATCGTCCGCTTCGGCCATGCCGAGCTGGTGGTCCAGGACCTGGACCGGTCGCTCGAGTTCTACTGCGATAGCCTCGGCTTTGTGCTGACCGAACGGACGGCCACGCACGCCTACTTGCGCGGACTGGAAGAACGCATCCACCATTCACTGGCGCTGAAGCTGGGCGCTGTACCGGCCGTGACCCATGTCGCCTTTAGAGTGCGCAGCGACCAGGATCTGGATCGGGCCGCCGAGTTTTGCCACAGCGCAGGACTGGCCTGTCAGTTGGTGGCGGCGGGAGATGAGAGAGGTCAGGGGCCAGCCCTGCGCTTTTCGGACCCATTTGGGTTCACGGTAGAGCTGTTTTACGCCATGGATGCGGCTGAACGCC
This sequence comes from Bacillota bacterium, assembly GCA_021850485.1. Lineage (GTDB taxonomy): Bacteria > Bacillota > Sulfobacillia > JAJZYS01 > JAJZLH01 > JAJZLH01. The sequence continues at coordinate 26,325 of JAJZLY010000002.1, read as the reverse complement.
ACCTGCAGCGGTTTGAGCTGTACCGCGGAGCCACTCCGATGCGCATTGACCATCTGAATCTGTTTGTGCCAGATGTAGCCTCCGCCCATCGCTACTACACGGAGCAGTTGGGATTTCGTTGTTCGGAGTACACGGAGACGGCTAGCGACCCGCCCAAGGTGTGGGCATCATGGCTCTACCGAAAACCCAGCGTGCACGATGTCGCCCTGATGAACGGAGCGGGGCCCCGAGTCCACCACCTGGGCTTTTGGGTGCCTGACCAGCAATCTGTTTTGCGCGCCTGCGACATCTTAGCCGCCAAAGGCGAGGTGGAGGCGCTGGAGCGGGGGCCGGGCCGCCACGGCATCTCGAACGCTTTTTTTCTCTATCTGCGCGACCCTGATGGCCATCGTATTGAACTGTACAGCGGCGATTATCTGACGGCAGACCCAGACTTCGAGCCGATCCGGTGGCGTCTGGACGACCCACGCCGACAGACCTTTTGGGGCCACAGCGCACCTTTGCGCTGGTTCACCGAGGCCAGTTCCGTGCTGAGCATAGATGGCTCCGTGCCAGTGGCTACGGTCGAGCCGACACTTGCCGACCGGCCGGATACTGTCACCTAGGCACCGCTATCGACACGCCAGACTCCAGACTTGGTCCTGCTGGGCTGGTGTGCCGAGGTTACGGCGTGCTAGTCGGCGTGGTGGTTGGCGCGGGCGCACCGGATGTCGAGGTCGGGGCGGGTGCAGCCTGAACGGTGAAGGTGCCGTTGACGGTTGGCGTGGCGCCGTTGGTGGGCGACAGCGTCCAGTTGAAGATGCCGGTTTGGTTGGCGTTCATGGTGAGCGTGAGGGAGCTATTGCCTCCGACGGTCTGAGTGCCCACGCCGAAGGCTGGCAGCGTGAAGGTGTAGGGAACGAGGTCAGCGTTTTGCAAAGTCAGGGAGAAGGTGGTGCCGACTGTCGTCGAGATGGCGGTGGGAGCGGCGCTGCCGTTTTGAATGAAGATGGTGGCTGAACTGGTGGTCTGACCCGTCGGAGCGGGCGCCGTGCTGCCGGTGCAACTCTGGGTCGGCTCCCAGTACACGGAGTCGATGGGAAGTTGCATCCCGGGTCCGGTCATGATGTCGGTGGGCCGGACGAGGAAGACTTTGGTCACCGGCGGGGACGGGCAGCCCGGGGTCCAGAGCAGGCTGGTGTCGGCACTGTCGACCTGGACCTGGATCCAGACGTTGCTCTGCTGGGTGGGCTGGGTGCCGTTGATATAGAAGTAGTGATTGGACACGACGTAGCCCAGCCATACCGGATTGTACTGCCGGGGTGTCAGCGGGCTGGGGAGCATACCAGACTTGGTGTCGATCGTGACCTGCACGATGCCGGGCGGCCGTACGAAGTGCTCTACCGGCATGTTGGCAACGACGGTTCTCATCAGATCGGCCCAGATCGGACCGGCATGCGTGGCGCCATACACGCCGGGCTGGGTGGCGTTGTTGTCGGTACCTTCCCACACCACTGCTTCCAATTGTGGGGTGAAGGCGATGAACCAGCCGTCGGTGGCCCGGGAGGTGGTGCCGGTCTTGCCGGCCGCCGGCCGATTGATTTGTAGTTGCGGGCTACGGGCAGTGCCGTAGACAAACATCCGCTCCATCATCTTGATCATGACGTAGGAAATCTGGGCGGAGAGTACGTGGATCAATTGTGGTGCGTCTGTAAACAGCACCTGGCCAGTGGGGCTGACCACCTTGGTGACCACGATGGGAATCGCCCGGTAGCCCTCGTTGGGATAAACCGTATAGGCCTCGGCCATCTGCATCGGGGTCACCCCTCGGGTCAGCCCGCCGATTCCCATCGACAGTGTTTGGTCGTTGTGCGTGCCATGCGCAATCAGTGGCAGTCCGAAGATTTGCGTCGCAGTGACGAAGGCGTTGTGGATGCCAACCATGCTCAGCAAGCGGACGGAGGCGTTGTTGTCGGACAAAGACAGCGCCCGCTGCAGGGTGATCCGGCCCAGATAGCGGTGGCTGTCATTTTGCGGCCAGGGCACACCGTTTTGGAACATCCAGATCCCGTCGTCGATGATCGAGCCTGCCGTATAGCCCTGGAGAAGTGCGGTCGGGTACTCGGCCAGCGGCTTGATCGCCGAACCAGTCTGACGATATGCCTGCGTCGCACGGTTGAACGCCATGATCGTGTTATGCACGCGGCCACCAACGACCGCCTCCACGTACCCGTTGTGGGGATTGATGACGACCACAGCGGCCTCGTTGTTCGGAACGACACCCGGCTTGATCGCCCCGAATGCTTGGTTCATGACGGTGGCCACGGCGCTGGTGGCGGCGTTTTGAACCGATGGCACCAAGGTGGTGTAAATCTTCAGTCCGCCGTTGAGGAGTTCGGACATGGAGAAGCCGTGGCTGAGCAAGGTGCTGACCACGGTGTCCACGAACCAAGGGTAGGGGTAGGTGGTCGACACCGACAGCGTGCCGCGAGAGAGATTCAACGGCGCCTTGGCAGCGGCCAGAGCCTGAGTTTGGGTGATGTAGCCGTATTGCACCATGTTGGCCAGCACCTGGTGCTGGCGAGCGACGGCGGCGCTGAGGTTGACGAACGGATCGAGATAGCTAGGGGCCTGTGGCAAGCCAGCGATCAAGGCAGCCTGGGCCAGGGTCAACTGGTCTGGCGTCTCGTTGAAGTAGATGTGGCTGGCTGCGGCGACGCCAGTCGCCCCTTCGCCCAGATAGACCTGATTCAGATACATATCCAGGATCTGGGGCTTGGTGTAGGTATGGGCGATTTCCAGGCCGAGCACCACTTCAGCGATCTTGCGGGTGATCGTCTTCTGGTTGGTCAGATAGTGGAGCTTGGCCAGCTGTTCGGTAATGGTCGACGCGCCTTGCACCGCCGCCCGGTGGACCAGGTCGGCGAGGGCGGCTCGCAGCAGGCTCTTGATGTCGATGCCGCTGTTTTGATAAAAGGCATGATCCTCGGTGGCGATGATGGCATCTTGCAAGGTGAGCGGGATCTGCGACAGCGGCAGGGGTTGGGCCGACAGTCCCCACAAATAGGAGACAGGCTGGCCAGCCAAGTCGTAGATCACAGAGCGGGTTGCTTGCTGGCCCACGGTGCTGACCGACGGCAATGTGGTGATCACCCGGATGGTCAGGTAGATGCCGGCGATCACGACCACGCCGATCAGACTTAGGGCCGTGAGTACGGCGAGCTTCCACGGGTGCTGTCTGGCGAAGCGTACGAAGTTTTTGTGCGGTGCGACCGGGCGCCGCGCATCGGATCCCTTGCGGGTCGGGCGGCGGGAGTTATGTACGGGTACGGGGAAAACCCCCTCGACGACGTCAGTGTAACTAGGACAGTATATAACATACGTCCGGGTCCCTTCGGTTCTGGGGCCGGGGCCGGAGACTGCCGCCCCCGGTGGATGCCTGTCACTTTTCTGGCGGAACGGAGCGAGGAGGAATGCTGGTGGAGCCGCCCACGATCGAAGAGCAACTCCGCTTGCTCAGCTCAGGCACCTTGGAGGTGATCGGGCTTGAGGATCTGGCCGCCAAGTTGCGGCAAAGCGCTGAGACGCATCAGCCCTTGATCGTCAAGCTGGGCGCAGACCCCAGCGCCCCAGACCTGCACATCGGTCACGCCGTGGTGCTTAGGAAGCTGCGCCAGTTTCAGGACCTGGGGCACCATGTGGTGTTCTTGATCGGGGATTTCACCGGCCGGGTGGGCGACCCCACGTTGCGCAGCGACAGCCGCCGCCAGCTCAGTGCCGAGGAGGTCGCTGCCAACGCTGCCACCTACCGCCAGCAGGTCCAGCGCATCTTGGATCCTGAGAAGACGCGCCTCGAGTTCAACTCTACGTGGCTGGCGCCGCTCACCTTCACCGAAGTGCTGGGACTGGCGACGCATCAGACTGTTGCCCGCATGTTGGAGCGAGAGGATTTCAAGCTCCGCTTTAAGGAGAACCGTCCGATCTATCTGCACGAGTTCTTCTATCCGCTGATGCAGGGCTATGACTCGGTTGCCCTGAAGGCTGACGTGGAATTGGGCGGGAGCGATCAGCGGTTCAATCTGTTGACCGCCCGAGAGCTGATGAGAGACATGGGACTGGCCCCTGAAGTCGTACTGCTGATGCCGCTACTGGTCGGCATCGACGGCCATCAGAAGATGAGCAAGTCGCTGGGCAACCAGATCGGCCTGGAGGATCCGCCAGAGACGATGTTTGGCAAGGCGATGTCGATCCCCGACCTGGCGGTGCCGGAGTATCTGCAACTGGCCACCGATCTGACCCCGGATCAAGCCAGTGCGCTCCTGGAAGAACACCGGGCGAAAAGGCTGTCCGCACGCGACCTGAAAGAAGCCATGGCCCACGCCTTGGTCCGCCTGTGTCACGGTGAGCCAGCAGCCAAGGCGGCCGAACTCGAGTTCCGGCGGGTGTTTCGGGACAAGGGGGCCCCGGCGGACCTGGTGGCCATGAAGATCCCCAAGTCGATCGATTTGAGCGCACTTTTGGTGTCGTTGCAGGCGGCGAAGAGCTTGAGCGAAGCGCGCCGGCTGGTGGGGCAAGGAGCGGTTACGTTGGATGGCGAACGGCTGACCGGGAGCGAGCAACTGGGCCCGCAGACCCAAGGCATCCTGCGGGTCGGTAAACACAGATTTTGGAAACTGGGGTGACCGAGGTGGACCAGACAGGCGAGGGCCTAATGGGCAGCGATCCCTGGCAACCAGAGGTCGATGCGCTAGTTGCCTGGATGCGACAGGCGGTGCAAGCGGCACGGGCCAAAGGTGCGGTGGTCGCTCTCTCCGGCGGCATCGATTCGGCGGTGGTCGCCCATCTGCTGGGGCGCGCGCTGCCGGGGGCGACTTTGGGCGTGTTGTTGCCCTGCCATTCAGACGCCCAGGACCTAATCGATGGCCAACTGGCCGCCCAGTCGGCCGGCATCCCGACGGTCACTGTTCAACTGGACGAACCCTATGACGCCCTCTACGCCGCCTTGCAAGCCAGCGGCGAGCCGACGGCGGTGGCGCTTGCCAATGTGAAGCCAAGGCTGCGGATGAACGCCCTGTATTACCATGCGGCGCGCACCCAGTCCGTCGTGTTCGGCACCGGAAACCGAGCAGAACTGGAACTCGGCTATTTCACCAAGTATGGCGACGGCGGGGTCGACTTCTTGCCACTGGGCGGTTACCTCAAGACCGAGGTGCGTCAACTGGCGGTCAGCCTGGGCGTTCCACCGCGCATCATCGCCCGTACGCCGAGCGCCGGGTTGTGGGCTGGTCAAACAGATGAGGGAGAGATGGGTCTCACCTATTCTGAGATCGATTCATACCTGGCCAGCGGCGCCGGTGATCCCTCAGTGATCGAGCGGATGGAGGGGATGCGGCAGAAGAATCGGCATAAGCTGACCATGCCACCGATCTTCGTGAGACCCGGCGGAGCACGGTGAGCGCACTGATCATTGTCTCTGCGGAGGACGGCGTGCTCGATCTGTCCAAGATCTGGCCGCTGGCCCTGATGCGGTCGGTCGGGGAAACGGTTGGCAAACACTTGGACGACCCGGAGGTTCGCCTGCTGATGAGAAATGGCCCCCGGGCCGGACTAAAGGCGCTGCTTGGCCCTGGTTCCGGCCGCCTGGCCTACGATATCTTCACCCGGCGCTATCTGGAGTTGGTTCAGCGCTCTCAGGTGGTGGTCCCAGGAATGGCCACCCGCCTGGGAGCGCGGCGCAGGTCAGGGGCCCAGGTCGTGGCAGTCAGTGCCCTGAACCGGCGTCCGCTGGCCCGATCCATGTGGCTGGCCGGACTCACTGAGGTCGTTGGCCTGGCCTTTGCAGAAGAGGATCTGCCCGATTGGCCACCAGACCCGTCGATGCTGCTGCGCGTACTCAGTCGCACGGCGACGGCTGATTCGGATGCCACACTGTACACCGACCACGGCCTGTGGCGAGTTGCCGGTCGGCGGGCCGGCCTGAGGGTGCAGTCGGTCAGCGAGCTGTGAGGGCCGAGGATCATAGGAGGTCCGTGCATGTCAGGTCACTCGAAGTGGGCCAATATCAAGCGCAAGAAGGCTGTGGTGGACGCCCAGCGCGGTCAGGCATTTTCTAAACTGGCCCGCGAGATCACCGTGGCGGCTCGCCACGGCGGCGGCAATCCGGAGGCTAATTTCCGCCTGAAGGCGGCGCTGACCAAGGCTAAGGAGTACAACTTGCCGCAAGATAATATCGAGCGGGCCATTCAGCGCGGCGTGGGGGCCGTCAGCGACGGAGCGATTGAGGAGATCATCTACGAAGGCTACGGTCCGGGTGGCGCAGCCTTGCTCTTGGAGTGCATCAGCGAGAATCGCAACCGGACGGCTGGCGAGGTGCGTCACCTGCTCAGCAGATACGGAGGTAGGATGGGAGAGGCCGGGAGCGTGGTCTGGCAGTTTGATGCCAAGGCGGTGCTGCGGCTTACCGCCGACCCAGAGGAGATGTTGGAGTCGCTGCTGGAGGCTGGCGCCGAGGATCTTCAAGACGACGGCAGCCAGCTGCTGGTGCTCGGCCCATCGCAGGCTCTGCAGCAGCTCACGGAAACAGCCGCAGCGAACGGGGCGACCGTGGTGGCGGCAGAGTTGGAGTGGATTCCCCAGTTGGAGGTCGACCTGGCGACCGACGATCAAGACAGTCTCCTTGAGCTGATCGAAGCCCTAGAGGAACTGGACGATGTGCAGGCGGTTTGGACAAATGCCAAATTCACGGAGTCCCCGTGAGTCAGCAGGAGGAGGAGATCGGGTGCGGGTGCTGGGCATCGATCCCGGCTTGGAGCGGGTGGGCTGGGCGGTCGTGGAGGACCACGCCCGAACCTTTCAGCCGTTGGGCTGGGGGTTGATCTCCACCGACTCCGGCCTAGCGCCAGCCAGTCGCCTGCAGGCAGTCTACCGGAGGATGCGGGAGCTGATCGCCGACCGGCCCTGCGATCTGGCCGTGGTCGAGCGGTTGTTTTTTACCCGCAATACCTCTTCGGCGATGGCCGTTGCCCAGGCCAGGGGCGTTATTCTCTTGGCCCTGGCCGATGTGTCGTGGCCCATACTGGAACCCAATCCGATGCAGATCAAGCAGGCGGTTACCGGCTATGGGAAGGCGGACAAGATGCAGATGACCGCAGCTGTCCGGCGGCTGCTGGCGATGGGCGACGAGCCGATGGTGGACGACACCGCAGATGCCTTGGCGGGAGCACTCTATGGCTTGACACAACGGGGGGCCTAGGATCGTGTATGCGTTTTTGGAGGGCGAACTGGCCAGCCTGCTGCCTGACCAGGTCGTGCTCGACGTGGGCGGAGTTGGGTACCGGTTGTTTGTCTCCAGGATCACGATCGCTGCCCTGCCAGCGGTCGGCAGCCGCCTCCGCCTGTTCACCCGGCTGGTGGTGCGCGAGAACGATCTGTCGCTTTGGGGTTTCGCAACTGCCGAAGAAGAACAGGCGTTCTTGCTTCTGACGGCGGTCAACGGAGTTGGCCCCAAGCTGGCCATGACTGTGCTTTCCCAGCTCACGCCCATGGCCCTGTTCGCGGCCGTCGGCCGCCAAGAGAGCGCCCGCCTGGAACTGGTTCCGGGGATTGGCCGCAAGCTGGCCGAGCGGATCGCCCTCGATTTGCGCGACAAGGTGCCAGAGGTGTCCTACACGGTCGGGCCGGTGGATGAGGCGGTCTCCGCTCTGTTGGCGCTCGGTCTGCGGGAAGGAGAGGCCCGCAGCGCCGTGGAAGGGCTGACCGGTGACACGGAGCAGATCTTGAGGCAGGCCCTCCGCCGGCTAAGCGAGGCGAAGTGATGGACGAGCGGGTCATCTCCGCCCAGGCCAGCGCCGATGAACGCCAGACCGAGTCTGCGCTCCGGCCCACCACCTTGGCCGAATACATCGGCCAGGCCCAGGCCAAGGCACAGCTTGGTATCTTCATCGCAGCCGCCAAAGGTCGGGCGGAAACCCTTGACCATGTCCTTGTCCAGGGGCCGCCTGGACTGGGCAAGACCACGCTGGCGTATGTGATCGCCCGCGAGATGAACACCAATATCCGGGTCACCAGCGGACCGGCCCTGGAGCGCCCGGCTGACATGGCGTCGATTCTGACCGGTCTTGGTGCCGGCGACGTCTTGTTCATCGACGAGATCCACCGCTTGCCGCAGGCGGCAGAGGAAGTCTTGTACCCGGCGATGGAGGACAAGGCGATCGATCTCGTCATCGGCAAGGGGGTGGGGGCGCGCACGCATCGGCTACACCTGGAACCGATGACCGTCATCGGAGCCACCACCAGACCCGGTCTGATCAGTGCGCCGCTCAGAGACCGCTTCGGCATTAATCTGCGCTTGGATTTCTATCCACCGGAGGAATTGGCGCAGGTGATCGAGCGCAGCGCTCGCATCTTGAACGTGCCGCTGGACCCACAGGCCGTGCCGCTGCTGGCTACCCGCAGCCGTGGCACGCCGCGCATCGCCAACCGCATCCTGCGCCGGCTACGCGACGTGGCCCAGGTGGAAGGAGACGGCCAGGTGACGGTCGATCTGGCCGAGCGGGGCTTGCGCCTGATCGGCATCGACCAGGGCGGCTTAGACGAGATCGACCGCCGCTATCTGCGGGTCCTGGCGTCCAAGTTCCGCGGCGGCCCGGCCGGTGTCGAGACCCTGGCGGCCGCCTTATCCGAGGAGACAGAAACCGTGGAGGACGTGGTCGAGCCATATCTGATGCAGCGGGGCTTGATCGAGCGTACCCCTCGCGGCCGCCAGTTGACGCCGGCGGGGCGGTTGGAGGCCGGCATGGAGCAGTCAACAGGCGGGCTGTTTGGGCCCTAGTGTGTTGCCAGGCCGGATGGCTGCTGTCTGCGATCGACTGCAGCGCGCTGCTGGCCGAGGACAGCCCTGGGGCGCGGGCGACTGCCAGCCGCGGAAGCGTGGTGTGACATGCCGGAAGTGAACGACACCGATCCCGCAGAGCTGCTCGAGAGGGCGCAGCACGGTGATCGACAGGCCAGGGAGGACTTGATCGGCCGATTTCGGCCGTTCATCTTGAAGAGTGCCTCCCGTGTCTCCAAGCGATACCTGCAAGAGGGCGTGGACGATGAGTACGCCATCGCCCTGCTGGCGTTCAACGAGGCGATTGATCATTATGCGCCGGAGCATGGAACGGCTTTTCTGACGTTTTCCGACACGGTCATCCACCGCCGCCTGATCGACTATTTTCGCCAGCAGGGGCGACACCCGGAGATCCCGATCAGTGACCTCGAACGCGAGGACGACGAGGGAGAACCATACAACCCGCTCGACCAGAATGCCGCTGAACAGGCGTTTGCTCAGGAGCAAGAGGAGCAGGCGCGGCGCGACGAGATCGCCGCATTCAGCCAGGTATTGCAGGACTATGGGCTCAGCTTCTCCGACTTGGTGCGCGCCAGCCCTCGGCATCAAGACGCCCGCAGAACCGCTCAGGAAGTGGCTCGAACGCTGGTCTCCGACCAGGATCTGCTGGCCCGGCTGCGCAGAGATCGAAAACTTCCGCTCAAAGAATTGGCACAACGGGTCTCAGTGAGTCGCAAAACCCTAGAGCGGCAACGAACATATATCGTAGCGCTGGCAATACTGCTCAGCCATGACTTCCCAATTTTGAGCGAGTACGTGCCATGAGTTTCGAGTGGGTCCAGCACAGACCGGGAAAGGAGGGACGAAGACTGTGACAGCAGACGCCAGGCAACAGCGGGCCGTGGTGGTCGAGATTCAGGGCAGGCGCGCTGTCGTGATGACCAAAGATGGCCGCTTTCTGAAGGTCAAGCACCAGAACTATCGCCTTGGCGAGGAAACCTGGGTGACCGTCCCTCAAGAGGTCTATGCGCCGGCTCTGCGCTGGGGCACCGCCATAGCTGCCGCGGCCCTGGTCGTCGCCGTTATGAGCCGGGCTCTGCCGGGAGCCTATGCCGCAACCGTCGCCTACGTTTCGGTGCAGATCAACCCCGGCGTGACGCTGGGCGTTACCGGTAACGGCACCGTGACCTCGGTGCAGGCGCAAGACCATGATGCCGCCATGGTCTTGCGTCACCTCAGCCTGGTTGGCGATAGTCTGCCGCAGGCGGTAACCGCCATCATCCAAGGCACGGTGCAGGCCGGACTGGCCGGCCAGGGACATTGGATCGCCTACGTGGTGACGGTGTACCCGGCGACGGGCCAGGCGGTCGGGATCAAGCTGCGCGACAAGGTGGCTGAGGCGGAAGCGGCTGGGCAAAAGGCGCTGAGCGCGGCCCATGTGGCAGACAGCCACGAAGTCCTGGCGGCGTCCGCCAAAGTCGCTGCCCAGGCCAAGGCGCATGGGGTGGGGGTTGGCACCTACGTCGTGTACCTGCAGCTGCAGGCGGTGAGTCCGGTGCCGCTGAGGCTCAGTACACTAGCTGGACAGGGCCTGACCCAGGGCATCATCCGGAGCGGCGACCAGAGCGAATTCGAACAAGAGGCGCAGGGAGCCAGCGGCGCTACCAACCCCTCAGGCAAGACCGGGAAGGGAAAAGGAGACAGCGGGTCCGGAGGACAGGACCAAAAGAGCAGTCTGCCCAGCGGCGTCGAAGATCTCCTGCCCACCGTGCTGCCTGGGTCCGGGACGAGCAGTGGTGGCGCAGGATCTGGCCAGGGCCAACGCGCGGCCGATGGCAATAGCCAACAGTCGGGGGCGCATCAGGGTAAAGGCGACGGCCAGCCGAATTCCGGATCCGGTCAGGGCTCCTCCGACAACTCCGGGGGGGCTTTCACCCTGCCCCAGTCATCGAGCACGGACGGCGGCAATAGCCTACTCCCCGGCGGCAGTCAGCAGAATGCCACCACCGGTACCCAGTCGGGAACTGATGGCAGTAGTTCAAGCGGCAATTAACACGACAATCTGAGCAGTTCGCACAAGCGCCGATCTCCGAAGCCTCAAGGGGATCGGCGTTTGGTGTCGAAGGCCTAGGCCCTAAGATGAAGGGAGGAAGATTGGTTGCAGAGGGTGTTTGCCGCTACCAGTGGAGGATTTCCAGCCTACCTGATTGTCCTCTATGTGTTGTTTTTCGGGGCGCTGTGGTACTTCATGATCCGGCCTCAGTCGGTGCAGCAGCGAAAGCATCAGACTTTGGTCAGCGGCCTGAAACGGGGAGATCGAGTGATCACCTCTGGCGGAATCCACGGTGTGGTCGTTGAGGTCAAGGACGACACCGTGACGGTGCAAATTGCCGCCCATACCGATGTCACAGTCCAGCGCCACGCGGTTCAGAGTGTGATCGGCAAGGTCTCGCGAGACGACCTGCGCCGTCCGGGCAAGGGGCGGGCTGCCAACTCGGATGTCGACGATTTGACCGCAGACGACTCCAGCACCAACTCCGACGGCTCATCGCCGCAATCCTAAAGGTCGGCTTGACATTCAGTGCACAGGCGTATAATCGACCCGTGCCCTGAATGATCAACTTGCCAAAGGAGACGGTAGGTCCATGGCCAGCGTCATTACCGAGACGCTTGACCCGTTTCAGACTGCCCAGGGTCAGGTCAAGCAGGCGGTAGCGGCGCTCGGTGCACCGCGGGCCGTGTTTGAATACCTGAGGGAACCGTGCCGAGTGTTGGTCTGCTCCATCCCCGTACAGATGGACGACGGGCATGTGCGGACCTTTATTGGTTATCGGGCCCAGCACACAGATGTGATCGGCCCCACCAAGGGCGGAGTCAGGTTTCACCCCCAGGTCACGCTTGACGAAGTGAAGGCCCTGTCAATTTGGATGACCTTTAAATGCGCCCTCCTCGGACTGCCTTACGGCGGTGCCAAGGGGGGCGTTGTCTGTGATCCCCAAGAGCTTTCGGTGCGCGAGTTAGAGCAGTTGTCCCGGGGCTACATCCGGGCGATCAGCCCGATCATCGGGCCGGAGCGGGATATTCCGGCGCCGGATGTGAACACCAATGCCAAGCTGATGGGCTTCATGCTCGACGAGTTCGACCGCCTAAAGGGACAGAATACACCGGGCTTGATCACGGGGAAGCCCTTGGTGCTCGGTGGTTCCAAGGGCCGGGACGAAGCCACCGGCCGCGGCTGTGCTGTGGTGATCAGGGAAGCGGCGCATTTGATGGGCTTTTCCCTCGCCGGATCGACCGTGGCCCTGCAGGGGTTTGGCAATGTCGGCTCTAACACGGCGCGCATTTTGGTCGAAATGGGGTGTACCGTGACAGCGGTGGTGGACGCCCGTGGTGGCGCCCACAACCCCCTCGGTTTAGACGTGGCGGCGCTCCAGGCGTGGTCAAACGAGCATCACACCGTCGCCGGTTTCCCAGGTAGCCAGCCGCTGACGTCACAGGAACTGTTTGCCCTGCCGGTCGACATCATCGTACCAGCGGCACTGGAGAGCCAGATCACCGCTCAGGTTGCCCGTTCGGTCAAGGCCAAGCTGATTGCGGAGGCCGGGAACGGACCGACTACGCCAGAGGGCAGCGACGTGTTGTTCGCCCGCGGCATTCGCGTCATCCCAGACATCTTGGCATCGGCTGGCGGCGTCACGGTGTCCTACTTCGAATGGGTGCAGAATCTGATGAACTACTACTGGCCGGAGAGCGAAGTCCAAGAGAAGTTAGAGCGCATGATGGTGGAAAGCTTCCACGCCATGGCCGAGATGGCGGACCGTCATGGAGTCACCTACCGCAAGGCGGCGTTCATGGTCGGCATCGAGCGCCTGTCCCAAGCGATGGCCGCTCGCGGCTGGATCGCTTAGGAGCCCGGATGAGCCGGCGGACAAATGGCGACAACGCCGCCAGTCCGCGCAAGGCTACCTTCACCACCATGTCCGGGATGGAAGTACCGGCCGCGGCGGGCCCGGCGGATCTGGCCGGCTGGGACCCGCAGATGGCCCTGGGGAGCCCCGGGCAATACCCCTTTACCCGCGGCATCCATCCAGCGATGTACCGTCAGCGGCTGTGGACCATGCGCCAGTATGCCGGATTCGGCGACGCCGACGGCACTAACCAGCGTTTTCGCTATCTGCTGGCCCAGGGTCAGATGGGATTATCCGTGGCTTTTGACCTGCCGACACAAATGGGCCTTGACTCAGACCATGCGCTGGCCGACGGCGAGGTGGGCCGGGTAGGTGTGGCGATCGACACTCTGGCCGATATGGAGCGGTTGTTTCGCTCTATCCCCCTGGACCGCATCTCCACCTCGATGACCATCAACGCGCCAGCGGCTATCTTGATGCTGATGTACGCGGCGGTGGCAAAAGGCCAGGGTGTTGCCCCCGAGAGGATCCGGGGTACGATCCAAAACGACATTCTCAAGGAATATGTGGCCCGTGGCACCTACATCTTCCCGATCAAGCCGTCGATGCGGCTGGTCACCGATACGTTCGCCTACGCTGCCCGCCAGCTGCCGCAGTTCACGCCGATCTCAATCAGCGGCTACCACATCCGCGAGGCAGGCTCCACTGCCCCTCAGGAGATTGCCTTTACGCTGGCCAACGGGCTGGCCTACGTTCGGGCGGCCGTCGCCTCCGGCCTTGATCTGGACGAGTTTGCGGGGCGGCTGTCCTTTTTTTTCAACGCCCACTCCGACTTCTTTGAAGAAGCTGCCAAATTTCGCGCCGCTCGGCGGATCTGGGCTGACCTGATGCGGCGAGAGGGCGCACTAAGCCCGCAGTCCTGGCAGTTGCGCTTTCACGCCCAAACGGCAGGTTCTGCGCTGACGGCTCAGCAGCCGGACGTGAACATTGTGCGTGTTGCCCTGCAGGCCCTGTCGGCGGTGCTAGGCGGGACGCAGTCCTTGCACACCAATGCCTACGACGAAGCCCTGGCCCTGCCCACCGAGGCCTCGGCTCGCCTGGCCCTGAGGACCCAACAGGTGATCGCCAGCGAGACCGGCGTCGCAGATACAGTGGACCCCCTGGCCGGCTCGTACTGGGTGGAGCGGTTGACCAATCAGCTGGAGAAAGAGGCCAGAGACTACCTGGCGCGGGTGGAGCAGTTGGGCGGGGCCGTGGAGGCCATTCGCCAGGGCTACATGCAGCGCGAGATCCAAGACGCAGCCTATGCCTTCCAACGCCAGGTGGAGCGGGGCGAGCGGGAAATTGTCGGGGTGAATGTGCACCAGATGGACGAGCAGCCATTGGCCGAGATCTACCGCCAAGACCGCACCTTGGCCGCTCGCCAGATCGCATCTCTGACGGACGTGCGCAAAGGCCGAGACAGCGGGCAGGTGCAGACTGCCCTGGCCCGGGTGGGAGAGGCGGCGCAGAGCGGGGGGAACCTTCTGGAGCCGCTAGCCGAAGCGGTTTTGGCGTACGCCACGGTGCAGGAGATGTGTGACCGGCTGCGCGCCGTGTTTGGAGTCTATCGCGAGGGATCGGCGTGAAGGCGACGCGCATCGCCCATCTGGCGGTGGCTACCGCTGACAGTCGAGACCTGCTGACCGTGCTCGGCCACTTGGGTCTTGCGGTTACTCACGAAGAGACCGTTGCCGATCAGGGCGTGCGGGTGCAGATGGTGGGGATTGGCCCGGACCAGTTGGAGATCTTGCAACCCGAGGGCGACGGCTCTCCGATCAGCCGATTCCTGGCCGAGCGGGGACAGGGGCTGCACCACCTGGCCATCGAGGTGGACGATCTGGCCGCTGTCTTGGCCCACTTGCAGACCCAAGGCGTGCGGCTGATCGATGCTAGGGCCAGGATTGGAGCCGGAGGGCGGCGAATCGCCTTTCTTCATCCAGCCAGCTGTGGCGGAGTCTTAGTTGAGCTATGCGAACGGGAGGAACCAACCAGCGTTGGATAACGATCGCACCAAGGACCTCGAGCACCGCCGTCAGCGGGTGCTGGCCGGCGGTGGCGAAGCGCGCCAAGCCAAGCAGCGTCAGCAGGGGAAGTGGACGGCCCGCCAGCGCCTCGCCGCTTTGTACGACGAAGGAACATTCCAGGAACTTGGCATGTTCGTCGAACACCGTTCGGCTGAGTTCGGTATGGATCAAGCAGACGCTCCGGGAGACGGCGTGGTCACCGGCTTTGGTCAGGTGGACGGCCGTCTGGTCTATGCCTTTGCCCAAGATTTCACTGTGCTCGGCGGTTCGCTGGGTGAGATGCACGCCCGCAAGGTTCATGTCGTCCAAGACCTGGCGCTGAAATCGGGGGCCCCGATCGTCGCCATGGCCGATTCCGGCGGTGCCCGGATTCAAGAGGGCATCGACTCGCTCAATGGATACGGCGAGATCTTTCGCCGCAACACGATGGCCTCGGGCGTAATCCCCCAAATCTCGGTCATCGTCGGGCCGTCCGCCGGTGGTGCCGTCTACTCGCCGGCGTTGACCGATTTCGTGCTGATGGCCGAAGGCATTGGCCAGATGTATATCACGGGCCCGCAGGTGATCAAGGCTGTGACCGGGGAGGACGTCTCCCATGAAGCGCTCGGTGGCGCCCAGACGCATGCCCGAAAGAGCGGCGTGGCCCACCTCACCTTCGTGGATGAGACCGCCCTGATGGCGGGCTTGAAGCGATTGCTCGGCTACTTGCCGTCGAACAATCTGGCCCAGCCGCCGGCCCATCCGGCCGCCGAGCCTGAGGCGGGCGCCGTCCAAGGCCTAGACCAGGTGGTGCCCGATGACCCGAACAAGCCCTATGACGTGCGCCAGTTGATCTTGGGCCTGACTGACCAAGATTCGTTCTTGGAACTGCAGCCAGCCTACGCACAGAACATGGTGATCGGGTTCGGCCGGTTGGCCGGGCGGGTCGTCGCTTGGTGTGCCAATCAGCCTAGGATCTTGGCCGGCTGTCTGGACATCGATGCGTCTGACAAGCTAGCCCGATTCGTCCGTTTTGCCGATGCCTTCAATTTGCCCCTGCTCACACTGATCGACACGCCTGGATACTTGCCAGGCACCGCCCAGGAGTATGGAGGCATCATCCGGCATGGGGCTAAGGTGCTCTATGCGTACAGCGAAGCCAGTGTGGCCAAGATCTCGGTGGTGCTGCGAAAGGCGTATGGCGGCGCCTATCTGGCCATGTGCTCGAAGTCGCTGGGCGCCGATTTGGTGTTGGCCCTGCCAACTGCCGAGATCGCGGTGATGGGGCCGGAGGGCGCAGCCAACATCATCTTTCGGGCTCAGATCGAGGCGGCGGCGGACCAAGACGCCACCCGCAAGCGGCTCGTGGCCGAGTACCGGGATCGCTTCTCGTCGCCGTATGTCGCCGCCGCTCGCCAGTATGTGGACCAGGTCGTGACCGCTGGCGAATTGCGCCACGCCTTGATCGCCGCATTGTGGGCGCTGGGCGAGAAGAGTGAGGACCGTCCGGCCAAGAAGCACGGAAACATCCCGCTATGACCGGCAGTCACGGGCCGGCCGAAGTGACAGACGAGGTGGTGGCGGCGATTGTGGCAGCACTGGCTGCCTGCGGCGTGGACACCAAGGCTGAGTTGAGGCGGGGTCCGCATCTGGTGATCCGCCAGGACGCCCAGATGTATGCCCAGATGGCTCGTCAGAGCCAGATGTCGAAGCGACGGCGAGGAGGGCGGAGCTGAGATGCGGCGATTTAAAGTCACCGTTAATGGCCACAGCTACGAGGTCGAAGTGGAAGAAGAGGGAGAGCGTCCAACGGGCGCACGCCCGGCCCATTCCCATGCCACCCAGCGCCACGAACAGGTTGCGCCCCCTGTTGCCGACAGCAGCGGACCGGTCGAACAGATCGTTGCGCCCTTGCCAGGCACCGTCCTCGCGGTCAAGGTCACTGCCGGCCAGGCAGTGGAGAGCGGTCAGGTGTTGCTGGTTCTGGAGGCGATGAAGATGGAAAACGAGATCGTGGCGCCTCGGGCGGGGACGGTCAAAGAATTGCAGGCTCGTCAAGGTCAGGCTGTGAACACAGGAGACCCTCTGCTCACCATCGGCTAGCAAAGACGGACTCCGGGCCGTGCGGCACAGGGCCAAACCGGCCAGTTTTGGCGCGGCTCTAGATCCACGCTGGCCGCAGGGCAGGGACCGATAGGTTTAGCGACTAAGCTTATGCCGGATCAGGCATACCACAGGAGGAGGAGGATCGGGTGCAGGGAGAGGTGGGCTCGGTCCTCGCCTTCGCTGTCTTGGCTGTGGTGGCCCCACTCCTCACCACCCGCATGCGCCGCCTGCGACTGCCGGTGGCAGTGGTGGAGATCTTGCTCGGCATGGTCTTTGGCAAAACGGGGCTCAACGTCCTAACCGTAACACCGATCATCCAGTTCCTCTCTCTGTTCGGTCTTTCGTACCTGATGTTTCTCAGCGGCCTCGAGATCGACGCCGGCCAACTCACCAGACGTGGCCAGGGTGAGCAACCGGGGCTGGGCTGGCCGATCACTGTGGCGGTCAGCGTGCTGGCCGTGGGCGCTGGCGCCGGATTGTTTCTGGGCGCCCACCACCTGGTCAGCAACCCCTTGGCGATTGGCCTGCTGATTGGCTCGTCGGCGCCGACGGTGGTGTTGCCGACCCTGCGCGAGGTTGGTCGCAACAAGAGCCGCAACGGTCAGATCACGCTGCGGGCCACACTGGTGGTCGATATCTTGGCGCTGCTCGGAGTCTCGTTGGTGGCCGGGGCCACCTCCGGTGGTGCGCACGTACTGTTGGTGCTCGTACTGTTGGTGCCGCTGCTGGCGGCATTGCTGTCTTCCAAAACGATCCGCCGCTGGTGGCTGGGACACGGCCTGGAGTCTGTGACCGCCCAGATTGCCGTGCGCGGTGCTCTGGCCGTGATCTTGCTGTTCATCGCTGTGTCACAGACGCTGGGCGTCGCCACGGTGCTGGGGGCCTTCATGGCCGGGGTGATCATCTCCCTGGTTTCAGGCGAACATCGTGGCCTACTCCAAGAGAAGATGGAAACAGTTGGATATGGCTACTTCATTCCGTTCTTCTTTCTCTTGCTCGGTGCCCAGATCGCTGTTGCCGGTCAGTTCAGCCACATTCTCGAACTTGGCGGGATCTTGCTGGTCGCATTCCTAGCGATGGCGCTGATCGCCTCAGGACTGCTCAGCTGGGCCTTTCACAGCATGCGAGAGGGAATCGGCAGCGGCTTTTTGCTCAGCACCCACCTGTCGGTGACGGTAGCTGGCACGGCCATCTTGGAGGCCGCCCACGTCGTTTCGCCTACGGTCGGCGTCACCGTCATCTTAGTCAGTATCGTCAGCGCTGTGGTGTTCCCGGCGATCTATCTGCGCCTGTGCCCGCCGGAGAGACGGGACAAAGGGTGCATCTTGCTGTTCGGGCCGGCAGATCGCACCGATCCGCTGCAGCGCAGCCTGTCCAGACGAGGGGTTGAAGCGTACACCGGCCAGCCGCCGGCCGGCCGACAGGCGGTCGACGTTGCGGTGGTGGTCGGCGATGAGAGCCAGCGCAACCTGATCATGGCTGCCGAAGTGAGTCTCACCATGAAGCCACAGCGCATGGTCGTCGAGGTGGACCAGTCTGAGGCCGAGGTCGCCCGCGAGCGCGGCTGGACGCCGTTTGTCCGTACCCAGGCCGTGACCGATTTGCTGGACATCCTGATTCTCACCCCTGGCGGCGGTGATCTGCTGCTGGGGACTGGCAGTGGCGACATCGTGCAGGTCCGCCTGGAGGATGACCGCTTCGACAACCGCCCGCTGCGTCGGCTGCCGCTCCCTGCCAGCGCCTTGGTGGTGGCGATCAGGCGTGAACGAGAGGTCCTGGTGCCACGTGGCCAAACCGTCTTGCGCCAGGGTGACCTGCTGACGGTGATGCTCGATCCCAGCGACCTCGCCGAGCTGCGCCGGGTGTTTCCAGAAGATGGCTGGGCAGGCTGATAGGAATTCTTGCCAGTTCGTCAAATATGGCAACTGTCTCGGCACAGGTTCCCAGAAGTAGCCTGACGGCCGTTATGGCCCGTCGTCGGAAGGAGGTGAACCGATGGCCAGTCGCGGTTCCGGA
The DNA here is from genome assembly GCA_021850485.1 of Bacillota bacterium. Classification (GTDB taxonomy): domain Bacteria; phylum Bacillota; class Sulfobacillia; order JAJZYS01; family JAJZLH01; genus JAJZLH01. Next base: position 7,441 of record JAJZLY010000002.1, on the reverse strand, counting down.
TCAGCCCCTTCCGGCAAGTCCTGGTGGCTGGTGCTGCTCATAATCCCGTTCATCGCAGTGCTCTTCCCCCAGTTCTATGACAGCGCCAACCCCACATTCGCCGGCATGCCGTACTTTTACTGGTACCAGCTGCTGTGGATCATTCTGAGCGGGGTAGTGACCGGCATCGTCTTCCTGGTCACTCGCTGACGGCCGACCCGGCGCCGTCCGGGTGAACCAATTCTGAGGGGGGGACGTCCGTGAATGCCGCTGCGTTGAGCGTCTTTATTGTCCTATTTCTATTGGTCACAGTCCTTGGCTTCTATGCCTCCAGGTGGCAGCAGGGTAACCTGCGCACCATTGACGAGTGGGGTCTCGGCGGCCGTCGATTCGGGACACTGATCAGTTGGTTCCTGATCGGCGGCGACTTGTATACGGCCTACACCTTCATCGCCGTGCCGGCCCTGATCTATGCTTCGGGCGCCATTGGTTTCTTCGCAGTGCCTTATACACTGATCGTCTATCCGTTGGTGTTTTTGATCATGCCCCGCTTTTGGGCGGTGGCTAAGGCCAAAGGCTACGTCACAGCGTCTGACTTTGTGCGCGGGCGCTTCGATAGCCACTGGCTGGCGCTGGCAGTGGCCATCACCGGCATCCTGGCCACCATGCCCTACATCGCCCTGCAACTGGTAGGAATGCAGGCGGTATTAACCACGCTTGGTTTCAGTAATGAGTTACCGCTGGTCATCGCCTTTGTCGTCCTGGCGGTCTACACATACACGGGAGGGTTGCGGGCGCCGGCGCTCGTCGCCATCGTCAAAGACGTACTCATCTACGTCACCATCATCGCCGCCTTGATCATCATTCCGGCCAAGCTGGGCGGCTTCGCCCACATCTTCGCCTCGGCCCAGGCCCAGCTGGGTGCCGGTAAGACGCCTGGATCCATCTTCCTGTCTCCCAAGGCCTACACTGCGTATGCCACGCTGGCATTGGGCTCTGCTCTGGCGCTGTTCTTGTATCCGCACGCCATCACCGGTGTGCTGTCCACCAAGAACACCACCGTGATCAAGCGCAACGCTGTGCTATTGCCGCTGTATTCGCTGGTCCTGGGCTTCATCGCCCTGCTCGGGTACATGGCACTGGCCGCTCATGTCAATATTGGGAAAACCCCGGCTCTCGCCGTGCCTGCCCTGTTTGAGAAGATGTTCCCGCAATGGTTTGTTGGCTTCGCCTTTGCCGCCGTGATGATCGGCGCCTTGGTGCCAGCGGCCATCATGTCGATCGCCGCCGCCAACTTGTTCAGCCGCAACATCTACAAGGAGTACTTCAAGAAAGACGCCAGCGACGAGGACCAGGGACGGGTCGCCAAGATCGTCTCCCTGCTGGTTAAGTTCGGCGCCTTGGCCTTTGTGCTCGCCATCGCTACGCCGAACATCATCCAATTCCAACTGCTGGGCGGCATTTGGATGCTGCAGATCCTGCCGTCGGTGATGTTGGGCTTGTACACCCGTTGGTTCGACCGCACCGCCCTCCTGATCGGCTGGCTGGCCGGCATGGTGGTCGGCACTTCGATGGTCGCATCACTAGCCTTCAAGAGTTCAGCCTACCCGCTGGTCATCGGCGGCTCCACCGTCGTTGGCTACGCTGGTATCTGGGCCCTGATTGTCAACTTGGTGTTGGCGGTGGTCCTCACCTTGATCCTCAAGGCCGTCAAGGTACCCGCCGGCCACGATCACACGGTGCCCGCTGACTACTACGACCAACCCGAGACTTCCGGCCGCTAGTTTCCGATCGCGGCCAGTTCCCACCAAGGCGGCGTCTTGATCAGGCGCCGCCTTGGACTGTGAAAATGGCGAGAGGGGGCGGGGGCGGTCAAACAGGGCGAGCAGATTGGCATCCCATTGGCCGGCTGGGCTGTGCTGGGCGCTGTGGGCTGGATGCTGGTCTACGCTGATCGGGCGGTGTTCGGTCCGCTGCTGATTGCTATCGGGCATCACTTTGCGGTCGGACCGGCCGAACTCGGCTTGTTGGGCAGCGCCTTCTTCTTGGCCTACACCGTGCTGCAGGTACCAGCTGGCATGATTGCCGACCATCTGTCGCCGCGGGCTTTGCTGGCCGGGTCGTTCGTGGGATTTGGCGCCGCCATCGCGCTCGGCGGAGTGGTCGGATCATTCATTGGCCTTACCTTGCTGCTGCTCCTAGCCGGCGCAGCCCAGGCCATCTACTTTCCCGCCCAGTACGCGGTGACGGCTCGAGGCGCCCATGGTCAGGCCCGCGACCTGACCACTGCCATCACCAACGGCGGCATGGGTGTCGGTGTCGCCATCGGCTTCGGTGTGGCCGCCTGGCCGCAGGCGGGGGCGCACTGGCAGGCGTTGCTGGTGGTGGCTGGCCTCCTCACCATGATGGCCAGCATACTGTTCTGGCGGGCGGCGCCCGCTCGGGTGCCGACGGCAGCGCACCCCACGTCTCGGCGGATTCCGTGGAGTCGCGACCTGTGGCTTTTGTGCCTGGTCAACTTCGGCTCGTTGTTTGGCTTCTTTTTCATGTTGACCTGGCTGCCCTACTATCTGCAGACGGTCAGCCACCTGCAGGGGGGTGCTCTGGCCCTGACCAGCGCCCTATCGCCGTTGATCGCTGCCCCGGCCGGCGTGCTCTGGGTGAAGTTGGTCAAAGACAGCCGGCTGCTTGCCATTCGCCTGTTTTTGCCGCTAGCTGGCCTGTCGCTGCTGGCGGTGCCCTTGATCGGTGCTCCCGGTTTGCTCTTGGTGCCGCTGATCGTCTACGGCCTGGTCGGCAAGCTCAGCACCGATCCCTTGATCCTAGGCGAAGCGACGCGGCGGCTGCCGGTTGCCGGGCTGGGTGCGGGGCTTGGCGTGTTGAACTTTTCTGGCATGTTGGCCTCGGTGGTGGCGCCGGTGGTTGCCGGGATTATGGCCCAAGGAGGGCACTTGGCCTGGGCGTTTGACCTGGCCGCTGTGTTGCTCGCTTTTGGCCTGGTGGCCAGTCTCGGCCTGCGCTCGGTCAACGGGCAGGGAGCGGACCTGGCGAAAGTGAATTGAACGAAAGTGGCCAAGCCCCAGCCCGTGCCCGTTGACCATCCGGTGCGGTCAGTGAGGAGGCTGCGTGATGCCAGAGCGGGAGTCCCATCCGGCCGGAGCCGCCCGACCGAGGCGTAGCCGGACCTGGATCTACCTGTTGGTCGTATTGGTTGTCGGCGCGGGGCTGGCGTATGCCCTGGATGCTGCCCAGCTCTCGTTGAAGATCAATCCGCGCTGGCTGCAGATTGCCCATGGTCTGGTCGTGCTGGTGGCTGGCATCGTGATTTCCAACCTGATCGAACGCCACCTGTTGCAACTGGGCAGCCGCCGGCTTGGCCCACGCCGCTTCGCCATGGCCCGCTTTTTTGCCCGGCTGCTGTTGTACGTGGCGGTGCTGTTGGCCGTGCTGGCGGCCTTCGGGGTGTCGGTCGGTTCTTTGGCCGTGGGCGGCGCCTTTTTGACCGTAGTTTTGGGCTTGGCTGGCCAGACCTTCTTCGGCAACCTGATCGCCGGCATCGGACTGATCATGTGGCGGCCCTTCGAGGTGGGGGACACCATCTCGTTCGTGGCCTGGCAGTTCCCGATCCAGCCTCCCACCTACCCGCATGAGATCGTGCGCCCGTATTACACCGGCCTGGTCACAGATATCAACATCATGTACACCGTCTTGCAAACCGACGACGGTCTGAGCATGACCGTGCCAAACGGTATCATCATCGTGTCAGCCGTGGTCAACCGCACCCGCACCAAGCGCCAGCGGCTCAGGCTGCGTTTTGACGTTCCGGCAGCCGTCCCGGCGGACGCCCTGATCCAACGGATCCAGGACGTCTTGGCCCATACGGAACATGTGCTATCGACACCGACTCCAAGCGTGGAGATGGTGGACATGGCGCTGGTCTCTTACGCGGTGGTGGTTTCCTTTTGGTCGGACGGTGCGGAGGAGTCGGTGAAAGGGACGATCTTGCGCCAGATCTGGAGCTACTTGCAGACCACGACCAGTGGGTCGCAACCAGGTGCCTGACATCCGCCTGGGCCGGATCGGCGATCGGAGCGAATCCGGCTGCACCCGGGTCCTGGTCGATCGTCTGTGGCCCAGGGGCGTGCGCCGGGAGGCGGCTTTGTGGGACTACTGGTACCCCAAGGTGGCACCCAGCACTGAACTCAGGCGATGGCTGCATGCCCACCGGACGCAATACCCGGCCTTCTGCCAGCGCTATCTGGCTGAATTGGATGATGCGGAGCCTGGGGCTGGCCTGATCGAACTTGCGGCGTTCGCCAGCCGCCGACCGCTGCTCTTGTTGACGGCCGCCCGGCAGTGGCAGGAAAGCCATTTGCCGGTGATCCGCCAAGCCATTTTGGCATTGATGCCAGATCAGACAACGATTCCGGCAGACCTTACCGACACGACCCTGACCTAGGCTCTAGGTGGGCCGACCATCAGGTGAAGTCAGGCATCCAGATGGATCAGGCCATGGCGCAGGGCGTATTTGACCAATGCCACGCGGTCGTGCAGGTCCAGCTTCTCCATCAGGTGGAGCCGGTGCGTCTCCACGGTTTTCACGCTGACAAACAAGCTGGCGGCGATCTCTTTGGTGGTGTTACCTGCCGCGATCAGCGTCAGGACCTCGAGTTCCCGGGCTGTGAGTTGGGGCACGTTCACGCCGTGCTGGGCAAACAGGCTGCGGGCCAAGGATGGATAGATCACCGCTTCACCGTGGAGCACTGCCCGCACCGCGTGCACTAGATCGCGCGCCGCTGTCTCCTTCAGCAGATAGCCCGTGGCCCCAGCCTCCAAGGCGGCTTGGACGAAGGCCAGGTCATCGTGCATGGTCAGCATCAGAACTGCCACCTCCGGGTGGGTGCGATGCAGTTCGCGGGTGGCCGTGATGCCGTCCATTCCAGGCATCGAAACGTCCATCACCACCATGTCTGGTGGCGAGGTCTGGCAGATGTCGAGGACCTCCTGGCCCGTGGCCGCCTCGGCCACCACCGCGATGTCGGCCTCGGTTTCCAATACAGCCCGGATGCCCTGGCGCAACAGCGGGTGATCATCAGCCAGTAACAGACGAATCATCCAGCGACACCTCCTGTCGGCGTCTCAGACAGCGGCACGGCCAGGCGGACACGAGTGCCGCCGGCGGTCGCCGGCCCGATCTCCAAGTGACCACCGAACAAGGCCGTCCGCTCCTGCATGCCGGGAATCCCGTACCCGGTCACAGACGCCCCTGCCGCAAAACCGTGACCGTCGTCCGTGCAGAAGATGAACAGCCACCCCTTGCCAAAACGCAGGCGAACCCTGATCGTACGGCAATCGGAGTGGCGGATCGCATTCATCACCGCTTCGCGCACAGTGCGGTACAAAGACGTTTCTAACTCGGGCGCCAGCGTGACGGGCTCGCCACTGACCCGCAGGAACGCCTTGATGCCTAGCGGCCGGGCCCGGGCCTCCAAGAGACCTGAGATGGCTGCCAGCAGCCCCAGCTGGTCGAGGGCTGGCGGTCGCATGTCTTGGATCACTAGGCGTAGCTCGTTGAGCGAGTCCTGGCCCAGGCGGCGCACTTCGGCCAGAGAACGGCCGACAACCGTGCCTTGTGCCTCTTGACCAGCCCGGTCCAACACAATTTGTTGCAGGGCCAAAGACTGGACGGCCGAGTCGTGAATGCGTTGAGCGAGAGCCCGCCGTTCTTCTTCCTGGGCAGCGATCAGACGGCGGGCGGCTTGCCGGCGTTCAGCGGCCAAGGACTGTAACAGCCGATTCAGCAGCCGGGCTGTCGCCCGGACGTCTGGATCGGCTGCGTTGAGTGGAAGGTGGGCGGTCGGCGACTTGGGGTTCACATCGGCAACCACCGCCGACAGGATGATCAGAGGAGAAGCTGCCATCCTGAGCAGAGCGTAGTCCAGCATGATCACTATTGCCACCAGCAGGAGGAGAGTGAAACCGGTGGTGGACTGACTAAGCCTGTCGTCGAGGCGAAGCAGACCGCCCACCAACACCAAAATCATGGCCAAATTGGCGAGGAAGACTTTCCACACGAGACTGAGTCGGCGGTGAAGTCCGAGCAGGAATTGCATGACCTGGCACACCTCCAGACTGCCACACCGATCGTATATTCGGCCGCTCCTTCTCCCATTGCTCACCGCCAAGGTGTCGATGTCAACAGGCAATTGATCTGACCGCCCTACGTCAGGGCGTGACCTGACCAAATATCAAGAGGGGTCCGGATGGGCGAGGACTCTGAGCTGGCGGACCATGGTGGTGGGCAATCGCAGTCAGCGGGAGGGGCGGTTGCCACACAGCCCAAGAGAGGTGGAAGTTTCGATGAGCATCGGCAGGCCGGACCGCAATCGCAACGCGAGGGGATTAGAAGTGGGCCCAGATGGGAGTATGAAGTTGCCCGCCACTCAGCATCTACTCACCGAAGTTGGCGAGCCCAGCATCTCCCGACTGTTATTTGGAGACACTCGGATGGCGTGGCTGTGGCTCCTGGTTCGGTTGTATGTAGGTTGGCAGTGGATGTTCGCCGGCTGGGAGAAGTTGTCGAGTCCGGCCTGGGTGGGCGTGAAGGCGGGGACCGGGCTGACCGGATTCTTGCAGGGATCGTTGAGCCAAATGGCCGGTGCCCACCCCAACGTTCAGGGCTGGTACGGGGCGTTCTTGCAAGGTGTGGTCGTGCCTCATGCCGCTGTCTTCTCCTACCTCGTGACCGGCGGTGAACTGGCCGTTGGGCTGGCGCTGACCCTCGGTGTCCTGACCGGCATCGCTGCCTTCTTTGGATGTTTCATGAACATGAACTACCTGCTGGCCGGCGCCGTTAGCGTTAATCCCGTCCTGTTCTTGCTCAGCCTGTTCCTGATTCTGTCCTGGCGGGTGGCAGGCTGGTACGGTGTCGATCACTGGGTCTTGCCGCTACTGGGAACACCGTGGCAACCCGGTCCGACCTCGCGACACAGCGCCCAGGTCACAGTCGCTCAACCGTCGCACTGATTCTCAACTCGGGGTGATCCCCCGCCCACTCCCTTCTGAAGATGGTGGCGGGGGGTCATCAGCACCCTTGGTCGGCATCGGTCTGACGGCGGAGTCAGGTGAAGACCTGACTCAAGATCAGGGCGAGTGCTGATGGTTTCGGCGCGGGCTGCGGGTGACCATGACGTCAGGGACTCTAGCCCCACAAGCAGGAAGGTCGTGATCGCATGGCTCGCAATCTGTTGTTTCGCAGTCGTATCTTGCCAGGTGTAGTTGCCTTTGGTGCCTTTGTTGCGTTCGCCGGACTCATCGCCGGATGCGGAGCGCTAACCACCACCAGTGCTGGTACGCCAGCTCCAGCTGTGGCCAGCCAGCCAGTGGCCCAGGTGGTGCACCTGAAGGCCAGCATCTTGAATGGCAACTGGCCGCAGTTCACCCCGACCAACTTCACGGCGAC
>JAJZLY010000014.1 GCA_021850485.1 Bacillota bacterium | reverse complement strand
CGCCGTCTGGCACCCTCACCGTGTTCAGCCACGGCCTGCCCGCCGGCAGTGGCGCAGGAAACCTGGTGACGGGTCCAGGCGGTAACCTGTGGTTCCCTGTGTACCCGACCCCGACGACTCCCGGCGGCAACGGCGCCATCGGCATCGGCCGGATCACGCCGTCTGGCGTCATCACCGTGTTCAGCCGCGGCCTGCCCGCTGGCAGCCTGTTTGGAGGCAATTCGAACGCCGCCAAGACAGGCGTAGGCCAACTCCTGGTCGGCCCGGACGGCAATTTGTGGTTTCCTGTGTATCCGACCCCGACGAGTGCCGGCAGCACCGGCACCACTGGCATCGGCCGGATCACTCCGTCTGGTGCCATCACCGTGTTCAGCCACGGCCTGCCCGCTGGCAGTTTCCTAGGTAACCTCCTGGTGACGGGCCCGGACGGAAATCTCTGGTTCACCATGAATTCGATGAGCGTCAACGGCGCCGGCGGAATCGGCCGGATCACGCCGTCTGGCGTCATCACCGTGTTCCACCACGGACTGCCCGCAGGCGGTCTCGTAGGCAACCTGGTGACGGGTCCGGGTGGCGACCTGTGGTTCCTTGTGAACGGCGCCATCGGCCGGATCACGCCGTCTGGCGTCATCACCGTGTTCAATAGTCAGGCTCTGGCCGCTGGCGGTGGCGCAGGCAACCTGGTGACAGGCCCGGATGGCAACCTGTGGTTCCTTGTGCCTCCGGTGTCTGGTTGCGGTGCCGCCGTCACCAACGCCATCGGCCGGATGGTCCCTTAGCCGCCGGCGGCCTCTTGTTGTCCATCGTCCGTTCATGCCAAGCCCTTGACCGGGAAAGCGCGTTGGCAGGCTGCCGCTTGAGTGTTCGGGAACCACTTGCTCCAGCCTTGGCCTCTTTGTCACGGTATCTGTTTGTTAACCGAGCGAGTGGGAGGGACCATCGCTGCGACTGACCACGGTGATCCGCACCTGCCTGATCGCCGCCTTGCTTCTGGCGGTCGCTGGCTGTGGGGTGGCCTCCACTGCCCACAGCACCGCACACCCGACGGTACGCATCGTCTCACCGATCAGCCGCACTCAGCTCACCCCGTCAATGGCCAATGTATTGGTCCGTGTGGCCATCTCCCACTTCACCCTGGTACCGGGCCCGGCAGGGCCCGAAAAGGCGGGGAGTGGCCAAGTGTGGATCTATGTGAACGGGCACATCGTGTCGCACCGTGGAAGCAGCACTGCCACCTTGGCCCTAACCCCCGGTAGCTACTCGTTGAAGGCCGTCCTAGCCACCAACGGAAAACCAGTGGCATCTTCCGCTCCGATCGTGGTGTCGATTCCGAATCCCGTCTCCTGTGCCCCCACCCCGCAACCCAGCAGAGGCCTCAAGGCGGGAACCATGACCTTGTTCTGCCGAGGCCTGCCCGTTGGCGATGCGGTCCTAGGTCTCGTGGCCGGTCCGGGTGGCGACCTATGGTTCACTGTGGAGGCGTTTACGAATGCCAACGTCGCCTACTTCGGTATCGGCCGGATCACGCCGTCTGGCGCCATCACCGTGTTCAATAGTCCAGCTCTGGCCGCTGGCGGTTGGCCAGTTAAACTGGTGACGGGTCCGGACGGCAATCTCTGGTTCACTATGAATTCGACGAGTGCCAACGGCGCCGGCGCCATTGGCCGGATCACGCCGTCTGGCGCCATCACCGTATTCAGCCACGGCCTGCCCGCTGGCGGCCTGCCTTGGGACACCCAACTCCTGGTCGGCCCGGGTGGCGACCTGTGGTTCCCTGTGAGCGGGGGCATTGGCCGGATCACGCCATCTGGCGCCATCACCGTGTTCAATAGTCCAGCTCTGGCCGCTGGCAGTGTCGTAGGTCGTCTGGTGACGGTTCCGGACGGCGACCTGTGGTTTCCTGTCTATCCGACCCCGACGAACGCCAGCGGCGGCAGCGCCATCGGCATCGGCCGGATCACGCCGTCTGGCTCCATCACCGTGTTCAGCCACGGCCTGCCTGCTGGTAGCCTGGCGGGAGGCGATTCGAACTATGGCAGGAAGACGGGCGCAGGCCACCTCGTGGTCGGCCCGAACGGCAATCTATGGTTCACCGCGACCCCGACGAATACCGGCAGCAACGGCGCCAACGGCATCGGTCGGATCACGCCGTCGGGTACCATCACCGTGTTCAGCCACGGCCTGCCTGCTGGCAGTCAGCTGTACAGCCTCGTAGCCGGCCCGGATGGAAACCTGTGGTTCACTGTGAACCGCGGCTTCGGTACCGGTGCCATCGGTCGGATCACGCCGTCTGGGGTCATCACCGTGTTCAGCCACGGCCTGCCCTCTGGCGGTTTCGTCAGAAACTTGGTGACAGGCCCGGGTGGCGACCTGTGGTTCCTTGTGAACGGCGAGATCGGTCGGATCACGCCGTCTGGCGCCATCACCGTGTTCAATAGTCAGGCTCTGGCCGCTGGCGGTGGCGCAGGTAACCTGGTGACAGGCCCGGACGGCAACCTGTGGTTCCTGGTGCCTCCCGTGTCTGGTTGCGGTGTCGCCACCACCAATGCCATCGGCCGTATCGTCCCTTAGCCGCCAGCGGCCCTCTGTTGCCCATCGTCCGCCCATGCCAAGCCCTTGACCCGGCCCGCGCCGAAAGGACTTCCTTCTGGCACCGGCCGTGACTGCGAGAGTACGCTGGCAGGCCGACACCTCTGTGCTCGGGAACCATTTACTCCAGTCTTGGTCTCATGATCACGGTGCCTGTCTCTGAGTCGGGGAGGCCAACCGATGCGACCGACAACCACGATTCGGACCTTCCTTATTATCGTTCTGCTCCTAGCGGTTGCAGGCTGTGGCGCTACGCCACTGACCACGAAGGTAAAGCCTAGCTCCACCGAGGCACCTAACAGCCTCAAAACCGGAGCCATCACCACGTTTACGAAGAGGCTGCCTGTTGGCAGTTCTCCCGGAAGTCTGGCCACAGGTCCGGACGGAAACCTCTGGTTTATCAACTCAGTGTGTCCGCCTTCCAACAGCCCCTGTACGTCTGTGGCCATCGGACGAATCACACCATCCGGTGTAATCACCCTCTTCACCAGGGGCCTGCCCGCCGGGGCCACACCCAACGAGCTCGTCGGGGGCCCGGACGGCAACCTCTGGTTCACCTACTTCGCCACAGGCACCTTTTCCCGAGGGGCGCTTGGGAGGATCACGCCTCACGGCACGGTCACCTTGTTCACGAGGGGCCTAAGTGCGGCGCGCCATCCCAGCGGTCTCACTGTCGGCACGGGCGGCACCCTCTGGTTCACGGCCAGCAGTGTGACTACGACGGCTGAGGCGATCGGCCGCATCGCGCCGTCTGGAGTGATCACCGAGTTCACTAAGGGTCTCGGTGGGGCGCGGCCTAGTTCCATGGTCCTCGGCCCAGGCGGTGCCATCTGGTTTGCCTCTGGAGGCAACGTGGACCACGCCACCCCGGCAATCGGACGGGTCACACCTTCCGGCGTGATCACCCTCTTCACCAAGGGCCTGATCCCCGGTTACTCACCGTCTTCTATCGCAGTCGGACCCGATGGCGACCTGTGGTTCACCGACGGAGTCGGGGCAGGTGGCACCGGGGGCGAGATCGGGCGGATCACGCCATCAGGGGTGATCACCCTGTTCACGAAGGGGCTTATCCCTGGCAGCACCCCATGGAGCATCACGGTTGGCCCGGACGGGAATCTGTGGTTCACAACCACACTGGCCCGGGGAACTGGTGGAGCAATCGGGCGGATCACGCCCTCGGGTGCGATCACGATGTTCACCAAAGGACTGCCAGCGGGAAGCTTCCTTGAAGGGTTGGTGGCTGGCCCTGATAGCAATCTGTGGTTTACGGTCGCGTCGGCCGGTGGTACCCGTGGAGCGATCGGACGGATCACGCCGTCCGGAGTGATCACGCTGTTCACCCACGGTCTGCCGGCGGGCAGTGTGCCTGGAAAGCTTGCGGTGGGACCTGGCGGAGACATCTGGTTCACGGATGGATCTGCCATTGGCCGGATCAAGCCTATCTTCACTCCAGCAGCAACATACCCTAAGCTAGCTCCGGCGCGCCTCGTTTGGTCGAACACTTCGCCAGTGGCCCCACCGCCAGGTGCCGAGGTGCTGCCTCCCGAGTTTGGGGCGCCAGGTCAGTACTCGATCACCGACTACCTTCTGGATCCGGCCGGATACACCATCTTGGCTGGCGCACTAGGTAACGATCCATCGCAGGGGGTGATTATCTTTGACTACTGGCACGGGCTCCAGAAGGTATATCTCGTCCCTGGCCACACAGGTGCGGTCATCTTGACGATGTCAGTATCTGAGCAGCCACTGGCCACAGTGGCGTTCAGAACTACAGGTGGGGCGTCGGGCACCGTTTCCATTGCGTCTGGATCGGTAAGGCTGACCCCGTGATCGCCACCCTTGCTGTGCTCGCTGGCCTCCGCCTGAGTGGAGTAGGCACCGTTGAGGCCACTTGCCGCCACCTTGGCGATGAAGTGCCCCCGCACCCTCTCCGCTAGGGCGACACGGTCGCATTCGGGAGCCACTTGCTCAAGTCTTGGTCTCTTGATCACGGTACCTGTCTTCGGGACCGAGGGAATCGGAAGGAGAAACCATGCGACTTGCTGCTGTGACCCGCACCTGTGTGCTGGCCGCCTTGCTGCTGGCGATCGCCGGCTGCGGCACCGCGGCCCCTGCCAAGACGACCGCACGCCCGACGGTGCGCATCACCTCGCCAGTCAGTGGCTTGGTGGTAAGTACAGCATCGGGCACCGGCTCTGTCACGGTCCGGCTGACCATCGCCAACTTCACCCTGGTCACTGCCCCAACCAGCGACAAGGCGGGCACTGGGAAGGTGTGGCTCTACGAAAACCGCAGCTTGGTGGCCCGACTTTCGGCACCTTCTACCACCTTCACCCTGAGTGAAGGCACCCACACCTTGAAAGCCGTCTTGGTCACCAACGGTAAGGTTGTGGCATCTTCAGCCACGACCGTAATATCGGTCGTCGCTGCACCCAACCCGACGACCGGCGTCCCTGGAGGTACTGCGAGGTCTTCTGTCGGAAGTGTCACGCTGTTCAGCAAGGGCCTGCCCACTAGCCCTTGTCTAGAAGAGATCACGGCAGCCTCAGATGGGAATCTCTGGTTCACGGACGGGTCCGGAATCGGGCGGATCACGCCAGCAGGGGTGATCACCATGTTTACAAAGGGCCTGCCATCCACTTCTGGAACCTTGGAGATCGTTGCCGGACCCGATGGAAACCTCTGGTTCGGGACCGGCGGCTGTTTCGTCTTTGAACCAGGAGGCATCGGGCGGATCACGCCGGCCGGGGTGATCACCATGTTCGACAAGGGCGAACTTCCGAATGGTGGTGCTCCGGGCAACCTGGTGGCGGGACCAGACGGCAACCTGTGGTTCACCGTTTCGGGTCCGGTCCACAATGGCACGAGTGGCACGGGTGCGATCGGCAGGATCACGCCGTCAGGGACCATCACCCTGTTCGGCAAGGGCCTTCCCGCCGGTACTCAGCTGTACGGCGGCCTCCTGGTCGGCCCGAATAGAGACCTGTGGTTTACCGCTGACACTGCATCAGGCGCCGCCATCGGGCAGGTCACTCCATCTGGGAAGATCACGCTATTTACCAAGGGGTTGCCACTTGGTAGCCTCGCCACGGCCATCGTTCTTGGACCGGGTGGCAACCTCTGGTTCACGCTGTCAACCGGTTATGGCAACACCGGCACCACGACTGGCACCAACGCGATCGGTCGGATCACCCCGTCTGGTGCCATTACCCTATTCACTAAAGGTCTGCCTCCCGGTGGCGAGTTCTCTCCAGCCCAGCTGTCAAGCGTAGTACTCGGTCCCGATGGCAACCTCTGGTTCGCAGACGACTTCGGAGGCATCGGTCGGATCACGCCTTCTGGGACCATCACTATGTTTACCAAGGGACTCCCCCCGTTGAGTTCTCCATCCTGTGTTGTGGCCGGCCCAAGGGGGAACCTCTGGTTCACTACAGGCATCGACCGAAACACTGCCGGCGGTATCGGCCGAATCACTGTGTCAGGGAAGATCTCAGTGCTCAGTGAGAGGCTGCCTACCGGAGTCATCGGTGCGTGCCTAGTGGCGGGTCCGGGGGGAACCTTGTGGTTAACGGATAGATCTGCTATTGGCCGGATCACGCCCTAAGCGTCCCGAAACGACTTGCTTTCGAGACAGACCGTGACCGGGAAATCGCGTTGGCAGGCCGACACATCTGCACCCGGGAACCATTTAGTCCAGTCCTGGTCTCTTGATCACGAGGCTGGCGCCGAACCTGGGAGGGCATCCGATGCGACTGACCCTTGTGACCCGCCCCTGCTTGATCACCGCCGTGCTGCTGGCGGTCGCTGGCTGTGGATCGGCATCGAGCGCCCAGAGCACCGCCCACCCGACGGTGCGCATCACCTCGCCTGCGAGCGGCTCAGTAGTGAGCACAGGCTCAGGCAACGGCACCATTACTGTCCGGTTGGCAATCTCGAACTTCACCCTGGTCGCTGCCGCAAGCGGCGACAAACCGGGCACTGGGAAGGTGTGGCTCTACGAAAACCGCACCTTGGTGGCCCGACTTTCTGCACCTTCTACCACCCTCGCCCTGGTTGATGGCTCCTACAGCCTGAGGGCCGTCTTGGTCACCAACGGAAAGGCTGTGGCGTCCTCCGCCACTACGGTGGTGTCGATCATCGCTGCACCCAATGCGGCGATGATCACCTGGTTCACCAACGGTCTGCCCGCTGGTAGCTCTCCGAGCGGCCTTGCCGTCGGCCCAGATGGTAACATCTGGTTTACCAACTCCGTTCTGGACCCTACCACCAATTCGTACACCAGCGGGGCGATTGGCCGCGTCACGCCCTCAGGCATCATCACCCTCTTTACGAAAGGTCTGCCCCCAGGGACTATCCCGGGGATGACGATGGCAAGGTCTCCAGACGGGAGCCTGTGGTTTACTGCTCAGACCAACCGCGGCGGCGCCATTGGCCGGGTCACTCCCTCGGGGACGATCACCCTGTTCACCAAGGGTCTTCCCGCGGGCGCATCCCTGGGGGGCCCCGTTGTCGGCCCGGGCGGAAATCTCTGGTTCACTGCTCAGACCAACCGCGGCGGCGCCATTGGCCGGGTCACCCCCTCGGGGACGATCACTCTGTTCACCAAGGGTCTTCCCGCAGGGAGCTCTCTGGGAGGAATGGTGGCCGGTCCTGAGGGAAACATCTGGTTCGAAACGGGCCCAACTAGTGGTTGGCCACCCATCCTGATAGGAATTGGCCGAATCACTCCATCTGGCACTATCACTCTCTTTGGCAAGGGTCTTATTCCGGACGGGGCCGCAATGGGGAGCATGGTTCGAGGATCGGACGGCAGCCTCTGGTTCTCCGTAGCCCTCAGCGATGGTTCCGGTGCGATCGGTCGGATCACATCCGCAGGTGACATTACTTTCACCAATACCTCCGGCTACCAGCCCTATCAGCTCCTATTGAGCCCAGGCGGGAACCCTTGGTTTCGGACAGGTGGCGCCTCGCTCGGCCGGATCTCGCCTGCCGGGGTGGTCACCACATCCACCAAGGCCCTGCCCTTCTATCGCATTGCCAGCTCCATCATGCAAACGATCGGACATCTCCCAAGTCACCTTGTGGTCAGCCGGGGCGGATACATCTGGTGCACATACGGGGCCGCCTTCCTCCGGATCACGCCCTAACCGTCACAGGTGTCCCGGAACGACTTCCTTCCGTTACGGGCAGTGACCGCACAGGCACCGTGGCAGGTGGAGGTCCGCGTGCCCGGGAATATTGGCCCAGCCTTCGTCTCTTGGTCCTAGTGGCTGTCGTTGAACCAGCCGAAGGTATCGCGTTCCCGGACCCTGAGGAGGCGGCGACTGCTATCGTGGTTTGGGTGGATGCTGGCTCGTCGAAGAGGACGGCGACGCTTGAGTGAAAGAGATCGGTGACATCCTCGGAAGGAACCAGAACTTCCGCAAGCTCTGGCTGGCGTCCATCCTTTCTGAGACCGGAACTGCCACCAGTATGGTGGCGCTTCCTTTGTACGTGATGGGCACTACGCATTCCTACGCCTTGGCAGGGATCGTCGTCTCGGCCGGCATGATCGGGCACCTGGTGGTCAGGGGACCTGCCGGATACGTAGCCGATCGGTGGACCCGCCGTCCGCTGCTTATGTCTGGCGCGATCATCGCTTCAATTCTGATGGCTGTGGTGGCCGCGTCTGTGCTCTGGCACCCGTCAGCGCAGTACTGGTTGATCGGCATCGCGTGGACGCTTCTTGGATTTGTGGGAGCCGGTCTGAGCCCCGTGCAAAGCGCTGCCCTCCGCAGCACTCTTGTTGACGATGAGGTCCAACAGGGGATGAGCGCGTGGCAGTCGCAGTATGCGGGCACCATGCTGGTCGGACCATTGGTCGGGGGGCTACTCTACACCGTATCTCCGGTGCTCCCATTCGCTCTGGACGCCGTTTCCTTCCTGGTAGAGTTTTTGGTTTTGGCGTCCTTGCGAAGCAGTCTCGGCGGTGGGTATGACCTGCCCAGCGGGGCCGGAGAGGTGACACTGGGGATCAGGGCAGTGCTCAAAAGTCGGTTTCTGCGCGTCTATTCGTTGACCAACGCCCTGGTCAACGTTGCCTCGGAGGGAATCATCTACGCCGCGATATTTTGGATGACGGCGCTCGGAGGGGTGTCTGTCGGGGTGGGCTTTGCCATTCTTGGCGTGGGGTCCCTGTTGGGATCTCTCATGGCGGTGCGACTTAAGTCAACTCGCTACCAACTGATGATGGCTTCTTACGCCGCACTGTTTGCCCTCGTAGGTTTTGTCGGATTTGTATCATACACACCATGGATCGTCATTGGATTAGCGGCCGTGGCCGGTGCACTGAGTCAGCCACCCGTCATCGCTCTTGGCTCTCACATCATGACGAGAGTTCCTCAGGAGGCGATGGGCAGAGTAGAAGGCGGAATGTCCATGATCGGAAGCGTCTTCTATCCCTTCGGAGCGGCCGTAACCGGGGTTGTGGCGCACGTGTGGTCTCTTGGCGGAGCCTTCGCGTTTTGGGGAGCCCTGTGTTGCGTTCCCCTCATCGCCGCAACGTTCCGTACATGGAGACTGCCTGCCGGAGGACTCGACTGGGGAGAGGTCACCTCGCTGCAAGAGACTCCCGCAACGGGCCAATAAGAGAAGCGGCAACATGGCGCAGGAGTAGACGAATAACGGCCTTGGTTCTCGTTGGCCGTTCTAAGCTGTGAGGGCCGACGGGGTACCCGTCTCCAGCGTGTCTCGGGGCTACGACGGCGATCTTGGACATTGGGACCATCGCCTCCTTCGTGTTGATTGCCAGGGCTTCGGTGCTCTCTTCACCCGAGGGCTGATATCACCACGAGGAAGAGATGCCGACCTTGATCCAGCCAGGTGTCATGCCATGATCCGTCCCTATCAAAAGGACTTCTTTTCGGGACGCCCGTTCTCTGAGATAAGGCCTCGCCACCAGAGCGGGTTTCAGCCGACGGAGGAGGACCCCCTTTTCGGGACACCCAACCTTGAGCCGGAGTAGACTTGAGCGACGTCCAGATCCAGCGTGCCCGCAAGCGTGTACTAGACGCCACGTTCATCAACGCCGATGTGACGGCGATCGAGTGCAGGGAAAGTTGCTTTGACGCCATCGTCTGCCTGTATACCATCATTCATCTGCCCCTGGACAGCCAGGCGCCGCTGCTCGGCCGGATCGGCTGGTGGTTGCGGCTAGGAGGGTGGCTCTTACTGACTGCTGGAGAGCAGTCGTGGACGGGGTCCGAGGAGGACTGGCTGGTCGGAGCAGGAATGCAGGTCGTTGAGGAGACTACGATGCCTGAGGGAGAAGGAGCGCACTCCGTCTTTCGGGCGCGCCGCTCCTAATTTGAACGGGCCGTCAAGACTAGATGGTGAGAGATGCCGGAAAGGCCCTGGTTTTGGCGGAGAAGGGGCTGCCTAAGGGGAATGTAGGGGATCAGTCCGTGAGATCGCTCGGCCCTTGGTGCAGGTCCGAACACCGTGTCGAAGCCGACTGACACCGGGGTCTCGCGTACCGCAAGTCTGGTCTTGTGGTGCCTGCCTCTCGCGCTTGAGTTCCTGACTCTCTCGGTGCGAGCATTGACGCACGGCTGGCGGACATGCCTGCGAGCGTCACTACATCACTAGAATCTGCTGGGCGCATACACCGTCTCAGGGCCGTGACAGAAGGGCGCCATGTGGCGCCCGACTGGCCTATACTAACTTTACTTGGTGATGAGGGGGGCCGACCATCATGGCAAAAACAACGGTCACGTACCGCGTCGTGCTGGAGTGGGACGAAGACAGCAGGGCGTGGAGTGTCACCGTCCCTGCGCTACCCGGGTGCTTCACCTTTGGGGCGACTCGCGCAGAGGCCATGGAGCGTGCAGAAGAAGCCATCTCAGGCCATCTTGAGGCTCTGCGGGACATTGGCGAGTTGATGCCTCGTGGACCCGGAGAGGCATCTGTAGAAACAGTGCAGGTAGCCGTCTCGAAGTGAGCCGCCTTCCGCGAGTAAGCGGACTTCGGATCGTCCGGGCCCTTGAAAAGATTGGTTTCGGCGCCGTGCGTGTTACAGGTAGCCACCATCATCTTCATAAGGTTGGCGTTCCCGGCATCGTCACCGTTCCGGTTCACGCCGGACAGGTCGTGCCTTCAGGGACGCTGGGCAGCATACTGCGACAAGCGGGCATCTCGACTGACGAATTCATTGCGCTCTTATAGGCGACGTCACATGCGGGAGATCACGTCGGTTTGGAAAGAGCAAGCAGCCAGATACTGGCAGAGACGGTGCGAGATTAGCAGACCATCCCGGGCCCAGTTGTGGCAAGGCCGGTAGTAAGCTGACGGATGGTGTCTCGTTCCTACGCCGTGAGCCGGACTGCTGGTTGCGGCCCGAGTTGCCCCAATAGCGGACATCTATGGTAGTCCTCGGCTCTCGGCATGACTGGCGCTGACAAGCAGGTCGGCATTCCGAGTCCTGGGAATGCGCGTGTATTCTAAGTTCCAGAGGGGCACTGGGAGGGGCCAGCACCGCCCGGGGACCTCTTAATCAGCGGGTCGTAGGTTCGAGCCCTACCGCGCGCACCAGATATACCAAGGGTTACAAGGATCGAGGTTAGCCCCGATCCTTTGTTTTGGCGCAGGTCCTGGTGAAACCTGGGGCATGAAGATGGGAGAGCAAGCCGGAGTGAACACCTTGAGCTCCACGTCAGCGCCGAGGTAGACCCATCCTTCGACATGCGGCTCATAGTTGGAAGCCCTTCAGCTAGATCGCTGCACACTCGGGGCTCGTGCACTGGTCTGGTCATGGTACCGCTGCGGTCACGGTAGGTCTGGCGATCGGACGGTCGTATGCAACGCACTCCCACACCGGGAGAGGTGTTGTCAGTTGATGTTGGCGAAATGAGAAGTGAGCCGGGAGCGGGCTTCCTCCTCGGAGTTGGTCCGCCAGGGACCGACCATAGGCCCTGGCACGCAGGGAGATGTGGTGGGGCCGACCAAGATCAACCGATCATTGATGAGTCGGATGAGAGAAGGAGAGCGACGCTGGATCCGGTCGATACTGAGACCAGGGACGGAGAGGGGATCCTACCCATGCGGCGTAGGCGCCGCCTGACCGCTGGATGAGGACCACCGTGGTCCGCTGACAGGCGGCGGTCGACGACAGTGAGGGGAGAGATGGGTGTGGAATCGCCAAGCGCAGGACATGTTTTTGCGGTCGCAGACGACGGCCGCATCGTGGTCTGGGACGAGGCCCTGTCCGGACTCACCCATCGGCCCTCGGAGAAGGTCCGGACAGGCTCTTGCGAGCTGACCATGCAGATGTGGAAGGCGACCAACGCCACGCCGCTTTGCTATGTTGGTTGTCCCATGCTGCAAGCCGCCCGCTGCGGCCAGTCAGAGTGCAACCGCACCCTGGTCTGGCTGAGTGCTCAGGGCGGCCGTCCCATGCTGCTTACCACGGTCAGCGTACCGACGGGAGGCGACCAACGCGGCACTGTGGTGCACTTCCTGCGACCGCTACCGGTGCTCGACCAACTGACGCCGCAAGAGGTGCGGGTGCTCGCCCACCTGGATCAGGGGGCATCCACGCAGCGCATCGCCGAGGAGCTGAGGATCAGGGCTTCCACCGTGCGCACCCACGTGCGCAATCTGATGGCTAAACTGGGAGCCAAAAGCCGTCTTCAGGCCGTCAGCCTGCTGCACCTGTGACGGCGGCCGGGCGACGGGGCAACTCCCGAAGGCTTAACAAGTCACAGCGGCTTGTACGTACCTGATGCTTGCCTGATATCCTGTGCCTGCAGCCACTCAGGGAAGTCCTTGAGGTGGCCGGAGGGACCGGTGTCGAGCCCAGGCAGAGCCTGCCCTACAAAATAGGTGAGAAACCCTGCCTTGCGTGCAGGCAGGTCTTGGAAAGGATTGTCCCCCACCATCACGCATGCTGCTGGCGAACACCCGATCAACTGTGCGGCCTCCGTGAAGTACCGAGCGTGCGGCTTGGCACTGTGCAGGCGATCGGATGTGGTGACCAGAGTCCAGTCCAGGTCGTCCACGTTGGCGCGCCGCATACGTTCTCGAATCGGACCTTCCAGATAGATCGGTGAGGTGGCCAGGACCACCTGCTTGCCCTGGGCTATCACAGCCTGTACCACTTGGCGCGCTTCTGGGAGCAGGACCCAGGGGAGTCCCAGGTTGCCCATCTCCGCCGCCTCAAAATGCCTGACGGAGTCATCTATCTGTTTGACTGGCAGGCCGAGTTCACCGGCCAAGGTGCTGACGAGCAGTTCATGGTTGGTCGCATCTGGGTGGTCGCTCATGACCGCTGCACCAGCCACCATGGAGGCCTCGGAAAAGCGGTCCGAGGCGACCCCCAGACGCTGTCCCAGGACGCCGAGGAAGTCCTCCAAAAACTGATCACCGTCGCTTTGGAGAAGGGTGTTGTCGAGATCGAAAAACACGGCGTCGATCATACTGAAGTTCCTCCCTGCACGGCTGTAAAAACCACTTTCCCGGGACGTCCCGCTCCCTTGCCACACACGGTGGCGAGTGCCTGACGCACCTCGGATAGAGGGAACCGGTGGGTGACTAGGCGCTGGACCGGAGGCGAGGGGCCATCTTGGAGCAGCCTGGTGACCAGATCGAAGGTATGGAGACCGCCGTAGGCAGCCTCGCGGCCGTAAGCCAAGGTTCCCCTTACCTCCACGTTCCGGGACCAGACGGCGGTCACGTCCAGATGCCCTAGATTGCCAGGCGATCCGACCAGACACACCCGGCCCCAGGCCCGGGCTGAGCGCAGCGCCAGATCAAGTCCGGTCCTGGTACCAACGGCGTCGTACACCACGTCGGCGCCGCCGATCATGACCTCAGAGCGGTCCACGGCCCGTACCAGCCGGGCGCCCAGATGAGAGGCCAGGGAGGACAGCCCACCCTGCGCCAGCAGGACGTCGCTGGCTCCTAGCAGTCGGGCCTCGTCGGCCCGTTCGGCGTGGTGGGCAACCAGCGTCACGCGGTGATCGAAGCCGAGGAGCCTGAGGGCCGTCACCGTCAGAAGGCCGATGGTGCCATCGCCCACCACCAAGACCTGATCGCCGGGACCCGGTGGCGTAGATAGGACGGCATGAACCGCCACGGCCAGCGGCTCGACCAAAACGGCTTGATCATCCGCCACCCCATCGGGAACCACGTGGAGTTGGCTGTCGTGGTAGAGGGTCTCCTCGGACCAGGTTCCGGGCAGATCCCGACAGGTGCCAAGGAGCATCGCCGGTGAAAAGCGGCCCTCTGTTGTGTGCTCGCAGAGGGCCGGGACTCCTGCTGAACAAGGCTGACAGGGCGCGAGACCGCGGACGGCACAACCGAGGAAGGGATCCCCCACCACCCGCTGGCCGACGGCAAAAGCACTGGCTGGCCCCGCCTCCACGATCTCGCCCACTCCCTCGTGGCCCATGATGGCCGGAAACGATGCGAAGGGGCTCAACTGAGGGGAGAGCGTCGCCTTCAGCATGCCAATGTCCGACCCGCAGATGCCCATCAGGTGCATGCGAACCCGCACCCAGTCCGGCCCCGGAAGTGAGGGACGAGGCGTGCGTTGATAGACCAGGGGGCTTGAGGTCACGGCCAGGGCTGGATAGCCGATCTTTTGCAAGAACAGGCTGCGGGCGTAGCTGAGCAGCGAGAAGCGGTAGCTGAGCGACCCGATCGTCCCCTCCACATCACCGTCGGTCAGCGGTCCACTCACATCATTTCCTCCTTAGGGCAGGCAGTGGGCACGGCTCGGCGGCTGGTTCAGGCTCCACCCCCATGACCTGCCTCCTAAGCTCCCGGCACGAAGGCTCAGAAACGGGCCGCACGGGTGTCATCAACGAGGGTGAGGCGATCTTGCCCCGGTCGGCCGATCGGCACCATGAGCAGGACCGGCATGCTGGCAATCCTAGAAGAAGGCCATCGGCCAGTCATTCAGATCGACGATCACTGTCTTTGTCTCTTGGAATTGGGCCATGCCCTCTATTCCCAGATCGCGTCCCGCACCGCTGCCCTTGAAGCCACCGAAGGGAGCCGTTGGAGTGAGCACCTGGACCGCGTTGACCCAGACTGTTCCCGCCGCCAGCTGGCGGACCACGCGAAGGGCCCGTTTGATGTCTTTGGTCCACACCGCCGCGGTCAGGCCATAGAGCGTATCGTTGGCCAACCGGATGGCCGACTCCTCGTCGTCAAAGGGCATCACGACCACCACGGGGCCGAACACCTCCTCGCGGGCCAGCGGCATGTCGACGGCGATGCCCGAGATCACGGTCGGTGGGTAGAAGAAGCCTGGCCCGGCAAGCGGTGAGCCGCCAGTATGGACCGTAGCGCCAGCCTGCCGCGCTGCCTGAACCATGGCATCGATCGTCGCCAGCCGCTCGCCGCTGATCACCGGCCCGATGTCGGCCAGCGTGTCCGAAGGGGGCCCCGCCCGCAGGGCCCGGGCCCGCTCTGAGAAACGGGCCAGGAAGAGGTCGTGGATGGAGGCCTGAACCAAGACCCGGCTGGACGCCTGACAGACCTGTCCGGCGTTCAGAAAGATCCCGAACAAGGCGGCGTCGACAGCGGCCTCCAAGTCGACGTCTTCGAATAAGATGAGCGGCGACTTGCCGCCCAGTTCCAGACTCAGCCGTTTGCCGCACTGGGCGGCGGCCACTCTGGCCTGAGCGCCGGCAGCGAGGCCGCCGGTCAGGGCCACTTGGGGGATGCCCTCATGGCACACAATCGCCTCGCCGACATCGTCTCCTCCTGGCAGGACGCTGAGCACGCCCTCCGGCAGACCGGCCTCAGCCAGCACCTTTGCCAGCAGCAGCGCCGTGAATGGGGTCTCGGGAGCTGGTTTCAGGATCACCGAGCAGCCAGCCGCCAGGGCTGCGGCTAGTTTCCACGTGGGCATCAGGAGCGGGAAATTCCACGGCGTGATGAGGCCAACAACACCAATCGGCTCCCGCATGGTCAGGACAAGGTAGTTGGTGGTCGCCCCGGGCAGGTTGAACGGGTGCACCTCGCCGTAAGGACGGCTGGTGGCCCCGCCATAATAGTCGAGCACGTCCGCCGCCATCGCTATCTCGATGAAACGGGCGGCCGAAGGAGGCATGCCGTTTTCTGCCGAGATAACGGACTGGAATGCCAGCTCCTGGGCGCGGATGCCAGTCGCCGCCCGGGACAAAATCCGCCCCCGCTCCAGGCTGGGGATCGACGACCAGAGGTGGCTATCGTGCGCCTGCTGGGCGGCGAGCACGGCTTGATCCAGATCCTGCAGATCGGTGATACCGCTACGTCCGACCACCTCGCCGGTGGCCGGGCAAACGATGTCCCTGAGGCCGCCAGTGGCGGGAGTCAAGCGGCCGGCCAGCCAGATCTGGCCTTCGGCCCGGGAGAAAATGTCAGGGCTCACTCCAGCCAGCTCTCTCGACCCGTCTCTTGGAGGAATGCAGCGTAGATCGGATAGACGTCGTCGAGGTTGGGGATGAGCTTCATGGCCCGGGAGAGCGGGCCCCTGGCACGAACCAGTTGGCGGGCCAGGGCGTCTTGAAGATTCAGCCTGCCCAGCCAGAACCTATGCGCAGTGTCCCCGTCTTGCTCAAAGACGAGAAGAGGGGCGCCACTTCCAGCTCCCTTCTCTACATAGAACGGCAGCGGGGCGCCGGGCGCAGGGACCCATCTCAACCTAGCCTCCGGTCGGTGATAGATGAAGTCGATGACGCCTCCCACTTGATGGATGAGGTGGGCCTGCGGAGTCCGAGTGACCCTGTCGAAAAAGCCGCCCAGGACCTCTTCCAGCTCTTCCGTACTCTCAAAGCGTGCCATCTGGGGATTCCTCCTTCTGGCCCAGGGGCATGATGACCAATGGACGTCCCACCCGGCCCATGGCAAGGTCGTCGAAGGCAGTAGCGACATCGTCTAGGGAATAGGTGCGGGTGACGAATGGCGCCAACAACAGCTGACTTGAGAGGAAGAGGTCCGCCAACAGCAAGATGTCGCGGGGGCCATTGGCGCTGCCGTACCAGCAACCCTTGAGCGTCTTCTCCTGTGAGGGGAAGGCGAAGGCGTTCAGACTCACTTCCTCGTGAGGTGGTGCCACGCCCACGATCACAGCTGTTCCGCCGCGCCTGGCGGCGTTGAAGGCCTGGGCGATGGTTTCCGGTGAGCCTATAGCCTCGAAGCTCAAGTCTGCCCCGAAGCCGCCGGTGCGGTCGAGCACAGCTTGAATCGGTTCCTCGTCGTGTACGTTGACGGTGGCGGTGGCTCCCAGGGTGCGGGCCAGTTGGAGTCTAGCCGGTAATCGGTCGATCACGATGATCGATGAGGCGCCGGCGATGCGCGCCCCTTGCACGATGTTGAGACCGACACCTCCTGCCCCGAACACAGCCACCCGGTCGCCAGGGCGGACGGGAGCCGTGCGCAGCGCAGCTCCCACACCGGTCATGACTGCACATCCAAATAAAGCTGCCATGTACAGGGGGATGCCGTCCGGCAGCGGGATAGCACCGACGGCGGGTACGACCGTGAACTCGGACAGGGTTCCGGTCATGCTGAAGGGATAAACCTTGCCCGCCTGGTCGGAAAAGGGGGTTTCACCGGTGAGTAGCCGTCCCTCCCGAGTGGCATCCGCAGCCTCGACGCAAAGGTGAGGAGCCCCCTCTCGGCAAAAGCGGCAGATGCCGCAAGCGGGAATCCAGGAGAGCACCACCTGGTCGCCGACCTTAGGTCTTTGCACGCCCGGACCGACGGCTCGAACGACCCCCGCCCCCTCATGTCCGAGAACCATCGGGACGGGCAGTGGCAGGTCGGCATTGACGACGTGCAGATCAGAGTGGCAGACGCCGCTGGCAGCAATCTCCACCAGGACCTCCCCCAACTGAGGCGGTCTCAGTTCCAACTGTGTCACTTCGATCGGACCCTCGTACTCCCGAAGGACGGCGGCCCGTGTTTTCAACTGTGAGTCCCGACGGCAGCCATCGGGACTTGGGGGCGGACTTTACCCTGGAGGCGGGAGATAATGTCGCGGAAGCTTGGACCGGTGGCGGTGATCCCGTGGTTGCGGAGGCCGATCACGGCCCGCCCGGGATCCGGTTCTCGGGCCAGTAAGCCTGACATCTCCTCCCCGACCTCTCGGGTTCCGCAGGGATAGTTGAAGCTAGTTACCGGGATGTCCGGCACCCAGGCATGCAGATGCATCATGGCCCTGATCTCTGGGAAGCGTTGGTAGATCATCCAGTGCTCAACGGCATCGACGCTGACCCGCCGCGGCTGCACCTGAGGAGGAACGCTCAGGACCATGACCTCCGCCTCGGCATCGTAGTTTGTGACCAATAGGATGTCCCGCCCAATGTCCACCAGATTGCCCTTGTTGACACCGCTGGCGCTCATCCAGAATCGGGAGTCGTCGTGTCGGATACTGAAGTTGCCATAACTGAGCCCGCCGATGCCGTAGAGATGTTTGAGATATCTCCAATCGGCAGCAGAGAGCAGGTTCTGGATGGGGAAGGGACTCGGCAGCAGCCCCCAGTCATCGACGACGCGGCTGGCCCAGGTGAGTTCGCGGGTTTCATCGGTGCCTGCCCACAGGTCCGCTGGAAGGTCGGGGAGGAAGCGGTTGTCGATGACGAGCCTGGACATGGCCATTGGCGCAAGGGCCTGATAGAGGGCCGGATACGGTTGCTCCCCTGGCCCATCACCCAACCGGTAGCACCCGAGCTCCGGGGTGATCAGCCACGGATGCACGGGCGTGCCTGTATCCAGAGCCACCAGGCCATTTGAGATGGTCCGGACCAAGTAGGGATAGACCTCCTTCAGCAGGTCGTCGCCCGTACTCCCCGAGACGGCGACCACGCCGACGGAGAAGGTGGCCCGGTGCTTTCGGAGGAAAGGGTGAGGAGCGGCGGGATCTACGACATGAAAGACGAGACCCAGATCGGGGTCCTCTGGCCCGGTGAGCAGATGGCCATGGTCAGTGAACTCGTGCTCAAGCTGGCGGCGAAAGCTGCCATACCAAACTGGCTCGTCCGCCGGATCCTGGAAGGCGAATCGCAAGAGTATTCCTTCCTCTCGAGTGCCGGCGGTGCGGTATGTTGGAACCCGTCGCGACCGCCTGGCTCCGCACGACTCCTCGACTCCCAGATTGTAGCGACTACGAATTACCATGGAATCCCTCAAATGGAGTAGAAGGCTGATCTTACCTGACGGCAGCAGGCAACAGAATCTCTCCCGGAAACGGATGCCAACGCTCATCCGCCTGGCGCGCGGAGGGCTGCCGCATCGTCGGCCTCTGCGGGTCGCCCTGGCCGCCTTGTTTCTGGTACGGTGGGGCGAGCCATTTTGAGCGCTGATGTTACGAAAGGGGACAGATCCTTGGCCAAGTCATACCCAGCTCCGCACCCGCTGCAGCTGGTTCCTGGAGCGACCTATCAGGCCATCTTGCACACGTCTAAAGGGGACGTCACAGTTGACCTGCTGGCTGCAGAGGCGCCGCAGACCGTGAACAACTTCGTGGCCCTGGCGCGAGACCACTTTTACGACAACATCACGTTTCACCGGGTGGTGTCCGGCTTCATGGTGCAAACCGGCGATCCCACCGGCACCGGGGCCGGCAGTCCGGGCTATCGGTTTGCCGATGAGCTGCCACCGGTACGCCCGTATGACGTGGGTGTGGTGGCGATGGCCAACGCCGGGCCGAACACCAACGGATCGCAGTTTTTCATCTGCTCTGGCGCCAGCGCCAAGGGACTGAACCAAAACCCCAACTACAGCGTGTTCGGTGTTGTTTCCGCTGGCCACGACACGGTCCAAGCGATCGATCATGTGGCTGTCCGGCCCGGTCCGTCGGGCGAACGGTCGCACCCCATCGAAGATGTGGTGCTGCAGAGTGTGGAGATTCATGAAAAGCCGCCTGTCTAGGAACTAGACTAATTGGCCGTAGACGATCTCTCCGGCCACCACGGTCGCCGCGACGGTGGCGGTGCGCCGTTCCGATCGCCGGCTGAAATCGCCATCGACCACGGTCAAGGTGGCCGGTGCCCCTGGCGCGATCTGGCCCAGACCGATGCCCAAAGTGCGGGCGGGACCGCTGGTGTAGGCGGCCAGAGCCACTTCTAATGGCAGGGCCTGCTCCGGTCCGAAGGCGGCCTCGTCGCCCAAGCGACGGTCTATGGCCATCTGTAAGCCGACCAGCGGATCGGGCGACACCACTGGCGCGTCCGAGCCGAACACCAGCGTTGCCCCCCGCTCCCATAAGGAGCGGTAGGGGTAGGCGTGCCGGATGCGTTCTCCCCAAGCGCTGGCGGCCTCGTGTCGGTCGCCGACCAGATGGGCGGGCTGTACGCTGGCGATCAGGTGGGGCGAGACTCGATCCAGGTCAACCGGATCGATGACCTGAATGTGTTCGACTCGGCCGGGCTGGCCTTGTAGGAGTGTGAGCGCCGCCGCAAAGGCGGCGTCGCCGATGGCATGCAGAGAAACTACATAACCGCGGGCGCGCAGGCCAGCCACCACCGAGATGGCGTCAGGCAACATGCGGCAGGTTCCACAGCCGCCACGGTCGGAAAATGGCTCTTTCATCCAGGCGGTGCGAGACCCCAGGGTACCGTCCAAAAAGAATTTGGCACCAATGATCGGCAGTCCTGGCGCAATGTTGCCTGGGCGATCGGCGGGGGCAAGGTCCTGTCCGTACTGAAACAGCCGCAGCGCGAAGGTCGGGTCGGTGCCGTAGGCGGTCAGGTGTTCCAGGCCGGACGGTGTCTCATAAGATGCGGCACCGACCAACCCGACCGCCTGGCACTTGCGGATGGCAAGGCCGATGGCGTGGCGTATCTGATCGCCAGAGGGTGGGGGGATGCGGCGGGCAGCCTCTTCTGCCGCCCTTTCTTCCAGTGCCCCCGTCGCAAAGCCATGGGAATCACGAACGATCGTGCCGCCTGGCGGCGTTGGCGATGCATCGACGCCAAGTTGGGACAGGGCCGTGGTATTCAGCGCGAGCCGATGCAGGTCCGTCGCCCAGAGGGCGAGCGGGCGGCGGGTCACCCGATCCAGCACCCGCCGATCGGCGATGGCAGACCAACTAGAAGCGGCAACGTGGCGTGCCCGAATCCACTGCCCGCCGGCTGCCTTAGTGTCCTCGGCGGCGATCGCCGCCAGGATCGCGGGACCATCTAGGTTGGTAAGGTCCAGATCCATCAGCGATTCGGCGTAGGACGTCAGATGCAGATGGGCGTCGATCAGACCAGGCAGGACAGTTCGGCGCTGAGGACTGCGGGGTAGGGCCTCGACCGCCGTGATCACCCCGGTCCGCCAGGTGATCCGAGCCGGGCCGATCAGACGATGGCCGTCGAAGGCTACTCCTTCAACCTGGCCATCGCCGTCGCCGGATCGGTTGAACTCAGCCTTGGCCGTTGCGAAAACCAGCTTTCATGATGGGGTTCTGGCGACTGTTGGCGCTGGGTGAGAGCTCTTGGCAAACCGGCACCGTCGCGCCTGCAAACAGCCAGATGCTACGTGGCGCTGAGTCGAGCACGGATGTCTTGGGCCAAAGCCGTAAGGTCCTGGTCTCTGTCCACCTCGACCACGACCTGCCCGTATTTTTCGTGAGTGAGCGCAAGGGTAAGACAGCGGCTGGGGTCGTGGAAGTCATAGAAGATCATGCCGTCGCCAGTAATGAAGCTACCCGCCGTCTTCACTCCGGGCACATTGGTTCCGATCTTGAAACCACGGAAGAAGGCTTCCGGAACCCGGTCGGTAGACACGGCGCTGATGTGGGTCAAGGGGATGTGCAAGGAACCGTGCATGGCCAAAATCTCGTCGCCGAGACTCAGATGCACACTGACGCCAGTCGTCTCGACGGTAACATGGGCCATGGTATCGCCCCTCTCAATTTGGGAACCCGAGCGAGATTTCGCTGGCGGCGCTTGGCCCCCTCCATGGTGTCGGTCGGTCCACAGGAGCACAGACCCTGCCAGGACTTGTAGATAACGGGAGGAATCTCTTTCCAGTCAGCTAGGAATGAGCGCCACTGGGCGGCGGGGAGTTGCGAATGCCGTGCAGGGATACCTCAAGGGCGTGCTCCAGTTGGCGAGACCGCTACCTCTGTTGACCTGGAGCGCCACATCGGTGGCTTTGGGCTGGGCGAACGCGCCTGACTATCGATCCGGTTGGCCAGGTGCGCTGATCATGGTGTTGGCCGGTGGCATCTTACTCCAAGGATATATCACCCACGGTCTAAATGATCTTTACGACTGGCATTCCGGCACCGATCAAACCACCCCGGGAGTCATTTCAGGGGGGTCCCATGTGCTGCGTGCAGGTCTGCTAACCACCGGACAGATGTGGCGCGTCGTCCTCGCAACCACCTTGGCCAGCGTGATCTTGCTGATCTGGCTCGCCAGCTGGCGCGGCGGTATCCTGGCGGCCCTGGGCGGCATCGCCCTGATCACGGCCGCCGCCTACAGCGTACCGCCGTTGCGCCTTTGCTACCGGCCGTTGACTGGTGAGTGGCTGGGCATCTTCCCGGCCTTGGTGTGCGGGACGCTTGCCGCCGGATTTGCGGTCAGCGAGCGATGGTCGGTGCAGCTGCTGGCGGTCGCTGTGATCCAGGGAGTTGTATGCGTAGCCTCGGTGATGGAACACCACCTGGTGGATATCGACAGCGATTGGGCGGCCCACCCCCGCAAGCGAACATCGCCTGCCTTCTGGCAGCGCCAGGTTGGCCGACCGGGACGCGAGGTAGCCCTTGGCTACCAAGTGGTCGGGCTGGCGCTATCTGTAGGTGCGGCGTGGCTGGTTGCCTCGCGCATCTGGTGGTCCGTGCTGGTGGTCGCAGTCGGTGTCGTCATCATCCATCGCACTCGGACTGGTGACCATGGCGACGAGTTGCGCCGGGATATCCTGCTCAAATCCCTGGCGATCATCCACGCCCTGGGATACGTCGCCATGGCCGTGATCGGACTCCCTTAAATTCAAGCCGGCGCCTACGACCGCTTGGATCATCAGCCTGCATGTCGCCGGTCCTTCGCACTAGTGGCTGTCCTCAATTCTGCGGGCCCCAACAGTGGCCAGACGCGGTGTTGCCCGGCCACCCCCTTCGATGGCTCGCCGCAACTGGCGCGGCCCGATCATCCGCAAACGGTCACCCTGCTCAGAGGCGGCGATCACCGGTGCCAACACCACAGTTCCCCGATACGCCAACTCGGCCAGATGGGCGCGCACGACCGGATGCTGGTAGGCGGCAACGTTCATGCAAGGGGCGGCCACGGCCGGAGGCTCGACCAGTGCGGTGGCCAGCAGCAGATTGTCAGAGATGCCCAGTGCCACTTTGGCAAGAGTGTTGGCCGTCATCGGTGCCAGCGCCACCACCTCGCTCCAGTGGGCGAGCGCCACGTGGTGCGGCACCAATTCCGGTACAAAGTCTCGGTCTGTGAACACCTCGACGCCTGTGCTGGCACGCAGGACAGCCGGTGGGACGAACGACTCGGCGGACTTAGTCAGGATGACCTTGACCCGGTGTCCGCGCCGGGTCAGCTCGCTGACGTAATGCGGCAAGTTGACTGTATTGATGGCACCGCTGGCGCCTAGGAGGACGTTCAATGCCAACTACATCGGCTGCGGCGGCAGGGGACCGTTGGGCTCGGTGGTCATGACCGTCGCGATTTGGTGAGAGTTGGCGGGAATGACAGGATGCGGAGCGGTCGCCACCGAACCAAGCGCCGACAACAGCACTAAGAACCATCCGAGGGAGCGCACCAGCCGATGTCTCAATGGATAACCTCCTCGTCCATTTCGATGCCGTCACCCAGCGTCGACCACCACCGACTGAGTGCTCAAGGGAGGCAGACGACCGCTTTGTTCGCTTCCCAATCGATGAGTGGCGGCGGTTGGTGGAAGCAGGCTCGGCAAGGGCACCACCTCACAACCTCGGATGTGGCACGGGCGCTGGGGGTCAGCCAACGCTATGTGCAAAGCATTGAGGCCGGGATTCGCCTGCCCAGTGCACGGCTGCAGGTGGAAGCGACGCGATTGTTCGCGCTGGACCCGAACCACTGGCTGACGGCTCATTTGGCCGGTGAGTCGCGCTGCCACTCGCTTTTGGAGTTGGCAGAGCAGTTAATCAACGCTGGCTGGCTCCCGGAAGCGGGTGTTGTGCTGGGCCGGGTCGTCGCCATGGCCCGGCAATCCTACCGTGGCCGATATACCGGCGAGCTGTGCCGGCTGGCAGGCATCATGAGGTTCAAGCAGGGCCGAGCCAGACAGGCCTGCCTGTGGTTCGCACGCATGGAGCGGGCGTACCAGCGCCAAGGTAGCCCCGAGCGCCGACTGCGCGGCGCCTTCAATCATGCGCTGGCCCTGGCCGGCGTCGGCCGATACCATGCAGCTCTGGACAGGCTGGACAGGGCCGAGCGCCTTTGCCGTCGGTTGCCGAAGGATCGGGCCATGGTTCACTATGCGCGCGGCCATCTGCTCAGTCGCCTGCGCTCGTATCAGGAAGCGGTCAGTGAGTATCGCAAGGCTGGGCACTTATTGGGCTGGCAGGGTGCTGGCTTCGAAAGCCGCCTGGGCGAGATGGTAGCAACCTGGGCCTGGAGGGGACCGCAGGCAGCCCTTCCGATGGCTAGGCACCTGCTCGAGCGAGCGTCTGACGTCGCCCAGCGGCAGCGTACGCGACACAATCTGGCCGTCCTCCACCGCCAGCTGGGTGACGTAAAGACTTCTGTTGCGCTCTTGAAGGAGAGCCTGGCTGAGACATGGTGCGACGGGCAGGCGGCACTGGCAGGCACGCTCGCAGAGATGCTGTTATGCCAGGTCATGCTGCCTGGTGATGAGCCCGTGGATCAGACACTGGAGCAGTTCCGGTCGCTACTGGCTGTCGCCGATGGCGAAGACTTGGCCGCCGTGCGTGTGATCTGTCTGAGTCGCGGATGGGAAGTGCCGGTGAGTCCCATTAATTCTCCACTGAATGAGGGATATGAGGAGCGACTGGGAGCGGCATTGCACTGGGCATCTGACGCGATGCAGGCGCAGACTGCTGCTGTGGGCGCCTATCAGGCTGATCCTTGAATGCCAGAAATTGGCCGAGACAGCGTCAGTAGAATCTGATACACTGCCGCCGGCGGTCCAGACGGCAAACACTCCAACCACCGAACCACGCTGTCCGGTGCCTGCATATTCTCTTGCCAGATGCAGCTGTATGCCGATTAGGGGGTTCGTGATTGAGCGACACGACAGGCTACAGACTGGTGTTCATGTCGGAGCACGATGGACAGCAGGCAGAAGTTCGTCTCCCGCCGCGCCTCCAGACAGGCCTAGTCGTTGCCCTGGTGGGCATTGCCTTCTCAATCTCGCTGGGAATGGCGGCAATCGGTGGCTACCTCAACGCCCACGCCGCCCTGGCTGCTCGCCAGCAGGCCATCGTCCACCTGCAACAGACGGCAGACGCGGCCAAGCACCAGGTACTCGCCTACCAGAAGGCCGGCCACGCCGCTAAGGTCCTGGTGAGCACGGCGCCGACGATCACCAAGGCCGTGACCCAGGCAGCCGCCAAGGTATCACTGCCGGTGGCTGCTCTCTCCCAGCCGCAGAGTGCGGCGAGTCTCAACCAACTTCTCCAGAACGTGACCACCTTGGTGCCGGTGTTGCAGCAGGCGGCACTTCTTGAGGCTAATTTCTTGGCTTCGAGACCGGATATGCTACCGGTGCACGGCATCCTGACCTCCGGTTATGGGTGGCGGATCAACCCGATGACGGGCCATGGGATGGAATTTCACTATGGATTCGACATCGGGGTTCCGATTGGGACACCGGTGCATGCAACGGGAGCGGGCACCGTCGTGTACGCCTCGTGGGGCGTTGGAAAATACAATGGGTATGGTAACTTCGTTGTCTTGAACAACGGTTTTGGGGTCACCACCGTCTATGCTCACAACTCAAAGATTCTGGTCAAGGTCGGGCAGCACGTGGTGCGCGGTCAGGTGCTTTCCCTTTCCGGCAGCACCGGCATGTCCACTGGTCCCCACGTGCACTTCGGGATCATGGTGAACGGGGCCTGGGTTGATCCGGGAACCTTTCTCTCTGTCTCGCCGCTGCAGGCGTTCAAAGGGTGGCTCGCCGCCAATGAATCTGGCCTGGTGGCGGAATGGACGAGCCGGGTGCGGGTTGCCACAGCCGCCAAGGTCACAACCACGCTGAGCCACGGCTCGAAGGCGATACAGCCCTTGGTACCAGCGGATTCTGCCATTTTCCCCTAGGTCAATCAATGGTAACAGGAGGTCCCTTGCGGCCACCGCAGTGGCTGCAGGGGACCTCCTTTCCGACGGATGTGAACCGATCAGAGTTGAGCGTTGAGCCGAGGCTCCAAGGGGACCGTCGAAGACGCCGCCGAAGCCGAGCCACCACCGCTTCGGTGCGAGGGTCTAGAGGCGGCCAAGCTGAACCGCTGGTGCTGGGTTGTCAGAGCATGATTTCCGGCGCTTCGCTACCACGGGTCTCCGTGACAGCGGCATCAAACTCGCCTATCATCGGGGAAGTTTCTCAAACCCGTCGGCTAGCCGATGAGCCGTTGCAGGTGGGCACCACGCGGCTGTTCCTGGGGCCGAGGCTGGGCTAGCGAAGGGGCTCTGGGGCTCAAGATCAGCCGGATGCTCGAGGCTGCCGTTGCCAGGGAACGAGCCGCCGACGCTCCGTATCGCTGAACCTGTCGGCGCGGTCGATTGAGAGGACCAGCACCCGTTCTGGCACGAGTTTTCGGGGCCGCAGAGATTTCCCGCTGGCTGTGATCGCTACCCAGCAGGCGCAAGGAGTTGACCAACCACGGCTGATCGCACCCAGAGCGCAGGCACCGAACCCGACCCGGCACCTGTGCGCACTACGCTCGTACTAATCGTCGTGCTGCTTGGGATCATGCTTGCAGCCGTTGACACCACGATCGTCGTACTCGCCCTGCCGGTGATGCGCGGCGCGCTGCATACGGGTATGGCAAGTTTGATCTGGGTGATCATGGCGTATCTCCTGACTGTGACCGTCTTGTCCACCCAGGTCGGACGGCTGGGAGACATCTACGGTCGAGTGCGGATGTACAACCTTGGCTTTTTGGTCTTCACGATTGGCTCGTTATTGTGCGGTCTGTCCCAATCGGCCCCTCAGTTGATCGTATTTCGCGTCGTGCAGGGCGTTGGAGGCGCCTTGATCGCATCCAACAGCGGCGCCATCATCGCCGACGCGGTGCCGCCGGCGAGTCGCGGCCGCGCGTACGGCATCACCAGTATTGGCTGGAATGTCGGCGCTGTGCTGGGGATTTTGCTCGGCGGTGTGATCATCACTTTCTTTGGCTGGCGGGACATTTTCTTCATCAATGTGCCGCTTGGGGCGATCGCACTATGGATTTCGATCAGGACACTGCGCGAGAAGGGACGCACGGCATCGCACCAACTGGACGTACCAGGAGTCGTCCTGCTTGGCGGCGGTCTGTTTCTGGCCCTTTTGGCGCTGACCCAGTCGGCGAGTAGCGGCTGGACCTCAGCGGGTGTGTTGGAGCTGGCAGGCGGTGTCTTGGCTCTCGTTGGCTTTACTCTGTGGGAGCGGCTGATCCCTGAGCCGGTTCTGCAGTTGGCGATCTTGCGCCAGCGC
Source organism: Bacillota bacterium (assembly GCA_021850485.1). Lineage (GTDB taxonomy): Bacteria > Bacillota > Sulfobacillia > JAJZYS01 > JAJZLH01 > JAJZLH01. The sequence continues at coordinate 70,327 of JAJZLY010000014.1, read as the reverse complement.
GTCCTTGCTGCCTCTGTCCTAGCGGCATTTTTCCAGGGTTTGGGCGGGTTCGCCGTGCTGTTCCTGGTGATCATGTACCTGCAGGGCGTGCGGGGCCTCAGCCCGTTCGACGCCTCTTTGCTGCTGGTGCCCGGATACGTGCTGGGAGGCGTGATCGCTCCCTACGCCGGTCGCCTATCAGATCGCTTGGGGGCGCGCACCCCAGCCTCGATTGGACTCGCGCTACAAATCGTGGCCTTTGTGATCTACAGCACGCTGGGACTGACCACGCCGCTGGTGGTTGTGGTGGTCGCTGCACTGGCCAATGGGGTCGGCAGCGGCTTTTTCTTCCCGGCCAATAACAGTGCAGTGATGGCCAACGCGCCGTCCCATCAGTACGGTGTGGCGTCTGGACTGCTCAGGACGTTCTCCAACGTCGGCATGGTGGCGAGCTTTGCCGTTGCCTTGGTCGCCGCCACGGCCGCCATTCCGAGAGCCTACGTGTTCGCCATCTTTCTGGGCGTGAGCCAGCTGAATGGAGCCCTGGCGACGGCCTTCGTGTCAGGCATGCACAACGCACTGATCCTGGCGGCGATCCTGATCGCCGTGGCTTTGGCACTTTCTGTTCTGCGCGGCAAGGAACTGCGCGGTCAGAGCTGAGCGCGTGCGATCATCGTACCGGCGGCTCAGGTGAGGAGCGATGCCTCCCGGCGCAGGGCGGGAAGGCCAGTCAGGATCAAGACGGCAGCCAGGGCGGCCAGCAGGGCGGCGTAGCCGTAGGAGTAGTCAGCACCGACTGAATAGAGCACTCCCAGGACCACATTGGCGGCCAGCAACCCGACAGAGCGGTAGGCAGTCAGGGCGCCGAAGCCGCGTCCGGCCATACCTGCCCGATTGAGGGTGCTGACTAGGGTTGGCTCCAGTGTTTCGATCACGGCAAGCGCAAAGCCGATGATGGCGACGCCCAAAAAGACCAGCCAGGTCGGTTGGTTCGATCCATACCCGACCGCTAACAACACAGAGCCAACAGCAGCCGAGCCATAGCCATAAACCGACAGATGCTGGAAACGGCTGATCAGCGTCTGGCCGAACGAGCCGCCCAGAAACAGACCGGTCAGAGACGAAACGACCTGCAGGACAAAAAAAGCGAGCAATCCGCCGATCAGCGAGCCGGTTTTGATGGCCGCGGTCAGCACCGGAAACCCGGTGCTGTAGGAGCTAAATCCGTAGACGGCGGTGGCCCACAGCAGGTTCCGTAACGCACTCTGGCGGGCGGGGGCCAGCGGCGGCGGTGGCGGCGGGCTTACCTCTGGATCCGGTGCACGGCCGGTACGGGCCCGGGTCAGCATCAAGGTGGAGGCAGCGAGCGGGAGAAGCGAGACCAAAAACACCCAGCTCCAGGCCACTTTAGCTGTGATCAAGAGGGTGACGTAGACCGCGGCAAAAATGCCGCCGGCGACGTCCACCCCGTGCAAGAAGCCAAAGGCTGCGCTGCGGTGTTGGTCGGCGGTCGCTTCGACCAGCATGGCCCGACGAGACGGACTACGAAAGTTTCGTGCCCACCAGCCGGCGCAGAGAAACGAAACGGCGGCCACTGGTAGCGCAAAGAGTCCGGTCAGAGACAGCAGCGGGATCAAGCTGTTGCCCAAGATCGCCGTCCGGCGATGACCGATGCGATCACCAGTGCGGCCGCCCCAAGCGGCGAACAAGGCGCCGCCGCCGTAGCTCAGTGCCATGGCCAAGCCAAACGCCCAGACGGGTGCGTGCAAGACCAGCACCAAGAACAGCGGGAACGCGGCCATCACGCCCTGATAACCTAGATCGGCGAATCCGGCGGACAGCGAAATGGACAAGACGTCGCGGGTCAGCCAGGGCCGGGACGATGTCTCTTGAGCGGCAGCCATCGGGACCCCTCCAGTGTGGTTCGCTCTGGTCAGTCTAACGGAGCGGCACCGATCCGGCCAGGCGCACCTTGGCGGTGGCGTGGTAGGATGGGCGACGGAGTCATTCAATCGCAACGAGGAGGGGATCCATCCCCCGATGTGCGGCATCTGCGGCCTGATCCTGCCAGGCCAGCGCGTTGACGACACCGGCCTGCTGACGCGCATGACTGACGTCATGGTGCACCGTGGCCCGGACGACGCCGGTCAGGTGGCCTGGGGTGAGATTGGGCTGGGCACCCGCCGTCTATCCATCGTTGATGTGGCAGGCGGCCGGCAGCCGATCGTGAACGAGGACGGGACCATGGCGCTGGTGGCGAACTGCGAGATCTACAACCAGCATGACTTGCGACGCGAACTGGAGGCCCTGGGCCACCGTTTTGCCACCCATAGCGATGCCGAGGTCATCCTCCACTTGTATGAACAACATGGTGTGGACGGGTTCGATCGGCTGCGCGGCATGTTTGCCTTTGCCATCGCCGACCGGCGCCGTGACCGCGTTGTCGTGGTGCGAGACCCATTTGGGATCAAGCCGCTGTACTATGCCGAGACAGCCCAGGGCGTGGTGTTCGCTTCGGAGATTCGGGCGGTTCTGGCCTCTGGCTTGGTCGACCGCCGGATCGATCTGCAGGGTTTGTGGCACTATTTGACCTTTCAGTACGTACCGGATCCGGGCACCTTGATCGACGGAGTCCGGACGCTGCCCCCGTATCACTACCTGACCGTTTCTCAGGGGACGGCCGCGGTGCGCCCCTATGGCGAGCTCACCTTCGCGCCCAACCCGCAGATGCCTCTCGCCGAGGCGGCCACGGAGGTGCGCGATGTGATGCGCCGGTCGGTGCAAGCACATCTGATGAGCGACGTCCCCTGCGGCGCCTTCTTGTCCAGTGGCATTGACTCGAGTGCCGTGGTGGCGCTGATGCGCGAAGTGGGTCCAGTTTCCACCTTTTCCGTCGGCTTCGAGGAGGCGTCGGACGCCCAGAGTGAACTGGCTGCCGCCCGAGCCACGGCCGCCGCCCTGGGTACCAACCACCACGAGGTGCTGATCTCGCCGGACCGCTATGCGGATGACCTGGCGCGCATGGTCTGGTACCAAGAGGGGCCGGTTGCCGACCCGGCGGCGCCGGGCATCTTCTTTCTGACCGAGGTGGCCCGGTCCGAGGTCAAGGTCCTGCTTTCTGGCGAGGGCGCTGACGAGTTGTTTGGCGGCTATCCGATCTACCGCGAGCCGCTCTCGCTCAGCCGCCTGTCCGGTCTGCCGCCTGGCGTGCGCCATCAGATCCACCAGCTGGGGCTCAGATTGCCGGTTGGCATGCGCGGCCGCAGCCTGTTGCTGCGCGGCTCACAGACCCTCGAGGAACGGTATGTGGGTGGAGCCAAGATGTTTTCGGAGGATGCCAAGCGGGCCCTGATCCACTGGTCGGGAGAGGCACCACCGATTGCCTCGACTGCTCTGACTGCACCGATTTACCAGCGCTTTAGTGGACTCGATGGCCCGACCCGGATGCAACAGCTGGACCTGTCCTTCTGGTTGGCCGGAGACATCTTGATGAAGGCAGACAAGATGTCGATGGCCAACTCGATCGAACTGCGCGTGCCGTTCTTGGACCGTGAGGTGTTCGAGGTGGCCCGCCGCCTGCCGACCAATCTCAAACTGGCCGACGGAACCACCAAGCACGTGTTGCGCGAAGCCATGCGCTCAATCGTGCCACAGGCTGCCCGGACCCGACCGAAACTTGGCTTTCCGGTACCGACCAGGCAGTGGTTCAAGACCAAACTGCGGGACCGAGTGCGGGCCACCCTGATGGACAGCGACTGCGGCGGCATTTTAGATCGAGTCTCCGTCGAGGCGCTGTGGCAAGAGCACCAGTCCACCGCACACGATCACACCCGGCGTCTATACACCCTGCTCGTATTCCACCTGTGGTACGACATGTTCATCGGTGGGAAGTCCCCGGCCGACGTCGGCGCGGCCATGGACTCGGCGGCCGGCAGAGAGAGGCTGTCCTGATCCGGGCGGGATGAAACCGGACCTGTCGGTGCGCTGTGAGACCAAAGGGCTGTGCACCAATACGTGGCGCAGAATGTGCGGCATTGATGCCGGAGCGAGGGGCGTGAGGTGATGGAGCGCACAGAGCCGGCCCAAGCGGGAGCCCAAGGGCCAGCCCCCGAAGCAGAGATCGATGAGCGGGGTTGGGCATTGGTCGATGGTCAGGTCATCCCGCTGGCGGAGGCCTCGGTCAGCGTGGCGGCACACGGGTTGAACTATGGCACCGGCTGCTTTGAGGGAATCCGCGGCTACTGGCAAGAACAGCACCAAGAACTCTACGTGCTGAGACTTCTGGAACACTATGAGCGGTTCGCCCGTTCCGCTGCCCTGTTGCGGATCGAACTCCCAGCTGATCCGGAACAGATGGCGCGGTCGACATGTGACCTGCTCAAGGGCCAAAATGTGCGCCAGGATGTATACATCCGGCCGCTTGCCCTAAAGGTCAGTCGATCGATCAAGGTCGGGCTGCGCCCTCTGCGCCCCTTGGTCGCGGTCTACACAACGCCGTTGGGCGACTACCTGCCGCTGGACGGCCTGGCCGTGCAAGTGTCGTCGTGGCGGCGCATTCCTGATAACGCAATTCCCAGCCGGGCGAAGACCACAGGTTCCTACGTCAATGCGTCTTTGGCCCTCGACCAGGCGAAATCCGACGGCTACGACGATGCCATCTTGCTGGATCAGGGCGGTCATGTGGCGGAGGCGTCGGCAGCCAATTTGTTCATCGTGCGTTCAGGGACACTGATCACGCCGCCTGTGACTGCAGATATCCTGGAGGGGATCACCCGCCAGATGATGCTCGAACTGGCCGATCAGTTCGCAATTCCGTGTCTGGAACGAGAAGTCGACCGCACTGAGTTGTACATGGCTGACGAGCTGTTTTTGACCGGGACAGGCGTGCAGGTTGCACCTGTGACATCGGTGGACCGCCGGCCCGTGGCGGACGGACAGGTGGGCCCGATCACCCGGCGCCTGCAAGAGCAGTTCTTCAAGGCGGTGCGGGGGCTGGACCCCACTCGCCTGGGCTGGCTGACCCCCATCTACGACCAGGCGCACACATCCACCTAGCCTCGTCCGGATCCGATCGCTGGAGCTAACTACGGCGCCTGCTCACCTCAGCGACGCCAGTCATCCGCTCGGCTAAGGCCCGCGCCGCCTGCTGGGGGACGGTGCGAAACAAGCTGTGCACGTTGTCGCGGTGGTAGCGAGCGGCTTCGACTGGAGTTGGGCCAAGCGGCGGCGGCCCGGCCAGCACGTGGTCACGTGGCCAGCCATCTGCCCGCTTGCGCAACAGGTCGGCCAAATACCCGGCGTCTGTCCCCAGTCGGCGCCAGGCATCAGGTTGATCGGCCGCCGCGCCGTGCCCGACCACCAGCCAGTCGGTGGAGCCCAACAGCCGGGCGAGTGTTTCGAAGGTCGCGGTCACGCTTGCCCAGTGGCCGATGTGCGGGCCCTCCAGGGCGGATAGGTAATCGCCGGCCACCACGAGGCGTTGACCATCGCTGGCGGTCAGATCAGCGAGCACCCCGTCGGTGGTGTGACCGGCCCCTGGGTACAAGGTGGCACCGGCAATGTCAAGGCTACTCTGGGCGACCAGGCGGGCGATGGGAAAAGGTTCATAGGCCGCTTGCGGACGGCTCACCAACAACTCTCCATCGACCGCCTGGGCTCGCACTAAGCGACCGGGGAGGCGCCTCACCGCCGCCTGAGCGGCGATCACCTGAAAGTCCGAAAAGGCATGAACGCCCACGATGTGGTCAAAATCGGCATGGGTCAGGAGCAGATAGCGGGCACGAGGTGCCAGCCGGGAGAGCAAGCGATTCACCTGAAGGCGAATGTCATCTACCTCGGCGGGCAAGAACCCCGGGTCGACGACCCAAAGCGCTCGGCGGCTCACCACCACGGCGCTGACCAGGGCGTAGACTTCGGAGTGGCGCAGGTGCAAGGAGCCGAGGTGCTGCCAGCGGTCGGGAGTCAATCTTCTGATGATCCACGCCTCCTCATTGCTGCACAGGCATTCCCGAAGTCTCGCTCGGCCCCTCCCGGAAGGAGCCGGATGAGTCGTGCGGAAGCCCGTGCGCAAAGGGGCGTGACAGATGAGTGCGACCGACACCGAGGTGTGGAAGCGCCAAGCTCGGGAACGAGACGAGGCGGATCCGTTAAAGGACTTTCGAGACGATTTCTATCGACCGACTACGGGGATCTACCTAGACGGCAATTCCCTCGGCCTGATCAGCCGGCGGGCAGAGAGCAGCCTGTTCGAAGCGGTCGATGCGTGGCGGCGCCTGGGGGTGCAGGGATGGGAGGAGGGCCAGCCCAGCTGGTTCTACCTGGCCGAAACCTTGGGCCAGATGCTCACGCCGCTGGTCGGAGGCAACGCCGGTGACCTGGTGTTGGCTGGTTCTACCACGGTCAACCTGCATCAACTGGTCGCCACCTTTTACAAGCCGCAAGGAACCCGTCGCCTGATCGTCGCTGACCCACTCAACTTTCCGTCCGATCTGTACGCCCTGAAGAGTCAGCTGGCCTTGCACGGCCAAGATGAGTCGGCGCTCCGGCTGGTGTCGCCTGGGGCCGACGGACTGATCCGGGAAGACGACGTCTTGGCCGCTCTCGGACCAGACGTGGCACTGGTGTTGCTGCCTTCTGTGGTGTTTCGCACCGGGCAGCTGCTGGACATGGGGCGTATCACCAAAGCAGCCCGGGCCCGAGGAATCCCGATCGGTTGGGATTTGTCCCATTCAGCAGGCGTGGTTGCGCATCGCCTGGATGAGCTCGATCCCGATTTCTGCGTCTTCTGCACCTATAAGTATCTGAATGGCGGTCCAGGCGCACCAGCTGCACTCTACCTGAGCCCCCGCCACCACCACCAGCGGCCGGCCCTGTGGGGCTGGTTCGGTGGAGACAAGGCCAGCCAGTTCGATATGTCGCCAGCCTTCACGCCCGCCTTGGGTGCCGGTGCCTTTCAAATCGGCTCACCGCACGTGTTGTCGATGGCTCCGTTAAAAGGCTCATTGGGGTTGTTGGCTGAAGCGGGCATTGACCGGGTGCGCGCTAAGTCTTTGGCCCTGACCGGCTTCTTAATCGAACTGACAGATGCGCTGCTGGCCAGCCATGGCGTATCCGTTGGCACACCGCGGGAGCCCCAGCGCAGAGGTGGCCACGTCGCCCTGCACCACGTCGACGCCGCACAACTCGTCCCCGCCTTGCGAGCTGCGGGAGTGGTCGGGGATTTTCGGCCACCAGACATCATCCGCTTGTGTCCCAGCCCCCTGTGCACCAGCTTCTCCGATGTGCTGGCGGCGATCTTGCAGTTGAGGGCGGCGCTTGAGGCGCCCGCGAACTGAGTGAGGTAGAACGATGAAAAGTAACGGAATGCGGAGAAAATGAGGCTCTAGACGAATAAAGATGTGATGAATCAGGCGTCGGGCCAGGCCGTCACCTCCTAATGGCAGCGCAGGCCTGAAACCGCCCTGTGCGTCGTCTTGTCAAGGTGCGGGCTGGGTGTATACTGACCGATGTTTGTTAGGGCTGAGCCGCCATCTGGCGGACGGGGGAACCATGAATCGGGGCGAAGCCACCGCAGGTGGCCGGGTGTACCTCCAACCGAGCCCGTCAGCTCACCTCGTAAGCCCAAGGAGGTCTCGATAGTGACTTGCCTTGTAGCGTCGCGCCTTGTCTCGAATGCGGGTTGCGGAAGATGACCCTTGTCGGCATCGGTGGCATCGTCCTCTTCTTAGTGGTCGTGACCCTGGTGGTAAAGCCGGTCGGGCTCTACCTATACAACGTGTTCGACGGCGGTCGCACCTGGCTGGACCCGGTCCTAGCCCCTGTCGAGCGGGCCATCTACAAAGTTGGCGGCGTCAATCCCGCCAAGGAGATGCGCTGGACCGAGTACCTGTTCGCGCTACTCGCCTTTAATCTGGTGGGCTTTGTCCTGCTCTATCCGGTGCTCCGCCTGCAGGGGGTCTTGCCGCTAAATCCCCAGCACCTGCCGGCGGTCGGGGCCCACGTCGCCTGGAACACGGCCGTCAGCTTTGTGACCAATACGAACTGGCAAGCATACGGTGGCGAGTCGACGCTCAGCTACCTGTCCCAGATGTGGCTGACGGTGCAGCAGTTCCTGTCGCCGATCACCGGCCTAGCCATGGTGCTCGCCCTGATCCGTGGCTTGACCCGCAAGAATGCGACCACGCTCGGCAACTTCTGGGTGGACCTGACCCGGGCGTTTTTGTGGATCGCGCTTCCGGTTGCCGCCGTGGCCGCATTGGTCCTGATTGCACTCGGCACACCGCAGAACCTCGCCCCTTACACCATCGTCCACACCTTGCAAGGAGCCAAGCAGATACTGCCGCAAGGCCCGGTGGCCAGCATGACCTCGATCATGCAATTCGGCGACAACGGCGGTGGCTACTTCAATACCAACGCCGGCTACCCGTTTGAGACTCCAAACGCCGCATCTTTGATGTTCCAGTTAACCCTTGGCTTTTTGGTGCCGGTCGGGCTCACCTACTATTTCGGCAAGAAGGCCGGGGACACGCGCCAGGGCTGGACCATCTTTGCGGCGATGATGGTCATGTTTATGTTCGGTGTGTTCGTCACGTACTGGGCGGAGGCGGCGGGTAATCCGATCGTCTCTCACCTCTTGCAACACGCCGTGCCCAACATGACAGGCAAAGAGACGCGCTTCGGAGTGGCTGGCTCGTCCCTATTCGAGACCGGCACCACGGCTGTCTCCTGGGGATCGACAGCAGCAGCTAATGACAGCTTCACGCCAATCGGCAGCCTGATCTTGCTGTTCAACATGATGAGCGGCGAGGTGATCATCGGCGCCTGGGGGGTTGGACTGATCGGCATGCTGGCCTTCGCCATCCTGGCCGTCTTCCTGGCCGGGCTGATGGTCGGTCGCACACCCGAATACCTCGGCAAGAAGATCCAGGCTTACGAGGTCAAGATGGCAACATTGGCCATGATCGTGCCCACCTTTGTGATCTTGGGTTTTGCCGCCTGGGCGGTGAGCAGCCGAGGTGGCGTCAGCGGCATCTTCAACCCAGGCCCGCAGGGCCTGTCTGAAGTTCTCTACGCCTTTAGCTCCGGCGTCGGCAACAACGGCTCGGCGATGGGTGGCCTGAACGCTGCCTCACCCTTTTACACTTGGACAGTGGGCTTCGCCATGCTGATCGGCCGCTTCCCGATGTACATCCCTGCCCTGGCCATCGCCGGGTCCATGGTCAAGAAGCAACGGGTGCCGCCCAGCATCGGTACTTTCCCGACCAACGGCTGGTTGTTCGGGTTGCTCCTGATCGGCACCGTGGTGATCGTCGGTGCCCTGGTCTTCTTCCCGGCCCTCGCCCTTGGCCCACTGGCCGAGCAGTTCGCCATGCAGGCCGGCCACCTGTTCGGAGGTGTACCTAAGTGAGTGCGCAAATGTCCCGCAAGAAGGCCAGTGCGTTCGACCGCCAGTTGATCTGGAGAGCACTTGGAGATTCCTTTCACAAACTCTCCCCGGCCTGGATGGTGAAGAACCCGGTGATGTTCGTGGTCGAGGTGGGCTCGGCACTGTCCACCGTGGTGGCGATCCGGCTGTACGCCCAGGGCCAGATCCCGGTCGCCGACTTCACCATGCAGATCGCCGTCTGGCTGTGGCTGACGGTGCTGTTTGCCAACTTTGCCGAGGCCCTGGCCGAAGGGCGGGGGCACGCCCAGGCAGCGGCACTGCGCGGCACCAAGGTGAGTGCAACGGCCAAGCGCCAGAAGGGATCGATTTGGGAAGAAGTGGCGGCCACCGAACTGCGCCGTGGCGACGTGGTGATGTGCTCCGCCGGCGACCTGATCCCGTCGGACGGCACGGTGATCAAGGGGGCGGCGGCCATCGACGAGTCCGCCATCACCGGCGAGTCTGCTCCGGTGATCCGAGAGGCCGGCGGTGACAAGAGCGCAGTCACCGGCGGCACCAGGATCCTTTCCGACGAGGTGTGGATTGAGGTCACAGCCAACCCCGGAGAAACGTTCTTGGACCGCATGATCGGCCTGATCGAAGGAGCGGTCCGCCAGAAGACGCCCAATGAAATTGCCCTGGCCATCTTGCTGGCCGGGTTGACCCTGATCTTCGTGGTGGTGGTGATGACCACCGAGGCGTTTGCCCAGTATTCCGGCCTGCACCTGCAGCTGGTGATCTTGGTGGCGCTGTTGGTCTGCCTGGCGCCCACCACCATCGGCGGCCTTTTGTCGGCGATCGGCATCTCCGGGATGGACCGCCTGTTGCGACACAATGTTCTGGCGATGAGCGGGCGGGCGATTGAGGCAGCTGGCGACGTGAACGTGATCATGCTGGACAAGACCGGTACCCTCACCTACGGCAACCGGATGGCCACCGAATTCATGCCGCTGCCTGGTGTCGAGATCAGGGACCTGGCCCAGTGCGCCCTAATCGCCTCCCTGGCCGACGACACGCCAGAGGGGCGATCGATCGTGGCTCTGGCCAAAGAGCAATTTGGTCTGGAGGATCCGCAAAGCGGCAGCGAGCCGCCGGTCTACCACCCATTCACGGCCCAGACCCGGATGAGCGGCGTTGACCTTGGCGCGCATCAGGTGCGCAAGGGCGCACCTGATGCGGTGGCCGCCTACGTCGGCGGCGTGCCGGCCGAGTTGGAGAAGGCCCTGACTGAGATCGTGGAGGGTATCGCACATCAAGGCGGCACCCCTTTGGCGGTGGCCGACGGCGGACGGGTGATCGGTGTCGTCCACCTGAAGGACATCGTCAAGGTCGGCATCCGGGACCGCATCGCCGCCATCCGCAAAAGTGGCATCCGGACGGTGATGATCACCGGTGACAACCCGATCACGGCCCGCACCATCGCCGACGAGGTGGGTATCGACGAATGTCTGGCCCAAGCGACGCCCGAGAAGAAACTGGAATATATCGAACAGCAAAAGGCGGAAGGCTACCTGGTGGCGATGGTCGGAGATGGTACCAACGACGCGCCGGCTCTGGCTGCAGCAGACGTGGCGGTGGCCATGAACTCTGGCACCTCCGCTGCCCGCGAAGCGGCCAACATGGTGGATCTTGACTCGAACCCGATCAAACTGATTGACATCGTGGAGATCGGCAAGCAGATCCTGATCACCCGCGGTGCCCTGACCACGTTTTCCATCGCCAACGACGTCGCCAAATACTTTGCCATCTTGCCAGCCATGTTCGTACCGATTTTCCCTGGCCTGGAGGCGTTGAACGTGATGCATCTGACCTCGCCTGAGTCGGCGGTGCTGTCGGCCGTCATCTTCAATGCCCTGATCATTCCGATGCTCATCCCGCTAGCGCTACGCGGTGTGCGCTATCGGCCACAGAGCGCCGCCACCACCTTGCGCAACAACCTATTTGTCTATGGATTGGGTGGCCTGTTCTTGCCCTTCATCGGCATCAAGCTGCTGGACATGATGATCACGGCGCTTGGCCTGGTGGCACTGCGATGAGCGACATGCAAAAGCAAGCGGGCGTCATCCGTCACCTGTGGACCGCCCTGCGGCTGGCCGTGGTGTTCACGGTGATCGCCGGCCTCATCTATCCACTGGTCATCACCGGGCTTGGCCAACTGCTGTTCCCCGCGCAAGCTAACGGCAGCCTGATCGTTCAAAACGGCCAGGTCGTGGGATCGGCCTTGATCGGCCAGGCCTTCACCTCCCCCCGCTTCTTCCAGGGGCGGCCGTCTGCCACCGGCTACGCCGCAAACGCCTCTTCGGCAAGCAACCTCGGACCTACCAATCCGACCTTGATCAGCGATGTGGCAGCTGCCTTGCAAGGGGTGCTGGCTGCCAATCCGGGTCTGAGCGTGGCTCGGGTGCCGGTCGATCTGGTGGAAAGTTCGGATAGCGGTGTCGACCCTGACATTTCGATTCAAGCTGCCCTGGTCCAGGTGCCCCGAGTGGCAGCTCAAAACGGGCTGAGCCAAGCCATCGTTCTGGCGCTGGTGAAGAGCCAAGAGCGGGGCCGATTCCTTGGCCTGTTCGGCGCACCGCATGTCAACGTGCTGGAGTTGAACCTCAAGCTGGAGGCGCTGGTCGGCGGGGGAGGCGGGCAGGGATGATCGACCTGCTGGGCGTGGCGGCCGTCGTTGCCTTCGTCGCCGTCTGCGCCCTTTACATCCGGGCCTGCGACCGGCTTTAGTGGAACTGGAGAGAAGGTGACCCGGTGAGTCTTGACTTGATTGGCAGCGTGCTCGGCATTGCGGCCGTGGTCTACTTGTTTTACGTATTGCTGTATCCGGAGCGGATCTAGGATCAGGTATTGCTGGGCGAGAGGAGGGGACCGCCGGTGCCGCTAGAGTTCCGGCGGCTGTGACATGGGCCTGACCCAGTACCGTCGGCGAACCTCAGAAGAGGTGCTCCGGGAAATCGAGCGCCTGCGCAAGGCGCGCCACAAGATCTTTTTGGGAGCGGCCGCCGGAGTGGGCAAGACTTACGCCATGTTATCCGAGGCCGAAAGCTTGCGGCACAGCGACGTCGATGTGGTAGCGGGGATCATCGAGCCGCACCACCGGCCGGAAACCGAGGCTCTGCTCGCCGGGCTGGAGATGGTGCCCACCTTGCAGGTTCCCTACCATGGCATGACCCTGCCGGAGCTGGACGTGGCCGCCGTGATTCGCCGTCAACCGGACGTGGTGCTGGTCGATGAGCTGGCCCATACCAATGCACCTGGCGGCAACCACCGCAAGCGCTTCGAGGATGTTCAGGAGATCTTGGAAGCGGGCATCAACGTCCACTCCACGCTGAACATTCAGCACCTGGAGAGCCTGAACGACGTCGTGTTCGAGATCACGGGCGTGCGGGTCCGGGAGACGGTGCCCGACTCGGTGGTCCAAGAGGCTCAGGAAATCCGGCTGATTGACTTGGCGCCTGAGGCTCTGATCAGCCGCTTGAAGCAGGGCAAGATTTACGGCGAAGAACAGGCCAAGCAGGCCTTGCAGAACTTTTTTCGCCTGGGCAATTTAACGGCCCTACGCGAGTTGGTGTTGCGGACGGTGGCCGATACCGCCGAAGAAGATTTGGACGCCTATATGCGGGCCAAGAACATCCAGGGACCATGGCGGACCAAAGAGTGCGTCTTGGTCTGTGTCACGCCCAGCCCCAGCGGCCAGGTCCTGATCCGTCGCGGCTATCGCATGGCGCAGCGCCTCAAGGGCGACTTCTACGTCGCCACCGTCACCGACCCAAGCCACCCGATGGATCTGGAGCGGGCGACCGGTTTGGACCTCAACCTCAAACTGGCACACGAGCTGGGAGCCACCGTGGTCCAGGCTCAAGACGTCCGGGTGGCTAGTCGACTCGTCGAGATCGCCAACCAGGCCAAAGCCACCCAGATCGTGCTCGGGGAATCTGCCCAAAGCCGGTGGCAAGAGTTGCGACACGGATCGGTGATCTGGAAGATTCTCAAGGAGACGACCCGGGCCGACGTCTTGATCGTGGCCCGCTGAGTCGTCCCAGGGCTCGGCTATACTGGTCAAGGCGAGCGTTGTTGTCGCCCTTAATACTGCTGTGAGGAGGGCCCGAGGTGCGCCAAGAAAAAGACTCACTGGGCATGATGGAGTTGCCGGACGAGGCCTTGTACGGGATCCAGACGGCCCGGGCCAAGGCCAACTTCCCGATCAGTCAACTAGGCCCCGATCCGCTGATGGTCGATGCCATGGTCCGGATCAAGAAGGCGGCGGCACTCACCCACATGGCGCTGGGCGTCTTGGCCAAGGACAAGGGCAAGGCCATCGTCAAGGCCGCCGATGAGGTCCTCTCCGGACACCATCGAGACCAGTTTATCGTCGATGTGTTCCAGGCGGGCGCCGGGACCTCTCACAACATGAACACCAATGAGGTGCTGGCCAATCGCGCCCTGGAGATCCTGGGCCATAAGCGCGGCGAGTACGAGGAACTCTCTCCCAACGACCACGTGAACATGTCGCAGTCCACCAACGACGCCTTCCCAACGGCCATTCGGCTGGCCTGTTTGGACTTGCACCCCACCTTGGAGCGTGCGGTGACAGACGCCGTGGAGGCCCTGGGCGATCGGGCTCAGGCATTCGCGGATATCTTGAAGTCCGGGCGCACCCATCTTCAAGACGCCGTCCCCATGACACTTGGCCAAGAGTTCGGCGGCTATGCGGCAACTCTGAAACGTGCGCTGAACCATCTGCAAGAGGCCAGGACCAGCCTGTTGGAGCTAAACCTGGGCGCAACCGCCATCGGCAGCGGCTTGAACACGCCGCCGGGATATCGCCAGGCGGTGGTAAAAGCACTGGCTGAGCTCACCGACTTGCCCCTGCAGCCTGCGGACAACCCCTTCCAAATCACCCAGAGCCTACTCGACTTTGGCCGCTACATGGCGGCCCTGAAGAGTCTGGCGATCGAGGTGTCGAAGGTATGTTCGGACCTGCGGCTGCTCGCATCTGGCCCCACCACGGGCCTGCGCGAGCTGACACTTCCGGCCGTGCAACCCGGGTCATCGATCATGCCGGGCAAGGTCAATCCCTCCATGCTCGAGATGATGAACATGGTCTGTTTTGAGGTGATCGGCCAGGAGACGGCGGTCAGCTTTGCCGTCGAAGCCGGCCAGCTGGAACTCAATGTGATGATGCCGCTGGTCGCCTACGCCATGTTGTTCTCGATGCGGATTTTGGCTAACGGCCTCAGTGCCCTGACCGAGCGCTGTCTCAAAGGCATCGAGGCCAACCGTGAGGTCTGTCACCGCTACTTCGAAACGTCAAACGCCCTGGCCACCGCCCTCGCTCCCGTGATCGGCTACCTGAAGGCCGCCGAATTAGCCAAGAAGGTGCTGGCAACCGGCCGCACCATTCGTCAGGTCGCAGTGCCAGAGTACGTTGACGAAGCCACCTACGAGAAATTGTTCCAGGCCGTCGTGATCAACCTGCTGGGCAAGACCGAGTAGGCGCCGGGCGGTGAAAAAAGCGCCCACGCCAGCGCCAGAGGGCCGAGAGCGGGCCTACCAGCGGCTGAGCGGGTGGCTCACCGAGCTCGGGTCCCAGTCCGGGCCGATTTTGTGGGTTGACCCTGCGGCCGCGGCTCAGGCACCGTTGGAGCGGTGGCTCTTAGCCAAGGCCGGGATTTCGGTCTCAAACCGAATCCGTCTGCGCTCTGGGACGCGGCTCAGCCAGGAGTGGCTGGCTCAGGCACGCCGGCCCGTCCCGGAGGCCCTGGACCGCAGCAGTTGGCGAGTGATCAGCTTGGCGCTGGCGGCGGAGGGGCCGGGGTCGGTGCCGGTGGCGGCCGACTTGGTCTGGTCTGCGCACGAGGCGAGTCTGGGCGCGTCGGCCGCTGCCTGGCTGCAAGAACTGGCCGAACCCTGGCGCACCAGCGCTCTCCAACTGGAGCAGGCGGCGGTCGCGCACCTGGCGCGACTGAAGATGCCGGCCGATCTGCACCGGCTGGGCCGAGACGCTCTGATCTCCATGGAGGGCAACCAGCGTGGACGGCTGCTGATGTTGGACGATACATCGGCCAGTCAGCAGGCGATGGCGCAGGCAGCGTCCAGAGCGAACATGGAGACCCTCACGCTGCCAGTGCACCTGGCCGCAACCGAGCTGACCGGTGCCCCGACGCCAGGAGAGAATTTGGCCGACCAGCTGCGATCTGGGCGCCCGACTGGCACACCGGACCACCTTTCGCTGCTGGCCGCAGATGATGTCGGCACCGAGGCGCAACTGGTGGCGGCCACGGTACGGCGGGCCGTTCGGGCAGGGATGGATCCGGAACGGGTTGTGGTGGCGGTCGCACTGGAAAGTCAGCTGCCGGCCATGGCTCGGGCGTTGACCGCTGCCGGCTTGCGGCCGCTGTGCCGCCACGGCCTGCGCCCGAACTGGGCAGGACAGCGCTGGCTGAGTGCTGTGGCAGGTCTGATTCACGAGCCCACCCGGGTGGATGCCTGGCAGGGGTTGACCGATAGTGGCCTGGCGTCCTCGGACGTGCCGCCACCGGCTGGCAGTCGGCTGCTGCGGAAATTGACCCTGGCTGGCTGGCTCCGCTCGCCGCCGGCCTCCTTGTCCGATCTGCTGACCTGGCCGGCTGCGGCCACGGTCGAGCAGCACATGGAACGGCTGTTTTCGGTGTTTGGCGACGCCAACTTGGTGAACCGGGTCGAAGACCTTGGGCCGGAGGCGGTTTCGGCGTTGAACCACCATCTGGCACTGCTGCGTCAGCTGGCTCAGGTGGCGCGAACGCATACCGTGTCCCGCCAAAGGTGGGCCGATATGCTGCGCGAAAGCCTGCCGGCGCTGGCGCTTGCGGATGTGCCTGGCGGCCGTCACCAAGTGCAGCTTGTGACCTTGAGCCAGGCGGTGGGCCTGCCGTCTGATCTGCTGTGGCTCAGCGGTTTGGTGGCCGGAACCCTGCCCGCCACGGCTGACCGCCAGTTGCCCGTTGCCGCAGACGGTCGCTGGCGGTCGTGGCTCGACGAACAAGAAGAGCGAGAGAAGGCGCTGGTGGCCCGCCTGTTAGCCGCTGCGACTGGCGAGGTCTGGGCCAGCTACCCCAGGCGTGACGCCGATGGTGCCCAGTGCACGCCGGCCCTGTGGGTGGAGGAATTGCGCCAGCAAGGCGTGGCCGTGGCTGAGACGAGCACGCTGGGGCGGGCCGCTACTGTATCGTCTGTCCAGCAGGTGGGGCGGATCATGGCCCTACAAGGCGGCGGATCAGTGAGCAGCGAGAGCGGGCCAGACCTCGATGCAGTGCCAGCGATGCCTGAGGTGGCGGAGTGGGGCCTAAGACTCGGCCCGCAGGTCGCCAGGGGCCACGAGGACCTCACGGCCGACCTGGCGCAGCGCCTGTTCGGCGGCTCATTCTCGGTGACCGACTTGGAGGAGCGGGCCAAGTGCCCCACCCGTCATCTGGTGCGCACTCTGGGCTGGCAAGAACCCGCAGACGGCATGGACGCCCGAGCCTGGGGGATCGTCATGCATGGCCTGTTGGCAAAGGCGGCCAGTTCTTCGACCGTGGACTGGGTGGCCGAAGTCGCCCGTGCGCTGGACACGCTGGCCGTCCCAGAACTGACTGACCCCGCCGAACGCGCCCACTGGCAGTCCAGGATCACTGAGGTGATCAGTACACTGGCGCCGCAGATCAGACGTGAGCTGGAGCGCTCGCAGTGTGACGAGAGCACTCAGGAGATTGCCTTCGGTTCGGACCAAGAGGGTGGCGGAATTAGCCTCACGCTCGCCGACGGCAGCGCCGTCCGGGTGCGTGGACGGATCGACCGGCTGGATCGCTTCGGCGAGTCCGCCAGGGTGGTGGACTATAAGAGCGCGGCGGTGAACACCTTGCGCGCCGGTCGCTGGACCCGGCTGCGCGCCCAGGTTGACCTTCAGTTGCTGGCCTATGGACTGGCCGTCAGGCAACAGGGCCTGATACCACTCGCCCTGGAGTATGTGTCTTTGGCCACGCCTTGGAGCAATGACGAAGATGCCGGCGAGGTGCACGAGACGCTGAGCCGAATTGGGTTGTATGCCGCACACCCGGGTCTGGAGGCGGTGCTCGGCAGCCATGAGGGCCAACGGTTGGTCAATCCCGATGGTACGGTGTCCCAGCGCGGCGGTGCCCTGGCACCTGATCAGCTGGCCCGGCTGATTGACCTGACTTTACTGCGCCTGACCGATCTCGTTGCTGCTGCCAGGAGCGGTGCCAGCGCTCCCGATCCGATCCGGTTGGGCCGGACGCTCACCTGCGACAGTTGCCCGCTGCAACCGATCTGCCGGTACGAGGGAACAGGAGAGCGTCAGGTGCCGTCGGTCACGCGCACCCAGTTTGTGAGCTGGATCGACGCATGAACTTATCACCGGATCAGGAGGCGGCACTGGCCGCGGCAAGGCGAGGCGCACTGGTGCTGACCGCCGCGGCCGGCTCTGGGAAGACAGCGGTGCTGGTGGCCAGGGTGATGCGCTACTTGGAGCAGGGTCAGGGCGCGTCCTTGAACCGGGCCCTGATCGTTACGTTCACGGACAAGGCGGCACAGGAGATGCGGTCGCGCCTTGGCCAAGAGCTGATCGCCGCGCTGGCCGACCCGGCCCGCAATGCCATCGCACAGAGCCAACTCGAACTCCTGCCTCACGCACAGGTGGAGACGTTTCATGCCTTCGGAAATCACCTGATCCGGCGCTACGGGCATACCATCGGCCAGCCGCAGCAATTGTCGGTGGTCGATCCCCTGACCCAGGCCCAGCTGTGGCTAGATGCCTGGCAGGAGGCGGTCAGCAGACACCCGGATCAGCGGGTGCGGCTGGCCCGGCATTGGGACGAGCGAACGCAGCCTCTGACCCGGCAGGCGCTGCGCCGCCTGATCGAGTTCGCTCGTTCGATGCCGGACCCGGAGGGCTTCCTGGGACATCTAGGCAGTGAGTTCAGCGATGAGCAGAGGCTGCACGCCCTGATCGATGTGCTGACCACCGACCTCAGCCGGCAAGCCGGGCAATGGCAAGGCCAAGTCGCACAACTGGCGGACACTCCGATCGCCGACCGCACTCTGGGCCAGGCGACAAGTCGCCTCGCCGCCGCCTTGGCCGAGCTGGCCGACGGCAACTGGCAGGCTGTGTCAGAAGACACCTTGCCCAAGCGGCTCGCTGGCCTGACGGAAAGCGACCGCGAGGTGTGGGACCAACTGCGCGCCATCGCCAAGACGGCCAGAGAGACCGCTCGCGGACTTCGAGCATCGACCCTGCCGGGGGCGCTGGCGGCCGAGGCCATGGCCTTAGCTCCGGTCGCCAGCGCCGTCAGCGAACTCAGTGTGGCCTGGCTCGCGGCCTACCAGGGCATCAAGCGTCAGCGCAGGCTGATCGATTACGATGACCAATTGCAGTTGGCGTATCAGATCCTCACCACCGACGGAGCGCCGTCGGCGGTGGCCAGGGAGTTGGCAGCTGGCCTCGATGTCGTCCTCGTCGACGAGTACCAGGACACCAATCCGCTGCAAGATGCCCTGCTCGACCGCATTCTGAGAGCCACTTCCACCCCACCACGACTGTTGGTGGTGGGGGACCATCGGCAGTCCATCTACCGGTTCCGGCATGCCCTGCCCGAACTGCTGGCGACCTTGGCCGAGCGCCTGCCAGTCCGAGGCCAGCGTTTGGAAATGGCTGAGAACTTCCGCAGCCGGCCCGAGATCTTGGCCGCAGTGCAGGCGGTTACCGGTGATTTTCCCGGTATCGAGGGCGCGGCTCCACTCGTGCCGGCCCGAGATGCCAGCAGTTATCCGCACGTGCAGCCGCCGTTCGTGGAGGTCTGGGCACTGGAGCGCGCACCCGGCGACGCCGCCGAGGTTGAGGACGACCAGGCCGCAGTGCTGGAGCGGCCGGAAGCTGAAGCCGGGGTGATCGGCCGCGCCATCGGCCGGTGGTGCGCGGACGGCGAGCTGATCTTTGACCGCCAGGTAGGTCTGCGGCCGATGCGGCCCTCCGATGTGGCGGTGCTGGTGCGTAGCGCACAGTCGGTAGGTGTCTTTCAGGAAGTATTCTCCGAGTTGGGACTCCCCAGCCAGATCCGCAGCGGGCGGCGGCCCCGGCAGTCTCTGGAATGGCAGACCATGGAGAGCCTGGTGGCGGTGGCGGCGGACACCTACACGGAATTAGATCTGGCCGCCGTGCTGCGCTCGCCGATCGTTGGTGTAGGGCTGGACGAGCTGGCCGCCATGGTGCTCAGCGGCGGCCCAGGTGGCTTGGCGGCTGGTGTCAGCGAGCTGGACGCTCGGACCGCCGGCCGCATCCGCACCTGGCAGAGTTGGCGGTGGCTGCCGGTCGGGGAACTGGTGGCTCGTCTGCTTCACGAGACCGCTTACGCCGACCGGGTGCTGAACATGGCCCACGGGCCCAGGCGCCACCATCACCTGTTGGCATTCTTGGACTGGGCCGAGGCGTTCAGTCAGGGATGGCCTGGTGGCCCCCAGGCCTTTGTGGAGGCCAGCAGGGAGGGCGCAGGTGATGTCTTTCATGACCGGCCACAGGCCGGGACGCCTGACGCCGTCCAGATTCTAACCATCCATCAGGCCAAGGGTCTGGAGTTCCCGGTGGTGGTGCTGGCCGCGTCTGGCGTGGAGTTGCCGTTTTTGAGTCACCGCCGCAAGGCGCCGTATCTCGCCATCCACCGTCACCTCGGGATCGGCCTGCTGGCCCCCGATCCCGAGCGAGCGGTGCGCCGTCTGACCCCGCTGGCCACCGGCATCGAGACGGCATTGGCCCAAGAAGATCGCCAGGAAGAGGCGCGTCTGCTGTACGTGGCCATGACCAGGGCCCAAGATCGGCTGGTGGTTGTGGGCACGGTGCGAGACCGCATGCGCGCCATCGGCAATTGGCGGGCGGCCGGCCGCCTGCAGCCTGCCAGACGCTGGGCGAGCGGCCGCTCCTATCTGGACTGGGTGGCGCCGGTGGCGCTGCAGACCCCTGGCATCGTGTCCTTGTCCTGGCCCACGACCGCTCCTGCATCCGGTTTTTCGGCGCCGGCCGCGAGTCCGCCGCCGGCCTGGCCGCAGGACCTGTGGGACGAACGACTCGAGTTGGCCGACCCAGGTGCACCAGAGGTGGTGACCGCCACCTCCCTGGCCGAAGGGGACTTGGAGGTGGAACTTGAAAGCCACCACCAGTCCGTGGTGGCCTTGCCCGGGGCAGCGGCCCTGCAGCCAGCGGCCGTCGGCACCGCCACCCATCTCCTGTTGCGGCACCTGCGCTACCCGAAGGCGGATGCCGTGGCTGAGATCACCCGGCAGTGCCAGGAACTGGTCGCAGCCGAGGTATTATTGCCTGACGAGGCAAGCCATATCGATATTGCGGGTCTGGCAGCACTGTTCGTCACCCCCGTCGGCCGACGGCTGGCGGCGGAGCATCACCTTGTCCAGCGCGAGGTGCCGTTTACGCTGCTGGCCGAGGAACCGGTGGCGCTCGCCGGCTCGCTGTTGCACGGACAGATCGACGCCCTGCTGGTGGGCATGGATGATGTGCTGGTGGTGGATCTGAAGACAGACCGCATCAGCGCCCAAGATGCCAGCCGTCGTGCCAGCCAGTACAAGCCGCAGATGCACAGCTACCGGCGAGCGGTCATGGCGCTTTATCCGGGACGGACGGTCACCGTGTGCCTGTATTTCAGCCAGATTCAGCAGATGATCATCGATCCGGACCTGGCCGACCTGGCATAGGAACTGGGCGAGGGGGAGTAGGCGTGGTGGAGCTAGTGCCCGGGGTGTTCGCTGGTCCCCGCCTGCGGCAGTCGAATTGCTATCTGGTTCACGACAAGACGCTGACCGTGCTGGTGGACGCCGGGATGCCCAGCGATCGCCAGGAGATCAGTCGCTGGCTGTCCGAGAGCGGATGGCGCCTGGATGCCGTGGTCTTGACTCATGGTGATGTGGACCATCGAGGCCAGGCGGCGCAACTGGCCTCAGCCCTAGGTGCGCAGGTGTGGGCTGGTAGCGAGGAGCGCTCGTTTCTGGAAGGCGCCTTGCGGCCGCGGCGCCTGGTCCGGCGGGTGATGGCTCAGCTGATGCGGCCGGTGGCGGTCGACCGCTGGCTTGACCCTGGGGCCGAGGTAGCCGGCTTCGCAGTTTGGCACACACCTGGTCATACGGCTGGGCACCTGTCGCTGGTGCGGCTGGCGGATCGGGTGGTGATCGCTGGCGATGCCCTGGTCGTTGGCCGCCAGGGCCCGATCATGCCTCGGTCCTGGCTGAACGAGGATCAAGAGCAGGCCAGAGCTAGTGCCACACGTCTTATGGCCATTGGTCCCAGTTGGTTGCTGACCGGCCATGGACCTCCCTGGCACCAGCCAAGAGCAGATTAGGCGTCGATTCCGGCGGCTTTCGCCGGCTTGGCGGGATTGATCTTGCCTTGCTCCAGCCAACTGGCACAGGCTGGTGCACTTGCCGGCGGGGCCAGGGCATAGCCCTGGGCACGCTGGAAGCCGAGTCGACGCAAGGCTGCGATCTGGTCGAAGTGCTCCACGCCCTCGACCGTGATCAGCATGCCCAGGCGCTTGGCAAACTCGGCGATGGCCGTCAGCAGGTCCCTTGACGACATGCCATTTTGAGCTGGCTCGAGAAATGAGCGGTCAAGCTTTAGCTCGTCCACCTTGAACTGGTGTAGATAACTCAGCGATGAGAAGCCGATGCCGAAGTCGTCGATGATCACCGGAACCTGGTGCCGGGCTAGGGCTTGGAGCGGGTCAACGGTCGACTCCCGGATGCGCACCAGCACGCTCTCGGTCAACTCCAGCGCCACGGAGCCTGGCGGCAGGCCCGCTGTTCGGATGATCTCGGCAACCAATTCCGGGAAATCTGGCTCCTCGAACTGCCGAGCGGACACGTTGACCTGCACTCTGCTTGGCCGAGCGAATTCGGTCTGCCACTGCTTCAGCTGCCGACAAGCGGCCTGCAACATGAAGCGCCCGATGCTGACGATCAGCCCGCTCTCTTCTGCCAGCGGGATAAACCGCGAGGGATAGATCAGGCCGAGATCCGGATCGTGCCATCTGCACAGCGCCTCTGCGGCCACCACTTTCGAGGTCTTTAGGTCGACGATCGGCTGGTAAAAAGGCTCCAGGTAGCCAGCCGCCAGGGCCCTGGGCAGGCGCTGGGCAATCTCAGCGGCTGCGCTCTGATGCCCGCTGGCACCCTCGGCATGAAAGACCACAGCCGGTCCTGTGGCCTGGACCTGGGACGCGGCCACCGCAGCCATTCGTAACAACGTGTGCCAGTCTGGCGCGTGGCGCGGATAGAGGGCGACACCGATGGCCGGTCGCAGGGAGACCACCTGATCGTCGACGGTCAACGGCTGCTCGAAGCAGCTCTTGATGCCCTCGAGCAGCTGCAAAAACGGCGGGTCGTCGGCGGACTCGCCCAGCAGCACCGCAAAGTCGTCGCTTCCGACCCGAGCACAGATGGCACGATCCGACAAGACCCGGGTCAGCCGCCTTCCCAGTTCAGCCAACAGGTGGTCACCAATGTCGTGATTGTAGGTCTCGTTGATGTACGAGAAGTTGAGCACGTCGATGTAGATCAATGTCAGCCGCCGTTGCGCATCGTCGGCCAGCATCGTGGCAAAGCCATGCTCCAGCCAGCGGCGGTTGCCCAGGGCCGTGAGCGGGTCGTGGGTGGCCAGCCACTCCAGGCGCTCGGTGGCATGGCGCTCGGCGGTCAGGTCCCGCAGTGCCACCTGGACGCCGACTGTCGCTCCGGCTACCGTCAGCGGTGCTGTCCAGGCTTCCACCACCAAAGGGCTCCCATCGGCCCGGTGCGCCGTAAGCAGGTGGCTGTGCGGGTTCGTGTCGAGCGTCTGATCCGTGAAGAGCTGGCGAACGCGCACTGCATCTGAGGTGCCCACAAAGTCCATCATCGAGCGGCCGATCAACTCCGTCAGCGGCACGCCCAGTATCTTGGCCTGGGTGTCGTTGGCGTTGATGAACCGGCCCTCCAAGTCGAACGAAGCCATGCCCAAGGGGGCGCCCGCCCACAAACTCTCTTGCTGGCTGATCGAGGCCCGCAGCGCCACCACCACCGCGACCGCCTGCCCGACTGTTTCCAAAACAGCCAGGTCGCGGTCGGTGAACCCGGTGTGTTCCCGGTATGCCGCTAGGACGCCCCAGATCTGATCTTGCACCTGTAAGGGCGTGATGATCGCCGAGCTTGCGCCAGGCGCCGCGGGTCTGAGGCCTGGGGTCTCATCCGGGCCGCCGCCCCACACCACCGAGCGCCCTGTCCTGTACACTTCGGCTTCGAGTGATGGCGCAGAGTCGTCAACCGGGATCAGAGCGGGCGGATCGCCGCTCGCCGCTAGAGCCGACAGCTGGTGCGGCGGCACGTAGAGATAGACCGCAGCAGACTGGGCAGCCGTCAGGGTCTGGATTGGTCGCAGAGCGGCTAACCCTGCCGCCAGGCTGGTGGCAGTCTGGCAGATCTCGCTGCAGGTTTGGATCAAGGTCTGCAGGTCGCTGTTGGAGAGTTCGCTCAGCCGGCCCCGGGGGCCCAAGCCTGTGGCCACCAACATCGCTTCCTCTGGCGTCAGCGCCGAATGCATGAGCCCCCGCCGGTGGGACCCCTGTTCATTCTTTTTCGGACCAGCCAGAAAATGTCCTGTCTGGAATTAGGCGCCGGCGAGCAGAGCGCTCAGGTAAGACCCGGAGATGTTGCCGCCGGAGAGCACCACCGTCGGTCGGCGGGTTGGACCAGCCAAGCCGGCCCACAGGGCAGCCAGACCGACCGCGCCGGACGGCTCCACCACCAGCTTGGCCTCTTGGAGCAGGCGGAGAACGGCTTGCCCGACCTGCTGATCGGAGACGCTGAGCACCTGGCGCAGGTGTGCGCAGAGGATGGCAAACGGCAGCTGCCCGAGGCGACTGGTACGCAGACCGTCGCAGACCGTGTCCGGGTGGTCCAAGCTGACCAGTTCACCAGCTGCCAGAGACCGCCGGGCGTCGTCTGCGCCAGCGGGCTCGACCCCGAACACCGGACAGTGCGGGCGGACTTGGGCGAGCGCCAGACTGATGCCGGACGCCATGCCGCCGCCGCCGATCGGTACCAGCACCGCGTCCGTATCGGGTGCATCTTCGGCGATCTCCAGGCCGATGGTGGCCTGACCGGCAATCACCCAGGGGTCGTCGAAGGGAGGAATGACCACCCAGTCGCGCTCTTGGGCAATCGCCTCTGCGGTAACCTGCCTCGCCACCGAAGTCGTACCCGAAAACCGCACCTCTGCCCCCAGGGCCATGGCGCCGGCGACCTTTTCGGCGACGGCATCTTCCGGCATGACCACGACGGCAGCCAGACCGTGGCGCTGGGCTGCCGCGGCCACCGCCTGACCGTGATTGCCGGACGAATAGGTGACGACCCCGCGCCCATTTAGGGCCGGCGCCACCCGATGCACCTTGGTGAAGGCCCCACGAAACTTGAAGGAGCCGGTCACCTGCAGGCACTCGGCCTTGAGATAGAGCGCGTCCAGGTGCAATTGGGCGGCCAGTCCGGGTGCGGACAGAGTCGGTGTGCGCAGCCCGCCGCCGGCTGAGAAGGCCAGATGCGCCTCGCGCATCTGCTCTATGCTGGGCCAGGCCGATGTGTCGATTGCCAGCTCCTCCTTCGGGGGCCTACCAGCGGACCGCTTCAGCCTGGGATCGACGCCAGGGTGGTCAGGGCCACCAGCAGCACCGGCACCGTGAGAACCACCCCTACGCCGACATAGGTCCGCCAGTTGATCGAAATCCCGTGCCGTTCCAGTCGATGCAGCCAGATTAACGTAGCCAGAGACCCGATGGGCGAGACCTTGGGGCCGATGTCGGCACCGATGGTCGCGGCGGCGGTCAAAGATAGGCTGGCCGGATGCGACAGTGCCAAGTGGCCAAGACTGAGCATCACCGCCATGATCGCCGGCAAGTTGTTCAGCACCGCAGCTAAGGTAGCGGTGATGAGGCCAACCGCGAACACACCGGCAGCGGGAGGAAGTCGGCTGGCCCAAGCCAGGGCGGCCTGCAGGCTGCCCAGCCAGCCGCTCTGGGCCAAGGCGAAGACCAACACATACATTCCCACCGAGAAGACGACGACCTGCCACGGACCGGTGGCCAGGAGTGCCTTGGGGCGGAGCAGGCCGCGCTGCCAGGCCATGGCGACCAGCAAGATGGCGGCCACGGACGCCGGCACGGATACAGGGAAGGGGTGGGCGCCGCTGGCCACGTAGGCGACCACCAGCCCTGCCACCAAGAGCAGGGCGCGGCGAAACAGCGTAAGGTCCGGCAGGGTGGCCGCCGGGTCAGGGATCTGCGCCGCCACGTCCTCTGGAAGCCTACGGCCAAGCAGCGCCCAGGAGAGCACCACGCTGACAGCGACCACCGCCACGTCGACCGGCATCATGATATGGGCAAACGCTAGAAAGCTGATGTGGGCAGCGTCGGTGGCTAGGATGTTCACCAGATTGCTGACCGGTAACGGCAAGGAGGCAGCATCCACCATGAACCCGACCGCCAGGAGCAACGCCATGGCCGGACCCGGTCCCAGTGCATAGAGTGCTGCCAGCTCGAGGGCGATTGGGGTCATGATCAGGGCTGCGCCGTCGTTGTTGAAGAGCATGCTGACTGCCGCAGTCAACAGCAAGAGTCCACCGAACGCCAAAGCCGTATGCCCGCGGGCGGAGCGAAGTACGTGGCGGGCGGCCCAGGCGAAGACACCGATCTGATCCAGCACCAGCGACATGACGATTGCGGCCACGAAGGCCAAGGTGGGGTCCCAGATCAACGACCAGATGGTGGGTAGGCTGTGCAGCGCAGTGAAGCCGGCGGCCACCGCCACCACGGCGCCTGCGCCGGCGAATAAGCCCGGAGAAAGCCGCCAGGGCCGGAGCACGCTGGCCACCACGACCGCCAGGAACAGGAGCAGGCTGAGCACCGGAGTCAGAATCCTGGCCCCACGGCTGTTGTCCTCACATCAGATCCTGCGGCTCAGCGTCGCCATGATGTTCCACCTTGAAGTTCGGTTTGATGGCAGAAATTATGGTGGCGATCAAGGCGGCCACACCAATGCCGATAAAGGCGATCATCAGCGCATGACCCACGGCCGGAGACTGGGCCCGGCTGGGGTTATCGTTGCCGATGGTGGAGAGCAGCATGCCGGCGTACAAGGAGCCTGCCACCGCTACGCCGATGCTCATGCCCAGCGAGCGGGCCATGTTCAAGAAGCCTCCGGCTGAACTGAGCCGGGCTCGAGGGACTACGCCCATCACCGAAGAGTTGTTAGGCGGGGTGAACAGGCCCATGCCGACGCCGACCAGCATCAACCCGGCCAGGGTGGCGCCGATCGAGGCGGCGCCGGCAGTGAACGCCAACACAAAGGCACCAACGGTGCCGATCGCCATGCCGAGAAGAGACAGGTCCTTGGCGCTCCAACGGTCGGCCAGTCGCCCGCTGATCGGTGACAAGGCGGTCATGGCCACCGGCACGGCGGTCAATACCAATCCCTCTTGAGAGATCGGTAGGTGCTGGACTAGTTGAAGTTCGAAGGGGCCGAGGAACAAGGTGCCATAAAGTAGGGTATAGGACAGCATTCCGGAGACGTTCCCGGAGGAGAACACCCAGTTACGAAACATGGTCAGGTCCAGGATCGGATGGGAAATGCCGAGTTGACGGTGGACGAACAGGTAGCCGGCGGCCACTGACACCAGAAAGCTGAGGATGATCGGCAGTGATCCCCAGCCCAAGAGGTAGCCCTGGTTGAGTGCCCACATGAATAGCACCAGACACAGAATCATCAACCCCGCCCCCGCATAATCGAAGGGCTCACTGGGAGTACCTTCTGGGTCCTTGGGCAAAAAGCGCAAGGCCAGCAGGGTGCCGATGATGCCGATCGGCACATTGACGTAGAATAGCGCCCGCCAGGTGAAGAGAGCTAACAGGCCACCGCCCACCGCCGGGCCTGCTGACAGACCGAGCGCCTGGGCGGCGGCCTGAATGCCGATCGCCCGGCCACGTTGACGAGGCGGTGTGTAGGCCGTGACCAAGGCTACGCTGTTGGCCTGCAGCATCGCAGCACCCGATGCCTGGAAGATACGGGCGATAATCAAAACCATGATCGTCGGTGCCACGCCGCACAGGGCCGAACCGATGATGAATACGGTAAAGCCATAGGCGTACATGCGGGCCCGGCCGATCCGGTCGGCCAAGTGGCCGAAGATGATCAGCAGAGAACTGAGCGTGAGCAGGTAGGCGATTGCGACCCATCCGACTACGCCAACCGGGGCGTGGAAGTACGTGTGCAGGGTGGGGATGGCGACGGTGATGATGCTAGCGTCGAGAGCGGCCATGAAGGCACCGATACAGACAGTACCAACCACTCGCCAGTAGTTGACCGGTTGGGGTGCAGCAGGTGGAGTAGGTGAGGCGGAGTGCGAAACCGCGTCCATCGGCAGCCGACGCCTCCTTGCGGACACGTCCCACATTGTACACATTCAGGTCGGCGCAGGGCACCTTCAGCGAAACCGTTTGGCCAGGACAGCAGGACAAGGAGGCAGCCACTAAGACGCGAACTTCTGAGCGGGGAGATGAGGCCATGCGACGGCGGACCAAGACGGAGACCTTTGGCATGCCTGGGCGACAGGGACATGACGCCGCCGCTTTCTATCAGCGCAAGCTCTACGGTCCTACCGCCAGCGAGGCACCACCGGAATCTGGCCCGGGCGGTCAGATCGCTCCTGAACTCCTCGGCAAAGTGATTGCCGCCGACAGCCGCCAGCTGGACTTCTTGCCCGATGGCTGCTGCCACCTGGTCGTCACGTCACCGCCGTACAACGCTGGAAAGGATTACGACCTTGATCTCACCTTGCCCGAGTATCGGCTCCTATTGCGGCAGGTCTTCACCCAAATCTATCGGCTGTTGGTGCCCGGTGGCCGGCTGGCGGTGAATGTTGCCAACTTGGGCCGACGGCCGTACATCCCATTGGCCAGTTACATCGCCCTCGACCTGATCGACATCGGCTACCTGATGCGCGGTGAGGTGGTGTGGGACAAGGGCGCCAGCGCCGGGGTTTCCACCGCCTGGGGCAGCTGGCGGCAGCCGGCCAATCCGACGCTGCGCGATGTCCACGAGTACGTGCTGGTGTTCTCCAAGGAAAGCTACGGCCGAAAGGGCGATCAAGACGGAACCCTGGAGGCTGCCCGGTTCACCGAGCTCACCCGCAGCGTTTGGCACTTCCCATCGGTCTCGGCCCGGCGGGTCGGCCACCCAGCACCCTTCCCTGAGGAACTGCCCGGGCGATTGATCGAGCTGTACACCTATCCCGATGATGTGGTGCTGGACCCGTTCGCCGGCAGTGGCCAGACTGTGATTGCCGCCATGCGGCGGGGACGAAAGGGATTGGGCGTGGAATCGGATGCGGACTACGTACGCCTTGCCAACGCTCGCATCAGCGCAGCCTTTCCATCACCGCCGCTTGCAGGCGGGTGAGTACCTCCTGGGCACTGCCTTCACCGTCCACGGCCACGATCTGGAGCTCGGACCTCAGCTGCCTTGAGACGTCACCCATCTGAGCTGCGACCCTGGCCAGGTGGTCGTCCGCCTCATAGCGTTCGTCAGCCGGCCGCTGCCAGCGGCGGCGGCGGCTGGTGGCCGGGGAGACGGTGAGCCACAGCGTGAGGTCCGGGCGCCGGGCCTGGCGGTTGAGTTGGCGTAGCCAATCCATGTCCACGGCCAGGGACTGGTAGGCAAACGAAGAGAGAAGATAGCGGTCACAGACCACGATCTGGCCACTGGTCAGGGCCGGCTCGATCACCCGCTGCAAGTGGTCGATGCGGTCGGCGGCGAACAAGGCGGCCAGGACCGGCTCGCTGACCTGGGCCGCCTCTCCCTGGGCCTGCAGGGCACGGCGAATCAGTTGACCGACGGGACCATCGCTGGGCTCCTTGGTGCCAAGGGCGGGACGCCCCGTGCCTTGCAGCCACTGGACCAGGGATTGGGACTGGGTGCTGATTCCGCTGCCATCAATGCCCTCGACGGCGATCAGGGTGCCTGGCGTGATGATGCCTCCTCAGGCGCCTGGGCGAAGTGCGAAGGCGTTCGCCTTGGCTGAAGCGAAAACCTGTCGGCGCAACGGCGAGGAGGGGTGGGCGTGCTTTGGGGCGTCGGGACCTCTTCGTACCAGGTAGAAGGCAACATCGACCACGCCGACTGGTCCAGATTCGAGCGGACGATCACACCTGGGTTCCAAGGTGCGGGGAAGGCTTGCGAGCACTACCTGCATGCACTGGACGACATTCGTCAGGTGGCGGCCTTGGGATTGAATGCCTATCGCTTTTCGGTGGAGTGGAGCCGGATCGAGCCGGCGCCTGGTGCCACGGACCAGGCGGCCCTGGCCCACTATCGGCAGATGGTGGATACGGCCAGGAACTGCGGATTGGAACCGGTGGTCACGCTGCACCACTTCACACTGCCCAAGTGGCTGGAGGCAGAGGGCGGCGTGCTCAGCCCAAACTTCACGACTCACTTCGCCCGCCTGTGCAAGGTGGTGGGCAGCGCGCTCGATGCCACCTGGTGGGTGACCATCAACGAGCCGATGGTGCTGGCGGTGATGGGTTACCTGCTCGGTGAGTGGCCCCCGGGTCGTCGCTCTCTGACCGAGGTGAATCGGGTAGGGCGCGCATTGGCACGGGCCCATCGGCAGGCTTTTCAAATCTTGCATCAGATCGACCCGGCCAGGCGCGTGGGTGTCGCCAAACATCTGACCCGGATCTGGCCCCATCGCCCGCACCACCTGATGGACCAGCTGGGCAGCCGCCTGCAGGACGCGGTGTTCAACCAGTACTTCTACCAGTGGACCGCAGGCACTCATGACTTCTTGGGTGTCAACTTCTATGCCCGCAGTTATGCCCGTGGCCTGACCCAGGTGCGCCGCAGCAGGCCGGGAGAACGACTCAGCCAGATGGGTTGGGTGACGGACAGCGCCGATCTGGCTGCCGTTTTGTCCTGGCTCAAGCCGATGGGTCTGCCCGTGCTGATCACCGAAAACGGCATCGCCACGCTGGATGAGGACTTGCGCTGCGATTATCTGCGCAGCCACGTGCGGGTGCTGCTGGAGGCAAGGCAGCAGGGGTTGGATGTCGCGGGCTACCTGTACTGGACGCTTTGGGACAATTTCGAGTGGCGAGAAGGCTGGGGCCCGGCCTTCGGGCTTTGCCCGCCACCGAGCGCTGGGCAGCGCTTTTCCTGGCGCCCAGCCGCCCGACTCCTTGCCCAGCTATGTGCTAATGACGGCGCCGAGCTCTTAGGCCCACATGCCTAGCTCAGCGCCACAGGGTGAGGCCAGAGGCCGGAGCGCTTCGTCGCCGGCGGCTCGGGACCAAGACTGGGGAGAGGGGTTTTCTGGGTCGCGGTATAGCCACTCCCGGGCCTCAGGAGCGCGCTGACTCCGCCTGTCCGGCCGTCCAGCGGGCGGCATCGGCAGCCGCCTGGCCAGCGACCTGCAACACGTTGGTGAGGTCCACGGCCTGATGAACTTGGGCAGCGCGGGAGATGGCCAAAAGCTCTTCGCTGCTCTCGGCTAGGCGTGTGGCCAGGGCATCTAGCTTGGCCGCTAAGTCGGTTGGCCATAGCTCGGCCTTGGCCTGCGGCCGTTTGGGCGCCGGGCCATAGGTCCGCTCCAGATAGGCCAAGATGTCGTTTTCATCAGCAAAGACGCCATCGTCGGTGACCAGGACTGGTACCGTGGGCTGTCCGCTCACGGCCAGAACCTCTTGACGCTCACTGCGCGGACGGGGGATGGTGATCACCTGGAAGGCGAGGCCGAGCTCTCCGAGCCGGCGGCGAACCAATACGCAATAGGGTCAGGTGTCGAACTGATAGAGGGTCAACTGAGCCATGGCGCCTACCTCCTCAGGTTGCCCTAGCGAGCCAGAGTTTACATCTCAGCATAGTCTCTCGGTGGGGCATCTGCCACAGCCGGCGCGGGATCGAGCCAGTTGATCACGAATGGTCCGTTCAGCACACGAATGCGGGAGGGAACGCAAGTGGACGCAGTGCGGCCGGGAAACCATGCCTTCGGGGGGCTGAGGACGACAGCCGTAGGCAGCATGTCGGCGCCAGGCTGGCTCATCTCCTTGCGGGTGCGGGCGCTACAGGATCCGTCGGTCGGCCCGGCAGATTTGGCTGAGGCCGCCCGCGATGCCACGCACCTGGCGGTTATCGACCAGGAGGGAGCAGGTCTCGATGAGATCGGCAGTGGAGAGATCTACGTTGCCGGTGGCTTCCTCGGTCAGTACTACGATGCGCTTGGCATGCCGTTGCAGCCGGTGGCTCGTCGGCTGGGCCCCTTTGGCTACGACCAGATGCCCCAGCGCAAACTGAGTGCCGCCCTGTCAACGGAGGTCACGCTGGGCGCCGTGGAGACCTGGACCGTAGCCAAATCCTTTGCATCGCGTCCGGTGAAGGCGACCGTAGCTGGCCCGATCACGCTGGCCACTCCGATCGAGGTCACGGCCGGCTACCCCAGCCGCCCCGACGCCGTGCTCGCATTGGCCGATCTGGTCAATCGCGAGTTGAAGGCCCTGATCCGGGCCGGGGCCAGCCACGTGCAGATCGATGAACCGATGATCGCGCGCGACCAGGACCCACTGCTGGCGGTGGAGGCCGCTCAGCGAGCGCTCGCAGGAATCGACGTCGCCAAATCCGTCCACATCTGTTTTGGCGACAATCAGGGGCGGCCGTTTGCCTGGCGCCGCTACGACCCACTGGTCCGGGAACTAGTGAAGATCCCGGCAGACGAGTGGGTGCTGGAGTTCGCCAACCGAGAGATGGCAGAGGTGGAGTTGTGGCCGCAGTGGCTGGATCAGGCTGGCCGGCATCTGTTCCTGGCAGCCGGGGTGGTCGACGTCAAGAGTTCGTACATCGAGACCCCAGACGATGTGGCGTGGCGGGTGCAAACCCTTCTGCGCCACGTTGCGGCCGAGGACCTCAGCCTGACCACGGACTGCGGATTTTCGCAAACACCCCGCTGGCAGGCCGTGCGCAAGCTACAGGCCCTGGTCCAGGGAGTCCGCAAGGTGGGGGCGGCCTAGGCAGACGGGCGATCTCTGGAACCATGCTATAATGTTCCGCCAGACCCCATCGTCTAGAGGCCTAGGACGTCACCCTTTCACGGTGAAGACCCGGGTTCGAATCCCGGTGGGGTCACCAATGCGCATCTTGGCCAGGCTGGACCGCAGAGGTCCGGCCTGACTGCTTTCGAGAGCTGGCACAGGGCAGCGGAGAAGGGCTGGCGAACAGCGGACTATGGACTGGATGTTGACGCTGCGTCAGCGGGTGCAGGCGGCTTTCGCTGACAGGATTCAGCCTCACGCCGTGGTTGCGGTGAGTGGCGGGGCCGACTCCATGGCGCTGCTCGAGGCGATGGCCCAGATCGCACCGCAGATCGGGCTTTTTCTGCATATCGCCTGCCTGGATCACGGCTGGCGGAAAAGTCGGGCACCACAACTGGTCGCCGCCCGCGCCCAGCTCCTCGGGCTGCCTTTGAGCGTCGGTCACCTTCCGGCCAGGTGGGCGGCGACAGAGGAGCGCGCACGCCTGGAGCGCAGGCGATTTCTCGCCCATGTGGCCGCCGTCGTGGACGCCCAGGCCGTGATCTTGGCCCACCATGGGTCGGATCAGGCAGAAACGGTGCTTGCCCACCTGATCCAGGGCACCACCAGCCATGGCATTCGGGGCATGCGCCAGTGGTCGGAAGGCTTGTGGCTACGTCCCCTGATCGACGTCCCCGGCGGCGAGTTGCGGCGGTGGGCCGATGCCGCACACATCCCCTATGAGGACGACCCGACCAATGTCGACCAAGTGCGCCTGCGCAATTGGATCCGGCTGGAACTGCTGCCGGCGATAGCAACACGCCAGCCGCAGATCGAGCGGATTTTGGGGCGGGCGGCTCGGCTGGCCGCATGGGACGACGATGCCTTGGGTGAGCAGGCCGAGCGGTCTCTGGCCACGGTGCGACCGGTGTGCGGTGGCTTGGTCCTCGATCTGCCCGAGGGGCTGCCCAGCGCAGTAGTCTCTCGCATCGCCTACGCCCTCTTGGTACGTCTGAATCGGAGGCCGACAGAGGGGCAGGTGACGGCGCTTGGCCGTGCCCTGGCGACCGGTGGCGGCGGCGGGCGCGGACTTTGGGTGGGAAAGATGGGCGCCAGCGTGTGGTTGGGACCTAGCGGCGTGCGGCCAGAATTGCCGCTGCAGGCGGCCCCCGGCCCCGGCCAGACCATCTGCATTCCGGCGCCGTTGCCGCCTGGCCTGGCGGACATGCAACTGGCCGACATCGCTACGCCGATGTGGATCCGTGGCTGGCAGCCCGGGGATCGGCTGACCTCCGGCGGGGGCCTGGCCGACGTTTGGGACGGCGCTGGCGTGCCGATGCCGCTGCGCACCAGAGTGCCCCTGATCGTGACCGAGCATGGGGTGGCCGCGGTGCTGGGCGTGCGTGGCCCATGGCAGGGCGAGGGCGAACTGGAGTTTTCCGCCGAGCGCGCCACGCTGAGGGACAGGCGCCTACCTCTTGTTGGGCTGGGTGCGGCAGCGAGCGATTGTGGTAATCTTAAGAAACCTGCGCCGAAACACCGTGTGGCTAGGGGTAGGCCCGTCAGGAAAGGGGCGTCCGCCCGCTTATGAACAACATGCTCCGGCGCCTGATTGTCCCCCTGTTGGCCATTGTTTTCTTCTTGGCCTTGGCCAAGTACGTGTCGACGCCGACCCCTGTCCTGCCGACATGGTCGTACAGCCACATGTTGACCGCGGTGCAGGCGGGATCGTTGAAGAGTGCCCAGCTGAACGAGCAGACCCAGATCATGACCGGAACCCTGGTCAACGGCCAGCAGTTCCAGGCGGTGCTTCCCACCTCCGACAGCAGCCTGATCTCGCTGCTTGCGGCCAAGCACGTGGCGTTTTCGATCGCCACGCCGGCCCAGAGCCCGTGGTGGTCCACGCTCCTCATCTACCTGCTGCCGACCCTGGTCATCGGCGGATTGTTCTTCTTCATGATGCAACAGAGCCAAGGTGGCGGGAATCGGGTCATGCAGTTCGGACGCAGCCGGGCGCGCATGCACAACAACGACGAGAAGACGCGGGTGACCTTTAAGGATGTGGCCGGCGTCGACGAAGTCAAAGAAGAGCTGGCCGAGATCATCGACTTCCTAAAGCACCCGCGCCGATATCTGGAGGTAGGGGCGCGCATCCCCAAGGGTGTGTTGCTGTTCGGCGAACCGGGCACCGGCAAGACGCTTTTGGCTCGTGCCGTGGCTGGCGAAGCTGGGGTGCCGTTTTTCTCGATTTCTGGCTCCGACTTCGTCGAGATGTTTGTGGGCGTCGGCGCCTCCCGGGTCCGCGACCTGTTTGATCAGGCAAAGCGGAGCTCGCCCTGCATCGTGTTCATCGATGAGATCGATGCGGTGGGCCGGATGCGTGGTGCTGGGTACGGTGGCGGTCACGACGAGCGAGAGCAGACGCTGAATCAGTTGCTGGTAGAGATGGACGGCTTTGGTGTCAACGAGGGCATCATCGTGATGGCCGCCACCAACCGCCCGGACGTGCTGGATCCAGCCCTGTTGCGTCCCGGCCGCTTCGACCGCCAGGTGGTCATCCACCGGCCGGACCTGAAGAGCCGGCAGGAGATTTTGGACGTGCACGCCCGCAACAAGCCGCTTGAAAAAGAGGTCGACCTTGGAGACATCGCCCGGATGACACCGGGATTTACCGGTGCCGATTTGGCCAACATGCTGAACGAAGGCGCCCTTTTGACCGCACGCCGTCGCAAGAAGCGGGTCGGCATGGACGAGTTGCGCGAGGCTGTGGAGCGGGTGATCGCCGGCCCCCAGCGCAAGGCTCGGGTCATGAACGAGAAAGAACGGCGCGTCGTGGCCTTTCACGAAGTCGGTCACGCCCTGGTCGCCACCGTCTTGGAGCATGCTGATCCGGTGGTCAAGGTGACGATCATTCCGCGCGGGATGGGACTGGGCTATACCATGCAAATGCCGAGAGAAGATCGCTATCTGGTCTCCAAGGAGGAGTTCACCGACCGGGTGACCGCCGCTCTGGGCGGGCGGGCAGCCGAGGAAGTGGTGTTTGGCGAGATCACCACTGGTGCCAGCGACGACCTCGACAAGGCGACCAAGATGGTGCGGCGGATGATTACCGAGTTCGGCATGTCAGACGCGCTGGGCCCCATGACCTACGGCACCAAGCAAGATACCGTGTTCATGGGACGCGACTTCCTGCGCGACCGGAACTACTCCGAAAAGGTGGCGGCCACCATTGACGACGAGACCAGGCGCATCGTCGGCGAGTGCTATCAGAAGGCCAAGGACCTGCTGGTGGCGCACCGTGAGCAGCTGGACAAGATCTCGGCCGAGTTGCTTGAGAAAGAAACCCTAGAGGGGCCGGAGTTTGAGCAGCTGATGGGTGTCGGAGAGAAGGCCAGTTGAGCGCTTTCTCACCCCTTCACCCGCAACGCAAAGAGGGGACCCAATCGGCGATTTCCAGCCGGCTGGTGACCCACCACTTGAGCAATGGCATCCGCATCTTGCTGCTGCCCAGCCGTAAGTTCCGCCGGCGGAGCATCATGCTCACCTGCCGCTTGCGGCTGGGAAGTCAGACTGCGGCTCAGGCGTTGGTCCCTGCCGTCTTGGTGCGGGGAAGTAGCCGCGTCCCGGAGACCTTGCAGCTGCGCGCACTCCTGGACAGCCTCTACGGGGCGTCCCTGACTGGCGCCGCCAGCAAGCTCGGTAACGCCCATCTGTTGCATCTGAGGCTAGGCTGCGTATCGGATCGCATCCTGCCTGAACCGATCTGGGACAAGGCCCTCGGCCTGTGGGCCGAGGTGCTGCGCGAGCCGCTGATAGACGGCGACGGTTTCCACGCCGGCTATCTGGAGGAGGAGCGGCGATCCATCTCCAGTGAGCTGCAAGGCATCTTTAACAATAAGACCGAGTACGCCCAAATCCGGATGCTGGAAGCGATGTTCGAGGGAGACCCATACTGCCAGACGGCCTATGGAACCATCGAGCAGTTGGACCAGACCGGGCCCCAAGAGGTGGCAGCCGCCTACCATGAACTCCTGGCCCAGGCACCGATCACGGTGGCCGCCAGTGGCGACATGGACGCAGACGACATGATCCGCCAGATTGAACGGCTGTTTGGCGACCTGCCAGGGCGCGCAGGTGACCCATATCAGCCGCCACAGGAGCGGCCGAAGTCGACAGTCCGCCGAGTTGAGGAGTTTCAGCCGGTCGACCAGAGCAAGCTGGTCATGGGCTATCAGGTAGGCCGCCACGCCGGCGATCAGGACCGACTCGCCGCCCGGGTCGCAAACGCCGTGCTTGGGCGCTACCCGCACTCGCTGCTATTTCGCCATGTGCGCGAAGAGGCGTCGTTGGCCTACTATGCGGCCAGCCAGCTGGACCTGTTCAAAGGACTCCTGATCGTGCACAGCGGTATCGATCCGACCAAGCAGCTGGCGGCCCAGCAGATTATCGAACAACAGGTCGAGGCCGTGCGCCACGGCGACTTCTCCGATGACGAGCTGGAGATGACCAAGCGGGCACTGCTCAACGAATTGGCGGCCCAGACCGACCGTCCTGAGGCGGTCTTGGGCCAGGCCTACGACCTTGACCTGCTCGGT
This sequence comes from Bacillota bacterium, assembly GCA_021850485.1. Lineage (GTDB taxonomy): Bacteria > Bacillota > Sulfobacillia > JAJZYS01 > JAJZLH01 > JAJZLH01. The sequence continues at coordinate 33,215 of JAJZLY010000014.1, read as the reverse complement.
GAGCCGTACCGCCCGGAGCTAGAACGGGCGGCGCTCGGCGCCATCTCCCGGCAAGACGTGCAGCGCGCCTTCTCCGACATAGCGCTGGACACGGTGTACTTCATGTCTCGGCCGCAGGAGGCTAAGCCCTGATGATCGAACAGCGCCTGGCGCGCGTTGACCTCCGGCACTACCACAGCCAGTTGAGATCTGGCCTGACGGTGTCCACGCTGGTATTGCCTGGGTTTGCCAAGACCTATGCCCTGCTGGGAGTCCGCTACGGATCGATGGACACCCAAGTGCCAGTGGACGGCGGTAGGCGGGCCATCCCTGCCGGCACTGCCCACTTCTTGGAGCATCGGCTGTTCGAGTCCAAGGACGGCAACGCCATGGACCGTTTCGCCGTACTGGGAGCCTCGTACAATGCCTTTACGGACTACTTCCAAACGGCCTATCTCTTTTCTGCGACCTCCGAAGAGGAAGCCTGCTTGGATCATCTGCTCACCTTTGTGCAACACCCGTACCTGACGGCTGCCGGCGTCGACAAAGAACGCGGCATCATCGTCCAAGAGTTGCGCATGTATCAGGACATGCCGGAACATCGGTCCTGGAACGCGCTGCTCAATGCCCTCTACCACTACCACCCGGTCCGCCAAGAGATCGGCGGCAGCGAGGAGTCGGTGGCGGAGATCACGGCCGAACTGTTGATCGAGTGCCACCGGGCCTTCTACCGGCCGAGCAACATGCGGCTGGTGGTGGTCGGAGACGTCGATCCACAGGCTGTGGCTGCGCTGGCAGAGAGAGCCTTCCCCGAGCCGTCTGGTCCGGCTCCAGGTTTCCAGCCGCCGGCAGAGCCGACGGGAATTCGTCAGCCACGGGTTGACACCGCCATGGCCGTGTCGGTGCCCATTTTGGAGATTGGCTTCAAAGACCCCGAGCCCAGTACCGAGCTGCGCCAAGAGACGGCCACCGGATTGATGGCCGAGGCCCTGTTCGGCGAGTCAAGCGACCTGTACTTGGAGTTATATCGGCTGGGTCTGATCACGGACGGCTTCGGAGCGCAATCTTTCACCGGGCCTGGTTTTGGTCTGGTGGCAGTCGGTGGCGAGACCGTCGACCCGCAGAGGTTGGAAGAAGAGTTGTGGCGTGGCATCGACACGATTCGCAAGAGCGGTTTGGATCGCACCCGGGTGGAGCGCCTGCGCCGGCGGCAAATAGGCCAGTTCTGGGGGCTGTTCGACCGCCCAGAGGCTCTGGCGCACGCCTGGCTGGGCATGGCGTTTCATGGGCAAGATCTATTCCAATTGCCAGATCTCTTGGCGTCGATCAGCGTATCCGAGGTGGACCACCGGCTGGAACTACTGACTCCGGCCCAGGCGTCCGTTTCGGTTGTCCGTGACGCCAGCTAGGTGAAGGAGGTCTTTCCGATGAGAGTCTGGGGTCGCAGAGCCTTGGCTGTGTTATTGCTGTCGCTCCTGGCCGGAGTAGCATTTGGCGGTGGGGACCTGATCGCCCAGCGCTTGCTCAACCCGTGGTTGCAGGCACCGCCGAACATCCTCAGTCAGCCTTTGGTCAAATCTCAGGGCCTCTCGCTGGCTACGGTGCCGACCGTAGTGGCCAAGGCCAGCCCAGCGGTGGTTCTGGTCACCGCCTATGTGCCCACGTCGACCGCCACCTTCAACCCCTTCAACCCGCTACAGGCACCAACCACCACGACCACCACCCAGGTGTTTTTGGGTTCTGGATCGATCATCTCGGCTAATGGGTATATCTTGACCAATCAGCACGTGGTGAACGGGGCAAACCGGATCACGGTCACGGTGGCCGGTTATACGCGGCCGTTCACGGCCAGGCTGGTCGGCCAGGACTACAGCCTGGACTTGGCAGTGCTCAAGATCTCGGCGCCCAAACCACTGCCGGTCATTCCCTTTGCGCCGTCCACTGCCATCCAGGTTGGGCAGTGGGTGGTGGCGATCGGCAACCCATACGGCCTGTCGCACACCGTAACCATGGGCGTGATCTCGGCGACTGGGCGGCCGATCAGCATCCCGGTGTCAAATGGACCAACCCGTGTCTACAGTGATCTGCTGCAGACGGACGCCGCGATTAATCCGGGCAACTCCGGCGGCCCCTTGCTCAACCTCTACGGCCAGATGGTGGGTGTGAACACGGCGCTTGCCAGCCAGGCCCAGGGCATCGGGTTCGCCATCCCGGTGTCGACGGTCCGCTCGGCGGTCGGTCAGTTGATTAGCCAGGGGTTTGTCACCCACGCCTACCTCGGCGTGGAGATCACGGATCTCACCGCCCAGATCGCTAAGAAGCTGCAGACCACGGTGGCGCATGGAGCGGTGGTTCTGGCTGTCTCTAAGGGTGGTCCAGCCCAGCTTGCCGGCATCCGGATCGGCGACGTGATCACCTCGCTGGGGGGCCACCCGGTGACCGGGGTCACCAGCCTGGAAAGCGCGATTAGTGACTTCCAGCCGGGGGCTAAAGTGGCTGTGGTGGTGGCCCGCGGCCCGCTCAAGCGCACCTTCACAGTGACCTTGCAGCAGCTGCCGCCCAATCTGTAGGCCACAGATCGTCGAGCCAACGGGGAGGCTGAATCGACATGTTGTCCGATGTAGAGATCGCCGAACAGGCCACACTACGGCCGATCATCGAGATCGCCAGAGAGATCGGTCTGGACGACGACGAGATCGAGACCTATGGCCGCTATAAGGCCAAGGTGGCGCTGTCTGCCATCGAGCGCAGAAAGGGCCGGGGCCGGGGCAAGCTGATCTTGGTCACAGGTACCAATCCAACCACAGCTGGTGAAGGCAAGACGACGGTCTCGGTGGGCCTGGGTCAGGCCCTGGCCCTGATCGGCAAGCAGGCAGCGGTTTGCCTGCGCGAGCCGTCCCTGGGGCCGTGCATGGGCCTCAAAGGCGGTGCCGCTGGCGGCGGCTTCAGCCAGGTGGTGCCGATGGAAGACATCAACCTCCACTTCACAGGTGACTTCCACGCCATCACCACCGCCCATAACCTGCTGGCCGCCATGCTCGACAACCATCTGCACCAGGGAAACGCGCTCAATATCGACATCCGCCAGATTACCTGGCCGCGGGCCCTGGATATGAATGACCGTGCCTTGCGCCAGATTGTGATCGGACTCGGGGGCCGGAGCGAAGGAGTTCCCAGGGAAAGTGGCTTTGTCATCACGGTGGCCTCCGAGGTGATGGCCATCTTGTGCCTGGCATCCGATATCGGGGACCTTAAGCAGCGGCTGGGCGACATCATCGTCGCCTACCGTACGGACGGCTCGCCGGTGACCAGCCGCGACCTCGGTGCTGCGGGAGCCATGGCGGCGCTATTGAAAGATGCGATCAAGCCGAACTTGGTTCAGACCTTGGAGCACACACCTGCCTTCATCCATGGCGGCCCCTTCGCCAACATCGCGCATGGCACAAACTCCATCTTGGCCACCCGGCTGGCGCTTGAGCTGCGCGACTATGCCGTCGTAGAGTGTGGCTTTGGCTCGGACCTGGGCGCTGAGAAATTCATGGATATTGTGGCTCCGCTCTCGGGTCTGTGGCCAGCGGCAGCGGTAGTTGTGACCACCGTCCGGGCGCTCAAGCTGCAAGGCGGGGTCCGCCCGGCCGATCTCAAGGAGGAGAATTTGAGCGCTCTGCAGGCCGGTTTGGTGAACTTGGACCGGCATATCGACAACGTCTTGGCCTACGGACTGCCACCGGTGGTGGCTCTGAACGTGTTTCCGACCGACTCCCCAGCCGAGCGCGATCTGGTGCTGGCCCATGCCCGGGCCCGCGGTGTGGCCGCCGAGCAGGTGGATGCCTTCGCCCAGGGAGGTCAGGGCACGATCGCCTTGGCGCACCGGGTGGTGGATGCTGCGGATCAGCTGTCGCAGCCGCACGCCCTGTACACCGCCGACCAATCGCTGGTCGAAAAAATGCAAACTGTGGTGCGCCAAGTGTACGGCGCCGACGGCGTCGAGTTCTCGCCTGCCGCCCGCCGCCGCCTGGATCAGATCACGGCCATGGGCTATGGACATCTGCCGGTATGCCTGGCCAAGACCCAGTACTCGCTGACCGACGACCCAAGCCGTCTGGGCCGGCCGCACGGCTTTACGGTGACGGTCAAGGAGGTCCGCCTGGCGGCAGGTGCCGGTTTTGTGGTAGCCCTGCTGGGCTCGGTGATGCAGATGCCGGGCCTGCCCAAAGAGCCGGCGGCGGAGCGCATCGATCTGAGCCCTGACGGCCACATTCGCGGCCTCTTCTGATGGCTGCGCGCTCCTGGTGGCGCTGCCGAGATCTGTCCTTGCCACTGGGTGAACGCACCCTGGTGATGGGCATCTTGAACCTGACGCCGGACTCTTTTTCCGATGGCGGCCTCTACCTCGACCCGGAGATGGCTGTGGCCCACGCCCGCCAGATGCTGGGTGCCGGAGCCGAGGTGATCGACGTCGGCGCCGAGTCCACCCGCCCAGGCGCGCAGCCGGTCTCGGCTGCCGATCAATTGGCCCGCCTGGGACCGCTACTGGCTCGCTTGGACGAGGTGGCAGGGGCAGTATGGTCGATCGACACCTCCCAGCCAGAGGTGGCAGAGGCAGCCTTGGCTCACGGTTTTCACGTCGTGAACGACGTGTGGGGACTGCAGCGGCACCCTGACCTGGCTGCGGTGGTCGGCCGCCAGCGGGCGGGTGTGGTCTTGATGCATAACCGACTGCATGAAGGCCAGGGCGATCTGGCGGCCGAGATCGTCACCTTCCTGGAGCGCTCGCAGGAGATTGCCGAAGAGTCCGGAATCGCACCGGAGCAGATCCTGGTCGATCCGGGCATTGGCTTTGGCAAGAACGCGCAAGAGAGCGTTGCGGCTCTGAGACTGATCCCGCAGTTGGTCCGCCACGACTGGCGGGTGTTGGTGGGTGTCAGCCGCAAGCGGGTGCTCGGGCACCTGACGGGTCGGTCCGTCGAGGACCGAGCCCAGGCTACGGCTGTTGCCAGTGCCTTAGCGGTGGCCCTTGGTGCGGACGCGGTGCGGGTGCATGATGTGGCCGAAGTTACGGAGGCGGTGCGGGTGGCAGACGCCATGGTCCGATGAAGCGACTGATCCGGTTGGCCGGGCTCACCTTTTACGCCCACCATGGTGCCTACCGCCACGAGCAGCAAAACGGCCAGCCCTTTGTCGTTGATGTGGAAATCACGTACCAGGCAAAAGACGGCTCGGATCGCTTGGCCGATGCTCTGGACTACCGCGCTGTGTATACCGTGGTCGCCAAGACCATGGAAGGGGAGCCGATGCGGCTGATCGAAGCGATGGCCGAGCGGATTGGCCGCGATGTGCTGGCGACATTCTTGCTCGTGGACAAGGTGGTGGTGCGGGTGCGTAAGCCCTGGGCTCCCTTGGGCGGGCTGTCCCAGCACACGGAGGCGGAGTCGGTGCACGAGCGGTGAGGGCTGCCATTGCGCTGGGCTCTAACCTGGGCAACCGCCGACGCTGGCTGGAACTGGCGCTTGAGTTGCTGGACCTGCCCGTGCTGGCCGTCTCTCCCATCTACGACACGGAGCCAGTGGGGCCGATCGCCCAAGGCCGGTTCCTCAATGCGGTGGCGGTGATCGATACGCCGGCTGACCCGGTCGGGCTCCTGGCTCGCATGTTGTCGGTAGAACGGGCTTGCGGCCGCCGCCGGGTCACCCCCAAAGGGCCGCGCACGGTTGACCTCGATCTGTTGCTGATGGCCGGTCCGGTGACCGCAAGCCCCCATGTCCAGTTGCCCCACCCCGAGATTGGACAGCGGGCGTTTGTGCTGGTACCGCTGCTCGAAGTGTGGCCCCGTGCCGGAATTCCGCTGTCGGAAGAGGTGGTCCAAAGATGCCTGAGCGACGCCCATTCCCTGGTGCTGGTCGCAGCCGCAAGCTGGTATCCCCAGACCAGGCAGAACTGACGGCGGCCCTCGCCGGCACGGTGTGGGGGCACCCTTTGGAGTTTCACGCACAGATCACCTCAACCAACGAACGGGCCAAAGTCTGGGCGCGCAGCGGCGCCAGGGAAGGATCGCTGGTGGTGGCCGATCACCAAAGCCACGGTCGTGGTCGCTTTGGGCGTGCTTGGGTGGCACCGGCCGGTAGCGCCCTCTTATTCTCCTTAGTGCTCAGACCGAAGATCGAGCCAGCTAAGGCGGCCTTGATCGCGCTGCTGGCAGCTGCGGCCGTAAGGCAGGCGGTGGCCGAGAGCACAGGCTTGGACGCTGCCATCAAATGGCCAAATGACGTATTGGTCGGCGGAAAGAAGCTGAGCGGCGTCTTGGCCGAATCGCTCTTGGAGGGAAACCGGCTGGAGGCGGTGATCGCCGGCATCGGCGTGAACGTCAACCAGCAGACGTTTGCGACGGATCGAGCTACTTCCATTTGGGGCCTGACTGGTCAGAACCACCCCAGATTCACGCTCCTGGCGGCCATTTTGGCGGGCATGCACCAACGCTACCAGGCCCTTTCGGCGGGTGACGGCGCGGCACTGCTGGCGGAGTGCCGCCAGCACTCGGCCACCCTCGGCCAAGATGTGGTGTTACGGGCAGGCACCAGCACCGTGCGCGGCCGGGCCGTCGACATCGACAGCGACGGTCGCCTAGTGCTGGACACCGCAGACGGATTGGTGCGGGCCCTGGCCGGCGAGGTTTCAACCGGGGAGGAGATGGCGTGATGGGATCGTTCCTGGCACTGGATTTGGGCAACAGCCACCTCACCATCGGTCTGTACAAGGCGGGGCACAAGGCCGGCAGCTGGCGGCTTTCCACCGACGCTCGCCGCACCGCTGACGAGTGGTGGGTGCTGCTGACGGGACTGCTCGCCGCCCACGCGCCGATCGACCGGGTGGCTCTGGCGTCGGTAGTGCCGGATGCCACCTTGGCCCTGTCAGAGGCCGTCGAGCGGGCGTTTGGCACTCCCGTGGAACGAGTCGACCACCGCACGCCTGGAATCTTGGTCGACGTGGTGGATCCTGCCTCGGTTGGCGCCGACCGCCTGATCAACGCGGTCAGTATCAGTCGAGCGGGCCGGGCGCCGGCGATCATCGTCGACTTCGGCACTGCCACCAACATCGATGTGGTCGACGCCACAGGTGCCTACATTGGCGGAGCCATCGCCCCTGGCGTGGGGGTGGCCACTGATGCGCTCTTGGCCAAGGCCAGCCAGCTCCCTGGATTTTTGCTGGAAATGCCTGCGTCGGCAATCGGCCGGACCACCACCACCTGCCTACAGGTGGGGGCGGTGTTTGGCTTTGCCGGATTGGTCGACGCCATCGTGGAACGGATCCAGGCTGAGCTGGGTGCGCCCTGCCTGGTGATCGCTACCGGTGGCTATGCGCAACTGATTGCCGGTGCCAGCCGGACGATCCAGGAGGTGGATCAGGACCTGACGGTGGATGGTTTGTACCGTCTGTTCGGCGCCTTGGAGACAGAGGCGTGACTGAGCGCTTGCAGGCCCTGCAGGCGGTGGTCGCCAAACTGGGCTGTGACGTCGCCCTGATCCAGGGGATGGTCAACTCCTATTACCTGACTGGGACGATTCAGCCCGGTTTTCTGGCGGTAGCCCCCGGCAGGCCACCGCTCTTGGCGGTCCGCAAGGGATTGCAGCGGGCACAGCAGGAGGCCGCCGCCTCCGGTGTGCAGATCACGCCGTTGCCTAGTCCCAGGGACTTGCCAGCGATGCTGGCGGCCTGGGGCGTCAGTCAGCCCGCCGTCATTGGCCTGGAGCTGGACCGTCTGCCCTATCAAAGCGTAGAGCGGTTGCTTGGACTATTCCCGGCTGCCCGCCCGGTGGACGTGGGCGGGCCGCTGCGCCGCCTGCGCATGGTCAAGGATCATTCCGAGGTGGCCGCCATCCAGCGCACAGGCGAGGTGTGGGTCAAGACGATGCAGGCGATCTTGCAGTCATTTCAGCCAAACGTGGACGAATATGATCTGGCGCTAAGGGTGGAAGCCGCCAGCCGGGCGGCTGGTCACCAGGGTCTGGTCCGGACCCACGCCCTGGACTTTGAGATCTTCTTGGGCCATCTGCTCAGCGGACCGCACGGGGCCGTACCCACCCGCTTTGACGGGCCGACTGGCGGTCCGGGTGTCCATCCGGCCACCGCTCAAGGGGCAGGCCACCGGCCGGTGGGGCCGGGAGATCCGGTCTTGGCGGACTACGCCTGTGCCAAAGACGGCTATGTGTACGATGGCACCCGCACCTTCGTCTGGGGCGCACTCAGCCGGTCGCTCAGAGGGGCCTACGATGTCTGTCGGCAGGTGCACCAGATGCTGGACACGCACCTGCGGGCTGGCGGCACTGTGGCCCAGGTCACCCAGGCGGCCTTTGGCCTGGCCGAGGAGGCCGGGCTGAGCGAGCACTTCATGGGTTATGGGCCGGACCGGGTGAAATTTCTGGGCCATGGCGTCGGGCTTGAACTGGACGAATTGCCGGTGCTGCTTGCCAGCTCCAGTCAGGCATTGGTGGCCGGGATGGTGATCGCCGTGGAGCCGAAGTTCGTGTTTCCGGGCCAAGGCGCCGTGGGCCTGGAGAACACCTATCTGGTCCGAGAGGGCCCGCCCCTCGCCCTGGCTGACTATCCAGACGGAGTGATCGCCCTGGGGCAAGACTGATGGGGTTGTTCTCCGGTGAAGCGGCGCGGGTGGAAGGGGCGGTCACCCGGGTCGTCTACCGGGCAACCGGCGGCGACTTCGCAGTGCTGCGGCTACGGGTCGATGGCGGTCGCATCGTCACCGTGACCGGAGCGCTGGCCACAGTGGCCCAAGGCGAGAGGATCCGAGCTTGGGGCCAGTGGAGCCAGCATCCCAGCTACGGTCCCCAGATCGCGGTCGAGGGCTACGAACTGTGTGCCCCAACTAGCCGCGACGGTCTGATCGCCTTTTTGTCCGGGCCGCGCTTTCCCGGAGTCGGCAAGGTGATGGCGGCCCGGCTGGTGGACGTGTTCGGACAAGACGTGCTGGAGCGAGGCAAGGACCCCCAGGCCCTGGCCGCAGTGCCTGGGATGGCGGCCAAGAAGGCCCAGGCGTTGGCCCGTGCCTTTCGGTCCGCCGAGGAGGAGGCGCGCCTGGAGGTGCTGTTGGTATCGGCTGGCCTGGGCCCTAAGCTACTGCGCCGAGTCAGGCAAGCACTGGGAGCCGAGGCTGGCGACAAGATCCGAGACGACCCCTACAAGCTCGCTGAAGCGGTGGAGGGCATCGGCTTCAAGCGAGCCGATCAGGTGGCGCGCGCCGTTGGAATTAGCGGCGATGATCCCAGACGCATCCGGGCGGCGGTGCTCTACGGGCTCAAAGACGCGGAGGGTGAGGGGCACGTCTATCAGGAGCTGGCGGAGATTGGGCGCCGAGTGCTGGCACTGGGCGTGGCCGAGCCCTCCGCTGCACAGCTGGCGCAGTGGGCGAGCGGCGGTGACCTGATCGTTGAGGACGATCGTTTGTACCTGCCGGCCCTGGGCCGGACAGAGGGTGCGGTGGCGCACATGGTCGCTGAGCGGATCGGCCACAGCGCGCATCAGGTAGCCCGCTTGCCCGAGCTCCCTCAATTGTCCGCCGAGCAAGCGGCGGCCGTGCGGTCGGCGATCAGCACGCCGTTGTCCCTGCTCACGGGTGGACCGGGCACCGGCAAGACCACGACGTTGACCGGTGTGGTTGAGGCGACTCGAGAACTCGGTCTGCGCCTGGAGTTGATGGCTCCTTCCGGGCGCGCTGCCCGCCGCCTGGTGGAAGTCACGGGCCACAGCGCCCGCACCTTGCACCGCGCCCTCAAGCTCAAGCCCTATCAAGGTGCACGTCCTGAATTGCTGCAGGCCGACGTGGTCGTGGTCGACGAGGCGTCGATGCTGGATCTGTTTTTGTTCTCCAGCCTGATGCAGGCGGTGCCCCCGGATGCCACCCTCTTTCTGGTCGGCGACGTAGACCAGCTGCCGCCGGTGGGCCCGGGCGCCCCGTTTGGCGATCTAATCCGCAGCGGGCTCGTGCCCACCACCCGCCTGACCGAGCTGTATCGGCAAGACGCCGCCGGGCTGCTGCATGAAAATGCCCGCCGCATCCTCAGCGGCCAGTTCCCGGAAGGGGGCGGTCGGGATTTTGTCTGGCACCGCCAAGACGACCCGGAAAAGGTACTGGCCACGATCTTGCAGCTGGCCGGCGAGGAAGGAGAGCGCTTTGGCCCGGACGATGTGGTCGTGCTCACGGCCGGAAACCGCGGTCTGCTCGGCGCCGAGACGCTGAACGAGCGGTTGCAAGACGCCCTCAACGCCCGCCAGCCGAAGCGGGCGATCGGAGACCTGCGCCTGGCCGTCGGCGACAAGGTCTTGCACCGGCGCAACGACTACCAAAAAGGCGTGTTCAACGGAGAGGTCGGCCGGGTGGTGGCGGTGTCTGAGAACAGCGCGCAGGTGCGCTATCCGGCGCCGGAAGGTGAGATGACAGTGGCCTACGATCGCTCGGACATCGCGGATCTCAGCCTGGGCTACGCACTCACCGTGCACAAAGCCCAGGGCTCGGAATTTCCAGTGGTGGTGGTCGTGCTGTCCAGTCAGCACTACCCGCTGCTCAGGCGCAACCTGCTCTATACGGCGGTGACCCGGGCCAAGGTGCGCCTGCACTTAGTGGCCGCGCCCAAGGTGCTGGCCACGGCCATTCGCAATGATCAAGATCAAATCCGGCGCGGGCGACTGGTGCAGCGGCTGGCCGCTGTGATGGAAGAGGCCTAGGGATAGGCCGGGCTGGCGGCGGAACCTCCACGCGCCGTCTTCGCCGCAGACACGGTCGGGGCCGGCGCCTCTGGAATGGTGAAGGTGACCTGCACCGGCGCGCCGGCTGCCAGTTTGGTGCCGGCGGTCGGGGTCTGACTCACCGCCAGTCCAGCCCCGTGCGGCCAGAATGTTAGGCCGACAGCCGAGAGCTGGATGGCGGCCTGGCGCATGGTCAGGCCCAGAAGATCCGGCACCACGCCCTGTCCAGTCACGACGCTGGTGGTGTTCACCCGAAGCGTGGAGCCGACGGAGACCTGGGCCCCGGCCGTAGGAAACTGGTTGGACACGACTTGGCCGGTCCCGCTCACCTGCAGGTGCAGACCAAACAAGGAGGCGTCCGCCTGGGCAGTGGAGACCGCGACGCCGCTCAGGTTTGGCACGCTGACGGCCACTACCGGTGCCGGAACGGGTGTCTGGGGTGGGATGCCGAGCACGCGCAGGACGTTGGACATCAGCTGCGGGAAGGTCGGCACCACCACCTGATCTCCGTAATAGTAGTATCCCGGCTGATTGGCCACGTTTTGCGGGTTGTTGACCTCGAGCAGGATCAATACCTTCGGATTGGGCACTGGCGCGACGCCGATGAACGAGGCCATGTACGTCTGCACCTTGGCCCGCGGTGACAGCTGGGACGTTCCGGTCTTACCAGCCACCACGTAGCCGGCAACCTCGGCGTTGGCCGCATCGCCTTGGCTCGACACCACCTGCAGCATGCCCTGCATCTCGTCCGTGGCCACCCACGTGGGCAGAATTCGCTTGGACGGGAAGGTCAGGGTTTGCTTTTGACCGTTCGGTGAAATGATCGCTTGCGCAACGTGCGGGGTGTGCCAGACGCCGCCGTCAGCGATGGAGGCCACGGCTGCCGCCTCTTGGATCGCCGTGATGGCCAGGGTCTGGCCAAAGGACATCTCAGCTAAATCTAGGATATTGGCGCTGGCAAGGGGTGGCCACACTCCGGTCGCTTCTCCCGGCAGGTCGATGCCGGTCGGTCGGTCCAGGTGAAACAGATGCAACCCGGCATAGAAATTGTTGAGCCCGAGGGCCAGTCCGAGGTCCATGAAGCCGACGTCGCTGGAATAGGCCAAGATGCCATCGAAACTGAGCCAGCCGTAGCCATTGCGCTTCCAGGTGTGGATCTTCAGTCCATCCACGATCTTATATCCGGGGTCGTAGTAGCGGCTTTGCAAGGTGGCCACATGGTCCATCAGGGCCAAGGCGGCCACCATCGGCTTGAAGATGGACCCCGGCTGGTAGGCGTACTGCACGGACTGATTGGCTAGCGCTTGAACGGGAGCGGTCTGCCACTGATTCGGGTTGACCGTGGGGTACTGAGCCATCGCCAAGATCGCTCCGTTGCTCGGGTCCATGATGATGATGCGGCCGCTGGTCCCCTTGTGCCCTGTCACGTCGGCCGTGATCGTAGCCTGAGCGTACGCCTGGAGGGTGCCATTGATCGTCAGCTGAACGCTCTTGCCAGGGATCGGCTGGCGAGTGACCTGGATGCCGTAAGACGGCAGCGGTTGACCCAGGGCGTCCACCTTCACCTTGGCCTGACCAGGGGTGCCGGAGAGGATCTGGTTATAGGATTGCTCGACGCCGGCGATACCCACTTGGCTGCCACTAACCCAGCCGACGACCGGCTGACCGATCACCCCGTCCGGGTACTTGCGGACCTGTTCCGCCGTATAACCGATGCCCGGCAAGAACAGCTGCTTGAGGGCGTTGACCTGGGCGGCGGTGGCGGCACGCTCGATCACATGGTACCAACCCTGGGCGGACAGTTCGGCCTGCAAGGTCGCCTCTGGCACGTGCAAGATCGGGGCCATGGCCGTGGCCTCGCCTTTGGCGTCGGTGACCTCGGGCGTAATCACGTAGATCAAGGTGGCCGGGGTCTCCAGGGCCAAAGGCTGGCCATTGCTATCTAAGATCTCGCCGCGCAGCGGCGTCAGGGAGATGGTGCGGTTGACCTCCGCTGCGCCCTGGGCGGCCAAGGTGGGACCGATCACCAGCTGCACCTCGGCCAGTCGAATGAGCAAGATCGCTGCCAGTGCGCTGAACACGAGCCCCAAGATGGTGAGCCGTCCGAGTCGCATCAGATCCCCCTCTCTGCGGGGTCGATGGTGGAGGCGCCAGACCGGATCGAGCTGGGGTCTGGCTGTGCGTTTTGGGAACTTGCCTCGCCGTGAAGTCTACCATAATCGGCACAGACGCCTCAGTCAGCCGCCAGTCGACCTTGATGCCACTCTACGATCACCAAAATGGCCAGCACCAGCAGATGGGCAATCGAGCAGTACACACAGATGGCGCCCACCAAGAACAGCTCTATGTAGACCAGGGCGATGACCACCAGAGCACCAAGCCAACTGATCAGGCGCAGGGCGGCTGACCAGTTGGGCGTCTTCCAGACCAGCAGGCCGATCACGCAAAACCAGATCAGCCCGTAGACCGAAGTTGGGACGCCGGCGATCACGCTATAGGCACTGGACAGCACAGCATGGCAGTCCACCACTCCGGATGAACTACACACCAAGGCACCGGCTTGAAAGTGGACGATCGTCAGGTAGATGGTGTCGAGTACGCCAAGGGCGCTGAGACCGAGTAGCCAGCGGCGGGACGTCGTCATTGACCGGCTGGCGGCAGCGTTGCCTCCAGTTGCGTGATCCCAGGCAGTTGGCAGACGGAGCCGGGCTGCTGGCCGTCTGCCTTGCAGATGCCGGCGGTGAACAAATTGGCGTTAGACATGACCGCCACCGAGATCTGGGTACTCCCAGGAGAGGCCAGCTGTTGGGCGATTTGGGCCCAGGTCAGGCCAGCCAGCAGGCCCGGGTCGTACACCGACCCCCCCCAGATGAAGCGATTGGCCACGTCCACGAACGGCACGCCGCCGGACGTCGTCGCCTGCACGTAGGGAGCCGCATCGTACTGGCTGAGCAGCTGCGCCTCCAATTGGGTCGGCGGCTGGAGCAGGGGGTACTGGCCGCTCGCATTGGCCACGTTGCCCTCAATCTCATCGCTGAGAAAGGTGAGATAAGGACTGGTGTAGCGGCTCTTGGCGAACGAGAAGGTGTGCGTGTCGGGGTATACATCGGTGGTGGACGAGGTCATGTAGGTCAGGCCGGAAAATGTGCCAAAACGGCTGAGGGCGATGATCAAAGACCAGCGCAAGGCAGCGCAATAGGGGCAGAATTCGGCGCCGACGAACACAACCGCCGGCTTGCCACTCAGCTTCAAGGTCGGCGTGCTGGCAGCGATCGTATAGGGCGCAGTTCCGCCACCGGCCACCGAGTAGCCAGCGGGATTGTGGCCGGCCTGGACCAGCTGCCTGACCAAGCTGGCTGGTGCCGTCTGCCCGTCCAGCGCCGTGGGGGCGGCTGGCGCCGATAAAAAGCGGATCCCGACCAGCACCAACAAGACGGCGACCAGGGCCCCCACCAGGTACAGGTTGGTGCGACTCGGCGCAGCCTTTCGGGCAGTCGGGTGGCGACCTACAGCAGTCTTCTTGGACGAGGTCGGGCGATCCATCGCTGATCTCCTCTCGGTATCGAGATGCTACTAGTAACCGTTGCCAGGGTAGCTCCACATCTGGGCGCCGATGGGGTTGTTGCCACCAGGTGTGACACCGATTGGCAATAGGTCTATGCCGTCGGGATCGCTCAAATAGCCAGGTGCCGTTCCCGGAACGCCGGTGTGTCCATATTGCCACACGATCTGGTTGGTCTTGGGATTGATGATGATTACCCGATCATTGTGGTCGTCGTTCAACATCACTAGGCCGTTTGGCAACTCCATCGCCAAGGACGGCTTGTTCAAGGCTCCAGGGCCGCTGCTTGGGTGGTACTCCCACAGGACTTTGCCCTGTGGGGAAATTTTCAAAACAGCGCCAGGGTTGTTGTAGAAGGCGACGATGATATTTCCGTGCGGCGTAAAGTTGGCGTCCGACGGATAGGGAATATTGCCGGGGCTGAGATTGGACGGAAAATGGACAGTCCATACCACCTGGCCCTGCTTGTTCACCAAGATGGCGTCGTTGCCACCGATCGAGGTGATCAGCATGCCGCCGTTGGGGGCTGGGAAGTCGCCGTTGGGTGCGGCGTAGGTTGCAGGGGGATTGTTGCTGTAGACCCGGGTCTGACCATACTGCTTGATGATTTGGTGGGTGGCCCGGCTGATGAACAAGATGCGCTGGTTGTAGATATCGGCGACCGTGATGACTTGATTGCCGGCGTGGTCGTATAAGAAGGCATCGTCCGGAGTGTGCAAATAGCCTGGAGCCGTCCCCGGGACGCCAGCATGGCCGTAGTTCCAAACGATCTTTTCTTGGGCGAAGTTGATGATCGAGATCACCTGGTTGTTCTCCTGATTGGTGATGATCTCATCGAAGTGCGGCCCGAAGAAGACATCGTCGTTGTCGAGAAGCGGCGAAGGCTGGCCGGCTTTGGGAAATTGCCAGACGATGCGCTTTCCCGGCGTGACCAGCAAGATGCGGTTGTTGTCCGCGTCAGCGATCAGGACATCACCGGGCAGGTACGGATTGGTGTGGTGGCTGTGCCAAGCCAACTGGGCTTTGGGCGCACTGCTCGGCTTGGTGCTCGCGGTGGCACTCGGCGACGTCCCGCTTGGCGGTGGGACGACACCGCTACCCAGTCCACAGCCGGAAAGCGACACCAACAGTGCTGTGCCCAAGAGCAACAGGCAGCTACGCAGAGGGGGCGTTGTCACCTGGCCATGCCTCCTGTCACCGATGGAGCCCTAAGACGCGCCTTCATTTTACCTGCTCGGCTGTGGAGGGCGGGAGAAATCACTTCTGCCTGGCCCCAGTGC
Source organism: Bacillota bacterium (assembly GCA_021850485.1). Taxonomy (GTDB): domain Bacteria; phylum Bacillota; class Sulfobacillia; order JAJZYS01; family JAJZLH01; genus JAJZLH01. Next base: position 17,639 of record JAJZLY010000014.1, on the reverse strand, counting down.
TGACGAGTCGACGCTGCATTTGAGCGGCGAGCATGACCACGACGGCACCAATCACCGCCCATACAATGCTGTGGCTCATGAAGCTGCCTGGCAGGGCGCCGACGCCCTGCAGGAACCAGATGGCGCCCAGCACCAAGAACACGTCCGACAGGACTAGACGCAACACAGACGTCCCTCCCTACAGTCATCTAGCCGGCTCGGGGTCGCCGCAACTGCTCGCCCAAACGGTAAAAACGGCCACCGTGGTAGGCCAGCGGCTGGTCTTCCGCCACAGCCTTGGCGTACAGTGGCTCGCCGACCAGTAGCGTGTGTGACCCGACCGCATGGCGAGCTTGGATCTTGCACACGAAGTGAGCATTCGCCCCTTTGACCAAGGGACCCCCGCCCACTGGAGAAGGTTCCGTGTACTGATCGAGTAGCGGTGTCTTGTCCACCTCCCAGGCGGTGGAGTTGCCGAACAATACAGCCAGCGCCGCCTGGTCGTTTCGAAGCAGGCTGACCGAGAACACCTCTTCGTGTTCGATCAGGCTATGGGTGTAGCGCTGGCGAGCCACGTAGACTCCGAGCAGATAGGGCTTGAGCGAGATCAGGCTGGTCCACTCCGCGCTCATGGCGTTGCACCGTCCGTCATGGCAGGCGGTGACGATGCCGACGGGATTCAAAAAGCGATAAAAAGCCCGCTCTTCGACCTTTGACTTGGCGATAGTGAGTCCCTCCCCAGAGTGTGGCGGACAACCGTCAGGCATTGTCGCACAGGTGAGCAGGGGACGGCCAGACCAAGAAGGAAGCTGGTTTTCAGTGAAACAGGGATCGAGGGGGCATATCAGGTGGACTTTCATCTAGACGATGTGGCGAGTCAGGTCGTGTCGGTGGCCCGCCGCCTTGGCCGCGAGGTGTTGGCACCGGCCGCCGCAGGCTACGACCAAAGCGGGGCGTTTGCTCGCCCAGAATTGCAACGCGTGTTCGACGCCGGTCTGCTCGACCCGGAGATCCCGGAGGCGCTGGGTGGTGCTGGCCTGGCCCGCTGGGTGGACGCCTTGGTGACCGAGGAGCTGGCCTGGGGCTGTGCTGGCATTACGCTGGCCAAGACTGCCAACAATCTGGGCCTGACCCCGATCCTGGTGGCCGGCACCCGCGAGCAACAACAGCGGCTGCTCACCGGGTTCACACAGAAACTTCAGTTCGCCGCATTCTGTCTGACTGAAGCCGGGTCGGGTTCGGACGCGGTGGCACTGGCCACCCGAGCCGAGCGAGTGGCGGGTGGATATCGGCTGAACGGGGTCAAACGGTTTATCACAAACGGCGGCGTGGCCGATCTCTACAGCGTGTTCGCAACCACGGATCCGGCGCTGGGCGCCAAGGGAGTTTTGGCCCTGGCCGTTCCGGCCACGACGCCTGGCGTGACGGCGGGCAAGGTGGAACACAAGTTGGGCATCAGGGCCTCAAACACCACGGAGGTGGTGTTTGAGGACGCCTTCGTGCCTGAAGATCTGCGCCTGGGTGCGGAGGGGGATGGCTTCAAGGTGGCGCTGCGCACCTTGGATCTGTCCCGGGCCAACATCGCCGCCCACGCTGTGGGCATCGGCCGGCGGGCCACCGACGAAGCCGTCGGCTATGCCAAGGAGCGCCGTCAGTTCGGCCGGCCGATCATCGAACATGAGATGGTCGCCGCCATGCTGGCCGATAGCGCCATGGAAATGGAGGCCGCCCATCTGCTCACCGTGCAGGCTGCCTGGCGGGCCGATCAGGGCTTGGAGTTCTCGGCGCAAGCCTCGATGGCCAAGGCGTTTGCCTCGGACAGCGCCATGCGGGCTGCAGATCGAGCGGTGCAGGTGTTTGGTGGCTATGGATACATGGCGGAATATCCGGTGGAGAAGCTCTTTCGAGACGCCAAGATCTATCAGATCTTCGAAGGGACGAACCAAATTCAACGGATGGTAGTAGCCCGCTGGCTGGCCAAAGAGGATCGCCAGTGAGCAGCGTCTTTTGCCAGAAGTTTGCGGGCGGCCGGGTGGAGATCGTGCTCAACCGGCCGCAGCGCAAGAACGCCCTGAATCGCCAGGCGGCAGTCGAGTTCCGTGCGGCCGTTTCGGCCAGCCTGCAGGCGCCGGTGGTCTTGTTGCGCGGGGAGGGCGGCAGTTTTTGCTCGGGCGGAGATCTGGATGAGCTGCATGGCCTGGCTGCCGCCGATCTGCAAGCGACCATGGCGCAGGTCCAGGAGGCATTGCTAGACCTCTCCCGAGCGTCGGCCCTGAGCGTGGCCTGGGTGGAGGGTGTGGCTTTGGGCGGTGGCGTTGAGTTGGCCCTGGCCGCCGACTTGATCTGGATGCACCCGCAGGCCCGACTGCGGGCCGCACAGTTGGAGATGGGGCTGGTCCCGGGCTGGGGAGGTCTCGAGCGAGCGATCGGGCGGCTAGGTGCCGCTCGCGGTCGGAGCCTATTTCTGGACCCTCAGTGGATTGGCGCCGAACAAGCCCTGGCCGCAGGCTTGGCCGATCGGGTGGTAGCGGATTTAGTGACAGCCCGGCACCAGGCGGATCAATTGGCTGAACTCGCCCCCGATGCTGTGGCGGCGATCAAGCGGGAAAGCGCCGTGAGTCCGGGTCTATTCGCCAGGCTCTGGGAAGGGCCGGCACATCAGCAGGCGGTGGCCCGGTTCAAGGCCAGCCGGAACCCAACCACTGCGCAATCGGGGGCGTCTGACGACCAGGCGGGGGGCGAGGCAGGTGCCTGAGTTGATGGTGGACGAAAGGCGAGTCACCATCCATGGCCGGCCCGGGGACGGCCTTTTGTTGTTGCATGGCGCAGGCGAGAGCGCTGATGTTTTTTCGGATCTGCTCGAACGGCTCCCAGATGCGTTTGCTCCGGATCTCCCAGGCCATGGCCAAAGCGAGGGGCCAGGCCTGAACACCGTCGCATCGTACGCCAGCTGGGTGAGCCGCCTGCTGACAGCGGGCGGGTGGACGCCGCGAACAGTGGGCGGCCACTCGCTGGGCGGAGCCATCAGCCTCACCTTGGCCCTAGACGGGCCGTTTCGGCCCAAGGCCCTGGTCCTGATCGCCACCGGCGGCAGGCTGCGCGTCAATGCCCAGCTGCTGAGCAGCCTGGCGGCAGGGGTGTTTTTGGAGAATTTCCGAAGGGCCTATTTGTCTCCCCAGACGCCAGTTGCCCTTCTCGATCGAATGGGTAGCGCACCGGTCGCGGTCACGTACGGTGATTTCCTGGCGTGCGATGGCTTTGATCGGCTGGACGACCTAGCGGCGCTGAAGGGGATGCCAGCGCTGGTCCTGGCCGGCACAGACGACCAGTACACACCCTTGAAATACGCCAACGCCCTGGTCGACGCCATTGGCGCCCAGTTGGTGGTGGTCGAAGGAGCCGGCCATCTGTTGCCTCTAGAAGCACCGCAGAAGGTGGCTGCGGCGATCGCAGAGTTCCTGGCGCAACAGGTCTAAGTTCTGTGCCAGGCAGGCTTGCGGTCCGTAGCTGGAGCCTGGATAATTGGCGTCAAACCGTATAGCGGAACAGGTGCTCCCGTCTGGGAGCGAAGAGGGAATCAGGTGCGATGCCTGAGCGGTCCCGCCACTGTATGCCGGAGATGAAGGTCGCCAGACCACTGCCCCTCGGGGCGGGAAGGGGCGCACCGGATCGGCGAGCCAGGAGACCTGCCTGTTCTTGTCGGCGACTTCCGGTGAAGAAGGTCTGCCGAGGGAAGGTTCACCTTGCCCTCGTCCGCCTCGGGAGATGCCGAGGCGGAATCTGTTCCTAGAGGGGTGGACCTGTGTGAAGGCTCGCGGATGGCCTTTGGCTCTGGTTCCCTTGGTGCTGGTGTCCGTTTTGGCCCTGGCCGGCTGCGGCGCGCCGGCCAAACCGGTGTCGACGGCGGTGCAGTTCAAAGATGATGCCGGTGCGGTGATCCGGCTGAAGGCTCCAGTCACCCGCATCGTAGCGCTGGGGCCGTCTGATACCGAAATCGTGCTGGCCCTCGGATTGAAAAAGGACCTGGTCGGCGCCGACGCCGCCTCCTTCCAGTACCTGCCGGCCTCCTATCTATCCCAGCTTAAGGGCATCAAGAACGTGGGCAACGCTGCCGGCAGCACGCCCAATCTCGAAGCGATCAAGGCGCTGCATCCAGGTCTGGTGCTGGTGGTCTACCCGGGCTCTTACGTCGCCAAGATCCAGTCCCTTGGCATCCCGGTGGCGGTGTTGGATCCCACCTCGGTGGCGGGCATCATCGCCGACATCAAAGACGTGGGCTTGGCCACCGGCGACAGTGCGGGAGCCACAGCCTTGGCCGCCAAACTGACCAGCCAGATCAACGCCATCGCCCAAGCAGCCAAGGCCGCAGGACCAGCAGTCTCGACCTTCGTGGAGTTAAACCCGCCGCCCACCCTGTACACGGTCGGGCCGGGAAGTTATATCGACCAGCTGGTGTCCCTGGCCGGTGGCGTCAATGTCGTCGACAAGATCTCCAGCAGCGCCTACCCGGAAGTGAGCTCCGAGCAGGTGATCGCCGCCGACCCTCAGGTGATCATTCTGCAAGACCAGGGATTTGGCGGAACGGTTGCGGGTGTGGCCGGCCGTCCTGGCTGGAGTGTCATCGCCGCCGTCAAGAGTCACCGGATCGTCAGTTCGGTGAACCCAAACTTGCTCTCCAACCCGGGGCCGAGTGTGGTTCAAGGGCTGCTGCAGCTAGCCCAAGCTCTGCACCCCGGACTTCAGGTGCCGGGGATCGTTCCCTGATGGTGGGCGACTGACGGCCATGACACATCCGCGCCGAGTGTTGCTGCTCAGCGCGCTGGCGCTTGTGGTCTCTTTGGTCGTCGGGTTGTGGACCGGGCCCACGCCAGTGTCGTTGTCCCAATTGACGTGGTCCCTGGTGCACCCCAATCAATCTCTGATCAGTGTGATCATCTGGCAGATCCGCCTGCCTCGGGTGCTGGCCGCCGCCTTGGTCGGCGGCAGTTTGGCCCTGGCCGGCCTGGTGTTTCAGGCCCTGCTCAAAAATCCTCTGGCCGATCCTTACCTGATCGGTACCTCGTCTGGTGCCAGTTTGGGCGCCACGTTGATGCTACTGCTCTTCCCAGCGATGGCCGTCATCCCGGTCGGTGCATTCATCGGGGCGGTGGCGGCCGTGTTCGCCGCCACCGCCGCAGCCAGGCGGCGGGGCGGCACCTCGGTCGTGACCGTCATCTTGGTCGGCTACGCCCTATCGGTGATTCTGGGTGCCACCACCGCCCTGCTCCTGACCTTGCACGCCAACGACTTGCAGACCATCTTCTTTTGGGAGTTGGGGGGTTTAGGCGGCGTGCTGTGGCCGCAGGTCACGGAGCTGGCGGTGGCCTTGGCCGTTGGCGTGGTTGGGGTTTTGTACCTGCACCGTGAGCTGGATGCGGTGGCCATCGGCGAAGAGGAGGCCCATGCGCTCGGCATCGATGTCAGGCGCCTGCGCTGGCAGCTGATCATCCTCGCCGGGCTGGTCACGGCAGTGGCCGTCTCTGCGTCTGGGTTGATCGGCTTCGTCGGGCTGGTGGCGCCGCATGTGGCTCGCCGGCTGGTGGGTTCCTTGCACCGCTACGCCCTGCCAGTTGCCGTGCTGGGCGGAGCGTCGTTTCTGATCCTGGCCGATACCATTGCCCGGTCGGTGCCAAACATCGGAGAAATCCCCGTCGGCATCGTCACCGCGCTCTTAGGTGGCCCCTTTTTCATCGTGCTGCTACTGCGCACCACCCGGCTGGAGGGTGGGCGATGAGCGTGCTGGAGACCCGTCGGCTCTCGTTCGCCTATCACCGCCGGCTGGTGGTCGCCGACATGTCGATCACGATCCACCCGGGCCAGCTGCTGGCGGTGGTCGGCCCCAACGGAGCTGGCAAGTCGACGCTTTTGCGGCTGCTGTCCGGATGGTTCGAGCCGGACAGCGGCCAGGTGCTGCTGGGTGGGGCGCCCGTGCGGTCCCTGCGACCGCAGGAGCGCGCTCGCCAGGTCACGCTGGTGCCGCAGATGAGCGAGGCTGCCCACGACATGCCGGTCGAAGAGTTGGTGGCGCTGGGACGGCTCACCCGGCTCAGTCTGCGCCAACGCCTCCTGCTCAGCCCGCTCAGCGCTGCAGATCAGTCGGCGATCGACCGGGCGCTGAGCGCCGCTGATGTCGGCGAGCTCGCCAAGCGACCATTTCGGGAGCTCTCAGGAGGCGAGCGCAGCCGGGCTCGTCTGGCGGTAGCTCTGGCCCAGGAGGCGCGTTGGCTGCTGCTCGATGAACCGGAGGCACACCTCGACCCAGGCCATGCCCAAACCATGATGGCGTGCCTGGCGGCACAGGCCGAGAGCGGCCACGGGGTGGTGGCGGCGATGCACGACCTGACGCTTGCCGCGGCCTTTGCCGACCGCATGTTGCTGATGGATCAGGGTCGGCTGGTGGCCGTTGGCGAACCGAGTCAGGTGTTGACAGGGCCACTGGTACAGCAGGTATATGGGGGCCAGCTCAGCGTCATGGCCAACCCGGACGGTGGAGCACCGGTGGTACTGCCCCGCCGTTAGGAGGGGCCAAGAACCCAGGTGACGCTGTTTCCTTGCCACGCGGGATCAGGCACAATGAGGGCAATGACAACGCGGCCGCGCTTACTCGCTCTGGATCTTGATGGCACAATTCTCGGTGCCAGGGAGGCGCTGTCTCCGGACATTGCTCCCCTGTTGCAAGCCATCCGCAGCCAGGGCGTGGTGGTCGTGTTGGCCACTGGGCGGCGGTTGAACAACGCCCGCTGGTGGTCCGAGCGACTTGGCATCGGCGGGGCACCACTGGTAGCGGCGGATGGTGCGGTGGTAACGGCGGCCGATGGACGGCGGCTGGTGGACCGACCGCTGAGCACCATCCAGTGGCATCGGGCCTGGGCCCTGGCCCGCCAGGCTGGTATTGAGATCCGCTTTTACGGTGCCACGGTCACCGCCATGGCCAGACCCGGCGAGGCGGACCTGCACTGTTGGAGCGGGCGCATCGGGCGGCGGCAAATGGGTGGTGGCCTGCCCCCTGAGGCGTGGAATACCTGGCGGTTTCCCGCCCGCCTTGGCCGCTTTCAGTTCCATGCTCCTCGCCTCTACAAGGGTTCTTTGATCGGAGTGCACAGTGCCTACCTGCGCCCTGCCATCGCCGCCTTGGGTATGGCGTTCACCACACCGGCGGACGACGCCAACGAGTTTATCCGCACCGGTCTCTCCAAGGCCACCGGGCTGGCGGCGCTGATCGGTGATCTCGGCCTGACCTGGGATCAGGTCTGGGCAGTCGGTGACGGGGCTAACGACCGGGACATGTTGGCGGTCGCCGGATTGGGCGTGGCGATGGGGCAGGCAACAGCCGAACTGCGCCACGAGGCGTCGCGGGTGGTCGCGCCGCAGGACCAAGGCGGCCTGTTGGAGGTTCTGCAGCCGCTGGCCAAGGCTCCGGTTGCCGAATGGCTGTGATAGACTCGATCCGGCTTTGACCGTCCGCTCCCATTGCCTGTGATCAAGGAGGCCTGGTGATGCAGATATTGGTGTTGGTCAAACAGGTGCCTGATACCGCGACCCGGATCAAGATCGACGCTGATGGCAAGGACATCCAGCGCGATGGCCTGACCTGGGTCCTCAATCCCTACGATGAGTACGCCGTGGAAGAGGCGCTATTGCTCAAGGAATTGCATGGCGGAACCGTGACCGTGCTGACCCTAGGCCCGGCCAAGGCCGACGAGGCGCTGCGCAGCGCCCTGGCGATGGGGGCGGACGAGGCAGTTCGGGTCGATGGCCAGCCGGCGGATGCGCTGCAGGCCGGATGGGCCCTGGCCCAGGCGGCCAAGGCATTGGCCCCTGACTTGATCCTGTGTGGCAAGCAGGCGGTTGATGATGATCAGGCTGAAGTCGGGGTGCTGGTCGCCGAGTTTTTGAATCTGCCTCAAGTGACGGTGGCGGTTTCCCTGTCGGTCGATCCGGCGGCGCACAGCGGCCAAGCCAAGCGCGAGGTGGAGGGCGGCGTGCAGCAGATCGCGTTTTCCCTGCCGGCGGTGGTCACGGCCCAAAAGGGACTGAATGAGCCGCGCTATCCGTCCTTGCCGGGGATCATGAAGGCCAAACGCAAGGAGATCACTGTGCAGGCGGCTGATTTGGGCATTGCGGCGGGAGTGGAGTTGGTCCGCCTGACGCCACCTGCGCCCAGGAAGGCGGGGACGCTGCTGAAGGACCTGCCTGGCGCCGACGCTGGGCGGGAACTGATCCGGCTGTTGCATGAAGACGCCAAGGCGATTTGAGGAGGACGAATGATGCACCTCGTAGTGCTTGAAGGCGAGGATCGACTGCGCAAGATCTCCTATGAAGTGATCGGTGCCGCCCTCGCCCTGGGCGAGGACGTGGCGGCGGTGGCGGTGGGAAAGGACGCGGGCAAGCTTGCGGCGGAGGCCAGCCAGCTGGGGGTCAGCCAGGTGCTGACCGTAGACGGCCCAGAGGTGACATCCTATGCCCCGCGGGCCTGGGTGCGCGCCGTGCAGGCGGCAGTGACAGCGACGGGAGCGACCTTGGTGCTGCTTGGTGCCACCAGTCAGGGCAAAGAGGTGGCGGCCAGGCTGGCGGGCCGTCTGAAGGCTGGATTGGCGGCAGATGTGACCGCCATCAGCAAGGACGATGGCGGCTGGGTGTACAGGCGGCCGGTGTATGCAGGCAAGGCCTTTGCCGAGGTGCGCCTGACCAGTCCGGTCGGTATCGCCACCTTGCGTCCGAACGCGTTTTCTGCGGCCAAGCCGGCAGCTTCGGCCGCTTCGATCGAGGCTCTTGCGGTCAGCTTTGAACCGGGCGACACCGACGGCCACAGCACCGGCTACGAAGTCGGAGCCGGTGGCCAAGTCGAATTGACCGAAGCCGAGATCATCGTCTCCGGAGGCCGTGGCCTCAAAGGCCCGGAGAACTTCCATCTGATCGAGGAGTTGGCCAAGGAGCTAGGCGCCGCCGTGGGGGCCAGTCGGGCCGTGGTGGACGCCGGCTGGCGGCCGCACGCCGAGCAGGTGGGACAGACCGGAAAGACGGTGTCACCCGCCCTGTACATTGCCTGTGGGATCTCCGGGGCCGTTCAGCATATGGCCGGCATGTCGTCTTCGAAATTGATCGTCGCCATCAACAAGGACCCAGAGGCACCGATCTTCCAGGCCGCCGACTACGGAGTGGTCGGTGATGCCAGCGAAGTATTACCAGCGATGACTGAGGCTGTCCGCCAGCTGAGAGCATAGCCGCAGTGGAGTACCAGCCGGCGCAGCCGGTAAAACGCCGCTGGTGGGCTGGCTGGCTGAGCGCCGTGGTGGCCTTCGCCGTGAAGTTCAAGCTCCTGTTCAGCCTGCTCAGTGTGCTGGGTTCTGTCTTTGTCTACGGCTGGGCCTTTGGGTTCCCGTTCGCCATAGGCTTTGTCCTGATCTTGGCCATCCACGAGATGGGCCACGTGGCGGCGTTGCGGATCAAGGGCTTGCCAGCGCCGCCTCCTGTGTTTGTCCCGTTCATGGGGGCGGCCATCTTCCTAAGCCGCAATCCGCAGTCAGCGGCCGACGAGGCGTTCGTGGCCGGTGGCGGACCGGTAGCCGGATGGCTGGCGTCGGCGCTGGCGGCCTGGTTGTTCATCTCCACCGGCAATCCGCTCTTTGGCACGATCGCCTATATCGGGTTTTTCCTGCAGGCCTTCAACCTGATCCCGATCTCGCCGCTGGATGGCGGCCGCATGGTGGCAGCGGTCGACCGCCGGCTGTGGTGGGTGGGGCTACCGGTGCTGGCGGCCGTCGTGATCTTCATTCACTCCTTCTTCGCCGTGCTGATCGCCATCATCATCGGCGTCGAGTTCTTCGCCCGGGTGCGCGCCCCGGCCGATCCCCGCTACTACCAGGTCTCGGCCAGGGACCGGATCTTGGCCCTAGTGGTCTGGCTCAGCCTGCTGGTGCTGTCGGTGATCGGCATGGTGATGCTGCAAGGGATTGCCTAGCCAGCCGAGGCCAGTAGCCAGCGGGTTGCCTGCTCAGCGCGCTGTCGAAACAGGCCCTGGATCTGCCGTCGGACCTCAGGCAGGGCCATCTGCGGTGGCGCCAAATCCAAGACGAAGGTGGCGGCGTCCTCTTCGTGCAGCTCAAAACTGCGCTTGCCGACGATCAGGCAACTCGGTTTTGCGGCGGCCTGGGCGGCGGCTAGGGCCACAGCTGGCGCCTTGCCGTGTAGGCTCTGATGGTCGAAGCGACCTTCACCGGTGATCAGCGCCTGGGCCAGTGTCAACTGGCCGACAAAGTCGATCAACTCCATGATGCTACGGCTGCCCGGCGTCACAGTGGCGCCCAGCAGTTTCAGCGCCGCACCGCTACCGCCGGCTGCGCCGGTGCCCGAGCCGCTTGCGACGTGAGCGCCTCCGGCCACTTCCTGAAACCGACACAGCGCCAGTTCCAAGATCTCGACATCATCGGCGCTGGCCCCCTTTTGGCGGGCGAAGGTGCGAGCCGCCCCGTCCACCCCGGTCAACGGGTTGTCTACATCGGTAAGGGCGACCAGTTGCACCGAGCCCAGCCGACGATCAAGACCTGACCAGTCGATTGACTCAAGGTCGGCGAGGGCAGCTCCGCCCGGCGGCAGAACCTGCCCCCGGGCGTCGAGAAATCGCACGCCCAGAGCACTCATCAGACCGCTGCCGGCGTCGGTGGTCAGCGAGCCGCCCAGGGCCACCATCACCCTGGCGGCACCTGTATCAAGGGCGGCGCGAAGTAACAGGCCGACCCCATAGGTGGATGCGGTTAGCGGTGCCCGCTGCCGGCGGTGGGCGGTGGCCCAGCCGGCAGCCTGTGCCAGTTCCACCACCACGGTAGAGTCTCGCGGCCAGTGCAAGAGGGCGGCCGTGATCCGCCGGCCCCAGGGGTTGACCGTCTCAACCGCTAGCCAGGACCCGCCGCGGGCCCGGTGCAGCGCCCACAGCGTGCCCTCTCCGCCGTCAGCCAGCGGCAGCACAATCGGATCGGCCCCAGCCTGGCGGACACCGTCTGCCATGGCCCGGGCCGCCTCATGGGCGAGCGCGAACCCCTTGTACGAAGCGGGGCATACCAAAACCTGGGGCCGAATTTCACTCAGAGGTCGAAGGTGGCGCCGGGCGCCAGCAGCACAACGTGGCTGCGGCCGGTGGACTCGACGGCCCGCTTGAAGGCCTCGCCGTCCGCTTCGATGGCCGGAAAGGTGTCGTAGTGAATGGGAATCACGTAGGTTGGATCGATCCACTCCACTGCCACCTGGGCGTCTTTGGCGTCCATGGTGTAGTGCGAGCCGATCGGCAGCAGAGCGAGATCGATCGGGCCCCACAGTTGTCTCAGTAGCTTCATGTCGCTGTACAGCGCTGTGTCGCCGGCGAAGTACACCTTCTTTCCCTCCGACCCCACCACGAAGCCGGCGGCAAGTCCGCCGCTGATGCCGGAGCCGTGCTGGGCGAGCACCAGTTTGAGGTGACCGAACGGGAAGTCCTTGTGCCCGCCGATGTGCATGCCGACGGCCTGCACGCCCTGACTCTGCAACTCCAGGGCGATCTCGTTGGTCGTGAGCACAGTGGCCTGGTTGCGCTTGGCGAGTTCGACCGTGTCGCCCAGATGGTCTGAGTGGTAGTGGCTGAGCAGGACGAAATCGCACGGCAGGTCTGCGGCACCGGGCGGGGCGAGGGGATTGCCGGTCAAAAAGGGATCGACATAAATCGCAGCCCCACCTACCGTGAGGTGAGCTGCAGCGTGCCCCAGATAGCGCAACTGCATCAGTGGTCCTCCTAACGACTGCGACTGACCCAAGGCTCTTAGCTTCGAAGGCCGGGCGAATGATCCCTGTCGGCACTACGGCTGGACTGCACGGGAACCTTGAGTCCAGGTGAGCGGATCTGATCAGTAGAATGGGTCCATCTCGTGGTCAGTCTTCGTGTCCCCACGCTATGGAGGCCTAACGCCGATGAGCATGCATCCCGTTCGCTGGTCGACCGTCGCATGCATCCTCTTGGTGCTTTCCGCCTGCGGCAGCGTCGCCAGCCCGCCGCCCAGCCGACCGGCGCTTGAGACGTCGCTCGCCGTGCGGCCGCCGGCCAAGACTCCAGAGCTGGCGGCGGTGGCGATGCTGAGCCCGACCGTCAGCCTGGCAGGAGGACTCGGCGTCATCTTGAGAACCAGCAACGATGGGCGCAGTTGGGTGCCGGTGGCTTATCCATCTGGGAGCGTGAGCAGTTTCGACCAAGTCAGCGCGCAACTGGTGTTCGCCCTCACCAATCGCGCCCTGTACCAAAGCCAAGACGCCGGTGCGACCTGGCGGGCCGTAAACCCGAAAGCCCAGTTCACCCAGGTGGTCTTCTTGAACGCCACTCGCGGGTTCGGGCTGCGCTTGGGAGTCAGTCCGATGACGCCTGGTCCAGTTGTTGTCACCGCCGACGGGGGAGCCAGCTGGTCGCCATTGAGCACACCGATCCACGCTGTCTCCATGTGCTTCACATCCAGTCGCATCGGCTTCGCCCTGGGCGCACCCTCGGCCACCACCCAGGGCACAGACGCGCCAGGCACGCTTTACACCACTGGAGATGGCGGAGACAGCTGGCAGAGCCTGAACACGGTGCCCGGCAACTGGCTATCGGGAGAGCTCCACTGCGCCGCATCCGGGCTGTGGATGGAATTGTATGGTCAGGCTGGGATGAGTCAGGAGTCATACGACATCTTCCATTCGACAAATGGCGGCCACAGCTGGAACGCGGTGGCCGTGGACTCGACCGCCGGCGGCGGACCGGCGCCTGGCAACCCGCAAGGCGCGGCTCAGGCGCCCGGCTCTTCTCCTGTCACCATGGTGGCTGTGGGTAGCCAGTCGGCGTATGTGCTCGGCAGCTGTGAAGCCTGTGGTAACGGAGGTACGGTGTTCTTTGGCTTCACTCAAGACGGTGGCCATAGTTTCACCTCTAGCGCCACCGCCATGGCGGGGCTGTCCGGCATGAGTCCCATTGGCATGAGCTTTGCAAACGCTGAGACGGGCATGATCGTGGCCTATCCAAGTCCCGGGCTGTCACTGATTCTCACCACCGAAGACGGAGGACAGACGTGGCAGGTGGCCTCTCGTCTGGTGTCGCCAAACCCGGTGGGCGGCATCTCCTTCGTCAGTCCCCAGATTGGATTTGGACTGGCAACTGCCACCGACGGCAGGGCGGTGCTGAAGACAGCGGACGGCGGCAGGACCTGGCACCAGGTCGGACAGCTGCCGGCCGGAACCCCCGGTTCAGGTGCGGGTGCGCCCTTTGCTGGCGACGCCAGCGCCTTCTCCCTAGCCTTCGTCAGTGCCAGCACTGGCTTCGGAGCCGGTGTGAACGGCGCCTTGTCGGAAACTCGAAACGGTGGCCGCAGTTGGCAGCCGGTGGCCGCCATGGCTCAGGCAGGCCAGCTCGACGCCATCGCTTTTGCTTCGCCGCAAGCCGGGTGTGCCAGCATGTTCAGCCCAGCTGGAGCCAGTGTGCTATGGGCGACTAGAGACGGTGGCCGCCACTGGACCCAATTGACAGAGAACTCGCCGCTGGTGATGTTCGCCTTGACCTGGGGCTATCCGATGCTGGCGTGTGCGGCGGCGCTGGCCAATCCAGCCTTCGAGACTGGTCTGCCGGCGTGGAGGCAGGGGACCTACGGGCTGCTGGCAGCGGTCCCCGGCGGCCAGGCGGCGATTGCCGTCGCCTTCACAGGAGCGGCAAACGCTCCCAACGGCCAGCTGCTCAGCGCCACGATCGGTAGTCGCAACTGGTCCAGTCAGGCGCTGCCGACCGGCCGGTTCAACGTCTTCTCGTTCTCTTTCCTCTCGCTCCGCCAGGGATTTCTGACCACCGCCAACGGAAGGTTGTTCGAGACCACAGATGGCGGCCACACCTGGATCGAGCTCCCCTGAGGCGCCCAAGTTGGCGTGTGGCTTCGTTGACAGGTCCCCCGTCAGTTCCCTATAATTCGCCCGGATGAGGAGGGGCACTGGCCCCTCTTCGCTCCTTATCATTGTGTCGGTGCTCGTCACAACAGGAGGCCAGAGTTATGAGCGTGGACAAAGAAGTCCTGCTCTCGCCAGAGGGACTGAAGAAGCTGGAAGATGAGTTGGAGACCCTCAAGACAGTGCGCCGCGGCGAAGTCGCCGAGCGCATCCGGCAGGCCCGCGAGCTGGGTGACATCTCGGAGAACTCGGAGTATGAAGACGCCAAGAACGAGCAGGCGTTCATTGAGGGTCGCATCTTGACATTGGATCGAATGATCCGCAACGCGGTGCTGATTGAGATGCCAAAAGGTCGCCCGCACGAGGTGGCGGTTGGCGCTCAGGTCACGGTGGAAGACAAGGTATTGGGACAGACGTTGACCTACACCATCGTCGGTTCGGCCGAGGCCGACCCTGACCACAACCGCATCTCCAATGAGTCGCCGGTAGGGCGGGCGCTACTCGGACACAAGCCCGGCGATGAAGTCTCCGTGCCGGCTCCCGGCGGGACGTTCAAACTCAAGGTCGTGGCTGTCAAGAAGGGGTAGTGCGCTGTGGGCCGCAAGCCGCCGGAATGGGAGGAGCCGTCTCGCCTGGAGCGGCTTCAGGCGCTTTACGCCCGCGGCATTGAGCCCTATGGCGCCCGTTACCTGATCAGCGCCGAAGCCGCAGATCTACTTGCTGCCTTCGATCAGCACCTGGGCGAGCACCATCGGCTAGCGGGCCGGCTGAAGGCCATCCGTAGCCATGGCGCTGCCGCCTTCGCCGACCTCGACGACGGCTCCGCCCTCCTCCAGCTGCACCTCAAGTCCGATCTGTTAAAGGCAGACTATGGACTGGTGGAGCTACTGGACCTGGGCGATATCGTGGGGGTCGAGGGAGAACTGATCCGCACCCGGCGCGGCGAGCCAACGCTCGAAGTGTCCGGCTTGACCATGCTGGCCAAGGCGCTGCGGCCGCTGCCTGCCAAGTGGCACGGCCTACAGGATCAGGATCTGCGCTACCGCCAACGCTACCTGGACATGATCGCCAACCCTGAGGTGAGAGCGATCTTCCGCCGCCGAGCCGACGTGATGCGCGAGATCCGCACGGAGTTGGACGAGATGGGTTTTGTTGAGGTCGATACGCCGATCCTGACGCCGGTCGCCACCGGTACCGCGGCTCGCCCCTTCGTCAGCCATCACCACGCCCTGGACCAAGAGGTCTATCTGCGGATCGCCACTGAGCTGTATCTGAAGCGGCTCCTGGTGGGTGGCATGCACAAGGTTTACGAACTTGGCCGGATCTTTCGAAACGAGGGACTGGACAGCTTTCACAACCCCGAGTTCACTCTGCTCGAGGTCTACCAAGCGTTTGCTGACGAGACGGTGATGATGGAGCTGACTGAGCGGCTGATCGGTGGCGTGATCGAGCGTCTGACGGGCAGCTCGATCTTGACTTATCAAGGGACCAGGCTGGATTTCACGGCACCGTGGCGGCGCATCTCTTTGGCTCAGGTACTGCAGGACGAGGCGCAGCTGGATCTGGCGACCTTGACCTCCGAGGAGGACTGGCGGCAGGCGGCCCGCCAGCGCGGTCTGGCAGTCGACGGCAAGTCCTTCGCCAAGGTGATCGACGGCTTCTTCGAACGCTATGCCGAGCCCTTGCTGCAACAGCCCTCGTTCCTGACTGACTACCCGCTGGCGATCAGTCCGCTGGCCAAGGCGCAGCCACTGGCCGCCCACCTCACCCATCGCTTTGAGCCCTTTTGCCTCGGTAGGGAGCTGGGAAACGGCTACGCCGAGTTGAATGACCCGATCGACCAGCGGCGGCGCTTTGTGGAGCAAGAGGCAGCCAGGGGAGCTGGCGATGAAGAGGCGCACGCCTTCGACGAGGATTTCCTGACCGCGCTGGAGCACGGTATGCCGCCGGCCGGCGGGCTGGGGATCGGCATCGACCGGCTGGTGATGCTGGTCACCGACCAGCCGTCGATCCGCGATGTGCTGCCGTTTCCGTTGCTGCGCAATCGGCCGGAGCCGTTGTGAAGCGGGTAGTCAGCGTCTCGCTGGGCTCGGCGCGGCGGGACAAGACGGCTGAAATGAACTTTTTGGGCGAAACCCTGGAGATTTCCCGCGAAGGGACCGACGGCGACGTTGCCCGAGCCGAGGCCCGGATCCGCGAGCTGGACGGTCACGTCGACGCCATCGGGCTCGGCGGGCTGGACGTCTATCTATACGCCGGTGGCCAGCGCTACGTGGTGCGCGATGGCATGCGCCTGATCGAAGCAGCCACGAAGACGCCAGTGGTCGACGGGTCCAGCATCAAGGCCACACTGGAACGGCGGGTGGTTCAGGAACTGGTTCGCCAAGGGGTGATCGACGCTGACACCCGGGTGCTGATGGTGTCGGCGGCCGACCGCTTCGGCATGGCCCAGGCGCTATCGGCGGCGGGCTGCCCAACCGTCTTCGGCGACATGATCTTTTCCATGGGCATCCCCTATCCGATCACCACCTTGGAGGAACTGGCCGAGATTGCCCACAAGCTGCTGCCGGAGATGGCCAAGCTGCCGCTGGCCATGCTCTACCCGCAGGGCAAGGCGCAAGAGGTCGAGCCGGACCCCAAGTTCAATGAATACTACGAGGCGGCGGATCTGATCGCCGGCGACTGGCTGCTGATCCGCCGCTATCTGGCGCCCGATCTGGCGGGCAAAATCATCTTGACCAATACCACCACCGCAGAGGACGTTCAGATGCTCAAAACGCGCGGCGCCCGGCTGCTGGTGACCACCACGCCAGTGGTGGATGGCCGGTCCTTCGGGACCAACATGCTGGAGGCTGCCATCGTCGCCTTGGCCGAAAAGGGCCGAGATGACTTGGACACCATGGTCTGGGACGACTGGCTGGATCGTCTGGCCCTGGGCCCGAACCTAACTCAGATTCAGGAGGCGTGACGGTGAGTGCGCTAAGCGAGGCATTGGCCGCCTTTGGCCAGCGGGTGAATGCCGACGAGCGTCTCAAGAAGATGAACCGGGACTGGAACCGGACCATCAACCTGATGCCAGACGACAGCTCAGAAGCTGCGCACCTGGTCTATCAGGGCGGCGATATGGCGGTGCAGGCAGGGCTTAGCGCCAGTGCGGACATTGTCCTGATGGCACCCGAGCAGACCCTGCGCGAGATCTTCCTCGGCCAGTCGTCGCCGACCGAGCCGTATCTAGCCGGAGCACTTAGGATCAAGGGCAGCCAAGAGGACATGATGCGTCTGGACGTGTTGTCCCTCCTGATCTGGGGCAACTAGCACAGGACTCGCGGCAGAGACTCCGCACGGCTGGGCCAGATCGCACAGAAGAATTTTGGATTAGGTGTTGTGTCGGTCCCCCCGCTTTGATAGATTAGTCGAGCCGCCTCACGGCGGGCTCCCTTGACGGAGCCCCTGTCGGGGGGTATGGTAAAAGTCCGGCCCTCGGCTGTGGTCTTTGAAAACCGGACATTGCGAGAGAACGACCAACGGTCTGTAAACTCCGACCCAAGTCCCCTCCTCACGGGGGGGCATATTTCACATAAAAGCCAGAGGAAACGTCCTCGGCCATTTTGGCTGAGAGTTTGATCCTGGCTCAGGACGAACGCTGGCGGCGTGCCTAAGACATGCAAGTCGTGCGATTCTCTGGGGCTTGCTCCAGA
>JAJZLY010000018.1 GCA_021850485.1 Bacillota bacterium | reverse complement strand
CACCGTGGCTGATGTACTCCTCGTCGCTGAACGACGAGCCCAGCCCGGCGTGGTGCTCGACCCACACCTGGTGGCCGTCCTGAGTCAGGATCTGGACTCCGGCGGGCGTCAGCCCGACCCGGTTTTCATCTGCCTTGATTTCCTTGAGCAGGCCGATCTTCATGGTCCGCACTCCCTTTTACCGATTTCGCACAACGGGGCAAGTGGGCGCTGGACCTCAGCCCGCTGGCAGGCGGCGTGCGGCCAGTAAAATACCTAGCGCAGTTTTGGTGTCCTGAAAGCCGCCGCTGTTAGCCTTCTCCACGGCCAAATCCCAATCCATCCGCTCTACGATCAGCCCCTCCTCCTCAGGCAAAGGCAAGGGGTCAGCGACCAGCTCTTGGGCCAGGAAAAAGAAGAGCATCTCAGTCGAATACCCCGGGGCGGCGAGATGCGCCGCCAGAGGCTCCAGGCGGACAGGCCGCATGCCGATCTCCTCTCGGCACTCCCGTTCAGCACAAACCTCGGGCGTCTCACCAGGGTCAAGGGTGCCCGCAGGGAGCTCCAGAAGTTCACCCAGCGGCTCCCGCCATTGCCTGACCAACACCACCTGGTGCTGGATGATCGGCACTAAAACCACCGCTCCAGGATGCCACACAATGTCGCGCACTACCACGCCGCGCCTGGTTTCGATGTAATGGCGCCGCACGGTGAAGACCGCACCCTGATGGATCAATTCCGACCGGACCAGGTGCGGCCGATCAGTCACCTTCGCGCACCCAGCGCGCCAACTGGGCGCCAGCGGCGGCGGCGGCATCAAAAAAGAGGGCGTCGTCAGTATAACCTCTGCCCATCGAACGCAAGGCGATGCCCGAGGCGTCCAAAAGCTGACGCCATCCGCCATCCACGGTCACCTGATGCACCTGGTGCCGACGCCCGATCGAGGAGCGCACCTGGGCGCTCAACTCAGGTGAGCAGGTCTGGGGCACAGCCACCGTCACAGGTCGAAGCACCACGCGCTGAAGCACGGTCTGGCTGTGGTGCGAGAGCCCGCGGTGGCGCTCTCTTGCATCCGCAGCCGACATACGGAGCACCGCAAGCGGCCGGCCCCCCAGTGCCACAGCGGCGTTCAGCGCCTCACCCTGGGCCATGCCGGTGTGTCCGAAGGGGGTGTCAGAGCCGAGCAGCCCCGGGCCGCCGCAGACCACGACAGCATCAGCGGCCAGCAGATGGCAGGCAATCAGTAGAGCTGAGTGCACCGTCACCGCCTCCACATCTGCTCCGAATGCTTGCCCCGCACTGATCGTCGCCGCCAACAGCCCGGCCCCTCGCAGGGCGCCAGCCAGGCGGCCAAACGCGTAAGGCAACGATGCGGAGTCGTTCATCACGAACACCAGCCGCCGGCCCGGAGCCTCCTGCGAAAAGGCGGCAGCCAAAGGTGCCAGTTGGCTGTACAGTTCAGCGGCCGCCACCGGCAGACCGCCCAAATCCGTAGCTTTGCTGAGCCGGTCATGGTCAGGATGACTAGGATCTTCCGGCCCAAAGACCTTCAGCTGCCACGGCGAATAGCGCAACTTGATGAGATGGCCGGCGCCGGCCAGCGGCTGAGCCGCATGCTGGTGGCTGACCACCAGCTGATACCCGCCGCTGCCCAACTCCAATTCCCCGGCTGTGGTGTTCACCAATACCTGGGCCCCGACCCTAGCCGGCGGCATCAGATCGAGATAGACGAGTGCCGCCTGAGTGGGGGCGTCATCATCCGTGCGGACATCCAGGACCTGCACCCCGGGCCAGCCTGGTCGCTCGGCCACCACGGTGGCCCATTTCAGACCGACCGCGCCCTCCCCCAGTGCACCAGTGTTATGCGCCACCGCTAGGCTGGGACCAGTGCGCCCAGCCGTCGATTGACCGCATCGAGACAGGCCCGCACGGCCGCAGTCACGTCCTCACCGGAGGCGGACAGGGCGGTCCCGATCAAGGTCTCAGCCCGACCGCCGATCTCCACGGCCAGGAGCGCCAGGCTGATCTCTCGACCCGAGACATGGACCGTGACCAGATCCTCCAGCAGCAGTTTTCGGCCGGGGGCCAGGACACTCTGAATCGCATTGACCGTGGCCAGTCCAGCCAGTCGCTGCAAACCATGGCGATCGTTTGGGCCCGTCGCCTCTCCAGAGATGGCGGCCGATACCGGCGTCAGGAGTTCGATCTGAATCGTGCACTGGCCCAGCGCCTGGTCCACTTCCACCCGCTGGCGCTTCATGCGCAGCCGGTAGTCGGCGGAGACGAAGGCGGGCGGGGTGCCAAGTTGCGCCACCGAGATCTTGCGGTGGTCGATGTCCATCGAAAACCGCGCCGCTAGGGCGCTCTCCACGTCCCGGGCGACCGCCTTGGCCAAACGCTCGGCGCTGGCCAGCACGTGGATCTCTTCAACCGCACCCCAGTCGTTGGTCACAATGCGACAGTCGGTCACGCCGTTGATGGCGCGGATCAATTCCTCGACGTCTTGGACCTTGACCGTCTTGGCGGCCGGCTTTGCTGCATCGGGCACCTGCTCCCCTCCTCCGGGGCGATCTTCGCCGCCGGCCGGTTGTCCCCTGCGCCGGGCAGGCGGCCGCTCAGCCACGCGCCGGCACTTGAGTGTGGGCGTGGTAACTGGAGCGGACCAGCGGTCCCGCCTCAACGTGGCCAAAGCCCAGGCTAAGGGCGACCGCTTTGATTTCGGCGAACTCCTCTGGAGGCACGTAGCGGATCAGGGGCAGATGGTGCAAGGAAGGCCGCAGATACTGGCCGATGGTGACGATGTCGATGCCAGCGGCCCGCATGTCGGCCAGTGTCGCCTCGACCTCGTCGCGCTCTTCTCCCAATCCCAGCATGATTCCGGATTTGGTTAACAGGGCTGGTGCGAGCTGCTTGGCCCGGGACAAAAACTCCAGCGAGCGCCGATATTTGGCGCGTGACCGCACCCGGTCGGACAGCCGCTCAACCGTCTCCAGATTGTGATTGAGAATGTCCGGGGCCGCGTCCACCACCAGCGCCAGCGCCTGCCAGTTGCCGGCAAAGTCCGGAGTCAGCACCTCTACCGCGGTGCCCAGGCACAAGCGGCGGATCTCGGCGATGGTGAGGGCGAACACCAGGGCACCACCGTCGGCCAGGTCGTCCCGGGCCACCGAAGTGACGACCACGTGCTCCAGGCCCAGTGTGCGGGTGACCGCTGCCACCCGCCTGGGCTCAGCCAGATCGAGTTCAGTGGGTCGCCCGCTGTGAACGGCGCAAAAGCCACAGGCCCGGGTGCAGACGTTGCCCAGGATCATGAAGGTGGCGGTGCGATTGCCCCAGCACTCACCGACGTTCGGGCAGTGGGCGTCCTCGCACACCGTGTGCAGCCCCTGCTCGCGCATCAGCCGCTTGAGTTCAAAGAACTCTGGACCGCCGGGCAGGCGCACCTTTAGCCACTGCGGCTTGGAACCTTCAAAGGGTAGCGGCGAGATTGCCATCAGCTGATTGGGCTGTCCGGACCCAGCCCCTCCAAAGCCTCCTTCACCTGCGCCAGATACTGATTCGCCACGGCCCCGTCCAGGACCCGGTGGTCGAAGGACATGGACAGGTTCATCATCGAACGGATGGCGATGGCATCGCCAACCACGACCGGTCGCTTGACGATCTTCTCCATGCTCAAGATAGCGGCCTGAGGCTGGTTGATCAGCGGTGTGGACAGCATCGATCCGTACGAACCTGGATTGTTCACCGTGAACGTACCGCCCTGGATGTCGTCGAGGGTCAGCCTGCCGCTGCGCGCCCGCTCGATCAGATCCTGCAGCGTCTTGGCCAATCCACTCAGGCTCAATCTGTCGGCATGGTGGATGACCGGTACGATCAGCCCGTCTGGGATGGCTACCGCAACACCAATGTGAATCGCCCGGCGCAAGATGATGCGCTGATGCTCGCCATCGAAGCTGCTGTTCAAGATGGGGAAAGACTTCAGACCTACTACCGCCGCCTGGATCACAAACGGCAAGAACGTCAGCGGCACACCTTCTCGCCGCTCGAAGTCGGTGCGGATCTTTTGGCGCAAACTGGCGACGCCGCTCACATCTACTTCGAACCAGGCGGTGGCATGGGGCGAGGTCGCCTTGGTCCGGACCATGTGTTCCGCAATGGCGCGCCGCATTGGCGTGAGATCAATCGCAGTATCTGCCCCGGAGACCGCCATCGGCTTGAGGGGCGGGACGGGAGCCCGCTCGGCCACAGCTGCCGGGGATGGCGCAGCGGGGCTGGTCGGAGCTGCAGCGGGCGGCGTGGCGCCTGGGACAGAGGCTTTGAGATGCGCCTCCAGATCATCACGGGTGATGCGGCCGTCGGGGCCGCTGGCCCGGACCTGCGTCAGATCGACGCCGGCTTCTTTTGCCAAGCGGCGGACCAGGGGCGAAGTGCGCGGCTGGATGCCGCTGGCAGCGACCGCCGGCTGGACTGGCGCTGGTGCAGCGGCTACCGGTGGTGGTGTCTCACCTGCAGGCTCGGACTCGACCGGCTGCTCTTGGCTGTCGATCTCGCAGATCACCTCGCCGACGGCCAACGTCTGGCCGTCTTGGGCGATGATCGTCTTCAAGGTGCCATCCACCGGCGAGGGCACCTCGGCATTCACCTTGTCGGTCGTGACTTCCACCAAGGGCTCGTACTTGGTCACCTGATCCCCCGGCGCTTTGAGCCAGCGGTTGATGGTGCCCTCGACCACGCTCTCCCCGAGTTGCGGCATCTTAACCAGCACGCTGAGCGGTCCTCCTCCAGTGGTACCTCGGTCGGCGAACGAACTGCGGCCCAAACAATCCTAGGAGGCGATCAGTTCGTGCGCCGCCCGCGCGATTTTGTCCGGACTGGGCATGAAAAACTCCTCTTGCACGTGATTGTAGGGCATCGCCGGAATGTCCAGTCCGGCCACCCGGGCGACCGGGGCGTCCAAGTCGAATAGGGCTTGCTCGGCGATCAGAGCTGAGACCTCGGCGCCCGGCCCCATCGTCCGGTTTGCCTCATAAACGACCATCGCCCGCTTGGTCTTGCGCACTGAACTCAAGATGGTGTCCTGATCCAGCGGTAGCAACGTGCGCAGGTCAACGACTTCAGCCTCAACGCCGCTGGCGGCCAAGGCCTGAGCCGCTTCCAATGCGAAGTGCACCATCAGCCCGTAGCTGAGGATGGTCAGATCTCGGCCCGGCCGGACCACCTTGGCCTGACCGATCGGCACCGTGTACCGGCCGTCTGGCACTTCCTCCTTGATCAGCCGATACAGCCGCTTGTGCTCATAGAACATCACGGGATCGGGGTCGGCGATGGCCGAGAGCAACAGGCCCTTGGCGTCATAGGGGGTCGACGGGATCACCATCTTCAACCCCGGGCAGTGCATGAAGATCGTCTCGTTCGATTGGCTGTGGTAGAGCCCGCCGTGGATGCCACCGCCAAAGGGCGCCCGGATCACCATCGGCACCGAATAGTCGTTGTAGGAGCGATAGCGCATCTTGGCGGCCTCCGAGATGATCTGGTTGACTGCCGGCAAGATGAAATCGGCGAACTGCATCTCGGCGATCGGGCGCAGGCCCTCCAGGGCCATGCCGATGGCAACGCCTGCGATCGACGACTCGGCCAGCGGGGCGTCAATCACCCGCTGCTCACCATACTTCTCGAGCA
>JAJZLY010000005.1 GCA_021850485.1 Bacillota bacterium | reverse complement strand
CTGGGGCCGCCGGTCAGCCCAGCTGCTTCTCCACGGCCTGACGAAGCGCTGTGCCATCGACTTGGCCGCGCAATTTCGGCACCAACACCGCCATCATCCGGCCCAGATCCGCCTTGGAGTTGGCCCCCAACTCGGTCGCTACCTGGGCCACCGCCGCCGCCAGGTCCGCGGCGCCAAGTTGGGCTGGCAGGTATTCGCGCACCAAGCGCAGTTCCTCGTCCAATTTGGCGACGACTTCGGGCCGGCCGGAACGGACCAGGTCAGGTCGCACCTCTTCGCGCTGGCGCACTTCGCGACCGAGCACCGCCAGCCATTCGTCGTCTGAGAGTGGGCGGCCCAGGCGCACCTGTTCGTACTGGGCGGCGGCCTTCACCTGACGGAGAACAGAGAGGCGGGACTTGCCCGCCTCTCTCTGCTTCATCGCCGTCTTCAGGTCGGTGTCGATCCGCTCCTGAAGCGTCACGTCAGTCCTTCTTCCGCCGCCGGGCGGCCAGTGACTTCTTCTTGCGCTTGACGCTGGGCTTTTCGTAATGCTCACGCTTACGCGCCTCGGCGAGGACCCCGGAACGCTGAATCTGCCTCTTGAAGCGGCGGAGAGCACTCTCCAGGGTCTCGTTCTTGCCGACCTTGATTTCGGACACGGTCTGACCCTCCTTCCGCTGTCATACGTGGATCGATGATACCCGCCGCCAGGAGCGGGTGTCAATCGCTCACAGGCGGCCGAGGCGGGCTCTGGCTCCAGCCTGCTAGACTCTGAGCAAAGGCCAAGATCCGGCTTGTGACCGGCTGGGCGCCTTGCAAAAAGAGCTCATGGCTGGCGCCTGGCACCAGTTCGAAACGGAGGTCGCTGACCCGACCGACGAGGCGGCTTAGGTCAGGTGGGTGGCCAGCACGACCTCCCGAGAGGAATAAGGTGGGTACCAAGACTAGGGGCACATCGTGCTCGAAGTACGTCGCAAGCAGGATACTGACCTGGGCAATGGTCTCCTGATCGGCCCGCGCCACCACCAGACCTTGCCGCAGTGTGTAAAACTGCTGCAATACGGCGGTTTGGTCAGCCGTCAGGGAACCAATCTCGGCCTCGGCGGCGGCCAGGGCGTCGCCCCATGTCTGGAAGCGCTGTTGCTCAAACCATGCATCATTCGCTTGCCGCACCTGTTGCGCTGTCCGCCCATCAAGGTCCGGCCAAGGCAGGCCACCGTCTGCTAAAACAAGCCGCAGACGCTTATCCGGAGCATCGATTGGCACATCAGGAGGGTGGTTGCTCCCGCCGAGTGTCCGACCAACAACATCTGGCGACCGTGGTCCGCAGTCGCGATCTCGTTGGCCAGATCTGCTGCCAGCGGCCAACTCCACCCGCTTGGCCACGGGTCGGAGCCGCCATGTCCGGGCGGATCCAAGGCGATGACGCTATAGCCATGGCTCGGGCCCCGGCGCAACAGTTCCAAGAACTCTTCCGCCGGAAGCCCAATTCCTGGCCAGCACAAGATCGTCCGGCTCCCGCCCTCCGACTGCAGAAAGCGGATGTTCAAACCTCGCCACTGCAACCACCGGGTCTCCACGATCCCCTCGTGGTCGGCCAACGATCCTGCCTAACCCGGCGGCCAGGTCATCTGCCTGCCGCCGATCACGTGCAGGTGCAGATGGCCAACCGTCTGGCCACCTTCTGGGCCGGTATTGATCACGGTCCGAAAGCCCTTATCCAGCCCTTCTTGCCTGGCCGTTTCCACCGCCCGGTGCAGCAGCTTGCCAAGCAGACCCGAGTCGGCGTCGTCCGTTTCCGCCAAACTGCTGATGTGCCGCTTGGGGATGACCAGCAAGTGACTGGGCGCCTTCGGCGTAAGATCGCGAAATACCATCACATCTTCGTCCTGAAACACGACGCGCGCCGGAATCTTCCCGCCTGCGATCTGGCAGAAGATACAGTCGTCCGCCATCACGAATCCCCCCTTGGCGAGTCGGGCCGCATCCTTGCGTGGCGCTCCAAGGCATAGTCGATCAGCCGATCCAATAGAGTTGGATAGTCTATCCCGCTGGCCTGCCACAGCCGCGGAAACATCGAATACGGCGTGAAGCCGGGCAGGGTGTTGATCTCATTAACGTAGAGCTCGTCGCCGACCAAGAACATGTCGACTCGGGCCAAGCCGGCGGCATCCACCGCCAAAAACGCCTGCACAGCCAGCTGGCGGGCCCGAGATGCCACTTCAGGCCGCAGATCGGCCGGGATCAGGAGATCGGCACCGTCTGCCTGGTACTTGGCCTCGTAGTCGTAAAAGGCCCGATGCGATACCACCTCGCCCACCACCGAGGCCTGCGGCCTGTCGTTGCCGATCACGCCGCATTCCAGCTCGCGGGCGCGCAGTCCCTCCTCCACCACCACCCGCCGGTCGTGCGCAAACGCCCGCTCGATCGCCGGGGAGAGCTCCGCCCAACTGTCAACCCGACTGATCCCGACAGACGACCCCATGTTGGCCGGCTTGACGAAGACCGGTAGTTGAAAGTTCTCAAGTTTCACCAGTGCTTGACCTGGCTCGGCCACCCACTCGGCGTGCCGCAGCAGGCGCCAGGGACCGACCGGCAGGCCGGCTGCCGCGAAGGCACCCTTCATCATCGCCTTGTCCATGGCGACCGCAGACCCCAGCACACCGGACCCGACATAGGGGATGCCGGCGAGTTCCAGAAGGCCCTGCACCGTGCCGTCTTCTCCCTTCGGCCCGTGCAGGGCCACCACCACCACGTCCAATCCGGCCACCGCCGCGCTGGGCGCCAGGGCTGTGGTGGTCTCGGCCAGTTGGCCCGAGCCAGCCAGCGCCGCCCGGACATCGACGCCTGGCAGAAATTGACCGCTCTTGCTGATGCCGATCGGCACCACCTGATGGCGCGTGGCCAGCGCGTCCATGATCGCCTGACCGCTCATCAAGGACACGGCGTGTTCAGCGGACTGGCCGCCGAACAGCACACCGATGCGCAGGCGCCGGTTCAGCGGCCGCACCGCTGAACCGACTTAGAGCGCATCGCGCACCCGCTTGAAAAACGAATCCTTGCTCCGGCCGTGGCGCCCAGACAGCTCCGCCAGTTCTTGGAGCAGCTCGCGCTCCCTGGCCGAGACCTGGCGCGGCACCTCGACACCGACCCGGGCGATCAGGTCGCCGCGGCCGCGGCCTCGGATCTGCGGCATGCCCCGGCCCCGGACGCGGATCTGCTGCCCGACTGCGGTGCCAGATGGCACGGCCACCCGGCAGGGGCCGTCTAGGGTCTCCACCTCCAACTCGGTGCCCAGCGCCAGATCCGGATAGCTGAGGTGCAAATCGATCAGCAGGTCTGCACCCTGGCGCTCGAAGCGGGGGTGGGCCTTCTCCCGGATCAAGACGTAGAGATCTCCCGGTGGTCCGCCCCGCCCCCCCATCTCGCCTTCGCCGCTGATCCGCACCCGGGCGCCGCCTGCGACGCCGGCTGGGATGCGCACCGTAATCGAGCGCTCAACGTGGGCGCGGCCACTGCCCCGGCACTGGACACACGGCCGCTCCACCACCTGGCCGCGGCCACGGCAGGTCGGACACGGCGTAGTAGACATAAACGCGCCAAAGGGTGTCTGGCGCTGGCTGCTCACCTGGCCCCGGCCATCACATCGCGGGCAGCGATTCGGCTTGGTGCCCGGCTCAGCACCACTGCCGGCGCAGCGCGGACAGGCCTCCTCGCGGCCCAGCCGCAGCTTTTTCTCCACTCCCGAAAAGCATTCTTCCAAGGTGAGCACGATCTGGGTCTGGATGTCCTGGCCGCGCTGCGGGCCGCTAGCCTGGCCACGGCCACCGCCGAAGAAGGCATCGAAGATGTCGCCCAGGTTGCCAAAGTTGGCGTCTTGGAAGCCCTGACCGCCAAATCCGCCAGCTCCGCTCTGGGCCCCGTCTGCGCTGCCAAAGGTGTCGTACTGCTGGCGCTTTTGCGGATCGCTGAGCACCGAGTAGGCCTCGTTGATCTCCTTGAAGCGGTCCTCGGCCGCACTGTCGCCTGGGTTGCGATCCGGATGGTTCTCTCTGGCCAGGCGCCGGAACGCCTTTTTGATCTCGTCTTCGGAGGCGGTGCGCGCCACGCCCAGCAGCTGGTAGTAGTCTTTCATGAGCCGCCCTTGGTCACGCCAGATCTGTGCGCCGGGCTACCTTGACCAGCGCCGGCCGGATCATCTGATTGGCGATCTGATAACCGGGCAGATACTCCTCCAACACGGTGCCATCTTCGGCATCGGTGTGTTCGTCGTGCCCAAGTGCCTCGTGCAGGTGCGGGTCAAACTGCTGGCCCACCGTCTCCAGCCGGCGCACGTTCAGCTCGGTGAGTGCGGCGTCAAAGCTGGCCAAGGTTAGCTGCACGCCATCGCGCAGTCCGTCTGTTCCCTCCGCCGCCACCGCCCTGGCCAGGTTGTCTCTCACCTTGAGCAGCTTCCCGACACAATCGGCCACAGCGTCTTGGCGCATCAGGGCTTCGCGTTCCACCTGGCGGCGGCGGATGTTCTCGATGTCCGCCATCAGGCGCAAGATAGTCTCCTGGCGGCTGTTCAGCTGTTCCTCCAAGCCTTGCAGCCGACTCTCCAGGTCGGGTGTTGCCTCCTCGCCGATCTGCTGATCAGGCTCGCGCTCACTCATGGAGCATCTCCCCCAGCTGTTCGGCAATGGCACCGAGCACGGCGGTGGCGCGGGCGTAGTCCAGCCGTTTGGGCCCAACCACGCCAAAGCGCAGGCGGCTGCCGCCCGGACCCGGCAGATTGGCCATCACCACACCGGTGCCAAAGGCCTGCGCCATGCGGTGTTCTCGGCCAATCACGGCGCCGATCCCCTCATCCATCTCCAGCAAAAGGTCTCGCACCGCCCGCCGCTGCTCCAAGAATCCTAAGATCTCGGTCAGCCGGGCGAGGTCTTGGTACTCGCGCTGCTGGGCGATCCGGCTCGCCCCTTGCACCACCACCTGCTCGCCGTCGTCGGCGCTGGCCAAGCTGGCCAGCAGCAGCTCGAACACCTGCTCGGCCACTTGCGCCCGGCTGCGCAGGCGGTTGGTCAGTCGGCTCAGGGCACGGCCCCGTATGTCTTCGATCGACCGGCCCAAGAGGGACTCACGCAACAACCCGACCGTCTCGGCCAGCGACTCCGGCGGCTGGTCAGGTGGCACCTCGATCATGCGGTGAAAGACCAGCCCCTGGTCGGTGACCAGCACCAACACCGCCTGGTCCCCGGAGCAGGGCACAATGTCCAGCCCCTGCAGACGCTGTGGTCCGGGCTGGGGAACCAATGCCAGCACCGTATACTCTGAAACCGTTCCCAGCAGTTTGACGGTTTCGTGAATCAGCCATTCCAAGCTCTGAGCGCCCTGCCGATAGGCGTTGCGGATGCGCAGCATGTCCTGGCGGGACAGTTGCGGCGGCTGCATCAGGCGATCCACGTAGAAACGATACCCCTGGTCGGACGGCACCCGCCCGGCCGACGTGTGCGGCTGGTCCAGGTAGCCCAGCTCCTCCAAATCCGCCAGCTCGTTGCGGATGGTGGCCGGGCTGGAGGTGATCAGGTACTTGCGGGCGATGGTGCGCGATCCGACCGGATCACCAGAGCGCACATAGTCCTCCACCACGGCCTGTAGGATCTGACGCTTGCGGCCATCGAGATCGGCCACGGCCTCACCCCCTTAGCACTCACCGGCATAGAGTGCCAGTACGCTTATTATCCTGCATCAGCACACGGGGTCAACCTTCTCTGGCTCAGGGCGCCCTCCTCCAGAAAGCGCTCGGCGATCTGATTGAGCAGCCAGCGCCGCTCTTTGGCCACCACCAGGGTCTGGCCCTGCCAACTCAGCCAGCCC
Source organism: Bacillota bacterium (assembly GCA_021850485.1). Classification (GTDB taxonomy): domain Bacteria; phylum Bacillota; class Sulfobacillia; order JAJZYS01; family JAJZLH01; genus JAJZLH01. Next base: position 95,297 of record JAJZLY010000005.1, on the reverse strand, counting down.
TCGGCCACAGCCCACAGAGTCGAGGCCGGGAACACGTCTTGCCATGGCTGGCCAAACTCTTGGCCAAAGCGCTCGGTGTCAATGACCAAGGTGCGCAGGCTGAGATACACCCACTCGCCCATGGCGAGCGCCGACACGTCCTCCTCACCAGCCACCACTCCTTCGCCGGCCGCCAGGCGGCGGCTGTAGAGCAAGGGCGAAGCCACGTTCCACCAGCGCCGCTCGCCGATGAACGAGTGAGCGCCAGCGCCAAAGCCTCGGTAGCGGCCGCGCCGCCACACCGCCAGATTATGTTGACTTTCCTCACCGGGGCGGGCGTAGTTCGACACCTCGTAGCGGTAGAGCCCAGCCGCGCTCAGGGTCTCTTCGACCAGGTCGCCCATCTCAATCACGCTCTGTTCTGAGGGCAATGCCAATTCGCCACGGGCCGCCCGCCGGCCGAACACCGTGGCCGGCTCCAGCTCCAGGGCATAGGCGGAGACGTGGCCGACACCCAGGGCCAGGGCTCGCTGCAAGGCATATGCCACATCCGCTTGGGACTGGCCGGGCAGGCCGTACATCAGATCCAAATTGACCCGTCGGATGCCAGCTCGCTTGGCCATCTGTACCGCTCGGCCGATGTCCGAAGCCTGGTGCACTCGGCCAATCGCCTTGAGCAAGGGATCGGAGAAGGTCTGCGCTCCGATCGACAGTCGGCCCACCCCCGCCTCGGCCAGCCGGCCCAGTGCCGCCACTTCCAGGTCGCCGGGATTGGCTTCGACCGTCACCTCGGCATCTGGTGCCAGCCCCGCCTGGCGCAGCGCGCCGAGCACCTGGACCAGCTGCTCGACCGGAAACATGGTCGGTGTTCCGCCACCGAAGGCGCAACTTTGCAGCGGTCCAGACAGGTCACCTGTACGCTCGGCCAAGGAGATTTCTTGCAGCAAAGACGCAGTGTAATCGGCATAGGCGTGCGGGCGCCTGGGCAAAAGGTAGGCATTGAAGTCGCAGTAGCCGCACTTGGACGGGCAGTAGGGCCAGTGCACGTACACCCCGACCGGCGCCGCCATCAGCTGCGCTCCGCCTTCAAGATGGCCATGAAGGCCTCCTGCGGCACTTCCACCCGGCCCACCCGGCGCATCCGCCGCTTGCCGGCCCGTTGCTTTTCCAAAAGCTTGCGCTTGCGGCTGATGTCGCCGCCGTAGCACTTGGCCAGCACGTCTTTGCGCATGGCTGGGATGGTCTCTCGAGCCAAGATACGGCTGCCGGCGGCAGCTTGGATCGGCACCTCGAACATCTGGCGGGGGATGAGCCGGCGCAGCTCCTGACAAAGCCCCCTGCCTCGGCTTTCGGCCTGGCTGCGGTGGCAGACGAAAGACAGAGCGTCCACCGCCTCGCCGTTCAGCAACACGTCGACCTTCAACATGTCCGCCACTTCGACGCCACAAACCTGGTAATCCAACGAGGCATAGCCACGGGTGCGCGACTTCAACTGGTCGAAAAAGTCGTACATGATCTCGCCCAACGGCAACCGGTAGATCAACTTGGCCCGGCCGGGGGTCGGGTACTCCAAGGTCACAAAGCTGCCCCGCCGCTGTTGAGCCAGTTCCATGACCGCACCGACCGCCTCGCCGGGGGCGAACACGGTGGCCTCAACCATCGGCTCTCGGATCTCGCGGATCACGTCTGGCCGCGGGAAATGGGACGGGTTATCGATGCGCAGCTCGCTGCCGTCGGTCAGCTGGACCTGGTAGATGACGTGCGGCGCCGTGGTCACCAGGTCGACCCCATACTCCCGCTCCAGCCGCTCTTGGACCACCTCTAGGTGGAGCAGACCCAAAAACCCGGCCCGGAACCCGAAACCGAGGGCAGTGGAGGTCTCCGGCTCAAAGGACAAGGCGGCGTCGTTCAGCCTCAGCTTCTCCAAGGCGTCTTTCAACACGTCGTATTGCGCTGGCTCAGCCGGATACAGCCCGGCGAACACCATCGGCACGGCGGGCCGATAGCCGTCCAGGGCGATGGCGGCCGGCCGCTCGCCCAGGGTCACGGTATCGCCGACCGGCACTTCGGCCACCGAGCGGATACCGGCCGCCAAAAAGCCGACCTCGCCCATCTCCAGCCGTTCCACCGCCACCGGCAGTGGGGTGAACACGCCTAACTGTTCGCAGGTGTACAGGCCGCCGCCGGCCATCAGGCGCACGCTCTCGCCAAGTGCAACCGCACCGTCGACCACCCGCAGATGGGCGATCACGCCGCGATAGGGGTCGTAGTGCGAGTCAAAGACCAGCGCCCGCAATGGGGCATCCGGATCGCCCTGCGGCGGCGGCAGCCGGTCGACAAGCGCCTGCAGCAGTGTCTCCACGCCGCGGCCGTCTTTGGCGGAGACGGCCAAGATCTCCGTCGCCAAAAAGCCGAGCGCCTCCAGATCGGCGCTGACGCGCTCCACGTCGGCATTGGGCAGGTCGATCTTGTTGATCACCGGGATCACCACCAGCCCGGCCTCCAGCGCGGTGTAAAAATGCGCCAGCGTCTGCGCTTCCAGGCCCTGCACCGCATCCACCACCAGCAGCACGCCCTCACAGGCGGCCAGCGCCCGGCTCACCTCGTAGCTGAAGTCAACGTGCCCGGGGGTGTCGATCAGATTCAAGGTGTAGCTCTGACCGTCGGCCGCCACAAAGGGCAGCCGAGCGGTCTGGGCCTTGATCGTAATGCCGCGCTCGCGCTCGATGTCCATGGTGTCCAGCACCTGGGCCACCATCCGCCTGGCGGTGACCGCGCCGGTCAGCTCGATCAGACGATCGGCCAAGGTGGACTTCCCGTGATCGATGTGGGCGACGATCGAAAAATTGCGAATTCGGCTGAGCGGATGCACCAGCGACGCTCCTTAATGACTCACCTTCACGGAGTTCGTCAAGGGACATGGGATCCCTATGGCGAAGGGGATGGGCCCGGCACCAGCCCACTGCGGATCGATTTGGGAGCGAACTTCGTGCATCCTTGGTTTCCGGTGATCGTGCCACTGGCCCACGCCTTGCGCAACGCCAATGTGATCTTGGTCGCCGCGCTCTTCGCCTCGCTGGTCAGCCAAGTGGTGAAAGGCATCGTCGCATCGGTACGCGCCCGCTCCCTGACCTGGTCTCGCTTCTGGGAGCCGGGCGGCTTTCCCAGCTCGCACTCTGCCACGGTCACGGCGCTGGCCACGGCGGTGGTGTTGACGCACGGCTGGCAGTCAGACCTGTTCGCCGTGGTTGCGGTACTGGCCGTGATCGTGCTCTACGACGCCGTCAACATCCGCCAGCAGGTCGGCCAACACTCCAAATTCCTGAACATCCTGCGCGATCGCGAGACACCTTGGGAGAAGCCTTTCGCCGAACTGGTCGGCCACACCCGGGCCGAGGTCCTGACCGGCGCTCTGCTCGGTATCTTACTGACCTTGCTGTTTTTCTAACGGGACCAGCCGCCGACGCTCAGCCGAGCGAGCAGCCACGCCGCTATTGCCTCTTCAGCGCTATCGCCGCGGCCTTGGACCGGCAGCTTGCCGCCCTGATCGCTGGCCGTCCAGGCAGCAACCACCGAGTCCGGGCCCTCTTCGGCTTGTGGACTCTGGCAGCTTAACTGAAAGGTGCCGCTGCGCACGGCGGCTGCCTGTGCCATCAGCGCCTCCAGGCCCACTGGCTGATCGCCAGACGCCAGCTGCGGGTAGGCCTGACACAGACTCTTCTCAACGGCAGACGCCAGCATTCAGCCACTTCCTCCCATCACGCACAGGGGACGGCGGTCACCCGCCGCCCCCTGTGCTCGGACTCCGACTTGCCTACAGCGAGCGGCCGACCTCTTCGGCCAGCTGCGCCTTGGGCCGATAGCCGATCAATTTCTCCTGCAACTGGCCGCCCTTGAACACGGCCAGCGTGGGGATGCTCATCACCTGATAGCGGGCCGCTGTCTCCGGATTCTCATCGACGTTCATTTTCAGCACCTTCAGCTTGCCGGAAAGCTCGCCTGCGAGCTCCTGCACCACCGGCGCCACCATCCGGCACGGTCCGCACCACTCGGCCCAGAAGTCGACCAACACTGGCTGGGCACTCTTCAGCACCTGCTGATCGAAGTCGCCATCGGCTACCGGCATGACCTCCGCCATCTGCCCGCCCCCTTACCTGACCTTCCACCTGAGAGATGGTTGCCTCATGCTACGCCCGAGCGGTGATGCGGTCAATGGCAATCGGCTGATCGGGTCGTTGTGATACGGCCGCCCAGCGTGCTAAGATAGGGCGCTCAGTCGTCTTCGGAGGTGACCAAGTGGCTAATATCAAGTCTGCCAAGAAGCGAATCCGCACCTCGGAGAAGGCACGCCTTCGCAACAAGGCCGTGCGCACCGGGGTCCGCACCGCCGTCAAGAAGTTCGCCGAAGCTCCCGCCGCCGAGCGCCCCGCTGCCCTCGCCGCGACCGTGTCGACCATCGACAAGGCGGTCAGCAAGGGCGTCTTGCACGCCAACACCGCCGCCCGGCGCAAGAGCCGGCTGGCCCGCATCAGCCAAGCCGCCAAGTAGGTTCAGCCGTCCTCGGCCAAAAGCTCCACCACCAAGATCTCCAAGATCAAGGCATCCCGCCGCTTGGGCAGGGTGCCTTTCAGTTGCTCGTCAGCCCATAGCACCCGCTCCACGCCGCGCAGAATCTGCGCCTGACGCCAGCGGCCTGCAGCCCGTTCCAGCTGGCTGAGCACCCACGGCTGCAGGCCCAGGGCGCTGAGCTGTTTACGATCACCGCCAGCCGCCATCACCCGGCCGATCAGGGACAGTTCCCGGCCAATTTGGGCGTTGAGGGCAAGTGCCTCCTGCCCGGCGCGCAATAGGGGCCGCACCAACTCCAGCGCCCCGCCCAGGCGCCGTTCTCGCACCGCTTGTGCGAGCGCGAACCGGCTGAGCGCAGGGTCTCCGGTCGTGGCCATGGCCACAGCCTGGCGGGTGATTTCACCCCCATCGGTCAGATCTCGCAGCTTGCTGAGTTCGCTTTCCAGGCCGGCCAAATCGGTCACCACCGCCGCCAGGTCGCGGCGCGCCTGGGCAGTGACCTCCACGCCCATGTCCCGGCTGAGTGCTGTAATGGTCGACTCGCCATCGGCGTCTTTCAGGTCGATCAGCACGCCAGCGGCGGCCAAGGGCCGGATCGCGGCCAAACGATGATCCACCCGCTGGGTCCAGGCAATCAGCCAGGGCAGATCGGCGCCAGGACCGGCGAGAGCATCCTTTGCGACCTGTGCCAGCGCACCGTCGTCGGCGTCGAGGACCAACCCGACCACTACCACCACTCGCCGTGCCGCCTGCCATGGCACGTGGCCAAGGGCGGCCAGAGCCTGTGCCAGGTCGACCTGCTCGCCATCGAGCCACAGCGTATCGAGGCCATGCGGGTCGACGCCGGCGATTTTCAGCCGCCGCCGGATCTCCCACAGCCCCTGCGCCCGATCGCCGCCGACTAAGATGGTGCCCTGAAACTGCACCGCACCGCCTCCTGTCAGTCTGAGATTTCCCTGAGCCCCGGACCGGCCCTGCTTCCCTGATCGCGGTGAATGCGACAAACTAGTGCTTAGGTCCGAACGTCGCCGATCCAACCCAAGGAGGCCATGAGATGCCTGACGATGAGTCTCGTGACGACGAGATTGCCTGGCTGGCGGTGACGCCCGGGCTTGCGGTGGTGGCCAAAGATGGCGAGGTGATCGGGCATGTCACCCACATTCTCGGTGACGCCAACGAGGACATCTTTGACGGAGTCGGCTACCGCCAGGGCTTGCACAGTCCGAAGATGCTGCCGGAAGAGGCGATCGAAGTGATCACGCGCTCGGCCATCCGGCTCAAGCTAACCGCCGAGGAGGCGCTGGCGCAGAGCGCTCCCTACAGTGAAGAGGCCATCTACCACGCCGAGATGTCCAAGCGTAAGCATCCCTTCTGGCGGCGCCAGGAGTGACCAAGCCGCCTCCGTCTTTGCTGCACAACTGGATCCGAAATCATCGCCACCTGCTGGCAGGCGTTGGCGTTGTGTTGATAGCCATTTTGCTTCGGCTCTGGGACCTCTACCAGGTCCCGTCGTTTCAGGTGGAGCTGGAAGAGGTCTACATCTCCTACCAGATCGCCTTCTTGCACCTGCGCCCGCTCACCGACGTCGCCCACGACATCGGTGCCCTCTATAACTATCTGGTGGCCGGATTGTTTTGGCTCTTCGGGATGAGTCTGTACATTCCGCGCCTGGTCTCCCTCGCCTTCGGAGTGGCCGTGGTGGGCGTGACCATGGCGATCGGCCGCCGGCTGGGCGGCTGGGGCGTCGGACTGGCCTCCGGATTGCTGTTCGCCCTCTGCGGCGCCGCCGTATTCGTCTCACACATGGCCTTTTCCAACAGCGTCACGCCGTTTGCAGTGGCACTGGCCGGCTATCTGACCTACCGGGCTGAGGACCGGCGGTGGCTATTGGTCTGGGCCGGGTTGGTATGGGGCGTGGCGCTGCAGACCGACTCGTCGGTGATGGACATGCTGCTTCCGCTGGTCGCCTATTTGGCCATCACCGCCGTCCGAGACCGCCGCCGCCTGTGGCCAACGGTGGCCGGCCTGGGTGCGGCGGCGATCGGCTACCTGAACATGATCGTCTACAACATCCAAAGTCACCTCGGATCCTTGCAGTGGATCTTCTTGCACAAAAAGTACGCCGTTCCCACCCATCCGGGCCTGGCCAGCTACCTGCAAAACCTGCTCTATGAGATGGGCGAGTGGGGGCAAACTCTAGGTACAGCCTTTTTAAACCCGCACCAGTTGGCTCAAGATGTGCTCCCCGGTCTGATCGGTGTCATCGCCCTGGCCGTGTTTGTCATGGCCATCATCTCGCACCTCAGACATCGGCGGCACGCCTTAATACTGCTCTTAACCATCGGCCCGTTGCTGCTGGTTCCAGTGTTGAACAAGGCATACAACTACCCGCAGGCAGCACGTTACCTGGTGCCGATCTTGCCGTTTGCCTATCCGCTGATCGCGGACTGGGCCTGGCGAACCTGGCAACAGTGGGCGCCGCGCATCGGCCAGATCTGGCGCCAGGCTGTGCTGGTGTTGGCGGCCGTCTTGGTGCTGTCACCGGTGGCCTCGCTTGGCCTTTACTACCACGGAAACGGGACACCAGATCTCACCGACCGCACCGCCTTCATCCTGGCCGACGCCTTGCACCGCCTTCCTCAGGTCGATCGCACCTATCCGTTGGTGTATGACTCTCGCTCCTTTCGGGCCACGTTTTTCCCGTTTCTGGCCCGGCTGGAGGGCTATCAGGTGGTGTTGATGGGTGACCCATGGGCGCACCTGGAACACGGCCAGTTCTCGTTTGCGTCCTGGCAGACGCAGATCAGCGGCCGCCACGGTCCGATCCTGGCGCTTCTGGCACCCAAGGATGCCGCTTTACTGGCGTCGATCAAGCCCGCCGGGACGACGACCGAGCTGATCGACGGCGTCAACGGCGGCTACGTACTGTGGACGATCCCCGGGCCATGAGCTGAGAGAGCTGGGAACCTCCAGCCCGAAGGACGCGCTCTAGTGAATGCCCCAGGCGCTGTCAGGCTTGATCCGTTGCGAAGCTCCGAGGTGATCTGATGCGTAGACGCATGCCGTGGCTTTTGGTCGCCTTGTTGATCTTGGCAGGTTGCGGCGGCCCGGCTGCACACTCAAGTCCAGCAGTGGCCACGAAGACTCCTTTGACTGCAGCTCCGGTCACAGTTTTGGCCGCCGGAACCTTTGGCGGCCTGAGCGCCATCTCCTTGCCTTCAGGTCAGGCCGCCTCGATTGCCACGCCCAATCCGGTGTTAGCGCTGGCCGCTGGCCCTGGCAACACCACCGTGCTGATCACAACCGCCTCATCCCAGCCGGTGGCTGCCAATCTCGGCCTGACCGCCCTCTCTTGGCAGCGCGCAACGGGCCAGCTTAGCCTGTTGTCGCTGGCCTTCACCACCCCGCATCAGGGCTCGATGTACACAGGTGACGGTTTCACTGAACTCAGTGGCATCGTGGGCACGGTCGGGGCCGGCCCCTTCGCCGTCAACGCCTTTCACGGCGGCGGCATCGGCGAGATCTTCGCGGTGCTGGGACCCAACTTTGCACCACTGGCCGACTACCGACTGCCGGCTCATCTCTCACCGACCAACTTGACGCTGGAAGGCAACATGGCCGGCCCCTCCTGCCAGCCCCAGGTCCTGGCGCTGTCGGCCCGCAGTCAAGACTTCCTGGTGCGTGGAACGGTGCCCAGCGGACAGGGCTTCTCGTGCAGATACTTCACCCTGTCGCCGGCGGGAGGACTCAGCTCGCTGGCCATCCTCACCCAGTTTGCCAGCACGCATCCGCTGCTGGCCGCCACCATTAGCGCATCCGGGCAGTTGGCCTTGCTGACGGCTGCCGGTCAGATCTACCTGGCCCCATCTCTTACGGCTCCGCCGACTCGGGCGGCCCTTTTCGCCCTGAAGCCGGGCGCCCTGACCTATCCAGACATCAATCCGGCGGCGCTCTTCTGGTCGCCCGCCGGGAGACGGCTGGTCGCCGCCGCTGGTGGCGAGGTGGCGCTCTATCAGGCGGCAGGCTCGAAGCTCACGATTGTGGCTATGACCAGACTGCCCGCTGGTAGCCAAAGTGTGCTGGCCGTTTTCGGCGCCCGCTTCACCCTTCCCACCACCACATCCCTGCGGGCGGTGGCACAGGCGGCCCAGGCGGCGGCACAGGGACTGGAGGTCACAATCCCCGGTCCTTACACCGTGCGACCAAACGTCCGCCTGTCGCTTCAGGTGGGTGTGCGCGCTCAGTGTGTTCCCCTAGGCAGCTGGGTAGGGCCAAGCGCCGGGCCGCCCTTGGCGCCGGGGATGGCCACTGCCGATGGCTGCCCGGCGCCCGCATCCGCCCTGTGGTATGACACCGGGATCGGTTTTGTGCTGGTGCCGCCGGGAGCACACCCATCGTCTGATCCAGCGGTGCAGGCCGCCACGGCACGAGCGTGGCTGCTGATGCCTCAGGCAGGATGGATGGAGACCGGCACCTACCATCTCTTTGTGTCCTCGGGGTCCTTCCACCTGAGCCGCAGCGTGACCATCGGACCGTAGCCCGCCCTACACCTCATCAGGCTGGGCATGAGCGGGTACTCGCTACTGCGTGTGACCTTCTTTCGTACACCACGTGTTCATGGAGTGGGACAGATCCTCGTTTCTGACTTATCTGGTCAGATAGTTCAGGACAGAATAGTTTTGATAGGAGGCGACGGCATGACGACTGAGGCTACGATCACCCATCTCAAGGGGCATCTCAGCGCACTGCGGGATCTGGTCAAGAGCGGACAGACTCTGGTTGTGACTGATCACGGTGTCCCTGTCGCTCAGATCACGCCGTATACCATGCCGCCCGATACCCAATCCCTGCGCGGCCTGGTACGCCAGGGCCTTCTTCGTCCGCCGAAGGTCCGCCTAAACCTCAGAGAGCTACACTCGGAGTTGGCACCGGATCCCGACGATCTCGGCATCCGTCTTCTGCTCGACGAACGGCAGACAGGCCGCTAACATGCGCTTTTGGGACAGCTCAGCATTGCTTCCCTTGTGCGTGCAGGAGAGCGCCACTAGGGATCCGGCGATGGCGGTGTGGTGGGGCGCCACAGTTGAGTGCGTCTCGGCCATCTCTCGGCTGCGACGAGAAGGCGTGCTGACAGACGATCAGGAGCGCGCGGCATGCCACACGCTGTCACAACTTGCGAACGGGTGGTGGGACATCCAGCCGGGTGAAGCGGTGCGGAACTTGGCCGCACGGCTCCTGCGCGTGCACCCCTTGTGCGCTGCGGATGCTCTGCAGCTGGCAGCGGCCTTAGTCTGGGCTGCAGAGATGGGCGAAGCGGCCGTGATCGTGACCTTAGATCACCATCTGGCAGCTGTGGCAGCTCGCGAAGGCCTGGTGGTAGAGGGCCTTCGCCCCGCTTAGTGACGGCGCGCCGCCGTCGCTTGCCGCTGGTTGCAGCCTAGGGGCAACACGATACAATGGGGCCACGATGCCGTCACTTTCCAGAAATCGAGGTGGAGTCGATGCCTCAAGGCAGTATCGATCGCAAGGCGTCCTTGGCCGACCGCGGCCTGACCTGGCGGATGAGCGTATCCTATGTGCTCCTAGGCGCCGTGTACGTGCTGTTCATGTGGATCCTGCTGCAAGCTGGCGTCGGCTACTTGCCGATGGTGGTGATCTTGGGCGGCATGCTGATCGTTCAGTACTACTTCTCAGACAAAATGGTGTTGGCGGCCAGCGGCGCCAAAGTGGTGGCAGAGGGCCAGGAACCGGAGCTGTCCGGCATGGTGGCGAAGCTGGCTCAGCTGGCGGACCTGCCCACACCCAAACTGGCCATCATTGACACCCCAGTGCCCAACGCCTTCGCCACCGGCCGTGACCCGCACCACTCAGTCGTAGCAGTCACCCGCGGACTGACCGAGCGGCTGACTCCCGCCGAGGTGGAGGCGGTGCTGGCCCACGAGATGACCCACGTCAAAAACCGCGACGTGCGCCTGATGACGCTCGCTTCGTTTTTTGCCACCTTGGCCAGCTACATCACGCAGATGTCCTTGTGGTTCGGCTTTGGCATGGGCTATGGCGGCGGCCGCCGCCAGCAGCAGGACCAGTTGCTGATCATGCTGGCCTCCATGCTGGTCTGGGTGATCTCGTTCTTTCTGATCCGCTCCATCTCCCGTTATCGCGAGTACGCGGCCGACCGCGGATCGGCGGTGCTGACCGGTCAGCCCAGTCAGTTGGCGTCGGCGTTGGTGAAGATCTCCGGCACCATGCAACGGGTGCCGCAAAAGGACCTGCGCACCGCCGAGTCTCTATCCGCCCTGTACATCTTTCCGATGGTCCGATCCGGATCACTGATTGAGCTCTTTCAAACCCACCCCAGCCTGGAGCATCGCTTGGCTCATCTGCAGCGTCTGGAACAGGAGATGGCCCGCTGAGACCCTTCGATGGCCTGTTCGGCCGCATGCGGCTGAAGGGGACCCAGAGCGACCCGCTGTTTGCGCTGGCCAGTGCCGGGCCAGACCTGGAGGCGGTGGGCCTCAGCGTCTCGCCGACCGCCACCTTCTGCTACCGGCCCATCGACGAGACAGCCTTCGATGACGCCAAATCCGAGGCTCGCCAAGTGGTCGAGATGTTCGCCACGGAACACGCCATGACTATCAGCGAAAGCGCTGATAGCTACGGCTTCGCTTGGCTGATCGCCCATGGCGGTGCGCTGGACGACCGTCTGACCACGCTGTACAGCTTTTCGCACACGCTCACCGAACACGGCTTCGACGACGCCCCCTTGGCGCTGACGGTGCCCATCTCCGACAGCCATGGCCGGGCCGGCCACCTGGTCTTTAACTTCAAGCGCGGCAAGTTCTACCCGTTCGCGCCGTTAGCGCAAGGGCGAGACAACGCCTGGGAGATGCATCTTGCGGCTTTGCTCAAACCATACCTGCCGATGGAAGCAGAACTCGAGCGGTGGTACCCCTTGACCGATATTCCCGGTTGAAGGGTGGTCCCACACCTCTTTCGGCCCGCTGAAACCGATTCGCTCGCTCGCTGGTCATAGCAGTGACCCAATAGGGAGGCGACACGGTGAGCCGTGCTGAGACAGGTCCGCACAAGGCCTTTTGTCGAGCCTGCGGCCAGGAGATCGATCCGCGCGCCGCGGTCTGCGTGCACTGCGGGGTGGCCACCCAGGTGCGCCCCAACCTCTTGGAACCGGGGCGTCGGGACTGGCTGGTAGCCCTCTTGCTGTCCATCTTTCTGGGGAACTTCGGCGTCGACCGGTTTTATCTGGGCAAGGTCGGCACCGGCATTTTGAAGCTGATCACCCTCGGAGGACTGGGCATCTGGTGGCTGATCGATGTGATCTTGATCGCCACCGACTCGATGACCGACGCCCAGGGTCAATCCCTCGTCCACCGCTGGGCTTAGCGTCGCTTCGCCGGGGCCGGCTAAGGCTCTTTGCCGACCGGCGCTCGGGCACTCAGTCGATCGGCGGCAAGGCGGCCGAGACCAAGGCCGATCAGGATGCTGCCCGGGATCAGCGCCGGGCCAAACCCGATCAAGCCCAACCCGACGAACAGGGCGATGCCGACGGCCCCGATCCGCAGCGCACTCTCCCGCCAGGCCCGGCGCTCTTTTGCCGATGGCGGTGTGACGGTTGGCTGCCACAGCCATTGCCCGGTCTGGACTAGGCCAACGGCCAGCACAATCAGCCCGCCCAGCATCCAGGGCCCAAAGCCGATGGTGGCAAGACCGAAGCTGAGGCCCAGGCCGAGGCCGGCCAGAGTGGTGGCCCGGACCAGCGGGTGGCCATAGGCCGCGGCCGAGGCCTGCGGGGGCGTCAAGAGCTCTGCTGCCCCACCTTCAGACGGGTGGGTGATCTGGTGCTTGCCTAACTCCGCCATCCGCTCCTGGTGGCGAAAGGACATGGCCGCCACGATCACCACCGCCACCGCCAGCACCACCACGATCGCCAGCAACCAGCCAAGGATGCTGAGCCCGACCGACGGCAAGAGACCGCCTGCGTTCACCACCGCTCCTCCCTCACGGCCGATATGGGACCATGGTCACAGCGCCGGCCGCGTCGGTGACCAGCAGGGAGCCGGCTGTGCCTTGGCCGATGGTGCCGCTGTAGATGCCGCTGTGCGCGCCCCCACTGATCTGTGAGAAGCCAGCTGTGGTGAACGAACCGAGGCCCACTCGCACGGTCACCTGCAAGCGGCCGGTTGGCTCGAGTTGCAGATCGACCGCGCCCAGATTGTCTGTGATGGTGGCCTGGCGGCCGGGATCTCCCCAGAAGTCCACCACGCCGGTGTGCGTGCTGAGGGAAAGCGGCCCGGTGATGGTGGCCTGTTCGACGCCCAGGGCGCCGAGGCCGACGGACGCCAGGAGAGCACCTTGGAAGTGGGAGATGTGCAGCGTGCCAGCCTGCACCTCGGCCGACACCTGGCGGTAGACCCCGGTCACACTGAGCGACCCACTGCCCACGTTAGTGTCCAAGGTGAGTCCAGGCGGCAGTGCCACGTCCAAGACCGCAGACGGCTGGCGAAACAGCGACCAGGACCAAACCACCGCAGCGGGTGGCTGAAACGAGATGTGCACTGTGGCCCCCTGTCGGACCAGGTGCACGGCGCGCTGGGGCGATCCCGCCGAACTCCAGGCGACAGTGATCACCGATCCAGGCGCCGTGCTGACTTGCACGGCTTGGCCCGACGCCGCAATCACCACCCGGGAAACAGCGCTGGCCGTCACCTGGCGGTATCCGCTGTGGCTGCCAGAGGAGACCAGCCAGTGGTTTGCGCCCCACGGCCAGCCCATGCTCACCCACAGGGATCCATAGGCCAAAACGGCCACCACGGCTGCGGTGATGAACAACCCGATCGCTAGGCGCCGTCTCGGCATGGACTTCCCCCTCCCCTAAACAGACCCGAACACCGGCCGGGCGGTTTCAGATCGCCAGGAGGCGGAGCTGGCGTGGCGAAGCCGTCCCTGGCAAGACATGGTCGGCGCAGATGAGAGGGGGTGGTGGCGTGCGCTGTTCGCCCCTGTTGGTGGAACGGGCCAAACAAGGAGATGACCAGGCCTTTTCGGCCCTGATCGAACCGCTCTGGCCAACCCTTTACCGGCTTTGCTACCGCTTCGTCCTGGATCGGGGCCAGGCCCAGGATTTGGCCCAAGACGCCCTGACCCGGGCCTGGCTAAGACTGCCTCAGCTCCGCCAAAATGCACAGTTCGCCTCTTGGCTCCTGGCCATCGCCACCAACCTTGCCAAGAACCATCTCTGCCGTCGCCGGGAGGTCCCAGTCGCCGATCTGCTGGCAGATTGTCCGGCCGTGGGCACAGAGCTCGATCGCGGCCTCCTGAATCAGGAGTATGTGGTCCGCCTGAGCGCCGCGTTGGCCACCTTGCCCCCCATGCAGCGGGTGGCGGTCCAGTTGGTGTTGCAAGACGGACTCCCCTATCGCCAGGCCGCGGCCATCTTGGACCTGCCGGTTGGCACCGTGAAGACTTGGGTGCACCGCGGCCGCCATCGTCTGAAGGCGCAGCTCACAGCCGCTATGCCGCAGGCCGAAGGAGGTGTGGCTGATGCCTTCGCCGATCTCTGACCGTGAACTGCGGCGGTGGCTGAGCGCCCTGCCCGAGCCGAACCCGCCGCCGTTCACACCGCCGCGCCTGCCTAGGCGCCCGGGCTTAGTGGCGGCGCCATTGCTGATCGGCCTAGCCACGGCAGTCGGTTTGCTCGGTGTTGCCGGGTGGTGGCTTTGGTTCAGCGGCGCCGCCATGCTCGGCCCGGCCATCGGTGCGGTGGTCGCTTCCCCAAGTCTGATCCGGCTTGGGGCCGGCGTGGTGTCCACCGTCGCCGGGTTGGCCGTGGTGGCCGTGGTCGCCTGGCCTGGCCGGCGTCTGGGCGTCGGCCCCTAAACTCAGCCCGAACCCCCTCCCGAACCCCCTTAAGTCCCCTATCCGGCTTGGGCACCCGATCGCGGCCGTTTTCGGTCTAGGGATGGAACAGTCCTTTCGCCTCATCCAAGGTAAAGTCAGCGGCTGGCAGGATCAGGTGCGACTCGCGCAGTTCGTGGTCAGAAAGCCGCTTGCCCTCTTTGCGGACGGTGGCCAGCAGCTGGGCCAGGGTCTGGTCAAAGCCAGCCTGATCCGACGCCCGCAGATGCTCCAGCAAGGTGGCATCCAGACGGTTCACCTGGTCCAGAGTCTGGCCGGAAATGTCGTACTGGCCCTCGTGCAAGATGCGGACGATCACTTGGCTCCCCCCATCTGAGCCTTCAGCCGGGCCAAGTCGGCGTCCACATCTGACTGTTGTTGCACCTTGTCCAGCTCGGCTTGAACCGGGTCCGGACTGGTCGGGTCGGTCAACGCTCCCGACTCGGTCAGATCATCGATCGCGGCCGCCCTGGCCTTCATCCGGTCCGTTTTGTCCTGAGCCCGCTGCATCGCCATGCCGACGTCCGCCATCTCCTCTGAGATGCCGGTGGTGGCTTCGCCAACCTTGACCTGGGCTTGCGCGGTGGAGTACTGGGCCTTGATCACTTCCTTCTGCGAGCGAAAGCTGGTGATCTTGGCCTCCAGCCGTTTTTCGCTCTCGACCATCTTCTCTTCCTGAGCGGCCAGATCAGCGACCTGGCTGGTCAGGCCGGAGGACTGCTGGGCGATCGCCGCTTTACGGGTCAGCGCCTCGCGAGCCAAATCCTCACGGCCGGCTGACAGGGCGGCCTGGGCCTCACTTTCTAGCTTGGTCACCTGGGCATCCAGTTGGTCCTTTTGCAGCTCCAGCATTTTCTTCGAGGTGGCCACGTCGGCCAGACTTCGCTTCACCTGTTGCAACAGTTCCATCTGCTTTTGATACGAATAGTCGAGGGTCTGCCGCGGATCTTCCATCTGATCAAGGGCGGCTGAGGCCTTGGACTTGAAAACGGTCGACATCCGGGCCAAGAGTCCCATCTGGATCCCTCCTTGGACCTGCTGTGCGTGGTGCCGACCTATTATAATCACTATTGTCGCCCGCTCGCCCGGAAGGAGCCTGGATGTGGCCAATCCCGCTGTACGCACCACCAGCGTCCCCTACTGGGCGATGATCTGGAGCCATCTCAACAATGACGCCCTGGCCAACTACCTGCCCGGAATCTTGCCCGCCATCGCCATCGCCCGCCACATCCCGCTGCTTTGGCTCGCATCTCTGGTCACGGCCCTGACCTTAGGCCAGGCTCTGCAGCCGTTGTCCGGCCTGTGGTCCGACCGCATCGGCGGCCGCTCGCTGGTACTGGGCGGCATCTTGCTGGCGGCGGTGGCCACCTTCGGAGTGAGTTATGCCCCCACCTACCCGTTGCTGGCCGCCTCCTTATTCCTGACCGGGCTTGGCTCAACGCTCTATCACCCGCAGGCGCTGGCCGTGACCCGCACGCTGGGTCAGGGCCGAGAGGGCGTGTCGATGTCCGGGTTTTTGGTCGGCGGCGAGTTCGGGCGGGCCATCGGCCCCTTGGCCGCTGGCGTGGTGGTGGCAGCCGTCGGGCTCACACACCTGTGGCTGCTGTCCATCCCGCTGCTTTTGAGTTGGCTGTGGCTGCGGGCTGAGGTTCCCGCTTTGGCCCGCCGCCAGGGGGCCAGCCCCAAAATCGCCTGGCGCCGTCACGCCATGCCCGCCACCAGCCTGCTCATCTTCGGCACGCTGCGCGCTGCCTCCGTGGCTGCCCTGGTCACCTTCTTGCCGCTGATCTACCACGCTCAGGGCGGCTCCCTGGTGGCCGGCGCCTCGCTGGTCACCACCTTGATCGGCGTCGGCGTGATCGGCAACCTGGCCGGTGGTGCGCTGCGCGATCGCTTTGGCGCCGCGCCTGTGCTCTGGGGGTCGACCATCGTAGCGGTCTTAGCTGCGCTGGTGCTGACGGTCGCCAGCGGGCTGTGGCTGTGGGTGGTGCTGGCGGCCCTAGGCATCGGCGTCTTTTCCACCGGTCCGATCACCATTTTGCTAGGTCAGGACATCTTCACCGAGAATCCAGCTCTGGGCTCTGGAATCGCCCTGGGCCTGGCCAATGGCCTGGGCGCTCTCGCCCTTTTGCCGCTTAGCTATCTGGCCCAGCTGCACGGGCTGCACGCCGGCCTATGGGCCGTGGTGGCGCTCGGTGCCCTCTCGATGCTGGCGGTGCCAGCCTTGGCCCGGGTGGATCGGCAGGCCGCTGCTGCCTGACCGCCCAGGGCGCTGGTCTGGGGCCTGTCAGATCGAGTGGGTGAGGCCAACGCAGACACGCACCGGCAGCGCCTGAGGCGCTTAGCGGTACAGGGGGGACTTGAGTGCGAGCGGTGGTCGTCCCGGCCGATCCGGCTTGGCCAGAGCGCTTCCAGCAAGAAGCAACAGGCCTCGCCAGGATTCTGCCCGGGCTCGTCTTCATCCACCACATTGGGAGCACGGCCGTACCAGGTCTGGCCGCCAAGCCGGTGATCGACATCATGCCCGTCATCCGAGACATCGAGGCCGTCGCCGCGGCCGAGCCCCAACTGGCAGCCATGGGCTACGAGGCGCTGGGCGAATTCGGCATCGTCGGCCGCCGCTATTTTCGAAAAGGCGGCGATCTGCGCAGCCATCACCTGCACGTCTACGGCCTCGGGCATCCCGACATCGAGCGCCATCTGGCCTTTCGCGATTATCTGCGCGCTGATCCGGCCGAGCGCGACCGCTACGGTGGTCTGAAACAGCGCCTGGCGGTCCAGGTGGCAGGCGACATCGAGCGCTACATGGACGGCAAGGATGCCTACATCAAGACCACCGAGCGGTTGGCCCTGGACTGGTGGAGACGCGTGCCGGTGATCGCCCTGTCCGGTCCGGTGGGGGTGGGCAAGACCACCGTGATGATGGCCGTGGGCGATCTCTTGCAAGAGGCCGGCGTGGCCCACGCCCTGGCCGACCGAGACGCCCTCAGCGAGATCTGGCCGCGTAGCCCAGGCGATCCGTTCGCCGCGGCCCTTGCGGTAGCGAACCTCGGCCAGCTGTGGCGCCATGCCCGCTGCGCAGGCGCCCGCTGTCTGATCGTGGCCGGCGTGCTGGAGACAGCGTCCGACGCCGCCGCCTTGGCCGAAGTCGTTCCCGGCGCTCAGGTGCAGGTGGTGCAGCTGACCGCCCCGCCGGACGTGCTGGCAGACCGCCTCAGGCAACGAGAGTCCGGTGCAGGACTCGACTGGCATCTGCAGCGGGCAGCGGTTTTGGCCAAACAGCTGGCGCTCAGCGGTCCGCCAGCTCTGGTGGTGGACGCCACCGCCAGTGTGGCGCGGGTGGCGGCTAGGGTCTTGACCGCGACCCGCCTATTGGCTCTAGTCAGCGCCCCTGGTGCTGCGCCGTGACCAGAGGTCGCAATCGGCCTAGGGCGACGTCCGGGCGCCGCCGGCTCCGGGAGGTTCCCGGAGCCGGCAGCTGGCAGGTGGCCGCCAGGGCCTAGTTGTTCTTAGTCGTGTACAGACCCGGACCGGCGATCTGGGTGGCAAAGTCGGTGTGATCGCAGGCTGCGGTATTGGACTGGCTCAGGGTGCACGCTCCTTGATCAGGGCTGCCTGCCAGGTTCGCGTACTGGTCGTTGGAGTAGGTGATCGACGCCATGCCGCTGACGGGGCTGACCGCCACGCCGAAGTCATCGTACAGGTCCCGGTTGTCGTTAGCGGTCGAGGTGCAGGTGACGCCGCCTTGGCAGACGCCGCCGTAGTGCACCACGTCCGTGACGATCTGCTGGTGCCAGCTGCCGCCGCCCAGCACGTTTAGGTTCTGGGCGAAGGCCACACTCCACGGCTCGTTCTGGCAGTCGTAGGGCCCAGGAGTGCCTGAGGCACAGGTTTGGAAGTTGGCGCTGGCTGGTGTGGCGTAGTAGACAATGTCCACCTTGCCGGCAGCGCCTGCCGTCATCCAGGGGTAGATGGCGGTCAGCGCCTGCGATCCGGAGTTCACCTGCTGCGGTGCGCTCCAGCTTTGGCCGTTGTTTTGCGAGTAGCTGACATAGACATTTTGGTCGTTGGACCAAGAGGCATACAGGTTCCCAGCCGCATCGATGGCCACGTTGGGGAAGTTATTGGCGAAGTTGGCACTCGGGTTCGGGGACTGGTACACGATGTAGTCCTGGAAGGACAGCACCGGCAAGCCGGACGCGTTCACACCGCTGGGCGTGCCGATCGCCACGTACACGGTGTTGAAGTTCGTGCAGCTAACGATGGCCGTGGCGCTGGGAGCGCAGCCGGCGAACACCTGGGCCACCATGCCAGTCTGTTGGTTGACGACGATGTTGCCGATCTCGTTGTCCAGGTAGGTGCCCAGATAGATATCGGTCTGCGCCGGATTGATGGCGTTGTATGTCTGCACGGTGGTCGGCACGCCCTGGACCAAGGTACCTTGATTGACGATGATCTGATCGCCGTCGCCGACGGCGTGATAGGAGAGGACATAGTTGCTCGCCCCTTGCGCCGCGATCCACTCCCGGTCGTCTGCCGGCACCGTGGCTGACAGGACCTGCTTTTGCCAGCTCAACCCGCCGTTTTGCGAGGCGCTGACCGTCACATTGCCCAGGGTCAAACTGGCCACGTACACGTTGTAGTGGCTGTTCGCGGTAGATCCGTTCACAACCGGCGCCGTGGACAGATCAGTGTCGCCACCGCCCGGGGCCAGGCCTGTGGTCTGGCTTGTGTTGGCAGAAGACACCGCATTGGGTTGGACCAAGGCGCCGTATGACTGGCCGCCGTTGGTCGACTTCCAGGCGTCGGTGCCGGCTCCGAGTCCGTTCTCCGAACTGATGTAGAAGTTTCCGTTCGGCGTGGAGCGGATCTGCGGCTCAGCGGCAATGTTATAGGTGGACGTGGAACCGGGCGGCGGGGGTGGCAGCACCCCGGTTAGGAAGTTCGACCCTTTGGCCGAGACCACTGGCACCGAGGCCGTGAGCATCAACACCGCCACACTCAATCCACTAAGGACCATCATCGATCGCAGCCGAAACCGCCAACCCGACATCCGGCGCACCCCTCTCAGAGCCTGGGATGCTAAAAGCTTCGAGCGCAGTCTGAAAATTGTGTCCTGGCCGGATTCACCTGCCGCCTGCAGATCGGCCGTGTGCTGCGGCCGCCAGGCTGGCGGCGGCCGGCAAGGTGCGGTCTTGAAGCAATGCGTCGATCTCTCGCCCGACCAAGGCACCTTCCAGCAAGAAGGCGTCATGGCCACTGGCACTTTTCAGCTGTTGGTAGCTGGCCGGGTAGCCCAGGGCACCCAGCTGCAGGCATACCTCACGCACACTTGGCTCTGGGTAGAGCAGATCGCTGTCCACGCCAAGCACGTGCACCCGGGGCAACGGCCCAGTCAACTGGCCGACCGTCAGCTGTGCGCCGTCGAAGCCATCCATGGCCGCGGTCAGGTAGAGATAGGAGAAGGCGTCAAAGCGTCGGCGCAATTTCTCCCCCTGATAGTGCAGGTAGCTTTCGACCTGGTAGTGCGGCGCGAAGCGAAATGTGCGCGGCAGCTCTGTGGCATAGGGCCCACTGCGGGCGAACACCGGGTCGGTGGCAGAGTCCAGCATGTCTCGGCCAAAGCGCTGATGTAGATCCTGGTGGCTGCGGTAGGTGGTCATGGCCAGCATGCGAGCCACCGACAGGCCGCGTCCTGCCGTCTGGCCCGAGGGGTCGGATCCGTTGGCAAAATCCGGGTCCAGCAAGATGGCCTGGCGGCCGATCTCATTCCAGGCGATGGCCATGGGCGGACTGGCCCACGGTGCACAAGCCACCAGCGCATGCTCCAGCCGGCCGGGGTGGAGCATGGCCCAGGCCAGGGCCTGCATGCCGCCGAGTGATCCACCGGCCACCAGCCACAGGTGCGAAACACCGAGCTGCTCTAGCAGATCCGCCTGCACCGCCACCATATCCGCGACCTGGACGCTGGGAAATGTCAGCCCCCACGGGCGGCCGCTGGCCGGATCTATGCTAAGCGGCCCGGTGGTGCCCTGACAGCCACCCAGCACGTTTTGGCCGATGATGAAGTGGAGCTTTGGGTCAATCGCTCGGCCGACCCCGACCACACCGGGCCACCAGGTCGTTGGGTCTTGGTCTCCGGTCAGGGCGTGGCAGATGAGCACGGCGTTGCCAGCGCCGCGGTTGGCGTTTGCATCGTAGTGACCCCAGGTGCGCACTGCCACCTGCACTTCGGGCAAGCTATCGCCGCCAGTCAGCGGAAACGGCCTTCTCGGCAATGAGATGCGCTGCGCCTGGTGCTGGGCGACCGTGCTCACGCGCTCTTGATCGCGACCGCGGCCAGGGCCTGGTCGAGATCGGCCAAGATGTCGTCTGGGTCCTCGATGCCGACCGATAGCCGGACCATGTCTGGGCTGACGCCGGCTTCCGTCTGCTCGGTGGCCGTCAGCTGGGAGTGGGTGGTCGAGGCGGGGTGGATGACCAAGCTCTTGGCGTCGCCGACGTTGGCCAAAAGCGAGAACAGCTGCAAGCGCTCGATGAAGGCCTTGGCCGGCTCGAACCCCCCTTTCACGCCAAAGGTCAAGATCGCACCGGCACCATCCGGAAAGTACCGTGCGGCCAGGGCATGGTCCCGATGGCTGGCCAAGGTCGGATAATTCACCCAGGAAACCGCCGGATGGTGGCTCAGCCACTGGGCTGTCTGTGCCGCATTTTGCGAGTGACGGGCCATGCGCAGGTGCAAGGTCTCCAACCCCTGCAGGAACAAAAAGGCGTGAAACGGCGAGAGACAGGGTCCGAGGTCGCGCAACAGCTGAACCCGGGCCTTGGCGATGTAGGCGGCGGCGGCGAAACTCTCCACATAGCGCACACCGTGGTAGGTGGGGTCCGGCTCGGTCAGGTCGGCGAAGCGGCCGCTGCCCTGCCAGTCGAACTTGCCCGAGTCGACGATGGCGCCGCCGATCGCCGTGCCGTGCCCGTCGATGAACTTGGTGGCGGAGTGCACCACGATGTCAGCGCCGTGCTCGATCGGGCGAAACAGGGCCGGTGTGAGGAAGGTGGAGTCCACGATCAGCGGCAGTCCATGCCGATGCGCAACCTCGGAGACGGCCTGGAAGTCTGGCACATCCAGGCGCGGGTTGCCGACGGCTTCGATGTAGACGGCCCGGGTCCGGTCGTCGACGGCACGTGCGATCTCTTCGGGACGGCTGGCGTCGGCCATGGTCACGGTGATGCCGAGCTTGCGAAAGGTATGGGCGAACAGATTCCAGGTGCCGCCGTACAGGCTCGGCGAGGAGATGATGTTGTCTCCCGCCTGGGCCAGGTTGAGGATGGCCAAGGTGATGGCGGCTTGGCCCGAGGCGGTAGCGAGCGCCGCCACCCCACCTTCCAGGGCGGCCAGGCGCTGTTCGAAGACATCGTTGGTGGGGTTCATGATCCGGGAGTAGATGTTGCCCGGAGTTTGCAGCGCGAAGAGATCCCGGGCGTGGTCCGGGCTGTCAAACACATAGGCGGTGGTGGCGTAGATGGGTACAGCCCGGGATTTGGTGGCCGGATCCACGTTCTGACCGGCGTGCACACACAGGGTTCCCAATTTGGACACAGACGACCCCTCCTTCTCAGCCGCAGCCGACCTCTTTTCGGTGGGTCTTTGCTTGCCGACCGTTGCCGGGCAAACAAAAACCTCTTCCCGATGGAAGAGGTGACGCGCTGTGTGAGAAGCGGGCTGTCCCTCCTCTCATCTCGCGCTCCCTGACGGGGCGCCGGAATTGGCACCGCTTCCCGATCACAAGTGATCGGGTCGGTTGTCGGGCTTCATCGGGCCGTTTCCCTCTGCCTCTCTTGATAAGAGAATTCAGCTATGCGGTTGTGAAGTGGATGATAGGGCCCCCGCTGGCGCTTGTCAAATCTGCCTGCCTCTGCATAGGTGTGCGCTTGCCTGCTCTGGCCTGGCTAGGCTGACTGGGCTTCCACCACCAGCGGCGGGCGCAGCGTGAAGACAGACGGGGATTGGGCCAGATGGGCCAGGGCGCGATCGAGGTCCCCTCTGCGACAGGTTTCTGTCACCACCACCACCTCGCCGCGCCCATCGGCCGCGGCCGCCTGCAAGGTCTGACGCAGTCCGACTCGATGCTCAGCCAAGGTGGCCGCGATCTGCGAGACCACGGTGCGCTCCGGCCGCACGGTCAGGCG
Organism: Bacillota bacterium; assembly: GCA_021850485.1. GTDB lineage: Bacteria > Bacillota > Sulfobacillia > JAJZYS01 > JAJZLH01 > JAJZLH01. Next base: position 72,647 of record JAJZLY010000005.1, on the reverse strand, counting down.
CAGATAGAAGGCGTCTTCTGCCCGGGCCGGGTCGAAGATGGCAAGCTGCCGGTAACAGGTGCAGCCCACAGCGTGCCCCCCCAGCCGCAGATTGCGGGCGGCCTCAATCAGGTCGCCCAAGACCGCCGAAGCGGTGGCGGGTCCGCCTGCCCCCGGCCCGGTGAAGGTGGCCTCGCCGAGCGGCTCTGCCCGCACCGACACGGCGTTCATGATGCCGTCCACATGCGCCAGGGGATGTCCCGGTCCCACCCAGGCTGGATAGGACGCCACTTCCAAGCCCTCTGCTACCAGGCGGGCCCGGGCCATCGGCTTCAGGACCCAGCCCAGGCGCGAGCCCCAGGCCAAGTCGGCGGCCTGCACCTGGGCGATGCCGCTGCAGCGCACATCGGCCTCCACCACGCGGCTGGAAAAGGCAATCGACGCCAAGATGGCGATTTTGCGGGCGCTGTCGTGGCCATCCACATCGGCAGCTGGGTCTGCTTCGGCGTAGCCCAGTGCCTGGGCCTTAGCCAGTGCCTGCTGGTAGTCGACCATCCCCTGTGCCATCTCGGTCAGGATGAAGTTGGTGGTGCCGTTCAAGATGCCGCAGACCTGATGCACCCGGTTTCCGGCCAAGCCCAGCTTGACGGCACGGATGACCGGGACGCCCGCACCCACGCTGGCTTCGAACAGAAGATCACGGCCGCTTAGCTCTGCCGCTGCGAACAGCTCGTCGCCGCGGTTGGCCAGGACCTCCTTGTTGGCGGTGACCACGGATTTGCCCGCGGCCAGCGCCCGGCGGATATAGGTGAACGCGGGCTCCATGCCGCCCATCACCTCGACCACGATGGCGATCTCATCATCGGCCAAGATCTCCTGCCACTGGGTGGTGATCAGGTTGGCGTGGCCAAGATGGCGCTCGGGGTGCAAGATCAGCGCCCGTTTGACGTTGAGTGGTCCGCCTGCCCGCTGGGCGATGGTCTCCTGATTGTCGGTCAGGGCGCTGAGCACGGCCTGACCGACCGTGCCCAGACCCAGCAATCCGATCTTGATGTAAACCCTCTCCCTTGACGCGCCGTCCGGTGGCCGGGCGTTCCCTCAGGATAGAGAGATGCGGTGCGCCTGACAACATGGCGTGCTCACGAAAAAGCCGGCTCAGTCGTCTCCCAGGTGCCAGCGATGGGGTTCAACCAGCTGCTGCACGGACTTTGGCCCCCAAGAGCCCTGGGCATAGGGCAAGAGCGCGGGCGGGTTTGCCTGCACAGGCGCCGCTACCTGCCACAGCCGCTCAATGGCGCTAGCCCCGTTGAATAGCGTCTGATCGCCCAGCATGATGTCATGCAACAGCCGTTCATAGGCCTCCAACTCATTGGCCGCCTGAAAGGAGTCGGCATACGAGAAGTTCAGCGCCGCTTCGGCCAGCGTCATGGTCGGCCCCGGCTCTTTGGCCAGAAAGGGAATGTGCACCTGCCCAGGGTCGGCCAGCTCCAGCACTAACTCGTTGGGGCTCTCTCCCAGCTTCTGCTGCGCCACCCGGTCGAACATGTGGCGGGGCGGATCCCGAAAGCCCAGCGTGACGGTCAGGGCACTTCTCGCCATGGCCTTGCCGGTGCGCAGGTAAAAGGGCACGCCCCGCCAGCGTGGATTGTCGATCCAAGCCTCCAACGCCACCAGCGTCTCTACTGTCGAATCTTTGGCCACCCCTGGCTCCTTGCGGTATCCCCGGTACTGGCCGTAGACCACCCGTGCCGGGTCAAGCGGCCGCATGGCCAAAAATACGCGCCGCTTTGTGGACTGCAGCGACAGGGCATCGAAGTGGTCTGGCGGCTCCATGGCCACAAACCCCAGCAGCTGGAAGAGGTGGGTGACGACCATGTCCCGAAAGGCGCCGGTCGCCTCGTAAAAGCCAGCGCGACCCTCGATGGTCAGCGTCTCCGGGATGTCGATCTGGACGTACGCCACGTGCTCCCTGTTCCAGGCCGCCTCGAACAGCCCGTTGGCGAAGCGGATGGCCAAGATATTCTGCACGGCCTCTTTGCCCAAGAAGTGGTCGATGCGGTAGATCTGCGCCTCCGAAAACACCCGGTGCAGGGCCCGATTCAAGGCTCGGGCAGAGGCGAGGTCGTGGCCGAAGGGCTTTTCGATCACCAGGCGGCTTGCGGCGGTGGCGATCTTCGCCTTGCCGATCGCCTTGATCATCGGCGAGAAGGCATCAGGCGGCACCGCCAAGTAGATGAGCCGGTTGGCCGCCTTGATCTCGGCACTGGCCTCGGTCACGGCCTGAGCCAGGTCTTGCATCTTTTCTGGCTGCGACGGCACAAATCGCAGGCGTCGGCTGAAGGGCTGCCACACCCGATTGCTCAGTTCGCGTCGGCCGAAGTGGGCGAGCACGTCTTGCACGTATGCCGCAAAGGACTCTTGATCCATACCAGATTCCGCCGGCGCTGTGCCCACAATTTGATAGCGCTTGGGCATCAGCCCGGCCGCCGCCAGGTGGTAGAGGCCGGGCAACAGTTTGCGCCGGGCCAAATCGCCGGTCACCCCGAACAAGACCAACACGGTGGGATCTGGGGTCAGTGCAACCGGTAACTTAGGCGAGGCGGCCGGGCCAGCGGCCGTCATCTGCCGCCAGTAGGCTGCTGCTTGCCCGCCTCGTACACCGCAACCATCTGCTGGTACTTGTCAGCCACCTGTCGCACGGCCTCGGCCCGATCGATGCGCCCTGCCTGGTGATCCACCACCGGCTGCCACCAGATGGTGCGGCCGATAGCGAACCCATCGTAGCCAGCCACGCCAGCCGCCGCTTGCAGCCAACGGGTGACCTGAGCGTCGTCGGCGCCGTGGCCGAGGATGATGCAAAACACCCGCTCTCGACCCCCGGCACGGGCCTGAGCTGCGGCCCGCTCGCAGTCTTCGCGTGTCTCCAACCCCTGGATCTTCCACACGTCCGGCTCCACGCCGGCTGCCTGCAACTGGGCCATCGCCCGCACCACCAGATCCGGCAGGAGGGACTCGGCGTACGCCTGCTTGTCGCCAGCCACCCGGGCCATTTGGGCTGGGGTGGCCGGCACCAAGAGTTCGAACAAGAACCCTGCCGGTTGTCCCGCCAGCCACTGGCACAGGCCGGCCAACTTGACCTCTTGGCGGGCGTTTAGGGTCAGGTCTCCCTCTGGGTTGTAGCGGACCAGCACCTTGACGTAGTCCGGCGCAAAGGCCGCAATGTGCGCCTGGTACTCGGCGCCGTACTCGAAGTCGAACTCGTCTTGGCCAGACTTCTCAGCCGGCATGGCCAGCGTCAGGCCTGCCTTCTTCGCCCGCCTGGCCACCTCGGCGCCAAACTCCTCGTCGACCAACACGCCGGCGGCCTTTGCCGAAGCACCCTGGCGTAGCGCCTGCTCCAAGCCCTCATAGACCAGGAGTTTGAGATCTTCGATCCGCCGCCGCTGTTCAGCGCTGAGCGGCTCGCCCTGGTCCACCCCGAACAGGCCCTTTTGGAACGATCCCCGGTGGTCAAACGGCAGCACATACAGCGGACCGTGTCCCAAACTCACAGCGGCCAACCCTCCTCCAAAGATGGGATCACGTAGTCGCAGCCGCCAGCGGTCAACTGGTCGACCGTGAAGTTGTGGCTGGCCACGCCGATACAGGCGATGCCGGCGCCATGGGCCCCCTCGGCATCATGCGGCGTGTCACCGACGGCAATACACTGCTCTGGCATCAGCGGCGCGCCGTAGACCAAGGCCGCCCGCTCCAGGGCCACCTTGGTCAGCGTGACCCGGTCTTCGGAGTCAGAGCCAAAGCCGCCGAAGCAGAAAAAGCGGTTCAATCCGGCCCGGTGCAGCTTGACATGGGCAGCTGGCTCCATGTTTCCCGTGACCAGCCCCAGCAGGTAGCCTTCGTCGAGGAGCTTGGGCAACAATGCCGCCACACCAGGGAGTACACGGTAGCCGGTGGAGTCGATGACTGTCTGGTGCAGGTGCTTAAGACGGGCATCCAGCAGGTTCGTGAATTCCTCAGCCGTGGGCTCTCGCTTAAGGACGCCGACGAAGGTCTTGCGCCCCACCTCCGGGTCGGTCAGGCCGGTGTCGGTGAAGGCTCCGATGTCGGCCGGGATCCCGTACAGCTCCTGGAAGGCCAGGCGCCAGGACGCTGCGCCGGCATCCCCGGAGATGATCAGCGTGCCGTCGATGTCAAATAAGATCGCCAGGCGCTTGGTCGCCACGGACTGCCTCCTCTGACTGGGGCCAAGTGGGCGCTTTGGCCGTCAGCCGCTTGGCTTTTCCGCATGGCCACCGAATTCCTTGCGCATAGCGGAGAGCACCTGGTTGGCATAGTGGTCCAAGCCGCGCGAGGCGAAGCGGGAGTACACCGCCGTGGTCAGCACCGGTGCCGGCACGCCCTCTTCGATGGCAGCGATCGCCGTCCAGCGGCCCTCGCCTGAGTCCGAAACCCGTCCCGAGAAATCGGCGAGATCTGGCGACTCGACTAGGGCCTGAGCCGTCAGGTCGAGCAGCCATGAGGCGATCACGCTACCCCGCCGCCACACCTCAGCCACCGCCGGCAGGTCGAATTCGAACCTGTAGAACTCTGGATCCTCCAAGGGCGCTGTCTCAGCGTCCGCGCTGCGGGTCACCGACCCGGCGTTGGCCCCCTTCAGGATGTTCAGGCCCTCGGCGTAGGCGGCCATGGCGCCGTACTCGATGCCGTTGTGCACCATCTTGACGAAGTGGCCGGCCCCGACCGGTCCACAGTGCAAGTAGCCGCGCTCGGCCTGCGAAGGAGCGCCCCGCCGACCCGGAGTGCGCTCTGCTGACTCCACGCCGGGGGCGATGGCGGCGAATAGGGGCTCCAGCCGTTTGACCGGGCGCTCCTCGCCGCCAATCATCAGGCAGTAGCCACGTTCAAGCCCCCACACTCCGCCGCTGGTTCCGACATCCAGGTAGTGGATGGACTTTTTGCCCAGCTCCTGCGCACACGCCATGTCATCTCGGTAATAGGAGTTGCCGCCATTTAGGACGACGTCGTCTGCGTCGAGGTGACGGGCCAACTCGTTGATGGTCTTGGTGGTGACATCACCAGCCGGCACCATCACCCAGACAGCCCGCGGCTTGCCCATCTTGGCGGCCAGATCCGCCAGGGACGATGCGCCGGTCACGCCCTTTCCCTGCAGGGCGCTGACTGCCTTGGGGTCGAGGTCGTAGACCACGCACTCATGTCCAGCCCGGGTCAGCCGCCTGACCAGATTGGCCCCCATCCGTCCGAGTCCCACCATCCCCAGTTCCATCACCAATACCTCCTCTGTGTCCATGTCCTCCGCCAATTCGCCGCCTTCGCTCGATCAGGCCAGCATCCGGGCCAGCTCGGCCAAACCGGAGTCCACATCCGACCCCAGGTGCAGCCGCAAGACGCGCCGTCCGCGTGCGGCCAGCACGTCCAGGTCGCTTCTGGCCTGCGCCTCTTTGATCACGCCGAAGCTGTAGCGGTGGCCCGGTACCGGCAGGTCTTGGCCATCGTCACAGGTGATCTGCAAAAACACCCCGCTGTTCGGGCCGCCCTTATAGGCCTGGCCGGTGGAGTGCTGGAAGCGAGGCCCGAATCCGACGCAGGTCGCCACCTGCTGGCGATCTCTGATCCCGGTGCGGATCTTGGTCAGGGCTGCTTGGTGCTCTGCGGTCATCGGGATGTAGGCCAATAGCGCCACATAGTCGCCGGCCTTGGCCCGGGCCAGATGAGCCTTCAAGGCGCCGGCCAGCGAGTTGGGCAATCCTGCACCGGAGATGGCCTTGGCATTTCTCGCATCGGTGAAGAGCTTGAAGGTGCCCTCCGTCTTCACCGGTGTCAGCTGTGGCAGCGTACCTGTTTGTTCGTAGGCCTCGGCCAGTTTGCGCGCGGCCACCTTGGCGTCTTCCACATCGGGCTGGTTGAAGGGGTCGATGCCGATGATGGAGCCAGCCACGGCGGTCGCGAACTCCCACCGGAAGATCTCGCCACCCAGGTCGTAGGCATCGCGCAGATTGATCTGATAGACAGCGTGACCGGCCTGGATCAGGCGGTCGATCTGCCGGTCTTGGTCGGCATTGGGGTGGTCGGCCAGGCAGATGTGAACAAACAGTCGGTCTTGACCGTAGGCTTCCACCTCGCCCAAGGGCTCCAGGTCCACGGGGATCAGCCCCTTGCCCTGTTTTCCAGTAGATTCGGCTAAAAGCTGCTCCAGCCACCCTCCGAAGTGGGCGATATCCGGAGCGGTGACTAGGGTCACCTTGTCCCGTCCGGCTGCTGCGGCGGCGCCCAAGATGGCCCCCAACTCCAGCCCCGGGTTTTCGTGATCGGGCACGCAGGCGGCACATGCATGCGCCATGGTCTCTGCCCGCTCCAGCAGGCGGAGCGCATCCACGCCCATGCTCACCGCTGGCACCATGCCGAAGTCGGAGAGAGCCGAGTAGCGGCCACCGATCGAAGGCACGCCGTGGAATACGGCGCGCCATTGGTCGTGGTGGGCCCGCTGCTCGAGTCCGGAGCCCGGATCCGTGATGGCCACGAAGTGCTGGCCAGTTTGATTAGCACCAACCACCGTCCGCATCCGATCCCAGAAGTAGTCGGCGAAGATGTTGGGCTCCAATGTGGAGCCGGACTTGGAGGACACGATGAACAAGGTGTGGGCAAGGTCCAGGGTGCTCTCGAGGTCACGGATCTGGGTCGGATCGGTGGAATCGAGGACATGCAGGCGCGGGCGGTGGTTTCCGTAGCGGAAGGTATGGGCCAGCATGTCCGGACACAGGCTGGATCCGCCCATGCCCAGCACCACGGCGTCTTGGAACCCAGCTTCCTTCACATCGTCGATCCAGCGCGACAAGTGGTGATGGTGCGTCCGTTGGTCAAGCGCCACCCCCAACCAGCCCAGCCAGTGCGCCTCGTCTTGGCCGGTCCACAGCGTCTGATCGTGGACCCAAAGTCGGCTGACGCGGCCCTCCTCCCGCCACTGATCGATGATCTGATCCACGCTGGTGTTGAGCTCAGGAGGTAAAAACCGCCTGCCTTCGGTGGCACGGGGACTGGCGACGGTTGTTGCCTCGACGGCACCTAGCAGTCTGCGAAACGCCAGATCGAAGGAGTCCAGTCCCTCGACCAGCAGTTGATCGGTGACCTCTTGCAGGTCCACGCCAGCTTTGGCGGCGCCGGCCAGAACCTGCTCGGCCGCCTCCAGTCCCTCGCCGAGCGTGGCGCGCACCTTGCCCTCGGCCTTGAAGGCGTCGTAGGTGGCCGGAGGCACGGTGTTCACCGTGTCCTGGCCGATTAAAGACTCCACGTAGAGAAGCTCCGGATAGGCAGGGTTCTTGGTCGAGGTGGATGCCCACAGCAGGCGCTGAGGCCTTGCCCCCTGCTTCTTTAGCGTCTGCCAGCGCGGTCCAAAGAAGATCTGATGGTAGCGCTGATAGGCGATCTTGGCGTTGGCGATGGCGACCTTGCCCTGCAGCTTCTGGGGCAGCCTGCCGTCAACCGCCGAGTCGATGCGGCTGACAAAGAAGCTGGCCACCGAACCGATCTGATCGATCTTGCCGCCACCGGCCAGCCGATCCTCCAGTCCCGCCAGGTAGGCTTGGGCCACCTGGGCGTACACGGCAACCGAAAACAGCAACGTGATGTTGACGTTGATGCCCCTGCCGATCAGGCTCTGCACCACCGGCAGACCCTCCGCGGTGCCCGGTACTTTGATCATCAGGTTCGGGCGGTTGATCGCCCCCCAGATGCGGATCGCCTCAGCCAGAGTGCCGGCCGAGTCGTGGGCCAAGTTGGGCGGCACCTCAATGCTGACATATCCATCTTGGCCACGGGTGCGGTCATAGACCGGACGCAAGATGTCGGCAGTCTCAGCGATGTCAGCGAAGGCCAAGGCTTCATAAAGCGACTTGGCATCCAGCGCGCCTCGGGCCCGGGCTGCCACCAGGGCCTTCGCATAGTCTTGGGAGCCGCTGATCGCCTTCTCGAAGATAGACGGGTTGGATGTAACCCCGCCCAAGCCGTCTTCGGCCACCATCCGGGCCATTTCCCCGGAGGTGAGCAGCGCTCGCCTCACATTGTCGTACCAGATGCTCTGACCAAGAGCACTGGCCTGGCGGACCGGGCCTAACTCCGACTTGGATGTCACCGCAAACGCCCCCTCAACGGCATTCAGTCAAGTCGTACGCCCCACCGGCTGGTATGGCGCTGACCGCTTTCCAGCCGGATCAGGCCCACACCACTTTGCAATCCGTTCGGCGGGCCGGTCATGGGCTCGGTGCCTAAGCCCCGCCGCCTGCGGTGGGGGGCGAGGGTGTCTCCGGTGTAGAGTTCGAGCACCGAAAACGTTGCATCCACCCACAGTGCCACGCTCCGCCCGTCTGGGCAGCCTAGCCTGGCCCAAGCCAAGTTGTCTTGGTCTCGGCTCAGGTCGGTGAAGGCGAAATCCACCTGCTGTTCGCCAATGGGTCTGGGCGTTCGGAAGTCGAAGGCCGTGCCGGCCACAGCTTCCAGCCCCGTCGGCAGCTGGCGCACAGGATCGCTGAGAATTCGGGTTTCAGCTGCAAGCTGCAGCGTGCACTGATCGATCAGCCCAGCTCCCGGCGACATGTACGGATGCTGGCCACAGGCGTAGGGGCAGGGACCGGTCCCCATGTTGGTGGCCGAAATCTCCACCGTCAGGCCCGCCGCGCTCAGCGTATAGTCGATCTCCAAATCCAGAGTGAAAGGGTAGCCGGGGCTGGGGTGTAGGCGGGTTCCCATCACCACTGTGCATGGTCCCTGGCGGATCGGCTGCCAGTTGCGCCAGCGCGCCAGGCCGTGGATCGCATTTTGCTTTTCCGGCTCGGTCAGCGGCACCTGGTACTCGTGGCCGTCGAACCGATAACGTCCGTCAGCCAGCCGATTGGCCCAGGGGATCAGCGGCGTGCCATGGGCGCCGTCGCACATCGCATCGCTAGGAAAAGGATCCAAGACGGGGCGCTCATTGTCCACGTATTCACGAATCGCCGCCCCGACTTCGACGACGGTCGCTCGCTGTTTGCCGTGGCGGATCTCAAACTGCGCTCCAGAGGGGACTGCTGGCATCGGGACCTCCCGTCGGCCACCTGGCGGCATCCAATTGGACCCCATCCCTGGGGCTCTATGTATCTATGATACGCCAACCAGCCGCCGCCGACAGGACTCTCCCCGGCTGGTAGCCGTGGCACGCAGCCTCGTCTATGATCGACGCGATGGCGAGGGGGTCTTCGATGCAAGTCCGTTTCAGTTCTTTTGCGACCGCTGGCCGTGGTGGCGGTCGTCGAGTTGGCTCACCTGCTGAGCTTGGCCCTGGTTGTGCGCTACGCCCTGTTCCCGCCCTTGGCGGTGATCGCCTACTTGGCGTTTCGCGACCCTAGGGCCGAGCTGGCCGGCTGGCGGTCGGTCATATTGCTGCCGGTAGCAGCGGCCGCCGTTGGCATTTTGCTGGTCCACCTGCCGGAAGCCATCGGCATCGCCACCGGACTCCTGGCCATCTTCGCACTGATGGAACTGAGCCAGGCGGCCGCCCCTCCGGCTCTGGCCATCGTCTTGCTCGCCTTTTTGCTGCACATCTCTTCTTGGGTCTATCCGCTCTCAGTGCTGGTCTCGACGGTGGTCGTGTACCTCGGAGCTGTGCTCCTGCGCCGCCTCACATCCGCTCGCGCAGCCGGCACATCCCGGGCGGGTCGGGCAGAACCTGGGGGCCGCCGGCCGCCTCCTTGACCTCACATGCGCCGAGTACGCACCCGCCTGCGGCTACGGAGCATCGGCGTGGAGCCCGGAACCACGGAGATCGAACCATCCGTCTCCAACACGACCAGCGACACCTCGGAAACATCCTGAAATCCGTGCTCACGCAGCGCCATCGTGCAGTCATCGATGTCCAAGCCAGCTCGCTTCAACGCCGCTGGCATCCACTGCCCGTCACGGGCAACGATCGCGGCCTTGCCCTCCAGTAGGCTCCGAAGCAGCGGCGACCGGCCGCGCACGCTGGCAATCGCCCAGTTCAGCACGAACAAGCTGACGATGATCACCAACCCGCCGGCCACCGAGTTATCCGGACCGGTGATCGCCGGCTGCACGGCATTTGCCACCAGCAAGACTAGGACCAGATCGAACACGGTGAACTGGCCGACCTCTCGCTTTCCGAACAGCCGCAGTCCAATCAAGAGCGCGGCGTAGATGACGACCGAGCGCACCACCAACTGCCAGGCGGGAATCGCCAGCTGCCACATGGGGTTCACCTCCTGATCGCCATCTCGCCGCCCAGGCTCTGGTTTCTGGACACCAGAAGGTTAAGGTTCGCCTACGGCCGTCTGGCTCCTGGCCCGGGCGCTGCTCCGAGCGGCCCCCATCGTGCGGCTGGCAAACCACACCGTCCAGACGGCTCCGATCAGGCTGGCCAGTCGTTCGAAGAGGCCAGCCGGCCCAACTAGCAACGGAGCCAGTGCGAAGCCCAAGATGCACACGGCGTACAGCGAACCACTGGCCGTGGAGTAGGCACCGACTGCAACCTGAGTCCGCTGTCGTAGGCTGCGGCCCACCAGCAGGCACGACCCAACGGTCGAGGCATAGATCAACACAGCCGCCAGGACATGGACAAAACCGGCCACGGTAATGTAGCCATACGGCGTGAGCAGACCCGCAGGCCGTACCCCGCCTGGGCCAAGATTCAACTTGTGCTGGACCACCAATCCAGCAAACACCAGCCCAACGCCGATGCCCGCCTGCAGGCGGGCGATCCAGGGCGAGCCGTCTGGCGGCGGATCCAGTCTGGCAAGACCCACGGCAAAGGCAATGCTCATCAGCCCGAACACCGTGAAACTGGCGCTTTGAATCCACCCGGCTGGCCCTCGGCTGAGCATGGAGATGGACTCTTGCCAGAGGTTGAAGCCAGGGCGCAGCGCCTCATTGATGGCGTAGGACACGGTGAACAAGACGGGTCCGACCACCCCGAAACCAAGGAGGGTCAGGATGGCGCGCCGCGGGTGCCCGTCGGACGCTGGAGGCTGGGCACTACCTGATCCGGGCACCGCTTTGACCACCACGCCTCCTCGAGACTGATCCGAGGATTCCCGACCAGCGGTGCCCTCCCCTGTGACCACCACCGCATTCGGGTTCCGGCGGAAGGTGCGCCTGGCCCCTGTGTCCAAGACAGTGGCTCCGGGGAAGGCAAGGAGGCGGTCTAGTGATTCGACTGGCCACCATGACGGAAGAGGAGTTTTCCAGCTATCTCGCAGTGGCCGTCGACCACTATGCTGAAGAGCATGTGGCAGCTGGCCGCTGGTCCGTCACAGAGGCTCATGCAGAAGCCGCCAAAGAGTTTCAGGTGCTCCTTCCGGACGGGCTGCACTCGCAGGGCCAACATCTGCACACTCTGGTTGACGATGAGTCATCTAGCCGGGTCGGCATGATCTGGTTCGGCGTCCGCCAAGAGGCCGGTCAGGCCGAGGCTTGGATCTGGGACATCCATGTCTGGGACCAATTTCAGGGCCGGGGATACGGCCGACAGGCACTCTCGGCGCTGGACGAAGCCGTGCGGGCGCTTGGATTAGCCAGAATCGGTCTGCACGTGTTCGCTCACAACCACACCGCCCGACACCTCTACGACACCAGCGGCTACCACGCCACCAACATCATGATGCGCAAGGACCTCTGAGCACCGGCGCGTCGGGCACTTGGTTCGGCACCAAGCCACAAGAATACCCTGAAGCCCCGGCGCAGCCGAGGTTGCCTCGTGGTCAGGATGTACCCTACTTTCGACGGACATCGGCCTTCAGCCAAAACCCGCTTTCCCTTACGGGAAGCGGGTTCAGTCTGGTGGAGCCGAGCGGAGTTGAGCCCCCGACCTCCTCAATGCCATCCAGGCCATGTCCAAATTGCGTGACCTTTCATGACTATCAACAAGGCTTGAAGGATAGGCACAAACCCTTTCTATATGGTGCTTTCAGGCCATTACGGAACGATCACTAGGTCACACGTTATGTCATGTGATAGCAGGGGTCGGCGGGCGGTTTGCCAATATTTCGACAACAATCCAGTCCGATGGTCTTCCGGTGAGGAAGCGCCCAAAGCGGTCCTCTGCCTGCCGTTTGGTGGCTTGCAGGACATGGGCGTAGGCTCTGGCCCCGAAGGCGGTGTTCTCGTCGCCTAACTTGGCTGCGATCTCGGCCAGTCCGATTCCGGCTTGGAGCGTGAGGCTGGCACAGGTGTGGCGCAAGGCATGGAGACCGTAGACCGGCAGTCCATCTCTCGCAATGAGGTCCAGCCAGGCACGTCGGACATTGTGGCGGAATAGCACCGTGCCCGTAGTAGAGGGGAATACCAGTCTCTGTTGGTTCCAGTCCGCGCTGTTTACCCATCGCTCCACTTCCTGCGCTTACCTCTGGCAGCGGAGCATCTCGACCGTCTGTGGGGCTAGCGCTATCTCCCGTCGTCCGGCCTTGGTCTTGGGCGGTCCTTCGATCATTCGTCCGTTGATCTCCGACATGGTGCGATGGACCGAAAGGGTGGCGTTCTCAAGGTCCACATCCTCCCACCGGAGACCGATCGCCTCGCCGATGCGAAGCCCCGTCTTCCGCAGGACCGAGAACAAGACGCCCAGCCTCATGTCCCGCCCGACTTCGTCAATTGCCTGTTCCTGCTCGAAGGTGAGGGACTCCACCTTCTTCGGGTTCTGCTTGGGCGGTCGTATCCGGCTCACAGGGTTCGCAGGCAGGAGCTCCAGCCGGACTGCCTCTCCGAGTGCGATGCCAAGCACCGAGCAAACGTATGCGACGGAGCGGGGCGAGAGGGTCGTGCCGTTCCCCTGCGGCTGAGACAACGTAACCAACCATGCCTGGAGCGATTGGGCTGCCAGGTTGACAAGGGGCTCCTGCCCCCAAGTGAGGAAGGATATGCACCCGAACCTGCATTTCGTAGCTGTAGTAGGTGGCTGGTCGAATGTGCTGACTCACCGTTGCAAGCCACTGCTCCATGTACTGTGCAACGGTTTGCTTAGATGGTGAAACGTATCTGCCGGCAGCCCGGTCGATCTCTGCTCGGCGTCTCGCTTGTTGCCTCGCACCGTCTCGGTTGTGCACCGACGCTTGCCACCAGGACCCGGCGGCAGGTCCCAGGTGACAAGCCGCCTGGTCGGCCGGTCTGGCCGGTCGTTCTTGCGGGGCCGTGGCGTGATGCTTGGCATGGGCAGGGGTTCGTAAATCAGAAGCCGCAGTCCTGTTGCAGATCAACATGCGGCCGGCCGAGCGGCAGGTACCCACTTCGCCGATGATCAAGAACGCCCGGCTTTGTTAAGCCGAGCGCGGACGACTTGCCACGGTGACGGGAATGGTTACAACGCCCCTCGTTCAAGGCGCTGGATACGCTGCTCGTGGTCGCCGGCGATCCGGTCGAGCTTCTCGTTGAACATCACGACGCCCTCGGCAACGAGCCGAATGTCGTCGTGAACCGCTTCGATCAGGATGCGGGTCTGCGCGTTCAGTTGCTCCGCATGGTCATGGGCCTGCGTGTGCAGTTTCTCTACGTACTCACGGGTCTGCGCGCTCAGTTGCTCCGCATGGTCATGGGCCTGCGTGTGCAGTTTCTCTACGTACTCACGGGTCTGCGCGTTCAGTTGCTCCGCATGGTCATGGGCCTGCGTGTGCAGTTTCTCTATGTACTCACGGGTCTGCCCGTTCAGTCGCTCCCCATGGTCACGGGATTCAGTGCGCGTTTCCGTGTTCAAGTCAACCATTTGCTTGATGATGCCCTGTTGCATTGCGTCCAGGTATGCCTTCATCTCCTGATCCATCGACAACCCTCCCTTCACTTCTCAAGACTGGTTCGGCAGGGACGCTGCGACTCCTTGCCAGCAGGCACCGTCACCTCGCGCCCGTCCGGCCATTCCCGCCGGACACGACTGCAACGTTGCCGCGACACCTTGCAACTTTGGCGCTGGAGAGCATCAACCACGGCACGTCCGGTCAAGCCTTAGCCTCGACCGTCACCATCTCGATGCGGGTGTCCTCCGCAGGGATGACCTCTCCTCGCTCCGCCATGTCCTCGACATTGACCAAGATCGCCTCGCGAGCGTTCTCGATCGCCTCTTCAACGGTGACTCCAAACGTGAAGCAGCCGGGAATGGCGGGCGCCGACACGTTCCACATCTCGTCGTCGGCATCCCAGGCGAGCATCACGCGGTATGAGTGTGTCTTCACAGCGAGCCCCTCCCCTCGGTCATTGAGATCATTGTAGGTGATGGCCAGTTATGTAATGCGCCCCGATTGCGACGACCGCTCGAATTCACCGTATCCCGCTGGCTCCGCATACAACCGCCAAGTATCGCCGACTCATTCGAAACCAGATCGTTCCACTCCTCGGGGGAGAACGGCTGGCCAGTCTCCGACCGGACCAGGTCGAGAAGCTCTACGGTTCCTTGCACGGCTCCGCCCCTACCCACTGCCACAACATCCTCAACATTGCGTTCCGGGCAGCCGTCCGTCGGCGACCTGATCGCCCGCAACCCGCTGGACCGCGTTACGAAACCCAAATACACGCCACGCGAACACATCATCCATACCCGGGAAGAGGCTCGCACGTTTCTTAACTCCCTCTCTGCGCACCGACTCTTTGCACTGAGCCTTTCAACGGGCATGCACCGTGGCGAACTGATCGGCCTGCGCTGGATCGACATTGATTGGGAGCACGGCTATCTCAATGTGCGGGTCCAGCGCCCGTACCGGCCAGGTCGTGGTGTCGTCGAGCGGGTGACCAAGGAGCCCCGTGGGGCGCGCCCTATCGAGATGACAGACGCCGACCGACGCATCCTCCAGGACCAGCGCCAGCGTCTTGACCAAGACCGGGAGCGGGCCGGAACATTGTGGCAGGAGCACGGCCTGGTGTTCCCGTCGCGAGTTGGTACGCCGCTCAGCCCACGCACCCTGCACCGCCTCTTCACTCGGCAATTAGAGCTGGCTGGCCTGCGGCACATCCGCCTGCACGACCTCCGCCATATGGTTGGGACATTCCTGATCCAAGATTCAGAAGGCGACACGACTGCCGTCCAGAACCGCCTTGGGCACGCCAAAGTGACGACGACCATGAGCGTTTACATGCACGATCAGCCTGGCCGTCAGAAGAAGGTCGCCGACAAGACGGCCGCATCGCTCTTTGCCGACGTCATGGGTTCCCATGAGATGCCATCGGGTCGCACCGGAGCCGGGAGTCCAAAATAGGCGGATGGTAGCAAAATGGTAGCAGATCGAACATTTTAGCTCTCCAGCAGAAAAGAGAAGATCCCGCAAATCCTTGCGGGATCTTCGTTTCAAGTGGTGGAGCCGAGGGGAGTTGAACCCCTGACCTCCTGAATGCCATTCAGGCGCTCTCCCAACTGAGCTACGGCCCCGAAACGGGCTTCCCTAGTCTATGAGAGGTCCCGCAGGGTGTCAAACGTCCTGAGGTGGTTTCTCGATGTCCGGTGGCTCCCGGTCGTCCCACATCCAGTGCATGGTCGTCTTGGGGCCGCGCCGTCCGTCCCACCGCCGGTGCCGGAAGATCTTCTTGCCAACCGTCATCTCCAGGCCAAGCGCCACCACGAAAGCAGCCGCCAGAAGTTGCCACGCCGACCCGCTGGAAAGCGGGAACAGCCCGCTGTTGGTGGCGGTGAGCAATAGGCCAAACAAGATCGCACCCAGCGGAACAAACAGCCCCCCGCGCTTTTCGACCAGCTCCGCCACGCCCCACAGCGTGAATAAAAGCGGCCAGTAGATGCCTACGACGCGGCCAAACGGTTGCACCGGAAATCCCAGGGCTTGTGCCGCTAGATACACGCCGATGGCAGTGACGACGAGACCCAGGCCAATCGATCCGCTGCGTCGGCCCATCGACTTCACCTCCTAAGCTATGGCTCTTCTGATCACGAGGGATTGCTCCTGCCGCTACGGCAGCGTCTTGACCGCCTCGGCGCTGGGGTCCTCCACCTTCCACATGGCGAGGTCGCCCCACAGCCGTTCCAATGCGTAAAAGCTGCGGGCCTCCTCCAAAAAGAGGTGGATCACCACATCGCCGCAATCGAGCAGGATCCAGCTGGAGTGCCGATCTCCCTCCTGGTGGTGCACAAACCCCTTGAGCTGCTCGCTCAAGGCATCCGCCAACGCGGCCAGGTGCGTACCACTGGTCGCGGTCGCGATCAAGAAGTGGTCGGCGATCACCGTCTGCGGACCGACCTCGATCACCACCAGATCCTTGGCCAGGTGGTCTTGAAGGCACTGGGAAGCCAGGGTCAAGACATCTTGTGCGATCGCTGTCCGCCTCTTTTCAGCTCACTCAGCCACTGCTCGGTCAAGGGATGGATCGGCTGCGGATCCAGGCGCCGACTCTGAAAGTCGCGGATCGCCTGCACCGTGGCCCGAAGGCCGCTGGCCAAGTCTTGGCGGGCCAGCTCGCGCAACGCCTCTACCCCATCATACTGCCGCCCAGGCTCTAGTTTATCTGCCAGATAGAGGATCTGACCGATTTGGCCCAAGCCTGGCCGTCCGATCGGATGATAGGTGATGGCCTCCGCCACGGCGGCCGAGACCCCAAGGTCGGCCAGCGCCCGTGCCCCCATCACCGAAGCGTGCAGCAAAAACGGCAAGCGCAACTCATCCGCCAGCCCTCTCCGACTTGCCTCGGCAGCCAGGGCGGGGCCGTCTTCTTCTTTGAGCGCATCGTGCAACCAGGCCGCCAGCCGACAGTTGGCCGTGTCCTCGCCGACGCGCCAGGCCAACTCGTCGGCCATCGCCGCGACCCCGGCCACGTGGGCCAGTCGATGCGGACTGAGCCGTAACTCCGCCCACTGGCGGGCAGCGGTCTGGTCCATCGGCTCCCCCTTGATCAAGAACTCAGGCGGGTCCCGCAGAACCCGCCTGTTGCCGGCCGTTCGATCACAGACCTGCTGTTCTGGGCCTGGCTTCGTTCACGACCAGGGTTCGGCCGCCGACGCTCGCTCCATTCATGGCCTCGACCACCGTCTCCACGTTTGACTCGTCGCTGATCTCGACGAATCCGAAACCGCGCGAGCGGTTGGACTCCCGGTCCACAATGATCCGGCATGACACCACGGTCGACGTGGCGGCGAACAGCTCCGTGAGTTCTTCTTCCGTTGTCGTCCAGGGCAGATTGCCTACGTACAAGGTTCTTGGCATCCTCTCACCTCCTCCCGAAAGCGCTGCGACACGACGGCTGTCAACTTCCCAGATCGCCGCGACGGACCGAGGTCCTGGCCACGCGATACAGGCCCATCTTATCGATGTAGCTCTTTACCGACTCCGGCACCAGGTAGCGGATCGGCATGCCCTCCGCCACCCGGTGGCGGATGTCCGAAGACGAGATGGCCAAGGCCGGTACTTCTAGGAAATGGATGCGTTGGCGGACGGCCCGGGGCAACTGGGCGATCTCTTGTTCAAACTCAGCAAACGGATATCCCGGCCGGCTGGCGGCCACCACTTCGCAGTACTGGAAGATCTCGTCCAGGCGGCTCCAGGTTGCAAGCTGGCGGACCGCATCGGCACCGGTGATGAACATGACCTCCGTCTGCCGGCCGCGGCTACGCCTGACCTCGCGCACCGTGTCGGCGGTGAACGACGGGCCAGGGCGGTCGATCTCGCTGCGGGACACCGAGAATGCTGGATTGGTGGCGGTCGCCAAGACGGTCATCAGGTAGCGGTGCTCGGCCTCAGACACCAGTTGCGGACTCTTATGCGGCGGCATGCCGGTGGGCACAAACACCACTTCTTGCAAGCCGTAGTGAGCGCGCACGCTCTCCGCTGTCACCAGATGCCCGTAGTGCACCGGATCGAAGGTTCCACCCATGATGCCAATGGCGCTGTTCGTCACGGTGCGGCGTCTTCGTGGCGGGCGACTGCTTTCCCTGCACGGCGCCTCGGGATGACCAGGTCTGGCCGATAGATCAGGGTCACGTCAGCCACCTGCACCTCGGCACCGCTGGTCAACCCGATGGCGGCCAGAGCCCGCTCCACACCCTTGCGCCGCAGGTAGTTGGCCAAGCGTTGCACGGCCTCGGGGTTTTGCATATCGGTCATCGCCACCCGCCGCTCCACGGTCTGGCCGATCACCCGGGTGCCGCCTTCGTCCTGGCGCACCACAAAGGCGGTGGCCAGCACCTGTGGCCGGGCCTCGACGGCAAGCGGCAGCGGCTTGGGTAGCTGGGCCAGCTGCCGGATCAATCGCTCCTTGAGCGCGCTCAAGCCCAACCCGGTGGCGGCCGATCCGGACAGGGCTTCAAGGCCCCTGTCCGCCAACCATTGGCTGACAGCGGCTGCGACCTGATCGGCACCGGTCAGGTCAAGCTTGTTCAAGAACACCAGCCGCGGTCGAGCGGCCAGCTCTGGATCAAAGGCAGCCAGCTCGGCCTCAATCTGGGTGATCGACGCTTTCGCCGCAGCGGCGCTGGCCGTACCGACGTCGACCACGTGCAGCAGGAGTCTGGTGCGAGACACGTGGCGCAAGAAGTCGTGGCCCAGGCCCCGTCCCTCGGCTGCCCCTTCGATCAGTCCAGGCAAATCGGCGAGCAGGGCTTGGCCGCCGCCTTCGTCCATCATGCCCAGCTCCGGGTGCAAGGTGGTGAACGGATAGTCTGCGACCTTGGGCGTGGCTCTGGTCAGGGCGGTGAGCAGGCTGGACTTGCCGGCGTTTGGTTCGCCGACCAATCCGACATCGGCCAAAATCCGCAGTTCCAGCACGAACGATCCGTGTGCGCCAGGCTCGCCTCGCTCGGCGATGCGCGGGGCACGCTGGGTCGGTCCTTTGAAGCGGGCGTTGCCGCGCCCGCCGCGCCCGCCCTGGCAGACCACGGCCCGGTCCCCTGGCAGCATCAGATCGGCCAGGATGCGCCCTGTGGCAAGCTCCCGCACCACCGTGCCGGGCGGCACCGGCAGCACCAGATCTTCGCCTTTTTTGCCATGGCGCTGATTGCCTTCCCCGTTGGCGCCGGGTTTGGCCCTGAAGTGGTGCCGGTAGCGATAGTCGCTCAGGGTGTCCAGGTCCTGGGTGGCCACTGTCACCACACTGCCGCCCCGGCCGCCGTCGCCGCCGTCCGGTCCGCCCATCGGGATAAACTTCTCGCGCCGAAAACTGACCGCCCCCGGTCCCCCGGCGCCAGCCTGGACATGAACTTCGACCCGATCCAGAAACATCTAAGCCTCCGGGTGCCAGAAACCTTGGATCCAGGCAGCCTGACTAGGGCTGGATCGAAACGAAGCCGCGGTCGCCGCGGCGGGTGAATGCCACCTTGCCATCGGTCAGGGCGAACAGCGTGTAATCGCGTCCGACGCCCACGTTGTCACCGGCCTTCAGCCGTTCGCCGCGCTGGCGGACGATGATAGTTCCCGCCTTGACCAGACTGCCATCTCCGGCCTTGACGCCCAGCATTTTGGGATTGGAGTCCCGTCCGTTGCGGGACGAGCCGCCGCCCTTTTTGTGCGCAAATCGTTGCAGGTCCATCGGATCACGCCTCCTTGGAATCGGTCTCGGTCCACCTCAGGTGCCGTGGGTGATCGGCAGAAAGTTCCTTCAATCCTTGGCAGAAGGTCCAAACCAACGCCCTGGCCTCGGCTCCTGGGCTACCCCGGTAGTGAAAAGAACCCTCGCCCAATGTCCGCTCCGAGTCCGGGTCGTAGCGGCCAAGGCCCCGTTCCAGGGTCTCACACAGAGCGGATACAGCGGCGCAGAGCAGGTCCCGTCCCGCTTCGGCCGTTCCGGCATGGCCGGTGACCGCGATCTCCACCGCCGGCCCCGTCTGCCGGAGGCTGGCCCGGATCATCCCTCGATCTGGGTGATGCGCACCATGGTGTGGCGCTGACGGTGTCCGAAGTGCACCCGGTAGTTGGACTTTGACTTGTACTTGAGGCCGCGGATCTTCTTGCCCAGCTTATCGCCAAGCACGTCCGCGCACACGGTAGCGCCCTTGACCAAGGGCGTGCCGACCCGGGACTGACCCTGGTCATCAACCACCAACAGCACTTGATCAAACACCACTTGGGCCCCGGCCGGCTCCAGCTTCTCCACGCCCAAGGTGTCCCCCGGGCTGACCCGATACTGCTTGCCGCCGGTCTCGATCACCGCGTACATGTCGGCCTCCTAGCGTCGCCTGGCACATAGACCTTGGTACTGTACCATAACGGCCGGCCAGCAGCCAAGCGACTCATCGGCCCACAGACGGCGGCCAAGACGTACAATGAGTGGTGTCTCTTGGGCTCCGATCGGAGGGGTGCAGATGTCCACAGGACTTACAGTTGGCGCTCCCTGCCCCGAGGTCCAGCTGGTGTCTGGAGCCGGGCCCACGGTGAACTTGGCCGAGCGAGCGGCGGCGCACCGTCTGGTTGTCGTCTTCTACCACCTGGCCTTCACCGGCGGCTGACTGCGCGAGTTGAGTGCGGTTCAGCAGGTGCTGGATCAGATCCAAGCCCAAAGTGCCGAAGTGTACGCCATCAGCATCGATAGCCAGTTCGTGCAACAGGCCTTCGCCACCCAAAACGCGCTGGCCTACCCTTTGCTCGCAGACCCGAACCGTCAGGCGGCAGCGGCCTTCGGCGTGCTGCTGCCCGAGGTGGCGGGCATCTTGAATGTTTCGAATCGAGCCGTGTTCGTCTTCGGGCCAGACAGTCGGCTCATCTACCAGTGGCTGAAGGATGCGACCGACCAGCCGCCGATGGCACAAGTTCTAGCCGCCTTGCAAGGCTGATCGTCACAGCGGGCGGGGCGATGCCTCTGCCGACAAGACCAGTTTGGCCCGGGCATAAGTGCGGTGGGTGGAGACGATCTTCACCTTGACCCGTTGGCCAACCAGGCCAGCGCCCTGCTCGACGTCCACCACGTAGCCTTGGATGCGGGCGATCCCATCCGCCGCCTGGGTGGTATGGGCGGCTGAGATCTCGACCTCAACCTCCTGGCCGACCACCACTGGCCGGGCCAAGGCTTCCACCACCGCACGGGCACCTTTGGCCACCACCCGGTGCTCGGCCCGAGCCAGGTCGAGGCTGCCGCGCACGAACACGGTATGCACCGTCTCTTGCTCCAGCGTCTTCAGGGCCACGCCACCGGGGCCAATCAATAGCGCCGCCACCGCCGGGTGCGCCTCCACCAAGACCGCTTCTTCGGCCGTCTCGGCCAGCAGTTGGCGCAACTCACGGCGCAAGCGCACGGCCACCGTCTCGTCCGACTCGACCCTGCCCCAGCCGTCGCACAACGGACAGGGAGAGTACAGCGTCTGATCCAGCCCGGAGCCGACCCGTTTCCTGGTCATCTCGACCAGGTTCAGCTTGGTCATGCCCAGCACGTGCACCTTGGTGCGGTCACGCTTCACCGCCTGCTCCAGAGCGTCCAGCACCTGCTGGCGGTGCGCCTCCTCCTCCATGTCGATGAAGTCGACCACGATGATCCCGCCGAGGTCCCGCAACCGCAACTGACGGGCAATTTCGTCTGCCGCCTCCAGGTTGGTCTGCAAGATGGTCTGGGCCAAGTTCTCCTTGCCCACAAACTTGCCGGTGTTGACGTCCACGGCGGTCAGCGCCTCCGCCCGGTCGATCACCAGGTAGCCGCCGGAGTGCAGCCACACCCGCCGCCGCATCGCCCGCTCCATCTCTTGGTCCAGGCCCCGCTTCCCAAACAGATCGCCACCGGTAAGCTCTATGCGCTGAGCGAGATCCGGCGACATCAGGCCAGCCAGTTCGATCAGGTTTTGGTATTCGTCGGCATTGTCGACCAAAAGAACCTGCACGTCGTCGGTCATAAAGTCGCGCAGCAGCCGGCCGGATAGGCCCATGTCCCGGTGCAACAGCGCCGGCGGCTGGGCCCGCCCGGCCTGCTCTTGGATCGACTCCCACAGCGCCTCCAGAAATCTGAGGTCGGCACGGATGGCTGCCGCCCCTTGGCCCTCGGCCACGGTGCGGACGATCACTCCATGGCCAGGACGGCGGCTTTCCTCGACGAGGGCGCGCAGGCGGGCACGCTCGTCTTCGTCTTCGATCCGCCTGGAGACCCCCAAAAAGTCAGTCTGCGGCGTCAGCACCACGAAGCGGCCGGGCAGGCCGATGGCGGTCGAAATCTTGGCCCCCTTGGAACCGACTGGTTCCTTGTCCACCTGGACCAAGATCTGCTGACCGGGCCGCACCATCTCCTCAATGCGCGGTCGGCCCTCACCCGTGCGCTCTTGGGACTGGCAGCAATGCACGGCGTCGTCGGCGTACAAAAAGGCGTTGCGGTCCAATCCGATGTTGACGAAGGCTGCGTCCATCCCTGGCAATACATCTTCCACCCGGCCCAAGTAGATGTTGCCGACCGACCGCATCTGCTGCGGCCGCTCGAGCAAAACCTCTGCCAGCTGACCGTCTTCCAAGACGACAGCGCGCACCTCGTCGGAGCCGACGTTCAACAGGATCTCGCGCACCGTGGCCACCGGGTGCTCCCCCATCCCAAAAAGCGCAAACCTAACTTCCTGATCGTACCAGATCCTTGCAGCAGATGCATCATTGGCCCTGGCCAGGCCATCTTCGCGGCTAGCCGGCCAGGGAGCACCAAGAGATGTCCTGCACCACCGTAACGGCTGCGCTGGAGCCGGTGGGTGCTGGCTTGAAGAGGGCGCCGGTCCAACCGAGGATGCCGTTGTAGACGCCCAGGCTGAAGAACAACCCCAAGTTGGGCAAGACGTAGACCTGGTTGGTGGCAAGGTCCAACACCCCGCCCCGGTCCGGCTCCGCCCCCCACACCAGATAGTGCGACCAAAATTGAGGGGTGCCCCGAATCCCAGGCATGATTGCCACATCGGTCAGGGCGGTGGCACCCGGCCGAAACAGTACGATCGAGCTATAGGGCAGCACTCGCTGGAACGGAATCGACGGGTTGTATAGAGCGAGAGCCAGGGTCGACCCATCAACGGCCAGCGCATAGGCCGCGTTTTTCTGTTTCAACAGGGGGATGGATTGGCCGGATGCAAATGGCAGTGAGTAGACCTCGCCCGCAGCCACGCCGCCAGCAGATGCGGCCGAGCCGACCACATAGGTAAGACCTGATGCGGTCGCGGCCATGGTCAGGATCTGGCGCCCGCCTTTGGCGGGTAGCGCCAGCACGGTGCGCAGGCTGCCGGTTGCGAAATCGTAGGCCAGCACCGCCGATCGCTCTGGCGTCACCAGCAGAAAATACAGCGTGTCGCCGATGATGGTCAGACGCTGAGGACCAAACTGAGCGGCAAAGGGCCGGGTTTCGGCCATCCCACGGTCCACCGTCTGCTGCCGGTGGGTGGCCAGATTGAGTGCCTGCAGCGACCATGGGCCTACTCCGGCCGGGGCAGCCCTCAGCCAGACCACCCAACCATCGCCGATCACGGCTTGCACACTTTGTCCGTTCGCCAGCGCCAGTGCGGTCAGGCGAGTAACCGCCCCGCTGGCCGCATTGACCAGGTACAGGCCCGGCTGGTACTGACTGTGCGCCCCAGGCCCGCCGTGGTGGTTCGCACCCACCAAGATCCCCCAGCCCGGCTGGTAGCCGAGAATCTGGCCGCCGCCAGCAAAGCCGGTCACGGTGTGAACGGAAGGCGGCGGGCACAGAGTGGAGAGCAGCGGGTGGACCGGATAGTCCCCTGCCACCACTGGGAGGGGGCCAACTGCAACATTGCCGCAGGCACTGACTGCCGCCAGCAAGCTAAAAAGCAACGCTGAAAGTCGTACGCTCCGGCCCCGACGGAACATAGCGACCTTCACCCTCTTTGCCAGCAGAAGTTAGCGCATGCTTCTTCTGACTGCCAGTTGCTTCCTTCCCTCGCCGCCTGCGGCGGCCGTCAGTGGAAGCTGAGATGCACCCGGTGCAAGCGGCTGGACAAGATCAAGCCCAAGGCTGCAAAGTCGGTCACCACTGATGATCCGCCGTAGCTGATAAAGGGCGCCGGTACGCCGACCACCGGCATGATACCGGTCGCCATGCCCACGTTCATGAAGACATGGATGGTCAAGAGCGCGGCCGCCCCCAGCACGATCAGACTGCTGTAGCCATCGGTCTCCTGGTGGGCAATGACCAGCGTCCTGCCGACCACCACCGCGTACAGGCCGAGTGCGGCCACCATCGCCAGCAGACCGCCGACCAATCCCAGTGAGGCGAAGGCGAAGTCCGTGTCCGCAGCCGGCAGGAACGAGATCAGGGAGCTGATTTCGGTCACGCCGACACCCGTGAGGTGCCCAGAGGCAATGGCGATCTCAGACTGGATCAGATTGTAGCCGGTGCCCAGCGGGTCGGCGTTGGGGTTGACGAAAGCCAAAAGCCGGGTCACCTGATAGTGATGCAGGGGCAGGGGGAAGCCGGCTTGCACATGCAACCAGACCAGCAGCACCACGAAGCCGGCGGTGCCACCGTACAGCGCCAGAATCTTCCACCCTGACCCTCCGGCCTCGTACAGCAACACGCCCAAGATGCCGGCGATGACCAGGGCCGTGCCCAGGTCTGGCTGCTTGATCACCAAAAGCATCGGCACCAGGGCGATGGCGATCGCCGGCGCCATGTCGCGCAGAGTGCGGATCGCCCCCCGTTTTTTCTCCAGCAGGTCAGCCAGGATGATGATCACACCGAGTTTGGCAAACTCGGAGGGCTGGAACTGAAACGGCCCGATGTTGATCCAACGCTGGGCACCCAGCACGGACTGGCCGTGCACCAAGACCACCATCAGCATGGCCAGGGTCAGCCCATAGATCAGCCAGCGGAAGCGGCGCAGCAACGTGTGTGGCACCCACATCATGATGGCCATCACCACCAGGCCGACCACCACCCAAATCAACTGGTGCTTGGCCAAATACAGGGGCGAGCCCGGCACCAAGTTGGGCGTGGTCAGGGCCAACGTCACCACCGACAGGGCGCAAAGCCCTAGGGCAGCCCCGATCAGCCAGCCGTCCAAGCCGCGCAGCAGTTCGCGTAGGGTCACGGTGCCGCCGTTGCGGCCGTCTGGGCGGGGGTGGTGGGCGGCGTGGTCGGAGTGACAACCTGGGGGAAGGGCGGATTGGGGTCGTGCAGGTGGAAGTAGGCGTCATAGATGGCCCTGGCGATCATGCCGCCGGCGACCATGGAGACCGTCTGCATGGTCGAAACCACGGCGATCTGCGGGTTGTTGGCCGGGGCGTAGGAAATGAAAAACGTCATATAGCCCTGCCCGCCCTTGACCCCGCCCGGCAGCTGAGCGGTACCAGTCTTGGCTGCCACCTGCATCGGAAAGTTCACAAAGGCGCCGCCGGCCGTGCCGCCCGGGCCTGGGATGGAGCCGGGCGTGGTGACGTCGATCATGCCCTGGCGGATCACGCTCCAATAGGCCAACGGCGCACTGATGTGGCCCACAATCTGGGGTGTGGCGTTAAACAGCACCTTGCCGCTGGGGCTTTTGATCTGCTGGACCAGATAGGGTTTGACCATGGTGCCGTCGGTGGCCAGGGCTCCGATGTACTGGGCGAGTTGCATCAGGGTCACCTCATCCGCCCCCTGGCCGATGGCCACCGAATAGGCCAGGCCGGGGTACAAGGAGCCGTATTGCTTCTCGTAGTAGGCGACAGTGGGAATCACGCCGGCCACCTCGCCGGGCAGATCGACGCCGGTGGGATGGCCAAAGCCGAACTTATGGGCCCAGTCGGCGATGGCATTGATGCCGACGCGGTGACCGACGGCGTAGAAGTAGGTGTCGCAAGACTGGGCGATGGCCTTGACCAGGGTATTGGGACCAGTGGAGGTGCGCCGCAACCAGTTGTATGGGTAAGGCGGCCGCCAATAACGGGGCAAGCAGGTGATGGTGGAGGTCGGCGTGATCTTGCCGGCGGTCAGACCGGCCATGGCAGTCACCATCTTGAACACCGATCCGGGTGGTGAGGCGGTTTGGACTGCCCGATTCAGAAATGGCAGGCCCGGATTTTGGGCCAGCGCCTGGTAGGCAGCCGTGGAGATGCCCTGGGCAAAGGCGTTGGGGTTGTAGCTGGGCTCAGACACCATCGACAAAACGGCGCCGGTGTGAATATCGACCACCACCACCGCCCCGGACAGCACGGCCGACTGGCTGCCGTACTGCTTGCGGAGCATGGCCATATCAGCCAGCAGCGCCTTGGCGCTAATCTGCTCCAGCGTCTTGCTGATGGTCAGGGTCAATGAATCACCGGGCACAGGTGGCGTGGTGCCGAGAACTTTCACTGGTAGACCGTTGGCATTGACTTCCACTTTTTCACCACCGGGCCGACCGAACAGCTGGTTCTGATAAGCGAGCTCCAGACCGGTCTGGCCGACCACCGAAGCGGCGGTCAATCCGGGTAGTTTCCAAGCCGCCAACTCTGGGGCGGTCACCCGGCTGACGTAGCCGATCATCTGCCCGCCCACTGATCCGAGCAAATCGTTGCGCACTGGCTGCGGATTGACAAACACACCTGGCAACTCAGGCAGACCCTGCAGCAGCTGCGTCAGCTCAGAGGGGCTGAGCCCGCTCTTCAAGACCACTGGCAAGGAGGGCTCTGTCGAAAAGATGAACAGCGCCTTCGTCATGGCCTGAGGTGTGATCCCCAAGTCGGCCTCCAGGGTCTTCTGTTCGCCCAGGCTGGGTGGGCCGCCAACCCGAAAATAGTAGGCTGCGAAGGACGGCTCGCTGGTGACCAGCAATTTGCCGCTGCGCGAGTAGATGGCGCCGCGCGGGGCCGCCACCGGCATGGTGCGAATCCGAAACTGATCGCCCAGTTGGACCAGCGGTGGACCCAAGACCAATGAAACCGCCAGCACGCGCCAGACCAACAGTGCCGCCAGCAACAAGCCGAAGACGGCCAGGATCCGGATCCGGCGTTGACGTTCTCCTTGTGGCATGTCGACCTCGTGTGGGTGCGGGATGCGGACGGGGCCTATATGGATGAAACCACAACCGCAGGACTTATGGTATCGCTCGTCTCAGGCCCGATCGGCCAACCCGCATCAGGCGGCGGAACAACAAGACGAACGGTACGGTAACCACGCTGGCGCCCAGCAGCACGATCAAGGGCGCCACTGCCACTCCCACCAGGGTCAGCACCACCCACTCGCCCAGGCGTTCAGCGACCAGCACAGCCAGCGCCATCCAGATGGTGACAAGCCAAGAGTCAGACCCCATCCGGATGCGCAGTGAACTGACCGCATAGCCAGTCACAGCCCACAGTGAGGTGTGCAGGCCGATCAGGCGGCCCAGGCTGAGGTCCTGCCAGGCACCAGCGGCCAGCCCGACCAGCAAGGAGGTCGAACGGTCGTGCTCGAGCGCCGTCGCAATCACCACCGCCCCGATCAGGTCCGGCATCCAGACCAATGACGGCCACACCACGCCGAGCGCGGTCTGCACCAAGACGGCGGCCACCAGCAGCGCCCAAGCCCGGCCGGGGCGAGTTGTCATCTGGTTACGACCAGCACCGTCTGCACCTGGGCCAGGGCCGCGTGAGGAACCACGGTGGCCGTCTTGACCAGCCCCAGTTCAGCCTTGCCCAGGGCGCTGACCCGGCCGACCAGCAGCCCCGCTGGGATCGGGCGTCCCAGGCCCGATGTGACGATCAAGTCACCGGGGCGCACCTGGGCGTTGCCGGTGAAAAACTGCAACTCGAGCGTGCTCGCCCGGCCTTGGCCGAGCGCCACGCCGGTCGCACCTGTGCGCGCATCCATCACACCCATCGCACTCTGTGGGTCGGCGAGTAACAGCACCACGGCCGTGCTGGGCGTCACGGCCAGCACCCGGCCGATCACGCCGCCCACCGACAAGACCGCATCGCCGACGCGGATCCCGCTTTGGCTGCCGCGGTCGATCCACAAGGTGTCAAACCAGGTGTCCGGAGAGCGACCGACGACAGAGGCTGCCACCGTATTTCCCTTGAGCCCGGCGGTCTGGCTGAGCGCCAGCACCTGTAGCACCTGGTTGAGCGTGTATTGGCCAGCTTGCATCTGGGCGATCTGTCCTAGCAACGTGGCGTTTTTGGCACGCAGGGCACTGACCTGCTGCTGGGCAGACCACATATCCGCCAGGTCGGCCGCCACGCCACCGACCGAGGACAGGGCCCCCACCAGCACGCCCTCGGCCGGTGCCGCCACCTCGGACAGACCCGCCGACAGACTGATCGCCGCTCCGGTGACCTTGGAGGTGCCGGCGAGCAACAACGCCACGATCACAGTCAGGCTGATGGCGGCGAGAAAGCGTTGTCTTGCCCCGGGACCCATCCGTCAGTCCTGCCGCTGAACTTTTTTCACGAGATCCAGGAACTTCGGCTCCTCCAAACAGCGGCCAGTGCCGCGTACCACACAGCGCAGCCCGTCTTCCGCAGGATGCACGGGCATACCCGTCTCCTTGATCAACAGTTGGTCGAGGTTGCGCAACAGCGAGCCGCCGCCCGTCAAGACGATGCCCCGCTCCATGATGTCAGCCGCCAGCTCCGGCGGCGTCCGCTCCAGGGTCTGGCGAATGGCGGCAACGATCGCCGCCACCGGCTCAGCCACGGCCTTTTGGACCTCCGTTGCCTGCAGGCGCACCGGTCTTGGCAACCCGGTCACCAGATCTCTGCCGCAGATCTCCAGCCCGGCGTCGCCGGCGTCGGTGGCCGCACCCACGGCAATCTTGACCTGCTCGGCGGTCTGATAGCCAATCGCCACGTTGTACACCTTGCGCACGTAATTCACGATCGCCTCGTCCATTTCATCGCCGGCGACGCGCACCGACTGGGACAAGACCACCCCACCCAAGGAGATGACCGCCACCTCGGTGGTACCGCCGCCGATGTCGACGACCATGTTGCCGGTGGGCTCACCGACCGGCAAGTCGGCCCCGATCGCTGCCGCGAAGGGCTCGACGATGGGCAGGGCAATGCGGGCGCCAGCCTGCTGAGCGGCCTCGATCACCGCCCTGCGCTCCACGCTGGTCGTGCCCGAGGGAACTGCGATCACCACCCGCGGGTGAAACAGGCGGGCGCCGCCCGTGGCCTGGGCCATGAAATACTTGAGCATGCTCTGGGCAATCTGAAAGTCCGCGATCACGCCATCTTTCATCGGCCTGACAATGCGAATGTGGCGGGGGGTTCGCCCCACCATCTCCTTGGCCTGGCGGCCAACGGCCAGCACGGCCCGGGTGCTGGTGTCGATCGCCACCACCGATGGCTCCTCCACCACCACGCCGTGTCCTCTCAGGTAGACCAATGTGTTGGCGGTGCCGAGGTCGATGCCGAGATCCCGGGACAGGGTCCGCCGGAAGATGTCGCTCAGGTTCAACGCCGCCTGGGCTCCTTTCGTTGAGGCCAGCCAGATTGCTCCGAATCCTGGGCCACGAGGCTGAGGTGGCCGGCGGCTGTGATCAGGAGGT
Source organism: Bacillota bacterium (assembly GCA_021850485.1). GTDB lineage: Bacteria > Bacillota > Sulfobacillia > JAJZYS01 > JAJZLH01 > JAJZLH01. The sequence continues at coordinate 43,309 of JAJZLY010000005.1, read as the reverse complement.
GATCCAGAAGCCTGACCCCGAGCAAGGCGCCCACTTGGCACAGCCGCTCGGTTGCCGCGCGGTCCTGCCACGAGGCCACCATGTCGCCGCCCGGATGATTATGAGCCAAAATCACCGCCGATGCACCCAGTCGCAGGGCCGGACCGAACACATCCGCCGGCTCAGCATGGGTCCAGTTGCGCCCGCCTTGGCTGATCACGCGTTCGTCAAGCAGGCGCAAGGAGCGATCCAGGTACAAAGCGCGCAGCTCCTCGCGCTCTGGCGCAAAGTGGTGGCGCAGCAGGCTGGCAGCCTGCTGCGGGTCGCTCAACCGGGGTCTCGCCGGCTGTGCCGGAAGCCCTATCCGGCGGCCCAGTTCGAAGGCAGCCCACAAGCTTGCTGCCTTTGCCGGACCGATCCCGGCCCGGCGCACCAATTCCTCGGGGGAGGACCAAAACAGTCGATCCAACCCCTCGCTCAGCAGCTGGTCAGCCAGGGCCAGAACCGGCATCCCACGGCGGCCGGTACGCAACAAGATCGCCACCAGCTCGCGATCGCTAAGGGCGGAGGCACCCTTGGTGAACAGCCGCTCTCTGGGCAGGCCCGGATTCTTGCGGCCGGCCACCTGGGCCGGACCTCCCGCTAGACGCCGCCATAGATAAACACAGCCAGGACCGCGAGCAGCAGGCCGGCCGGATTGGTCTTCACGAAGATGGTGAAGCCAAGGACGTACAAATTGACGGTCCACGGTGAGATCACGATGGCATGCCCCAGCCAAGTACCGGCTACCGGGCTGAGTGCCTGGCCCATCACGGTGCCGATGATCAGGCCGGCCAGGCCGGCAACCCAGTATCCCCAGTGCGGGCGCTGATGACGCCGCTGCATCGATAGCCTCCTTTGCGGTCGGCTCGGTCGACTTCGGGTCCGAAACCGCATCTCCTCTCAGCACTGGACCTAGAGGAATAGGCGGCCAGCCAGGTACCAGCCACCAGCAAAGGCGATGGCCCAGACCAATAAGGTGAGGCCGAGCCGCCGCCGCCGGCTGCGCCGCCTAGCCATCAGGATCGCGCCCCGCAGATCAAGCGGCGCAGCGGGCCGACCAAATAAAACGACCCTGTGCCGACCCCGACTTGGCTGTCGGGCGTCTCCAACAGAAAACGGGCGGCCTGGCCCAGGGTACCCAGGCGTCCTTTCAGCCCGAGCGTCTGGGCTGCCGCCACCAGTTGGGCCGACGGCAAAGCCCGGGCATCGTGGATAGGCACCAGCATCAACTCCTCGACCCGGTCGGCCAGCGGGGCCAAAAGCGCCGCTGGATCCCGCTCATCCAGGCAGCCAAACACCAGCCGCACCCCTTTTCCGGCTGCCACCTGATCTAGGTGACGGCGCAGAGCCTGTGTGCCCAGGGGGTTCTTCGCGCCATCCAGCCACACCTGGGGTCGTTCGCTGACCCGCTCCATGCGCCCCGGCCAGCGGGCTACTTCGAGCCCCGACCGGATCTGGTCGGGGCCGAGGTCGGGGTCGGCAAGCACCAAGAGCGCCGTTGCGACGGCGGCGTTTTCCGCCTGATAGGTGCCGCTGAGCGAGAGCGCCGCCCGGACGCGTCGGCCCAGGCCGGCAAATTGCCACTGGGCACCGTGGCCCGAATAGGTGAAGTCGCGCCCGGCCAGGATCACGGGCGCGCCAACCTGAGCGGCGCGCTCTTGAACCACGTGCAGCGCTTGGGGCGGCAGCCAGCCAACGACCAGCGGCACACCGGCCTTGGCCACCCCAGCCTTCTCCCAGGCGATGGCATCGAGCGTTCCACCCAGCCGCTGCACATGGTCCAGGCCGATGGTCACGATCGCCGCCGCCCGCGGCCGGTGCAGCACATTGGTGGCATCGAGCCTGCCACCCAACCCCACCTCGATCGCCGCCCGGTGCACCTGACGGTGGCGAAAGTGCATAAATGCGACCGCCGTCCAGGCCTCGAACTCGGTGAGCGGATCTTGCTCTTGGCCCAAGGCCCGCTCGACCGTCGCCAAATGCTCAGCCAACAGGCGGGGCGAGATCCGCTGTCCTGAGACCTGGATCCGCTCTCGCCAGTCCACCAAGTGCGGAGACGTGTAGAGCCCAGTCCGGAAGCCGGCCTGGCGCCATACCGCCTCGACCATGGCAGCCGTCGAGCCTTTGCCGTTGGTACCAGCCACATGGATGGCCGGCACGGCGTCTTGCGGCTGGCCCAGATTGGCCATCAGGCGCTCCATCCGCTCCAGGCCCAACTCGCCGAACCGGCCCCGACTGTGCAGCCGGCGGATGGTGGACCGGACGCTCACTGGCCGCCCTGAAGCAGACGGCGGCGATCCAACGCCCGCTGGTGTTTTGCAGCCAGCTCCTGGAGGCGAGCGCGCTCTTTTTCCACCACAGCCGCAGGGGCATGGGCCAAAAAGTCTGCACTGTCCAAGCGGCCTTGGACCCGCCCGATCTCTTCCGCCAATGTGGCCAGATCGCGCTCCAGGCGCCCGAGCTCTTGGCTCGCCGCCTCCCCCACCCGCAGGTAGGCGTCCGCCACGTCCGTGCGGGCGGACAGCGCCTTCTCCCACACCGCATCACCCTCACCGGCCAAAACCAACTCGCACCCCGCCAAATGGGCGATCAAGCCTGCCTCCTCTTGGATCAAGGCTGCACTCTGGTCATGGGCGTGCACCCGCACCAGCACGGTGCGGCTGGCCGCTTCGCCAGCATCCGCCTTCAGGTTGCGGATGGCCCGTACCAGATCCAACAGTTGATCGATCTGCCGGCGTTCCACGGGGTAGCGCTGCTCAGGTGCGGGCCAGGTGGCCGTGGCCACCAGACGCTCAGTCTGCCTGAGCGACTGCCAGATCGCTTCGGTGACGAAGGGAACGAAGGGGTGAAGCATGATCAGGCAATCGGCTAAGACGGAGTTGGCCAAGCTCAGGGCAGCCGGGCCGTCTGGGCCGTTCAGCCTGCCCTTGAGCGTTTCCAGGTAGACGTCGCAAAAACGGTCCCAAAACAGGTCTTGGATGCGCGCCGCGCCGGCCCCCAGCTCATAGGAGAGGAGCAGCGCACGGGCCGCCTCGGCTGTCTCGGCCACGCAGTCTAGGAGCCAGCGGTCGATGCGCTGGTTGGCACCGGCCGGATCGGCACGATCGCCGGGTTGCTGGACCAGCAGCCGGGCCGCGTTCCAGATCTTGTTGGTGAAGTTTCTCCCTTCCACCACCCGCGCCTCTGAGCCTCTGACGTCTTGGCCGAGGGCAGTTCCCGTGAGCAGGCTCCAGCGCAGGGCATCGGCTCCGTGGCGCTCGATCATGAGCAAGGGGTCGATGCCGTTGCCGCGGGTCTTGGACATCTTTTGTCCCTGGCTGTCTCGCACCAAGCCGTGCAGCATCACCTGACCAAAGGGCACCTGCTCTGTCAGCTCCAACGACGCCACCAGCATGCGGATCACCCAGAAGAACAAAATGTCGCTTCCTGTGACCAGGGTCTGGGTCGGGAAGTAGCGTGCCAGGTCGGCCGTCTGCTCCGGCCAGCCGAGGGTGGAAAACGGCCACAGGGCCGACGAGAACCAGGTGTCGAGCACGTCTTCATCCTGAGTCAGGCGGGTTCCGGCGCACTTGGGGCAGCTACTGGGCGTCTCATCTGCCACTGGCACCACCGTCGCCCCGCAATCGGCACAGTACCAGGCCGGGATTTGGTGACCCCACCACAACTGGCGTGAGATGCACCAGTCGTGAATGTTCTCCAGCCATTGGTTGGCGATCTTGGTGAAGCGGTCCGGGTGGAAGCTGACATCGCCGCGGGCGACCGCCGCCAGGGCCTGCTCGGCCAGGGGTTTCATCGACAAGAACCACTGCTGGGACAGGCGCGGTTCGATCACCGTGTCGCAGCGCTCGCAGTGACCGACGGCGTGTAGGTGCTCTTGTTGCCCCACCAACACGCCCTGGGCCTGCAACTCGCTCAGGACCAGTTCTCGGGCCTGGGTGGTGGAAAGGCCCAGGTACCGGTGCGGCACATTGATCATCTTGCCGTCTTCATCGATCACAGCCAGCGGCTCCAGCTGGTGGCGGATGCCGATGGCGAAGTCATCGGCATCATGGGCTGGCGTCACTTTCACGGCTCCCGTGCCAAAGTCCATGTCGACTGCTGCGTCTGCGATCACCGGCACTTGCCGCTCAGTCAGCGGCAGCTGCACCATCTGTCCCACCCGTGCTCGGTGCCGGGAGTCGTCCGGGTGCACCGCCACGGCTGTGTCGCCGAGCATGGTCTCCGGTCGGGTGGTGGCGACGGTGATCGTCTGGTCGGTGCCGATCACCGGGTAGGCGATCTGCCAAAGGGTGCCGGCGGTGTCGTGGTGTACCACCTCCAGATCGGACAGCGCCGTTCGACAGCGCGGACACCAGTTCACGATATAGGCGCCGCGGTAGATCAGCCCCTTGTGGTAGGCGCGCTGGAAAAAGGTGCGCACCGCCCGGCTGGGTCCCGCATCCAGGGTGAAGGCCAGCCGATCCCAGTCGGCGAGCACCCCTAGCCGGCGCAGCTGGCTCAGGATTTGGCCACCAGAGTGCTCTCGCCATTGCCAGACCCGATCCACAAAGGCCCTTCGACCCAGTCCAGTGCGGGTCAGATGCTCCTTTTTCAGCTCGCGCTCTACCACCAGTTGGGTGGCGATCCCGGCGTGGTCTGTACCGGGCACGTACAACACCTCTTCGCCGAGCAGGCGATGGAAGCGGACCACGGCGTCTTGGGTGGGGTAGGTGAGGGCGTGACCCATGTGCAAGTTCCCGGTGACGTTGGCCGGTGGCATGGTCAAGACGAACCGCCGCCCGCCAGCGACAGGCTTAGCCACGCCGTGGTCCAGCCACAGCTGGTAGATCTGCGCCTCGAACTTGGCCGGATCGTAGCGACTGTCCATGTGAGACACCCCCAAGACATGCAATACACCCCCTCACCTCAAGGGCGGGGGGGGTGCCGCGGTACCACCTTGTCTTGTCACTCGGGGCCGCTATCGGTGCCGACCGTCCCCTCTCCCGAGGGGCCGCTCCCGGCTGACCTTCACTGTCCGGTGTGGGGACTTGCACCGTCCGTCCCCTCTCTGCACACACCGCCCAGTTACTCCTGCCGCTCATCGCGTTGGTACGGAGCGTACCCAACACCACGGCCACAGTCAAGCCACGGCCGTTTTGGACCGCCTTTGTTGCCTCAGCGGCCGCACGCGCTGGTACCTACTGACCGGCACTCACCTGGCTCACCAGCAACACGCCAGCGCGCACGGTCAGGGTCAGCGTCTTAGCAGGCGAGGAAAGGACGACTCCTTGCACCGTCTGACCCGAGACGATCAGCGTGACATTGGTGCGATCGAACAGCGACCACGGCGCCGGCAGCGGCAGATCGGCCACAGCCAGGGCATGCCACCAGTTCGCATTGCCCGCGGCGGCAGTCTTCTCGGCGGCGACATAGTCCTCCAGGGCGGCGTTGGCCGCCACCAGTGGCTGTGGACTCTGGGCAAAGGCTTGAGTCGGTGTGCCGGAAATGACCAGTCGACCGAGTCCAATCCCACTTCCCGTCGGTGAAATGCCAAGCTTCACCAGTGCTGGTGGAGCCGGTACGGTCAGTTCGAGCAGCGGTTGCGCCAGGACCCTGGCCGGCTGGGCCAGGGTCTTGGTCGAGACCAGTTTGGTTTCCACCATATAGCGCTGCGAGGTCCAAAAGAGGGAGTTGGTTGGCCAACAGGTGACCAGCGCCAGGCCAAATCCCGATGCGGGCAGCGGTATGGTGGCACCCGGCTGTGTCACTGTGGTGGTGATCACCTGGAACACGGCCTGGTTACACCCTGCAGTCCAGGTCACCAGGTCACCGGGCCGCAACTGGTCGAGGGCCGAGAAATAACTGACATCGTGGGCCAGCAGCACGCTTTCACCTGGGCCACCGGGCCAGACGGTCACCGGATCGTGCCCCACCGCCACGTCCAAGACGGCGTTGGTCAGGCCCTGAAGCACTGGGGCATCGAGGCCGATAGCCGGGATGGCCAGCACGCCTGGGCCAGAGCTGGTGGACGAATCCGTCGCAGCGGTCTTGCAGGCTGCCAGCGAGGGCGTATGGACCCTCTGCATCAGGGTGCGCCCGCCGATGGCGGCTCGCTGGTTCCACCACAGCGGGTAGGCAACACCGAACGCAGCGACGACCACCAACAACGCGCCGGCCACCCCCCACCAGCGGGGGTGGCGTTTACCAACTGCACGGACGATCCGTGCCGTCGGTTTAGTGCTCGGTGCGGCGGGTGGAGCGACGGCGGGTTACACCTTGCATAGCCAGGGTAATGCCTAAGATTCCGGCGGCTCCGATCAGCGCCCAGTAGACCCAGCCCGCCCAGGGCTCGCCGGTGTGTGCGGCCGGCACCACGACTGGCGGTACCACGACCGGGGGGATGACGACTGGCGCCGTGACGTTGAAGCACTCTCCATTGATCGTACTACCAGTCTCTGCGACGCCGGCGTAAGTGGTGCCACTCGGGCTGTAGGCCGTGGAGAAGCAGTAGAGGCCGACAAGCGTTGGGGTGAAGGTCGAAGAGGTAACAGCGCCGCCGACCAAGGGCTCACTTGGACCAAACGCTGTGCCCAGGGAAGGGGCACACAGGGCACTGTTCGGTCCGCAGGCATAGAACTGTACTGAGCCGGTCGGCGTGCCGCCCGCTGTGGTGCCGACCAAGGTGGCCGAGTCTGTGACGCTGGTGCCGAGAACAACCCCAGTTGCGGACGGTGTGGTAGTGATGGTCGGGATGGGGGTGGCAGTCACGGCGAAGCACTCGGTGTTGGCGGTGGTGCTGGTCTCTGACGAGGAGGCAAAGCTACTGTTACTGGGGCTGTAGACCGCCGCGAAACAATAGGTTCCGACGGCCGAGGGTGTGACGCTGGGCGAGGTTGCAACTCCGTTGATCAGGGTTTCGGCAGGCGTCAGCGCGGTGCCAGCCGAGGAGGTGCACGCCGTATCGCCCACGGCACAGGCGTAGAACTGCACCGAGCCGCTGGGGGTGGCCCCGTTAGCACTTGTCACGGTGGCAACGTCGGTGACGCTGTTCCCGAGCGTGATCGTACTACTGGAGGCAGCTGTGGTGAGGGCGGTCGAGGTCGGGGTCGGGGTCGGGGTGGTTGTAGTCGTAGGGCTGGCGCAAGTTGGTACCGTGATGGCGTTGTCGATCAGGGTGACGGCGCCGGTCGAGTTTACCGCTCCAGCCAACACTCTTCCGTCCACGCTCGCTCCCTGGTCCAGACTTGCCGAGGTCGCCGCCATAATCGTTCCGACGAAGGCGGTGGTGCTACCTAGGGTGGCAGAGCTTCCCACCTGCCAGAAGACGTTGCAGGCCTGGGCACCATTGGTCAGCACGACCGAGCTGGCCGAAGCCGTGGTCAGCGTGGAGCCCGCCTGAAAGATGAACACGGCATTGGAGTTACCGTAGGCGTCCAGGGTAACCGTGGTGGTCAAGTCCAGTCCGGAGCTGTAGTTGTATACCCCCGGGCCGAAGGTTTGACCGTTGAGCAAACCGCCAGCCACCGTCGTGCTGGTGTCTCCTGCGCTGGCTGTGCCGGCCGGCGTCACGGTGTTGTAGGCAGTGGACAGATCTGCTATCGCCTGCTGGGCCGTAGCGTCGTTAATGTACGTGGTGCCGTTCACCACAGCCGACGAGAAGCCGGTCTCCGAGGTTCCCGGGTAGAGCCCGATGTTCCCTGTGATCACGGAAGCGCCGCTGTTGGAGATTGCGGCCTGGGCCAGGATCGCGAAGGAGCCAGCGGTTTGCAACGAGATCGGTGCCGGCGATGAACTGGCGCTGGCCATCGCGGGACCGACCAACCCGCCAAAAAGCACCAAGCTGGCCACGGTGGTCAGCGCCACCATATCTACGACCCGCTCACGCAATCGAACGAATCGAATCAAACGACGCTTGGCTCTTGGGGACTGGCTCATCTCGACCAACCTTCCGTGGGATCAGCAGTGGGCCTGCCGTCCGGCATCTTGACTCTTCCACTAATATTTTTTATACTCCATATTTTCCCTTTTGTCCATTTCTCACCCAATTAGTCCTTCTCGTTCCTGATCCGCCAGGCGACGGTTCTTGCCACCTCTGTCCGAAACCGGGCAACGCTTGGCTGTCGCCCGGCGGCGCCTAAGATCGTGCCCGTCCACGCCGGAAAGTCTTCCTGAGCCCTCAGCCGCACCGCCCCGCTCCAACAGGAGCGGCGGCTGCAGACCCGAATCAGGCAAGAGTAATCGCATGCGGCACGGGGGGATGGACATGGGCATCGGCCCCACTCAACTCCGGCCTGACTTGAGAACCGCCAGCCGGGTCCTGGTGGTCGCTCCCCACCAAGACGACGCCACCATCGGCGCCGGCGCCACACTGGCAGATCTCGCTTCTGGCGGCGCCCGAGTGGTGGTGGTAGACATCACGAATGGGGATAAAGGGAGCATCGATCCTGAGCAGTCACCGCCCGAGCTGGCGGCCATCCGGCAAGATGAGGAGCGGGCAGCCACTGCCATCCTCGGGCTCGACGAGGTGCGGTTTTTAGATTTTCCCGATTTCGCCTGGTTGGACGAGCGCGCGGTTACCCTGGGCATCTTGCGGGAGATCCGCCTGGAGAAGCCTGATGCTTTGTTTTTCCCCGATCCCTGGCTCCCGGACGAGGGCCATCCCGACCACCGCACCGTGGGCTTGGCTGCCGCCGCCGCTCTGGTGGCTGCTGGTCTGCCGCACGTGCTCCCAGAAGCGGGGCCAGCCGTTTCCTCTCCCTTTGCCGTGATGTACGCCACCGGCCGGCCGAACCTGTTCTGGCCAGCCGGTGCATTTTGGGAGCGCAAGCGGGCGGCCTTGCAGGCTCACCAGAGCCAGTTCACAGGCGCCCTCGTCGACCTGCTGATGGCCTATTGGGCTGAACAGTCGGCGTCCTGGAAGGGAGGAAAAGGCCCCAAGGAGGCGTTTCGGCTGGTGTCCGCCCTGCTCATGCACATGGCCCCTCAGATCGAAATCGGGAAGGATGACTGAGATGGCGACTGAGCACGATGGCGCTGGCGACCCAGACTCGCCCTATCTGGGTTGGCCTGGCCGCCCGCGGTTGAGCCTGGGCAATCAGTTGGCGCTTGGCTTCTTCTGGCTTCCGAATAACCTGCTCTGGACGGGATTGATCCTGATCGTGATGCCGGCTCGCATCTTGTCGCTGGTCGGTGCGGCCCATTCCACCAGTGTCCTCAGCTGGACCACCTATTTGGGTGCAGCTGCCGCAATCATCGTCGCCCCGGTGTTTGGCGCCATCTCCGACGGTTGGCGCTCCAAGATGGGTCGCCGCCGTCCCCTGATGGCACTGGCTGCCCTGCCCAGTCTGGCCGGAATCCTGATCTTGGTCGGAGCGCCCACCTTGGCCTGGTTTGTGGTGGGATTGCTTGCCATCCAGATCTTCGGCAACATCGTCCAGGCGTCGTATCAGGGCTTGATCCCAGATCTGGTGCCACACCGCCAGCGCGGCACGGCCAGCGGCATGATGGCCCTATACAACCAGCTGGGCGTGATCGGCGGCGGCTTGATCGCCGGCTTTCTGTCACCGTTTTTGTTCGCCTGGTCCAGCCTGGCCGTGATGGCAGCTGGCTTCGGTGTCACCTTCGGCCTGGTCAAAGAACCGCCCTCGCTGGATGCCAAGCACAAGCCTTGGGCCGACGTGTTCAAGAGTTTTTTCATTCGCGGCCCGCACTATCGAGACTTCCGCTGGGTGTTCACCACCCGCCTCTTGGTGATGATCGGGCTGTACGTCTTGGAGACCTATCTCTTCTACTACCTGCACTTCGTGCTCGGCATTGCCAATCCAGGACGAGACGTGACCTACGTCTTGCTCATTTTGTCGTTCACCGCCGTGATCTCATCGATCCTGGCCGGCGTCATCTCTGATCGCATCAACCGCCGTCGCGTCATCGTGTCCGTGGCCGGCGTGATCATGGGGATCTGCGCCCTGCTCTTCGTGTTCAGCCACACCATGACCATGATCTATGTGGCAGCGGTGGCCTTCGGCATCGGCTACGGTGCCTACCAGTCAGTGGACTGGGCACTGGCGGTAGACACCATGCCGGCTGGCGCCGCAGCCAAGGACATGGGGGTGTGGGGCATCACGGTCACGGCTGGCCAACTATTGGCCTCGGCGTTCGGCACCGTCTTGGCCTTCTTGATCATTCCGGCGGTCGGGACCATTGCAACCTATCAGCTGATGTTCGGATCGACAGCGCTACTCTTCCTGATCGGCTCGGCCTTGATCTGGAAGGTGCGCAAGGTGGCCTGAGCTCAGTCGAGTCAAGCTGACGCTGCTGCGCCGAGCACGCGCAGCGGGGAGGTCCAGACCCTGGGAACCAGTTCTGGGTGCTGCGAAACCGCCATGAATAAGGCGCCACGCGCTGGCTCCCGGCTCAGGTGGGTCAGCTGCGGATGGCGCAAGGACAACTCCAGCGCCTCGGCCAAGGGGCCTTCGAGATGCGGCGATCGGGCCCCAAGGAGCCCGCCTGCCAGCACCACCGGCAGGCCCGGCAGCTCTCCAATTTCAGCCCGGACCACTGCCGCTCGCACCGATCCGGCCAGGGCCTGGCCGATCTCTGCCAATAGGTCCTGGCAGACATGGTCGCCTTCGGCCGCAAGCCTCATCACCAGCGGCGGCAGCCGTTGAACCAGCGGCCAAAGACTGGCCCGGTCCCGGCCCAGGGTCTCACTCAGCTGATCGTACGAAGATAGCCCGCTGAGCGCCAAGACCTCCTGTTCCAAGCGGCTGCATTCCCCTGAGCCCTCTTCCGCCCGAAAGGCCAAGTGCACGGCTCGCCGGGACAAATCCAGCCCGCCGCCGTAGTTGCCTTGCAGATAGCCCTTGGCCCGCAGCCCGAACAGCTGGCCATCGGTGCGCCGGGCCAGGGCGTTGGTCCCGGTGCCAGCCACCAAGACGGCCCCTGGCCCAGTGGGCAGCTGGGCGATCAAGGCGGCGTGCGCGTCGTTAATCACCTGCACGCGCCAACCGTCCAGTTGGCGGATCAACGCCTCTTTCAGTTCCGTCTGCTCAGCCGGACTGTCTGCGCCAGCGACGGCCGCCACCACCTCGGCCGGAGCTTTGCTGCTGAGCCGGCGGATCAAGGGGGCGAGCACGGCGGCCGTGCCGTCCGCTCCGTACAGATCCATGCTGGCGCCCGGCGCCTCAAGCCACGCCAGGTCATCTTCCACCGGATTCAATCCGATCAGCCGGGTGTGGCTTGCGCCGGCATCCACGCCGATAAACGATCGGGACCCGTTCATGGGGCCAGCTCCGGAAAAAATTGCGGCAGAAATTGGCGGTGCGCTGCCAGGAGGTCGGATAGGAGAGGTTCGGCCTGACCCATCCCGGACACCAGTGGGTGGGCGATGAGGGCGGCCAACGCTATCTCACGGTCGCCGCCAAGCGCTGCCTCCACGGCCAGTTGCTCATACGTCTTCACGGATTGGATCAATCCCCTGGCTGCAAGCGGCAGGTCCGGGTGCGGCAGTGAGTGGATGCCGCTGCGGTCCACCAGCACGTCCATCTCCACCACCGCATCGGCCGGCAAATCCGAAATCGCACCGTGATTTGGGGTGTTGACGGTCATCTGGCCCCGTTCGGACCAAAGCGCAAAGATGAGGTCCAGCGCAGCCTGAGAGTATAGGGTGCCGCCGCGTCTGGAGAGTTGAGCTGGCATCACCGCTGGCCCCGCCGATGCGTAGGCGTCGAGGATCTCTCGCTCCAGGGCGAGCACCAGCCGCGCTCGGTTTTCTCCTCGATCGGCAGCCGATTGAGCGTCGGCCAGCGTCTCGTCTGGAAGCAGGAAATAGCGGAAATAGGGATTGGGGATCCAGCCCAACCGCCGCACCCAGCGAGACATGGCCAGAACCTGCGCCGATGTGCGGTCCAATGAGGGGAGATTGGCCACCACCTCGCCGGCGACCAGTGGTCCGGCCAAGATCGCCTCCGTCACGTCGCGCCCGGCCACCTGGACCCGGAACAGGGACAGGTGGTTAAGACCTGCCGTTTCCAGGGTCACCTCTGCAAGCGGCACCCCAAAGGCAGTGGCAGCCTGCTGGCGCAAGATCAGCGGGATGTTACACAGTCCCACCACAGACACACCGGGCACTGCCTTCAAGATGGCCTCGGTGACCAAGCCAGCCGGATTGGTGAAGTTAATCAGCCAGGGTTTGGGGCCAGCCATGGCGCGCACCCGCTCAGCTACGGTCACCGCCACCGGGATCGTGCGCAGCGCCATGGCGAAGCCGCCGGGTCCCGTCGTCTCCTGCCCGATCAGGCCATGGCGCAGGGGAACTGTTTCATCCAGATCCCGGGCCAGTTGGCCGCCCACCCGGAACTGATTGATCACGATGTCGGCACCTTCGATCGCCAAATCGAGCGAGTCCCCTGTCGCCAAGTGCGCACCGCCGCCAGCCTGAGCGATCAGCCGGCGGCTGAAGTCGGCGACGGTGGCAAGCCGGCCTGCCGCTTCTGGCAGGTCCATCAGGTGGATCTCGTCCAGCGGCAGATCGTCTCGGCGGGTCAGCCAGCCCCGGATCAATTCTGGGGTGTACAGACTGCCGCCGCCGATGACCGCCAGCTTCACGACTAGTTGGAGGGTGCAGGCAACAGCGCCTGGTCGAGCACCTCGGCGATGGTTCTGACCGGGACGAAGGTCATCTGCTGACGGACGACGGTCGGGATGTCGGCCAGATCCTTGACGTTCGCCTGCGGGATGATCACCGTCCGGATGCCCACCCGGTGGGCGGCCAAGACCTTCTCCTTGAGACCGCCGATCGGCAGCACCCGGCCCCGCAGCGTGACCTCACCGGTCATGGCCAGGTCGGACCGTACCGGTCGATCGGTCAGGGCAGACACCAGCGCCGTCGCCATAGTCACACCGGCCGACGGGCCCTCTTTGGGAGCCGAGCCGTCTGGCACGTGTATATGCACATCCTGGTGGCGGTAGAAATGCTCCGCCACACCTAGCTCCTGCCAGTGTGCGCGCACGTAGCTGAAGCCGGCCTGAGCGGACTCGCGCATCACATCGCCGAGCTGTCCGGTGAGCAAAAGCTGGCCGCGTCCGGGCATCACCGACACCTCGACCGGCATGACGTCGCCGCCGACTTCGCTCCAGTACATGCCAGTGGCGATGCCAACCTCTGCCGACACCTCGGCCGAGGCTCCTTCGAAGCGGCTGGGGCCAAGGTAGGATGCCACCTGGTCTGGACGGATGGGGGTGCGCGGCAAGCGCTGGCCCCGCACCCGGCGGGTAGCCAGCTTGCGCAAGATGGTCGCCATCTGCCGCTTGAGTTGGCGGACACCGGCCTCTTTGGTGTAATGGCGGATGATCTCGAGCACTGTCTCGTCACTGAGGGTAAGCGCCGTGCGCTCCAATCCGTGCTCACGCTTGAGCTGCGGTAGCAGATGGCCCTTGGCGATCTGAACCTTCTCCTCTTCGGTGTAGCCGCTCATCTCCACGACCTCCATGCGGTCGAGCAGCGGCCGCGGGATGGTGTGGGTGGAGTTGGCAGTGGTAATGAAAAACACGTGCGAGAGGTCGAAGGCCACCTCCAGGTAGTGGTCGGAAAAGGACGTGTTCTGATCCGGATCCAGCACTTCCAGCAACGCTGAAGACGGGTCGCCCCGATAGTCCAGGCCCACCTTGTCGATCTCGTCCAGCAAGAACACAGGATTATTGGTGCCAGCTTGCCGGATGCCCTGAATCACCCGCCCGGGCAGCGCCCCGATGTAGGTGCGCCGGTGGCCGCGGATCTCGGCCTCGTCGCGAATACCGCCCAACGACACGCGGGTGAAGCTGCGTTCGAGGGCCCGGGCCACGGAGCGGCCGATCGACGTCTTGCCCACGCCAGGCGGTCCGACCAGGCACAAGATCGGCCCCTTGTGCTCCGGTGCCGCCTGCTTCACGGCCAAAAACTCCACGATGCGCGTCTTCACCTGCTCCAAGCCGGCGTGGTCCTCGGCCAGCACTGCCTCCACCCGCTTCAGGTCCAGCCGATCCACGCTAGCGGTGGCCCAGGGCATGGCAGTGAGCCACTCCAAGTAGGTGCGGCTGACCGACGCCTCCGGACTCATCGCCTGCATCCTAGAGAGCCGCTCCACTTCCTTGACCGCCTTGACTCGGATCTCTTCCGGCATGCCGGCGGCTTCCACCTTGCGCAGATAGCCCTCCGGGTCCTGGTCGTCATCGCCGTCGCCAAGCTGGTGCTGGATCGCCTTCATTTGCTCACGCAAAAACATCTCGCGCTGGTTCTTCTGCAACTGCTGGCGCACCTGACCGACAATCTCTTGCTCCAGTTCCAGCATCTCCACCTGGCGGACCAAGATGCCGAGCAGCAACTTCAGCCGGCTCTCCACGTCCAAGGCTTCCAGCAGCTGCTGGCGCTCCTCCTGTGGCAGCTCCAGGTTGGCGGCAATCGCATCGGCCAGCTGTCCCGGATCATCCGTCTCCGGAGCCACCATGGCCTCAGCCGGAATGCGCTGGGAAAGCTTCATCGTCTCTTCGTAGCGCTTGAGCACCGCTTGGACCAACGCCTCAAAGCGCGGCGTGCGCACGATCAGCCTGGTCGCGAGGTCCTCGACGGCCACAGCCAGATAGGGGCTTTGCATGGTGTAGGCCGTGATCCGCACCCGGCCCAATCCTTCGACCAGCGCCTTCACGCCGCCACCGGGCAGCCGCACCACCTGTTTGACCTCTGCGAGTGTGCCGATCGAAAAGATGGTGTCCGGAGAAGGGTCTTCTTCCTCGGCCACGCGCTGACAGGCAAAGACGATGCGGCGGTCGCCAGCCAACGCTTGGTCCAGCGCCCGCACCGAGCGCTCGCGTCCAACCTCCAGCGGCACCACCATGGTGGGAAACACCACGACGCCTCGCAGCGGCAATAGCGGTAATACTTCGGGCAACCTGGCCACCTCCGATGGTGACTTCAGTATAACCCACGCAACCGATGGCCTGGTGCCGGAGCATGTGGCGAGCAGGCGACATATTTTCGATCAATAGGTTACTTTTTTATCCTAAGTGGTGTATATATGATCCCGTGAGGTGAGGATATGGATCATCCCGTGCCCTCTTGCCCCGTCTGCGCCGGCCCCTTGACTGCCGTCCGGCTGTATTGCGATAGCTGTCAGGTGTCGGTCGAGGGCCACTTTCGGGTGCCGTTCGCCGAACTGACCCCGGAATTGGCCACTTTCGCCGAACGCTTCATTCGGGCCCGCGGCAACCTGAAGGCCCTGGAGCGGATCACGGATCTGTCCTACCCGGGACTCCGATCCAGGCTCGATGAGTTGGTGCTGGCCCTGGGTGGCGAGGTTGAAGAGCGTCGCCCGTCTCCCGGTGAGGCCGTTTTGGAGCGGCTGCGCTCCGGCGAGATCAGTGCGGGAGAGGCCTTGGCGCTTTTGCGCGGGGACGCTGTGATCGTGCGAAATGAGTCCAGCGAAGGAGATGGCTCCGATGAGTCCTAGCCAGGAGATCGTGAAAATCTTGGATCTGGTGGCGGAGAAGAAGATCACGGCAGAAGAAGGAGCGGAGCTGATCGCCGCCCTCGGCCACGGATCGGACCAGGACACGACGGGCCAAGGGCCGAGCGATACACAGGCCACCGGAGCTGAGGAGGCCCGTAGGAGTGGCCGTTTCCGCTGGCGGGGTCGTCGGCACCGGCCTGGCAGCTTTGGCGGGGACCTGGGAGAGATGGTGGACCACATCGTCGCAGAGGCCATGGATGGCGCGTTCAACGAGTTTGGGGCCTCGGCCAACCGCAGACCATGGGCTCACAGTGCGCAGCCGGCTCAGGCGGATCAGCACTTCGATCTGGCCGCTGGCGCAGACCGCACGATGAAGCTTGAGATCGAACTGAACCATGGCAGCCTGGTGCTTGTGCCCTCAGCGGACGCCCAGGGCGTCCACTTCTCCTACCGTGGGCCGGAGCAGTTGACGCCGCTGGTGTCCTTCGAAAACCACGTTCTGCAGATCGAACAGCCGCGCCGCAACGTGAACTTCTCTTTTGGTCGCGGCATGGACACCCCGCGCATCGAGGTCCAGGTGCCAGCCGGTGTGACCCTGACTGGGTCGGCTGAGCTGATGAACGGGCTGTTCAACATGGAGGGCCTGTCCGCCCAAGACCTCAAGGTGGAGAGCCTGAACGGCGCCTTTAGAGTCAGCGCCCGCTCGCTCTCCCATTGCTCTTTTGAGACCCGCAACGGCGCCATGGAGGTGGTGGCGGGGGAGGCCCAGCGGGTGAGCATGGAAACCCTAAACGGCAAGCTGTCGCTGGCCGGCGTGCTCGCGGACTGCAGCCTGGAGACGGTGAACGGCCGCATCTTCGCCGAGGCGTTGCCCGGCTCGCGCGGCAAGCTGAGCGCCGAGACGGTGCGCGGGGCGATCACGGTGCACATCCCCAAGACCCTCGGCTATGCCTTGAAGGCCGAGGCCGGGGTCGGCAGCGTCAACCTGGACGTCCATGGCACCATCCGCCACCAAAGCGGCGGTACGGTCGGCCGCGAGGTCACCATGGCGGACGGCGACGAAGCGCTGCAGATCAAGCTGGAGACCGCCTTCGGCTCGATCACCGTCGAGGATAGCCGTGCGTAAGGCACTGGCCATTCCCTCTCTGCGCGCCCTGTGGCTGGGCCAGGGCATCTCCGTCTTTGGCAATGTCTTCTTACAGATCGCCGCCTTCTGGATCCTGCAGCTGCGCTCGCCCTATCTCCTGGTGGCGGCCGGAGTGCTGATCGCTCTGCCCCAACTGTTCGCCTTCTTGGGCGGCGTCTTGGTCGATCACTTCGGGGCTTGGCGGCTGATGGTGCTAACCGATGTGGTGCGGGCGGCGGTGGTCGGCACAGTTCTGGTGGCGGCCCTGGCCGACCCCACCATCACCCCCTACCTGTTGCTTGTGGCCTTGGCCCTGACCACGCTTGGCGGTGCCCTGTTCGGCCCAGCCGAGGCCACCCTGTTACCAGAGGTGGTGTCAGGCGAGGAACTGGTGGCCGCCAACGGTCTGATGCAGAGCACTTCCCAAACCGCATCGGCGGTCGGGGCGGCGATGGGCGGAGCGGCACTGCTCGCCATTGGTGTGGGAGCGATCCTCGGTTTCGACGCCGCCACTTTCGTGGCCAGCGTGGCGTCCTTATTCTTCGTGACCGCTTCCTCCCGCCGCCGCGTCGCGCCAACTGACACCCCAGCCATCTCGCTTAGGGCGATTCGAGAAGGCCTTTCCGCCGCCCGCGAGATGCGCTGGCTGATCCAAACCCTACCCATCATCGCCCTCACCAACCTGCTTTTCTTTGCCACCTTCATCTCCTTGCCGTACTGGGTGCACCATGTGCTGGGTGGCACAGTGGCCGACTACGGGTTGTTCGACGCCCTGTGGGCGGGCGGCCTCATCCTGGGATCGCTGAACGCCGCCAGTTTTCGGCGTTGGCCAGCCTGGCAGGTGATCGCCGTGATGGCGACCGTCCAGGGCGCACTATTTCTCCTCTTCCCGTTGTGGCTGTCCATCCCCGGGGAACTGGGCATTATGGTCCTAGCAGGCATCTTGAACGGCGTGATCAACACCATCGCCATCTCCGTCATCCAGGCGTCGATTCCGGCGGCGATGCGCGGCCGGGTGCTGGGCATGGTGATCACTCTGCTCGGCCTGAGTGCGCCGCTCGGCCCCTTGGTGACCGGTGTCTTCTTCGCTACCGGCTGGTCGCTGGTCATTCTCTGGATACTGAGTGGAGTTGCCGGCATCGCCCTTGGATTGGTCTGGGGCGTATCCAAAGATGTCCGGTCGGCGATGACGGACGGGTTTACAGGTAACGTCACCTCCTCCGCCAGTTAGCGCATCGGACTGACTCGACCCTCCCCCCCACCTAAACGGGAGGCGACCACATGCGACAAGCATTTTCCATTCCCTCGTTGCGCGCGCTGTGGCTGGGTCAGGGCATCTCCCAGTTCGGCAATGTCTTCTTGTCAATCGCGGCGTTTTGGATCTTGCAACTGCGCTCGCCGTACCTCTTGGTGGCGGCCGGTGTGGTGATCGCCCTGCCTCAGCTCTTCGCCTTCTTGGGCGGCGTTTTGGTAGATCACTTCGGAGCCTGGCGGCTGATGGTGCTCACCGACCTGGTCCGGGCCGGGTCTGTAACCCTGGTGCTGATCGGCGCGCTGGCCGATCCCACCATCACGCCCTATCTGCTGCTGGTAGCCTTAGCGCTGGTCACGCTGGGCGGAGCGCTGTTCAGTCCGGCCGAAAGTACCCTCCTGCCGGAAGTGGTGTCCGGCGACCAGTTGGTCGCCGCCAACGGCTTGATGCAAGGTACCTACCAGACGGTCAATCTGGTGGGGGCTGCGGCCGGCGGCGCTGCCCTAGCGGTGATCGGACTGGGTGTCATCTTAGGCTTCGACGCCGGAAGCTTCCTGATCAGCGCAGCGTCGCTCCTGTTCGTGGCCGCCGCCTCGCGGGGCAAGACTGCGCCCGCCGACACGGCGGCCATATCCTGGCGGGCCATCCGAGAGGGCCTGGCGGCAGCGCGCGAGATGCGCTGGCTGATCCAGACCGTGCCCGTCATCGCCCTCACGAACCTGTTGTTCATGGGTGCCTTCATCACCATGTCGTACTGGGTGCACCACGTACTGCACGGCACTGTCGTCTCCTTCGGCTTTTTTGAAGCCGCCTTTCCCGGCGGTGCCATTTCAGGCTACCTGCTCGCCTCCTCCCTCGCCCGCCGGCCGGCCTGGCTGGTGGTGTCCGTGTCAGCAGCGGTGCAGGGCGCCTTGATGATCGCCTTCGCCCTGTGGCCGGCGTTTTGGCCTGAGCTGTTCCTGTTGGCTGTGAGCGGGGTGATGAGCGGCATCTTGAACGCCACCGCCTTTGCCGTCATTCAGCGCCTGATCCCAGAGGCCGTGCGCGGCCGGGTGATGGGGATGATGCTCACGCTCTTTTCCATCGCCACACCGCTCGGCCCGCTGCTGGCCGGCGGCTTCTTTGCCCTCCACCTGTCCTTGGTCTTCTTGTGGCTGGCTGCCGGGGCCGCCATGATCCTGCTGGCTCTGGTCTGGGGTCTGTCCAAAGACGTCCGGCTCGCCATGGCAGCCGGCCTTGCAGGAAGTGCCGCTAGCTCTGCCTAAGTTCGCCAGCCGATATCGCAACTGGAGGGATCTGCCCTGTCTAGCGCAATGATCACGGCACCCCGCACCCTCGCCGACCGCCTGGTCAAGCCCGGCGTTCTTTCCGCCACTGTGCTGGTATTGGGGGGTGCCTTGTTCACGGCCCTATTGGCCCAAGTCTCCATCCCACTGCCGTTCACTCCGGTTCCGGTCACCCTTCAGACCTTCGCCGTACTCACCACCGGAGCTACCTTGGGTGCACGCAAGGGCGCACTTTCCCTCTTGGTCTACGCCTTGGTCGGTATGGCCGGGGCGCCCGTGTTTGCCGGCGGCACAGCGGGGGCCAGCACCGTGCTGGGGCCGCTGGGCGGCTATCTGATCGGTTTTGTGGTGGCTGCCTATCTGGTCGGACTCTTGGCTGAGCGAGGCTGGGACCGCGACGGCAAGGTGCTCTTGGCCATGGTGATCGGCGAAGTGGCGATGTATGCAATCGCCGTGCCGTGGCTGGGGCTCTATTTGGGTATGGCCAAGGCCGTGACACTGGGCTTTTTGCCGTTTGTGATTGGCGACACGCTCAAGCTCCTCGTCGCCTCTGGACTGTTGCCGCTCAGCTGGAAGCTGGTGGGCAGAAGCGGCGCTAACGTCTGACGGCTGATCCAGCGCCATCGCCGCCGCATTCAAAGGATCGAACGCTATCGTGTAGCTTACCGGTGTCCGTTAGACGCGTCTGGCTGGGTCATACTCCTGAGCGCGTCGGGCTCAAGATGCTCGGCCCTAGGGTTGATAGAGGCGTGAGACGGAGATAAAATTACGACATACGGTACCGTATGCCGTAATTTTATCTCGAGGTGAGGTCGTGGCACACTCCCAGCGACTGGAGATTCGGCTGTCCGGGGACGAGTACGCGCTGGTTCAGGCAGAGGCCGCCCGACGAGGCGCTTCCATGGGCAAAATTGTCCGGGAGGCTCTTTGGGAAACGTACGGAATGCAGGACCAACGGCGCCAGGACGCGGCCGATCGCCTATTCGCAGTGGACGCCCCGGTGTCCGAGTGGGAGCAGATGAAGCGTGAGATCACCGAGGGACGGCTCAAGTGAGCATCTTCATCGACACCAACGTACCCATGTACGCCGCCGGTCGTCCCCACCCGCTCAGAGAGCACGCCCGAGCAGCTCTTGGCGCCATTGCGGCCGGGAAGTTGGCCGCGCGCACGGATTCGGAGGTCCAACAGGAGATTTTGTACCGCTACGACGCCGTTCACGAGATGCAAAAGGGCATGCGCATTTTCGATGCATACTGCGACCTAATGCGCGGATGGATCTTGCCCGTCACAGAGGCGGATGTGCGAACGGCTCGCACTTTGCTGGCAGCGCATCCCGCACTCTCTCCGCGAGACACCATTCACCTGGCGGTGATGCAGACGGCTGGGATCAGTCGCATTCTGACCGCAGACCGCGGATACCAGTCGGTGCACGGTGTGCAGGCCATCGCCTTGGCCGACTGGCGACTGTGATCCGACACACGGAGCCACAAGAGTACCCTCGTCACCCAGCCAGCGCTGCCGGCTGATCTAGATCTCGAGCAGCAGGCGTTCTGGAGACTCCAGCTGATTCTTGATGTGCACCAAAAACTGCACGGCCTCCGCCCCGTCCACGATCCGGTGGTCGTAGGTGACGGCGAGGTACATCATCGGACGCACCTCCACCTGGCCTTTCACCGCCACCGGCCGCTCCTGGATGGTATGCATGCCGAGAATGCCAACCTCCGGCTGATTGAGGATCGGCGTGGAAAACAATGAACCGAACACACCGCCGTTCGTGATGGTGAAGGTGCCGCCTTGCAGGTCGGCGATGGTGAGTTCGCGCTCCCTAGCCCGCTTCGCCAGGCGCTGGATTTCTCGCTCGATCCCGGCGAAGGTCAGCTGATCGGCGTGCCGGACCACCGGCACGACCAGCCCCTCTTCAGTGGAGACGGCCACTCCGATGTGGTAGTAGCGCTTGAGCCAGATCTCATCGCCAGACACCTCGGCATTCAGGCGGGGAAAAGCTTTCAGCGCCTCAACGGTGGCCCTGGTGAAAAACGACATGAAGCCCAAAGAGACGCCATAGCGCTCCTTGAAGGCGTCTTTGTACTGGCTGCGGATCGCCATCACCCGGCTCATGTCCACCTCATTGAAGGTGGTCAGCATCGCCGCCGTGTGCTGGGCCTCGACCAGCCGTTTGGCGATGGTCTGACGGCGGCGCGACATCTTCTGCCGCTCTACCACCTCTTCGCCTGGCGCAGCCACAGCCGCAGGTGCGGCCGGCACCGGCGGCACCGGGACCAGATCCTCCCGCTGAATGCGTCCGGACGGCCCACTGCCGGCCAAAGCCGTCAGGTCTACTCCTTGCGCCCTGGCCAACTGGCGAATGGCCGGAGCAGCCGGCGGTGCCACAGCCGAAGCGTGGGCTGCCACGGCCGCTACGGTCGGAGCGCTTGCCTCCGCCACGGCTGGCGGCGTCTTTTCAGGTTCCCTGACCGCGGCCGGCGGCGCCTCGGCCACCACCCCTGCCGCCACCGTGGCCAATAGGTCACCCGGGCGCACGATGTCCCCAGCGGCAGCATCCTGAGAGGTCAGGACGCCCGCCACCGGCGAGGGCACCTCCAAATTCACCTTGTCCGTCTCCAGTTCCACCACCGCCTCACCGGCCGCCACCGACTCGCCGATCTGTTTTAGCCAATTGGCGATCGAGGCCTCGGTCACGGACTCCCCCATCTCCGGCACCCGGATGTCAGTGGCCACGCTTGGTGCCTCCCTTGCTTCCGGCCAAGGACACGGCCTTGCCCAGCGCCTGGTCGATCAGCCGGCGCTGCTCGACCTGATGGACATCGGGATCCCCTTCTGCGGTAGCGGCCCGCGGCGGGCGGCCAGCATAGCTGAAGGAGACCCCCGCCGTCAGAAGCGACTCAATCGGCTGCCGGACGAAGCTGTATGCCCCCATGTTGGCTGGCTCCTCTTGCACCCAGACCACGTCTTGCAGGCGGCTAAAGCTGCTCAGGTGAGCCTGCACGGCTGCAGTCGGAAAGGGTGCGATCTGCTCCAGGCGCAAGGTGGCAAGCTCTGTGCTGGCTTCACGCTCGGCCAGGGCCATCTCCAAGTCGACCATCACCTTGCCCGAGCCGATCACCACCCGCCGCACCTGGTCTGGCTCTGAGGCGCTGGCCAGCACCGGTTGAAACTGGCCCTGGGCGAGGTCGCTGAGGCTTGCCCCAGCCAGCGGATGGCGGAGCAGGCTTTTTGGCGCCATCAGGATCAGCGGCCGCGGCTGGCCGCCCAGGCTGGCTGCCTGGCGACGGAGCAGATGAAAATACTGGGCGGCGGTGGTGGCATTGGCCACCGTCAAATTGCCCTCGGCTGCCAGCTGCAGATAGCGTTCCAAACGGGCGCTGGAGTGTTCCGGGCCCTGTCCCTCATAGCCGTGCGGCAGAAGCAATACCAGGCCGGATGTTTCCCGCCACTTGGCCCAGCCGGCTGAGATGAACTGGTCGATGATCACCTGACCGGCGTTGGCGAAGTCACCGAACTGCGCCTCCCACAAGACCAACGTTCCCGCCGCCTCCAGCCCGTAGCCGTACTCAAAGCCGAGCACTGCCGCCTCGGACAGGGGGCTGTTGTACGCGCTGAAGGCGGCTGTGGCCTGAGAGATGGCCTGCAAGGGGATGAAGCGGTGCCCGTCCTCGGCATCGAAGAGGGCCAGATGGCGCTGGCTGAAGGTGCCGCGCAGTGAGTCCTGGCCGCTCAGCCGAATCGGTACACCGTCTGCCAGCAGGCTGGCGAAGGCCAACTCCTCGGCCTGCGCCCAATCGATGGCACCTGGCTTGTCCAGCGCTTCGCGCCGTCGGTCGAGCAACAACCGGGCCAGCTTGGGGTTGACGTGAAAGTCCTTCGGCAGGTCGAGCAGCGCCATCTGCAACTGGCGGAGCAGCCCTTCTGGCACAGCGGTTTTCGGCTCGGAAATGGGCCCGGCCTGTGCCTCCGGCTCGACTTGAGCGAGACCCGCCGTCTGTGCGTCGTGCAGGGCCGACGACACCTGTGCCTCCAGCGCCGCCGCCTCGTCAGCCCCGATCACCCCGGCCTCGGCCAGTTGCAGCGCCCATAAGGCGCGCACCGTCGGATGGCTGGCGATCTCCCGGCTCATCACCGGCTGCGTGTACGCCGGATCATCGCCCTCGTTGTGGCCCCAGCGACGATAGCCGATCAGATCGACCAAGACGTCTTTGCCGAAGGTCGAGCGATAGGCGTGGGCGATCCGGATCGCCTCCAGGCAGGCGCGCGGATGGTCGGCGTTGACATGCAAGATGGGGATTTCAAAGCCCTTGGAGAGGTCGGCGGCGTAGCGGGTGGAGCGGCCGTCTTCAGGCTCGGTGGTAAACCCGATCTGGTTGTTCAGCACGATGTGCACGGTGCCGCCGGTGCTGTAGCCCGAAAGCCGAGACAGGTTCAACGTCTCGGCGACCACCCCCTCACCGGGGTAGGCAGCGTCGCCGTGGATGGTGATGGCCAGGGCGCGCGCCGGGTCTTGGCCAGGGGGGCCGGGCTGGTGCCGGTCCTCCTGAGCGGCACGGGTCAGCCCCGCCACCACCGGATTCACGAATTCGAGATGCGACGGGTTGTTGGCGAGTGCCACCCGCACCTCGACCGCGCCCTGTCCCTGAATCGTGCGCCGGCGCCCGAGGTGGTACTTGACGTCTCCGGACCAGCCCTGGCTCATGTCGATTTCGTGGCTGGGGTGGCCGCCCTCGCCGTGAAATTCAGAGAAGATGGTGGCATACGGCTTGCCCAAGACGTGGGCCAGCACATTCAGCCGGCCGCGGTGCGCCATGCCGATGAACACGGCGCGCACCCCTTGCGCCACGGCGTCTGCGATCAACTGATCCAGCATCGGCACCAGCATGTCGGTGCCTTCGATCGAGAAGCGCTTTTGACCGACGAAGGTCTGGTGCAAAAAGCGTTCCAGCCCTTCCACCCAGGTCAGCCGGGCCAGCAGGGCCCGCTCGGCCTCGGCAGTCAGGTGAACGGCCATGGTGTGATCTTCGGCCGCCTGGCGCAGCCACTGCCGCTCCGCCAGGGCGTCGACATGGGCGAAGTCGAAGCCGATCGGCCCAGAGTACAGCTGGCGCAGCTGATCGATCGCCTGATCGGCGCTGTGCTGGCCGCGGGGGTCGTCCGGCCAAACGATGCTGCCCGGCAGCCCGGCCAGCGCTACCTCGCTGACGCCGTGCGTCTGGGGCTGCAAGGTGAGGGCTCGCTTGGGAGCCGCCAGCGGATTGACGTCGGCCGCAAGGTGCCCGTACTCGCGAATATTGCGGGCGAGGCGGGCGGTGCCCACCACCGCGCGCAGATCGACCTCGGCCGCAATCCCGGTCGCGCTGGGTTCTCCTGCCAGCCAGCTCTCGCCGTCGTGCGCGGCGAAAAAGGCACGGCTTTCGGCGTCCACTGCCGCCGGATCTCGGCGATAGCGCTCGTACAGTTCACGCACCGCCGCCAGGTTCGGACCGGAGAAGTCTGAGTCGCGGCCCACGCCATTCCCTCTCTCTGCCCACCGCGCCGATAGTCCATTATATCTATATCAAATCATTATGGAACTGACCTCTATCATGCCCGCGAGTACATATTCTGCGCTTCGCAACCAGGCGCCGGCACGTGATGGTCAGCTCTCCGCTCCATTCCGGCGACCAGCAAAGGGGCAGGCCGGGACAAATGCCCCGGCCTGCTTGGGTCGTGCGAACTTCAGCCGCTCAGGCGGACTCTTCTTGCTTCTTTTTGCTGGTCTTTCGCTCCGCCGTCACCAGCAAGGGGGCCTCTCGCTTGGACACCACCTCGGGCGTGATCACGCACTTGGTGATTTCCTTGCGGGCCGGCACCTCGTACATGACGTCCAGCATGATGTCCTCAATGATGGCCCGCAGGCCGCGGGCTCCGGTCTTGCGCTTGATGGCCTCGATCGCCACGGCGCTGAGCGAGCCGTCGGTGAACTCGAGATCCACCTGATCCAGCTCCAACAGCTTTTGAAACTGCTTGATCAGCGCATTTTTCGGCTCGACCAGGATGCGGACCAAATCCTCTTCGGTCAGCGGGTCGAGGGTGACGATCACCGGCAGGCGGCCGACGAATTCCGGGATCAGCCCGAACTTGAGCAGGTCCTCGGGAAGCACCTGAGCCAGAATCTGACCGCGCTGCCGGCGCAAATCCTCGTCTTGCAGGTCAGCCCCAAAGCCCAATCCCTTCTTGCCGACCCGGTTCAGGATGATCTTCTCTAGGCCATCGAAGGCGCCGCCACAGATGAACAAGATATTGGTGGTGTCGATCTGGATGAATTCCTGGTGCGGGTGCTTGCGCCCGCCCTGCGGCGGCACCGAAGCGGTGGTCCCCTCCAGGATTTTGAGCAGCGCCTGCTGCACGCCCTCGCCGGATACGTCCCGGGTGATCGAGGGGTTCTCCGCCTTCCTGGCGATCTTGTCCACCTCATCGATGTACACGATGCCCTTTTCCGCCTTCTCGATGTCGTAGTCGGCGGACTGGATCAGCTTCAGCAAGATGTTCTCCACATCTTCGCCGACGTAGCCCGCCTCGGTCAGCGAGGTGGCGTCGGCGATGGCGAAGGGCACGTTCAAAATGCGGGCCAGGGTCTGGGCCAACAGCGTCTTGCCGGAGCCGGTCGGACCCAGCATCACGATGTTTGACTTTTGCAGTTCCACATCGCCGATCTTGGCGCCCAGATTCACCCGCTTGTAATGGTTGTACACCGCCACCGAAAGGTTGCGCTTGGCCCGCCCCTGACCGATCACGTACTGGTCCAAGATGCCGTTGATCTCATGCGGCTTGGGTACGTTCTTGAGCTCGACCTCGAGTTCTTCGCCAAGCTCCTCTTGGATGATCTCGGAGCAAAGTTCCACACACTCGTCGCAGATGTACACGCCAGGCCCAGCGATCAGCCGCTTGACCTGCTCTTGGTATTTGCCGCAAAAGGAGCATTTCAGCTGCCCCTTTTCGTCCGTGAACTTGAACATCTGCTAGCCCCCCTGGCCACCCAAGAGCCTCGGTGTGAGGATCTCGTCGATCAGCCCGTACTCCTTGGCCTCGTCGCAACTCATGAACTTGTCCTGCTCGGTGTCCTTCATCACGGCCTCGAAAGTCTTGCCGGTGTGCCGGGAGAGGATCTGGCTGATCACTTCCTGGGCCTTTCTCAGCTCTTTGGCGTAGATCTCCACATCTGAGACCTTGCCGCCGATGTTCCCGGCTGCCGCCTCGTGGATCATGATCCTGGAGTGCGGCAGGGCGAGCCTCTTGCCGGGAGCACCACCGGCCAACAGCACGGCTCCCATCGACGCCGCCATGCCCACACAGATGGTCTCCACCTGCGGTTTGATGTACTGCATGGTGTCGTAGATGCCGAGCCCGGCGTCAATCGACCCGCCAGGGCTGTTGATATAGAGATGGACATCTTTTTCCGGGTCGTCCGACTCCAAGAACAATAGCTGGGCGATGACCAAGTTCGCCACCTGGTCGTCGATCACCGTACCCAGGAAGATGATCCGCTCCTTGAGCAGGCGCGAGTAGATGTCGTAGGCGCGCTCCCCGCGATTGGTCTGCTCCACCACCATCGGCACGTAGTAGCCCACTGGACGTTCCCTCCTCAGGATTCTGCCGGCTGGGCCTCCTGGCCAAGACGGGCAAGGTATGTCGTCAGTTTGCGGTCGATCAAAATCCGAGCCAACGTCCGCAATTCATCCTCGGTCAGCTTGCGCCGCTCTCGTTGGGAGACCGCTTGGGCAGCGGTTTCCAGTTCCGCCTGGCTGACCCGCGCATTGGCCTGTTCGATCAGCGCCTCGGTCACCAGCGTGCGCCGAACCGCCTCCAGCGCCTCCTTCTGGAGTCCCTCGAGTGGTTCCTCTTGCCGGTCGTGGTGACTTTGCTGGTGCTCGACCTCACGGTCCACCAAAAAGCCGGGCACTTCCACATCGGAAGCGGCCAAGATGGCATCAAAGACCTCGGTCGCCCGCGCTTCCTCGAGCCGACGCTGACGGGCTTCTGTAAGGTAATTCGTGAGCGCCGTCCGCATCTCCTCCAGGCTGGGGTAGCCTTGGGCCTGTGCAAACGCCTCGTCCAGTTCTGGCCAGTCCGGGTTGGCAACTCGGCTGACCGTGAAGACGGCATCACGCTTCCCGTCGCCTGCATCATAGGAGGCTTGGCGGACGTCTCCGATCTTGGCTCCGAGCAAAGCGGCCCGCACCTCGGCGATGGCGTCCGTGAGCGCCAGTTCCGTGTTCTCAAAGCTCTCCGGTTCACCAGAGCCGCTGATCTGTCCGGAGACCACCACCACCGAATCTTCGCCGGCCACCTCGGTCGGCACCAGTGCCGCCGACCGCCGCCGCAGGTCGGTGATGGTGGCGTCCACCTCTTCCTCGAGCGAACCCGCCGGCGCAGAGGGCGGCGGCAGTTTGAGCCCTTCCACTGGCGGCAACGCTACCTTGGGCTTGCGAAAAACCTTGGCCTGGAAGCTGAGGCTGCCATCGTCTCCCGGGGTCAGGCTGTCTACCCGGCCCTCCTCGTACGGTTCGATGCCCGTCTCCTTCAGCGCTTGGCGGTAGGCAGTGGGAATCACCGCCTCCACCGCTTCGTCCCACAGCGCCTCTCGCCCGACGTGGCGCTCGAACACGCTGCGCGGCGCCCGGCCCGGCCTAAATCCGGGAATCTTGTACCTCTTGACCAGCCGCTTGTAGGCCGCATCCATGGCCTGCTCCATGCGGTCTGGCTCGACTGTGATCTGAATTGCCGTCTCGTGATCGGACAAAGATTGGCTCGCTACCTTCACCGCTCGGCCCCACTTTCATACGATTGCGGAAGTGCATTATAACACGCTGGGGCAGGCACCTAGGGGTCAAGCCAGTGCCGGCCGTCGCGAGCGATCAAGGCGGTGGCCGCCTGCGGTCCCCAAGAACCGGCAGCGTACGGCAAACAAGCGGCCTCCTTGTCCCAGCGTTGGGCCAGGGGATCCAGTGCCCGCCAGGCGGCTTCCACCTCATCCTCACGGGCGAACAAGGTGGGGTCGCCCAAGGTGGCGTCCACCAATAGCCGCTCGTAGGCTTCGGCAGATGCCGAGCGAAAACTTGTGGCATAGACAAAGTTCATCTCCACCGGATCGACGTGGGTGCCCAGCCCCGGCCGCTTGGCGCCGATCTCCAGGCTGATCCGCTCGTCTGGCTGCACATGGATGGAGAGCACGTTGGCCTGAGCTGCTCCTTCGAACAGGTCCAAGGGCGGCTGCTTGAACACCACCTGGATGCGGGTCGCGCGCTGGGGCAGGCGCTTGCCGGTGCGCAGGTAAAACGGCACCCCGTACCACCGCCAATTGTCGATAAAAAGGCGCAGGGCGGCAAAGGTCTCTCGCCTGGAGTCCGGGGCGACCCCGTCCTCTTGCTGGTAGCCCTGCACCGACACTCCGTCGATGCGGCCCTGTTGATACTGCCCGCGCACCGCGTCTTCGGTGCGCACCGGCCGGATGGCGGACAGCACCTTCACCTTTTCGTCGCGCACCGCCTGTGCCGAAAACACCGCCGGCGGCTCCATGGCGGTTAGGGCCACCAGCTGCAGCAGGTGGTTTTGCACCATGTCGCGCAGGGCACCGGCATGATCGTAGTAGTCGGAGCGGCCCTCGGTGCCGATTGTCTCCGCCGCCGTGATCTGCACATGGTCGATCTGGCCGCGGTTCCACAGCGGTTCCATCACGCCGTTGGAGAAGCGAAACACCAGAATGTTCTGCACCGTCTCCTTGCCCAGATAGTGATCGATGCGATAGATCTGCCCCTCGGCAAAGGCCCGGTGCACGGACCGGTTCAGGGTGCGGGCTGAGGCCTCGTCGACGCCAAACGGCTTCTCGATGATCACCCGGCCTCGGCTGCGACCGAGTTTGGCATCAGCCAGGCGGCCGACCACGGCCGAGATCAGGTGCGTGGGCACGGCCAGATAAAACAGATGCAGACCAGGAGCTGCCTTCAGCCGTTGCGACAAGTCCGGGTAGAGGTCTGGCTGATCGGCGCTACCGGCCACATAGGCCAGCCGAGAGCTGGCGGGCCACGGACCGCCGATACTGTCTGCCACCAGTTGACCAAATGCCGCATCGTCCATCTGCTGGCGGGAGATGCCGATCACGGCGGTGTCCTTGGGCAACAGGCCGGAGCGGATGTTGTGGGCGATGGCCGAATAGAGCTTGCGCCGGGCCAGGTCGCCGGTGGCGCCGAAC
Source organism: Bacillota bacterium (assembly GCA_021850485.1). Taxonomy (GTDB): domain Bacteria; phylum Bacillota; class Sulfobacillia; order JAJZYS01; family JAJZLH01; genus JAJZLH01. The sequence continues at coordinate 13,923 of JAJZLY010000005.1, read as the reverse complement.
ACGATCATGGTGAGCGGAGTCATCGCACTATCCCCAGTCGGTGGGCGCGATGCGGCCCAAGGTGATGTGCTGGGTCGCTCGCCGATCCAATCATGTTCGCTACCTCCTGGAAGCCGGCACCAGCTCGACCAGACGCCGCACGCTGGCGGCCGTGGCCTCATTCAGCTCAACGGTCACGACCGGTCGGCCCCGCCGCTGCAGCGCCATGCGCTCGGCTGCCGCCTGGGCCCTGGTCAGCTCCGAAAAGCCGTAGGGGCGGCCAGGGATCGGGACTTGGCCGGATGTGTCCACCAGTTGGACGAACACACCGCTACGCCAGTTGGGCGGATGGAACTGGCCCTCGGACGCTACGCCGCATACCCCTGTGCCGTACGTGACCGGCGCCATGGTCAGCCCGCCGAGCCAGCCGCAAAACTCAACCACAGCCGCCTCGCTCTCGGGATCCAGGTAGGTGCTGACCCGGACGTGGCCGCCTTCGCCTAGGGCGTGAACCATCTTCTCGATCTCCCGCATCGCCTGCTCTGGTCCCCCGCCGCCCCTGCCCGCCTCGGTTGGTGCAGCCTCTGGCCCCACCAGCAGCCGGGTCGTTTCGGCCTCCAGCTCTCCTTCGGCATACTCTCCGATCAGGGGTGCTTCGACCAGTGCCGAAACCGCAGCCAGGGCAACCTGAAACCGCACCATCTCACGGCCCAATTCTGTCGCCTCCGAGATCTGAAAGCGGGCCGTCGGATGGCCCGCCTCTGCCAGCTGGCCGAGCGGGACCAACTCGCTGCGGCTAAATGAGATGAACAGCCGGTCCGGCCCGTAGCCTTGGCGTATGCCCTCACCGGCCACCGGCACCAGTCCTTGATCTTGGCGGCCCAAGGCGGCCGCGATCTGGATCTCCAGCCAGGCCGGCCAGCGGCGAAAGGCGCCGTCCGCATAAAGTGAGACCTTGTTCCGGCCGCTGCGGGCCGCCGCGGTCAGCAGGGCGGCCAGTTCGGCCGCACCGGCGTCTTGGCCGAGTGCGAGTTCATCCCACATCTGGCCGGCCTGATCCACCAAAGGACGCGGATCGTGGCCGAGCAAGACCAGCGGCAGCAAGCCTTCTGGGGCCAGGGCTGCAAACCGCCTCCCCAGCTGGGGCGACTTGGCCAGGCTGGCTCGCCAGCCCTGGCGGGAGGCCTGCTCAGCCAGCGGCGAATCCGGCTCGCTGATCGCGACAAAGGCGGCCGGCCAGTTGGGGCCGAGGTGGCGCTCCACCCAGGGCTGGAAATAAGAGACCAGATCGTGCACCTGGGTCTTGGCTCCAGACGATGAGATCACCAGCACCAGTGTCCGCTCGCCAGGCAACGCGGCAGCGGTCCGAGCCACCGCCGCTGGCGCGGCGCAATCCAAGGCAGTCAACGCCAGGCCCCTTGGGGCGGGGCCAAAGGCCTCGTTGAACAAGGCCGCTGTGGCGCCAGCACCCGGGCCGCCCAACAGCAGCAGATCGGTGAATCCGTCTCGGCGGATGGCGGCCGCCAGGCGCTCGATCCGGTCCAGCGGGCGCCAGGCCTGTGCTGACAGGTCCGCCCAGCTGGACTCTTGGGCTGCAAGATGCCCTTGGCGCTCGGCCAAATGGGCCCAAAACTGGTCTTCCGCCAATTCGCGCCGGGCCTCGGCCAGGGCTTCGGTCAGCGGGCCAGCATGCACACTTCCCGCCGTGTCCCGGTCCAGGCGCCAATTGTCCAGCACCAATCGCCAGCCTTCGGCCTGCAACCGCTGCGGCGGCAGATCGGCCAGGTGGTCGAGCGTCAGGTCCCGGCCGAGCAGGGCGACTGTGAGATCTTCATCACTGGCCACAAGATCATCGGGCAGGCCCAAGCCAAGCGCCTGGCGCACCTCCTCCCAGCGGGCGATGGCCGGTGCCAGGATCAGATCTTCCTGCCAGCCGGTCACTGCCCGCCACCAGTTGGCTTGCGCAGACTGTGGGCTAGCGTCTTCCAACACCAGGAGCAACGTCACCTCGGCCAAAACCGGATCGGCAAGCCAGTCCTGGCGCGCCTGCTGAAAGGTCTGGACGAACGGCTTGAGCAGCCGGCGCAAGGTGGCTGCCGGCAGAGGGCTGGACAGCTCCCCGATCGCCTCCAGTCGTTGGGCCACCGCCTGCACCGCTTGCCACACGGCTGGCGTCATGGCCACACGCTGGGGACGCCGGGCCGGATCAGCTCGCCTGATGGCCTGGGCTGCGCCCTCGATCAGCCGGGCCAACGCCTCGGCACTGGCCACCTCGCGCAGCAGCACGTTGTGGCCGCCTTCCAGCAAGCGGGCTGCGATCAGGCTGCCCTCAGCGCTGGCCGGCACCCCGATCAGCAGACCTATGTCGCCTGCAGGGGCGGTCCGTTCCAGCACGTCCAGCGCCAGGCGTTCCGTGTCCGCATCAGGTGGCAGGCCCAAGGTGACCTGCACTGCCTGGCCGCTGCGCCCCGCTTTTTCGCAGACCTGGGTGACGTCTGTGACCAAGCGCACCAGCAGGCTGCGGATGACTTGACTCAAGTCGTCGTCGATGGTCGTGCCCAGCAGATGCTTGTGGGCGCCGGCCTTGGTGTATCGCTCCAGCGCCTCGACAGCGTCGACCACCACCCCGGACAGCCCGAGGCTGACGCCAGCGGCCAACCGGCCGTAGGCCAGTTCGCTATGGCCAACACCAGTCGCCCACAGCCGCCAGCTGGCCATGTGGATCAGTCTCCTTGGTGTAAGATCTGGCGCACCTGGTGCACCACGTCTTTGGCGGTCAGATGAAAGTGCTGGTAGATCTCTTCGTACGGTGCAGACGCCCCGAAGTGGTCGATGCCCAAGTGGTGGTTGGTGAACTCCTGCCAGCCCATGGTCACGCCCGCCTCCACGGACAAAGACGGCACGCCTGGCGGGAATAAGGCTTCTATAGCGGCCGGTCCCCTGGCCCGCAGCAACTCAAACGATGGCACGCTGACGACTCGGGTGGCGATGTGTCGCTTTTCCAGCTCGGCGGCGGCTTCGGTGATGATGCAGACCTCCGAGCCACTGGCTGCCAGCACGATCTGGGGCTTGGCGCTCTCGACCAAGGCGTAGCCGCCGTCTCGCACCTGACTCTTCGCCATCTGCTGGCGATCGAAGATGGGCAGCTTTTGCCGGCAAAACAACAACGCCGTGGGGCCGTCGGTGCGCTCCAGCGCCAGCCGCCAGGCCTCGACCGTCTCGTTGGCGTCGGCCGGGCGGATCACCACCAGGCCGGGAATCAGGCGCAGGCTCATCAGGGTCTCTATCGGCTGGTGGGTGGGCCCGTCCTCGCCCAGTCCGATCGAGTCGTGGGTGAACACGTAAATCACCGGCTGCTTCATCAGGGCAGCCAGGCGAATGGCCGGGCGCATATAGTCGGAAAAGATCAAGAAGGTACCGCCAAAAGGCCGCAGCCCGCTCAGGGCCAGCCCGTTTAGCGCCGCGCCCATGGCGTGCTCACGCACCCCGAAATGCAGGTTTCCTCCCGAAAAAGTTCCCGGCTCCACGGCGGCATCTTGGGCGATCCAGGTCTCGGTGGAAGGGGCCAGGTCTCCGGCGCCGCCGATCAGTTCCGGCAGCGATGCGGCAATGGCGTTTAGGACTTTGCCGGAAGCGATGCGGGTGGCCAGTGGTCCATCGGCCGGCGAGAAGGCCGGCAGCGCCTGATCCCATCCGTCTGGCAGCTGGCGCCTCAGCGCGCGCTGATACCAGTCCAAAGCCCCCGGCGTCTTGGCCACTCTGGCCTCCCACTGCAGGCGCTGCTCTTGACCCCACTGCTGGCGCGCTTTGAGATAGGTTCGCACTTCTGCGGGCACCAAAAAAGACGCATCCAGCGGCCAGTTGTAGGCCTTTCTGGTCTCCATCTGATTGGCCGCGCCCATGGCGCTGCCGTGAACCTTGGCCGAGTCGTGCAGCGGCGACAGGTAGCCGATATGGGTGTGGGCGACGATCAGACTGGGCCGGGGATCTGCCGTGGCCGCAATCAGGACGGCGTCGATCGCCTCTACGTCCTCCACCGCCTCCAGGTGCAGCACCTGCCAGCCGTACGCTTCAAAGCGCCGCCCCACGTCTTCGGTGAAGGCCAACTCCGTGGAGCCCTCGATCGTGATGTGATTGCAGTCATAGATGGCGATCAGGTTGCCCAGCTGAAGATGGCCGGCCAGCGAGGCCGCCTCCTGGGACAAGCCTTCCATCAGGTCGCCGTCTGAAACCAAGGTGAACACCCGGTAATCGATCAGCGGGCCCTGGCCGTCTTTGAGCCTGGCCGCCAGCAGATGGGAGGCAAGCGCCATGCCGCTGGCGGTGGCGATGCCCTGACCGAGCGGGCCGGTGGTGGTTTCCACCCCGGGCGTCAGGCCGTGCTCAGGATGACCGGGCGTCTTTGACCCCCACTGCCGGAACCGTTTGAGCTCGGCCAGCGGCAGATCGTATCCGAACACGTTGAGCAGGGAGTAGAGCAACATGGAGCCATGTCCGGCCGACAGCACGAAGCGGTCGCGATTGGGCCAGTCCGGCCGGGTGGGGTCGAAGCGCAGGTGGCGCATGAACACGGTGTAGGCCAAGGGTGCGCACCCCAGCGGAAGTCCGGGATGGCCGCTTTTGGCCTGCTCCACTCCGTCCAGCGCCAGCATGCGGATGGTCGTGATCGCCTGATGGTCCGCCTCGCTTGTCATGGCAATCTCTCCTTCGCTAGTACGTCCCATATTGCGCTAAGATGGCCGCTGACTTCCAGCCGCGTGGCCTGCAGACGTTCAAATCGCGCCTGCCCTTGGGGTTTTGGCGTGTAGCGGCGGCTTGGTCCGACACTCAGGCGCGCCACTTGGCCGAGCGCCGAAAACGCCATCTTGGCCGCCCCCCACGCCGAGCCCTCAGCCTCCTTGGGCACCGAGACCGGCACCTCCAGGGCGTCGGCCAGCCACTGCGGCCACTGCCGCACCGCCAGCAGGGCGCCGCCGCTGGCCTCCACCCGATTGGCTGGCAGCACCGATTGCAGGGCCTGGAAGATGGTCCTAAAGTCACAGCAGATGGCCTCGACCATGGCGGCCATCAGATCCGCCGGCTTTGTCGCCAGGGACAATCCCACCAGCACACCGGAGGCGTCCCATTCCCAGTTGGGGCTACGCATGCCGGCCAGATGCGGCCAGGCCATGACGCCGCCTTGGCCAACCGGCCGGCGGTTGAGCAGCCCCGCCACCTCTGCCCAGTCGGCCAGCTCGGTGACCTGGTGCAGCCAGGCCAGCACGTTGCCGCCGCCGCTGAGCGCCCCACCCAGCACCGACCGCTCGCTGTCCAGTAGATAGCAAAACAAGGGCTGCGGGATTTGTGCGGGCGGCTGGTCGGTCAGCCGGCGCAAGCCGCCTGAGGTACCCAGGGACAACACGGCGGTATCGGAGCGGCCGGCAGACGACAGGCTTGCCGCCGCCCCGTCGCCGATCGGGAACAGCCATTTGGCGGCCGCCAATTTCGGCCAGCGGCGAGCGAGCGCCGGGCGTAGCCGCTGGCCCACCCAGCCCTCTCCAATCGTCGGCATGGCCCCCGCCGGTACACCGACTGCGACCAGAGTCCTGGTATCCCACTGGCGGCGGGTGCGGTCAAAGAAGCCAGAGGCCGAGGCCATGGAAATGCCCTCTTGCACCTGGCCGAACAACTGCCCGACCAGATAGGCGCTGAACGATCCCACCATCTCGACCCTCTGGCCGGCGGCCACGAAGCCCGCCACTTTGGCTGGCGGATAGCTCGGGTGCAGATGACAGCCGGTACGCTGCTGATAGGCATCTGCGTCCAGGGCGGCAGTCAGGGCCGGCAACGCAGCCACGAAGGTGCGATCCTCCCAGGTGTAGACCGCTGAGCGTGGTGCGCCAGCTGCACTGAGGGCCAAAAAACTGTGCCAGAAACAGGAGATGCCGACTGCTTCGACGGCCGCATCGACACCGTGCAGGGCCTGGTCAATGGCGGCGAACAGGCCGTCTCTGATCTGGCTGGCGGACAACTGGGCACCGCCGGCAGCTGTGGTCTGCACCTGGTAGCGGGTTTGTCCCTCAGGCCCCAGGCGATGTCCGCTTTGGTCGAACACGACGGCCCGGGCCGACGAGGTGCCGATGTCGAGTGCCAGCACCGCCATCAGCTTAGTCCCGTTGGCCGGCGGCTCCCCGCCCCAGCCCAGGGCAGACTTTCCTCGCCTCTTCGCTCACGTCTTGGCAACGGTCACCACCACCTTGACGTCTGTGGGTTGATGGTCGAGTCCAGATGCGAAATCGGCCATCGCCACCCGCCGGGTGATCAGGGCTGCGGTCCAGCCCGGATGCTCAGTTGCCGCCCGCTCCAGCATGCCGACCGAGGTCAGGTAGTCCTGGCGGCCGGCGTTGACGCTGCCCACCATCAGCTGGTTGTGCAGCACCATGCGCTGATTGAACTGATTGGTGTCCTCGACCACCTGGCGATGGCCACCGGTCACGCCGGTCAGCACCATCGCCCCGCCCGGCGCCAGCCAGGCGGCAGCTTCAAATACCAGCGGGCTGAAGCCGGTGGCTTCGATCACCAGGTCAAACAGGGCGCCCGAGGGCAGATTCTGACTGCCCTGGGCGTAGGATGCGCCCACCGCCTTGGCCGCCAGCGCCCGCCCCGAGGTGGCCTCCACCTGGTCCAGCACGGTCACGGCGTAGCCGCGCTGGCTGAGCAGCAAGGTGGCGAGCAGTCCAATCGGCCCCGCCCCGGTGACCAGGGCCGTGTGCGGCACCCACGGCAGCCGGCGTTGGGCCAACTCGGCCTGGCGCAGGGCCTTGGCCACCACTGAGCCAGGTTCGACCAACACTCCGGCGTCGCCAACGGCGGCCGGCACCTGGACCAAAAAGTCCTCAGACGCCGTAGCCCGTTCAGACAACGAGCCGTGGCGGCCCTTGATCCCTCGCTCGGTGTAGTCGCCGCTCTGACACTGATCCCACTGACCGAGCGAGCAGGGATAACAGTGGTCACAGGGCCGGCGCACGATCGGCACCACCCGGTCGCCGGGCCGCAGCTGGCTTTCGGGCGGCACCTCCAGCACCGTGCCCAGCACTTCGTGGCCCAGGATCAGCGCCGGATCTCCCGGCGGCGCCTCGCCGTACAGCCCGGCCACAATCTCCTGGTCGGTGCCGCAGATGCCGATCAGATCCGGGCGAAACAGCACCCGGCCGTGCGCATCCGGCTCCGCCATATCGGCCACTCGATAGGAATTCGGGACGCCCGGTGTGATCACGCCCGCTTTCATCCGTCCGCCTCCTGGCCCTGTGCGCTCTTAGAGAAACGCTTCCCCTTGGGTCCAACGCCTCCTGCCAGTAGTATAGGGGCGACTTTTGGGTGACAATAAAATCAAGTGAGGTGGTGTCATGCCGCGTGATCTGCCGATTGGCAACGGGCGTCTCGCCGTCAATTTTGACCGCTCTTATCATCTGACCGATGTCTACTACCCGAACATTGGCAAGGAAAACCAGACGGCTGGTCACCCTTGCCATTTTGGCGTCTGGCGAGACGGGCGCTTCGCCTGGGTTGGCGACGACGGCTTCACGCCTGAATCGATGGCCTATCAGGAGGACACCCTGGTCACCCAGGTGTCCTTGGTGTCAGCGGACTTAGGCTTGCGCCTGAAGTGTCAGGACGTGGTCGATTTCAATGAGACGGTCTATCTGCGGCAAATCGACACCTACTCTTTGGACGGCAGCCGGGGGGGCGAACTTCGCCTGTTCTTCCAGCAAGACTTCCACCTGCTGGAGACGACCGTGGGGGACAGCGCCACCTATCTCAGCCAGATCCCCGCCATCGTCCACTTCAAGGACGACCGCTATGTGCTGCGAGCCGGCCTCTCACCCAGCGGCAGCTTCGATCAGTTCGCCGTCGGTCAGAGCGAGATGCACGGTTTGGAGGGCACCTGGCGAGACGCCGAGGACGGCGTGCTGGAAGGCAACCCGGTGGCCCAAGGTGCGGTGGATGCGACCATCCGCTTCACGCTTAAGGTGGGCGAGCGGATGTGGTACTGGATGGCCTTTGGCCAGAGCCTGGCCGAGGTGGAGCGACTGAATCGGCTGATCTTGGACAAGGGACCGGAGGAGTTGTTAGGGCGCACCCGCTCCTACTGGCGGCTTTGGGTGGGGGCCCGCCCGCCGAAGCTAGACACCATCACGGATCCGAGCATCGAGCCTTTGTTCCGGCGCAGCCTGCTCACGGTCGCCACCCAGGTCGACCACCAAGGTGGCATCATCGCCTCAACCGACTACGATTTGATCCGCTACGCGCAAGACACCTACAACTACGTCTGGGGGCGAGATGGCGCTTTGGTCGCCGACTCACTGGACGAGGGCGGCCACAGCCACCTGGCGGAGAAATTCTTCTCGTTCATCTGTCCCTTGCTGCAACCTGGTGGCTACCTGGGACACAAGTACAACCCCGATGGCACGCCCGGGTCCACCTGGCATGCGTCTTGGCGGGATGGCAGACCGGCGCTGCCGATTCAGGAGGACGAGACAGCGCTGGTGCTGTGGGCGCTCGGCCGAATGTTCAGCCGCCACCACCAGGTGGAGGTGATCCGCCCGCACTACCGGTCGTTCATCATCAAGGCCGCGTCCTTCCTGGCTGCTCACGTCGACCCGGCGACCGGCCTGCCCCTGCCCACCTACGACCTGTGGGAGGAACGCTGGGGCATCCACGCCTATACGATCGGTGCGACCGTGGCCGGTCTGGCGGCAGGTGCACACTTCGCCCAGGCCTTCGGTGAGACACAGGAGGCAGACGTCTTCCGCCAGGCTGGCCAGAAGATGGCGGTAGCGTTTTACGAGCATTTCTGGAACGACCAGGTCGGCAGATTGGCCAGATGCGGCCTGACCAACCCGGAGGGCCATCTGATCGAGTTGGATATGACCGCTGACTCAGCACTGCTGGGACTCTCGCAGTTCGACGAGATGGCTCACCCGCGGCTGACGGAGACCTGGCAGCAGATCCGCCAGATCCTGTGCGTGCAGCCCTGTGACGGCGGCATCGCCCGCTATACCAACGACCAATACCAGACCGCCCTGCCCAACTCGGCCGAGATCCCAGGCAACCCCTGGTTCATCGCCACACTGTGGGCGGCCCGCACCCTGATCCGGGAGGCGACCGACCGGGCGTCGCTGGACGCGGCCCAATCCCTGGTCTCCTGGTGTGCCAGTCACGCCTTGCCGTCTGGCATCATGGCCGAGCAGGTCCACCCCGAGACCCATGAGCCGCTGTCGGTCTCGCCCTTGACCTGGTCGCACAGCGCCTTCGTGTCCACCGTGCTGGCCCTGGCGGCCAAGGGGCAAGAGCTCGCCACCCAGCCGAACTGATCTCGGCTGGCGCAGGCGGCGTCTGGCCTTAGCGACGCCGGTTTGGCACTAAGGACACCGAGACAGATCCGGGCGTTGCGCCATAGCCGATGGGCCACCGCCCGGCCCCAGGGGCAGATGTTCGCTTCTCCCCGCTCCCGCTTGCAAGACCGCCTAGGGGGTGCACCATGGGACGCCACATCTTCCTGCTGGCGATGGAGGGCCCAGACCCCTACGCCACCGTCGGCGGCTTGCAGGTGCGGGTGTGGGGAATGGCCCGGGCCTTCGCCCGCCACGGCGACCAGGTCACCTTGACCTTCGTCGGCGATCCGGCCCAGCCAGGCCGTGAAGTGCGCCAGGGCGTGCAGTTGTGGCGGTGGGGCCAGCGCATCTCGCAGCACAACCCCAAAGGCGTCTACGAGGGCGAAGAGGCGAAGCTGCGTGATCTCGCCGAGTCGTGGCCGCAGCGTGTCCTGGCCGACGGGATTGAGCCGGCCTTGGGCCAAGGGGACCAGGTCTTGGTCCAGGCCGAGGATTGGCAGACCGTTCCCGCCTTGATCACCTTGTCCGGCCTGCTCGCCCAGCGCGGGCTCTTGGAGCGGGTGCCGCTTCTCTATAACTCCAATCAGCTCTACGGTGCCGATCGCATCGACTGGCTGGCCCTGAATCGAGTGGCCCGGGTGTTCACAGTCAGCCAGTACATGAAGATGCGGCTGCAGAAGTTCGGCGTCGATGCGGTGGTGGTGCCAAACGGCCTCGATCCAGAGGCCTTCTTGCCGGGCGATCCTTTGCTCTCGGCACCGCTCAGCCAGTTGGCCGGCAAGCGGCCGCTGCTGCTCAAAGTCGCTCGCTTCGACCCGCAAAAGAGCTGGATAGAAGCGATCAGGGCGGTCGCCATCATGAAGTCGGAAGGGTTCTCGCCCCTATTCTTCATCCGAGGCGACAGCGAGCCGTACGGCGACGAGGTCTTGGCCGAAGCGCGCCGCTTGGGTCTGCGCATCGGGGCCACGGTCGGCCGGAACATCGACCTGGTGGTGCACCCGCAGCCGATTTTGCCGGCGCAGCTGCGCGCGCTGTACCGCATGGCCGATGCCGTGTTGGCCCAGAGCGAGATCGAGCCCTTTGGTTACGTTGGCCTGGAAACCATGGCCCAGGGCGGTGTGGCGGTGGTCGGCGAGACCGGCGAGTACTACGCCCGCCATCTGGACAACGCCTTTGTGGTCAACACCGGCGAACCGAGCGAGATCGTCCACCACCTGAAGACTGCCATCTCCCGGCCGGACCTGGTGGCCGAGATCCGAAAAGGCGGCGAGATTTCTGCGCAACGCTACGCCTGGGCCCACATCTTGGAACTGTGGGCAGATCGGGTCAGCTATGTGACCGGCCAGCGATGAACCAAGTCGCCTTCTATCTGATCGCCCACCAACCGCGCCGTCTGCGCTTGCCCGCTTTGCCCTTGGCCGGACTGTCTCTGACCGAGATGGTAAACGCAGTGCACGACGACGCCATGAACCGCCACTACCTGGAGCGCATCTCCGAATTGTGCTACCGCCCGGTGCTGGCCATGTTGCAAGAAAGCGGCTGGCCGGCCTCGGTGGCAGTCACGGACACACTGCTCTGGCAAGCCCGAAAGTGGGCTCCGGATGTGGCACATGCCTTCACCCATCTGCCGCCCACGATCGACCGGGTCGGGGTGTCGCCCCGGCACGGCTTTTTGTTTTGCCTGGACCTTCCCCGCTACAGGCGGGCCATGCGCCGTTTTCGCGGCCAGGTCACCGACACCACCGAAATGTGGCTGTCCCAAGCGGTGGCCGAAGCCCTCTCCCGCGCCGGCTGCCTGGCCGTGCTGGCCGACCGCTCACCGCATCTGGGCGTCCGGCCGGATGGGCCGCTGATCCGCAGCCTGGCCGGACTGCCAGTGATCTTGCGCCATCGACAGCTCTCCGACGACGTCGGCTACCGGTTCAGCGATCGCACGGCACCTGGCTGGCCGATGACCGCGGACCGCTTCGCCCGGCGGCTGCGCCAAGCGCCACAGTCATCCGGTCTGGTTGGGTGGGATATGGAGACGTTCGGTGAGCACCATCACCGCGACACTGGCATCTTGGACTTTTTGGCAAGCCTGCCGGCGGCCCTTGAGCGAGCCGGTGTGCAAACGGTGCGGGCCTCGGCGCTGGCCCAGCTGGGGCCACCTCTTAGCGTCGACGGCGCCGCCACCTGGGCGGGCACGGGGACGCCGGACATCTTTTTTTCAAGTTCGGCCCAGCGCCAGGTGTGGACGTTCTTAGAGCAGATCTGGCAACTGGCCCAAGGTCGTAACGCCAAAGAGGCGGCGCTGTGGTTCACACAGTCCGACATCTTCCACATGCTCTATTGGGCAGACGCCGCCGGACCGCTGGCCGAGGTGTCGTCTTACTTCACGCCGGAACCATGGCGACGGGCTGGTCCAGCCGCCTTCACAGCTGAGGTGGTGGCCGTCTTTCGCCAGGTTCGCGACTGGTTTTTGCAGATGGCCCACACAGACGGTGCGCGCTAACCGCCGCGGCCGGCTCGGTCTCCTGGCCAGGAGCGAGGACCGCACTGTCGCCGCGGCGCCCTCCGACTGCAGGGGGGTCCGCGCCTCAGTTCGATGTCAGCGTCTTGGCGCCGGACGTCTCGTGCCCTGGGGCCTTCTCGATCCCGCGGCCTGGGCCGTCTGTGCCACCTCTGCCGCATAGATGCCGAGCGCCGCTTCCAGCCAGGCCTGCAGGCGTGCTGTCTCTAGGGCCTCTTCCCGGCTGGCGTATCCGACCCCACGGTGACATGCGTCACCCGCGTCGGTGTGCAAGACGAACCAAAGACCCGGCCTGCCACCTTGAGACTGATCGTGCGGGCACTGGACGAGGCGGTAGCGGGGCTGGACTTCAGACAACGCGAATTCTCCTCCCGCTGGACCAAGACGGGCCAGATCACGGTCACCCATAACGAAGTACAACGCTTCTTATCGCGTACCTGTCATTCGCTTCATCGAGTTGACGTTTTCATGTCAACTCTGTCGTTATGTCATGTTGATGGGCATCCATCGCTTCCCTGACCAACCCTGCGGCTGCTAGCGTGCCACCGTACCGTTGACTGAGACCTTGGCGATGTAGGCAGTCGCTGGCCCTTCGTCTTGAATGATGTAGAGGGCGTCGATCGTCGGGTTGCCGAGGGTGTCGGACCACTGCTGCCAGGTGGCTGGGCCGCCTGTGCTGCCGTAGATCATACAGGGTGTGCTGCCAGCTGCGAACTCGGCCGTCTGCCAGCCTGTGCTCTTCACAATCGGTCGGTTAAAACAGTCACCGGCGGAGGGGTAGAGGACGACTCCGTCTGACAAGATGACCGAGAACCGCGGCGCACCCGCCCCCATGTAGTGGTTGGTGTCGATCATGAAGGACAGCTGCGTGATCTCGGACATGGTCAGCCCAGTTACCCCAGTCACGGTCGCCCCGGCGTATGTCTTGCCAGTTGCGTGCGGATTCACCAGCTCAATCCCGCGCAAAGTCCCGGCTGGTGCATCTTGGGTCTCCCAGCTGGCGTGCGCTCCATAGCCCCCGGAGAAAAACACCAAAGACAAGTGACTGGCCCCGGCCGCTGCTGCGGGAATGCCGCCAAGGGTCAGGGCACACAGCGTTGCCCCCGCAGCTACGGCACTCAGAGTGCGGCGCCATGGTGTGGGCTTCAAGATCAGCCACCTCCGCAAGTCGCATGTCACGCTCGACCACCCAGAGCGTCTTCCTCCCGTTGGTCGGTGTCAATCTCGATGCACCAAAGGTAGCCGCTGAGGTTTCAACAGGAGATGAGTTGCACTTTGGCCGTCTTGACTGTTTCCCGGACATGCCAGGGTGGCCCGTGAGTTTAGGCACCGAGCTCAATCCGACCGTTCTCGTTCGCCCTGGTGCCTCGTGGCACGCTCCACCGAGTGAGGGCCCAGTTCACGGACTCCGTTCCAATACATAAGTTCACAGGGCCCATTTGGGGGTTGTGGGCGCCCCGCCCCACGGTGAAACCTCGTCACCGAAGTCACCCGTGCCGAAAGGGAGCCTTTTCGGGACAGGACAGATGAGCTCCAGGACCTGAACTCCTCTGCTGCACTCCACTGGCGGCACGATCTAAGGGATGATCCGCCCAATGGCGGTAACGGTGCTGCCATTGACGAAGGCGGAGTCCGTGAACCACAGGCTTCCGCCTGCGCCGGCTGTCAGATTAAACCCTGGCTGTCCGCCGGCCAGGAGGCCGTTCGTGAACAAAGAGATGTTTCCCGCGGGTGTGATGCACCCGATCGCACCGGGACCAGCCCCGGTCTGTACGGTAAACCAAAGGTTCCCATCCGCTCCTGCCACCAGGTTGCCCAACAGCGCGCTCGGACTGGAAGACAAGCCGTTCGTGAACACCGAGATCGTTCCCGATGGTGTGATTCGCCCGATGGCAGCCGGTGAACTGAGCGTAAACCACAGGTTCCCATCGGGACCCGCCACGATGTCACCAGGGAGCCCGGACGGCATGCCCTTGGTAAACAAGGTCACTGTCCCGGCTGTGGTGATCCGCCCGATGGCGCCCGGACCACGGGGCCCTGACTGGGCAGTGAACCACA
>JAJZLY010000022.1 GCA_021850485.1 Bacillota bacterium | reverse complement strand
GGCGTATTGCTGGGCGGCGTCCCTGGTGTGGCTCCAGGCAGAGTTGTCGTGCTGGGCGGAGGCACGGTCGGCCAAAACGCCGCCATCATCGCCCTGGGCATGGGGGCGGAAGTCACCATCTTGGACGTGTCGGCCAGACGTCTGCGGGAGATTGATCTGCTCTTCCACGGTCGGCCGCGCACCTTGATCTCCAACCCCTATAACATCGCCGAAGAGTTGAAGACGGCGGATCTCCTGGTCGGCGGCGTCCTCATCCCAGGGGCGCGGGCACCCAAGCTGGTCAGCGAGGAGATGGTCCGCTCCATGACCCCAGGCTCGGTGATCGTCGATGTGGCGATTGACCAGGGCGGGTCTGTGGAGACCATCGACCGCATCACCACGCACTCCAGCCCCACCTACGTCCGCCATGGTGTGGTCCACTATGCCGTGGCGAACATGCCTGGTGCGGTGCCTCGCACCTCGACCCTGGCACTGACCAATGTCACTTTGCCGTACTTACGACAGATCGCGGGCCGCGGTCTAGCCGAAGCCATGCTGGCAGACAATGCCCTGCTCCAGGGACTGAACGTGATGGCGGGACAGGTGACCTACCGGGCGGTGGCCAATGCCCACGATCTCCCGTACACCCCGCCAGAAAGCCTGCTCCGGCGTTCCTGAGTGCCGCATAATGCTCGGCCCAGTCCGGGTTTGGCTCGACTCCTTGACGTCATAGACTCGTAGATGACGTAATATCGTGAAGCCGGTAAAGAGGGATTTTGTAAACCGGCGTGGAATCGTCCCTGCCCGCTTCTTGCACGAGGCGAGCGGATGGTGTGGGTTGTGTCTGGAGGTGCACCCGGGAAGGTGCCAACGGATTACGTGGAGGCATTTTTGAGTTATCTGGGTGCCGAACGCGGTCTGTCACATAATACGCTCGACTCGTATGGTCGCGATCTGGCGCAGTTTTCCGCGTTCTTGAAAGAGCAGCCCCATCCGGTCGCCATCGAGCGGGCCGGCAAGAGTCAGGTGCTAGCCTACCTATTGGGACTGCAGCGGCAGGGCCGAGCCGCCGCCACGGTGGCGCGTCGGCTGGCGGCGCTCAAAGGATTCTTTCAGTTCTTGCTGCGCGAGGGTGTGACCAGTCAGGATCCGACCATTCAGATGGCTAGCCCCAAGCTGAAGCGGCGGCTGCCGAAGGTGCTGACCGTGCCCGAGGTGGAACAGATTTTGGCCCAGCCCAGGCTGGACACAGCGGCCGGCCAGCGGGACAAGGCGATGCTGGAACTGCTTTACGCAACAGGCATCCGGGTTTCAGAGTTGGTCTCCCTGAATACCAACGACGTCAACTTGGAGCAAGGCTTCGTGCGGTGCATTGGCAAAGGGGAAAAGGAGCGGCTGGTACCGGTCGGCTCGGTAGCCGTGGCCGCCCTGCGCGACTATATTCGAACCGGGCGCACCAAGTTTCTGCGCAGCCCTCGAGAACGCTGCCTGTTCGTCAACCACAATGGCCACCGGCTGACCAGACAGGGATTTTGGAAGATCCTCAAGCGCTACGGCCAAAGGGCTCCCATTCCCAAGGAGATCACGCCACACACCCTGCGCCACTCGTTTGCCACGCACCTACTGGAGAATGGCGCCGACTTGCGAGCGGTCCAGGAGATGTTGGGCCACGCCGATATTTCGACGACGCAGATCTACACGCACTTGACCCAGGCCCGTCTGCGGGAGGTCTATGCCCGAGCCCATCCCAGGGCCTGAGCGGTGTCTGTCGACTTCGCGGTTGATGACGAGGTCTACCAGGGCCCCCTCCACCTCTTGCTGGCACTTGCCGAGCGAGGTGAGGTGGACCTGCGGCGGCTGTCTTTGGCCCGGGTATGCGACCGCTATCTGGAGGCCGTGCGTCAGCTCAACCCCTTTCCGCTAAACGACGCCGGCCACTTCCTCTACATGGGGGCCCGCCTGATCCGCCTCAAGCTGGCGGAGGCCTCCGGCGAGGATGACGGCGAGGTCGAGCAGCTTCAGGCCGAGCTGGAAGTATTAGCCCAGCTCGAACGCAGCGCCCAGTGGCTGTCTGTTCGGCAAGACCAGCAGACCTTTGGCCGCCCGCGACCGATGCGCCAGGTGGGCGGGACAGCGGACAGCCTGCGGGCAGCGATGGTGCGGTTGGCCCGGCGCAACCGCCAGGCGCCGCCCCTTCGGCGGCGAACCCGAGAGGTGCCGCTGGACGCCTTGCTCAGCCGCTGGCGCAGTAGGCTGGAAGCGACCGGCGAAGACCGCTACCGCAGTCTAGACTGGCCCTGGGGTGTGCGCGGAGCTGCCCTGCTGGCGCTACTCGAGATGGCCAGACGGCGCGAGGTGGAGATCGAACAAGCGGCTGCCTTTCAAGATGTGGTGGTGCGTAGGCGGGTGCCGGATGGACGCTGAACTGAGAGGCCTGGAGGCAGTCCTCTTCTCGACTGACCAGCCGATCGCCGAGACTGACCTGGCGCGTGCACTTGGCTGTAGCGAGCTGGAACTGGCCAGCTGGCTGGAGCGCTATCGCAAAGAAGTGGCGGGACGGGGATTCATCTTGCAGGCCGAGCCCGAAGGGCTGATTTTGGTCAGTGCTCCGGAGTTTTCAGCCGCCGTCGCGGCCAGCCGCAGGCACAAGACCAGGACCCTGTCCATGGCGTCTTTAGAGACCTTGGCCGTGATTGCCTATCGCCAGCCGGTCACCCGGTCGGTGATTGAGCGATTGCGCGGCGTGCGCTGCGAACGGTCGTTGGCGCTGCTCGAGGAAGAAGGGCTGATCGCAGAGGCAGGCCACCTGCCGACACCGGGGCAGCCCGCACTGTGGCGAACCACAGAGGAGTTTAGG
The DNA here is from genome assembly GCA_021850485.1 of Bacillota bacterium. Lineage (GTDB taxonomy): Bacteria > Bacillota > Sulfobacillia > JAJZYS01 > JAJZLH01 > JAJZLH01. Next base: position 3,093 of record JAJZLY010000022.1, on the reverse strand, counting down.
CGCCGTTTCAACCTGCGCTCGGAGGGAGATCTGCCGCCACTATCCGCTGAGATGCACCAGCGGATCGAGGTGTGGCTGGGTGAAGCGGAGACCCCATCCGCTGCCGAGACCGCCCCAGAGCATTCAGCGAGCCAGGAATAGTCGGGCGAGGTCACCAGCTCTGGCGGATGGCTGTCATGCTGTCTGGATTCTCCAGGGCACTGAGGTCACCCGGAGCCAGCGAGAGGTACGCGGCGCGGGCCAACCGACGTAGCATCTTGCCGTTTCTGGTGTGGGGGAGTTCGGCGCAAAAGAGCACTTTTTTCGGGGCCAGTGCCTTGCCCAGAGTGGCGACGATGGCGGCGTGAATCTCCTGACGCAGCGACTCGAGGGGATCGTGGCCGGGGCGTAGCACGCAGAAGACGACCAGCGCCCCGCCTTTCACGTCGTCCGGCACCTCGATCGCCAAGGCCTCGGCCACGGCCGGGTGCGAGACGGCGGCAGACTCTGCCTCGGCCGGACCCAGCCGCTTGCCAGCCACCTTGATGGTGTCGTCCGAGCGGCCCAAGATGTACCAAAAGCCGTCCGCCGTTTCGATCGCAAAGTCGCCGTGTACCCAGGTGTCTGGGTGGCGGCTCCAGTAGGTCTCGAGGTAGCGCTGGCTGTCTTGCCAAAAGCCCCGGGTCATGCCCACCCAGGGCGCCCCGATGGCCAGTTCGCCCACTTCGCCGATCAGGCGTTCGCCCTTTTCGTCAATCACCATGGCGGCGATGCCAGGCAAGGGGCCGTTGAAGGCGCATGGCTTCTGTGGCAGGTGCGGGTATGAGGCAAGGATGCCGCCGGAGATTTCCGTGCCGCCAGAGTAGTTGATGATTGGGCAACGGCGGCCGCCGACCGCTTCCAAAAAGAAGTACCAAGGCTCCACATTCCACGCCTCGCCGGTCGCCCCCAGGATGCGCAGGGAACTGAGGTCATGGCGGGCGGGCAGTTCGGGACCGTGCCCCATCAGCGAACGGATCACCGTTGGCGCAACTCCCAGGTGCGTCACCCGATGTCTCTCGACCAGCTGCCACAAGCGATCTGGTGCCGGATGGTCCGGAGTACCCTCGTAGATCACCAGCGTGGCACCAAGCATCAAGGTGCCGTAGATTGCCCACGGTCCCATCATCCAGCCTAAATCGGTCAGCCAGAACAGGCGGTCTCCCAGGTTCAGGTCAAAGGCATGCGCCAGATCCTGGGCAGCTTTGACCGGAAAGCCGGACTGGACATGCAGTGCCCCCTTCGGCCGGCCGGTGGTGCCGGAGGTGTAGATCACCATCAGCGGCGCCTGACTATCCAGTGCATCCGGCCGCGGCGCAGCTGGATGGGCGACAAAGTCAAGCCAGTCGGTCTCATTGGCCATCAAGGCGATTTGGCCAAGCCGGCGTTTGACCACCACATGCTGGACGCTGGGGCAGTTGGCGACCGCCTGGCGAGCTGTTTCCAACATGGCGACCGCCTTGCCACGGCGCAAAAAGCCGTCCGCAGTGATCAGCAGGCGGACCGTAGCGTCTTGCAGCCGGCTGGCGACCGCCGCTGCACCGTACCCCGAGAAGATCGGGACCAAGACAGCACCCTCAGCCGCCACGGCCAAGACCGCTACGACCGTTTCCGGAAGCATCGGCATGAAGATGCCGACACGATCACCGGCTTGAATTTCGGCCTGGCGTAGCCCCGCCCGCAAGCGGTCGACTTCAGCTTGTAGCGACATCCACGACTGCAGGGCCACTTCGCCGTTTTCGCCTTCCCAGATGACCGCAGGGTCAGCCGGTCGCCGATGGGCGTGCTGCTCCAGCATGGAGTCCCAGAGGTTGAGCTTGGCGCCGACCATGTAACGCGTCCAGGGCACTCCCTCAGACCGGTCCACCCACAGATCAGGAGCCCGCCGCATGATGAGGCCGATCTCCTTGATCACGGCTTCTTGCCAGAATTGTGCCGGGTCAGTGGCGGCCAGCTGATGCAGGCTCTCCAAGTCGGGCAGGCCGAGCCGGCGCAGCATGCGCAGCAGCCGGATGGAGCTCAGGCGGGCCGGGTCGGGCCGCCAGGCGATGGGATGGCCGGCGATCGTCAGGTCGTGTTCCATGTCGTCTCCTTGAATGGACTAGTCGTCAATATCAGCAGGGAAGGGATTGGGCGACGACAGACGTACTGCCAGAAAAGAGGTGTGGTCAGGTCCTGGTCCTTAAGGACTTGGCTTCGCCTACGGTTGGGAGGCATCCTGCCGGATTGGTCTGACAGAGTCGACTGCAAAGGAGCCGTGGTCATGGAGACACAGTGGAGCGAGGATCTTCAGTCGCATCGCCAAGAGGGCATCTCTCGGCTGGAGGAGCTGTTGCGTATTCCCAGCATTTCAACCTCTGCGGAGCACGTGGCGGACGTGCGCCGAGCAGCTGAGTGGGTGAAGCGGGAGATGGAGAGGAGCGGGTTTGAGGCCGCCATCGAGCCAACCAGCCGCCATCCGGTGGTGTGGGGTAAAAGCCCTATTCAGAGCGGTCGCCCGACCATTCTCATCTATGCCCACTACGACGTGCAGCCGGCCGATCCGCTGGAGCTGTGGACCAGCCCGCCCTTTGAGCCGACGGTGCGCGACGGGCAGCTGTTCGCCCGCGGCGTTAGCGACGACAAGGGCCAGCTGGTGATGCACCTGCTGGCGTTAGACAGCTTCCGGCGAGTGCGCGGGAGCTTTCCGGCCAACGTCGTGCTGGTATTCGAGGGCGAAGAGGAGATCGGCTCGCCCAATCTCCCCGCATTCATCCGCCGCCACCGGCAGGAACTGAAGGCCGATGCCGTGGTGATCTCAGACAGCACCATGCTGGCTCCCGGCCGCCCCACCCTGGTCACCGGTTTGCGCGGCATGGCCGGATTCGAAGTGATCGTGAGCGGCCCAGCCCGTGACGTCCACTCCGGGCTGTTCGGGGGACTGATCGCCAACCCGGCGGCGGCACTGGTCCAGATGCTGGCCGCCTGCCACGACCGGATCGGCCATGTGGCGATTCCGGGCTTCTACGACGGTGTGGTGCCACCGCCGGAAAGTGAGGTGGCCAGCTGGCAGCATGGCGTCGTGGACCCTAAGGC
>JAJZLY010000009.1 GCA_021850485.1 Bacillota bacterium | reverse complement strand
GCTCTTGGTCGACTCTATCTTCTCGCCCAGCGCCATACTCTTGGTGGTCGTAATCTCGGTGTTGAGTTGGCTAGGCACGGCCCGGCTGGTCCGAGCTGAGGTGCTCACCCTCAAGCAACGTGAATTCGTGCATGCGGCCCGCTCCCTGGGGTCGGGAACCTGGCGGCTGATGTTGCGCCATCTGCTTCCGAACGTGATGGGCGTGGTGATGGTCACAGCCACCTTCTCTGTCGGAAGCGCCATTTTGACGGTCGCAGGACTGAGTTTCCTGGGTCTTGGCCTACCGCCACCGACACCCAACTGGGGTGGCATGCTGGCCGATGGCACCAATTACATCTTTCAGAACGCCTGGTGGCTGATCTACCCACCTGGACTGGCCATCGTTGCCGCCGAACTTGGCGTCAACTTCCTTGGAGACGCCCTACGCGCCAGCTTTGACCCTCGGTTGCGGGAAGGGAGGGCATAGGAAGTGCTCAAATACACGATTTCCCGCCTTCTCCAGGCCATCCCGACCATGATCGGCGTGACCATGATCTCGTTTCTGATCGTCCACTTGGTGCCTGGAAGCCCGGTCTACACCATGCTCGGACCGAAGGCGACCCCGCGCATGGTGGCGCTGTTCAACGCCGAGTACGGGTTGAACCTGCCGCTGCCGATTCAGTATGTGCGCTGGCTTGGACAAGTCCTCCAGGGCAATCTGGGCATCTCTTACTTTCAGAACCAGACCGTGATGCAGCTGATGTCGGTGGCGCTTCCCCGCACGCTGGCGCTGATCGGGATCGCCGTTATCTTCGCCCACGTGCTCTCGATCGCCATGGGCACCTATCAGGCCAACCGGGTGAACAAGTGGGACGACCACGCCCTGACGTCTTTCAGTTACTTTTTCTATTCGATGCCGACCTTTTGGCTCGGCCTAGTGATGATCATGATCTTCTCCTTCTACCTCAGTTGGTTCCCACCGGGCGGACTCGCCAATCCGGGCCAGCCTCCGGTTGGTTTCGTGGTGTGGATCTCGCACATCGCTCTGCCAAGTATCACGCTGATTCTGCTGACCGTGGCCGGCTGGGGCCGGTACATGCGCACCGCCATGAGCGAGACCTTGGTCCAAGATTACATCCGCACCGCCCGAGCCAAGGGCCTTTCGGAATGGTCTGTACTGTTCAAGCACGGGCTTCGCAACTCGGTGCTGCCGCTGATCACCTTCGTGGGATTTTCGATCCCAACCCTGTTCGCCGGCAACCTCTTTCTTGAGCAAGTCTTCAACTACCCAGGCATGGGCCTGCTCACCTATAACGCCCTGATTAATCACGACTATCCGATTGTGTTGGCGGCGGTGTTGATCGTCGGGTTGCTCACGGTCTTTGGTAACTTGATCGCCGACTTGCTCTACGCCTTCGTCGACCCGCGGGTTCAGTACAGCTAGCAGTTCTGGTATTGACTGCGCCGCCGTGAACCCGAAAACGGCATGGCTCACATGATTTTAGGTGCACAGCCCACGGGTCAGGCCCAACAGAGGGTCTGACCCGTGTGGCATCGTGGCCTAGGCGCCTCACATCGCCGATCTCATGAGGAGGCGACCGCTCATCTTTTTCTTGGTCCGCCACGGCGCCATCTCCCAGTCACTGTCCGACCGCTGGTGGGGGCGCATCGAGGTGCCGCTCGCTTCCGATGCCGAGATGGCGCTGTACCGGACAGCCAGCATCCTGGAAGCCGTCCAGCCTACCAGGCTGATCGCGTCCCCGGCGCAACGAGCGGTGGCGAGTGCCACCATCTTGCAGCGCACCCTGCGCCTTTCGGTCGAAGTCATGCCAGCCTTGGCTGAAGTGGATCTAGGCGAATTCGCTGGGCACACCATGGCCGAGTCTGCCCAGCTCTTCCCTGCCGCCTGGAGGTCCTACCTGGCGGATACAGTAGACAGCGTGCCGCCTGGTGGTGAATCGTTTCGCCGTTTCGCCCAGCGGGTATTCGCCTGGGCCGGCGCTCAGCCACAAGATCAAGATATCGTCGTGGTCACGCACACCGGTGTGATCTTGGCGCTGGCCTGTGCGTCGATGGGGTTGGATCTGGCCGATCGGGTCCGATTGGGTCAACCTCCGCCCGCCTCCCTAAGCGTGCTCAGCCTGATGCCGCCGGTGTTGCTCCGCTTCGCTCAGGGCAGCCAGATCACAGGCCATCATGGCGCTGCTCGGGGCTAGGGCCAACCGACCGGCTCGTGGCGAAATCTCATGAAACGTGTCGCGCCGTGCCGAGTGCCTGGCTGATCGCATTACTCAACCGATCAGCGGTCAGGCCAACCTCCTCCAAGTTCTCTTGACGAGAGCCGTGTTCGATGATGCGATCCGGCGTGCCCCAGATCTGCACGCGACAGTCCAGTCCCTCGGCTTCGACCCACTCCAGCACCGCCGATCCGAAACCGCCCATGGCCGTGCCTTCCTCTACAGTGAACAAAAGCTCGTGCCGCGATGCCAGGTCCCGGATCAACTCTTGATCGAGCGGCTTGACGAAACGGCCGTCGGCAACCGTCACCTGAATACCCTGGCTCATCAGGATCTCTCTTGCTTCCAAGGCTACTGAGACCATGGGCCCTAGGGCCAAAATAGCCGCCCCTTGTCCTGCTCGTAGGACTTCACCCGTCCCCCAGGCGAAGGGCTTGGCCTGGGCGCCGACTTGGCTGAGAGCTTCACCGCGCGGATAGCGTACCGCCACCGGGCCGTCCACTTGCAGCGCTCCGCGGATCAACAACTCCAAGTTCTCCTGGTCGCGTGGCACTGCCACCGTGATTGAGGGAATGCAGCGCAGATAGGCGATGTCGTAGAGACCCTGGTGGGTGGCGCCATCTTCGCCAACCAGACCGGCTCGATCCATGCAAAACAGCACCGGCAACTTCTGGATGGCGATGTCGTGAATGATCTGGTCGTAGGCGCGCTGCAAAAACGTCGAGTAGATGGCTGCCACCGGCCGCATGCCGCTGGCGGCCAAGCCGCCGGCGAAGGTCACGGCATATGCCTCGGCAATGCCGACGTCAAAGAAGCGACCGGGCAGCTCCCGGGCGAAGGCGTTAAGGCCTGTTCCATCGGCCATCGCGGCGGTGATCGCCACCACCCGCGGATCCTCCTTGGCGATCCGGAGCAAGATCTCGCCAAAAACGTCCTGCCACTTGGGCGGGCTCTTCTTGCCAGTACCCTGGCCGGTAGTGGGGTCGAAGGGAGAGGCCCCGTGCCACTTGCCGGGCTCTTCTTCGGCAAATGGATAGCCCTTGCCCTTGCGGGTCACCACATGCACCAACACCGGCACATCTGTGTCCTTGACCAGTTCGAACACGGCCACCAAAGACGCAATGTCATGTCCATCAAAGGGTCCAAAATACTTGACTCCGAGTTCCTCAAAGAATGCGCCAGCGTCCGGTACCAGGGTCAGCTTGATGACTTCCTTGAGCTTGCCGGCGGCTCCGACCAGCGGCTCGCCGACCAACGGCAAATGGCGCAAGGTGCGCTGGACAGCCTTCTTCAGCCGGCCGAAGGAGGGAGCCGCCCGCAACCGGGCCAGGTACCGGGACATGGAGCCGACATTCGCCGAGATCGACATCGAGTTGTCGTTGAGCACCACGATCATCGGCGTCTCCAGGTGCCCCAGATTATTCAGCGCCTCATAGGCCAGTCCGCCGGTCATGGCACCGTCGCCGACCACGGCGACAACCCGATGCCTGTCCCCTTGCAGGTCTCGCGCCTTGGCCATGCCAACGGCGGCTGCAATCGAGGTGGAGGCGTGGCCGGCACCAAACCAGTCGTGTTCTGACTCGGTGCGCCTGAGGTAGCCGGAGAGCCCACCCTTGCGGCGGATAGTGGAGAAAGCACCTGCCCGCCCGGTCAGCAGCTTGTGGGCGTACGCCTGGTGGCCAACGTCCCAGACGATGCGATCGGTAGGCGACTCGAAGACGGCGTGTAGGGCGATCGTCAGCTCGACCGTGCCCAGAGGTGGCGCCAGATGACCACCGTTTTGTGACACAGCGTCAATGATGCGCTGGCGGATCTCTTGGGCCAGACGGGTCAGTTCATCGGCCGAAAGCTGCGCCACGTCATGTGGGTTTTTGATCTGATCCAATAGCGCCATCCGGCGTCACCCCTTCGATCGAGCCGGGTCGAATCCAACAGTTGCCAGCAGGCGGCCGGCAAAGGTTACCACGCTGTCTGCCCGGTGTACCGCCAGGTACTTGGACAGGGCCTTCAGGCCGACCGTAACGGCCGATAGTACCCCCACGGCGATGGCGGTCACCACGGCGATCGACTTCGGCTCCGCCAGCCGCACGGCCATCGCCGCTGCCAGCGCCCCCGCCACCGTACCGGTGGTATCGCCGACCAGATCGGACATCACGGTCGCCACTCGATCGGCATGGCGCACCAGGTACAGGCTTTGCCTAGCTCCCGGCGTGCGCTTGGCGGCTCGGGACAAGAACGGCTGTTCCTTGGCCCGGGTCGACGCCACGCCCACCATGTCGGCCGCTACGCCAAGGGCCACCACCACGATCACCACCGCCACATCCAGCGCCGGATCAAGCAGGGGGGTGGCCAACTGCGACGGCAGGACCAGCAAACCGCCCGCCACGAACGCCACGGCCGCAAAGCGCACCGCCCGTCCATAGGGAAGTTCTCGCCACCAGCCACGGTGCCTGCTCATCGGATCAAAGGCCAAGCATGCCAGGGCGTCATGTCTCCATTGTAGGGGACCCAGCACCCTGGGCGCAAAAGGCTGATTGGTGGCACCCGGTAGGTAAACGTTGCGGTTTAGGTCTAGCTGGCTTTCCCACCGAGGAGCCTGTCCGTCGCCGGGCAGGCGGTTCCCCTTTACTCCTGGTCCGTGACGTCGCCGTCAACGGGGCTAGATTGCCACTGAAGCCACACTGTAATCCCCACCAAGCCGACCCGAGGGCCGACGGCCTAGGAGCTTTCCTCACGTCACCCGTCTTCTCTTAGCCTCTGTTGCACCACGGGTTTCAATGGCCGATCGCTCGGTCCTCTCTCCCCGCCACGCTCAAGGCAGGCTACGCTGCACAACACGCCTCGCCATATGTTCAGCACCTCATGCAGGTTCATCCCCCGGGCCCCCAGTCAACCGTTAGGCCGGCCACCGGCGCACCCGGGTCTCCGCGGCGCCAGGGCCAGTGTCCGCATGCCATTGCGGGCTGTCCCGGTGCCTTAACTCCCAGCACCAACCCCAGACTGGGCGTCCGAAGCCGACACCAGGAACTTCATCGCTGTGCCTGTCGGCGGATTTTTAGGCCCGCCTTGGGAGAAGATGGCTTCGACTAGGATACCGCACCACCAACTAGCCGATCGATCACCTCGCCTCGTCCGTACATCATACACTGTTCGTCCATAAGCCCGTGGTTCAGGCCTGACGTTGGCTGAGGCGCTCTACCAATGCGGTGAGTTCTCCGCCCCGCTCGGCGAGCGGAAAGAGATGCTGCAAGGCTCGCTGGGAGTGGAGATCGGCAACTTTTGTCAACTCTGCCAAGTGCACCTGGTCGCTGCGATCCAGATCTAGGCGGTCGTCGACGGCCTGAAACGCTCGGCCAAGATCCTCTCCGTACGCCCGCAGTGCCATCGCCAGATCGCCCCTCCCGGCCAAAATGGCGCCGATCTGCGCCGCTGCCCCGAACAGGGCCGCCGTCTTCATCTGGTCGATCTGGTCGCGACTCGCTTGGCCGAACCCCAGATCCAAGGCTTGCCCTCCGACCATGCCCGCAGTGCCAATGGCCGCCGTGAGCACCGTCAGGCACTCCAGGCAGGCTGCATCGGAACAGCTCTGGCGCAAGTTGGGGTCAGCGAGGAGGCCCAGTCCCCAGGTCAACAACCCGTCTCCTGCCAAGATGGCCACCGCCGGGCCAAAGGCCCGGTGGCAGGAGGGTCGGCCGCGGCGCCAGTCGTCATTGTCCATGTCCGGCAGATCGTCGTGCACCAAGGAGTACGTGTGTACAGCCTCAACAGCCAGAGCGGCCGGCAGGCAACATTCAGCGTCGCCCCCAGCCGCCTCTGCGGCCATCAGCACCAGTACCGGCCGCAGCCGTTTCCCACCACCGCCCAGGGCGTAGGCCATGGCCTCTTCCACCTTGCCGCCACCGGGCAGATGGATTTGCAGATAGGCCTCGAAGACGGCCCGCAGCCCTTCCTCAGTCATGCGGGCCTTCTGGCCACGGCTCCACCTTGTCACCGATCAACCGCTGAATGGTCCCAGACGCCTCTTCCAACATCCCCTGGCAGCGCTTGGCCAAGGCTACGCCCTCTTCGAACAACGCCAAGGAGGCGTCCAGCGCCAGCTCTCCGTCCTCCAGCTGCTTGACGATCTCTTCCAATCGCTGCACGGACTGCTCGAACGTCACGACTCCACCCTCTCCACCTGGCTCTCAAACGATCCGACTTGGAGTCGGGTGCGCACTCGATCGCCAACTCGGAGCCCGCTTGCGTCGCGCACTGCCTTGCCCTCTTTCTCCACCACCGCGAACCCTCGCCTGAGCACCGCCAGCGGCGACAGACCCGCCAGCCGCCCCGAGTGCTCCACCAACCTCGCTTTGGCCTCTTGCAGCCGACGCCCGGTGGCTTGGCCGAGGTCCTTCTCCAGGCGCACAGTACGCTCCTGTTTCGCCTCCAGCATGGTCAGTGGTCGGCTCATCACCCGGCGACTGACTATGGCGTCCACCTGGCGGCCGGCCAGGGCTAAGTGGTGGTCGAGTGCGGTCTGCATCTGACTGACCGCCATCTGCAGTCCCGCCACCAGTTCCGCCACCACCGGCACCGCCAACTCGGCGGCGGCCGACGGCGTGGCCGCCCTGCGGTCTGCCACCAGATCAATCAGGGTTGTATCCGTCTCGTGGCCCACCGCCGCCACCACCGGCACCGGACTGCCAGCCACCGCACGGGCGACTTCTTCCTGATTGAAGGCTGCCAGATCCTCCTGAGAGCCGCCGCCGCGGCCGACCACGATCACATCGACCTGACCCTGCTCGGCCAACAAGGTGATCGCAGCGGCAATTTCAGCGGCTGCCGTCGGCCCCTGCACCTGCACCGGAGCCACCACCACGGCCAGGTTTGGGTAGCGCCGCCTAGCGACGCTGAGGATGTCACGAATGGCTGCTCCGGTCGGCGAGGTGACCACGCCCAGGCGTCTGGGCAAAAGCGGCAGCGGCCGTTTGCGCTCTGGGGAAAAAAGGCCCTCAGCCTGGAGTTTTTCTTTCAGCTGCTGTAGGCGCAGAAATTCAGCGCCTACGCCGGCCGGCTCCAGCATCTCGGCGTAGAGTTGATAGCTCCCGTCTCGCTCATACAAAGACACTCGACCAGCGCAGATCACCTGCATCCCATCTTGCGGCGAGAACACCAACTGGCGGGCTTGTCCGCGAAACATCACGGCCCGCACCGAAGCCCCAGCGTCACGCAACGAAAAGTACAGGTGGCCGGAACTGTGCAGCCGCACGTTGGCCATCTCGCCCTGGACCATCACGCCTTGCAACAGCGGCTCCGCGTCCAGCAACTCGCGCACCAAGCGGTTCAGATCACTGACACTCAGTAGTGCCATCTGGCGGCCTCCAGCGTGTTGGCCATCAACATCGCCACGGTCATCGGGCCCACGCCGCCTGGGACCGGCGTCATGGCCGAAGCCACATCGGCAACGTCCGCTGCCACGTCACCAACCAGCTTGCCATCGACTCGATTGATGCCGACATCGATCACCACGGCGCCAGGACGCACCATCTCGCGGCGCACGATACCCGCTTGGCCGGCAGCTGCGATCACGACGTCGGCGCGCAGCACATCTTGGGCCAGCGACTGGGAGTGGGAGTGCAACACGGTCACCGAGGCATGTTGCTCCAAGAGCATCAGGGCGAGCGGCCGGCCAACCGTGCGTGAGCGGCCAATCACCACCACGTTGGCTCCATCCAGGCTGACGCCGTGCCAGCGTAGTAGATCGATCACACCCAGCGGCGTGCACGGCCGCAAACCAGCTTCCCCGGCCAGCAGCCGGCCCTGGTTCAAGGTCGTGAACCCATCGACGTCCTTGTCCGGTGGCAGAGCAGCCAACACTTCTTCTTGGCGCAGCGTCTCAGGCAGCGGAAGTTGCACCAAAATTCCGTCCAGGCGCTCATCTTCACTCAGGCGGCCGACAAAACGGCGCAGCGCGTCCTCAGCCATGGTGGCGGGCAGACGATGGGTCTCCGAGTAGAGTCCACCCTTGGTCGCTGCCTGCTCCTTGGACCTGATGTAGGACAACGATGCCGGGTGATCGCCGACCAAGACGATGGCTAGGCCCGGAGGCCGGCCGGTGGCCTCCCGAAAGGCCATGGCACCTGTCTGCACCTCCGCCAGCACCTGGTCGGCACGGACGCGCCCATCGATGCGCTCAGCCACTCAGGGCTCCCTCCTCACGTTTGAGATACCCGGCCAGCACACCGTTGATGAAGGCCGGGGAATCTTCCGCGCCATAGGCCTTGGCTAATTCCACTGCCTCATTGATCGCCACGGCTGGGCTGAGGCCGGAAACCATCTCCCAAATCGCCAGGCGCAAAATGTTGCGGTCGATCGGCGGCATCCGCTCGATCGACCAGTCCTTGGCCAACTGGCCGATGATCTGATCTGCCTGCGCTTGCATGCCGAGTACCCCTAAGACGGCCTGATGCGCGGCGCGGTGAGCAGGTGAAGACTCCTCAGCGCTGCGCGCCAACACCGCTTTCGGATCGGCATGACCGAGGTCAATCTCGAACAGCCAGCTCAGAGCCAGGTTGCGAAACCGCCGCCTCGGCATCTCAGTCCCGATCCCGGCGGCCAAACAGCCGCTCAAACACATCTTGAATCTCTCCGGCCGCGTCTGGGTCGAACTGGCGTCCCACCCACAGCCCAAAGGCGCCCATCAGCAACAGAAAGAAGGCGGCCAAAAAGCCCATGCGCAGAATCAACAGGGCAAACACCACACCCGCCACCAGACCGACGACGGCAAACAGGTGGTTGTGGAACAGGGCGCGAATCGGACTCACGAGGTCTCGCGCGGCGTCCTGGCCGCTGGCGTAATGTGATCGACGTCGATGGACACCCGCTCCACCCCCACTCCGACCACCTGGTTCACCTGAGCGCGAATGGCCTGTTGCAACTCGTCAGATAAGGTGGCGATCTCCACCTCTGGACCGACTGTGGTCCGTACTGCGACCAGCAGGCCCTTGGAGCCCATGCGCACGGCGACATGGGCCTCATGTACGCCGCCATGGGCCTTCACCAGGCGCTTGACCAACCCTTCAACCGCGGGCATCGAGACCCGAACCCGGCCCATCGGCAGTTGATGCACGATGTGCCGCCGCCGCCAGCCCCCGGCGAACGCGACAGACGCCAGGCGCACACTGATCAGCAGCAAGATGGCGCCGATCACGGCCACGGTCAGGCGGCCGCTGACGGCCAGGGTCAGTCGATCCAGAAAGCGCAGCGGGTTGAGCCAACCAAATCCCATCAGGATCATGGCCACGGACACCAAGCCGAGGGTGATCGTGTACAGGACCAAAATGACCCGGTCGATGATCGAAATCGCCTTCACGAGGAGCCTCCCGTCTCGATGATCGGATGATCGTCTGGACTTCCCACGCCCTGGACGTGCACGTCGACGGCCTTCACCTTGAGGCCGGTCATCGACTCCACGGCCGCCCGTACCCTCTCTTGCACCTTCTGGGCGATCTCTGGGATCCTGCTGCCATAGAGCACCACCACATACAGGTCGATGGTGGCGACTCCCTGCTGGACGTCGACCTTGACACCTTTTTGCCAGTTTCTTCGGCCCAATCGCTCGGTCAGGTCGCCGACCAATCCCCCGGCCATCGAGAACACGCCAGGCACATCAGAGGCCGCCATGGAGGCGATAGACGCCACGACGTCATCGGCGATCCGGATCTCCAGCGCCGGCGTCGCATCATCCGCCTGAGTCGGTCGCTCGTCCTCCGCCATCTGGCAGGCCCCCTACCGCCAATTATAGCAGGGACATCTCAGGCACCCGGAAAACGCCGCTCCAGAAAGTTGGTGTGAATGGCCCCCTTGATGAAGTCTGGGTCAGTCATGATCTTTTGATGAATCGGAATGGTGGTCGCAATCCCCTCCACCCGAAATTCGGCCAGCGCCGAGCGCATTCGGCTGATCGCCTCGGTTCGGTCCCGTCCCCAGGTCATCAGTTTGGCAACCAGAGAGTCATAGTAGGGCGTGATGGCCGAGCCAGCCGTCACCCCGGCGTCGACGCGCACACCTGCAAAGCCGGGCGGCTGAAAGCGGCTAATGGTCCCCGGCGAAGGCCTAAAATCCTGATCCGGGTCTTCGGCGTTGATCCGGCACTCCATCGCCCAACCCACCATCTGTGTCTCCCAGCCGGTGCGCGCCAGCGCTTCGCCTGACGCCACCTGGATTTGGCTCTTGACCAAATCCTCGCCGGTCACCAACTCAGTGACGCCGTGTTCCACCTGAATGCGGGTGTTCATCTCCATAAAGTAGAACTCGCCGGTCTGGGGATCGAGCAGGAATTCCACCGTGCCAGCACCGATATAGTCCACCGCTTCAGCAGCCCGAATCGCCGCTTCGCTCACGGCTTGCCGCTGGGCCGGGGTAATCGCCACCGAAGGGGCTTCTTCGACCAGTTTCTGGCGTCTGCGCTGCAAAGAGCATTCCCGTTCGCCCAGGGCCAGGTACCCGCCCTGGCCGTCCGCCATCACCTGCACCTCGATGTGGCGCGGGTCCTCCACATACTTTTCCAAAAACACCGCACCGTCGCCAAAGCTGGACTTGGCCTCAGAGGCAGCCCGCTCCAGGGAGTCTGGCAAATCCGCTGCCTGCCTGGCAACGCGAATGCCGCGCCCGCCACCGCCCGCCACGGCCTTCACCATCACCGGGTAGCCGATCCGCTCCGCCTCTCGCTGAGCCTCTTGGAGCTCCGAGATGGCGCCCACGCTGCCCGGTGCCAGAGGCACTCCGGCCCGGCGCATGGTCTCCTTGGCAGTGGTTTTCAGCCCCATCGCCCGGATCGACTCCGCCTTGGGCCCGATGAAGGTGATCCCCCATACGGCGAGCACCTCGGCCAGCGCTGGATTTTCCGCCAAAAAGCCATAGCCCGGATGCACAGCGTCGGCGTGCACCCGGCTGGCTGCTTCTACGATGGCTGGGATCGACAGATAGCTCTGCCGGGCCGACGCCGGCCCGATCGCCACGGCCTCATCAGCCATCTGCACATGCAGGGCGTCTTTGTCCGCTTCGGAATACACCGCCACCGAGCTGATCCCCAGCTCCCGGCAGGCGCGCATCACCCGGATGGCGATCTCGCCGCGGTTGGCCACCAGAATCTTTGTCAGCAAGACGTCTCCTCCGCTTCTCAGGCCCGGCTGATGTAGTTGCCGCTGCGAGTATCAATCACCAAGCGATCGCCGATATTGACGAACAGCGGCACCCGCACCGTGTAGCCAGTCTCCAGCGTCGCTGGCTTGGTGGCGCCTTGGGCGGTATCCCCTTTGATTCCGGGTTCGGTCTGGGTCACTTCCAGCTCCACCGAGTTCGGCAATTCCACGCCCACGACTTCACCCTCGTAAAGTTCGAGGGAGATGGTCAGGCTCTCTTTGAGAAAGTTCAAAGCGTCGCCCAGGGCCGCCCGGTTCAGCGTGATCTGCTCGTAGGACGATGTGTCCATGAAGGTGTAGGCGTCTGCGTCCTGATAGAGGAATTGCACCTCTTTGCCCTCCAGTTGGGCTCGATTCACCTTCTCGCCTGCGTTGAAGGTGCGCTCCACGGTGGAGCCGGTGCGGACGTTGCGCATCTTCACCCGGACAAAGGCCGAGCCCTTTCCCGGTTTGACGTGCTGGAACTCAACGATGGTGTACAGTACGCCGTCGATGGCGATGGTCAGGCCGTTTCTGAAATCGTTACTCGAGATCAACTAGATCCTCCTCAACAGATCTGCAACTCGGTGGGCAGGCCAGACAAGATTTCGACTGGCCCCTCGGTAATAATACCCGTTTGTTCGATCCTCACGCCGCCGTAACCCTCGATATAGATGCCTGGCTCGAAGGTGACCACCATGCCGACCTGCAGACGGTCTTCGCTCCTGGCGCCCAGTGCCGGGGCTTCATGAATCTCCAGTCCAAGTCCATGCCCTGTGCCGTGGACGAAATTGGCCCCGTACCCGGCCGCCTCGATCACGGCCCGGGCAGCGGCGTGCACGTCTTTGCCCAGAGTTTGCGGCCGAGCCGCTGCGATGGCAGCCTCCATCGCCGCCTTGACCACCTGGTAGATGCGCCGACCCGGCTCTTGCAGCTGGCCGACGGCCAGCGTTCGGGTGCAGTCCGACGTGTAGCCGACAACCGTGGCCCCCCAGTCTATGGTGACGAGGTCGCCGACGGCCAACTGGCGACCGCTGGGCTGACCGTGAGGCAGGGCACACCGGGGCCCACTGACCACAATGGACTCGAAGCCAAGGCCACAGCCTTCGTGCCGGCGGATCGCTCCCTCCAGACTGAGCGCCAGATCCAGTTCGCGCGCGCCCGGCTGAACCTCGGGCAAGAGCTCCCCAAACGCCCCGTCGGCGACCGCAAAGGCCTGGCGGATCGCCGCCAACTCGTCTGAGTCCTTCACCGCACGCAAGTTGGCCAGCACACCGCGGGTTGTCACCCAGCTGATGAGACTGAGGTCTCGTTCCAGGTCTGCCATTTGGGCCACGGTCAGATGGTCTGCCTCAACGGCCACCGGGCCGCTGTGCCCGGCTAAGTGTTCACCAAGCCCGCCAGCTGTGCGCCGGCTGTCGGTTGTGACCCGTACGCCTGGCCGCACCTCCGCCTGTGCCTGGATGGTGTAGCGACCGTCGGTGATCAACTCGGCTACGCCGTCTCGCAAGATGACCAGCCCGGACGATCCCGTAAAGCCGGTCAGCCAGCGCCGGTTGGCGGGGTCTGTGATCACCGCCACCTGTGCACCCAGGGCGGCAAATGCGCCTTGGGCGGCAGCCGGGCGGTCGGTCATGCCCGCTGCGCCGCCAGCAGTTCAGCCACGGCCACCAGCGCCAATCGGTAGCCGAAAGCGCCGAAGCCGCTGATCACACCGCTGGCAGCACCGCCGGTGATGGCCGGATGACGAAAAGGCTCCCTCGCTCCGACATTGCTGAGATGGACCTCGATCACCGGTTTGGAGAACGCCTCGATGGCATCGCGCAGCGCCACGGACGTATGCGACAAGCCGCCGGGGTTGATCACCACAGCATCTTGGCTGGCGCGTGCACGCTGCAAGATGCCGATCAGTTCGCCCTCGCCGTCGGCCTGCGCAAAACTGACGGTGAGCTGAAGCCGCTGTGCCTGTTCACTGATCTGGGCGGCGATTTCGGTCCAGCTTTGTGTTCCGTAGACATCGGCCGGCCGGAATTCCAGTTGTCCGAGATTGGGACCGTTGAGCACCAAGATCCGACGGGTCGCTGAACTGGCCTGTGCCATCACGCCACACCGCCCGTAGCATACAGTGGATAAGCCCTGGCCAGCGCCCGTGCCGCGGCGCCGGCCTGAGCCAGCACCTCGGCGTCGGTGGGGTGGGAGAGGACTTGGTCAATCAGGGCAGCGATCTCAGTGATTGCCGCTTCGGTCATCGCTCGACTGGTTACTGCCGGGGTCCCGATCCGGATGCCGCTGGCCTGACGCGGTGGCAGCGGATCGTTGGGGATGGCGTTTTTATTGACGGTGATCTGGGCCTCGCCCAGTGCCTGCTGCGCCTGCGCCCCGGTGAGGCCACGGCCGATCAGTTTGACGATCAGCATGTGGTTTTCCGTACCGCCGCCAACCAATGCCCATCCGGCCGCCAACAGTGCCTCGGCCAAGCACTTGGCGTTGGCCACCACCTGCCGCTGGTAGCGCGCGAACTGTGGGCTTTGCGCCTCCTGGAAGGCGACCGCCTTGGCGGCGATCACGTGCATCAAGGGGCCGCCTTGGATCCCCGGGAACACGGCCTTGTCGATGGCTGGGCCGAGTTCTTGGTCGGCCAGGATGAAACCGCCGCGCGGACCGCGCAGGGTCTTGTGGGTGGTGGAGGTGACCACCTGGGCGACGCCCACCGGTGTCGGGTGCTGGCCGGTCGCCACCAGGCCGGCGATATGCGCCATGTCCACCATCAGCAGGGCGCCGACCCGATCCGCCACCGCCCGCAGGGCCGGGAAGTCAAACTGCAGCGGATAGGCGGAGGCCCCGGCCACGATCAGTTTGGGTCGCTCCAGTTCGGCCAGCCTCGTGAGTTCATCCAGGTCCAGCCGTTCACTGACCGGGTCCACGCCGTAGGGCACGAAGCGGTAGAGCTGACCGGAGAAGTTTACGGCGCTGCCATGCGTCAGGTGCCCACCTGCAGCCAGGCTCATCCCCAGCACGCAGTCGCCTGGCTTCAAGAGCGCGTGGTACACCGCCATGTTAGCCTGAGCTCCGGAGTGAGGCTGGACGTTGGCATAGTCTGCTGAAAAAAGGGCTTTCACCCGCTCGATGGCCAGCGATTCCACCTCGTCCACGAAGGCGCAGCCGCCGTAGTAGCGCTTTCCAGGATAGCCCTCCGCGTACTTGTTGGTCAGCGCAGAACCCATCGCCTCCATCACCGCCAGCGAGGTGAAGTTCTCAGAAGCGATCAGTTCCAGCCCGTCCTCCTGGCGAGCCTGCTCGCGTTCGATCAGGGCGAACACCGCTGGATCAACCTCGCTGAGATGGCGCATGTCTTGATCCTCCTCAGATGGCGAAGCGGCGGCTGGAGGTTAGGGCGGCCCTGGCGGCGAGGCGCGTCTTGGCGGGCAGAGTCGCTGGCTGGATCTGGACCGAAAACCGCTCACTGAATCCTGCCACCACCGCCGCCTCGATCGCAAGGTCGGACGGTCTGCTCAGCTCTGGCCAGTGCTGAAAAAGTCCGGTCGCCCGCGCCTCCATCGCCGTCTGCCAGCCCAGCCTGGCGGCGCCCGGTGCCACGAAGCAGGCACTCCAGCGCTGAAAATCGATGGTTCGGGCCAAGGCGCCATGCTGTAACAGACCCCCCCGCCGCCTGACCTGGGCTGAGCCGGCTGCCTTTTTGCCACCCACCGTCAGCTCATAGGCGGACGGGGCCACAAAGCAATTCGCTTCCCGGCTGGCTGAGGTGGCGGCCACCTGTGGGTCGGCCAGTTCAGCCCGGACACCCAGCTTTTGCAGTGCGATCAGCAGCGCTTCGGCGATCTGCCGGTAGCTCTCCACCACGCCGCCGGGGATCACGCCCAACGGTGCGGCCAGGGCATAGGTCAACTCGTCGTCATGCAACACGGCCTGACCGCCGCTGGGCCGCCTGACCAAATCGGCGCCGATCTCGGCCACCCCTGGCAGGTAGATACCCGAAAGCGTCTGCCCCCGGCCCACGCTCAGCGCCGGCGGTGCGAAGCGGTAAAAGCGCAGCCACACATCGCGGCTCTCTCTGGCCAGTTCCAAAAGGGCATCGTCGGTGGCCATCTGGTCGCGACCGGCGGCAGGCGGATCAGAAACCACCCACCACCTGGTTCGCGTCATCGCGGCCGATAGCGCAATTCGGGCTGCCGGGCGGCCCGCGCCTCATCCAATCGGCGCACCGGCGTGGTGTGCGGAGCGGTTTTGACCATCTCTGGATCGTTCACTGCCTCAGTCAGCACCTGGGCGAGGATCGCAGCGAAGGCCTCCAAGGTCTCTTTCGACTCTGTCTCGGTTGGTTCGATCATCATCGCCTCGTCCACGATCAAGGGGAAATAGACGGTCGGAGAATGGACACCGAAGTCGAGCAGCCGCTTGGCCACATCCAAGGTGCGGACACCCGTCTTGTCCTTGATCGACCTGGGCAGGCCGACCACAAACTCGTGCTTGGCCAGTCGCTGATAGGGCACGGTCACCCGGTCCTTGATCAGATGGAGCAGGTAGTTTGCGTTCAACACTGCATCCTCGGCCACTGCGCTGAGACCGTCTTTGCCCAGGCTGCGGATGTAGGTATAGGCCCTCAGGTGCATCCCGAAGTTACCGTGAAACGAACGCACGCGGCCGATCGAGTCTGGCCCGCCCGCTACCAGATGAAAGCCGTTTTGGTCGCGACCGACGGTCGGGGCAGGTAAAAACGGCGCCAGGTGCTTTTTCACCCCCACCGGTCCAGAACCCGGGCCACCGCCGCCGTGGGGCGTGGAAAACGTCTTGTGCAAGTTCACATGGACCACGTCAAAGCCGGTGTCACCAGGTCGGCACTTGCCCAAGATGGCGTTCAGGTTGGCGCCATCGTAGTAGAGCAGTCCCCCGGCCTGATGGGTGAGCCGGGCAATCTCCACGATGTTGTCTTCGAAGATGCCCAAAGTCGACGGGTTGGTCAGCATCACGGCCGCTGTCTTAGGCCCTAGCTTGGCCTTCAGGGCGTCTAGGTCGACGCCGCCACGGCTGTCCGACGCCACTTCCACCACGTCGAACCCGGCCAGTGAGGCAGTAGCCGGGTTGGTACCGTGGGCCGCATCTGGGATCAACACCTCGGTCCGTTGCAGGTCTTGGCGGGAGCGGTGGTAGGCCTTGATCATCAAAATCCCGGTCTGCTCGCCCTGGGCGCCGGCCGCGGGCTGGAGGCTGACTTGATCCATGCCCGTAATCTCGGCCAGGTCGCGCTGCAGTTCCCACATCACCTGGAGCGCTCCCTGAACAGTCTCTTCTGGCTGCAGCGGGTGCAGGGAGGCAAATCCAGGCAACCTGGCCATCTCTTCGTTGATCTTGGGGTTGTACTTCATGGTGCAAGAGCCCAGTGGGTAGAAGCCAACATCAATGGCGTGGTTGAGCCGCGATAGGCGCACGAAGTGGCGGACCACCTGCGGCTCTGATAGCTCTGGCCAGGCCAACTCGTGGCGCAGCTCGGAAGATGCGAAGCCGGCCGGGGCAGTGGTTTTGGTTGCCCGCAATTCTGAGCCCCGTCGGCCCAGACGCGATTCGTCAAAAATCGTACTCATAGCGCCTGTGCCACCGCCTTTGCAAACCCGGCGATTTCCTGCTCGCTCCGCTTTTCGGTGACGGCCAAAAGCCAGCCTCCGGGGCCCAACTCCGGATAGTCATCGACCAGCGGGTAGCCGCCGATGAAGCCAGCGGCGAGCAATTTGCGGTTGACCTCGGCGGCTGGCTTGGGCAGATTGACCGCGAACTCGTAAAAGGTGGGTGCGCTGCCAACGGCCTGCACGCCGGGAAGGGCGAGCAGCCTGTGGCGCAGGTCCTCGGCACCTTCGTGGCTGAGCAGCGCCACCTGGCGCAACCCTTCTGGCCCCATCAGGGACATATAGACGGTGGCGGCCAGGGCGATCAATCCCTGATTGGTGCAGATGTTGGAGGTGGCCCGCTGGCGGCGGATGTGCTGCTCGCGGGTCTGCAAGGTGAGGACGAACCCCGGTTTTCCATCTACGTCGACAGTGGCACCGACAATGCGCCCGGGCAGGCGGCGGACCAGGTCCTGGCGGGCTGCCATCAGCCCGACGTAGGGACCGCCGAAGGACGGAGCGACGCCCAATCCCTGTCCCTCACCGACCGCCAAGTCGGCGCTGTAGGCCCCTGGCGGCTTCAGCCAGGCGTGGGCCACCGGGTCGGCGATCACCACTGCCAGAGCCCCAACCCGGTGTGCTGCCTGCACCATGTCTGCCGCCGGCTCGATGGCTCCGAGAAAGCTCGGCTGCTGAATGACCAGCACGGCCACCTGGTCGGTGAGCAGTCGGTCCAACTCCTGCAGATCACAGCGGTCTTGGTCCAGCGCCAGCTCCTGAATCGACAGCGGGCGGCCTTGGGCATAGGTGCGGATCACAGCGCGCACCTGGGGGTCGACGGAGCGGGCCACCACCACGCCCTGGCGGCCAGTCTCGGCCACTGCCACCATCACGGCCTCAGCTGCAGCGGTGGCACCGTCGTAGAGCGACGCCTGGGCCACGTCCATGTCGTATAAGGTGGCGACCAGGGACTGGAACTCCCAGATCGCCTGCAAGGTGCCCTGGGACACCTCCGGTTGATACGGCGTATACGAGGTGTAGAACTCAGCGCGCCGCAAGATCTCGCCGACAGCGGCTGGGATGAAGCGGTCGTAGGCACCCGCCCCCAAAAATGAAGGCAGTTGACCGAGGTGGCGGTTTTGGTCAGCCAGTGAGCGGACGTGGCGGTCCAGTTCAAGTTCCGGCATGCCCAGCGGCAGCTCGAGGTCCCGTCCCAGGCGCACCGCCTGGGGCAGGTCGGCGAACAGATCCATCACCTCGGTGGCGCCCAAAGCCGTCAGCATCGCCTGGCGTTCGGCTGGCGTGTGTGGTGTGAAGCGCACCTCAGTGCCCGGCCGACTGGGTGCTGTCGGCGTACGCCTCCGGGCTGATCAGGGCGTCCACTTCGGAGGCATCCGCCAGCTGGACTTCGATCATCCACCCCTCACCGTAGGGGTCTCTGTTCACCTGCTCCGGCTGGTCGGCCAACAGTGCGTTCACCGCCAGCACCTGTCCGGACACCGGAGCGTACAGGTCGGACATGCTCTTCACCGACTCCACCACGCCGAAGGCGGCGCCCGCTGTCACGCTGGCCCCCACCTTCGGCAACTCCACGAATACGATATCCCCCAGCTGATCTTGGGCGAAGGCGGTAATGCCGACCCGTCCAACTTGTCCCTTGATCTGGACCCACTCATGGTCATGGGTGTAGAGAAGACTCTTCGGTACGTCCATCAGCGCTGATCCCTCCTGTAAAAGGGTCTCTTGACTACCTCAGCCGCAATGTCCTGCTCCCGGATCCGCACCGCCAACTGGGTGCCGACCTGACTCAGTTCAGGCGGTACCAGGGCCAGGGCCACGGGCTGGCCGACAGTCGGTGCGATCATGCCCGAGGTGACCTGACCGACGATCTGGCCGTTGGCCACCACATCATACCCGTGGCGGGGTACGGCCCGTTGGCTCAGGCGCAATCCGACCAGGCAGCGGGAAAGCCCGTGCTCCTTGGCGCTCGCTAGTGCCTCTTTTCCGATGAACGCCTTGTCCCATTTGACGAACACACCAAGCGCCGCCTCCAAGGGAGTGATCGAATCGGAGATCTCCTGACCGTATAGGGGCAAACAGGCTTCGAAGCGCAAGGAGTCGCGCGCTCCCAGTCCGACCATCTGCAGGCCCGCAGACTGGCCATGGCGCAGCAGTGCGCGCGCCACCTGGTCGACCGCTGTGCTCTCCAGGTAGATCTCAAAACCGTCCTCGCCCGTGTATCCGGTGCGTGAGATCAAGGCACAGTGGCCAAAGAGATCGTCAACTTTCAGCCAATGAAAAAACGCCAGCGCGCCCAGGTCTGCCGCCAGGAGAGGAGCCAGGATCGCCTCTGCCTTGGGCCCCTGCAGCGCCAACTGTGCGATCTGCGGCGAGCGGTCCGTGATTGTGGCTGGACTGCCCAGCCGCTTGGCCTGGCTGGTAACCCAGTTCACGTCTTTTTCTGTGGTTCCCGCATTCACGACCAGCAGAAATCGGTCTTCGTCCAGCTTGTACACCAATAGGTCGTCGACGATGCCACCGTCCGGGTGGCACATCGGCGTGTACAGCACGCCGCCTGGCGGCAGCTGGCTCGGCCAGTTGGTGACCAATTGGTCAACTAGCTCTGCGGCGCCTGGGCCTTGGACCTCAATTTCTCCCATGTGCGAAACGTCAAACAATCCGGCCCGCTGCCGCACTGCCTGATGCTCGGCCAAAATGGAGGTGTATTGGATCGGCATCTCCCAGCCGCCAAAGCCGACCATCCGGCCGCCGAGCTCCACATGCAGGTCATAAAGCGGCGTATGTTTCAGCGCCTGATCCATCTCATCGCTCCTCCTTCAAGACACGCCCTTCACGCTAGCAACGGCGCCTGGCGGCGTCAACGAGCCAGCCAGCCGCTCCCCGCCAGTGGATGACGCAGGGCCGTCGTCCATCGGCCCCCGCTCAGCGGGCACGATCTGTGCGGTCCTCATGTTCGGCGAGCAGCTGCTTTCTCACCATCATGCGCACCAATGTCGACCGATCTACGCCAGATTTCCGGGCAGCCCTGGTAATGGCTACTAGGTCGCCTGGGTCGAAACGCACCGACAGGACAACGCGCTTTGGCCGGTAGCTGACTTCTTCGACACCTTGGCGTTCAAAGTTCTCACTGTCATGGCTCTCCCAGAACTTGGCCATTTCATCGATGTCTTTGAAGTCTGGAATTTTTCCCTTGCTCGCTTCCGGTCACCTCCCTTCCGTCTTGTCGTTGAAGAACCGCCGCTCTGGAGCTGTCATGTCTCGAACCGTGATCGGCATGAAGACATTCTTCATTGGGTTGGCTGAAAAAGTGACTCCCGGAATCAAGACATAGCGCCCCTGTGCAGTCCCACCGTGGGCTACCGAGGCAAGCGACGATCGCTGTGCCTTGATCGGCTGCCCTTGAGATCAGTATGCTTCGTTCTTCAAGGCCTCATGCACTTCTGCCGGAGTTGCCCGATCGGCGAAGTGCTGGCGGCGATGCTCGGGGATGTAGCACCCCTCGACGGCACGACGCACCACATCGCCATTTTGTCATCGCCTACACGACAACAAGATACCGTCCATGCTCCCTGCCGCTGGCCCGGCCGCCTTCGGGGCTGCGGGCAGAAATACGATCCGAACCGATCGGACCAGGATCCAGCGGCTGTGCGGGCCAGTGCACCGCGACAGCCAGAGGATCCCTAGTGCGCCAGGTTGTGTACCCGAATGATGCCGACCGGCGTCTGCTGGTGCCCCTGACCAAGTGGGTTGTCGCGCGTCGCCTGACGCAACAGGTCGCGGTCTATCCCGGCAGAGGCGCCCAGCACCTCGGCCCCGACATCGTTCACATCGACCACAGCCAGATCACCACCCGCCGCTCCAGCGAGGCGCCTGGCGACTCCTTCAGGATCGGTCGGCATTAAGACGACATAATCCCCGTAGGGTGGGATGGTCACCCGGTTGGTGCCGTCAATGGCGGCAACCCGCCTGCCGGCCAGACGATAGAAGTCGCCGGAGCGTCCTAGGACCCGTTTGCTAAAGCCGCCAACAGCGGCTGCGAACAAAATCCGCACCGGACCGGCCTCGCGCAACGCCATCTCCATCACCAGCGGGTTGCGGTGGCCGAGGCCATGGCTGGACTTCATCACACGCGCCGACAAAAAGTGCGCCAGTGGGCGCACCTGAATTTCATCCCCTTTGGCCAGGCGACCCTGACTGATCGCCACCACCTTCTCGGAGATGAAGATCATGTCGCCGGATTTGACCCACGGTCTGACCAAGGTCTGGAGCATCTGCTCCAGGTCTGTGCCCTGGTGGATCATCGGCGTGTGTACCAGCAACCTGTCAAACGTCTGACGACCGCAGATGATGGGCGAGCCGACTTGGATATGCTGAGGCCAAGGCAACTCGGTGCTGTCCAAGAACATCCCTCCGCCCTCGGTTTGGCCAGCAGGCGGGGGATTCCTCCTCAGCTGCGCGGCTTACGGGTGTAAGACATGGCCGATCCCGAGTACCGCCGGCCCCAGCAACACGATGAACAGGGCCGGGAAGATCAAAAACACCAGCGGAAAGAGCAATTTGACAGGCGTTTTCATCGCCTGCTCCTCAGCGCGTTGGCGCCTGCGGACGCGCAGGGCGTCCGACTCCACCCGCAACGGCCTGGCGAGTCCAATGCCCATCTGCTCGGCCTGAATGATCGCCGACACCACCTGGCGGAGCTCCGCGATGTCGGTGCGCGTCGCCAGGTCGCGTAGCGCCTCGGCCCGGGTCCGGCCTAGGCGGATCTCAGAGAGGGTGCGGCCCAATTCGTCACTGAGCGGCGGGTGGCTTTTCTCGGCCACACGCTGAAGGGCTCCGTCGAAGCCGAGTCCCGCTTCCACCGAAACCGCGATCAAATCGAGCACATCAGGCAGGGCCTTGGTCATCAGCCGCTTGCGCGCCTTGATCCGGTTGGCCAGCCACAAAGAGGGCAATCGATAGCCGAGCAATGCCAGCAGCACCGCCCAGAGCAGTCCGCTACGTCCCCCGAGTAGCACCGGAATCACGGCCGTCAGGGCCAAGGCTAGGCGAATGAGGATGAAGGTCGCTAGAGAAATCGGCGATCCGGCGCGGGCAATCTGCGTCTGCAAACTGTCCGCCTGCCGTTTTGGCGTATAGCGCAAGATCGCTCCTGCCACGCTGGAGAGAAACGGCTTGATCACCCGGTCGCCAATCGGTGCTGGAGCGACGGCCGCTTCGGCCTCTCCCCTGGCCAGGGACACCAGGTGGCGCTGGATGCGCACAGTCTCCTCAGCCGGCGCCATCAGCACGGACCCGGCAGCAAACACCACGGCGAACACGATCAGCGCAACCAAGGCGACCATCAGTAGTTCACCTGGACCAATTGGCGGATGACCAGCCCACCGACCAACTCCAGCAAAACAGCCGCACCCAGCATGATGTGTCCAATGGTGGTGGCAAACAGCGGATGCAAGAATCCCGGGTCGATCAAGGAGGTGAGCACGGCGATGGCCACCGGCAGCAGGCTGACGATCCAGCCGGACATCCGGCCCTGAGCGGTCAAGGCCCGCACCTCATTGGCAATGCGTAGCCGCTCGCGCAGCGTTCCTTGGATACGGTCCAAGACTTCGGCCAGGTTGCCGCCAACTTGGCGCTGGACCGAGATGGCGGTCACCGCCAAGGACAGCTCGGTGAGATCCAGATCAGCGGCCAGTTCCTCCAAGACATCTTCCAAGGGCAGGCCCAGGCGCATCTGGGAGACCGCCGACTGGACCTCGCGGCTCAGCGGCGAATTCTCTTGCCCGGCCGCCATCTCCAGACTCTGGCCGAGGGCGTGTCCAGCCCGAAGCCCGTTGGCGACAGCCTGAAGCAAACTGGGCAACGCCGCTTCCATTTCCCGCTGGCGCTTTTGCGTGCGCATGGCCAGCCACCAGCGGCCACCGCCGATGGTCAGGGCGGGGCCGACCACCACGGCCAGCGGTCCGATCAGCAAACTCATCACCAGTGCCATCAGCACCGAGACAGCGGCGGCAGCCATCAGCACTTCTTTCGCCGTGAACCGTGAGTCGGATCGCCGTAGCAGGCGCGTCAAGGCGGTGAATTTGGCCGCACCAGCTGCCGCTGACCCGCTCTGACCAATCGCAGCCTCGAGAACCGGACTGCGCAACCTCTTCAGACGGGACAACGTTCGCTTGGTGGGGTTGCCGTCCACAACCACCCAGACCGTCCAGAAGACCACCAAGGCCACAACGACCGCCACCAGCAGTCTAGCCACGGCTGCGCTCTTGCCAGGTGCTATCGCGTTGGCCCAGCCCCCAGCTGCCGCCGCTCATGCGATCAGCATTCTTCGGCCTAAAGCCCGTCTGGCGAAAGGCGTGCGCCTCTTGGTCGTACGAGAACATGACCTCCAAGACGATGATCTCGTTCTCCAATCCCTGCACCTCTGCGATTTGCATCACGCGCCGGGCGCCATCCTTGCCGCGGGCGATCTGAACGATGATCTGCACTGCTGACGCAATCTGCTCCCGAATGGCGCGCAGCGGCAGATCAACGCCAGCCATCAGGACCATGGTCTCGATCCGAGACAGCGCTTCCCTCGGCCCGTTGGCATGCACGGTGGTCAGAGACCCATCGTGTCCGGTGTTCATCGCCTGCAGCATGTCCAACGCCTCGCCTGCCCGCACCTCGCCGATGATGATCCGGTCTGGCCGCATCCGCAGCGCGTTTCTGACCAACTGGCGAATCCCAACCTCACCGCACCCCTCCAGATTCACCGGCCGAGTTTCGAGGGCGACCACGTGGTCTTGCTGCAAGCGCAACTCGGCTGCATCCTCGATCGTGATGATGCGCTCGTCCGCCGGGATGAACGATGACAACACGTTCAACAAGGTGGTCTTGCCGGAGGCGGTGCCTCCCGAGACCACCACACTGACTCGGCTGCGCACACAGTCCTCCAGAAAGATGGCCATCTCCTGGCTCAGCGTTTGATTGTCGACCAGGTCAGACACGCCGAGCGGGCGGGTGGGGAATTTGCGGATGGTGACGGTCGGGCCGCGCAGCGCCAGCGGCGGGATAATGGCGTTCAGCCGGCTGCCGTCTTTCAGGCGGGCGTCGACCATCGGGCTCTGTTCATCGAGCCGGCGGCCGAGCGGCGCGATGATGCGGTCCACCATGTCCAAGACCTCGCGGTCGTCGGCGAAACGAACCGGCGTCCGCTCCAGCTTGCCGCGCCGTTCGACGTAGACCTCGCGGCTGGAATTGACCATGATCTCAGACACTGACTGGTCGTCCAGCAGGGCCTGCAGAGGCCCTAGGCCGATGATCGAAGAGACGATCTCCTCGCACAGCATCTCACGGTCCACCGTTGGCACCTCTGCCTCGGCGAGATGGCTCATCACCCGCTCGCGCAGTTCCGGCTCCTGAGCGGCGCCCAGTCGCACCACCCCTTTGGTGGCACCCATCTCTCTGGCCAGGCGCTTTTGGATTTCCAGTCTGAGCAAGATGAACTGCTCGCGCTCTGGCCCAGCCAATGGGTCGCCATCGGCACCGTGAATCTTGCGATAAAGTGACACTTTGGCCTACCTCCTGACACCGAGTGGTCGCAGCACGCTACGCCGGGGAGTGAGCCGCTGGGGCGGACCGGCGACGTCTTGGGCAAGCGCCGCCAGCGCCCGGGCGAGCGGACCGCTGCGCCGGCGTCTGACGATCGGCACCCCGGTGTTGCAGGCGCGCACCGCAGCATCCCCGTCTGAGGGCAGTCGATAGGAGATCGGATAGGCCAAGAAGCGGCTGATGTCTTCGGCGGTCAGGCCAATGGCGGCGTTGGCCCGGTTCAAGACCAACTTCAAGCGATCGGGCTGGAATCCCAGCTTGTCCACCAACACGGTGAGTCCCTTGGCCGTACTCTGCAGGGCCGGGACATCGGGGGCCGTGACCAGCAGCACCGTGCTGGCCATCTCCAGGGCGCTGACCGTCGCTTCCGAAAAGCGGCTGGCCGTATCCACCACCACGGTGTCGTAGCCCAGGCACAACATGCGCAAGATCTCAGCCACATAGTTGCGACCGACCTCTTTTTTGCCCTCGCCGTCCACGGTCGGCGCCAGATCAGGCGTCAAAGGGGAGGCCAGGATCGGCACGCCCAAAATCGGGTCAGTGACCATCATTTCTTGGATCAACGGCAAGGAGAAGGCGCCGCGCCGGCGGACCAGATCGGCCATCGTCTGCTCGGGCACCGCTCCGAAGAAGGCGGAGAGCGAACCAAACTCCAGATCGAGATCGACCACGCACACCCGCTGCCTGCGCCCGGCTAGCTCTGCAGCCACGTTGGCTGCGATCGTTGTCTTACCCACCCCGCCCTTGGTGGCGAACACGGTAACGATCTTGCCCTGGCGCTCGCCCGGGCCCTTGGCCACCCGGCGCAGACTCTCCAGGATACTCCCTGGGTTCAGCGGCATGGGCAGCAGGTCCAACGCCCCGATGCGCATGGCGGTGCGGTAGTCCTCCGGCTGGGGGTCTGTGGCCAGCACGATCAATTTGGTCTGACCGAGCGGGCTGTCTTGTTCCAGCCAACTGGAGACGTCGCCATCGGGAAGCTGGCTGGACACCAGCGCGACCTCCGGTCGGTGGCGGGTGATCAGGGCCGTTGCCTCGCGAAAGCTGGTGGCCTCGCCGAGCACCTTCACCTCGGCACCCAGCATGGTGCGCAGGGCGTCCAGATCAGCTCGCCGGGGCAGGGCGAACACGACGGTGGTCTCATCTCTGATCTCACTCATGGCAGTACTGTCACCTCCTGAAGTGCACTAGCCGGCACGTGGTCACGGGCCGGGCGAAGAGCCAGGGTAATGCTGCCCAACTGCTGAGACAATTCCAGAGTGGCCACCTGGGTTGGCGTCAGCTCCAGGGTGATCAGGCCGTTGGTGGCCCCAGTGGCAGGTGCCGCCACCCGCAGGATCAGCACGTTGCTGAGCACGAGGTCGGAGAGTGGAGCATTCTTCGGTCCGCTGCTCGCACCAAATGTGGCGATGACATCGACCCGGTTGCCGGGGACCAGCTGAAAGCCGACGGCGGCCACCGCGGTTAGGGAGACAGTGACCGCCCGCTCGCCGACCGGCAGCTCCTGAGTCAGGGCGGCGCTCAGCGGTGGCACCAGATCTTCTTGGCGAATGTGCTCCCCCGCCGCCAACGGCACGGTCAGCGTCTGGCCGATCGCGTTTTGGACGGCGGTCAGATCACCGACTGCCAATGTCGGCGTCGTCGCCTCGCTCACATCCGCAGCCGTCAGTACGGTACCGGCCGCCAGCGCCTGAGTGGTCACCAGCACGTGTTGCAACCGGGCAACCGGAGCTCTGGAAACGATCAAGAAGGCGGCAACGACGATCACGGCCGCCAATAGAGGCAGGACAACACGTAACCAACTGCGCCGGCCGATGCTCACGACTTGTTGCCTCCGTTATTGGTCAAGGGTGACACCCATCAGGTTGGTCGTAGACGGCACGTAGGGGCCGATGGACCCGTTCACCACGGCGCTGATGAAAGATCCGGTCACCGCTCCCCCATGCACGGACTGCAGCCAGAAGGCCGCAAAGCCAAGTACGGTCACCGTGGTGCGGCCGCCACTCGGCGGCAGGATGATGGGCAGGTACATCAGGCACGGCGAGTTGACAATCGTGGACCCACTGCCCTCTGCCGACGCCTCTCCAGCGGCTGAGCACGCCGCCAGCCTGGCCGAAAGTCCTTGCTCTGTCGGCCCCACCATGTCGCCGGGCTGGGTGCTGATCGTTTCGCCGACTGTGATCGGCAGCTGGGTGCCGTTGATCAGGTCTTGTTCGTAGGTGGTGGCGCCGGGCGAGCCGTCGCCGAACCATACCGGACCGAGGTCGCCGTTAGAGGTGGACCCGTTGCCAATCTTCAAGGTGTAGGTCTGACCTGTGGTCCATGTCGTCATCTCGACACCTAGCGGCAACAAGCCGGTAAAGGTGTTCAGCTGCCCAATGGCGGCTCCGGCGACGGCTGAAACCTGAGCGCTGGAAATGCCGATCAGCGGGCCGAAGACCAGCGGCTCTCGCTCCACGATCGTGACCGTCAACTGGTTGCCGGCTGCCCCGGTCACGGCGGCGGTCACATCGGCCGCTGGTACGCCGTTGGCCACAGCGGTGTTCACGGCGGCTGTGACGGCACCGCTCGGTGAGGTGGGCAAGAGGCTAGCGCCGGCCAGCGCACTGGCGTCAGCAGCAGTCTGCAACTGTTCCTTCAGCACGTAGACGCGGCCGGCGTCGAGCGAGAGCGTAAAGAACCCGAGCACGAACACTGCGGAGACCGCCACGATGACGATCACCGAGCCCCGCTGGTTCCAGTTTCGCGTCCCCGACCTCTGCACGCTGCCGCCGCCTCTCATCGATCACTACTCCATGCCCATGGTGGCGCTGCCAGACACCGGGATGGTGCTGCCCCACAGACCGGCCAAGGTTCCAAACAGCACCGGTGCCTGGTAGCTGACCGAGACAGTGACATTGCTGCCAGCCTGGCGTGCCCCACTGGGCGTGATCGTAATCACCAAGCCGGTAGCGGGCAGATCCGAGGCCACCTGGTCGACTTGAGCTGCGATCTGGGCGTTGGTGGCTCCGGTGATGGCGACTCGCGCCCCTTCGGCCGCCGCCATCTGCAGGGTCAGAGCGGCCGACAAGATCGCTCCCACCTGAACCACGCCGACCAACAGCAACACCAAAAGCGGCAAGATGAGCGCAAATTCAACCGCTGCCTGACCAGACTGTCGGTCACGCGCGAAACGGTGAGTTTTGGCCACGACAGTCCCTCTCTTTAGCTGGCGACAGGTCCAGGGGGCGGAGTTCGCCCCCTGGTGCCCTCGCTGTTCGGCCCTGGGATCAGAGGCTGGTTGTGATCTTGGTGAAGATGGCTCCGATACCGGCTCCGAGATTAGTCAGGGCCAAGACCAAGGCGACTGCGATCAGAGCAATGATGAGTGCGTACTCCACCATGCCCTGACCACGCTGGTTGCGCAGGACATTCCATAGAGACATGAGTGACAGCATCTGGCAAACCTCCTTCCCATACGTCCGGAGAAAGAGGAAAGCCCCCCCGTCCGTCTAGGCGGGGAAGCTTTCAGGGCTTCCTAACACGCCCGTTCGGCAACCCGGCTGCCTGTCTCCCGAGGGGAGCTTCAGGCCCGTGGTTTTGCGTCCACGCCTTTCGACGTGTTTGCCTTTCTCGCTGGACATTCAATTTGTTCTCCACTCTTAGGCCATTACATCAAGATGTCAAGTAGGAGTCGTCAGATTCCCAAAAGTCTCGCCCCAGTAATCAGTCGCGCACCATCTGCTCGGCAAGACGTCGCAAGTCTGCATCATTGGCCGCAGCCAGGTAGGGGTGGCCGGGCCGTTCCAACAGCACCAGTCGCTTGGCGCCATCACTGCGTTTTTTGTCCAAGCCCATCGGCTGCATCAACTGCTCGGGCGGGATATCGGCATAGATCGGCAGGCCAAAGCGCAGCAACAACTGCTCGACGCGCCGCACCAAACCGTCAGCCCTGCCCTGGGGGGCACCGAAGCGCAAGATGGCACTCAAGCCAATCGCTACGGCATGGCCGTGCGACATTTGATAGCCAGTGGCCTGCTCCAAGGCATGGCCAACCGTGTGTCCCAGATTCAGGTAGGTTCGCTCGGCCTCCTCCTTGGGATCGGCCTCCACGATCGCCATCTTCACAGCCACAGCGCGCCGGGCCACGGGCTCCAGGTCCTCCGGCGTAGCTGGCCAGGCCATCTCCTCGAGCGCCTCCAAGGCGGAGTCACCTTCCAGCAAAGCCGCCTTGACAATTTCGGCCATGGCGTCGGCCAACACCGACGTCGGCAGGCTGGCCCAAAACTCCGGGTCCACGACCGTGATGCGAGGCGTATGGAAGGCTCCGACCAGGTTTTTGCCCTCCGGCAGGTCCACGCCAACCTTGCCGCCGATCCCCGCATCCACCGCCGCCAGCAGGGTCGTAGGCACGTCCACCAGGGGCAGACCGCGCAAGTAGGTGGCCGCCAAAAAGCCGACGACATCGACCGTTACGCCACCGCCAACCGCAAATACGGTGGTGGTGCGATCGAAGGCCTGCTGAGCTGCCCAGCCGTACAGGCTACGCACGCTGTCCAGTGTCTTCTTGTCCTCGTGGTCGTCAAAGGCCAAAATGGGCACCTCTGGTAGCGCCCGCCGGATCTCCTCGCTCCAGTGCTGGGTCACTGGCTGGGCGATGACCGCCGCTGCCCGCCCGGGGGCAAAACGAGCAAGATGGTGCCGGCTGCCTCTGCCCCACAGTACGCCGGGGCCGACCCATTCGACCTCCTGCACATAGCGGCCCACCAGGCGCGCCACCTCTGATGCCTCGGTCTCGGCCTCAAAGCTCGCCTCCGCCAGTCTCGAGAAGATCGGCCGTCGGCGCAGGTTGATGTCGTCCAGGCGGGCAGCCAGATTTCCGCGCAAGAGCGGCCGGCTGTCGTCTCCAGACAGGCGGCGAACCAGCGTGGTCAGCGACGGCCGCAGCCAGATCAGGCGCCACTCCCGCAACAGCTGAGCGTTTCGTGGATCGTCCAGACTGCCGCCGCCGAGGGCCAGCAGGCCATCATGCTCTCCGCTGACGCGAGTCAGGATGCGATGCTCCAGGCTGCGAAAGGCATCCAAGCCGAGGCTGTCGATCAGACGGGCCGGCTCTGATCCCGCCTCCCGGCTGACCTCGTCGTCGAGATCCAAAAACGGGATACCGAGTTCATCGGCGAGGAGCCTGCCAACCAGGCTCTTGCCAGCGCCGGGCAGACCCGTGAGCGCAACTTTCAACGTGGTAGCCGCCTTTCGTAGGCCCGTTTGGCCCGTTTCAGCTCAGTCAGGGTATCGGCACCGAACTTCTCAGTGAGTGCGCTGGCCAAAACCAGCGCCAGCACCGCTTCTGCCACCACACCGGCAGCTGGTAGGGCGACCACGTCGGAGCGCTCAACTTGGGCGTCAAACGGCTTATGCGTGATCAGGTCAGTGCTGGCCAGCGGCCGGCGCAGGCTGGACAGGGGCTTCATCGCAATTCGCACCCGGATCGGCTGGCCGTTGGACATCCCGCCTTCGATCCCGCCCGCCCGATTGGTGGGGCGGGTGAATCCCTCGCCGGGTGTGAATCCGATCGGGTCGTGCACCATCGAACCGACCTGATCGGCCGACCACCAGGCGTCGCCGACCTCCGCTCCCTTGATCGCAGGGATGGAAACCATCGCACCGGCTACAGCCGCATCCAGCCGTCGATCGTACTGGGCGTGGGAGCCAAGGCCCACTGGTACCCCGAAGGCCACCACCTCGACCATCCCGCCCAGGGTATCTCCGGCCTCCTTGGCCCGATCAATGGCTGCGATCATGGCGACTTCCGCCTGGGGGTCAGCCGTCCGCACCGGAGAACGATCGATTCTGGCCAAATCCGCCGGTGTGAGTACGCCCACGTCCGCCTGTACGCCACCCAGAGCGGTCACGTGCGAGAGCACCTGGATGCCACAGGTGGCCAGCAGCGTCTTGGCCAGTGCGCCTAAGGCCACCCGCATCGCCGTCTCTCGAGCCGATGCCCGCTCCAGAATGTCGCGGGCGTCCGTGCGGCCGTACTTGAGTGCTCCGGCCAGATCGGCGTGCCCAGGGCGCGGTCTGGTCACGGCTGGCCCAGTTGGTGGTCCGGAATTGGCCATCCGGTCTTGCCAGTGAGCAAAATCGCGATTCGTGATCAAGAGGGCGATCGGAGAGCCGATCGCCTCGCCGAAGCGGACGCCCGATAAGATCTGTGCCCGGTCGCGCTCAATCTGCATGCGGCCACCGCGGCCATATCCCATCTGGCGTCGGGAAAGATCTTTGTCGATCGCCCGCTGAGCGATCTTCACACCAGCCGGCATGCCCTCCAAGATGCCCACCAGTGCTGGGCCATGGGACTCGCCCGCAGTCAGGATCCGGATCATGTTTGCTCTGTCTCCCTGTGCGTCCTCTGCTCACTCCGGTCGTGCACTATGTTCCTCATCGCCAGCGCACTTCCTGGCAGGACATGACCGCCTGGGCGGTCTACCCGGCGCCTTCGCCTAGCCCTCCTGCAACTCGTAGACCGTGAGCTGGGGGCTGGAGAAGAAGACCTTGGGGGCAGCATGGTGCGCCTCCCAGGCCTTGAGCCAGCCCTCTACCAAAATCGTATCTTGACGGTCGGCTCGCGCATAGGCGAGGCCGGCTGTACCCAAGTCAGCCACGTGGTAGCGGTGATTCACGAACAAAAAGATCTCACGCTGACCGATCGGATACGACGGTGCCCCGCCGCCCGGCGCATAGCGGGGCCAGGTCCCGGAAATCGTCGGCGGCACGTGACTGACGAACAACGGCGCGTCGATCTGAAAGCCCTGGCCGAGGGCAAACGAATAGCCTAGATCGTTGGAAACCGCAAGCCAGCTGTTGGCCGGCTGGCTTGTCGCGATGTCCACATAGGCAGCAACGAAGGCGTCAGACGTCATCGCGTACGGCGTCAGCGGGCGCGGCGGGAATGTCCTCCACGCCCCAATCGAAACGGCGATAGCCAACACCAAAGAGATCCAGGCGGCTGGTCTGTTGGACGTGACCCAGGCGACTATCTCCTCCAAGAGCCACCAGGCCATCGCCAGTCCGAGTGCTTCAGTGAAGGCCACGAAGTTGCCGCTGCGCTGGCTGAGTAGCGCCGACTTCAGTCCTAGGCGGGGCAGCTGCTGGACGAGCAGGGCGCCGGCCAGGGCGATCAGCACCACCAGGGGCACCGTGATCACGGTGCCGTCCCGCCGACGCAGCAGGTGGAGCAAGAAGAGAGTGACACAGGCGCCTGCAGCCACGGCGGCGACCGCGTTGAGCGGTGGGGCAGGTCCAGCCGCGTTGCTGACCAAAAAAGCCGCCGACGAGCCGTACAGGGGAATGCCCAGCGCCCGCGGCAAGACGATTGGCAGGGCCACCAGCAGCGCGGTCAGGGGAATCCATTTCAAGTACCAGCCCAGAAGCCGACGGTCGATCCCGGCTGCCATCCAGCCACCCAGCGTTGCGGCCACCGCCGCGATCGAGGCGTTGAGCAGCGGTATCGGATGCACCAGTCCTGCCACTGCCAACAGCGAGATCGCCGTCCACCGCCAGCCTCGCTGTGTTGGCTGGATCCAGGACTGATAGACGAAGTAGGCCGTGGGCAGGGCGAAGACGCTGCCGAACTCTTGAGCTAAGGAGGCTGCCTGGCGGTCTACCGTGTAGGGAAACAGAAACGTGAGGCTGCCATAGCAGAGCATGGCGATAATGCCAGGCGCCACCTTACCGGAGAACCGATAGGCCGTATACCCAGCCGTCAGCACCATCGCCACGCCCACCGCAGGCCCGAAAAACTTCTCGAGTACAACCGGATTTGTCCCGCCCAGCTGACTCCATTCCGCCATTACCAGCATGTACGCCTTGGGATAGATGCCGTCCGGGAACAGGCGACCCAGTTGAATATCTTTCATCCAGGCCAGTAGCACATAGGCGTCTGAGTACGGCAGCGCCGCGTGCACCCAATTCTGCCAAAAGCGCATCCAGGTCGCTACCGCAACCACCGCCGTCGTGCCGGCAGTCGCCGCCACGCCATACCAAGACCATCGCCCTCGTCCCTGGTGCCCCACCTCAGTGCCCCGCCTAGGCCCCTTCGCCCAGAGGCGAGTCGGCAGGGCCACTAACTCGTTTAACTCGACCATCAGGCGCCGGCTGATTGGCGTGTTTGTATCGCCTCTCTCGGTGCTGGCGTCAGGTCGTGGCACCCCGAGCCGGAGCAGGATCAAGGCTGCAGCCAGGGACATCCAGCTCAAGATCTGGATGGCGGTAAGCAAGTAGCCGATCACGATCAAGAACAAGACCATGCGCGTCGCATTGGACGCCAGTCTGTCGATGCCATCCATTTCCGAAAACTGCACCAGTGCGTAGGTCGGCCACCAGATCAGCACCAACGCGCCGACCGCGATCATGCTAGTCACAGTCTCCACCATCAGCACGAGCGGCAGCGCCATCATATGCCCCCCCTCACTCAGTTCCCGACCTTCAGGGCCCACTAGGAAACTGACCTACACCTGCTCTTCGCCCCTCGGCTCCTAGCGCCCCCTGACGCTGCGTCTTGCCACCACTCTGGTTGGTCGCGAGGACCTGGGCTTCTAGGGCGCGCCGGGCCCGCCCCAAAACGGCATCCCGACCAGTCGCAGACTGAGCACCACCGCTGCTGCAACGGCCAAATAGGGAGCGAGAGCCATACTGTCATGAGCCCTCCGCCTTCGGCTGATCAGCATTGCGCTCGCCCATAAGCCAGCTGCGATGAAGGCGCCGAGCAGGGCAAAGGCCCCGGCGGTCGGCCCCAGGAACAATCCGATTACTGCCGCCAGTTTGACGTCCCCACCGCCCAGCCCCCCTTTGCTGAAGATGGCCAGTAATAGGGCAACGCCACCCAGCACCAGCGCTCCGAATAGCGCTGACTGCCACGGTGCGGGTGGCCACGCCACGGCGATCAACACGGCACCTGCGGCCGCCACCAGGAGCATCCGGTCCGGCACCAGGCGGGCTTCTAAGTCCGTCCAAGTGACGAGTCCCAGCACCAGCAAAAAAAGCGCCGCAGGCACCGCCTGCCGCCAGTCCGCAAACAGCCATCCGCCCGTTGCCGCCAGGGCGCCCCCTAGGAGCGACATCAGGCGCTCCCGCCACGGGGGCGCAGTCTGGCAGTGGGGGCATCGGGCCCCGGGTATGCCCAGCCAAGCCCAGGCAGGGAGCCGGCTTTGGCAGCCTGCACAATGTCTGACCCACGGCTGACTGACCGTCGGATCGAGCCATCGCCGGCTGGCGACCGCCAGCACGAGACCCAAGCCCAGTCCACAGAGAAACAACACAACAATACTCACGGCGTGTTCTCGGTCTCCTCCTGCACCAGTTCGTGCAGGTGGGCGAGAAACTCGCGTTCAGGTCCATGCTGACCGAACCACAACTCCCAGGTGAGTGCAGCTTGGGCCGCCAACATGGCCACACCGGACACGGTCCGGCAGCCTAGGGCCTGCGCCTCTTGGAGCAGTCGGGTCGGGCACGGGCGGTAGACCAAGTCATAAACCCAGGCGTCGGTACCCAGGCCCTCGAGCTGATCCAGCGGCATGGTCTGAGTGTCTGGCGTCTGCCCAAGGGGGGTGGCGTTGACCAGCAAGTCAATGTCACCCAGCAGGCGGTGGCGGTGCTCCCAGCTGATGGCCCGGACGCCCGTCTGTTCGACCAGCCGGGCCAACCTGGCAGCATTTCTCGTGCTGCAGCTGACGCTGGTGCCGAGGCTTTGCAAGCCGGTGACAACGGCCCGGGCGGCACCGCCAGCGCCGAGCACCAGTGCCCGTTGCGGCTGGGCCGGCAATGTGGCCACAAATCCAGCCAGGTCTGTATTCGCGCCGTACCAGCCTGCTGCGCCTCGGACCACGGCGTTGACCGCGCCCACCTGGCGGGCTTGGTCTGTGAGCCCCGCCAGCAGGGAGACCACCGACTCCTTGTGCGGGACGGTCACGTTGAAGCCCTGCCAGGGCTCATCCCACATCCGCTCCAAGGCGCCCGCCAGCGCTTCGGGCCGAACAGCCACGCCGACGTATAGTGCGGGCCGTCCAGCTCGCTGGAAGGCTCGCTGATGAATTTGCGGAGACAGAGAGTGGCCAATCGGGTAACCAATCACGCCATAGAGATCCATTCACTCACCCTCTTCGACCACTTTGAGCCCGCTGGCCGAGAGCGACAACCGCGGCCACTGCTCGACCACCTCACTTTCCACCACGTCGCAGGACCTCTGCCAGGGGATGACCGACAACAGCCAGCCAAGTTTCTCCTCGAAAGCGTCGACACCCGCCGTCATCGTAAAGCGGACTCCGGCTGGTACGGCCTCTGGAAACTGCCAATCCACGCGCCCGACTTCCCAGGGATGGAGATAACCTACCGCCGGATGTGCCTTGGCAGCATACGAAGCCGCCACCCATCTCCGCGGCAGCACTCGCCAGTAAAAGCCGCCGCCAACACGCAAACCGGACCATGAACGAACGGAGGTGGGAAATTCCCACAGATCCCCACCTGAGGTGGCGAGACGAAAAGGGCGACCGATCGAGATCGGCTCGCCATAGGGGCCGTGCCGGCCATCAAAGATGCTCATGTCGACAGTGAATCCCGTCTGACGAATCACCGCTGCAGCCCAGGGGGCCTGCCGGTCCAGGGACCAAGTCGGTGCCCTGAAGGCGGCGACAGGCTGCCCCGAGAGCTCTTGCAGCAACCTCCTGGCCCGGCTCAGGTCGTGTTCCAGGCGCTCACGCCCTAGATCGGCCAGCAGATCGTGGGTCCAGCCATGACACCCGATCTCGTGGCCGTGATCGGCGATCTCCTGAACTAAGCCTGGATTGTCGCGGGCCACCTCACCGAGCACAAAAAACGTGGCCCGCACCGAAGCCTGAGCGAGAATGCGGAGTACCCGCTCGGTCTGCGCCCTAACCAAGGGCTGGCCAACATCGCGCTGCACCTGGCCAGCCAGCAAGGTGGCATCTGACCAGCGCTCGACGTCCACACTCAAGATATGAGCGTTCACCATCGAAACAGCATCCGCCACATCTGGGGTCTGAGCGCCAAGGACGCAGCAATCAGGGGGAAGGCCACGGTCGGACCGACATCGTCTGCCGACCAGATGTCATCGGTCAGCGTCTGGACGGTGCCCGGTAGCCTGCGCTGGCCGAACCAGCGTCCGGGGTGCGACCACCAGTGCAGGGCATCTGCGGGCATCGACCAGCGGCAGCCAACGCCGGCATCATAGGCGGGTGGCGATAGCGGGGGGGCTCCATTCATCGCGGCCGCCTGCAGCAAGGGAAAGTCCACTCCAGCCGCGACCGCGACAGCCAAGGAGTTCCAGTAACGCGGATTGACCTCGGCCAGTACTACCCGCCCACCCTCCGCTTCGGCCAAAAACTCCACCTCCACCGGGCCACGCCAGCCAACAGTTTCCACCAGCTTGCGGGCGATCTCGACCAAGTCTGGGCGAATCGCACTGACCTGAACGGTACTCGCTCCGTATGGCTCTGGGAACCAGCGCAGTTCCTGTTGGACGAAGCTAGCCAAGAGCTCGCCATCGTAACCGTAGAGTAGCCCCACGTCCCACTTGGTGGCGACCTGGATCCATTCTTGGGCGATCATGCCGCCGCCGGAGGTTGCCCAGCGCTGGCGTACGCCCGCTGCCTCGGCGCGTGTGCGGACCAAGCTGACGCCGCGACCGCCGCCGCCTTGGCGCGGCCGCAGAATGAAACCATCGGGCCACTGCTGTACGGCTTGGTCTAGGTCCTGGTCCGTGTCGACCAGGCGGCTTCCTGGAACGTCGATACCCAATTGTAGCGCCAGAGCCATGGTCTGCCCCTTGTCCCGAAAGATCTGAAACTGGTCGCTCTCGGGGAGCAGTGTTCGAGCCGCCGCCCGGCCTCCCAGCATGATGGCGGCCTCGGTGCTCTCGTCATCCATCGGCATCAGTAGGTCGATCTTTTGCTCGATGATCGTACGCTGGAGCCATTTCGAGAAGCGCTGTGGGTCGCCGAGAGCTGGCGAGCGCAGGGCGCCGGCTGCCCATTTGGAGAAACGGGCCAGCGCAATCGGTGTGTCTTCGGCCACCCACACTTCGTGGCCAGTAGCTCCCAGGCTACGCACGACCGCCAGACTCTTGCGCAGTTGCCCATCTGTGACTAATACCTTCATCGTCCGCTTGCCCAGCCTCCGACGACACGGACATCGCGCAGCGCAGCGTTGGCCCTGGCCACTGCATCTAGGCGGGGCCGGGTAAAGGAGCGAGCAAAGGCCACCACCGCCATCACCGCGTTGGTGATGCCATCGCGGTGTCTCACCCCTTTGCGGTAGTAGCGGATGGTCACCGGCTCCGTGTTGTCGACCCTGGCCCCCTGGCGAGCGGTCAGAACCGCCAACTCTTGCGCACAGCCGTAGGCCAGCGCCGTGAAGTAAGGCAATAGGCGACGGACTATCTCCAGCCGCATCACCCGAAAACCGCTCTCGGCATCCTCGTACGGCTGGCCACCAAGCAACGACGCCCACCAAGATAGGGCACGGTTGCCAAAACGCTTGCCAAACGGATAACCGCTCAGGCCGCGCCGCCCCAGCACGACGTCCAAATCATGGTCTGTCAGCCGTTTCACCAGTCGCGGAATCTCCTCGGGCAGGTGCTGGCCATCGGCATCAATCATGATCAGGAGATCATCAGGCTTCAGGTAGCCATCGCGCAGCGCCAGCACCAGATATGAAAAGCCGCTGAGCAACGCCTGGGACATGCCGCGATTGCGCGGGTGGTGCAGTACCGTCCGCCCCGGCCCTCCACTCGCCCAGTGGTCAAGGCTCGTCGCCGATCCATCGCTCGACCCATCGTCGACGGCGATGATCCGATCGACCCAATTGGCTACACCGCCCAAGACGGCCACCACCGTCGCCTGCTCGTTGTATACCGGTACCAGGGCAACCGTGGTCGGCCGCCCGGTGCGCGCTTGGGCGTCGGCCACATCAGCGGCCGCGAACAATGTCCCCGTCCACGGTGCGAATGCCCTGGGCATAGTCGCAGGGAGCGGCATAGTGCAAAAACCCGAACTTGCGGGCCAACTGGCGCAAGTAGTCGAGTTGTCGATCAGACGTCGCCCCCGGTTCGACCAAGGACAGGAGCATCGGCATCAGACCCTGGGTATTGGCGTACTGCAACAAGGTATCCAATGTCAGTTGGGCCCACGGCGCCTTCAGCTCGTCTTCGGACAAGGTTCCTTCCCAGCAGACTCCGTCCAGATAGTTGGCCACGAGCGGCAACAGCAGCCATAGGCCGTTGTTCATCACCACTAACTTATCTGGGAACACACTGCGTGCCAGCCGGACCAATTCAGCGGTGGCAGAGAGCAGCCAACCCGTATCTGGCGCCACCACCGGGTCTTCGACGTCGCCTAGGCTGTCCAGGAAAACTCCGTCCCATCCGGCACGGGACAGCTCTGTCAACTGCTCCAGCAGATGGCGCTTCCAAAGCGTTGAGCGCGGATCCACGACATAAGTTCCAAACTCTTCACGAAGCCAGGCCTTGCCTTCAACTCTGAGCAAGTCACGGTTCTGCAGACGCACCTTTTCCACCACGTGCGGCGCGGCTTCCATGGCGCCGACATAGGCCAAAACCTTGACGCCTCTTGCCTTCAAATGGGCGATGTCCGCTGCCCGCCAGCCGGCTGGTTCCAAGATGGCGAGCTCGTATTGATCGATCCCTTGCAGGGGGCCATACCCGTAATAGACGGTATAACTGCGGACCCTGATTCGAGGCGGTTTCAGACTGGGCACCTCGATCCTCCCCCCGAAGTGAATCTAGACTTCCGGTTCTCGAGGCAAGATTCCCTGGTCGGCTAAGATCCGCTCCAGCAGATCGACCATGGCCGGGTCAAGTTGGGTTGCCCGCAGCTTACCGACCTCGTAGAGCGCCCGCTCCGGCGGCAGGCCGGGACGGTAGCTTCTGGCCGAGGTGCGGGCCACATAGTTCTCGGCCGTAGCCATCAGCCGGCCTGCAAGCGGGATGTCCTCGCCGGCCAAGCCCTCTGGATAGCCAAGACCGTCCCACCGCTCGTGGTGATAGCGGACCGCGTCGCGCACCGTGCCGGATGCCACCCCCGGCGGCAAGCTCGCCAAGAGGTCGTACCCCACCTCCGGGTGCCGCTGGATCAGAGCCCGACTGGTCTCGGACAGTGTTCCCTTGGTCATCGGCAGGTCGAGGCTGACCGCGACCATACCCAGGTCGTGCAGGCGGCCAGCCATCTCGATCTGGCCCAACTCCTGGGTGGTCATTCCCAGTCCGCGCCCTAAGCTTACCGCGA
The DNA here is from genome assembly GCA_021850485.1 of Bacillota bacterium. Lineage (GTDB taxonomy): Bacteria > Bacillota > Sulfobacillia > JAJZYS01 > JAJZLH01 > JAJZLH01. The sequence continues at coordinate 64,473 of JAJZLY010000009.1, read as the reverse complement.
TGTCCGACACCTTGCGGGAATGACCTTGGTTAAACGAATCGGCTGCATCCAGCATGTCGACAATGGCGTAGAGGGCCTCGATGTAACTGGCGGTGGTGGCAGCAGACAATGCCCGTCCCTGGAACGTTGACGCCAGGCTCTGGCCCAGCACGGTCAGGACGCTGCGCAGATGGTCGCTGGCGACCAAACCGTTCTTGGAGCCATACACCACCGCCCCCCGCTCCCGGCCGGCCGCCACCGGCACCACCACGAAGCCTTTGTAGCCAAGGCGGAGCACCGGCGCAGGCAATCTGGGCGCACTCCACACCGCCGCCTGGGCCGTCGGCAAAGCAGCCGTCAGTTGGCGCGGATCGAGGGCATCGACCAGAGAGGAGTCCTCGCCCTGCCACAACATCTCCAACTCTGCGCCAGAGTCTTGCCACCTTGCGAAATAGCCGCTCTCAGCACTCAGGGCCTCACCGCCCAAACGGCAGACCAGCCGCAGCACCTCGTCAACCTGGAGCACCAGTTCCAAGGCTCGCTGCTGGGTGGTCGCCTCCAGGCGGCTCTCGTCTGCCCGCCGTTCCAATCGATCGGCATACAGCACAACCGCCAGCAGGGGCCGCAGCCGATAGGCATAAGCCAGCAGCTGCCGCCGATCCGCGTCGTCCAGACGATAGCGGGCCGGGACCGCAATTCTGAGCATGACGGCCTCGCCGCAACTCAAGCTCACATACGGCTCGACCTTGGTGCCATCAACCACCAATTGCATCGGATCCTTGGGAATCTCCAGGTCAAGCGGCGCCTGGCGGATCGGACCCCCGCCCACCAAACCGGCGTAGTTGGGGCCAATCGTCGGCGTGCCGGTGGCCGTTCTGGTCGCCTTCAGGAGCAGCGGCCCTGAGGCATCGTCAGCAGCGTAGGCGTAGTAGCCAGACGCCTCCACCAGCTTGCCCAGCCCGGTGAGAGCTGCGAACAGTGTGGTCTGCAGATCATAGGGCGGCTTGATGGCGTCCAGGACGTCCTGCCACGCCTGATCGACCGTTCCCTGCTGCGCCGGACGCCGCCCGAACAGCCCTAGGCCCACGCTTGCGAGCCAGATCCACGCTAGGCTATCCATTAGGCACCTCCGATCCGCTCTCCGCCGCACTCATGGCTGTTGAATCCAGATCACCAGCAGCTGGCTACTGTGGAAGTATACGCTGGCCGTCTTGGGATGAGACTTTAAGTAGGCCAGGCCCCAGACCAAAGCCCGGCCGCTGACGGCCGCTCCTGCCGTGCCGGTGTAGACCAAGGAGCCACCGCCGACGGGCAACTTGAGACTGGCATCTTGAACCGTGATCGGGTGTGGGAAACCTGGCACCTTGAGCGGAATGTCGAGGAAGATGTCTGGCGTCAAGATCGCCAAATGGCGGGCATCTTTGGGCCTGAAGTCGCGGTTCTTGGCCTGCGCCAGCAGAGCACTGCCGACGAAGGTGATCAGCTCCACGTGCCATCCCGTGCCCAGCACCTCGCTGTACTGTTGCGTCGGAGAGATCAAGGTCCACGTATACGCCGGAAAGGTGGTGCTGACCCGCAAGTAGACTTGGCCCGAGCCCACTGCCTCGAAGCGATGTAGCGGTTGCGGCTTGAGCGGTGCCAGATAGAGGCCAGGGGCGAGGGTGACCAGGGCCAGGATCACAGCCACCGCCCGGTTCTCCTGCAGCTTGAGCGCTCCCATATACGCCCATCCAAAAAAGGTGGTGATCAAGAGCGCCCCGACCACATCGGCCGCCAGGCCGGCTCCGCCCACGTCATACAGTCCGATGGGGCCTAGCTTGGTCAGTCCCCAGCAGCTGGCAATGGCCAGGGCCATGCCCAAGGTGACGGCGGACCAGCTGCGGGAATTGCGAAAGGCCAGTATCGTTTGCACCAGCAGCCCTGCCACCACAGCGCCGATCAGGAGCGGTGCCCTGGGGCCAGTCAACCACATGGTCAGCCCGGTCGGCGGCAGATAGGGAATGCGCATTGTCCACAAGATGGTTAGTGGTGCGACCTTCAGCAGCAGCCCACCCGCGATCGGGATCAGGCTGGCCGCGATGGCCACCAGCGTGACAAACACGGCACTGATCGCCCGCTTCCAAGTACCGGCCACCAACGACGCCCAACTTAGGGCCAGCATGACCACGCCGGCCAGCAAATACGGCACCAGCAACGGTTCGACCAGGGTCACCACCACTGCGGCCGATATCATGATCATGCGGTCCCGCCGCTCGCCATCCCGCAGCCAGCGCAGGGCAAAGGCCAACCCAAATAGCAAAAAGGCCAGGCCCATCTTCACGGCGATCGGCGTGGTCAGATGCCAGGGCACGCCGCCCGCCGTCGGCAAGGTGGTAAGGCCGACCATGACGGCCGTGGTAAAGATCGCCCACAGACTGCCACCAGAGATCTCCCAGGCCAGCGCCATTGCGCCCAGCACGATCATCACCGCAGTCAGGGCACCCCAAAAACGGAAGACCAGCAGCGAGTTATTAAGAAATAGGGTGGAGAGGGCCGCCACCAGGACATGCAACCCCTCGGGGAAAAGGCCAACTGCAAACGGACCCTGGTTGAGAGCGATCTCCTTCACGGCCAAAAGATCAACATAGCCCTCGGCAGTTCCAGGAGCTACCTGGTTTAACGGCCCCCACAGATGCCACCCGAATGTGATCAAGATGGCGACCACCGAACCGAGCACCAGGGGTTGTCGCAGCCCGAGCAAGGCCCGTCGTACAGCACTCACCAGCTCGGCGAGGTAGGTCCAGATGAACCACAAAAGTCCGTGCCCGCTCCCCGGGTCCAAGACGTCCCAAAATCGGCTGGCCTTCGTGGCTCCCGCCGCACGTTCATCTCTGGTCGCAGGCCGGCGGCCACGGGTGCGGATCACCGCCACGCCGATCACAGCCGCGGCCACCATGGTGGCGAGCTCCACGCTGCGAGCCAGCGTGAGGGTAAACGTGACAGCCGTCCAAAACGCCACGCCTGCCACCAGCACGCTGCTGAGTCTGACCAGCGCCCCTTCGTCTGAGCGGCCGCCTAAGGCCATAGACGGCAGGATCAAGACGGCGATGACAAAGCCGATCAGTGTCTGCAGTAGAGTTCCGAGCGAAGCCAGCACCATCTGCCTAACCGCCCCCGTTCACGGTTCGACCGGTGGTGGCAGTTGTAGATGTCTGCAGCGTCAGCTCATAAACGGTGAGCTCCGGGCTGGTGAAGAACACGGTCGCCGGGCGATGGGTCGCATCCCAGGTGCGCAGCCAGGCTGCGATCAAGGCGCTGTCGTGACGGTCGATGGCGGCGTAAAGGGGCCCTGACACCGCGGCCGGCGCCATATGGTAGTGATGGTTAACAAATAAGAAGATCTCACTTTGGGCCAGCGGGTAGGGCTTGACCCCACCGCCGGGCGCGTAGTGGGGCCAGCGGAAGGGACTTGAGGCCGAAACGTGGCTGACAAAGGTGGGGATGTCGATTTGAAATCCCTGGTCGAGCGCCAGCGAGTAGCCAAAGTTATTGGAGATGACCAGCCAGGAGCCACTCGTCTGGGTAGTGGCAATTTTCTCAAAAGCGTAAACGTAGGCATCGGAAGTCATTGAATAAGGGGTCAGCGCTGGCGGCGGGAACACCAGCCATGCATACCCCGTCAGCACCAGCGCAGACAGCAACGACAGCCAGGTCGCCGCCCTGTCTCGCACCACCCAGCCGATCAGCTCCTCAATCAGACACCAGCCCATGGCCAGCCCCAGTGCTTCGGCAAAAGCCACGAACTCGCCACTCCTGGTGGTGAGCAAGGCGGAGTCGATGCCGAAGTGCGGCAGCTGCTGCACCGCCACGGCGCCCGCCAGCACGAACAGCGCTACTAGGGGCGCCCCGATCCGGGTACCGTCCTGGCGGCGGATCAGCCGCAACAAGAACAGCAGTACGCAACTGGCGGCGGCCACTTCGGCCACCGGGCTAATGCTCAGCAGCGGCAAGGTGCCTTTGGCAGTAAGGAAGCTGGCTGCGGAGCCGTACAGCGGAATACCAAGAGCGTAGGGCACCGCCACGGGCAAGATCACGACCAGGGCGGCCAGCGGAATCCAGCGGCTATACCAGCCGAGCACCTTGCGGTCGACGCCTGCAGCCATCCACCCTGCCACCGTTCCGGCGACGGCAGCGATGACAGCGTTGAGCAGTGGGATGGGGTGGACCAGCCCGGCAATCGCCAACAGGCAGACCGCAATCCAGCGCCAGCCCTTTTCCTGGGGCGCCACCCAGGACTGATAGACGAAGTAGGCCGTGGGCAGGGCAAAGATGTTGCCGAACTCTTGGCTATCGGTGGCGGCTTGGCGGTCAGCGACGTAGGGGAATAAGAAGAACATGGTGCCGTATAGGGCCATGGCCACGATGCCCGGCGCCACCCGGCCGGTGAGTCTCCAGGCCGAGTAGCCGACGCTCAGCACCATGGCCACACCAACGGCCGGTCCGAAGAATTTCTCGAACACGACTGGGCTGGCCAGGGTCAGCTTGTCCATCTGAGCTAGGACCAAGTGGAAGCCCCGTGGGTAAATTCCGTTTACAAAAAGGTTCTGAGCCAGGATTTCTTTCATCCAGACGATCACCACATAGGCGTCGGAATAGGTCAGCGCAGCGTGTGTCCAGTTGCCCCAAAAGCGGCTCCAGGCAGCCACCGAGACCACCACAAGAGTCGTGAACGCTGCCACCAAGCCGTAGAGTGAAGGTAGTCGTAGGCTGTGCCAGAAACGGTTCCAGCCGCCCACCAAGCCCTGAGCCAGGCGATGAGGTGTGGTTGCTAAGCGGTCCAGTTCAGCCAGAAAAATGGCCGCCAGGCGCGAGTTGGTCGAGAGCTCATAGCGGCTGCGGTATGCCGGGCGTACCGTGAACCGCAGGAAGAAGATCAGGACCACCAGCGGCACCCAATACAGCAGGTGGGCGGCGGTGAGGAGATAGCCGACCACGATCAGAAAGAGCACCATCTGGGTGGCATTGGCCGCCAGCCGATCGATACGGGCCATCGCCGGGTATTGCGGCAGAGCGTAGGTCGGCCACCAGATGAACACGGCCACCACGCCAACCGCCAGCCGAGCCAGCGTTTCGAGGATCAACCAGAGGGGAAGTGCCATGCAGCGCTCCTACGCGATCCTAAACAGCATGTAGTCGATTCGAGACAGGGTGCGCCAGACTTCGGCTGAACTGGCGATCAGCAAATAGGCCACACCCACTGCCAGCCCAATCACAGCGAATTGGTAGGCTGCGAACACCCGGGTGGCCACCAAGCCGACCACCAAGTCGACGGCCACCGCGGTCATCATGGCGCGCAGGGCTGGGATGGGCTGAGAGAGGGTGAACAGCAACAGGATGTTGAACAGGCAGATGGCCAGAAACACATACGCCCAGCTTGCCCAGGCCAACACAAAGGGCTCGACGCCGCGGACCGGAATCGCGTTCTGCATGCCAGGCAGGTGAAGTACCAGAAGCAACATGACGTGCGCTGCCGCCCAGCCGAGCACTGCCACCCCCAGGAAAATCGCCACTCCTGTCATGTATACCCGGCGCATGCGGGCGGTCAGCACCACCACGTCCTGCTGGCCAATCTCGTGCTCGTCGGTTTGCATCCGCCGCATCACATAATTGATCATCGCCTCGGCCGCGGCCAGAGGAACAATCAGCGCCGCCAGTGCCCAGTCCATGCCCAATTCGTATTGACCCCGAAACCAGATGTCGTAGGGCAAGAACACCGTGTTCGTCGACCAGGCGATCAGGCGATCGGCAAAGATAAACACAAAGTAGAGGATGCCGTAGATGAAATAGGGCCAGGTCGTATACGCCAACTGCGACATCCTGGTTTTGATGATGCGGCCGCCGTCTTTGGTACCAATGAGGCTCTTGCGCAAGATCACGATACTCACCACTACGGTGACCACTGTGGCCGCGAAGATCCCGACCACCTGCGCCACCACGACCGGAAATCCGTGCGTCCACATCAGATAGGCGATCAAGATGGCGAGGGCGGTGACCAAGGTCAAGATGTACTCCCGGCGTAGCACGTATAGGCCCGAGAACGACAGCCAAAGCATGGACAGCATCACCGTGTAGATGCACATAAACAAAACCAGCGAAATCGGCATCAAGGGGAAGATGGTGTCGAGGAGCAATACGGTGAGGGCGACGATGACCGAAAAGACAAAGCCCCAGCGCATGATCAGGTACATGGTGCGCTCCACCATCGACGTCTCCTGAAGTCCAACCAAAAGGTAGTAGGTGTTGGCCATCGCCTGCGAGAATCCGCCGGTGGCGATGAAGCTCAAGAAAGTGGCCAACGCCAGCGCTGTGGCCTGATAGACGCTGAAGTAGAGGTAGGATGCGACCGAGATATGCAACAAGATCATGCTGAGCACGGATACAGCCATCGGCAGTGCGAAGGTGAACCCGTGCAGAACCTGCCGGATGGTCTGCACCAGAAGCACCGACAATGGGATCTCCACCTTGGGTGGAATCGGTTGGCTACCAACCGACCGCTTGATGTCCAGATACATCTGCTCCGCCAGCTCAAACACGCTGGCGTAGCCAAACGCCGACTCGACGCGCTGGTCGGTCCAGCCGGTGGACTCAATCACCGCCGCTACGTCCATGGTGTCCTGAACGTCCGGGTTGGCCTCCATCACTTGCCGCATCAGGCGCTCGTAGCCATCGTCGCGGCCCGGAGCCAGGCGACGAGAGGGCAATGGATGCAACGGCACAGAGTGGTCCATCGCCACCATCGGTCCTCACAGGCAGACATAACGGCCGCTTTCGAATTCCCTGGGAGGGCCTCCCGATCCTGCATATCCAGGCTCAAGGCGGGCTGTTCATGATGGCGCTTCGGCCGCTGGCACGTCGCGATCGCCAGTTACGGGGTTCATCGCCTTCCCCGCTCGCCACTTGGTCCAAAGGTGATCGGAACCACTATATAGTAGACCACGGCTAGGCGCCGACTGATTGATCAGACCCTGAGCGCACCGGGAGGTGATGGGATGGCACGCAGACCGATGGTCCTTCTGGCGACCGAAGGGACCTACCCGTTCCATCCCGGCGGCGTCAGCACCTGGTGCGACACCTTGATCCACCGGATGCCAGATGTGGATTTCATCGTCTTCGCTGTCGCCATGAACCCTTATGTCAGCATCCGCTTCTCGATGCCCAGCCACGTCCAATCTGTCGTCACTATTCCGTTGTGGGGCACCCAGGACCCATCAGAGCATCGGCAAGACGCGGCCTTTTCGCAGATCTTCTTGCGCAAGCAACGGACAACGGCCGCCGAAATTGAGCGCCTGTTTATCCCACTATTCGACCAAGTCCTCGCCCAGATGCGGGCGAACGCTGAGGATCCTGAGGTGGTGGGTGAGGCACTGGCCGGTCTGTACAGATATTTCCAGGTGTACGACTACCAGATGTCCTTTAAGAATCCGGTGGTCTGGGACCACTACCGCGAGTGGGTGGTCGCCGCCGCTGCAGACGGTCTGTGGGACTCACCGACGGTCTTTGAGGCTGTCCAGTCGCTGGGCTGGATCTACCACTTCTTCACCGTCCTAAACACAACCCTTCCAGAGGTGGACCTGGTCCACTCGTCGGCTGCGGCCTTCTGTGGTATGGCCGGCATCGTCTCCAAGATCCAGTTCGGCTCGCCTTACATCCTCACCGAGCACGGGGTCTACCTGCGCGAGCAATATCTCTCGGTCGGACGTAGCAACATGTCGGGCTTTGCCAAGCGCTTCTTGATCTCGCTGATTCAGACCATCGTCCGGGCGAACTTGCACTACGCCGATGAACTCTCACCGGTCTGTGCCTTCAACGCCCGCTGGGAGCGCCTGCTTGGAGCCGATCCGGGACGCATTCGTGTCATTTACAACGGCGTCGACCCCCAGGTGTTCACGCCCGCGGCTGAACCACCTGGCGGAGACAAGCTGGAAGTGCTGTGTGTGGCCAGGTCCGACCCGAACAAGGACCTGGAGAGCCTGCTCCACGCCGCCGCCATCGTCGAACAAAAGATCGGCGGTGTGCGATTTGTGGTGCGCGGCGCGGTGTCAGTGCCTGAGTATCATGCGAAGTTGCTCGACCTGCGCTCGGAGTTGGAACTGGGCAAGGTCGTCGACTTCCCGGGTGCCACCACCAACATCGCTGAGTCGTATCGCGGGGCAGACATCGTGGTTCAGTCCAGCGTCTCCGAAGCCTTTCCCTATTCGGTGATCGAATCCATGATGAGCGGGGTACCTGTGGTCGCCACCGACGTCGGGGGCACCAGGGAGGCGATTGGGGACACCGGACTCTTGGTGCCAGCACGTGATCCCGCTCGCCTGGCGTTGGCACTGATCGTGTTGGCCCAGGACCGGGCGCTGCGCGAACGACTCGGCCAAGCGGCTAGAGAGCGTGCGCTTAACTTCTTCACCGTCGCCCGAACGATCCGCCTGTACCAGGACACCTACATGCGCCTGGCTGGTATGAGTCCTCGGACTGCCGATGCCCAACGCCAACAACTCTTGGCGTTAGACCGGGCCTACGCGCTGATGCGAGTTGGCCTCGCCGCCCCGGCCTTGGATCAGCTCAGAGGCGTGATCGCTGCTAATGCCAACAACCCCATGGCGGCTTTCTTGATGGCCCAGATGGCGCAACTCGAGCGCTCTCTGGGGCAGACGGAGCAAGGGCTCAGACACATGGTCAGTGCCTGGCTTCTGAACCACCTCGAGGCGGTTCGATCCACCTCGGCCTAGCCGTGGACGCGAAACTCAAAAAAGCACTCAAGCCTCTTGCGCGCGCCACTGCTGGCGTGCTAGTGTTTCACTCGACTTCGTGTATCTGCGGATACCTAGCCCAATTGACCGTTGCCAAGGGGAAGTAGTGCGATCGGAGGCGTCCCATGGACCGTGACCTCAAGCGCAGTCTGATTGGCTATAAGATCGCGGCCACGGAGCGGTTTCTGACCCATGTCGAGCAGGAAGTACAGGCTCGCCGGGAGGCCAGGGAGGCTCAGATCTCTGCGCTGCACCAGGAACTAGAGGGGTTCCAGCGAGATGTTCAAACGATCGAACAGGCGATCCAGCATCACGAGCAGGCACAGAGCGCCCTGCGGTCTACCCTGACAGTGCTGTCAGAACAGGGCACGCGCAAGGTTCAAGAAGCCCAGGAGCGGATGACTCAAGAGGACGCCCAGCGCATGGCTGTGCTGGCCCGACGCGAGAGCATGCTGTCCCATACCGGCCGTTTGATGGAGGAGTTCCGGGCCGGCGTTCTCGCCCTGATCGAAAAAACTCTGGCGGCGCTAACTGCAACTCAGCAGCTGCCCGTTACGGTCTCGGAGATGGGCACTTCTGAGATCCAAGCTCCGATCATCGTTCAGTCCCGCTCCAGCGGAGCCGCTGCCCAAGGCGAGTAATGCCGGGCAGTTCGTCCCGGCTACTCCCCTCCCGCAGACTACGGGTCGGCTTGTTTGGCTATAACCGTGCCGATGTGCAGGCCTATCTGGCGGAGTTGGAGGGCTCTGAGCGTGCCGCTCTAGAGATTTGGACGCGCGCCCTGGAGTTGGAGCGCGATGCCGTCGCCAGAGCGCGCGAGCGGGCCATGACGATGCGCGATCTCCTTCACCACCTCGAACGCGAGACGGTGATGCTGGAGGCCCAGGTCAGTACTGCTAAGGCTTCAGCCGAACTGCTGGATGTCGGTGCCCAGCACGAGATCTACCGCCTGGAGCAAATCTACCAACTGCGGCGCGAGCAGCTCGCACAGCTGGTCCCGGCCATCGACCGTGAGCGGCAGAAAATCGACCAGGGCCTGCGTCAGATGATGGCGACCATCCGGGACACCATGTTGCAGACGACGGCGGCGATTCAGTCCGGCATTGATCACGATGCTCAGTTCGCTGCAGTCGCTCCAGTCCTGTTCGGCTCGGAACTCGACGCGTCTCAGGTCACCGCCCGGCCTCTGCCCGCAAATCGCACCCGTCTGGATGTGCCTCCCGACCGACTGCGCGTGCAGAGCCGAGACGGAAAGTTGAATGGTTCTGTGACCGGAATCGTCGTGACGGGGCTTCCGCCGCGGGTTCTTGGGTATGTCGTTGGCTCGACCGACGAGGCGGAGCGGGCACTGCCCGCCGACGACGTCGTCGCCATCGGCCAACATACGGTCATGGTCAAGCCGGACGCCCGCCTGATGAGCCTTGAGGACTTGCCGGAGGTACCGGAAGGGCAAGCCCTGCGCGCTGTCACCCGGCTCGCAGCTCCCGACCTGGAGTCGATCGGGCAGGCCGCCGCAGCTCTGACCGAAACCTCTTCGCTTGGGATGGCCGCGCCAAAGGTGACTGCCAGCGATGTGGTCGCTCCACCTGCGGGCTCGGTCGACCAGCCGCAGCTCCTCCCGGCCGAGGTAGCCCCCCCTGCGCAGCCAGCACCTGAACCTCAGCCCACCGACGGGCTCCCCCCGTTGCCTCAGTCGTTGCCGGATACGGACAAGGCCGCTGCGCCGACTCCGGCCACCAGTCCAGCGGACCTGACTCCAGAGTCCACTGGTGAGGCAACGGGGCCGAAGGAAACACCGGCCGCAACCGTCGTATCTACGGCCCAGGACAGCGGTGGTCAACCAACGTCCGCGCCCGACGCACGGGTTGGCGAGCCGACGCCTGCCACACCCGCCGAACGGGCGCCAGCAGACGCTATCTTGGAGACCACGGCCACGCCTCAACGCTCGATCCAGGCGACACCACCGGCTGTAGTTCCATCCCCAGCCGCAGCCGCAGCCGCCCAAGTCGCCCAGGCCGTCCCCCCAAGAGCCGCACCCAGCCTCGCTGAGCTGGCAGGCTTGCTGCCGCCGCCCTCGTGGCAAGTGGACGTTCCAGCCGCAGTCGCTGGCAGCGACCTCCTCGCAGAGACGAGTGTGCCACTGCCGGTGCCGCCGCCGATGACTCTGGAGTCGCCTATGCCGTCGGCGGCACCACCTCTGATGCCTGCAGCGCCAGTCAGCCAGGCACCTAGCCCGCCGCCAGGGCCAGTGGTGCCACCGCCCACCAGACCGCAGCCAACACCAGAGATGGGTGCAGCGTCTTCGGGTGGTGCCGTCGATGTCTTGGCCTTTCTGGAAGGCAAGGTCGTTGGGCAAGACATCTACAACTCTGCTGGAGAGCTGCTGGCCGCCAAGGATATGATGATCGACGCCGCCCTGGTCCAGCGCGTCGACGCCGCCGGTCGGCTACCGGAGCTGATCGTCTATATGACCTTCCCAGGGCTAGGTGGACCCGGAGCCTGACGCCTAAATCAACCGACGTTGCGCAGTTGGCGTTCGCGCAGAGATGCGAGCACCAGGCGCTCGATCGGCCGGATCAGACGGATGGGCAAGAACTCTCTCCGGTCCAGAGGCTCAACCAAAATGCTGTGGACCCCACTGCGGTTGGCACCCCAGATGTCCCGAAAGACCTGATCTCCGATGGCGACGACAGTGGCAGGCGTCTGGCCGCAGGCATCCAAGGCCGTGCGGTACGCCGAGAGAGCAGGCTTGCCAACACCCGTAAAGCAGCGTAGGCGGAGTTCTCCGGCAATTCTACTGACCCGGCGCGAGCGGTTGTTTGAAAACACGACAGCTTCGATGCCCGCTTGGCGAGCGCGTTCCAACCAAGCCAAAACCGCAGCCGATGGCCGCGCTTCGTGGCGGGCGATCAGGGTGTTGTCAAAGTCGATCAACAGCATGCGGATGCCACTTTGTCGCAAAGACTCCAGGTCGATCGCGCTGACATGCCGGACCTGCTGGCTCGGGCTGAAGCCTGTGCGCTTGGGGGTGAACTGATTGTGCGTTGACATCGACCTCATCCTAGCCCCTTCCATGCCGGATGTCGATCAACTCCACCCTCGCCTCTGGCCTGCTGGCGGTGGGTTTGCTATCATAAATCTGGCCTCGAATCCGCCACTCATGCTGAATCCGAGGAGGCAACCAGTTGGCCTACATTATCGCCGAGCCGTGCATCGGGGTGAAGGATCACAGCTGTGTGGATGTCTGTCCGGTCGACTGCATTCACTCCACAGACGATGCCAAGCAGTACTTCATCAACCCGGACGACTGTATCAACTGCGGTGCCTGCGAGGCCGTGTGCCCCGTGTCGGCCATTTTCGAGGAGTCGGTGCTGCCGGACAAGTGGCTGAATTTTATCGATATCAACCGCACGTTCTTCGGACTGGACTCGTTGAACAGCTGACGGTCACACTGACGTAAACCTGCGCAGGAGGCGGCGGATCGCCGCCTCCTGCGCGTGCACCGTGCACCCCTAGGCGATCATCCACAGTCCTGCGCCCAGTCCAATCAGGAGCGCACCGGCCAGTGCGTTCATCCACGACCAGCGGCGCCCCGGTAGACCACACACCAAGGTGGCGAGAATGCCGCCTAAAAACCCGCCCAGGTGGTCCCAGATGGCGATTTGCGGATTGTAGAGATCAAACAGCAGGTTGATGCCCACGATGCCGACGGCCCACCACAGCAGCGAAGAACCGATCCGCTTCCTGGCCACAATCGCCACCACCAGCACCGCCCCCAGCAGGGCGAAAATGGCGCCGGAGGCACCAGCAGAGATCACATTCTGAGGCATCAGAGCCAAGGTGGCCACGCCACCTAACAGGCCGCCCAGCAGGTAGATGCCCAGCGTACGCCACGAGCCGTAAACCGGTTCAACCACCGTGCCCACGATGTACAGACTCCAGCCGTTGAGCAAGACGTGCAGCCAGGACCAGTGGATGAACATTGCCGTGACAAGTCGCCATGGCTGGCCAGCCAGCACCAGCGGTGTGTACTGGGCACCGAGGGCCACGGCGGTAGCGAGCGAGATGGTCCCTCCGCCGATGGCCAACCCGCCCTCCAGCACCCAGAGGACGGCAATGGCAACCAAGAGCGAGAGCGTCACCGGGTGGCGTCTGGCCATTGGTCACGCTCCCCTTTTCTTGCCTAGGACCTAACGCCCCTGAAAGTGTGGCCTCCGTTTCTCCAAAAATGCAACAAGCCCCTCTCTGGCGTCATCGGAAGTCATGACCCGGGCCATCGCCTGGCGCTCCGCGATCATGCCGGCGGCGATGCCATCACTCAACCCCTGGTGTACTGCCGCCTTGGCCTCTGCCAAGGCAATCGGCGGTTGCTGGGCGAGGCGGCCAGCTAGGTTCCGGGTAAAGTCGACAAGTTGGTCCGGCGGCAGACTGCGATTGACCAGTCCCCAGTTCTCGGCCTGCTCGGCCGTGATCACAGCGCCAGTCAGGATCATCTCAAGCGCCCGCCCTCTCCCCACCAGCCGGGGCAGCCGCTGGGTGCCGCCCCAGGCCGGGATGATGCCCAAGGTGGTCTCGGGCTGGCCAAGGCGTGCGCTGTCGGCACATAGGCGGATGTCACAGGCCATGGCCAATTCCAAGCCACCACCCAGCGCTGTGCCCTGGATCATGGCCAAGGTCGGACGCGACAATGTCTCCAGCTGCGAAAACAGGGCTTGTCCACGCTGCAAATAGGCGGGTAGGTCAATGCCCATCGCGCCCTTGAGGTCGGCTCCGGCTGAGAAAAAGTGCGGCCCAGCTGCGGTGAGCACCACCACCCGCACGGCCGGGTCCTTGTCCACGGCGGCCAGCGCCGCGTCCAATGCCTCCAAGACAGCTGGCGCCAGCGCATTGGCAGGCGGGTTGGTGATGGTCAGCCAGGCAATCTTAGCCTCAACTCGGACAACGACCGGGCCTTCGGCCTCAGACATCGGTGAACCCTCGCCCGCTGGCGACGCGCTGGGTGAGCAGCGGCAATGGTGCAAACCACTCGCCATGGAACTGGGCCATCTGCTCCAGGCGCTGGTGAAGCTGGGCTAATCCTTGCTGGTCCGCCCAGGTGAAGATCCCCTCCTTGAAGCCAGCTCCAGCCCGCAGCGCGATGTCGACGTCAGCCACGGTGGCCACATTTTCCGCCACAATCCGGCACGCCTCTTGAAAAGCGGCTAGGGTAAAGCGCTCCACACCGCTCGCCAGATCATCGGCCATCGTCCGCACCGCCCCCCGTGTAATCGTAAAATCCGTGCCCCGTCTTCACACCGAGGGCTCCTTTGGCCACACGCTCGGCCACCGCTGATCCGCCCCCGAAACGGGGACCATAGGCCGCTGCCAAGGTCGCCTGGACCTCCTTGACGATGTCCAAGCCGAGCTGATCGGCAAGTCCGAACGGCCCCATCGGGACCAGGCCCTGCTCCAGCGTGGCCCGGTCCAGATCGGCGAAGCTCGCTCCCGTCTCCTGCTGGAAGCGCAACACCTCGGACATGGCCGCCATCAGAACTCGATTGACCACAAAGCCAGGGCACTCCTTGACCCGTACCGGAATCTTGCGGATGTCTGTCACAAAGCTGACCACCGTCTCCACGGTGTCAGCGGTGGTGGCCTCGCCGCTGACCACCTCCACCAGCCGCATCACCGACGCCGGGAAAAAGAAGTGGACACCGGCGACTCGTCCTGGCTGCCGACTGCCCTCAGCCATGGCCGTGATGGACAGGGCGGAGGTGTTGGATCCGATCACCGACAATGGCGACAAGACAGCGTCCAGTGCCTGGATCACTTGCCGTTTGAGATCGATCGTCTCTGGCACCGCCTCGATCACCAGGTCGGCATCGTGTAGGGCCGCCAGATCTGTGGAAGTGGTGAGGAGACTGAGCCGATCTTGGGCCTGGGTCGAGGTCATTCTGCCGCGATCAACTCGGCGCTGATAAATCTCTTCGACGCGCTTTCTGCCCCGTTCCATCGCCGCAGCAGAGATGTCCACCAACACCACCGGAACTTCGGCAAAGGAAATCACCTGGGCGATCTCGGCGCCCATCGTCCCGGCTCCAACCACACCGGCCTTCAGCACAAACATGTCAGGCCTCCCACCTCTCGAAGATGGCGGCGGCCCCCTGGCCGCCGCCGATGCACAGCGTAACCAGCCCCAAGCGAGCGTTCAGACGGGCCATCGCATGGACCAAGGTTGCGGTCAGCCTGAGTCCGGTGGCACCGATTGGATGGCCGAGTGCAATCGCCCCTCCCGAGACGTTCGCCCGGGCCGGGTCGTAGTCCAACTCCCGCTGGCAGGCCAGCACCTGTGCGGCGAACGCCTCGTTGATCTCGATCAGATCGATCTGATCCAGCCGCAGACCAAGCTTCTTGAGCAGTTTTTGGGTGGCCGGCACCGGCCCCAACCCCATCATCTTGGGATCGCACCCTGCGTAGGCGTAGCCCAGCAGGCGCGCCTGTGGGGTGATGCCACGGTCCTTGGCTGCCTGCTCTGACATCACCAGGCAACTGGCGGCCGCATCGTTCAGCGGGCAAGAGTTGAGCGGCGTCACAGTCCCGCCTTTTTTGAAGATGGTCGGAGCCATCGCCATCCGATCAGGGGACAATGCCGGACTCGGACCCTCGTCCCGGCTGATCTCGACCGCTGGGTCATTGCGCCGGGCGGCCACCTGCACTGGAGCAATTTCCGCTTTGAACAACCCGGTTCGGCTCGCCTGATAGGCTAGGCGGTGACTCTCTAGGGCAAAGGCGTCCTGGGCTTGGCGGCTCAGTTGATAGCGTTCGGCCAGGTTTTCAGCCGTCTCGCCCATCAGCAGGCCGCTATACGCATCGGTCAAACCCTCCCAGATCGCATCGCGCAATTCCTGATGGCGCAGATGCAGGCCCCATCTGGCTCCATAGGTAAGGTAGGGCGCTTGGCTCATATTCTCCGCACCCACGGCCAGTACCGCCTGGGCATCACCGGCGGCAATCGACTGGGCGGCCGAAGTGAGTGCCTGCAGTCCAGACGCGCAGTTGCGTTGCACCGAAAAGGCTGGCGTGCTTTCTGGAAGACCTAGCCGCAGACCGATCTGGCGGGCGACATTGGCCTCGGCGATGGGTTGGCCGCCACTGCCACAGATCAACTCGTCCACGGCGGCCGGATCCAGCCCTGCCCTGGCTAGTGTGGCTTGGCCGGTAGCCACGCCCAGGGCCGTCGCCGACACGTCTTTAAGATTCCCACCGAAGGCTCCCACCGCTGTCCGGGCCAGCCCCGCGATCACGATCCCACTCAATGTTTGTCCTCCTCAGTCGCCTGTTGAAACTGCTCGGTCAGAACTCGTTTCAAGACCTTACCGATCACGGATTTGGGCAAACTCGCGCACACCTCAAACGAGCGGGGCACCTTGTAGCGAGCCAGCTCGGTCTCGCAGTAGGCGCGCAGTTCCGCCTCGCTGAGCTGGGCATCTCCCTTCGCCACCACGGCGGCGCGTACGGTCTGACCCAGGTAGGCGTCTGGCACGCCGAACACAGCTGCTTCTGCCACGAGGGGGTGGCGATAGAGCACCTCTTCGACCTCACGTGGATAGATGTTGTAGCCGCCGGCGATGATCAGATCCTTCAGCCGGTCGACCACCTGCAAAAATCCATCCTCGTCCAACACGCCGATGTCGCCGGTTTTCAGCCACCCTTCGCTGGTGATGGCGGCGGCAGTCTCCTCCGGCCGCTGCCAATAGCCAAGCATCACCTGCGGACCGCGCACCCAGATCTCACCCCGCTCGCCGACCTCGGCGATCCGCCCCTGATCGTTCACCACGACACCGTCAGTGTCTGGGAACGGGATCCCCACTGTGCCCACCTTTCTGCGCTCGCTGAGTGGGTTGCAGTGGGTGACCGGCGACGCCTCGCTCAGGCCGTAACCCTCGACCAGATAGCCATGGGTCAGCGCCTCAAACTCCTCTTGTACGGCCAAAGGCAACGGCGCCGACCCCGAGATGCACGCTGAGATGAACGAGAGGTCGAGCTGGCGCCCTGTGGCCTCCCGCGTCACTGCCACGTACATGGTCGGGGTGGCCGGAAAAAACCGCGGCCGATAGGCGATCAACGCGTCGGCCAGCTCCTTGGCATCAAACCGCGGCACGGCAATCAAGGCTGCTCCGGACACCAGCGCCAGGTTCATCGCCACGGTCATGCCGTAGACATGGAAGAAGGGTAGCACCCCGACCACCCGGGCACCGGCCTCTGGTTTGCGCCGAGACCAGACCATGGTCTGGACGGCGTTGGCCATCAGGTTGCGGTGGCTGAGCATCACCGCCTTTGGGGTGCCTGTGGTGCCGCCGGTATACTGCAGTGCCGCCAGCTCCTCCGGCTCCACCGGCTGGACGGCCAGGGTCTGCGTCGCTAAGTTGTGCCGCCAGCTTTGGTTCGTGGGAACGTCTTTCCACTGACCGTGGCGCTTGGCCACGACCTGTGCCACCTGGCGCTTAGGCGCCGGCAGCAGGTCCGTGATGTGGGTGTAGATCACCTTCACCTGCGGGTGATCGCGCAAGACACTGTCCAGGCGGGGCGCCAGACGGTCGAGGGCCAAGACCAGTGATGCACCAGAGTCGGTAAGGATCTCTGTGATCTCTCGCTCCACGTACAAAGGGTTGACCATCACTGCCACAGCCCTGGCCCACAGCGTCCCATAGAAGGCACAGACCGCCTGCGGGCAGTTGGGCAGCATAATCATCACCCGTTCGCCGCGGCTGATCCCCAGGCTACTGATCGTCGCCGCCCAGCGACCAGCCAGTTCGGTCAGCTGCCGCCACGTCCAGGTCGATCCTAAAAAGAGCAGCGCCTGCTGATCGGCCAGCTCCCGCCCGGATTGCCGGAGCATGGCATCTAGGCTGATTTCTGGATAGTGCAGGTGGCGCTGCACATCGGGCGGATAGGCCGCCTGCCACCTCTCCTCCAGTTGCTCGAGTTCCATTCCCAGCCCCCCTTAGTTCGCCGCGCCAGCCTCCTCAAACAGTCGTCGGGAGATGACGATACGTTGGATCTGCCCGGTGCCCTCGAAGATGTCGAACACCTTGATATCCCGGTACCACTTTTCGAGCAGCGAATCGCCAAGGGCACCGACACTGCCAACGAGATCCATGGCCTGGCGACAAATGGCCATCGCCACCTGTCCCGCAAATGCCTTCGACATCGACGCCATCTTGGCATTGGGTTGGCGGGCGTCAGCCATGCTGGCAGCCTCGAAGACGAGGGCTCGAGCCATCTCCAACTCCACTGCCATCTGCCCCAGCCGGGCTCGGGTCGCCCCCGCCAGTGGGGTGGCCAGGGAAAGGGCGGAATTCTGGGTGAGACGATCAGTCGCTTCCTCGAGGGCCGCCCGGGCAATGCCAACCGCCATGGCCGCCACCAGGGGTCTTGTTGAGTCAAAAGTCGCCATCGCTACTCTGAAGCCTTTGGCCTGACGCTCTTGGTAGTAGGACTCGCCTCCCAGCAGGTTGTGGTCGGGAACGAAGGCGTCGACCAGGGTGAACTCGGAGGTCTCAGATGCCCGCAATCCCATCTTGTCGAAGATGCGGCCGGGCTCCAGCCCCGGCTGGCCCTTTTCGACGACAAACGCCCGCTGACCACGCCGTCCCAGTGCGCGGTCAACAGTGGCGAAGGTCACAATCCACTCTGCCCTCGCCCCGTTGGTGATAAATGTCTTGGTGCCGTTCAAAATGTAGCCGCCTGAAGTCTGGGCAGCGGTCATCTGGACGCCCGAGGCGTCTGATCCAGCCTCCGGTTCGGTCAGGGCATAGGCCCCCCACTTCGGTTCTGGCGCACTGAAGACACCGAATAGGCGCGTCTTCTGCTCAGCCGTTCCGGTCGCCGCCACGGGCGGTCCGCCCAGTCCGGGCCCAGGCAGCGTGATGATCACCGCCGCGTCGCCCCAGGCCATCTCCTCGGCCGCCACCACGGCAATCCGATTGGTCTGGCGGACGCGCTTACTGTCCTCTTCTTCGCCCACGCCCTCGCCACCGCCAGCGCTACCGACAGACGCCGGGATCGGCTCCATCGAGATGCCCAGCGCCTTCACCTTGGTCAGAAAGGCAAGTGGCACTTCGTGGGCGATATCTGCAGCCCGGGAGATCGGTCGGATTTCGGTCTGCGCAAAGTAGTGCAAGAAGTCCCGGACCTGACGCATCTGAGGCGTCCACTCCCAGTTCAAGACGCCACCTCCTCGCCGATCAGCAGGGCGTAGTGGTCCAGTCGGCCGGTTAGTGCACCGGCGGCCACGGCATCGCGAAACCACATTTCCACCGGGAACTCCGATACAAAGCCAGCCCCACCCAGAGTCTGAACCGATTCGTCCCCGGCCTTGAAGGCGGCTTGACGACTGGCAACCAGCGCGCTGAGCATTGCCTGCTGGGCACCTGGCTGTCCACTCTGATGGAGCCACATCGCTCTTTCCACCAACGCCTGCGCTGCCTCCATCCAAGTGGCGGCATCGGCCAGGGGAAAAGCCACACCCTGGTAGGTGGTCAGGGGCTGGCCAAAGGTCTTACGGGTGAGGGCGTACGCCACCGCCGTGTGCAACGCAGCCCAGCCGGCACCCAGCATCAGGGCGATGGGCAAGAGCACGCCCTCCCGCCACATCGCCTGCGCTTCTTCCCCAGTGCTGGCGGCCGTCAGCACTGGCCTGCCCAGGCGGGTCAGTCCGGCCGCGCTGAGGCCCACGCTATATTCTGACGGCTGGTGGGGCATCTCGGCGAGCGCCGACGCCTGAGGCGACAAGAACAATGTGGCCCCGTCGTCCGTCGATCGCAGGGCCACTAAGTCATTGGTCAGCTCCTTGTCGAGTGCTCCGGGGTCAAAACTGACCGCCGCCACAGGCTGGCTGAGCATCCGTCCGAGGTGGCGGAGCCACGCCGGCAACAGAAGGGCGCCAGCCAAGGCAGGGTCGCCTTCGGCCAACTCCCGGGTGACCGCATAAAGTCCCGCCACGCCGAGACCGGCGCCTTCTGGCTCTGGATCGGCCGTCAGGTCCAGTCCGGTCTGGGCAAAGGCGTCCCTCAGGGCCTGAGGTACAACGCGGTCCGCTTCGGCCTGACGCCCTTTTTCCCTCAGGCTGGTCTGTGCCAAGGATTTGGCCAACTCCCGCACCGAGACGAGTAACTCTTCTGCTCCGTCATTCACACTGGCGCCCTCCTCTCGACTGGTGGGACTCACCCCGAGACCGTGGCTGATCGGAGGCTGGCCAGGGCCATGTGTGCCATCTGATCGGCAATTTGCTCAGCACCCAGGCGGCCACCAGGCCGATACCAGGTGTTCATCCAGTTCAGGCTGCCCAAGATGGCCAGCGCAGCCACCCGGCAATCAGCGACTGAAAACACCTGTTCGGAAACGCCTTGTTCGATCATCTGCTGCACTTTCAAGACGTAGGCGTCGGCGAGCTCGGCCACTAGGCGCCGCTCGTCTCCCGTCAGATGGCGGCCTTCGCGAAACAAGACAGCCACCGTCTCGCGCTCGGCGGCCATGCGCAGGGCGTGTGCGCGCACCCACCGGATCAAGCGGTCGGCAACAGGCATCGGCGCAAGGCTAAGGCGGTCAAGATCGTCGTGGAAGGCCTGAATGGTCTCCCTGGCGATGGCGTAGAGCAGATCCTGCTTGCCA
Source organism: Bacillota bacterium (assembly GCA_021850485.1). Taxonomy (GTDB): domain Bacteria; phylum Bacillota; class Sulfobacillia; order JAJZYS01; family JAJZLH01; genus JAJZLH01. The sequence continues at coordinate 44,059 of JAJZLY010000009.1, read as the reverse complement.
CTGATGTAGTGGTAGAGACTGGGCTTGCTCAATCCCACGGCGGTGGCGATGTCCTCGACTGAGGTGTCGTGGTAGCCGGACTCCTCAAACAGACGGCTGGCCGCTTGGTAGATGGCAACCCGCTTATCCGTGACGACGCCCCTTCCCAACCGACCGGTCGGTCGGGACTTCTCGGCGACCGTTCCATCTCCTTCTTTGCTCTCGTCGTCACAGCGGTAGGTGCAATGCCACCTTCAGCCAGGTGATCACCAGTGCCACCACCAGGGCCGGCAATAGATTGGCAACCTTCATCCGGGAAATCCCCAGCATGTTCACGCCAATGGCCAGAACGATCACGCCACCGACCATGGAGATGGCCGAGATGTAGGCCGCTGTCAGCAGGCTCGCAGCCACGGTCGCCACCAGGGCGATCCCGCCCTCGTAGAAAAGCAGGGCAACGACGCCGACGATCACCCCGATGCCCAAGGTCGAGGCGAAAAAAATCGCCGAGACGCCGTCCAAGACTGACTTGGCGTCCAAGATCGCATTTTGGCCCCGCAGCCCACTGTCGATTGCTCCGATGATGGCCAGCGGACCGACGCACCAGACGACAGTGGCCAGGACCGCCCCCTCGCCGAACCGGCTCTCGTCCGAGTGCAAGATGCGCTTGAGCCATTCACCGGCCCGGTCGAATCCCTCTTGGATGTGCGTCAGTTCACCGATCAGCATACCGAGCACCGCTGACGCGGTGAGCAGTACCGGATCCAGATGCGCCAGTGCCAGCGACAGGCCAATCGCAATCACAGCCAGGGCCATGGCCTTGGTCACGCCCTCTTGCAGGGCAGGCGGGATCCGTCTCAGCATCAGCCCGAGCAGGGTTCCGGCGAGCGCAGCCGCAGTGTTGACCAGCGGCCCGGCCTCTCGCACCCACACGGACATTGCGCACCTCCGCTCCCCATCGTCGCCGGCGGTCGTCGTCCGAAGACGGCTGGGTTACAATCACCTTGGAGGAGGTGGTTTGCATGGCCTATCCAGCGGTGACCGTCTACCATTCACCGGGCTGAGGTTCCTGCCATCAAGCGATGGAGTTCTTGAAGTCGCAGGGGGTGCCCTTCGTCGGACGTGACGTTGTGGAAGACCCGGGAGCGATTGACGAACTCCTGACGCATACTGGCGGCGTCCGGGGGACGCCGGTGATTGTGATCGGCAGCACGGTGCTGAGAGGCTTCAACCGTGGCAAAGTGAGTGAATTGCTCGGGCTCAAGTGACATGGCACCTGCAGAGGACCTGCTGATCTGCCCGGACTGCGGGCGAACCATCCCGCTACCGGCTGACGCCAAGGCCAACGACCTGGTCGAGTGTCCGGACTGCGCCGGCATCTTGTTCCGCCTGCTCGAGACAAACGGCCAACTGCACTGGACGTGGATCCAGATGGTCAGCTGCCCAGGCACCGAGATGTTGGTGGACATTGTGCACGGAACCCCAGAGGGCACTGTCTACCATTGCAACGGGCGACCGTACATCCTGACCTATGCCTTTGGCAGTTATGCCCTGGAAGAACCACCTCAGCCGGTGTGAGGGCCACAGGCGGCACACAGACACAACCGCAAGGCCCTGCACGCGGACGCGTGCAGGGCCTTGCGCCTAAGGAAGGAGGAGAAGGCGGCGATCAACCAAGCGGCCAGCCCCGGGCGGCTAATCAGAATGGAGTCGGCGCTCGGCATGGTGCTGGGCGCCGTGATCGGTGCGGTCGGGTTGAACTTCTTTCTGATCCCCAACCACCTGATTGACGGCGGTCTTACAGGCATCGCCATCTTGCTCTACGACGTCTTCCATCTCCCGGTCGGGCCGACGTTATTGCTCCTGAACTTGCCCCTAGTTGCCCTGTCCTGGGTGGCGATCGGGCCCAGGTTCGTGGTCCGGACGGTCATCGGCACCGTGCTCTTCTCACTGGCCCTGACCTTCTTGCCGATCCATCCGGTGGTCCACGATCAGCTGCTGGCCGCCGTCTATGGCGGGCTGCTGTCCGGCGCTGGCGTCGGATTGATCTTCAGGATGGGTGGCTCGACCGGCGGCACGGACTTTTTGGCCAGGCTGCTGCGGCGTTACCTGGATCTGCCGCTTGGGGTCGGCCTCTTGGGCGCCGACGCCTTGGTGATCGCCCTGTTTGCCGTGGTGATGGGGCTGCAGCCGGCCATGTACTCCCTGCTGGCGTTGTTCGTCGGCAGCCGGATCATCGATTTCCTGATCGACGGCCTGGCCGTGCAACGCGTGGCCCTGGTCGTCTCTGTGCATCCTGACGAGATCGCCGAGGCGGTGATGGCCGAGCTGGGCCGAGGGGTGACCGCCCTGCAGGGCCAGGGCATGTACTCCAAGGAGGAGCGGCCGGTGTTGCTGATCGCAGTCTCTCGGCTGGAGACCGTGCGGCTCAAGTCTCTGGTGGTCGGCATCGACCCTGGCGCCTTCTTGATCATCCACCACGCCCACGAGGTGTTGGGGGAGGGGTTCATGCCGTTTGAGCCCGGCCTGCGCCGGCGCTCTCAAGCCACCGACCAAGAAGTCACCGGACCGCGAACACCACCTTGACCGTGACCGACACTGGCTGCGTGCCGGCCAAGACCGGCGAGCCTCCGCTGGCGGCCGGGTTGTACTGCACGCCATAGGGCACGATCGCGCTGGGAGCGATCTCCTCGACCGACAGCACCGACCCCAACGCCTTGCCCATGGCGGACGCCGCCGTTTGCGCCTGGGCCTTGGCTTGGGCGATCGCCTCACCTTCGGCCCGGCTCAGCGCCGTGTTTTGGTTCAACACTTCGTACTGGACGTTTTGAACGCTGTTGGCGCCGCTGGCGATGCCGACAGAGAGCACCTGGCCGACCAGTTGCAGCCTGCTGGTCGTGACCTGTAATGTATCGGAGACGTTGTAGCCGGTGATGGTCGGCGCGCCACCCGCCTGAGCCTTGCCCTGGCCGCCATACTGCGGATACAGGTTGTAGCTGATGGTCTGGAGATCCGATGCCGGAAGTCCCAGTTGCTCAATGGCCTTTTCCACCGCCGCCATCAGGGTATCATTGTGGGTGATGGCGCTTTCGGCGCTGGCACCCACACTGTTCACGCCGAGCTGGACCACGGCCGTGTCCGGCGAGGCCTGAACCGTGCTGGTGCCAATTTCGGTGATCGCTGGCGGCGGCCCGGTACCGCCTCCCCGCACAAGGATTATCCCGCCCATTGCCAGCACCGCCACGGTTGCGACCAGCCAGCCCCATCTCGCCACTTGATCCACCATACCCACTCCTCAGCTGACTCTTGACTGGCCCCTTCCCTCTAGAATCCGATCGATCCGTCAAAAGTTCCCGAGATCGCCAGGAGGTGTGGTCATGGAGACGGGAAACGACCCACACTCCCGCCTTGCGGGCTTGGTCAAGCCTGGCGTGAAGACCCTTTTAGACGTGCTCGCCATCAGTGTTGAAGAGGCATCTGCGACGCGCATCGTCCTCACCATGCCGGTCGACTGGCGGGTGCACCAGCCCTTTGGCTATTTGCACGGCGGCGCCTCGGCGGTGCTGGCAGAGTCGGCGGCCAGCATCGGCGGACAGCTGGCGCTGCCAGATCCGCAGACCCAGGGCGTGATGGGCATCGAGCTGAACATCTCCCACCTGCGCTCGATGCGCTCTGGCACCCTGCGGGCGGAAGCAACGCCGGTGCGGGTGGGGCGCACCACGATGGTGTGGCAGATTTCGCTCACCGACCAGCTGGGCCGGCTGATCGCCACCAGCCGCTGCACCCTAGCGGTGGTGAGTCGGCAGCGTTCCGAAGAGTCGGAGCGACCTAGGGGCGAGCGCTCAAAAACCCGCTGAAGTCTGCCAGCCGAGGTGACGCACTAGCACCTAGTTGCGGCAGCTGAAAGATCTCCTCCACCGTCTTCAGCAGCGAGAAATGGTCAAGTGGGGTCGATATGACCAGACCGGGACGGACCAGCGGCGAGATGACCAGGGTCAGGACGTGCCCGCCGCCGGCGCCGCTGGTCACCTGGCCGCGCTGGTTCAGGCCCCGGGTGTCGCTGCCGTTTCCCTCATCCCAGGTCACCACCAAAAGCCCGCCGTCCTTCCAGGCGGCGCTGGCCGTGATCGCCGCCACCTCCAGCTCCAGCCAGTGCGCTGCCTGACTGGGCAGGCAGTCATGGCCGTCATTGCAGAGGTTTGGTGTGATCCAGACGAAGCGGGGCACCACTGGGGCAAAAGCTGCCAGCTGAGCCGTCAGGTTGTGCAGCGGTTGGATGTGCTGACACAGCGCCTTGGACTGGACGATGCCCTGGTAGTAGCGAAACGGATCGTGTTTTCCTGCGTAGTCGCCGGGTGGCCACCACGGCCCCAGCCAGCAATCAGCCGGCAGTCCCTGCATGTAGGCGCCCCAGCTCACGCCCTTGGCGGTGAGCTCCTGACCCAAATTGGGCACCGCCACCTGGCAATACCAGCAGTCGGTGGTGATGCCGAAGGTGCCTCCCGAGGTCAGCGCGATGTAGTTGGGCAAGCTGGGGTGGGTGGTCGCATAGTACTGACTGGCGCTGGCATAGCGCTGCGCCAGCGCCTTCAATTCCGGCACCGCCAGGGCGGCCCGATAGCCGAGGTTTTCCATGACGATCACAAAGACGTGATGCACCTGGCCAAAACCGGCCACGGCCTTGGCCGGGTGATCCGGCGCCGTCGGTGCCGAAACGGGCAGCGGCCGCACCACAACCACCGCCAGAGCGAGCAGGGTGAAGACGACGAGTCGGGCCATGGTCCGCATGCCCAGGTCGCCTCACTCCCTGGCGCAAAGCTCGGCCAGCCGCCTGGCACCAGCCGAGGTCACATCCTGCCCGTGTCCGGCCAGCACAATCTCTGGTGCCAGCTCGGCCAGCCGTTGCACATACGGTCGCAACAGCCTGGCTGGGACATCGACACCAAAGGCTTCGCCGTAGTACATCAGCCGGCGTGGTCCGGCCACCACCAGATCCGAAATCACCAAGATACGCCGCTGGGGCTCGAAGAAGGCAAATTCCGCTGCAAAGTTCCCCACCGCCGGCAGGTCGATCACGTCGAAGCCGCAGATCTGGTCGCCCTCGGCCAGCGCCCGGTCGACCAGCACGCCGCCTTGCATCAACATGTCCAGGTCTCGGCCCGGGGCAGCGATCGGCGGCATGCCGACCCTCGCCCGCAGCGCACCGGCTGCCCGATCGTGGTGGCCACCGGTCAAGACAATGGAGCAGACTGGACCGAGGCCGTGCAAGGTGGCAACCACGCCCGGTGCAGCCGGCGGGTCGAACACCAGCCAGCCGTCCGACGTCAAGATGGCGTGGCCCACCAGATCGGGCATGTCCGGATCGGAGCCTGGCACCTGCCAGCGCCAGATCTCCTGGCTCACCGCCTCGATCGCACTCACCCCCTTAGTAGCCCGCTGCCTTACGCGCCGCCTGTTGCTCGGCGTAGGTATTCGAGAAAATCTCCTGGCCACTGGGCAGGCTGAAGAAGTAGAGGTAGGAGACGTGAGCCGGGTGCAACACCGCCAAGATGGTAGCCAGGCCTGGGTTGCTGATCGGACCAGGCGGCAGTCCCTGCGTGTGTAGCGTGTTGTAGGGGCTGGTGGACGCCAAGTCCGATCGGGTCAGCTGGTTGCCGGGCACGCCCAGGGCATAGGAGATGGTGGCATCAGACCCCAGCGGCATGTGTGCCTTCAGGCGATTTAGGAACACGGCCGCCACCAGTGGCATGTCTTTGGCCAAGAAGGCCTCCTGCTGGACCATCGACGCCAAGGTGACCACTTGGTTCACGCTCAAGCCCTCAGCGCTCGCCTCTTGGCGCAAGGCGGCGGTGAACTTCTGGTCGAAGGTGGCCACCAAAATGGCGAACACCTGCCTGGCACTGACTCCATAGGGCAGCTGGTAGGTCGATGGAAACAAATAGCCCTCTGCCGGATCCAAGACGGCCGCCCCAGACGGCAGGTAGGGGTTGTGATAGGTCATCGCCACCGCCATGAAGCTCGTCACTGAGACGACCCCCAGTTGACCCAGCCTCCGTGCGATCTGGCGCACGGTGAAGCCCTCAGGCACGACCAGTCGGCGACTCGCCACCTGACCGGAGACGATCAGAGCCAAGATGGCCCGGGTGCTCAGCTGTCCAGAGAGCAGATAGGTGCCAGCTTTCAGACGGCCGGTGGCTCCGACCATGCCGCTGAAGATCCGCACGTAGAGAGCGCTGCGCACCAGGTGCCGGCTGGCCAGGGCGCTCGCTACCTCGCTCGCAGTCTCGCCGGGACGCACGGTGAATAGCTGGGCGCCGGAGTGGCCACCAACCGGCTGGCCGCTCGTCGCCCACCAGCTGCCTGCGGCCACGGCCAGGGCGATCAGCAAGCAGCCCACCACCCAAGCGACCGCTCGTTTGCGGCCGCCCGGGGTCAGCCGTTGGCTCATCGCCTAGACTTCCCAGATCTCGGCTGGCCCCAAGGGCCGACTGTGCATCCATCACGATCAGGTGCTGGCTGGCTGGCCCTACTCGTCAGCGTCTTCGTCCTCGTCCTCTTCCAAGTCGGAGAGCTGGTCCCAGGCGTCGACAACCCGCTGCCACTCGTCCTCGTCGTCGATGGCGACCAGCGCCATCTCACCGTTCTCATCGGTATCCATCCGCAAGATCAGGGCCTCGTCGTCATCGTCGCTGATCTCGGCAGGGGCGAGGTTTGGCAACAGATCTGCCGCCTCCGGCTCCGACGCGTCCTCATCATCCCCGTTGTCGGCAGCGCCGGTAAGATCCGGGCTTGCCTGCACCGGCCCGGTGGGCACCAGCACGGCATAGCGGCTCGTGCCAACCTGGATGGCATCCAGAAAGATAAAGTCCTGGTCGCTGCCATCTTCGTCGGTAAGCGTGATGACCTCCTCCTCGTCGAAGGGAAGGTCGTCTCGCGGGTTAGGCATGGATTTCCGCCGTCCTTTCCATTGATCGCCGTCTAGCCCTGATCTCGCTTTCGGGAACGGTCCAAGTACGCCTGCAACATCACGGTGGCTGCCAGGGAGTCGACTCCTCCCTTTCTCCCAGCCCCGGACCTTCCCTGCTCTCGAAGCATGCTTTTCGCCTGAACCGTGGTCAGTCGCTCGTCCCACATCACAACCGGGCATGGCAGGCGCTTTGCCAAGTCGGCAGCGAACTGGCGCGCCGCCTGGGCCTCTGGCCCCTCCGCCCCGGTGGTGCGAATCGGCAATCCCACCACGACACGGCCGATCTTCTGTGCGCTGACAATGGCGGCGATCTGATCTGCCGCCTCAGGACCCGCCGGCACCACCGGACGGGGATGCGCCATCAGACCCAACTCATCGGTCACCGCCAAACCCAGACGGCGCTCTCCTGGGTCGATGCCAAGCATCTGCACGCCTAATCCGTCAGGTACCGGCGAACCAACTCCTCGATAATTTCATCTCGAGGCAGTTTGCGAATGGCCTCCCTGGCGTTGCGGTGGGCCGTGATGTACGCAGGATCGCCAGACAGCAAGTATCCCGAAATTTGTACCACCGGCTGGTAGCCCTTTTCTTCCAGCGCTTGGCGCACCTGACTCAGCACCATCTCGACCTGGTCCGGCCGATTAGGTTCCGGGGGAATGATCCGGGTCTTGTCATCGGTCATCGCTACCTGCCTCCTCCTGACTCCGGGACTTGCCAGAGTCGCTGGCGAACGGCTTCGATCAGGCTGTCCACCGCCGCACCGATCCCGTCCGGCCGTTGCCCGGACCCCTGGGCCCAATCCAGCCTTCCACCTCCGCGACCCTCCACCTGCTGGCCGATCACCGCAATCAACTGACGGGCGTCCAGACCATGGTCTTGGCCCTGTTGGTCCACGGCTACCACCATAGGGACTCTTTGCTCATGGTTGGACACAAGGGCCAAGACGCCGCCAGCTCTTGTCTCCTGCCAGCGACCGGCCAGCCACCTGAGATCGTCCAGCGAGCAGTTGGCAACGGCGGCTGCCATCACCTGCAAGATACCCACCTGGCGAGTCTGCCCCTGCAAGCGGGTCCACTGCGCCTCGAGCTCTGCCCGGCGAGCCCGCGACGCCGCCTCTGTTCCAGACACAGCCTCGTCCAACAGTCCTTGCACGCGCTCGGCCAGTTGCTCGTCTGGAACCTTCAAGGTATGGGTCAGCGTCTCGACCAAACCGTCGCGCTGGTGGAGCCTGGCCAAAAGCTCCCAGCCGGTGATCGCGGTGATCCGGCGCACACCCGACGCGACCGATCCCTCGGCCACCAGTCGGAGCAGCCCAATCTGCCCGGTGCGGCTGACATGGGTGCCGCCGCACAGCTCTTTGGAGCAATCTTCCACTTCGACCATCCGCACCTGATCGCCGTACTTCTCTTCGAACAGGGCCATCGCGCCCAGGGCCTGCGCCTCTGGCCGCGCCAAGATCCGCCATCCCACCGCCCGATCGTCCAAAATCCAGCCGTTCACCAGGCGCTCCACGGCCGCCAGTTGGGCCGGCTCGGGCTGAGAGAAATGGGTGAAGTCAAAGCGCAGCCGCTGGGCATCCACCACCGACCCAGCCTGATGCACATGGTCACCGAGCACGTCGCGCAGCGCCCGGTGCAAGAGATGGGTGGCCGTGTGATTGCGCTCGGTCGCCCGCCGGGTCTCGGCATCGACGGCCAGGTGCACGCCATCTCCCTGGGCGATCTCCCCCTCTTCCACACTGACCAGATGGGCGATGCGGTCGCCGGCCAGCCGCCTGGTCTCCAGCACCCGAGCTCGACCGCTGACCGAACTGATCACGCCGACATCCCCGGCTTGACCACCACCGGCGGCGTAAAAGGGCGTTGCGGCCGTCACCACCACGGCCGTCGGCCCTTCGCCGACGGCTGGGACCAGGGCGTTGCCGACCAGCACGGCCAGCACCACAGAGTCGTCGCTCAGGCGCTCATAGCCGACGAACTCAGTGGCCGGCAATTGGTCGGTGGCCGCGGCCCAGGCTGCCTCATCTCCGCCGGACACACTGCGGGCAGCGCGCGCCTGCAGGCGCTGTTCGGCCATGCGCTGGTCAAAACCGGCGCGGTCGACCCTGACACCGGCGGCTTCGCTGAGCTCCTCCGTCAGCTCAATGGGAAAGCCGTAGCTGTCGTACAACAAAAAGGCTTGACTACCGGCCAGGGTGCCGTTGGTGACTGCCTCGAGCTCACGGTTGAGCAGGCGATTTCCCTCCTCCAGCGTTCTGGCAAAACGCTCTTCCTCGGCGGCCAGCACCCCTTCGATCAGACTGCGCCGATCGTTAAGCTCGGGCCGCCCACCGTCCATGGTGCCTTCAACCACCGGCAGCAACGTCGGCAAGAACGGAGACTTAAGCCCCAGCCCGACTCCCATCTGCACGGCGCGCCGGATCAGCCGTCTCAGCACATAGCCCCGCCCACCATTGGCAGGCAACACGCCGTCGGCGATCAGAAACATGCTGGAGCGGGCGTGGTCGGCCACCACCCGCATCGAAAAGCCCTCTTCGCCGTCGTGGTACGGGCGGCCAGCCAGGTCAGCGATACGCGCCAAGATCGGCACAAACAGGTCGGTCTGCCAGTTGGAACGCACACCCTCCAAGACAGACGTCATCCGCTCTAAGCCCATCCCGGTGTCCACCGACGGGCGGGGCAGCGGTGTGAGCTGGCCGTCTTGGCCGCGATCGTATTGCATGAACACCAAATTCCAGACCTCTACGAAGCGGTCGCAGTCACAGGGAAAGTGGCAGCCCGGCGAACAGGCCAACTCCGGGCCGAGATCCACGAAGATCTCGCTGTTGGGTCCGCACGGCCCGGTATCGGCCATCTCCCAGAAGTTCTCCTTGGCACCGAACCTGGCGATGCGCTCTGGTCCAAAACCTGCCACCTGGTGCCACAGCTTCGCCGCCTGCTCGTCTGACTCGAACACGGAAGCGTACAGTCGGTCCTTGGCAATGCCCAGGTCGCGGGTCAAAAAGGTCCAGGCGAAATCGATCGCCTCCGGCTTGAAATAGTCGCCAAAGCTGAAATTGCCCAACATCTCAAAGTAGACGTGATGGCGCGGCGTGCGGCCGACCTCACTCAGATCATTGTGCTTGCCGCCGGCCCGGACGCACTTTTGGGCACTCACCGCCCGGTTGTACGGACGCCTCTCCAGGCCAAGAAAGACATTTTTGAACTGCACCATGCCCGAGTTGGTGAAGAGCAAGCTGGGGTCACCCTGCGGCACCAGCGGTGCGCTCGCCACCACCTGGTGGCCCAGACCCTGAAAGTAGGACGCATAGGCTCGTCTGAGGTCGCCGGACGTACTCATGTTGCCTCCCTGGCTAGATCGCGTCTGCGGGCATCTTAGCAGGTCTCCCGGCCGACGCCGAGGGCGATCGGCACGGCCGCGGCCTGATCGGCCAGAACCCTGGTGATGGCCCCGCCGCCCAGGCAGGCATCGCCCTGGTAGAAGACAGCCGCCTGGCCGGGCGTAATGGCTCTGGTCGCAGCTGTCAGCGCCACCTCCGCCCGCTGCTCCCGGCCCGGGGTGATCAGGGCCGGCACCGCCGGTGCATGCGAACGTACCATCACATCTGCCCAAAAAGGCTGATCGGGCACGACGCCCGCCACATAGCTGACCTGTTCGAGCAAAAAGCGATGGTGAAACAAGTCCTGCTCGCTCCCCACCACCACCTGATGTTGCTCGGGCCGCAAGGCGACCACGTACAGCGGCTGTTGGTGCGGGATGGAAATCCCCTTGCGCTGACCGACCGTGAAGTGCGAAATGGGCGGGGCAGGACCAAGATCCACTCCCCTCGCGTCGACGAAGCGGGCCGGCGCCCCGGCGCTGTCCGTCAGCTGCCGGCGGTAGTCGTCTGCCACGAAGCAGATGTCCTGGGAATCCGGCTTGTCGGCCGTGACCAGACCCAGGTCGCGAGCCTTCTGGCGAATCGTCGGCTTGTCGAACTCCCCGCAGGGAAAGGTCACCTGAGAGAGCTCTGTTTGTCCCAATTGGTAGAGCACATAACTCTGATCCTTATCTGGGGTCTGAGCCCGCAGCAGGCGATGGCCACCGTCCTCGGTGACCACCCGGGCGTAGTGGCCAGTCGCCAGTTTGTCCGCACCGAGCTCTCTGGCCCGCTTGAGCAGCACATCGAACTTGACGCCATGATTGCAGTTGATGCAGGGGTTGGGCGTGCGGCCCAACTCGTAGCTCGCAAAAAATGGGTCGATCACCTGCTCCTGAAACCGCTGGCGCAGATTTAAGACGTAGTGGCGAATGCCCAGCCGGTCTGCAACCTGGCGCGCATCTTCCACTGCCGCCAGAGAGCAGCACCCGGCATGGCGGGACTGAGCCAGTGGGGTCATCTCCGGCCAAATCTCCATGGTCACACCGATCACTTCGTATCCCTGCTCGACCATCAGGGCCGCCGCCACAGAAGAGTCGACGCCACCGGACATGGCAACCACAGCCCGCTGGCTCATCTGCTCACCTCGCCCGTGGATGTGGCCAGATGCCGCAGCCGCTCCACCGCCTGTGCGGTCGCCGTGATGGCGGCCGCCACATCTTGCTCCGTCGACGCTACACCCAGGGAAAAGCGCACCGCCCCGGCCGCCTCCTGGCGGTCCATGCCCATCGCCATCAAGACATGCGAGGGATCGAGCGAGCCGGACGTACAGGCCGATCCAGACGACGCCGCAACGCCCGCCAAATCGAGATTCAACAATAGGGCCTCGCCGTCGACATCGGCAAAACGGACGTTCACGATGTGACCGACGTTCTCGGCTGTGGCTCCGTGAAAGAGCGCCCCGGGAATCGTCGCCAGTCCTTGCCGCAGCCGCCTGGCCAGTTCCTCCAGGTGGCTCTGACGCGTCGATTGCTCCGAGCCCCACAGCGCAGCCGCCTGGCCGAAACCGACGATGCCAGCCACGTTTTCGGTGCCGGCCCGCCGACTGCGTTCCTGGGCACCACCGACCAGCAGCGGGTCGACTGGTACGCCGCCTCGCAGCACCAGTGCCCCGACGCCCTTGGGACCGCTGAGCTTGTGGGCGGAGAGACTGAGGGCGTCCACGCCCAGGTCGGAAAAGCGAATCGTCAGGTGACCGGCAGCCTGCACGGCATCCGTATGAAAGAGGATGTGACGCTGCCGCAAAGCGGCGGCCAACTCGGCGATCGGCTGCACGACACCGGTCTCATTGTTCACCCACATCACCGAGACCAGACGCGTATTGGGGCGCAGTGCTGCCAGCACCGCATCCACACTGAGACGGCCGTCTCGCTCTGGTCCGACCCGGCAGACACTGGCCCCCAGCCGCTCCAGGCGGTCGGCAGCATGCAGCACCGCATGGTGCTCGATCGCTGAGATGACAATGTGCGCGCCCTGCAGCCCGTCGGCTTCGGTGAGGCCGAACAGGGCGAGATTGTCCGCCTCGGTGCCGCTGCCGGTGAAAATCACCTCCGGTGCCTTGGCCCCCACCAACTCGGCCACCTGGCGGCGGGCCGTTTCCACCGCCCGCTTGGCCTCTTGACCCAAGCGGTGAATGCTGGAAGGGTTGCCGAAGGCATGGTCCAAGTAGGGCAACATGGCGTCTTTGACCCGAGGGTCAAGCGGAGTGGTGGCGGCGTGGTCCAGGTAGTGCATGAGAAGCCTCCTCAGATCCGGTACGCTGGCTGCGGTACTGACTGGTGCACCAGATCTGCGACTGTCACCTCGGCCAGCGCACCGGCCATCGCCGTCTCCAGGCGCCTCCACAGACTGTGCTCCAAGCAATCTGGATCCCGACCGCCGCAGGCGCAGCTGGCAATGCGCAGCGGCCCCTCCAGTGCGGTGACGATGTCCAGGGCGGTCACTCGTTCCGCAGCCCTGGCCATCACATAGCCGCCCTGATTACCCCGCACGGAGCGCAAGATCCCCGCCTTGCGCAACGGCCCGACCAGCTGTTCGAGATAAGCCTCGGGCAGCCGCTGGCGATCGGCGATCGCTCGGATCGAGACCGGGTGCGAAAGACCGTTGCGCGCCACGTCGACCACTGCTTGCACACCGTATCGGCTTTTGGTCGAGATCATCGGCTGCCTCCATATCCGATCATGTCGATCAGATAACGGTAGAGGGCAGCCGCCCATGTGTCAAGGCTTAGCGGGAGCGGCCGGTGCCCGGTTTTTGGCGGTTTAGCGCCGCTTCGGCTCCAGCATCGACCCGCGGATAGATGGCGGTCTTCGGCACACCCTCTGGCCAGTAGTCCTGATCCACCCAGTGATCTGGGAAGTTGTGCGGGTAGCGATAATCGGCAGCATCGGCCTCACGTTTGGCCTGCCCGCTCAGGTTTCTGAGGTGTGCCGGCACGGTCAGCCGGCCGTGGGCTTGCACCAGTTGGCGTGCGGCGGCCAAAGCCATGGTCGCCGAGTTGGACTTAGGCGCTAGCGCCAGCCGCAAGGTGGCGGCGGCCAGCAGCAAGGCGCCCTCCGGCAGGCCGATCAGCTCCAGCCCCTGGGCCGCGGCCATCACGTAGGGCAAGACGTCGGGGTCGGCCAGTCCGACATCCTCTACGGCCAAGATGACTAGGCGGCGGCCAATGAAGCGGGGCTCTTCGCCCAGCTCCAGCATCTTGGTCAGCCAGATCATGGCCGCGTCCGGATCCGAGCCGCGCACGCTCTTGATAAATGCAGAGATGGTGTGGTAGTGCTCATCGCCAGCTTGATCGTAGGGCGCGTACACCCCTTGGCGCACATCTTCGACGTCTTGTGCCGAAACCGCACCGCCAGAGGCGGCGTGACGGCGGGTCGCCGCTGCCTCCAGCAAGTTGAGCGCCACCCGCCCGTCACCGCCGCTCAACCGGACCAAGCTGGCCCGGGCCGCCGGCTCCAGGGTCAGCTCCCAGGCACCGAGACCACGCTCTCGATCGGCCAGGGCCCGGTCGACGATGGCTGCAATCTCCTTGTCGGCCAGCGGGACGAAGGCCACGGTCCGGACCCGGCTGAGCAGCGCCCGGCTGATGTCAAAAAAAGGGTTTCCGGCGGTGGTGCCGATCAGCACCACGCTGCCGTCCTCCACGTCAGGCAATAAGACCTCTTGCTGGGCTCGGTTCAGGCGGTGAATCTCGTCTAAGAACAAAATAGTGGTCTTGCCTTCGACCGCAAGTCGCTGACGAGATTCGGCCAACACCTGCCGTAGGTCTTGGACGGTGGCGGTCACGGCATTCATACCCACCCAGGCTGACATTGACTCAGCAGCCAGAATCCTGGCCAAGGTGGTCTTGCCGGTTCCGGACGGTCCATACAGCACCATCGACGGCAACCGGCCGGCAGCCAGGGCAGCCCTAAGCCAGCTCGTCTCCGCCAGCAGCTCTCCCAGTCCGACCAGATCCGCCAGCTGGTTCGGGCGCATGCGGGCGGCCAGCGGCCGCTTCCCCTCTCCTTCGGTGAACAGCCCCGGCGCACCGGGTGCAGGCGGTCTAGCCATCGCTCAGTTGGCCGTAGGCCCGCTGCAGATTGTTCAGGCTCTCCTCTAGGTCCTGGCGCTGACTGGCACCATCCAGGTTGACCCGCACGTTTTCCACGGCCACGGCTAAGGCGGCGTTGAGCAGCACCAAAGCGGCCCGCCAGTCGGAGAGCGCACTTTTCGGGCAAAGCTCACGGCTGGCCAAGATGTCACTCTTGGCGCGCACCATCCGCGCCATCATGCTGAGCGGCGAGCGGGCGGCCCCTCGCAAGGCGTCGCCAATGGCCTGTGGCCTCTTGGCATCGTCCTTGGCTAAGCGGTAGGCAGCCAGCACAGCCCGAAAACTCTCCGCATCCGCCTTGGCGGCGGCCTTGAACCAGCGGCGGTGGGCTGCCAAGGACACCTTCAGCGGAGAGCGGATGCCCTGTTTTTTGGCACCCAGCCCCACCACCATCTCACCCAGCGCCACAGCCAAAGCGGCGGCGTAGCAGGCGGCAGAGCCGCCACCTGGCACCGGTGTCGCAGCGGCCAACTGGCCTAGGAAATCGTCCATGCCTCTACCTCCTCTGTCGGTCTTCCCTGCCAGATCAACACCCGGCCACTCTCCACCACCGCCCAGGTCATCTGTGCACCCGGCCGATAGACCAGATCTCTAACGTCGTGGCTCGAGAGCACCAGCAGCGAGCAGCGCTTGCCCACGGTCAGGCTGCCCAGGGTCGCCGCTTCGCCGAGCACATGGGCGGCGTTAATGGTCGCCATCGTGATCGCCTCCGCTACGGTGAACCGATTTTGATGAAAGGCCAGCGCCACCATCATCGCCATCGATCGAAAGGGCGAGCTACCTGGGTTGCAGTCGGTGGCCAAAGCCGCTATCAGGCCGGCCCGGCGCACCCTTTCGGCGTCCAACGGTTGTCGGTGCAAGAAAAAAGATGTCCCTGGCAGCACCACCGCGCTGACGGCCGCCTCAGCCATCTGCAAGAGGCCCGCGGCAGTGGCAGCGGTCAGATGATCGGCGCTGGCTGCCCCCAGCTCTGCAGCCAGCTCGGCGCCCCCAGAGGGGGCCAGCTCGTCGGCATGCAGGCGCATCGTCAGACCGGCCTGCCGGGCATGCGTGAGCAGGCGGCGGCCTTCTTCTGGCGTGAATACGCCCTCTTCCACAAACACGTCTGCCGCCTTGGCCAGCCCTGCCTTGGCCGCCTGGGTGGCCGCCAGGTCGCACTCCTTGAGATAGGCTTGGCGGTCCACCTCAGGCGGCAGCGCATGGGCAGCCATCAAGGTCGGCGTGATCGGCACACCGGTCGCCTTGGCGATGCGGTCGATGACCCGTAAGGCGCGCATCTCCTCCTCAAGGCTAAGCCCGTAGCCGCTCTTCACCTCCAGCGCCACGGTGCCGCTTTGCACGGCCTCCTTGAGCCGCTCTAGCAGGCTCTCTGCCAAGACCCCGTCGGCGGCCGCCCGAAAGTCACGCATCGACTTCAAGATGCCACCGCCGGCCGCCAAGATCTCCAGATAGCCTTTGCCCTGGTGGCGCAGCTCCATCTCATCGAGGCGGTCGTCGGCATAGAGCATGTGCGTGTGCGGATCGACCCAACCAGGCAGCACCACCCGGCCCTGTGCGTCGATCATCCGGGTGTTCGGGCCGGGCGTGGTTCGCTCCAGCACCTCAGCGGTTGGTCCGAGATCGACGATCTTGCCCCGGTGGCCGACGATCGCCCCGTCGGGGATGGAGCTTAGAGAGACGTCCGGGCCTAGGGCTACCGCCGCCGCCGGCGGTGAGAGCAGCTGACCATGGAACAGCAAAAGGTCAGGATGCTTCATGGGTTTGCTCGGAGAGAACTGCCAGCAGCTTGTTCTCCAGCACCTGCCCGGTGCTGAAGGCACCGACCTGCAGGGCGCTTTTTGCCACGTCTGCCAAGGCGCCGAGGCCGACTAACCCGATCACCTCTGACTCCGCCACGGCCACACCCTCGGCGGCGGCGGCCTGGGCGACAAACTCGTAGGCTTGAAAGATGGGCGTGGTGTCGGTATCAGTGAGATTCATCGACACCTGGACCCGGCCGCTCTCGCGCATATCGACGGCCATCGCTCGCACCTTGGGCAGGCCGCCGGAAGACTCGCGCACTGCCCTGGCAATGCGCTTACCCAGCTCCAGATCTGTCGTTGCCAGGTTCACGTTAAAGGCGACCAGCGGCTTTCTGGCACCCACCGCCGTGACGCCGGCGGTGGGATGGACGTCAGGGCCACCGACATCTGGCAGCCGGCCCGCCTCCCGGATGGCGCCGTCGCGCAGCGCCTCGAATCCACCCTTGCGGATGGCCGGCAGCAACCGACGGTTGGGGTCGTGGGCCGCATCTTCATAGAGATACGTCGGAATCGCCAGCCTTTGCCAAATCTCTCCTGCCAATTGGCGAGCCACCGAAACCGCGTCTTCGCTTGTGGTGCCAGCCAGCGGCACGAAGGGAATCACGTCAGTGGCGCCCATGCGCGGGTGCTCGCCCTGATGACGGGTGAGATCGATCAGCTCGCAGGCCACGGCACAGGCGTCCAAGCAGGCCTGACGCAGTGCGTTGGGATCGCCCACAGCGGTGATCACCGCCCGGTTGTGGGTGGCATCCATCTCCTGATCGAGTAAGAACACGTCCGGTCGGCGAAAAGCGGCGGCGATCCGATCCACCACCTCAGGTCGCCGCCCCTCAGAGAAATTGGGGATGGCCTCCATCAGCCTCATCTGTCCTGCCCCCCAAACCACTCAGTGAGGAACTCTGCACTTGCCTTTAATTGGCTGGAGAGCAGCGCCGGCTCCGGCGGCACTGTGGCCTGGAGTCCAGCAAAAAAGGGAGCAGTCGCCGGCGACAGGCCATCTTTGCCAGCCAACGCGACAGCCCGGCTTGCACACAGCGCTTCAGCCGCCAGCACCTGCCAGAGATTGGCCACCACCTGCTGCAACTTCAGGCCTGCCCATGCTCCCATCGACACGAAATCCTCTTGGTTGGCAGAGGTCGGAATCGAGTCGACCGAAGCCGGATGGGCCAAGGTCTTGTTCTCGCTGACCAGGGCTGCGGCTGTGTACTGCGCCAGCATCAAGCCTGACCGCAGCCCCGGCTTGCTGGACAAAAAGGCGGGCAGGCCGGACAGAGCCGGATTGACCAATCTCTCGGTCCGCCGTTCGCTGATCGACCCCAGCTCGGTGAGGGCGATCGCTAGGTAGTCGAGGGCGATGGCGATCGGCTGGCCGTGAAAGTTACCGCCGGAGATCACCTCGCCTCGCTCCGCAAACACCAGCGGATTGTCGGTGGCGGCGTTGATCTCGACCAGTAAGATGGCCTCCACATGGCGAAAGGCGTCCAGCACTGCGCCGTGTACCTGCGGAATGCAGCGCAGGCTGTAGGCGTCTTGAACCCGCCTCTGGCCGGCCTTGGTGACCAGCGTACTGCCCTCCAGCAGCCGGCGCATCTCGGCGCCAACCGCCAGGGCGCCGTGATGCGGGCGCGCCGCTAACAGATCCGGATCATACGCCGACGCGATACCGCCCAGGGCCTGAACGGTGAGCGCTGCCACGAAGGCCGCCGCCTGCAACTGGGCCTTCGCCTGATGCCAGGCGATCAGGGCCAAGCTCGCCATCAGCTGGGTGCCGTTGGTCAGGGCCAAGCCCTCTTTGGCGGCTAGAGTCAAAGGCGGCAGACCCAATGCTGCCAGGTGACTGCGCACCGGCGCCCGCACGCCACCCATCTCTGCTTCTCCCTCACCGAGCAAGGCCGCCGCCAGATGCGCCAGCGGAGCCAGGTCGCCAGAGGCGCCGACCGACCCCTGGGAGGGGATACAGGGGTGCAACCCGGCGTTTAAGAAGGCGATCAGTCGCTCCAGGACAATCGGTCGCACGCCAGAGTTACCCCGGGCCAGCGCCTTCAGGCGCAACAGCAGCATGCTGCGCACCACAGCGGTCGGGAGATCTGGGCCGACCCCGGCGGCATGAGAGCGCACCAGGTCCTCCTGGAGCGCCGCCGCGTCCTCGCTGGGCACAGGGACCTGGGCGAGGTGCCCGAAGCCGGTGGTGACCCCGTAGACGGTGTCTCCTCGGGCGATCATCTGCTCGATCAGGGCCCGGCTGCGCGACACCTTTTCCAGGGCCTTGGTGGAAAGCGCCACCTCGGTCCCCGTCACCACCCGCCAAGCGTCCTCCAGGCTTAGCTGGCGGTCATCGATTAGGACCACTGAGCAGCCTCGGGTGCCAGTTGGGCAAACACGCCCAGCGTCCGTTCCACATCCGGCCCGGACACATCGAGGTGCGTGACTAGGCGCAGTCGGTTCGGCCCGACCGCGTTGATCAGCACGTCCGCCTCTTTCAGCTGTCGGACCCACAGGCCGGCCGGTGCCGCTACGTCGACCATCACCATGTTGGTGCGCTGGCGCACGGCGGCCACCTGCAGCCCAGGCAGGCGGGACAGACCCTCGGCCAGCCGCGCGGCATGGCGGTGGTCCTCGGCCAGGCCGGCCACTGCGTCAGTCAGCGCGGCGAGACCGGCTGCGGCCAGGATTCCGGCCTGACGCATGCCGCCGCCCACCACTTTGCGGTTGCGGCGGGCCCGGGCGATGAAGTCTCGAGAACCTGCGAGCACCGAGCCGACTGGGGCGCCCAGCCCCTTGGACAAGCAGATGGACACCGAATCGAAGCCAGCGGCCAACTGCGCCGCCGGCACCCCCAAGGCGGTAGCGGCATTGAACAGCCGGGCGCCGTCCAGATGCGTGGCTAGACCCAGCTCTTTGGCCACGGCCAGCACGTCGGCTGTCTCCGCAACCGTCCACACCTCGCCGCCGGAGCGGTTGTGCGTGTTCTCTAGGGCGACCAGGCCGGGGTGCGGAAAGTGCAAGTCCGCCGGCCGCACCTGGCGGCGCAGATCGTCACCGCTAAAGCGCCCGGCCGTACCCGAAATCGGGTGCGGCATGGCACCCGCCACCCGGGCACAGCCGCCTTGCTCGTAGTACAAGATGTGGGCCTCGGCCTCGGCGAACAACTCATCGCCTGGATGGAGGTGGGTCATCGCAGCGACCAAGTTGCCCATGGTGCCAGAGGGAACGAACAGTCCGGCCTCCTGGCCGGTCAGGTCGGCCGCCCGCTGCTCCAGCTGGCGGACGGTCGGGTCTTCCCCGTAGACGTCGTCGCCAACTTCCGCCACCGCCATCGCCTGGCGCATCACGGATGTGGGGCGGGTCACCGTATCTGAACGCAGGTCAATGATCAGGGCCCACACCTTCCCTTCGCCGAGTTGGGACCAGCACCAAGCGCGACGAGGGGGCTCCGGCGAGCCCCCAAAATCCGTTGCCCCACCATGCCGTATCCCGACCGGTTCAGAACCTGCAATTGCAGGTGGGTGCCCTCCCAGATGGTTACCGAGTCCCATGCATTGCACAGTTTCTCTCGCCGCCCGGAGAAGTGGGCTCCCTTGTCGTCGATTTGGGCTCGAACGCTAGGGAGACACGCACACGGCAGGGCTCTAGTCTGCGTTGTGATTCTACACCTGTCGCTAGGCGGTCTTCAAGCCAGATCGCCCCGTCCGGGAGCGGTCGGCGGCCGCACGGCAATGCCAAGTTCCCGCAGCTGCGACTCCGCTACGGCTGTGGGGGCGCCGGTCAGCGGATCCACGCCGCTGGAAAGCAGCGGGAAGGCGATCACCTCGCGGATGGTGGTCATGCCAGCCATCAGCATCACCAGTCGGTCGAAACCGAAGGCAATGCCACCATGCGGCGGCGCCCCATAGCGAAACGCCTCCAGCAGGAATTGGAACTTCTCAGCCGCCTCCTCGGCACTGAGTCCGATCTGGGCAAAGATGCGCTCTTGCATCTCCCGCTGGTGGATCCGGATCGATCCCCCGGCCACCTCGTGCCCGTCCAAGACCAGATCGTACTGCTTGGAGCGAACTTCGGCCGGATGGCGCTCGATGTTCGGTGCGTCCTCGTCCAAGGGAGCGGTGAAGGGATGGTGCACGGCCTGCCAGCGGGCGTCTTCGGCGTTCCAGTCCAGCAGCGGGAAGTCCGTAACCCAGACGAACTCGTGGCGCCTGCTGGGGATGAGATCGCCCTCTCGGCCAAGGCGCAGCCGCAGAGCACCCACTTTTTGCAAAAACGCGTCGCCGACGCCGTGGCCAATTAACAATGTCCCGGACGCAGCCCCCCAGAGCTGGGCGGACTCGGCATCGAAGAAGCGGCCGAGCGATCCCTTGGCCTGCCCCTCTTCGACCGTAAGCCAGGCCAGGTCCACGGCGCTGGCCTGACTCAGCTCCTCCACCTGTTTGCGGCTGAGGCTCCCAGGGAAGTGCAAGGCCACAACTCGCTCGCCGGCCTTCACGGCCTGGTCCAAGAAGGGCACGCAGCCGTCTGCTGCCCGTTCGCTCAGGTCGACGATTGGCATGCCAAACCGGACGTCCGGATGATCGGACCCGTAGCGGTCCATGGCCTCTCGGTAGGTGATGCGGGGGAAACTCTCTGGCACCGCCCAGCCGGCCACCTCCCGGGCCAATGCCACCGCCAGACCCTCGCCTAAGCGCATGATGTCCTGCCGGTCGACGAAGCTTTGTTCGATGTCGATCTGGACGAACTCGAGCTGCCGGTCCGCTCGCAAGTCCTCGTCCCGAAAGCAGTGCACCACTTGAAAGTAGCGCTCGATGCCGGCGACCATCAGCAGTTGCTTGAACAATTGTGGCGACTGCGGCAAGGCGTAAAAGCGGCCCTTGGCCAAGCGGCTGGGGACCAGAAAGTCGCGCGCTCCCTCTGGTGTGGAGCGGGTGAGATTGGGGGTCTCAACCTCCCAGAAGCCCTGCTCGGACAAAACGCGACGGGCGGTCTGCAGGGCCTGGTGGCGGATCTCCAGGTTTCGCTGCATGACCGGACGTCTGAGATCCAAGTAGCGATGGCGCAGGCGCAAGCTCTCGTCGACCTCTCCCTCGTCCGCCGGCGAGACCGGTGGCGGTAGAGCCTCGGCCAGCACCGTAAGCTCCGTAGGGATCAATTCGATGTGGCCGGTGGCGATTTTGGGATTCACCGCCGCCTTCTCTCGGTGCTGGACCACGGCGCGCACCTGCACCACCCACTCCGGGTGCAAACTGGCGGCCAAGGCAAAGGCACGGTTGTCCGGACGCACCACAACCTGGACCACACCGCTGCGATCTCTGACATCGAAGAACACCAGTCCACCGTGGTGGCGATGGCGGTGCACCCAGCCAGCGATCAAGACGGTCTCGCCTGCTGCCATCTGGGCCAATTGCTCGGTCGATTTGCGCTGGGTCCAGTCCACCGTCACAATCCGCTACCCCGTTTCAACAAGATGCCTGCCAAGTCTGCCATCGGCTCAGTCGACTCACTGCCGTCCGCCAAGTGGCGAACGGTCAGGTGACGAGAGGCCTGTTCACCCGGGCCAAAAACCGCCACGTGGCTGAATCCCTCTTTATCTGCCCGCCGAAACTGAGCCTTCAGCGACCGGTCTGCAAGTTCCACCTCGACCGTTAGCCCGGCTCCTCTGAGCTGCATGGCCAGGGCCAGGGCCGGACCCTGCAACTGTGGACTGGTCACCGCCAGATAAAGCCGAGTTGACCCAGCTGGCTGATCGCCCTCACCTAGCGTGATCAGCAGCCGCTCCAGACCGAGTCCGAAGCCAACCCCTGGTAGCGCACCACCGCCGATCACTTCGGACAGCTGATCGTAGCGGCCACCGCCGCACACTTCCGACTGGGCGCCCAAGGCTGAGTGCGTGATCACGAACACGGTGCGGGTGTAGTAGTCCAGTCCGCGCACCAACAGATCGTCAAAGCGGTAGCGAATACCAAGCTCATCGAGCAGCTGGCAGACCTGGGCGAAGTGTTGCTGGCAGGCCTCACACAGGTGCTGACGGCTCTTGGGAGCCGCCTGCTTCAGGGCCTGGCAGCTTTCCCGCTTGCAGTCCAAAAGGCGCAGTGGGTTATCTTCCAGCCGCCGCTGGCAATCGGCGCACAGTTCGTCCCGGTGCGGCCTGTAGTAAGCCTGCAGGGCAAGACGGTAGGCTGGGCGACAGACACGGTCGCCGATGGAATTGAGCGATACGCTCAGATCGCTCAGGCCGGCCGCAGACAAAAAGGTCCATGCGGCGGCGATCAACTCGGCATCCGCCAAAGGCGCGTCGGTGCCCAAAATCTCGCAGCCCAGTTGGTGATGCTCGCGCAGTCGCCCCTTCTGCGGCCGCTCGTAACGAAAGTGCGCCTGCATGTAGTAAAACTTATGCACGCCGCTCAGCCCCGCCTCGTGGTAGGCGCGCACCACGGACGCGGTGGACTCCGGACGAAGCGTCAGCGGCCGGCCGCCGCGGTCAGTGAAGCTGTACATCTCTTTTTGCACCACGTCCGAGGACTCACCGCTGGAATGGGTGAACAGCTCGGTGGCCTCAAAGGTAGGGGTGCGCACCTCGCTAAAGCCCGCTCGCTCGCAGACCCGGCGGGCCAAGGACTCCACCCGCTGCCAGCGCTGGGCCTCTGGGCCAAGCACGTCGGCGGTGCCCCGAGGCCGCTGCACCACAAGACATCCTCCTCAACCACTCGGTTCGCTCATTCTAGGGTCGGCTCCGAGGCCTGTCAAAGTATCTACTGCCTAGGCTGGGGCCTTCGCCACACTGCGGTCCGCCTCTTGCCAGACCTCGGCCAAATAGCTGAAGAGGGTGTCCTCGACGTCGGTCAGATGCTGCTCGGAGATCTCGGCCAAGGTGTCCGTCGGCCAGTGGTAATTCGGGATGGCGCCGTCGTCTGTCTGGCCGATGAAGGTGATGGCGGCGTAGCCCTGGGCGACGGCCCACATCATGTCTGTCGGAAGCAGCAGCGGCTTGCCTGGAAAGAGCTCGCCCTTGGCATTCACCGCCACGGCGCGAGCCACCCGAACCAGGGCTGGGGCGTAGCGCAGCGGCAAGACCATGCCCTCGCTCTCCAGGTAGCGCAAAGACCCTCCCGCCACGTTGTCCAGATTGATGAACACCACCTGGGCCGGGTCGGGCCGGTGGGTCTTCAGCCAGTGCAACATGCCGCGCTCACCGACCTCTTCGCCGCCGGTCAGCAACA
Source organism: Bacillota bacterium (assembly GCA_021850485.1). Classification (GTDB taxonomy): domain Bacteria; phylum Bacillota; class Sulfobacillia; order JAJZYS01; family JAJZLH01; genus JAJZLH01. The sequence continues at coordinate 20,592 of JAJZLY010000009.1, read as the reverse complement.
GCCTCAGTTTGGCCGCGTCGGCTGGCCACGCACCGGCCACCACCGCCTGCTTGGCGCGCTGGGCCAGGGCGATCGCCACCGCAACCCCAGATCCATTGTCGTTGGCGCCGACCACGTCTCGTCCGAAGATGGCGGCGAGCAACAGGGAAGCGGTCATTGCCGCCAGCAGAATACATAGGCCAAGCAGGGCGATGAGCACCACGGCGTGTCCGTTGAAGGCAGCCACCGTGGATAGCGCAGGCACCCCGAACAGCCCGAGGTAGAAGGCGGCAAAATACCAGCGCAACCGCAGCCCGACCTTGGGGTGAAACAGCCAACTCGACCATTGGGTGTCATGGTGCGCCACCAGGACGATTTCTCCCGGGCCGCTGCCGGCCACCTCCGCTTCCAAGTTGTAGGTGATGAGGCGGGGCAAAATCAGGTCGCAGTTCAGTCCCAGTGCCAGCAACTCACCGCACAACGGCACCAGGGCCACCCACATCAAAAAAGGCACCAGCGCCCCGACCAGCACTCTGGCGCTCAGCTGGACGATTGCCAGGGCGACTAGGGCCAATCCGGTGGCAGCCGGGCCCCAGTAGAGCGTCCGATTGGGCGCCAAAAAGGCCTGGCGCTCGACCGCCAGGCCTGCTGCTTGCAGTTGCTCGTTGAGCCAGCCAAGGGCTCGGGCGCTGGCAGCCGTGCCCGCTCGGCGCGGGCCGAGAGCGCTTAGGCCGCTGAGCAGGTGCCAGGAACGACGCCCTGGCGGCTCAGGCACCATGGTTCTGGCGCGCCTCCCACTCCTGGCGCAAGATGCCCATCACGCTCACGTCCTGCAAGCCATCTTGGGTCTGTCTGGCCTGGCGCAACACGCCCTCGGGGTGAAAGCCTTCCCGTTCGTACAGCCGTACGGCGAGGTGATGGCGGGTCTCGACGGTCAGCCACACCCGGTTCAATCCTGCCACCTGAAAGGCGTAAGCCAATACCAATCGGATGACGGCGCTGCCCACACCTTGTCCCCACAGGTCCTTGCGCCCGATGACAATGCCAAAGGAGGCCTGACCGCCGACCACATCCAGCTTGCCCAATTGGGCGATGCCGACTGGCTCCCCGGTCTCGCGCAGGGCAACCGTCCACTCCACCGCACCTGGCGTATCGTCTTGCAGATAGGGCACCGGCACTCCGTCCAGCCAGCCCAGATAGCGGGTGACCTCAGGGTCGGCAAACCACTCCTGGCGGCTGGCCAGATCACCCCAAGACACCTCTCTGAGCATCACGCGGTCACCAATCAGCAACGACGGCCCGCCTCCTCTGACCCAAGCCGCCTGATCTACCGGCTGACGGTCTCCCACGTCCGGGTGCTGGCGATCTCGGCCAGCGTCATGGTGCCAATCGCCTGCTGCATCGATTCGCGCAGTTTCAACCACACCTGACGGGTGACACAGAAGGGGACCTGCACGCACTCCGGCTGATCCGTGGCTACGCACTCATAAGGTGCCAAGTCTCCCTCCAAGGTCTCCAGCAGGTCAAAAATCAAAATCTCCTCCGGCCGCCGGGCAAGCGTGTACCCGCCATGGGCGCCGCGGGTGGAGGAGACGAAGCCGGCCTTGCGCAGCTCCATGAAGATCTGCTCCAAAAACTGCTCCGATAGCCCCTCTGTGTGCGCCAATTCGCGCAGCGGCACCGGCTCCGCCGCCTCGCGCCCAGCCAGGGCGGCCAGCGCCCTCAGACCATACTCGCTGCGAGCAGAAAGCCGCATGGTGCCTAACCCCCTAAGTCGACCAGGATCTGACCGTCCGCCAGCTGCACCGGGTAAGACGCCACCTTGGCAGTGGCGGGCAGTCCGGTTGGTCTGCCAGTGGTCAGGTCAAAACGCCCGCCGTGACGCGGACAGATGACCGTGTGGCCGACCACCTCGCCCTCACTGAGCGAGGCCTGGGCGTGCGAGCAGGTGTCGTCGATGGCGAAAAATCCGTCGGCTAGGTGGAACACAGCGACGGTGCGCTCCTCGTCGACATCCTTGGCCCGGCCTTCGCCGAGCGGCACCTCAGAGACCTCGAACAAAGGCTGGAAGGCCAACTTAGCCGACCGACCCTTCCATCTCCATCTTGATCAGGCGGTTCATCTCCACCGCGTACTCCATCGGCAACTCCTTGGTGAAGGGCTCGATGAAGCCCATCACGATCATGCGGGTGGCCTCTTCCTCGGTCAGCCCACGGCTCATCAGGTAGAACAGCTGATCCTCCGAGACCTTGGACACCGTCGCCTCGTGCTCCATGGTCACCCGGCTGTCCAATACCTCGTTGTACGGCAGAGTTTCCGAGGTCGACTCGGCATCGAAGATCAAGGTGTCGCAGTTGACCTTGGACTTGGAGCCAAAGGCGCCTTCGGCGAAGTGGACCAGCCCACGGTAGGTCGTCTTGCCGCCGCCCTTGGAGATGGACTTGGAGATGATGGTGGAGGTGGTGTTGGGGGCCAGGTGCATGACCTTGGCTCCGGCGTCTTGGTGCTGGCCCTTGCCGGCCACGGCAATGGACAAGACGTGGGCCTTGGCACCCTCACCGACCATGAACACCGAAGGGTACTTCATGGTCAGGCGCGACCCGATGTTGCCGTCCACCCACTCCATGGTGGCATTCTCGTGGGCCATCGCCCGCTTGGTCACCAGGTTGTAGATGTTGTTCGACCAATTCTGGATGGTGGTGTAGCGGAAGCGTGCGCCCTTCTTGACGATGATCTCCACCACCGCCGAGTGCAGGGAGTCGGTGGAGTAGATGGGTGCGGTGCATCCTTCCACATAGTGGGCGAAGCTGTCATCCTCGCAGATGATCAAGGTGCGCTCAAACTGGCCCATGTTCTCAACGTTGATCCTAAAGTAGGCCTGCAGCGGAATGTCGCTCTTCACGCCCTTGGGAATGTAGATGAACGACCCGCCGGACCACACGGCTGAGTTGAGGGCAGCGAACTTGTTGTCTTCCGGCGGTACGACCGTGGCGAAGTACTCGCGAAACAGCTCTTCGTGCTCTCTTAGAGCGCTGTCCGTGTCCAGGAAGATGATGCCCTGGTCGGTCAGCTCCTTCTTCAGGCTGTGATAGACGACCTCGGATTCGTACTGTGCACTCACGCCGGCCAGGAACTTGCGCTCTGCCTGTGGGATGCCCAGTTTCTCGAAGGTGTCCTTGATTGACTCCGGGACGTCGTCCCAGGTCTTGCCCTGGTGCTCGGTCGGCTTCACGTAGTAGGTGATGGAGTCAAAGTCCAACTGGCTGAGGTCGCCGCCCCAGTTCGGCATGCCCTTCTTGAAGAAGATGTCCAGTGAACGCAGCCGAAAGTCGAGCATCCACTTCGGCTCGTGCTTGATCTCCGAGATCGCTCGCACCACGTCCGGGTTCAGTCCCTTTCCGGAACTGAACACAGACACATCCACGTCATGGAAGCCGTACTGGTACTCCTCGACGCTGTGGGACTGCCGTGTGGCCATCTCAGGATCCCCCTTCATATCGGCTGATACCCTTTTGGAGTGCGTGGAAGGGAAGGGCGGCGCATTTCACCCGCATCGGGAACTGGGCCACACCGGCAAACGCCACCAAATCTTCCAGGTCGTCGGTTGGCGGCTTCTGGCCGCTAACCATGGCCGTGTAACTGTCGGTTAACTCCTTGACCTGAGCGACGGTGCGTCCGATCAGCATCTCGCTCATGATCGAGGCGGCCGCCATCGAGATCGAGCAGCCTACGCCGTCGAATTTCGCCGCCTCCACGATGCCTCCTGGCCCAAGGCGCACCTGGATGATCACCTCGTCACCGCAGGTCGGATTGTCAAGGCCAGCCTGTAGCGTCACCGGGCCATCCAGCGGTCCCTTGTGGTGCGGATGACGGGCGTGTTCCAAGATGATCTCCCGGTACAGGTCAGTGAGCGACATGATGAAAAAACTCCATGGTCGACATCACGCCGGCAGCCAGCTTGTCGATATCCGCTTCCGTGTTGTAGGCATAGAAACTGGCTCGGACCGTGGCGGCCACCCCCAGTTGGCGCATCAATGGCTGACAGCAGTGGTGCCCAGCTCTGACGCATATTCCCTGCTGGTCGAGGGCGGTCGCCACGTCATGCGGGTGCACGTCCTCAAGGTTAAATGATACCACGCCCATGCGGCCCTCGCTTGGGCCGTAGACAGTCACACCTGGCACCCGGCGTAGCCGGCTGGCCGCCTGTTCACCCAGAGTGCGGTCATGCGCCATCACCTCGGACATGTCCAGCCTCTCCAGATAATCGCAGGCCGCACCGAGGCCGATGGCCTGAGCGATCGGCGGCGTCCCGCCTTCGAACTTCTGCGGAGCGTCTTTGTAAGTAGACGACTCCGCATCCACGTGGCTGATCATCTCCCCGCCGAAATGAAACGGGGCCATCACCGCCAGCATCTGGCGCCGTCCGTAGAGCACGCCGATACCGGTCGGGCCCATCATCTTGTGGCCGGAAAATGCCACGAAATCTGCACCCATGGCGTGCACGTCGATCGGCATGTGCGGCACACTCTGGGCGCCATCGACGATGACCACCGCTCCCACTCGGTGCGCCGCATCGGAAATGGCGGCTACGTTGAGCGGCAGATTTCCCAGCACGTTGGAGACCTGGGCCAGGGCTACGATCTTGGTGCGGGGGGTAATCGCCGCCAGGACCGCCTCAGTGGTCACGAGCTTATCTTCGTCCAGCGGCACAAAGGTAAGTTTGGCGCCGGTCGCACGGGCGGCTTCTTGCCATGGCACCAGATTCGAGTGGTGCTCTGCCTCGCTGGTCAAGATCTCGTCGCCGGGCTTGAGCTCTGCCCTGGCCCAGGCCCAGGCCACAGCATTGACCGATTCGGTGGTACCGCTTGTAAAGATCACCTCGTCCGGCTCGGCGTGGATGAACGAAGCCACCTTCTCTCGCGCCTGCTCGAAGGCGGCGGTGGCACGGGCGGCGAGGCTGTAGACACCGCGATAGACATTGGCGTTGTCATGGCGGTAGTAGTGGTCCAGCGTCTGCAGCACCAGCTCAGGTTTTTGCGCCGTTGCCGCCGAGTCCAGGTAGGTCAGCTGCTTGCCCTCTGGGGTGACCAGCAGTGGGAAGTCTTGGCGCAGGTCCATCTCGCCCCTCATCGGGAGAGGGTCTCCGCCGCTAGCTTGGCGATCTCATCGCGGACCTGAGGTAGCGGGATGCGGTCCAAGATGGTGGCCAAGAACCCGGTCACCAGCAGCAACAGGGCATCTTTCTCCCGGATGCCACGGCTCATCAGGTAATAGAGTTGCTCCTGATTCACCTGTCCGGCAGCGGCGGCATGCCCGGCCTTCTGCACGTCGTCGTCGTAGATCCAAAGCGCCGGGATCAGGTCCACCCGGCAGTCGTCACTGAGCATCAGGGTCTTTTCCTTTTGCCAGCTGGCACATCCGTGGGCGCCCTTCTTGATTTCCGTGAAGCCGGTATAGACCCCCTTCGCCCGGTCGGTCATCACACCCTTGGAGTCCATGTCCGACGTGGTGTGAGAAGCCCAGTGGTTCATCTTGGTCTGGAAGTCCAAGATCTGATCGCCAGCACCCAAGAACACGGCGTAGCTTTCGGCACTGGCGCCTTCACCCACCAGCAAGGTCTGATTTGTGGTGACCACCCGGCCGCCGCCGGCCTGGACCACGATCCACTCGATCTGGGCGTCTCGGTCCAGGCGGGCGAGGCGCGGCTGAAAGGCGCGCACCTGGCTGCCCAGTTTTTGCACCACGGCGTACCGCAAGAAGGCTCCTTCGCCCAAGAACGCCTCAAACGCCGAGTTGACGCGCATCGTCGAGTCGTCGACCGACAGTTCGGTGTGCACCAAGGTGGCCCGGGCACCTCGCGCCAAGACGACCAAAGTGTGCGGATAGGCGTCCTGATAGCCGAGTCCAGACACGATCTCCAGCGGCATCTCGATCTCCACACCGGCCGGCACATAAAGCACATGCCCGCCCTGGAGGTAGGTGCGGTGCAACGCTGCCAGCAGATGGTCAGGCTCAAGCAGATGGGACAGCAGGTATGGTTCGATCAGATCTGGGTGTTCGGCGATGGCGCGATCCAACGATGTCAGCAACACGCCCTGGGCGGCCAGTGCTGGGTCCATGTGGGCTGCCTGTTCGAACCCGTTGACCGTGACCAGACTGGCGCTGGCCTCGCCGTCCATGGCCGGCAGCACGGCGTCCTCGGGGATCGCCCCGGGCAGGGCCTTCTCGAGTCCCCAGCGGTCGATCGAGGTTTTCTCTGGTCTGGGGAGCGGCAACTCTGCGGAAACCTGCCAGGCCTCTTCTCGCCGACTCAACAGCCAGGCCGGTTCGCCGCGCTGTCGACAGGCATCCAGATAGGCATTGTGGAGTAGAGTCTGTGCCATTCGTCTTGCCCCCTATTCGGCGAGGGCGGGGTCAGCCTCGGTCTTGATCCAGTCGTAACCGCGGGCTTCCAGCTCGTCCGCGAGTTCCGGTCCGCCGGAAACCGCCACCTTGCCGCCGAGCAAGATGTGGACGAAATGCGGCCGCACGTAGCGCAAGATGCGCTCGTAGTGGGTGATGATCATCACCCCCATGTTCTCGCCAAGCAGGGTGTTCACGCCGTTTGCGACGATCTTCACGGCGTCGATGTCGAGCCCGGAATCGATCTCGTCCAACACCGCCAGACGGGGCGCCAAAACCGCCATCTGCAAGATCTCGTTGCGCTTTTTCTCGCCGCCGGAAAAGCCTTCGTTCAGGTAGCGCTGGGCGAAGTTTGGCTCAATGTCGAGTAACTTCATCTTCTCGGTCAGCAACTTGTGAAACTGCAAAACCGGCATCGGATGCTCCGGGTGCAGGCTGTTCACCGCTGTCCTCAGGAAGTTTCCCGTGGTCACACCGGACAGTTCCTGTGGGTACTGCATGGCCAAGAACAGGCCCCTGCGGGCTCGCTCATCCGGCTTCATGCCGACGATGTTCTCGCCGTCGATCAAGATCTCGCCCTGGGTGACCTGATAGCGAGGGTGGCCCATCATGGTCGACGCCAAGGTGCTCTTGCCAGTGCCGTTCGGCCCCATGATGGCGTGCACCTCACCACCTTGGATGGTCAGGTTGACACCGCTGAGGATCTCTTTGTCGTCGATCGACACGTGCAGGTCCCGAATCTCGAGGCTGGGTCGCACCGGCATAGCCTCCTTCAAGGGTTAGGTCAATCATGAGTGATTGGCTCAGGATTCCATGGGGAGTATAGGCGCAGAAGATGAGGTTGTCAAAACGATCTTCGGTGGTTGATGGGCCCCGGGCTCAGCGCCCAAGGAGTTTTGTCGTCACCCCGCATGGTCCGGTGATGGCCCGTAGGTCGCGCCGATCGGGACACTTTCAGTGGCAAGGCTCGTGAATGGGCAACCACGCCTGCCCATCTCGCGATCATCATGCAGCGATGTCCACAGCTCGTGTCGGACCCACGCCCGCCAGTTCATCTCCGTCCTCAAAACGGCGACGCGTATCGGATGCCACCAATCAGGCGCCCACTCAGGTCTTCTTCGCTGAGAATGGTGGAAAACTCGGTCAATACCTGGACGGCTAGGGCGCCGACCGGGCGAACTCGCCCGAGTGACCCCAGGGTCATTCGTTGAGGCGCCTGATTTGTGTTCCCTCCGGCCGCCTATACGACCACGTTGGTGTCGACCAGAGGGGTAATCATAAGCCGCCGATGGGGTCCTGGTATAGGTCCTGGCGGCGCCAGCTCCTGGGCTGAGCGTCCACCCCTCGCTGAGCCCACTCGAGCAGTAGCGCGTCCCAATCCGTCTCAGCGATCTCTTCCTGGCGAAGCCGAAGGGTGATTCCCTCGCGCACCAGCGCACTTTCGGACCGTCCGGTCCGCTTGGACAGCCGTTTCAGTGCTTCATCCTGTTCCGCAGGTAGGAAAATCTGCTTGCGAATCATCAAAGTCACCTCGTGTCACCGTTCGGCCATACGATCACAGCGCCGCCTGGGAGTCGAGCCCAGATCCGACCTCGAACGCGCACGTCGGCTCTGGCCCCTATGAGCTACCCTTGCCTGATCGCCTAGACGATCAGGCCCATCTCCCGCCCCACCTTGCCAAGGGCTGCCACCGCTTGGTCCAGGTCGTGTTCAGAGTGTCCGGCGGTGACAATGGCGCGCAGCCGCCCCTTGTCCTTGGCCACAGTCGGGTAGGCGATGCCTTGAGCGAAGACGCCCTCCGCCATCAGGCGGTCGGACATCTCCATGGCGCGGCTACCCTCACCGACCATCACCGGCGTGATCGGGGTCTCGGAATGGCCGCAGTCAAAGCCCAGGGCCTGCAGCTTGCCCTTGAAGTAGGCAGTGTTGGACCACAGGCGCCGGTGGCGCTCGGGCTCTTCTTCCATGATCTTCAGCGCCTGGATACAGGCCATCGTTACGGCCGGTGGATGCGAGGTGGAGAACAAAAAGGGCCGGCCCCGGTGCACCAGCCAATCGATCACGTTCTGGGTACTCGCCACGTAGCCACCCAACACGCCCACCGCCTTGGACAGGGTGCCGACCTGGATGTCGACCTGACCATCTAGATGAAAGTGGTTGACCGAGCCTCGTCCGGCCTCGCCCAACACGCCGGAAGCGTGTGCGTCGTCCACGTAGCTGATGGCGTCGTAACGCTGGCAAAGGGCCACGATCTGAGGCAGCGGTGCAATATCTCCGTCCATCGAAAACACGCCGTCGGTGGCCACCAGCCGGCGGCGGCTTCCCGCTGCCGCCTGCAGCTTGGCCTCCAGATCGTCCATGTCCCGGTGGCGGTAGCGGACGATGGCGGCCTTGGACAGTCTGGCGCCGTCGATGATCGAGGCGTGATTCAACTCGTCCGAGATGATCACGTCGCCCTCGCCGACGATCGCCGGCACCACGCCTGAATTACAGGTGAAGCCAGACTGAAAGACAATGGCCGCCGGCGTGTGCTTGAAGCGGGCCAGCTGTTCCTCCAGCTCCTGGTGGATGGTCATGGTGCCGATGATGGTCCGGACCGCTGCCGTGCCAGCCCCCCACTTGCGGACGCCCTCAATCGCCGCTTCCTTCAAGCGGGGGTCGTTGGCCAATCCCAGGTAGTCGTTGGAAGACAGGTTGACGACCTCATGGCCGTCGATCACCGCTCTGGCCCCCTGCGGGCCAGAGAGCACCCGGTTGGCCCGAAACAGCCCGTCCGCCTTCAGCTGAGCGATCTCCTGGTTCAAAAAGTCCAATCCGGCCATGCCTAGACACCTCCCGGAATCAGTACGATCTTCGCTGCGTCGCCGCTTGCCAGCAGGTCCATCGCCTGCGCCACCTCGGTCAGGGGCAACCGATGGGTGATCAGCGGCGTCAGGTCCACCCGTCCCGAGGCCTGCAGGGCCTGCCCCCGGTACCAGGTCTCGAACATGCGCCGACCGGTGATACCGAGCAGCGTGATGCCCTTCATAATCACCCGGTTTCCCAGGTCGATGCGGATCGGCGCAGGCGGCAGGCCGAGCAGTGCCACCGTCGCCCCGTTGGCGCAGGCGGCCAGTGCCTGGTCAAGCGCTCGTTCCGATCCGGACATCTCCAGCACCACGTCCAGGCCGCGACTTTTCGTCAGCCTGCGCAGCGCCTCGGTGCTGTCCTCTCGGCTGGCATCGACGACGGCGTCTGCCCCCATCCGCTGGGCCATCTCCAAGCGATAGGCACTGAGATCCACCGCCACCACCTGCTCGGCACCGGCCGCTCGGGCGATAGCAGTTGCCATCAGACCGATCGGGCCCACCCCAATCACCGCCACCCGCCGGCCGATCAACGGCGTGGCCAGAGCGGTGTGCACCGCGTTGCCGAAAGGCTCTTGGATGGCTGCCAGGGCCGGGTCAGTTCCCTTGGCGTTGACCCAGGCGTTTTTGGCCGGAACCACCAGGTAGTCGGCGAAGGCACCATCTTGGTCCACGCCCAAAATCGACACCTTTTCGCAGATGTGCTCTTGCCCGGTGCGGCAGGGATAACACACACCGCAGGTGACATGCGTCTCAACCGACACCAGGTCCCCGACCTGTACACCACCGGCGCCCGATCCGAGCTCCACCACTTCGCCGGCGCACTCGTGGCCCATGGTCACAGGCGGCCGCACCCGGTGCGCCGCCCAGTCATCCCACGCATACACGTGGTGGTCGGTACCGCAAATCGACGCCGCCAGCACCCGGATCAGCACCTGACCCGGGCCTGGCCGCGGCGTCTGGCGCGTCACGACGGCGGCTCCAGGCTGGGCAGCCGTCTTCACAACTGCCTGCATCGTCTCCACTGCCACTCACTCCTCCAGATCAGCTCTGCTCAGAACTGACGCTCGCTGTCGATCAAGATGGTCACCGGGCCGACGCCATCGGAGACGACCCTCATCATCGCACCGAACACGCCCTGGCGAACGGGCACCCGCTCGCCCTCCAGCTCGGCGGCCAGCAGGCGCAAGATCGTTTCCGCCTGCTCCTTGCCGGCGGCCCGGTGAAAGTCCGGCCGGTTGCCACCTCGCACATCGCCGATCACGGTGAACTGCGGCACCAGCAGCAGGGCGCCGCCGGTATCTTTCAGACTGCAGCTCATTTTTCCACGGTCATCTTCGAAAACGCGCAACTTGGCGATCTTGGCCGCCATCAGCGGCGCTGCGCTCAGATCATCACTGGCCGCCACCCCGACGAAGGCAATCAGGCCCTCGCCGATCTCTGCCACCCGCTCGCCTGCAACCTCGACCCAGGCAGAGCGCACCCGCTGCACCACCGCCCGCATCAGGTCGCCTTTTGGCGGGCCACCCGTTGCACCGAGATCACCTCCGGCAAGGTGCCCAACTGCTCGATCAGCCGGGAGAGCTCGCCGATGTTCTTGATCTCCACGACGACGGTCACTGCGGCGGTGGCATTGCGGTAGCCGCGGGCTCTGGCGGAGAGGATATTCACCCGGTTGGCCGCCAAGATGGTGGCGACATCAGCCAGCAATCCGGAGCGGTCCAGGGCTCTGACCTCGATCTCAACGGTGTAACTGCCTGTCGCCTCCTTGTGCGCGGCGCCGGCCCAGTGGACCTCTACCAGCCGCCCCGAGTCCTGTTCCAGGTGGCGCAGGTTGTAGCAGTCCGTGCGATGGATGGTGATGCCTCGGCCACGACTGACGTAGCCGACGATCGACTCGCCAGGCACGGGTGAGCAACAGCCCGCCAGGTGCACCAGCAGATTGTCCGCTCCTTGCACCACGATGCCGGAAGAAGCGTTCGACGGCCGGCGCACTCGGTCCACCGCCGGCTCGGCGATCAATTCCGGGGGCGCCGGCGGCAGCTTCTCACGCAGTTTGGAGATCACCTGTCCGACCGAAAAGCCGCCGTAGCCGATGGCCGCCAACAGGTCGTCGGCTGACCCATAGCGGTGGCGGCGGCCGATCTCGGTCAGCCACTCTTCCTTGACCACCAGCTCCGGGTCCAGGCCCAGACGTCTTGCTTCTCGCTCCAGCAGGTCACGGCCCTGGCGCACGTTCTCCTCGCGGTTTTTGACCTTGAACCACTGGCGGATGCGATTTTTGGCCGTGGACGTGTTGGCAAACTGCAGCCAGTCCGCAGATGGCCCGCGGGCGGTCTTGGAGGTGATCACCTCGATGATGTCCCCGTTGCGCAACTGATAGTCGAGGGTCACGATGTGGCCGTTGGCCTTGGCGCCGATCGTCCGGTGGCCGACGTCGGTGTGGATGCGGTAGGCGAAGTCGATCGGGGTTGCCCCACGCGGCAGCTCCAGAACCATGCCCTTGGGCGTGAACACGAACACTTCGTCGGAGAATAAATCGACCTTCATGCTCTCGAAGAACTCATGCGGCTCGTTGACGTCGCCCTGAATCTCCAGCACCTGCCGTAGCCAGGCCAGGCGTTGGTTGAACCTGGGATCGGTCTGGCCTTCCTTGTAGATCCAGTGGGCAGCGATCCCGTACTCGGCGGTATGGTGCATGTCCATGGTCCGGATCTGCACCTCGAAGGGTCGCCCATCCGCTCCCAGCACCGTCGTATGCAGCGACTGGTACAGGTTTGACTTGGGCATCGCCACATAATCTTTGAACCGACCCGGGATCGGCGTGAACAGCGTGTGCACAATGCCCAGCACGCCGTAGCACTCGCGGGCGCTATCCACCAAAACCCGCACCGCGATCAGGTCGTAGATCTCCTTGAAGTCCCGGCCCTCGCGCTTAATCTTTTGATAAATCGAATAAAAACTCTTAGGCCGACCCTGGACCTCAGCCCGGATTCCGTGCTGTTCCAGTGCTTCGGTGAGGGCGCCAACGATGGCGGCGATCTGCGCCTCACGCTCTTTGCGCTTATCGGCCACCTTGTCCGCGATGTCCCGATAGGCGACTGGATCCAGGTGTCTGAGCGCCAGATCCTCCAGCTCCCACTTCAGCCGGCTCATGCCCAGCCGATGCGCAAGCGGGGCAAAGATCTCCAGCGTCTCCTGGGCGATCGCCTTCTGGCGAGGCAGACTGAGCGGCTTCAGGGTGCGCATATTGTGCAGCCGGTCGGCCAGTTTGATCATCATCACGCGCACATCTTGAGCCATGGCCAAAAACATCTTGCGCAGGTTCTCGGCCTCGGCTTCCAGATGTGTGCTGTCTTCCAGCTGGGTCAACTTGGTGACGCCGTCGACCAAGCTGGCCACCTCTGCGCCCAGTTCTTGTTCGATCTCGGCCAAAGACAGGCTGGTGTCTTCTACCGAGTCATGGAGGATGGCCGCGGCCAGGGTGACGCCGTCCATCCTGAGTTCAGCCAAGATCTGGGCGACGGCCAGGGGATGGGTGATGAATGCGTCTCCGCTCTTGCGGTGCTGACCTTCATGGACGCGACTCGCCATCGCCACTGCCCGCTCAACCAGAGTGCGATCTTGAGCAGAGAGGTAATCCAGCCCACTGGCCAGATCGTCCTGCGCCTTCACGTCCTCACCTCCCAACGCCCACTCAGTTCACGTGGAGCACCGCGAACACGGCCGCCTCGCCCAGCGCCGCCCGGCCGGCCAGAGTGGTGAGCTCGACCAGAAATCCAAACCCAACGGTCTGTCCGCCCAGTCTGTGCACCAGATCGGCGGTCGCCAGCACAGTGCCGCCAGTAGCCAACAGGTCATCCACCACCAGCACCCTCTGCCCCGCTGCCACGGCATCTTGGTGGATCTCCAGCTTAGCCTCGCCGTACTCCAGTTGGTAGGCGCCTTGCTCGATGTGATGCGGCAGCTTGCCCGGCTTGCGCACTGGAATAAAGCCCTTGCCTAGGGTCAGCGCCAGCGGTGCCCCTAGCAAAAAACCCCGGGCCTCCGGAGCGACCACCAGGTCGAAATCGAGCCCGCTGGCCCACGCAACCAGTTCGTCAAAGGCTTCCCGAAAGGCCTGGGCGTCTTGCAGCAGCGGCGTGATGTCCACGAACTGGATGCCTGAGCGTGGAAAGTCAGGGACGATCCTGAGCTTGCTGCCTAAATCCACCCCGACACACCCCTCACCGGCGACCGTCAGGCTACGGCGGATCAGCCGCCACGCCTACCGTAACACAACGGCGCTCTGCGCCAAAACGCTCAAACGTAGGACTGGAGAGGAGATCAACCTTCTCTTCGACCGCCTCGGATCCACTCAGCCCGAGCTCCGCCAAAACCTGGGCGGCGAGCACTCGGGTCAGTGGATCGGTGGGCGGCCAAATGCCGGGCTGGCTGCGCTGTCGCCAGGCTGCGACCACATCTTGGCGCGCCAGCAGCGGCCCCTTCCCCGGCCCAGTCATGGCGTACGCCTGCCGCCAGCCGCGCTGTCGCCATCGGCGCATCTCTGGCACCGTCGGCGGATCCAAAAACACCAGAGTCTGACCCGTCGGCTTAAGAGGCGGCAGATATCCGAGCCAGGCCCTGACCCATCCCTCAGCTTCGATCTGGCGAAACCTGTCCTCAGTAAGTCCCGGCCCGATGGGCAACACCTGGGGCCGCGACTGGCGGCTAGCCCAGGCCGTCTTCAGATCTGCGGTCACCAGCAACAGCGGACCCACCTGGTCGGCCAGTGCCTGCCAGTCAAGCGGCCACGGAGTCAGGTCGACGCCGCCGTCTTCACCCGACCCGACGGCGCCGTCTTTATCAGCGCCAAGCCAGATCTCGGCGGCCTCGGCCCATAGAGACGGGCGCAGGGCTGCCACCACTAGGCGACTGCGATGAACAAACGGATCATTCTCCAGACCGCCGGCCACGTCGACCAGCTGGGGCGGAGGGCCCTGCTCGCCACCGCCCCACCAGATGGCAGCCAAGGAGTCGACCGAAAACGCCAGATGGCGCCCGCCATCTCCGATCTGGCGAAGGCCGCCGATCTGGCCGCTGGCCGTCAGCCAGCAGGGCGCCTCAAACGACGCCCCAAACGGTTTCAGCTGATCTTGAGCTGCCAACACCACGGGTGCCGTGGCGGCGGACAAAACTCCGTCGACCGACAACGCCGGCACCGTCTGATCCGACAATTCCTGGCGCAAGATCTGCCACAGACGGGCTAAGTCGGTGCGCGTCGTTTCGAAACCAGCGGCCTGGGCGTGACCACCGTAGCGCAAAAGCAACCCTTCTGCCGCACCCAGGGCCCGCCTGACATCAGACCCGATCGGTCCTCGAGCTGACCCAATGACCTGATCCTCGGCCACGGCCGCTACCACTGTCGGCCGTCCCGTGCGACCGCATAGCCTAGAGGCCACGATGCCAATCAGACCCGGCGACCAGCCGTCCCCGGAAATCAAGATCGGGCCGACCTCAGGATTGGCGGCCACAGCCGCCTCGCACTCTGCCTCAATCGCCGCCAAACCCTCACGCCGCTCGGCGTTGACCATCTCGACTCGCTGGGCAAGCGTCTTGGCGTCGTCTTTTTCGGCCAGCAGCAAGCGCACGCCATCGTCAGGGGAGCCCATTCGACCCAGGCTGTTCAGACGCGGGGCGAGGCGGAAGGCAACGTCTTGCTCGTCGACCGGCCGGCGCACGCGCGCCTGTTCAAGCAGGGCTCCGATGCCAGGGCGCGGACTGACGTTGATCTGGCGCAGGCCCTGTTGGACGATCCAGCGGTTGGCACCGCGCAGGGGCACCTGGTCCGCCACCGTACCAAGAGCCGCCAGGTCGAGGACACTGTGTCCGTCCAAACCCAGGGCCTCGGTCAGCATCAGAGCCAGGCCTGCGCCGCACAACGGCGGGCGCCCCGGTGCAACCATCGGGCTGATGATCACCGCCGCCTGGGGCAACACTGCGCCGGGCAGGTGGTGGTCCACGACTACCATGACGAGACCCAGCTCGGCGGCCAGTGCGGCTTCATCGGTCGCGGTAATGCCGCAGTCTACGGCCACCAGCACCTCAACCCCGGCATCGAAGGCGTCTTGCACGGCCGTGGCCGACAGCCCGTAGCCGCCTTGAAATCGGTTGGGGAGCTGCCAGCGGACGTTACTAGCCACCTGCTCTAAGGCCAACACCGTGATGGCTGTCGCCGCCATGCCATCCACATCGTAGTCCCCAAACACCAGAACAGACCGCCCGCGCACGGCCTGGGACAGAAGCTGACGCTGAGCTTCGCTGAGAAATTGCGGCCAGGTCGGCGGTTGTGGCTCGGCAATCTCCTGGGTGAATGACTCGGCGCTGAAGCCGCGCCGCACCATCGCCTCCGCCAGCGGCTGGCTGAGGCCAGTCTCGGCGGCAAACGCCGCCACCAGGTCCCGGGAAACCGGGGCCAGCTGAAACCCAACTGGGACGGTCACTGCCCGGAGACGGGTGGCTGTTGTGAGCTTGACTCCGGAGGCGTCGCTGCCGCCGCTTTCTTCATTGCTTCCTGATGGGCGCTTACCGCCGCGTCACGCTCCGCCTTCACCTGCTTCATCTCCTGGCGATGGCTGTAGCGCATCTTCCACATCCGGCTGGCGCCAAATAGTGCCCCCAGCGCCACGCCCACCAGGGCTGAGAGCAAGATGACCAGCACTAGGCTGACCTGCGGCAGGTGCCAAAAGTAGGCCTGGATCGTCACGGCCTGGGAGTTTTGCACGGCGAAGACGGCCACCAAAATCGCCAGCACCAACCCGACAATCATGCTTCGCACGAACCACTCCCCCTTAAGATAGGTACTTCTCCCCTGATCTGAGCCTACCTGTCTGCGTAGGTGCAGGAGTGCCAGTGCACTGGGTGGATCGGAGCGTCCATGACAACGCCCGGCCGCTCGGCCGGGCGTTGAAGATCGATGGATCGGTCATTAGCGGCGCCGGCGCTTCTTGCGCCCGCGCGGGCGATTTGCTCCCGACTGCCTGCGCACGGCCTGCTCTGCCTCGGGGTCCGCCACCGCCTGTTGCCGTTTAGGGGCAGGGGCGCGTCCCACCCGCACGGCGGTGGCCGCCGCCTGGGCCTCCACTCGGAACACCCACTCGTACCAGATCGGCGAGGCCAGCAGGATCGAGGAGTAGGCACCGAACACCACGCCGATCACCACGGTGGCGGCCAGGTCTTGGGTGGTGGCGCCGCCTAGGATCAAGATCGCCAGCATGGCGATCACCACCACCGTGGCGGTGGCGATGGACCGACCCAGCGTCTGGTTCAAGCTGAGATTGACGATCTCAGCCAAACTCTCCTTGCCCCGCTTTTTGAGATTCTCTCGCACCCGGTCAAAGATGATGATGCGGTCGTTGATCGAGTAGCCGATGATGGTCAGCACGCCGGCCACGAACGGGGCGTTGACCGTGAAGTGGATGAGAGCGACCAGGCCCAGCGAGACGAAGGCGTCCCAGAACACGGCAAAGATGCCGGAGATGGCAAAGCGCAGATCGAAGCGGATCATCATGTACAAGATGATGCCGAGCGAGGCGAGCAAGACGGCGATCACGCCACCGCGCACCACCTGGGACGAGAAGCTGCCGGTCACCTTGGTGAAGCTGGTGATGGTATACGGGCTCACGTCCTTGGTCAGGCTCTGGTCGACCGTCGCCCGCAGCGTTTCCGAAACGGCTGGCATCGAGATCTGAATATTCTGCTTGCCGCTGCCCAGGTACACCGCGAAGTAGTTGCTGATGCCATCTTTGCGCAGCGTGGCGTCGACAGCCGTCAATTGCACTGGCTTTTGGAAGTGCACCTGCATCTGGATGCCGCCGCTGAAATCGATGCCCAGATTCAATCCGCGCAGGAAAAAGCCACCGACAGCCACGACCAGGATCACTGCCGACAGTACGTAAAACTGGCGGCGACGGCCGATGAAGTCAAAGTTAAAGCGCATACCGATTGACCGCCCCTATCCTAGAAAGACTTTCAGGTTGCTGACCAACACCGAGTCCTCAGCCAGACGCAGCAGGTAGCGTGTGAACAAGATGGCGGTCAAAAAGCTGATCGCCACGCCCAGGCCCAGGGTGACTGCAAATCCGCGCACATCCCCAGAGCCAAAATAATACAGCACGATCGCCGCGATGACGGTCGATACATTGGAGTCCAAAATGGCGCGAAAGGCGTTTCTGAACCCCTTGTCGAGTGCAGTCTTGATGCTGAGGCCGGCCCGCAGCTCCTCTCGCACCCGAGCGAAGATGATGACGTTGGCATCAACGGCGATGCCAGCAGACAAGATAACCCCGGCCACGGCGGGCAGAGTCATCACGAACCCGACTGCCACCAAGATGCCGACAAACAACATCAGATAAAAGAACAAAGCCATATCGGCCAAAAAGCCAGCGAAGCGGTAGGCGATCACCATAAAGAGTCCGATCAGCGCCATCGCCACCAGCCCAGCCACTTCCGACGCGTGGATGGACGATGCCCCTAAGGTGGCGGACACGGCCGTCGCCTCGATGATCTTAAGCGGCACCGGCAAGGCACCGGAACTGAGCAATGTGGCCAGTTGCTGGGCCTGCTGCAACGTGCCAATGCCGGTGATCTGGGCGTTTCCGTTGCTGATCACCGCCTGGACGGTGGCGGTTTCGATGTTCTTGCCGTCGAGAAAGATCGAGATCTGCTGGTGCAGATAGGCCTGGGTAGCGGCCGCGAATGCCTTGGTGCCAGCGGCATCGAAGGTCAGATTGATCACCGCTCCGCTGCCTCCCGTTGAGGCCAGGGCAGCCTGGGCCGAGACCAGATCGGCACCGGACAAGATCGGCTGGCCCTTGGGTCCCTTGAACTCCAGCTGGGCAGTTTGGCCCAGGGCGGTGATTGCCTGCTGCTGGTTCTTGATACCAGGCAACTGAGCCACGATCTGATTTTGGTTTTGGATTTGGATACTCGGAGAGGAGACGCCGAAGCCGTTGGCCCGAAAGGCAATGATGTTCTCGACCTTTTGCATGTCGGCAGCGGTCACCGGCTTGGTCGCCTGTAAAACGACCTGCACACCGCCCTGAAGGTCGAGGCCCTGTTTGATGTAGCGCAGCACCGGATTGACGCTGGTGAAGTAAAAGGCCACACCCACCAGCAGCACCAAGATGGCGACCAGCCCGCTGATTCCCCTGCCTGTCATGGGAGACCTCCCTGGTCAATGTGAATGAGCCGGCACCAAACGAGATGGCCACGGGGATTATATCAGAACACTCAGCGCCTACCACCAGCCTCGGCGGAAGAACGCCCTTAGCGATACGGCACCCGGACCTCTCCGACCCGTCTGGTCAGCCGCCGGTTGTCGAAGTACTCCAGGAGCGGAATGGCATAGCGGCGCGAGGTGCCAAGCAGATCGCGAAACTCCCCGGCCGTCATCTGCGGGTGGCTGGCAAACCACTGCGCCACCCGAGCAGCCGCCTCTTCTAAGGCACCTGCGGTAAACAGCCAGGCACCGACGCGCACCACTCTTGAGTTGGCCGCCAGATAGCGGCCCAGTCGATCCACCTGGGCCTCTGGAACACCCATGGCCTGGCCCAGCTCCGCGGCGCTCGGTGGCGTGAAGGGGGACTTGGCCAGTCGTTCCAGCAACAGGCGAGCCGGCGCCTCCAGCGGATTGTCCAGGTCGGCTTTCACCTCGGGCAACCCGACCAGCCCGTCGCCGAGGCGGACAGTATGCGATTGCTCCAAGGCCGCCAGAAGCTGTGCGAAGGTGTGGCCGTCTAGTTCTTTGAAAAACCGCTGGCGCAGGGTTTCTGCCCGTTCACCAAGGCGCTCCGGATGCTCCCGGCCAAGTTGCCTCAGGTACCCGACCAGCGCCTGTTGGCGGGCTCGCAGCACCACCTCGCCCAAGTACTGGCCGCCAACTCGGATCAGCACCTTGCGCCGCGTCAGCTCGGCCAGTAATTCCGCAGAAGCCTCCGCACCCGGATCCACACGCAGAAGTCGGCTGGCTGCCACCTCCAACCGACCGCCAACACCGCCGGTCTCCATCTGCCTGAGGTCGGCCAGATCCTGCCGGTGGTGCCGGCGAAAGTGGCCGCTGGTGGCGATCACCACACCCCCGCCAACGGTGGCCGCTGGCGCCACTTGGCGCAGCACGATGCGATCTGCGGGTAACAGCCACAGCGGGTGTTCCAGCCGGATGCGGGCCAGCGCCGATTGGCCGCCGCTCAAGTGGTCGCCGTCCAGCAGCACCACCCGGCCCATCACCTCAAAGGTGAGGGCATGCAGGTGCAGCCTCTGGTCGGTCTTAATCGTCCGCTCGCCAGCTAGCACGCTTAGTCTGGCGTAGATGGTGTCGGTACGGTCGCCGCCGCCGCTGCCCAGCACCAGGCTGCCCCGCCCCAGCTCTCCCTTCTCGGCGCCCACCAGGTTGAGCGCCACCCGCTGACCAGCCCGGGCGGTTTTCCGGCCTACGCCATGCACCTGGATCTGGCGAACCCGAACGCTCTTTGCGGCCGGGACCGCCAGCAGCCGGTCATCGACCGCCACCTGTCCGCTGAACAAGGTGCCGGTCACCACTGTGCCAAAGCCGCTGGCCACGAAGCTGCGATCCACCGGCAGGCGCATCGGTCCATTGGCCGGGCGCGCCGGCAAGTTGGCGGTCAGCTGATCGATGGCCGCCAAAATCTCCGCCAAGCCTTGGCCGGTCGGAGCCGAAAAGGGCAAGATCGGCGCATCTTTCAAAAAGGTCTCGGCCAGGCCGCGCCGCAACTCCCGTTCCACCACCAACCGTTGGTCGGTGCCGATCAGATCGGTCTTGGTCAGCACCACCAGACCGCGTCCTAGGCCGAGTAGGGTTAAGATCGCCAGGTGCTCTTCGGTCTGGGGCATGATGCCCTCGTCCGCCGCCACCACCAACAGCACTGCGTCCATGCCAAAGGCACCTGCCACCATGTGGCGCACGAACCGTTCGTGACCTGGCACATCGACCACCCCGGCCCGGCGGCCAGACGGCAAAACAAAGGGCGCAAAACCGAGCTCAATCGAAATACCGCGCCGCTTCTCTTCGGGCAGGCGGTCGGTGTCCTGGCCGGTCAGGGCCCTGATCAAGGTGGTCTTGCCATGATCCACATGGCCAGCTGTGCCAATGATCAGATGGGTGTCGGTGCCCTGCTCGGCCATGACTGCTCCTCCTAACTGCCGGCGTCCAAATTTTCCCAGTTGGCGACGGTTCGGCTCCGGCTCTAGGATGAAACCTGTGGGGTGAGTGGTGAGAGAGGGGGGAAATAGCGGAAGCAGCTCCAAATCTGGCGGTACTGGCCAACAGAAAAGGAGTGCTTCCGTGTGGATGAGCGTATCGCAGCGC
>JAJZLY010000024.1 GCA_021850485.1 Bacillota bacterium | reverse complement strand
CCCCTCCAATATTGGCGCCCCTGGAGGGACTCGAACCCCCGGCAGACAGGGTTTAGGAAACCCCCGCTCTATCCACCTGAGCTACAGGGGCGAAGCTTGGCGCGCCCAGAAGGATTTGAACCCTCGGCCTCGTGGTCCGTAGCCACGCGCTCTATCCACTGAGCTATGGGCGCTTCAGGCCGTAAGAATAGCACAACTCCCACCAGATTTCACGACCCAGATGGCTCGCTGGTGGGAGTCGGGTGGTGGCTGGCGGAGGGAGAGGGATTTGAACCCTCGCGGGGCATTTTGTGCCCCCTACAGTCTTAGCAGGACCGCCCCTTCAGCCACTTGGGTATCCCTCCGCAGGATTTCTCATTATACCGAAGGTCGAGTGGTGATGGCCAGGAATCCGGGCTCAAAGACACCGATGCGCCTATTGCCAAGGCTCGTCGATGACCAGGCCGGCTTTACTGGCGGCGGTCGAAAGACGCACATCGGATGTTGCAAACACGACGGCCTCTTCATGGCTACGCAGCCATAGCGCCGTAGCCAGATGAATCGCATCCATCCCACGTAGCGAATACATCTCGGCCACACCCCCGGCGGCGAGGGCGAGCGGGGGTCCCACCGGAACGACAAACAACCGTCCCCAGTCACTAGTGATGGCGGAAGCCATATCGGCCAGCTGCGCCGCAGTCAGGACCCCCGCTCGATGGCGGCGCGCCATCGCCGCCCGCACCTCGGGATAGGCGCTAGCACTGGTGGCGGCAGCGTCAGCTTGGTCCATCAAACTGCGCACTCGATCAGACCCCGGCTCGGTGACGTAAAGTTTCACCAGCGCGCTGCTGTCCAAGTATGCAATCACGATTACTCCCGGTCTTCGCTGATCGCTCGCGACAACGAGAGTTTAGCTGATATTAACGGCGCCCGCTCAATGTTCAGACCCGTCGGCTTGCCGCCCTGCCAGTCATTGCCTAGCCGCTCCGCCAGAGCGTACAGGCCGGCGGTGGGACTTTTCGGCAGGGGAGTCAGGCGGGCAATGGGCACACCGTGGTCGGTGACCTCCACAACCTCGCCGCTTCGGACCCGAACCAACTGCTCGCTGAGGTGGTCCTTGAGATAGCGGATACCCACACGAACCATGCGGATCACCCCCTTTTTATTGTGGCCACATTGCACCATGTTTTGAGGCCACGTGGGGCCATGGTCCTACGCGTTGCCAGATCCTGGCCGCTCGGTGCCCCTCGTGGGGTCCCTTCCCGTCAGCCGGTGGACGACTTTTGCGCTCGGCCCCGGCGGGACGGAGTCCGCCGCCGGTCCACGAGCGATTCAGGGCCGGTCTGTTTCGCTTTCCCCTGCGGCCGGAGACTGCCCTGGCATCGGCCCCATCTCCAGGGCCAGACGCATAGCGGCGCGCCGATCGTGGTAGAGGACGGTGAGCAAGATCGGGATCACCGAACCGGTCACCGCACTAACCACATCACCGGCGAACAAGCCTGGACCAAGTGCGTTGAAGTAGCCGCCGACACTGGGCGCCAATAGATAGGCGGCCTGCTGCGAACCGGACAAGCCGGTCTTGCCGGCGACGACGCTGATCAGAGCATCCACCACGCCAATCGCCAGAGAAAAAACGATGCTGGCCCCCAGGATCCGCCAGAAAGCACCTTTGGACATCCTCCAGGCGTCGCCGAAGGAACTCCATACCGTGTCCCGCCCGATCACCAGCCCGGGAATGGCGAGCACGAACCGGAAGTAGAAAATGAGTCCTGGAATGATCAAAAAGACCGTCAGAATACTCGTACCGATACCCAGCAGCACGGTGAGCAAGGCGAGCGGCAGTAACACCGGACCGATCTGGCGTACCGCATCTAAGGCTGAGGTGGGCTTGCCCTCGTAGAACGAGTCGGCCAGCCGGATCGAGGCCGCCTGTAGCAGCACGCCGGCCAGGAATGAAAAGATGGCAACCAGGGCCAGGGCCCCCACAGCCGAGCTGCCCCCAACCACCACGCCGGTGAGCGCCACCAAGATGGCATAGGGCACCTGGCTAAGCAGGCCGACCGCCACAAAGCTGACAAAGCCCTTGCGGTAGATGGCCCAGGTCGCGTCGAGAACCTGACCAAAACTCAGCTGACCCACGGCGCGCTCCTCCTCCGTAGGCTCGAGGTTACCGGCCCGGCCAAAACGGCCGCCGCAACTCTTGCTTCATCACCTTGCCGGTACCGGTCTTCGGCAACTCCGTACGAAATTCGATGCTCTTCGGAATCTTGAAGCCAGCGATCTGCGTGCGCAAGTGGGTGAGCAACTCTTCTGCAGACGCCGTGGCTTCCGGTTTGAGCGCCACAAATGCATACGGCACCTCGCCCCACTTTTCGTCCGGGATGGCTACCACCGCAGCCTCAAACACCGCCGGGTGACTATACAGAGCGTTTTCCACCTCGACCGAACTGATGTTCTCGCCGCCGCTGATGATGATGTCTTTCTTACGATCCACGATCTGCAGGTAGCCCTCTTTATTCACCACGGCCATGTCTCCGGTGTGAAACCAGCCATCGACAAACACCTCTTGGGTCTCCGCCGGACGGTTCCAGTACCCGGGGCTGATGCTGTCCGCCCGCGCCCAGATCTCGCCGATGCTCTCGTCGTCCCAGGGCACCTCCCGGCCCTGTGCGTCCATCACCCGTACCTCGACACCGACCATCGGGATGCCGGTGCGGGCGCGCAATTCATCTTGCGCCTCAGCCGGCAGATGCATCAGGTCCGGTTTGACGTTGGCGATGGTCAGCACCGGGCTCGTCTCTGAGAGTCCGTAGCCGACCGTGCAGCGCACGCCCAGATCGCGCCGGGCCGCCCGGATCAAGGTCGGCGGCGGCGGCGCGCCACCGATCAAAATGTGCTGCAACGACGTGAGATCTCCCTGATGTTCGCCGCTACCGCTGAGCAAGGCGGCCAGCATGCTCGGCACCATCATGGCCAAGGTCACATGTTCGGCCTTGACCAGCCGGAAGAACTCACTGGGCTCGAAGCGGGCCGTTACCACCTGGGTGGCGCCCATGGCCACGATGTAGTGCGGCGCACCCCAGCCGTTGACATGAAACAGCGGCACCGTGCCGACCAGCTGAATCTCCTCCGGCTGCACTGGCAGGGAGATGGCGACGCCAAGGGCATGCTGATAGAGATTGCGATGGGTGAGCATCACTCCCTTGGGCCGACCGGTGGTTCCGGAGGTGTAAAAGATCTCGGCGACGTCAGATTCGTCGATGCCTGCGCCGAGCTCGGCCAGAGGTTTTGTGGCAGCCAGCAAGGTCTCGTAATCGAGCCAGTTGGCCGGCACCTGTCCTTGGTCCAGGCAGATCACCTGACCACGCAGCGTCGGCTCTAGGCGCGCGGCTAAGGGCGCCAGCGTCGCGTCTGTGATCAAAACGCGGGCCCCTAGATCGCCCAGGATGAACTCCAGTTCCGGCTGGGTGAGGCGAACGTTCAGCGGGCTGAGGATGGCACCGAGGCCCGGCACCGCGTAATAGAGCTCAACCAGCCGGTGGCAGTTCAGTCCCAAATAGGCCACCCGGTCACCTCTGCCCACGCCCAAGGCAGCAAGTGCCCCGGCCATCTGTCGCACCCGCTT
Organism: Bacillota bacterium; assembly: GCA_021850485.1. Classification (GTDB taxonomy): domain Bacteria; phylum Bacillota; class Sulfobacillia; order JAJZYS01; family JAJZLH01; genus JAJZLH01. Next base: position 30,400 of record JAJZLY010000024.1, on the reverse strand, counting down.
GCCGAACTGACGGTAGGTGAGGCGGACGTCCTTACAGACCACCGCCTCCTTGTCCGCAAACAGCCGCTCGCTCTCCGTCAGAAAACGGATCGGGGTCTGCGCCACCTCCATACCCGTCGCCCCCTTCTCCTCTGTGCGACCCTATTCGAGGACCACTCTGTGCGCGCCTGTCCGCCGGCCTATCGGTGATTGGCGGAGGGGGTGGGATTCGAACCCACGAGGGCTTTCACCCTAGCGGTTTTCAAGACCGCCGCCTTCGGCCACTCGGCCACCCCTCCACGACCTAACCTTTGCCGAGCCGGTCCTGTCCACCCAGGTAGCTGCGCAGCACCTCAGGGACAATCACCGTGCCATCGGGCTGCTGATAGTTCTCCAAGATAGCGGAAAACGTCCTGCCCACAGCCAAGGCGGACCCATTGAGCGTATGCACGTGACGGACATCTCCGGCAGTGGAGCGATAACGGATGTTCGCACGGCGGGCCTGGAAGGCCTCGAAGTTGCTGCAAGACGAGATTTCCCGGTAGGTATTTTGGGCTGGGAACCAGACCTCCAGGTCATACTGCCTGGTGTTCGCAAAGGTCATTTCTCTGGTCGCCACCACCACCGTCCGATAAGGCAGGGCCAATGCCTCGAGCACCGACTCGGCGTCTTGGCGCAACGTCTCCAGTTCCTGGTAGGAACTTTCCTCAGCGGTGAATTTGACCAATTCAACTTTGTTGAACTGGTGGTTGCGAATCAACCCTCTGGTGTCCCGGCCAGCCGCCCCAGCCTCGGACCGAAAGCAGGGCGTGTAGGCACAGTACCTGATCGGCAGGTCTGATCCGGCCAGGATTTCTCCGCTGTGCAGGTTGGTGACCGGCACCTCGGCGGTGGGGATCAGATAGTAGCCATCTGTGGTCTGGAACATGTCTTGTCCAAACTTGGGCAGTTGGCCGGTGCCAAAGGCGCTGGCGGCGTTGACCAAGAGCGGTGGCCAGATCTCGGTGTAACCATGCTGGCGGGTGTGCAGATCCAGCATGAAGTCGATCAGTGCCCGCTCCAGGCGTGCCCCGTCACCCTTCAAAAAGGCGAAGCGCGGCCCGCTCACCTTGCCGGCCCGCTCGAAATCGACGATGCCAAGATCGACGCCAATCTCCCAATGGGCCTTGGCTGGACCAGAGAAAGCCGGAAGATCTCCCCAGCGGCGCACCTCTCGATTGTGGCTCTCGTCGCCCTCTGGCACATCGTCATTGGGGATATTGGGCAGCACGCTCAGGATCTGCTGGATCTCGGGCTCCACCTTGGCCAGCTCAGCCTCGACCTGGCCGATTTGTTCACCCAGCCCTCGGGCCTCCGTCTGGGCCATCTCACTGACTGGCTGGCCGCTTCTCCTACTGGCGGCAATAGCTTCGCTAGCTCGATTGCGCTGGGCGCGCAGCGCCTCGACCCGAGCCAGGGCGCCGCGGCGCCGTGCGTCCAAGTCCACCAGCCGATCGATCTCGCCGCTGTCGCCGCCCTTTTTCTCCACCCCTCGCCGGAACCGTTCGGGGTCTTGGCGGATCTCCTTGAGGTCGTGCACGCCCACTCGCCTCCTTCAGCAATGAAACGAGCGGCCGCCCCGGTTAGGGACGAGCCGCTTGAACTCGTGGTACCACCCTAGTTGATCCCCAAGGATCCACTTGAGACCGCTAACGCTGGGCTGCGCCTGGCTCGTCACCAGGACCTCAGGAGTGGATCGCCATCTGCTGCCCCGCCACTTGCACCATCCGTGGCGTCTCTACGCGGTCAGCTGACCTTGGGCTCCGTCATCGTGGCGCTGACGGTAACAAACCTGAAGAGCGCTGTCAACAGGCGGTTGCACTATTGTTATATCTTTGCTATATCAATTGTGGTGATGCCAGTGATTCTGCTTCTCGACCTGAACTCCGAGCGGCCCCTCTATCGCCAGATCTACGATCAATTGGTGGAGGCACTGGCGCTCGGGCGGCTGCTGCCCGGCAGCCACCTGCCGACAGTCAGACGTCTGGCAGCGGATCTCTCGGTCAACCTCCATACGGTACGCCGGGCCTACGGCATGCTGGCCAAGGCGGGGCTGATCAGCCTCGAGCGCCATAACGGGGCGCGGGTTCTGGCGCTGCCTCCGCCTTCGCCGACGCGCAGCGACCAGTTCGGCGCCCAGCTCCGCCGCCTGGTCGCCGAGGGCCTCGCCGGCGGACTGCGACCGGATCTCATCAATCAGCTGTGCCAGCAGGTCGTGGCCGATCTGTCTTCATCTCCATCGTAAAGGGGTAGTCGCCATGCTCGCCATTGACCTAGTCCTAGCCGCCACTTTGGTGGCGGTCACCGCTGCCTTCTGGTTCCTGCCCGGGATGGTAGCCCAAACCATCTCCTTCGGGGTACGCATCCCGCCGGCATACCAGAGCGATATCGCTGTGCGGGCGGCAACCCGCGGCTTCCGCCTCCGGCTGGCGCTCAGTGCCCTCATCTCCCTGGCGCTATTGCTCTTGATCGCCAGGCCCTCGGTCACTCTGATCGCGCCTCAGCTGTTGCTCCTCGCCCTCTTCTTCGCCAACTACCTGGTCGCTCACCGCCAGGTGCTGCGGGCGAAACAGGCCGGGCACTGGTTCGTCGGCCTGCACCAGGGGGCTGCCGCAGCGACGGCGCCCGATCTCGGGCAGGGCGCCTTCCCCTGGCTATACCTGCTGCCGGCCCTCCTCCTGATCGCCCTAACCGCGGTCGTCGGCGCCCTACGTTATCCTGCCCTGCCGGCGCAGATCGCCGTCCACTTCAACCTCAGCGGTCAGCCAAACCGGTATGCAAGCAAGAGTTGGGGCAGCGCCCTGTTCCCCCTGTGGGTGGAACTGGTGGTCACCTCCCTGCTCGTCGCACTCTCGTACTTCACCTGGCGAAGCCCCCGCCAGCTCGACCCCGCCCACCCAGAGGCCTCCCTGCAGCGCAGTTGGCGGTTTCGCACCGGTATGATCAGGCTGCTCCTGCTCCTCGTCGCCGCCGTCAATCTGACCCTTCTGGCCAGCGGCCTGCTGAGCTGGGGACTTCTGCCGCCTGCTCTCCCCGTGCACCTGGGCATCGTTCTCGTCCCGCTACTGGCTGCCGTCGCCGTCGTCCTCATCAGCTACCGGATGGGCCAGGAGGGGGTGCGTCTCCCGTCTGCGGAGGGGCCGGACACCGGTCTGGTGGCCCGCGACGACGACCGCCTGTGGAAGGGCGGCCTGGTCTACTTCAACCCCCAGGACCCGGCCATTATCGTGGCCAAGCGCTTCGGCATCGGCTGGACCTTCAACTTCGGCCGCTGGCAAGCGTGGCTGCTGATACCGGCGATTGCCGCCGTGGTCCTAGCGCTCCGCCTGCTGGTCCGCTAGGGGCAGGCAGCGCCCAGCCGCCAGCCATCGTCTGGGCCAGCCGCCGACCAGCTCAGCGGCGGCGGGCCGGAACCTTTTCTACGAAGCGGTCCAAGAACATGCGATGCAGCCGGGTGTCGTCGGTCAACTCTGGGTGAAACGCCGCTGCCAGGCATCTGCCTTCGGCGCACAAAACGACCTCACCCTGATGGCGGGCCAAGATCTCCACCCCGCGCCCGGTGCGGGTCACAACCGGCGCCCGAATGAACACGCCGCGCACACCTTGGGGCAGGCCGGTCACGGCGATCTCGGTTTCAAAGCTCTCTCGCTGGCGGCCGTAGTGGTTGCGATCCACCGCCATGTCCATCAGGCCCAGCCGCGGCTGTGTGGAGCCTTGGATGTCTTTGGCCAACACGATCATGCCGGCACAGGTGCCAAACAGCGGCATCTCTCCCTGACGCAAGGCCTCGATCAGGCCGTATTCATCCATCAGCATGCCAATGGTGGTGGACTCTCCGCCGGGCAAGATAAGCCCTTCGACTCCCTCGAGATCCTTGACCGTGCGCACCTCGCGACTCTCAACGCCAAGTCGGGCCAAGGTCGCGATGTGTTCCCGAAAGGCCCCTTGCAGGGCCAAGACGCCGACTCTCACCGGCTGCGGTCCTGCATCCTGTCGTCTGGACCCAGTCGCGAGATCTCCAGGCCGCGCATCGGTTCACCCAGATGCTCCGACACTTCGGCCAACACAGCGGCGTCTTTGTAGTGCGTGGTGGCCCGGACCACTGCTCGGGCCGTGGCCTCAGGATCCTGCGACTTAAACACGCCGGAACCCACAAAGATGCCGTCTGAGCCAAGTTGCATCATCAGGGCCGCGTCTGCTGGCGTGGCGATTCCGCCGGCCGCAAAGTTGACCACCGGCAGCTTGCCGCTGTCATGCACCGCCTTGACCAGGTCCAGGGGTGCACCGAGCTCCTTGGCGTAGACCGCTAGTTCGTCTTCCGGCGTGCTGACGGCCTTGCGGATCTCCTGCTGCACCAGGCGCTGGTGACGCACGGCCTCCACCACGTTGCCGGTGCCGGGCTCGCCCTTGGTGCGGATCATGGCGGCGCCCTCAGCAATCCTGCGCAAGGCCTCGCCCAAGTTTCTGGCACCGCAGACAAAGGGGATGGTGAACTTCCACTTGTCGATGTGATTGGCGTCGTCAGCCGGCGTCAGGACCTCGCTCTCGTCGATGTAGTCGACAGCCAGCGCCTCAAGGATCTGGGCCTCCACAAAGTGGCCGATCCGGACCTTGGCCATCACCGGGATGGTGACCGCCGCCATGATCTCCTTGATCTTCACCGGGTCGGCCATCCGAGCCACGCCACCGGCGGCTCGAATGTCTGCCGGTACGCGCTCCAGCGCCATCACCGCACAGGCACCGGCACGCTCAGCAATCAGGGCCTGCTCGGCAGTGGTGACGTCCATGATGACGCCGCCTTTGAGCATCTCGGCCAGTCCAGCTTTGACCCGAAACGTTCCCTGTTCGCTCATGTCGTGTATCTCCCTCTGGGGCCGATCTTGGGCCGCCACCATGCTAGCACATCCGGGCCGCGACGCCGCCTCACTCAGGCGCTCTGGTCCGGCGGCGAGGTCGGCTCCCAGCTCAGGCTGTCTCCCACCTCGATCGCCAGATCACTGGCCTGGCCGGCCGCCAGTTCCAGCGCGTGGCGCCCCGTCGGCACCGGCTTGAGCAGTCGCCAAGGCGCCACTGCTGGCGCCACCGCCAGGACCCGGCCCGCCTTGGACAAGATCACCACGTCAATCGGCTGGCGCATGAACATGGTGTGGATGGCCGGGGTCTCGGTCAACAGCAGCGCATCTTGGGGGCCAATGGCGCTCCGCCCCATCCAGCCTTGGAATCTGGTCCAGAACGCGTCCGCCACTGCCACGTGGGCGTGGATCACCTGTCCGTTCGGCTGCCGCCGTAACCGGACCCACTTGGTCATGCCAGCGTCGGGTCGTCCTCGGGCGTGGAACGAGCCACCGCCAGCACCTGATCACCGCTGTCCAGCCTGATTGCCTTCACACCGGTTGCCGTCCGTCCCTGGCGCGGCAGGTCCTTGACCGCAAAGCGGATCAAGATCCCTTCTCCGGTGATCACAATCAGCTCGTCGTTGTCGTTCACGGCCCGCAACTCAGCCACCCGGTCCGCCTTGTCCTTCAGGCCCAGGGCCTTGATCCCCAGCCCGCCCCGACCCTGCACCCGGTACCCGGCCAGCCCGGAACGCTTGGCGTAGCCGCGTCTGGTCAGGATCACCAGGTCCTGGCCGCTGTCAGGCACCGCAATGCCGCACACCCGATCGCCGGTGGCCAGACGGATGCCGCGCACGCCGTGTGCGCCGCGCCCGGTAGGCCGCACATCTTCCTCGGCAAAGCGGATGGACTGACCGCGTTCGGTGACCAAAATCACCTGCCGATCGCCAGAGGTGGCCCTGGCATGCAGCAGTCGGTCCCCCTCGTTCAGGCCAATGGCAATGATGCCGCTGCTTCGAATGTTGGCAAACCCGCTCAGCGGTGTCTTTTTCACGGTTCCCTGCTGGGTGGCCATGAACAAGAACCCGCCCTCTTCCAGTTCCGCTGCCAGCGGGAAGAAGGTGGTCACCTCTTCATCGCCCGACATCGGCAACAGGTTGACGATCGCGGTGCCGCGCGCCGTGCGCCCGGCCTCCGGCAGCTCGTAGGCCTTCAGCTTGAAGACCCGGCCTCGGCTGGTGAAAAACAAGATCGGGCGCCTGGCTGTAGTTACAAACAGGTGCTCGATAAAGTCTTCTTGGCGTGCCTTCATGCCGGTGATGCCGCGTCCGCCGCGCTTTTGGGTGTGGTAGGTGGACAGCGGCTGGCGCTTGACGTAGCCAGCGTGGGTCATGGTCACGACCACGCTTTCGTCGGCAACCAGGTCCTCGTCGCTCAGCTCTCCCGGATGCGGTACGAGCATGGTGCGCCGAGGTGTTGCAAAGGTTTTGCGCAGCGTCTTCAGCTCGGTTTCGACGATGCCGCGCACCATCTCGTCAGAGGCCAGCACGGCTCTCAAGTAGGCGATCGAGGTCTCCAGGGCGGCGTGCTCATCTTCGATCTTCTGGCGCTCCAAGGCGGTTAAGCGCGACAACCGCATCTCCAAGACGGCCTGAGCCTGAGCCTCGCTCAAGCCAAACTCCCGAATCAGTCCCTCCTTCGCCTCCGGCACATCCGGAGCGCGCCGGATCAGGGCGATCACGGCGTCCAGCTGGTCAATGCAGACCAGCAGGCCCTCTAGGATATGGGCCCGCTCCTCGGCCCGGCTGAGGTCGTACTGAGTGCGCCGGATGATGATCTGCTTTTGGTACTCGATGTAAGCGAGCAGTGCTTCGCGCAGGCTCAGTTGGCGCGGCCGGCCACCGACAAGGGCGAGCAGGATGACGCCGAAGCCCTGCTGCAGTGCCGTAAACTTGTAGAGTTTGTTGAGCAGCACGTTGACATTGACGTCACGCCGGCACTCGACCACCACCCGCATGCCGGTACGGTCGGACTCGTCGCGCAGGTCCGTAATCCCGTCCAGGCGCTTCTCGTGGACCAGCTCGGCAATCTTCTCCACCAACTTCGCCTTATTCACCTGGTAGGGAAGTTCGGTGATCACAATCTTGGGCTTGCCCCCGACCGCTACTTCCACGGTGGCGACGCCCCTGATCGTGATCGAGCCACGGCCGGTCAAGAAGGCCTGGCGGATCCCCTCCCGGCCCAGGATCTGACCACCGGTGGGGAAGTCCGGCCCCTTCACCAATCCGAGCAACTCGGCGTCTGAGGCCTCCGGATCGGCCAGCAACAAGAGCGTGCCGTCCACCACTTCACCCAGGTTGTGCGGCGGGATGTTGGTGGCCATGCCGACGGCGATTCCGGAAGCTCCGTTGATCAACAAGTTGGGTAGCCGGGCCGGCAGCACCGTCGGTTCCGTCCCCTTCTCATCGAAGTTGGGGATGAAGTCGACCGTGTCCTTCTCAATGTCCTTCAACAGCTCGGCTGTGATCTTGGCCATCCGCACCTCGGTGTAGCGCATGGCCGCTGCTGAATCTCCATCGACCGAGCCAAAGTTGCCGTGGCCGTCGATCAGGGGCTCGCGCAAGGAGAAGTCCTGAGCCATCCGGACCAGCGCGTCATAGACGGCCAGATCGCCGTGCGGGTGGTAGTGACCCAGCACGTCTCCGACCACCACCGCCGACTTGCGGTAGGCGCGCTCGGCAGTCAGGCCCATGGCATGCATCGAGTACAGGATTCGGCGTTGCACTGGCTTCAGTCCGTCGCGTACATCAGGCAGTGCCCGCTGCACGATCACGCTCATGGCGTAATCGATGTACGAGCGCTTCATCTCATCTTCGATAGCGACCGACTGGACCCGACCGATATCGGCCACGCCGTCCCCTCCTGCCATTGGTCCCTTCTAGGATACCGAAGCCCGGACTACTCCGCCATGCCTAGCCGCCCAAGGGCAGGGGCCGGCCCCTGGTTAACCCGGCCACCCAGTCCTCAACCGCCGGCGGGTTCGAGCCGCGCCGCACCATCAGATAGACGCTGTCGGCCGGCAGCGGCACTCCCGGCAACTCCACCTCTGCCATCCGGCCCTCGGCCAGTTCGCGGGCCACCGCCACCCGGGGTAGGATGGATGCTCCTAACCCCTCTTCCACAAGCCGCCTGGTGACGGCCACCTGACGCACGGCAACGGCCCGGGGTGTGTACCCGTGGCGGCGCAGCGTGACCAGCAGCTCGTCCCAATAGCCGGGATGGCTATGCGTGAACAGCACCCCGCCACTCAGCAGATCGGCCGCCGTGGGCAACGCTGCGTCATGGTCGCCGGTCGGGGTGCCGACCACCAGCACCAGTCGGCTCTGCCACAACCGACCAACCGCCAGACCGGGCAGGAAGATCAGATGGCGGCCGATGCCCACGGCCACCCGGCCACTGGCGACTGTTGCCGGGATGTCGGCAGACGGCAGCACTTCCAGATCCAGATCGACGTGGGGGTGGCCTTTGGCCCAGCTAGCCAGATGGCGCGGCAGATAGACCTCGGCCACCATGGCCGATACCGCCAGATGCAACCGGCCACCTGTGCCCTGCGGCCGGGCCGACTCCTGCGCCGCCTGCCAGGCGTCCAGAACCCGCCGAGCCTGGGGCAAGAACTCGACTCCTGCCTCGCTCAGCCGGATATGTTTGGCCTCGCGTACGAACAGCTCTCGGCCGATGGACTGTTCAAGGCTGTGCACCTGGCGTGAGACCGCCGCCTCCGACCGATGCAGCAGCAGTGCCGCCCGCCGAAAGTTCTCGGTTTTGGCGGCGGTAAGAAAGGTCTCCAGCAGATCGATGTCCATGGGGACTGATTCGCTTTTCGCATCAACCAGATCCTTCTGTTGCGCTTCTCATTTCACCGGCCGGGGTGTTTCGTGGAGTGGAGAGGAGCGTGACAGCTTGGCCAGGCCGCTGATCGAGCCACCGGCACCGGTCCTATTCCGAGACCTCTTCCCGTACCACACGCCACCACTGTCTCCGATGCGGCAAGAAGGGCTGCCGCTGACGCCAGGCCCCGACCTGTACCTGACCGACACGACCTTTCGCGACGGCCAACAGGCCAGGCCGCCCTACACGCCGACTCAGGTCGGACAGTTGTTCGACCTGCTGCATCGGCTGGCTGGGCCGGACGGCCTGATTCGCCAAAGTGAATTCTTCTTGTACGCCGACCGGGATCGGCAGGCGGTGACGCTGTGCCAAGAGCGCGGCTATCGCTTCCCTGAGGTCACGGCTTGGATCCGCGCCGCCACATCGGATGTCCCGTTGGTCAAGGCGGCTCAGGTTGCAGAGACCGGAGTGCTGACACCGGCCTCTGATTACCACATCTTCTCCAAGCTGGGGCTGAACAGGAGTCAGGCTCTGGACCGTTATCTGGGCATCGTCAAGGACATCCTGGCGCTGGGCATCCGGCCGCGCTGCCACCTGGAGGACGTCACCCGTTCAGACGTGGCCGGCTTTGTGGTGCCGTATCTGGAGCGCCTGCACGAACTGTCCGTGGAAAGCGGCGTGGAGATCCGGGTGCGCCTGTGCGACACCATGGGCTTTGGACTGCCGTGGTCGCAGGCTGACTTGCCGCGCGGCGTTCCGCAGTTGATCCGGACGATCGTGGACCAAACGGGAACACCGGGCCGGCTGTTGGAGTGGCACGGTCACAACGACTTCCATCTGGGCGTGGCCAATGCCATGGCCGCCTGGCTGCAGGGCGTGGCCGCCGTCAACGGCACCCTTCTCGGCTTCGGCGAGCGCACCGGCAACACTCCGCTCGAGGGGCTGATCTTTTTGTGGATGGGCATCAGCGGGCGCACCGACATCGACACCTTGGCGATCACTGAGGTGGCCCACTTCTTCCAACAAGAACTGGGGGTAACGATTCCGCCCACCATGCCGTTCGTCGGCTCGTCCATGGCTTTGACGGCGGCCGGCATCCATGCCGATGGCCTGATGAAAGATCCTGAGATCTACTCCATCTTTGACACCAGTGCGCTGCTGGGCGTCTTGCCCGGGGTTCTGGTCAGCGACAAGGGCGGACTGGCTGCGATCGCCTTTTGGGTGAACAGGCGGCGGCAGCTGGCTGGACTTGCCCCGATCCGCAAGGAGCAGCCGGAGTTGGCCGCGGTCGCTGCCTGGGTCACACAGTTGTTCGATGCCGGTCGCCAGACTGCGGTTTCCGACCAGGAGCTGGAGGCCGCCTGCGCCCGCTTGGCACCGGGACTTTTGAGCTGAGTTTTGTGCGCCTCAGCGAGCGGTCGACAGCTCGATCAGGTGACGATCCGCCGTCGTCATCCGCTCGGCGCCTTGGTCCGTGATCAAATAGTCGTCTTCGATCCGAACGCCACCCTCGCCGGGTAGGTAGATCCCCGGCTCCACCGTCACCACCATGCCAGGCTGAAGTGTGGTCGTATTGTGACCATGCATCGACGGTGCCTCATGCACCTCCAGCCCCAGCCCGTGTCCCACCCGGTGGCTGAACTTGTCGCCGAAGCCGGCCCGATCGATCACCTCTCGAGCAGCCTTGTCCACCTCGCCGACGACCACGCCCGGCCCCAACTTGGCACTGGCCGCCAGGTGCGCCTCCAAAACGACGCCATAGACCCGTTTCATCTGGGCTGAGGCAGGACCCCAAAAGGCGGTGCGGGTGATGTCTGAGGGATAGCCTTCGACCTGTGCCCCGATGTCGAGCAACACGGCGTCACCCGCCGCCAGCTTGTAGCTGCCTGGCGATCCGTGCGGCAGGGCGCTGTTCTTGCCAAACTGAACCGCCGATGAAAACGCCGGGCGAACGCTATAATGCTGCGCCAAGCGCTGGTCGATCAGGCTGACCAGGTCGCGCTCGGTCATCCCTTCGCTCAGTTGCTCGTGGGCCCACGGCACCACCTCGTCGATCACCCGGCAAGCCCGCCGGATCACGCTCAACTCATCGTCATCCTTAATCAGCCGCAGGCCTTCCAATCGTGCGCTGCAGTCGGAAACACTCGGCAGCTTCCAGGCGGCCTGTACCAGCTCCAGGCGCTCCACCGTCAGGTGGCGCTTTTCCACGGCCAGCGAACCGGCAGGTTTGTGCGCCGCCAGCAAGGCGGCTAGATCCTCGGCATCGGAGACAGGCACGATCTGGCCGTGAAAGGTTCGGGCCGCCGTTTGCTCCAGTTCCGGCACAAACAGAACCGCCTGCTCGGGCGTCACCAGCAGCGCGTAGAACCGTTCGGCCGGGTGGATCATCAGTCCGGCCAGATAGCGGATGTTAATCGGGGATGTGACCAACAGCGCTTGACCGGGGTCAAGCGCCTGCTGCAGGCGCTGGAGGCGGGGCATACGGACTCCTCCTCGGTGCTACTTGTCTGGTGAAGAGTTCGATCCGGAGCCCACACCCTCCTGTACCGCTGGCCGGTCTCGCCGCAGCAGGCGGTGCTGTGCCTGCCAGGCAAAGAAGAGGACGACCACAAACCCGCCACCGATCACCCACACCTCCCAGACTCCAGCACTGCGATTGAGCAACAGCCCAACCACGGCCAAGCCTGGCAAGATCCCGAGTCCGGTCGCCAGACCGTAGGCGAGCGGCCGGACCGAGCTCAGGCCGGCCAGGAGGGAGACCGGGGCGAAGGGCACCGGCAGTACCCTGGCCAAAAACACACCCAGCGGCCCCAATGCCATCACATAGGGACTGAGTCGATCGACCACAGGGGCGGGCACCAGCCGGGCCAACAGCGGCTGGCCCAGCCATCTGGCCAGATAGAAACCGAGGTAGGCCGCCATCATCAAGCCAGTCCAACTGGAAAGGAGTCCAGTCAGCGGTCCCATCACGGCCACCGCCAGCACAATCACCGGCGTCACCGGATAGGGCAACACAGCATGCACGGTGATCACCGCCACGGTGATCACCGGTGCCATGGCGCCGGCCTGGGCCACCGTCTGGTGAAACCAGTGGAATTCAGCGCCAATTAGACGCGGGTCGCTACCCACCCAGACGATGGCACCGAGAACGATTAGCGCGCCAACAATGCGGGCAATCCACCAGATCTGTTGGCGCCGAGCACTCTGGCCGGTGTTCACAGACGGCCACGCACCACGGGCAGCAAGATGCGCGACGGGTGGTCCGGCCCGTGTAACAGGCGCACCTCGGCCACGATCGCCTGATCAGCCGTTTCCTGTGCCAGGTCGCCGCCGGTGTGCAGATTGCGCGGGTACTTGGGGTGAGCACTTGAGGCAATCTCCAGCCGGACGGCGTGGCCAGGCGCGAAGCGCCGGCCGACGTTCCAGAGGTCGATGTCCAACTCGATTTCGCTCCCCGCTTCGAGCAAGGATTGGGGCCCCATGCCGTGACGGTAGCGCCCGCGCACCATGCCATCGACCACCCGCTCCGCCCGTCCGTCCGGAAAGACATCGAGCAGCTTGGCCATCACGTCAAGGTCTCGCACGTTGCAGGCGACATGCACCACCACCCGCACCGGCCCCAGAAGGTCGACCGGTTCAGAAAGTTTGGCCGAGGTATAGACCAAGAGGTCTTGGCGCTCTTCAACCACTCGATAGTCGTCGGCGCCACCGATCTGATGGGAGAGCGCTTCAGTCAAAAAAGGCACCGGGTCCAGCGGGTTCGCCAGATAGTGATCCTCGCCGCTACCCGCGGGCAACGTTGGGCTGAGCTGGCCATCACCGAGTCGGCTATTGGCGCCGTGCGTGCAGGTCAGGTACAACGGCTGAGTTGTCATATCACTGGGCGGCCACTGATCGATCTCTCGCCAGCCATCACCGATCATAAAGATGCGGACAGGCTTGGCCCACCCGTCTTCTGGGGTACCTTTGAGGTGGCGGTCAAAAAACTGGCGCATGATGTCGTCCAGCTCGATCACGGCGCTGGGCCCGAAATCCACCGTCCCCAGCTTCTGCTGATTGACCCGGTGGCCCCAGGGTCCGATCAGCAGCCGCTGGCTGTTTCTTCCCCGTTCGCTGGCCGCCCGCTGTGACATCAGCCGGTAGTTGAGGGGCGTGCCGATCTGCTCATCGTCATACCAGCCGGATATGTGCAAGGCAGGCAGGTCCAGCTCATCCATCCGCCGTTGATAGTCCGTAGGAGAAGGTCCGGGCGTGGATGGTGCGCAGCTCGCCTGCCAGCGTCCGTTCTTTGCGCCAAGCTCTTGGTCCATGCTGGCAAGCGGCAGGTGCCAGTACACCTTCTCCCAGTCCACCAGATCCAAGTTCTGATTCAGGCGGCCACTCACCAGGTGTAGCCAGCACAAAGACATGGGCGACGGCGCACCAGTGGGCGATTCAACATGGGCATCGGACGGTGGCACGACGCTGACCATCGCCCTCAGGTGCGGCGGTTTTTGCAGCGCCGCCTGCCACTGGATCTTGCCGCTGTAAGAGGCGCCGATGGTGCCAACGGCGCCGGTGCTGAAGGACTGAGCTCCACACCACTCGATCGCATCGAAGCCGTCTTCGCCCTCGGCCCGATACGGCCGAAACTCCCCCTCTGAGTCTCCGCGCCCGCGTACGTCGACGGCGACGAAGACGTAGCCAGAACGAGCCCAGAAGGCGCCCGTGGCAGCTATCTCCGCCGTGGTGCGCAGATACGGCGTGCGCAGCAAAACGACGGGGTGCGCTCCAGCCGACAACGGCAAGTAGATGTCGGCAGCCAGGCCGACACCGTCGCGCATCGGGATCCTTAGTCCAAGCAAGGGCCGAAAGTCGTCGCGGTGGGTCACCTGCTGTCGCCCCTTAGCGTTTGCTGGCTGGTCACTTTGAGTTTCCCCATATCAGATGGTGGTCCCTCCCGCCTACGACCCAGGGTGCATCTGCTACACTCGGCCCTGACGCCCTGTACTGGGAGGTGGCCCTTGATGCCCGACTTAGAGTCCTTGCAGTTGCGCGACTTGTACCAGTTGGGGGACATGCGCGCCCTGGCCCTGTCCGCAGACGGCCGCTGGGCAGCTGCGGTCTGGCGAGGCTTTCTTAAAGATGCCGACGAGCGCTACAACAGCCTCTTCGTGGTCCCGACCGATGGCTCGGCCCCTGCCCACCGCCTCAGCCGTAGCGCGGCCCACGAGTCGCACCCCGTTTTTTCCCGAGATGGTCGCTTTCTGGCCTGCCTCGCCAGCCGGCCGGACGAGCTCGAGGTGGCCGAGGCCAAGGCGGCGGCCAAGGCTGGCTCCGATCAGGCCAAGGCCGAGAAGGCTGGCAGTTCGGACTCTGACGACCCGCCCAAGCCCCAAATCTGGGCATTTGACCTAGTACGTGGCGGCGAGGCGCGCCAACTCACTTCCTGGGAAGAGGGTGTGATCGATTTCGCGCTTTCTCCGGATGCCACCCGTCTGGTCTTCTCCGCCCGCGTGCCCACGACAAAAGAAAAGACTTATCTGACGGCGCTGAAGAAAGACGGCGCACCCATCGTCCTGACCCGCACCCAGCACAAGATGGACGGCGAGGGCTTTTTGGATCCGGTCCAAAGCCACCTGTTCGTCTTGGACCTGGCCAGTCGCCAGGTCACCCAGCTCACCACCGGTCCGGCCAGCGAATATGCTCCCTCTTGGTCGGACGATGGCCAGGAGATTGCCTTTTTATCAAACCGTACAGGCGATCCGGACAACAACCGGCGGACCGATGCCTGGCTGATTCGTCCAGATGGCAGCCATATCCGTCGGCTCACCCTCGGCGACCTGGAGGTACGGGCCCTTTCTTTCTCCGCTGACGGCAGACAAGTGGCGCTCGTGGTTTCGCTGGATCCGGAGAACTCGTACTGCCTGAGCCATCTCGGGGTGATGGCCTTGGACAGCGCACAGGAAGTGGCTGATTTCACGCACCTGGGCGAGGGCTTTGCCACGGTCGGCGGCATCGTACGGGACGAGGGCGGTCCCGACCCCATCGCTAGCGGCCGCGTCTACCCCCAGCCGCTTGGCCGCACTCAGATGACCATCCTGACGGCTGGACTTGATCGGCCGATTGAAAGTGCTCCGCACTGGGGCGAGCGCGGCGACCTGTGGGCCCTGGCCGGCGACCGCGGTCAAACTCGGCTGGTCCATGTCGTCGATGGGCGCGCTGAGCTCGCCTTTCCGGCCGACCGCATGACTTCTGTGAGCGCCTTTGCGCACAGCCACGGGGTCTCGGTGGCCGTAGTCGACTCCACCACCGGCGGCCCCCAAATGCATCGCATCGATGACGCCTCGCACTCCTCGTGCCTATGGGCGCCGCTGGCCTCGCTCCTACAGACCCGCCGCTTGGGCCAAGCCCGCCGCTTTAGCTTCGCGGCGACAGACGGCCCACAAATTGAGGGCTTTGCGTTATTCCCCCCCGGCCATCAGCCCGAGGCCAGCGCCCTGCCCACGGTGGTCATGATTCATGGCGGCCCGATGGCTTATGACGAGCCGGGTCTGGCGTTTGACGAGCAGGTGATCCTCGCTCACGGCTACCTGGTGCTCAAGGTCAACTACCGGGGATCCACCTCGTACGGGGAGGAGTTCTGCCGTTCGATCCAGGGTGACTGGGGACCTAGGGAACACGCTGACGTGATGGCCTGCGTGGATGCCGCCATCAGTCAGGGCTGGGCCGATCCCGGCTGCCTGTTCGTGACCGGCTTCTCCCAGGGCGGCATCATGACCAACTGGGCCGTTGGCCACACGGATCGTTTCCGGGCGGCCGTCTCCGAACACGGCATGTGGGACTACGCGGCCGCCTTTGGCACTGACGACTGTCACCTGTGGTGGCAGGACGATCTTGGTGTGCCCTGGCAAAATGAGGCTGGCTACCGCAGACTTTCGCCCGCCAGCGCCGCGGCCGAGATCCACACGCCACTGCTGATCACGGCCGGCGAGCACGACTGGCGCTGTCCGCTGGATCAGGCTGAGCTCCTCTACATGACCCTGCGCAAGCGCGGTGTGCCGACAGCTCTGGTCATCTATCAAGACGAACACCACGCCATCTCTAAGCCGAAGCGGGCGATCGACAGGGTGCTGCGCATCCTGCGCTGGTTCGCTGCCTATGGCGGCCAGCCGGTCACCGATGAGTCGGCCCCGGGATTTCCAGATCCGGCCTAGTTCCAGTTCTCTGACCAGATCAAAGGGGGCGGCCATTGCTGGCCGCCCCCTCTCGTTTCACGTGAAACAAATCGCCGACTCAGACGTCCAGGTTGCGCACAGATAGGGCGTTTTCCTGGATGAATTCGCGCCGTGGCTCCACCTTGTCGCCCATCAGCAGGGTGAAGATCTCGTCTGCCTGCACGGCGTCATCCATCGCCACCTGCTGGAGCGTGCGCTGGGTCGGATCCATGGTGGTGTCCCAGAGCTGCTGGGCATTCATCTCACCGAGACCCTTGTACCGCTGGATGCTGGTGCCCTCCCGGCCCATCTCGGCCAGCGCCTCCTCGAGCTGGGGGTCAGCGTAGCAGTAGCGCTCCGTCTTGCCCTTGCGCACAAGGTACAACGGCGGCTGGGCGATGTAGACGTAGCCTGCCAGGATCAGCGGCGCCATGTAGCGGAAGAAAAAGGTGAGCAACAGGGTCCTGATGTGACTCCCGTCCTCGTCGGCGTCGGTCATGATCACGATCCGATGGTAGCGGGCCCGCATCAGATCGAATTCGGTGCCGACGCCCGTGCCGATGGCCAGGATCATGGCCCGGATCTCCTCGTTCACCAAAATCTTGTCGAGTCGCGCCTTCTCGACGTTGAGGATCTTTCCGCGCAACGGCAAGATGGCCTGAAAGGCCCGATCCCGGCCCTGCTTGGCCGTACCACCGGCTGAGTCGCCCTCCACCAAGTAGAGCTCAGACTCGGCGGGGTCTCGACTCTGACAGTCGGTCAGCTTGCCCGGCAGGGCGGTCGACTCCAGGGCACCCTTGCGCCGGGTCAGCTCCCGGGCCTTGCGGGCCGCCTCACGGGCCCGAGCGGCGCCGATCGCCTTGTCGGCAATCCGCCGCCCGATGGCCGGTGTTTCTTCAAAGAAGGTGCTGAGCCCCTCGCTGGCCAGTCCGTCCACCAAGCCCCGCACCTCTGAGTTGCCCAGCTTGGTCTTGGTCTGTCCCTCGAACTCAGGCCGCTCCAGCAACACGGACACCACCGCGGTCAGACCCTCGCGCACGTCCTCTCCTTGGAGGTTGGCTTCTCCCTCCTTGAGCATGCCCTGCCGTCTGGCGTAGTCGTTGATGGTGCGGGTCAGCGCCGACCGAAAGCCGACCTCGTGCATGCCGCCTTCGGTGGTTCGGATCACATTGGCGAACGACAGCACGGTCTCCTGATACCCGGTGTTGTACTCGATGGCGATCTCGGCAGTGATCCCGTCGCGCTCGCCGCGAATCACGATCGGTTCAGACTGAATCGTGTCCTTGTTGCGATTCAGGTACTGCACAAAGGACCGCACCCCACCTTGGAACAAAAACCGCTGTTCGACCCCGCTTCTGACATCGTCGAGGCGGATCTCCATTCCAGCCACCAGGAAACTCATCTCGCGCAGCCGATTGGCCACCACGTCGGCGTCAAACGTGGTGTCGTCAAAGATCTGATCGTCCGGCATGAACGTAATGCGGGTGCCATGCCCTTGGCCGGCTCCCAGCGCTTGCAACTCCTCGACCGGCCAGCCGCGCTCGTAGCGCTGGCTAAACCGCTCCCCGCCGTGGTGGACTTCGATCACCAGCCACTGGGCCAGCGCATTCACCACCGACAGGCCGACGCCGTGCAGGCCGCCCGAAACCTTATAGCCGCCGGCCCCGAACTTGCCGCCGGCGTGCAGGGTGGTCAGGACCACCTCCAGCGCCGACTTGCCGCTCGCGTGGCGGTCGGTGGGAATGCCACGGCCGTCGTCTTCCACCGTGCAACTTCCGTCCTCGTTGATCCGGACATTGATCAGTTTGCAGTGCCCGCCGATCGCCTCGTCCACGGAATTGTCGACCAACTCATAGATCAGATGGTGCAGTCCGGAGGTGGATGTTGATCCGATATACATGCCGGGAATCTTCCGGACAGCATCCGGCCCCTCCAGAATCTGGATCTGCGAGGCGTCGTAGTTCTTGCCGGCGGGGGCGCTGACTGCCCTGTCCGTGCCCTTACTCGCCGTCTTCGCCACTGCTGTGTCCCCCACCCTTGCTGACTGCTCGTTCAACCAGGGAGCGCAACAACTGATCGAGATCCTGGGCTGCGGCCTGTGTGGCCTCAGGCGGTGGCGGTCCTAGCGGAGCCGACCGCAACTCAGGCCAGGTCTCGGTAGGGTCTTCCTCTGGCGGCAGCTCGCTGCGGGCCTCAATTCTCAGCTCGGTGACAACGCCCTTGCCCAGGCGATTGGCCAATCGGCTCAGCAACTCGGCGCGCAACATAAACAACTCGGATGCCCACGGTCCGCTGGTCGCCGCCACCACCAGGGTATGCCCACTCACCTTCCACGGTCTGGTGTGTCTAGCCAAGGTGGTTCCGACCATCTCCGCCCAACCCCAAAAGGCCAGGTACGGCACGGCCGGCCGGTAGCGCGCCGAGGTCAGCAGATGGTCGACCACATGATCAAGCCGTTCCATGCACGGCCACCTTTCCCGATTGGATCTCCCACCAGCTGTCTGCCCGCATGCGCTCTGGCAAAAACTCGGCATCGGTCGTCGTAAGCACGGTTTGCCCTTCACGAACTTGCTGTGCCAGCAGTTCCCGGCGGCGGCCATCGAGTTCCGAAAGCACATCATCCAAGAGCAGTAGCGGCCGCACCCCCGCCGCCTCTTGCAGCAGCTGGACAGTCGCCAACTTCAGCGCTACCGCCGCCGTCCGCTGCTGGCCCTGGGAACCAAAAGCCCTCAGTTCATTGTCGCCGATCGTCAGCTGGATGTCATCTCGGTGCGGTCCCAGCACGCTGATCCGCCGTGCTTCCTCCTCAGCGCGCCGCTGGCGCAGGGCTGCCAACGCCACCTGGGGATCTTCCGCTGGGGTGCCCGCTGCCAGCCTCACCGTCAGCGCCGGATCAAACGGCGCCATCGCCGCGTACGCCTTTTGCGCCAAGGGGGCCAGGGCCTCAACCAGCTGTCGACGCAAACGAGTCAAGCGGGTGGCCGCCTGTGCCCAAAGCAGATCCAAGGCATCGACTACGTGCCCCTCGCCGCGCTTGAGGGCAGTGTTGCGCTGGGTCCAGATCCGCTGATAACTGCGCTGTGCGGCGCTGTATCCGACGGTCGCCTGGGCCACCTCTCGGTCCAAGAACCGGCGGCGGCCAGCCGGCCCGCTTTGCACCAGGACCAAATCCTCTGGGCAAAACAAGACGACCATGGGATCGCCCAGGGGGTCGGCGCCAGGGACCACGCGCTTGCCCTCGCGCCGTCGGCTCTTGCGGCCGGCGCGCTCCAGCTCGAGCGTCTGTTCGAAGCTGCCGCTCGGCCGCCGGAACTTTGCACTCAGGCGAGCCTTGATCTCGCCGGCTGTGATCAATTCGTCATCTCTAAGGGCGCGGTGCGAGGTCCCGGTGATCACAGCCGCCATGGCCTCCAGGACATTGGTCTTGCCCTGGGCGTTGGCACCAGAGATCACGGTCAGCCCGGCGGCCGGCTCTAGGCTCACGGCTTCCAGGTTGCGCCAGCCGCCGACGGTCAGTTGCTCCAGGATCATCGCAGGGCCGCCCTTTCGGCCGGACTGGTCACATCCGGCGAATCGGCAACACAAGCGCCAAGTGGTCGTCGGGGGCTCCGGTCGGGTGCAGCCTGGCCGCCGACAGCGGCCCATTGAACCCAATGTCCACCGCCTCGGCTCCGGCATTCTTCAGGGCGTCGATCAGAAACTTGGGGTTAAAGGCGATTTCCACCGGGGCCCCGCTCCAGGTCGCCGGGATATCCTCGTAGGCACTGCCCATCTCAGCCGATTCGGCGGATAAGGACACGCCATCCTCACCGGCGCGTAGGATCACCTGTGGGCTTCTCACGTCGGTGGCCAGCGACGCCCGCTCTCCGGCCTGAATTACGTCTGCGACCTGAACCTGGATGGTGGTCTCGTAGGTCTCCTTGATCAGCTTACGGTGATCAGGGAACTGCCCCTCCACCCGCTGGCAAAACCCCTGCACGGAACCGCTCCGAAAGAACATCTGGCGCTCGCTGAGCGCTACCCGCACGTCCTCATCGGGAAGCGATCGGACCATTTCGGTGAGCGCCCTTGCCTTGACCACCACTTCGGCATTCAAGCCTACTGCCTCGGTCGTGGTTTGCGCCCAGGCCAGCCGGAAGTTGTCAGAGGCACATACCTCGAGGTGACCATCGCTGTTGAAGGACACTTTGATCCCCAACAAGATGGGAAGACTGTCGTCTCGCTGCGCCGCCGCATAGGTGACCCGTCCCAGCACATGGCGGAGCGCTGCCGCTTTCAGCGTCTTCCCCTCTCCTTGGCTGTCGGCCCCGAAATCCACACTCGGATAGTCGGTGTCGATCAAGGTCGGTAGGTCGAATCTGGACTTTCCGAACCGCATCGTGGCCTTGCCGTCGACAGCCTTCACCTCAACCAAACTGGCCGGCGGTATGCGCCGGGCCAACTCGGCCAGAGAGCGGGCTGGAATCAGCGCTCTCCCCGGACTGGTCACCTTGGCATCCACACTCATCCGCAAGCCAAGGTCAAAATCGGTTCCGGTCAGTGACAGCTGGTCGTCTTGAGCTTCGATCAAAATACCGGTCAGCGCTGGTACAAGGTCCCTGGTGGCCGTTGCCCTGAGTACAAGTTGCAACGGTTCGGTCAGTCGAGAAGCCGGTATCTCGAAAGAAAGCACCAACGCTTCGCTCCCTTCCCAATGTGCACAGGGTTCCGAACTCATCATGCCAGATATTCAAGATTAGTCGTCATTAGGAGAGGCTGGGGAGATCGGGGATAACTTAGCAACCACAATCTGGGCGGGCACGAGAAGGATCGGAAGCCTGTGCATGAAGCGGCCAACGATCAAGGAAAAACCGACGATAACGGTGGAGATGCCCCTTATCCACAAAGACTGCACTGCCTGTCCACAGAGTGCGGCGGAGAAGCTAGGCCCGCAGGCTATCGCCCAGAGACTCGACAGCGGCCCGAAAGGCTGGGTCCGTCTCCATCTGTTCCTTCACCCGCGCACAGCCATGCATGATCGTGCTGTGGTCACGACCGCCAAACGCCTCGCCCAGACGCGGCAGCGATGTATCAGTCAAAGAGCGGCACAGGTACATCGCCACCTGCCGAGGCAGAGAGACAGAACGGGAGCGTGAGGCGCCAGTCAGATCGGTGACCGGAACCCGGTAGCGGCGGGCAACTTCCTCCTGGATCAGGCGCACGGTCAGCAACTTGGGCTTGGGCAGGATGCTGCGCAAAACCCGGTCTGCCATGGCCACGGTGCAGGGTTCGGCGTGCAGGGACAAAAAGGCCACCAGCCGGATCAGGGCACCTTCGAGCTCGCGGATGTTGGAATCGATCTTGGAGGCGATGAAGGACAGCACATCGTCCGGAACGTCGAGCTGGTCGGACTGGGCCTTTTTGCGCAAGATGGCGACTCGGGTCTCGAAGTCCGGTGGCTGTATGTCGGCGATCAGTCCCCATTCGAAGCGAGAACGAAGACGCTCTTCCAGGGTGGGGATCTCCTTGGGCAAGCGGTCGGAGGAGATCACCACTTGCTTCATCGCCCCATGCAAGGCCTCAAACGTATGGAAAAACTCCTCCTGGGTCCGCTCCTTGCCGGAAAGGAATTGGATGTCGTCGATCAGCAGCACGTCAATCCCCCGGAAGCGGTTGCGAAAGGCGGCCATCTTGTCGTCGCGGATGGAGTTGATCATGTCATTGGTGAAACTTTCTGCCGAGACATAGACCACCCGCAGCTTTGGGTACTGGGCGGCGATCTGGTTGCCGATGGCATGCATCAGGTGGGTCTTGCCAAGGCCGACCCCGCCGTAGAGAAACAGGGGATTGTACGCCTTGGCCGGTGACTCGGCGACCGCGTACGAAGCAGCGTGGGCAAACCGATTCGAACCGCCAATGACGAACCCCTCAAAGGTGTAGCGGGGATTGATGGTCGCACCCCGGGTGAGGGTGTCGGCCCCCGCCGTGCGTGGTCGGCTAGCCGAAGTGGTTGCAGCCAGCGGTGCCTTGGCGTCGCCGCTGACCAGACGAATCGACAGCGGCCGCTGGAAAACCTCCTGGGCCTTTTCCTGGATCAGCCCCAGGTAGCGCTTCTCCATCATCTGGCGGGCTGCCGGCGACTCCACGCCGAGCACCAGGACCCCGCCTTCCAGTTGGACCGGCGACGTGCCTCTGAGCCAGGTCTCGTAGCTTGGTCGAGGCACCAGATGCGACACTGCGGCCAAGGTCTCGCCCCACAGTTTCGTCACCTCTTCGGTCACTGGGAACCCCCCCGTCAATTGGTCGGAACGAACGCCGTCGCAGGTGGATCAAGGCACTGCGGGTCGTGATATGCGTGATGGTGGAGGGAGGATGATGCGGGCGACGGCCTGTCGGGATGGTCCGTAACGGGGTCTGTCAAGTGAATGAAGGAGGTATAAAGAACACACAGGATAATCAACAGGTTTGTACACAGGGTGTGGATAATGAAAAAACCCCAGCGCTGCCCAATGGCAGATGGGGGCTTGTTTTGGCTCCCCTCGACGGGCAGCGACTGACGGTTGCCGAGCGCCGAGAATCCCCTTGTTCTCGGCGACCGACGGGGCCTCCTCCCGTCCGATTGAGAAAATCTGCACGGGTTTGCGGGACAACCCGCAGACCCGCCCAGGACAGGCCAAAGCGCCGACTTCCTGGGCGCGCCAAAAGCACCATATATGGCAGGAGCCAATCGCTCTGCCCAGGAGCGCCTGAATTGGCAAAACACGCCAGCTTGCTCAAGGTCACCGTGCGTTTCTTGACAGCGACAGGGCCGAGGACGGACAATGCTATGCACCTATCTGCTGGCGACCTGGACTAAGGGTCGCGATTGAGAGTTTTCGGACGTGAGGAGTGCTCCCGGTGAAGCGCACGTTTCAGCCGAACAACCGCCGCCGTCACAAGGTGCATGGCTTCCGCAAGAGGATGCGGTCCCTGGGGGGCCAGCGCGTCCTGCGGGCCCGCCGCCTGAAGGGACGCCGCCGCCTGGCGGTCTGAGTCCTAGCCAGGAGGTGGCCAAGTTACGCGGACCTAAGGCCTTTCAGCGGGTGTTCGACCAGGGGCAGACGGTGGGGAACCGCGCCGTCGCCCTTTTTGTTTGCCCCCAGGAGTCGACTGGCGAGGGCCGGTTGGCCATCGTCGCCGGAAAGCGCTTG
Organism: Bacillota bacterium; assembly: GCA_021850485.1. Lineage (GTDB taxonomy): Bacteria > Bacillota > Sulfobacillia > JAJZYS01 > JAJZLH01 > JAJZLH01. Next base: position 7,294 of record JAJZLY010000024.1, on the reverse strand, counting down.
GGCAAGGCCACGGTCCGAAACCGTGCCCGCCGTCGGCTGCGCGCCGCCGTGCGAGCGCTAAGCGGCCCCTGGACAGATGGGCAAGACGTGGTGGTGGTGGCTCGCCGAGCGACCCTGACCGAACCGTTTCGGGTACTGTTAGAGTTGGTGGCAGACGCTTGTCAGCGGGCCGGCGTGATCGTCGGTCCAGCGGGGAGGTAGCGGGCATGAGGTGGTTGCTGGTGAGCCTGATTCGGCTGTACCAGATGGGCGTGTCGCCCTTCTTGGTGCCCAGCTGCCGGTTTGTGCCCAGTTGCTCGCAGTACGCCCTGGAAGCCATCGCTCGGCACGGGGCGGTGCGCGGTAGCGTGCTGGCGCTGGGCCGGCTCTCGCGCTGTCACCCATTGCACGCAGGCGGGTACGACCCGGTACCGGACGCACCGACCCACATACCAGTGGCCTGAGGGAGGCGTCGACATGTTCAACACTGTGATCCAGGCCACGACGTCGGTGATCAACTTCTTCTATGGGATCACGGGGTCGTACGGTCTGGCGATTATCATCTTGACGGTTGCCGTGCGGATCTTGATCATGCCGCTCTACCAGCGGCAGCTGCACTCGATGCGCCGGATGCAGCTACTGCAGCCGAAGATCAAGGAACTGAAAGAGAAGTACAAAAACGACATGACCCGCTTCAATCAGGCGCAGATGGATCTGTACAAAGAGTTCAAGATCAACCCGCTGTCCGGGTGTCTGCCGATGCTGATCCAGCTGCCGTTTTTGTACGCCATCTACGGATCGCTGCTGCACTTCCCCTACGTCGGCAGCTCGGCATTTTTGTGGCTGGCCAATCTCTCCCATCCAGACCCGCTGTTCATTTTGCCCGTCTTGGTCCTGATCTCCACCTTCTGGCAGGCGTTCAGCGGCTCGCTGGGCACCGGCGCCGCGACCAGCCGCACGCAAACCCTGGTCATGGGCGTGTTCATCGCCCTGTTGATGGGGTTTTGGAGCACCCGCTTCCCGGCTGGACTGTCCATCTACTGGGTGATGACCAGCTTGTTCTCGGTCGGTCAGCAATACCTGACCTACCATCTGCAACCGGCCGCCAGTGAGGGCGTGCCGCTGGCGATTGCCGCCGGCGCCGGTAGCAGCAGGGCGAAGGGGGCCAAGGCCAAGTGAGGTCGGCAGAAGCTCGAGCCAAGACCGTTGAGGCCGCCAAAGAAGACCTGGTCGGCATCTTGGGTGTTGCCGAGTCGTTGATTCGCTTCGAGGTGCTGGAGGAGCCCAAGCCCGGATTGATGGGTCTGGGCGGGCACATGGCCCTGGTCCGTGGCACCGCGATCGCCGCCCGCGCTGAGTGGGTGAAGGGCTATCTCAAAGGCCTATTTCAGACCAGCGGCGACGAAGCCGTGGTGGTGGTCCGTCAGGAAGAGGACCGCTTGCAGGTATCGGTCAGCGGCGATTTTGAGTGGTTCACTGGCATCACCGGCGAGAGCCTGGACGCCCTGCAGCGGGTGGTGAACTCCACTGCCCAGCAGGCGGAGGGGCGCGGCGAAGTTGAGCCTGGCGACCTGATCACGATCGACATCGGTCGCTGGCGGGAACGGCGCTACGAGCAGTTGGAAAAGGAGGCCCTGGAGTTGGCGGCGCAGGCCAAGGCCAGCGGCGAAGCCATTCCGATGAAGCCGATGTCCGCCTCCGACCGGCGGGCGGTGCACATCGCCCTGCGCGACTACCCCGGGATCGCCACCACCTCGGAAGGGGAGGAGCCCGCCCGGCGGGTGGTGGTCCGGCCGCTTGCGTCCGACGAACAGGCATCCTCGCCAGAGCGCCAGGAGATGCCAGAGGGCGGTCCGGAACCTCACGAATGACTCTCTACGACCCGCTTGCAGCTTGGCTTGCCGAGCTTGCTCGACGCGCCGGCCGCACACCGGATGAAGGCGCTGCCCGGCGCCTTGGTCTGTATGTTGAGAGCCTGCTGGCGGCTACCACACACGGCAACCTGACGGCCCTGAGAGATCCGCAGCGCCTGTGGACCGAGGGCGTCGGACCGTCCCTTGCTCTGTGGCCGCTCTTGCCTAGCCGCGGCCTTGCGATCGACATCGGCCCCGGGGCCGGCCTGCCCGGCCTGGTGCTGGCCTGCCTCGAACCACAGCGGCCCTGGCTATTCATCGAGAGCCGGCATAAACCGGCAGCCTTCCTCAGCGAGATGGTGGCGACACTGGGACTCAGCGCACAGGTCGTGAACCAGCGAGCGGAGCAGGTAGGCCATGGCCCCAAACGCCAGCAGGCGGCGGCGGCGACCGCCAGGGCCGTGGGCTCGCTCGGCCTAGTCGCCGAGTTGGCGTTGCCGCTTTTGCGCCACGGCGGGGTGCTGGTGTCGCCACGCGGCGATCACCCGGCGGACAACGACGTGCTGGAGCAGGGGTTGATCGAGGTGCTTGGCGGCGAATTGCGCCTGGTTCAGGAACCAAGCCTGCCCGGCTTCGTCCGCCGCGGCCGGGTGGCGCTAGTCGAAAAGCGTCGCCCGACCCCATCTGCCTACCCCCGGACGCCACCAGCCCTCGGCCAGGGGATCCGGGTGGTCACAGGGACGCCACCCGCCGGCGGCGAACAGCGGCTGAAGGCGCAAAGGGGCGGATAACGTGGCGCGGATCGTGGCAGTGGTCAACCAAAAGGGCGGGGTCGGCAAGACCACGACCACGGTCAATCTGGCGGCCTGCCTGGGCGAATTGGGACAGCGCGTGCTGGTGGTGGACAGCGATCCCCAGAGCAACGCGACGACCGGGCTCGGCATCGACAAGCGAAAGCTACGTGCGACCTTGTACGAAGTCCTGCTGGATCAGGCAGCGGCGAGTGAGACCCGGTTGACCACGGCCAGCAACGGGGTGGATATTCTGCCGGCGACGGTGGAGCTGACCGGTGCGGATCTGGAGCTGGTCGACGCGCCGCGGCGCGAATATCGGTTGCGCGACGCCCTGCGCACCGTTCGAGATGAATACGACTTGGTATTGATCGACTGCCCGCCGTCTTTAGGTCTGCTCACCCTGAACGCGCTGGTCGCCGCAGATGGTGTTCTGATCCCCATCCAGTGTGAGTTTTACGCCCTGGAGGGCTATTCCCAGCTGCTCAAGACCGTGCTGCGGGTGCGGGCGAGCTTCAATCACAGCCTGGCCATCGATGGCGTGCTCCTGACCATGTATGATGGCCGCACGGCCAATTCGGCGCAGGTTGCAAGCGAGGTGCGGCGGTACTTCGCGCACCTGGTGTTCGACACGGTGATCGCCCGCAACGTGCGACTGGCTGAGGCCCCCAGCCACGGCCAGGCGATTTCCACCTACGACTCGAATTCCAAGGGTGCACTGAACTATCGCCAACTGGCCGAGGAGGTGGTGCGCCGTGCCGGTGAAGAGAGGGTTGGGTAGGGGGCTCGCAGCCCTGATCCCGGAGCTGGACGTGGCGGCTGGCGAGGCCAGCGCAGAGGTCAGCCTGGATGCCCTGAAGCCGAATCCGGCCCAGCCGCGCCGGGACTTCCCGCCCGAGGCGTTGGCCTCGCTGGCCGACTCCATCGCGGCCCAAGGGGTGATCCAGCCTCTGGTCGTGCGGCGGGCGGCGGTCGGGTACGAAATCGTCTCCGGCGAGCGCCGCTTTCGGGCCGCCCGGCTGGCCGGCCTTGCCACCGTGCCGGTTGTGGTCCGCCAGATCGATGATCGCCGGCTGTTAGAGATTGCGCTGGTCGAGAACTTGCAGCGTGAGGATCTGAACCCGATCGACGAAGCCCTGGCCCTGGCCCAGTTGGAGCAGGTTGCTGGCGGGCAGGAGGCGGTCGCCCGGCAGGTCGGTCGCAGCCGATCGGCGGTGGCCAATGCCATCCGCCTGCTGCAGTTGACGCCAGACGTATTGGAGCTGGTGCGCAGTGGGGTGCTCAGCGCCGGCCATGGCCGGGCTCTGGTCACCCTGCCGCCAGGGCGCCAGCGCAAATTGGCGGCGGCCGTGCGGCAGAGGGCGCTCAGCGTGCGCCAGACAGAGGCGCTGGCAGCGGCCCCGAGCCGGCCCCCGAGCCATGCCCGGCCCAACTTGGTTCAAGACTTGGAGCGCCAGCTGGCGGACCATCTGGGGTTGCCGGTGCGGATCGCAGGGGACGTCCGGCGGGGGCGTCTAACGGTGACCTACCGCAGCCGTGCGGAACTCGAGCAGTTGTTGGCCCAACTGGGAAGCGCCTGGCCAGGCGACGACTAGCGTGGAGCCCTAGGGAGTGCCGACACAGCCGGCGAAGCAGGCGGGGAGTTGGCGGGAGCTGCAAATGGAGGCGTCGGCATGTCTGTGACCTACATCGTCAACCTCACTGCCGGCCGCGGCCTGACCCAGCGGCTTTGGCCCGTTTTGTCGCGATCGGTCGGCAAAGATGACCATGTTGAGGTGACCCAGCGTCCGGGTCATGCCACGGAGTTGGCTAGAGCGGCGGTCGCCGCCGGGGCCACGCGGGTGGTGGCGGTTGGCGGAGACGGCACCGTCGCCGAAGTGGCCAAGGGGCTGCTGCGCACAGACGTCCAGCTCGGCCATGTCCCGACTGGGGCCGGTTGCGACCTGGCGCGGGCGCTTGGCCTGCCTAAGGCCCCGGCCGACGCCATGGCCGCCCTGGACCAATTGCGGCCGACCGCACTGGACGTGGGCATGGCTGGAGATCAAGCCTTTTTGACTGTATCCGGCGTCGGCTTTGACGCGGTGGTGGCAGCGGAGGACGCTCGCACCCGAGCTACCGGTATGACCGGAACTCTGCCCTACCTCCTCGCCACGTTCAAGGTACTGCGCACCTATCGGCCCCGGCTGGTCCGGCTGACGCTAGACGGCCAAGAGGTCGCCGAGCAGCGTGCCCTGCTGGTGGCAGTGGCCAACAGCCAATATTACGCTGGCGGCATGCGCATCGCGCCCTATGCCCTAACCGGGGACGGACTGCTCGATGTGGTGGTGGTCGGGGACCTCAGCGTGGCCGATACGCTGCTGACGCTCCCTAAGGTATTCAGCGGCGCCCACCGCAGCCACCCTAAGGTCCGCTTCTACCAGGCCAAAGAGGTGATCGTCGAGGCGCCGGTGCCTTTGTCTGCGCACCTTGGCGGTGAGCCGGCGGGGACCACCCCGGTGACCTTTCGAGTTCTGCCGCAGGCGCTGACGGTATTGAGCGGCGTCCAGGCCGTGCCGATGGATCGGCCATGAGTCAGCGCGATGTAGGCGGCAGCGCCGAGGCAGCGTTGCCAGCAGACGAACAGTGGCAGGCATCAGCCAAGGCAGCGGCCAACCGCGGAGAGCGGGAGCAGGCCCGGCAGATCTACCGGGCGGCGATGGAGGCGTTTCCCTCTGATCCCGAGCCATGCAATCAATGGGGCATTTTTGAGGTTCAGCTGCAGCAGACGCAAAAAGCCGAGAGCTTGTTCCGGGAAGCGGTGCGCAGGGATTCTAGCTTTGCCCGCGGCTATAGCAACCTAGGCAACGTACTGCTGGAAAAGGGCGACTTGGCCGAGGCCGAGGTCGCCTTTCGCCGGGCCTTGGAGCTCAATGAAGACCTGGCCCCTGCGCACCGGGGGCTGGCAGCGCTGGCCAAACGGCGGGGAGACACAGGCACCATGGCCCGCGAACTGAAGCGGGCAGATCGCCTGCTGCGTCGGCAGCTGGTCGGGCCAGGGTGGTTCGGCACCGGCGGCCTCGGTGGCTCAGGGTTGAGGCGCCAGCCGCTCAGCCGGGGCCGTCCGCTCTGGCCCTGGCTGGCGGGTCTGGTGGTGGTGCTGGTGATTTTGGCACTGGCCCGTGGGTGAGGGGCGGCGCCGGCTGATCGGCTGGTTGGGGACCGTGGTGGTGGCGCTGAGCATCGGGCAGGCGCTGACTCGGAACTGGGCTGTCTTCCCGGCTTGTCTGGTCCTGCTCGGACTGATTAGCTTGACCCAAGGTGGTCTGCGTGCCGTATTGTTACCCAGTCGGAGCTGGACGATCAGCGACCTGACCATCGAGCTGGTGCAGGGGCTGGCCATCGGCGGGGTGTTGGCCCTGGTATTGACCCTGGCGCAGTTGTTGCTGGGAGTGGCGCCGAGACCGCTGATCGCGGCGCTCGTTTGGCCGACCGTCTCATTTTGGCCAGAGCCAGCGGGCCGGATCCATCTGCAGCGGTTTGCCCAGGGGGCATCAAGGCGAAAGGGGCATGTGCAGTGAACGCGGTCGACATCGGGATTTTGTTGTTCGTCCTCTATGGGCTCTGGCACGGCTGGCGGCGCGGCCTGATCGCGTTGGTGATCAGCATCGTCAGCTTCATCATCGCCTACGTCATCGCCATCAGCGTGAACCAGCCGGTAGCGACCTTCCTGCAGGTCAAGCTGGTGCCGCTGCTGTTCGGCGCCCATCCACCGGCTTATCCGGCACTCGACTACCGGCTGGCGGCTTTGGTTTTGGTGCTGCTCGTGGCGGAAGGGCTGATCGGGTCGGTAACCGGGTTGTTCGGGGCCCACCGCCTGCGCATTCCGGTGATCGGTATGCTCAACCGGATGTGCGGCGCCGTGGTCGGTGCCGCCGAGTACCTGCTATTTGCCAGCATCTTGCTGTTTGTGCTCGGGCCCTTGGTTGGCGTGCACTCCACTATTGGTTCAGAGATTACCCATTCCGCCTTGTTCCAGCAGCTGATCCAGCGCTGGGAGCCGTCTTGGCTGAAGGCCGCTGCGTGACTCGGCTGGGTCGACCGCTCGCCTTTCAGGTTGGTGACGTGCTAGAGCTCAAGAAGGCGCACCCCTGTGGCACCAACAACTGGCAGGTGGTGCGGCTGGGTGCAGACATCGGACTGATGTGCACCGGCTGCGGCCACCGCCTGCTGATCGATCGGGTGAAACTGGAGAAGGCGCTGAAGCGCTCGGTGAACCGGGAGATTCCCACCGTCTAGCCTAGACCGCACCTGTAACTGTCAAGCGAAAATGTCCGGTAACTGCTCTGCGACTATGTCCGTCAGCGGGCCTGGGAGGGGTCTGGGATAGCGTCGCCAGGGGTGGTTGGGGGCAGGGACATGCCCCTTGTAGGCGGGCGGTGCGGTGAGGTGGATGGGAGGTGTCTTGGCCGGCGGCCGAGGAGCTGCCGGGATGGGATGGGCGCTGATGCGCTGTCCCTGGAAGCGGACCTCGAGGTGGTCGTCCAGGAAGCGCCAGATCTCGACCCGGCAACGGCAGTAGGAACGCTCTGCGGCGGCCGGGGTGAGTTGCAGGCACAGCCCCTGGCGCTGCACGGTGTGGTCGTTTCGGACGGTTGCCGTGAGGCGGCGGGTGAACAGATCCGCCAGGTGCTG
>JAJZLY010000013.1 GCA_021850485.1 Bacillota bacterium | reverse complement strand
CGAGTTGGGGGCCAACTCCAAGGCGGATCTGGGCCGGATGATGGCGGTGTTGGTGCCGAAATTGCGCGGCCAAGTCGATGGCACAGCGCTTCGTCAGGCCGTGGAGAAGCAGCTGGGCTGACCGGCCCCACAGGTAGCGAATGGCCCGACTCAATTGCCTGGCAACGGGGGGTTGTGAGGTGGCAGCGCGGATCGAGCTCGAAGACCTGGTCAGCTTGCCGGAGAATTACGCAGTGGTCCTCGATGAGTCGGGAACCAAAGTCGCTTTTGGCTCAGATCGCAGCGGTCGGATGCAGTTATATGTCCAAGAGCTGAGTGCAGGGGCCGAGGTGACCCAGATCGGCGATGGCCTCCTGCCTGCCACCCTGATGACGCCGCTGGTCTGGAGTCGGGATGGGGCGACTATCGTCTTTGGCCGAGACCAAGATGGAGACGAGCAGCACAATTTGTTTTCGGTGGATCTCGCCAGCGGCGGCGTCCGCCAGTTGACCAGCAGCCCAGGCCAGGACTTTCCCGGCCCATTTGCTCCAGACGGGCGGGAATTAATCGTCGTCTCGTCTCGGGCCGGCCAGTTGAATTTGTACCTGCTCAACCTGGATAGTCTGGAAGTCCGTCAGTTGACTGACTTTCCCAATCCGGTCAGCGCCGTCGACTGGTCGGTGGATGGCCGCTTCATCTACCTGACTGGCAGCCAGTCCAAGAACGCCCGGAATGAAGACGTCTACCGGGTGGGGCGCGATGGCAGCGGGCTGACCTGCCTCTATTCCTCAGGGGATGGAAATCGGGATTGGGCGCGGGCTATCTCCCGAGATGGCCGCTGGCTGGCCTTCTCCACGGACCGATCCGGTGTCTCCCAGCCGGGCGTGATCGATCTGACCACAGCAGAGGTGCGCTTTTTAGGAGACGAGGCGTCAGACGAAGGTCCCGTAGGCTTCACGCTGGACTCGCGGCGGCTTCTGACGACGGTCGCTGCAGGCACCTCGACGCGTTTGATCGAGATCGACCTGGACACAGCCGCCCGCACCGTGCTTGATACCCCGCCTGGGTTGGCTTGGCCGCATGGGTACGCTGCTAGCGGCGAAGTGGTGATCGAACATTCCGACACCACGCATCGCTTCCGGCTGATGGCGGTGAATAGGACTGGGCTGCGGGTGCTGATTGACGCCCGCTATGGCCCCTTGGCCGGCCATCGCTTTGTACCGGGATCCCCGGTCAGCTTTGCCAGTGGAGACCTGACCGTTCACGGCATTTTATATAAACCCCCCCGTCGCCAAGGACAGCGGTTGCCGGCAGTGGTCTGGGTGCATGGCGGCCCGACCGGAAACGACTTCGAGATGTTTGATCCAGCCGTCCAGATCATCTGTGATCGCGGCTTCGCCGTGCTCCAGGTCAACTACCGTGGGTCCACAGGCTACGGTCGTGCGTTCAAGGATTTAAACCTAGGCGACATTGGCTGCGGCGACGCCGCTGACGTGGCGGCTGGGAATGCCTTCTTGCGGCAGGACCCAGACATCGACCCAGACGCCATCTTGTGTGCTGGCGGCTCATACGGCGGGTATATGACCTATCGCCAGCTGACCCACTATCCCGAGCTGTGGGCCGGCGGCCTGGCGATCGTTGGCATCACCGACTGGGCCCGGCTGTACGATGACTCGATGGAAAGTTACAAGTCGTACCTGAAGATGCTGTTCAAAGGCTCACCTCAAGAAGTTCCGGACCGCTACCGGCAGGCGTCGCCGATCCATGAGGTGGCGCAAGTCCGCGTGCCAGTGGTGATGGCGCAAGGGGAAAACGATCCGCGTTGCCCGCTGAGTCAGGCTGAGTCGTTTCGCGATCGGTTGCTTGAACTAGGCAAGGTTGAGGGCAAAGACTTCGTCTACCACCGACTGGGCGCACAGGGGCACTACAGCGCTGAAATCGGTCAGAAGATGCAATTGTTCCGTATCCTGGACGAGTTTCTGGCGCGGTTTTCAGCCTGAGTTGATGGTCTGGGCCTAAGGCAGCGGCAGGGCCGGGCGTGGCCGATGGATTAAGAACAGGGCTGCACCGCCCAAGGCGAGCAGGCCGCCCACCGCCACCAGCCAGGTGGGTTGCTGGCCAAAGACCGGAATGGCGATCAAGGTGGCACCCACTGCCTCGAGCAGTCCCACCACGGCTACCGTCGATGCGTTCACCCAGCGCAATAGGTAGTTGGAGAGGGTGTGCCCGAGGGTGGTGGGGACGGCGGCCAGGGCTACGATGAGAAGCCAGTTGCGCAGCCCGAGATTGAGCAGGGACTGGCCCGACACCCAAGCTGCCGCCAAGAGCGCCAAAGATGCCAAGCCGTACACCACCGTGGTGTACGGCAACACGTCCATCTCCTGACGCAGGTGGCGGCCGATCAGGAAGTAGGCCGCCCCAGCCAGGGCGGCGATCAGAGCCAGGCCGTCGCCCAGCAGTTGCTGCTGGCCGCCGTGGGCGCTCAGGGCGATGAGCACCACGCCCACGATGGCGATGGCGGCTCCGGTCAGGCCCCAGGTGCTTTGCCGGACTCCTTGCAGGCGCTCGACCAGCAAAATCGGCAGCGGATACATCTGGACCAGGATCATGGCCTGGGCGATGGTTGTCAGGCGCAGCGCCGGGATCCAGGTTCCAAAATGGACCGCCAGGCACAGGGCCGAGACAGACGCCAGCAGCCACTGCCGGCCGCCCTGCGGCCAGTCCATGCGCCGTTTGGTCATGATCCAGGTGCCCGGCAAGACCGGCAGCGCCAGCCGCCAGAGCGCGATCACGAAGGCGCCGGCGGTGGCCAGGCGGACCAAGATCGCTGAGGTTGAAAACGCCACCACGGTCACCGCCAGAAGCAGGCCTGGCGGGATCAGCGGTGTACCACGGGGAGCCTGGGGAGGTGCAGGCAGGGGGGTGACTCCTTTGGCGGCGGCTGGCCTTGGCGCAATCTCACGCAGTTTCGCCCATGGCACGTAAAAGCCTGCGCCAAACGCCTGCCAGCCGCACAACCGAACCGCCCGCGCCAGCCGCAAGCGGCTGGGGAGCGGCGCCGGCGACTTGGCCTGCTACAGGTTGAAGCGGGCGGTTGCCAAGAGACCCGGCGGCAGGATGTCTCGGAGCACGATATCTGCGATCAGGTCGCCAATCACCGGCGCGAACTTGAAGCCATGACCCGAGAAGCCGGTGGCCAGGATCACACCAGGCAAGGCTTGGAGCCGTCCGATCAGGAAGTGAAGGTCCGGCGTATCGGTGTAGCTGCATACGCTGCTCTGGGCGATCTCTGAGCCAAGTCCTGGCAAGATCTCGGCGACGGCGCGCTTGACTACTGCCCGGTCTTGGTCTGAGACGTGGCGATCGAGGTGCTCCATGCTGGTGGTGATGCCTTGGTGATGGCGGGCAGCCTTGACCGACTTGCCGTCCATAGCCGGGAGGCCATAGAACATCTGGCCGTCTTCGGTCTGGTGCATCCAGATCGGAAACTTTGTTGGCGCAAACGAGGCGGGGCTGGAAGGCGCGAACCAGACCTGCACCTGGCGCTCGACCGTGAGCGGAAGGTTGAGGTCTGGCAGCAGATCGCTGGTCCAGCCGCCGGCGGCCACCACCACCTGGGCAAAGTCGCGCGTCCCACTGGCTGTATGGACGCGCACCCGTTCACCGACTGCCTCCAGGCGCAGTACCTGGTCGTGGACGACGGCCAGCGGCTGGCGGGCGCGTCCAGCTGCCCGGATCAGGGTCTCGACCGCCATCTCACAGCGCAGCACACCGGCTAGGTCCTCGAAGATGCCGATCTCGCCGGCAGGGACGCGAAACTGCGGGAAGCGCTGGCCGATCGCTGCCGCATCTAGCACCGCATGGCGCAGCCCGTGGCGCCTCACACTGTCCAGCGTGCCCAAGACGAGTTCGCCGTCCGGCGGGCCGATCATCAGACCACCGGTTTGGCGTAGCAGCGAGCGACCAGAGACCCGTTCCAGCTCCTGCCACCTGGTCCAGCTGCGCTGGACCAAGGGCACATAGTCCGGGTGTTCGTAATAGGCCTGACGGATGATGCGGGCGGCGCCATGCGAAGAACCAAACGGGTGTCCGGCCCGGAAGCGGTCATAGCCGACCACCGGCTGTCCGCCTTCGCCCAGCCGCCATGAGATGGCGGCTCCGATCACACCGAGACCGACCACTCCCACCTCGTCCATGGCAACAGTTCCCTTGGCGTCCTATGCCCAACAGATTAGCACAGGCATGGCGTCACGGTGATTCAGGGTGCTGACGTGACCGCAGTCGACGGTTGATGGATGGCGGCGGCGACGGTCTCAAACTGGGCAATGGCCGCCTTCAGCACCGGCTGATCCAGCGCCAGCGCAGGCTGAAACGAGCCGTTGCGGTAGCCGCGCAGGAGGCCGAGCTTGGCCGCAGCGTTCACATACCCGAGCGCCCAGGCGGGAATCTGGGTGCTATCTGTGAACTGCGACCGGTTGAGGTAGAGCGTATCGGCCAAGGGTGTCTGGCCCAGCGCCATGATCTCCATCTTGGCGGCCTCGGCCCGGGTGATCAGGGCACTTGGGTCCATCAGGCCTGGGCTGATCCCCTTTAACCAGCCGGCCTGATAGGCGGCCTCCACATAGCCGTAGTCGGGACTGGTCGCTGGCAGATCGGAGAAGGTTGCCACCGCCGGATCGAGTGGCGTGAGATTCAGGGCCTGCGCCAGGCTGGTCACAAACGCCGCCCGGGTCGTCAGCGGGTAGATCGTGCCTGCCGCCTGAAAGGCTGCACTGATCAGGGACTGGGCGTCTTGGTAGAGGGCGGCGTAGGATGCCGCCCGGTCCAGGGTGCCGACCACGGTCACCGCCTGGCCGCTCACCAGCTCGCTGGCGGCGAACACCATGGTGTGGCCAGCGGCGGTGGTCCAGCCCGTCTTGACGCCGATGGCCGCCGGATCGAGGGCAAGCAGGCGATCAATATTGGGAACCGTCGGCTGGTACGGCAGCGTGATCGTCTTCTGGGCCACGATCTGAGCGAAGGTCGGAATGGCCAGCGCCTTGACGGCAAGCAAGGTCATGTCCTGGGGACTGACCTGATCCTGGGCGCTCAAGCCCGAGGGATCGGCGAAATGAGCCTGGTTCAACCCCATCGCTCGGGCGGTCCGGTTCATCAGGCGAACAAAGCCGGCAACTCCACCTGGAGCCTGGGCGGCCAGCAAGGTGGCTGTGTTGTCGTAGCTGCGGACCAACAGTGCGTTCAGCAGCTGGAGGTTGGTGTAGCGCTGGCCGACTTTGACCGGCATCATCCAGTCGTCGGCGCGTACGCCAGCCTTGAACTGAGCCACATCTTGGGCGGTGATCACCACCGATTGACTCAGCGAGATGACATGGGTGGCCAAGATCACATAGGCGGTCATGATCTTGGCGGTGGAGGCGGTTGCCATCGGCGTGGTGGCCTGCTGGCCAGCGACCAAAGAGCCGTTGACGGCAACCGACCAACTGGGCGCACTGACCGCGGGCGGAGTGAAGGCAGACGAGGGGAAGCTAAAGCCACTGGCCGCAGCGGCAGGCACCGCAGCGATGAGGCACGGTGCAACCAGCAGGGAGACAGCCAGCCAGGCGAGGGCGAGCTGCCGGCTGGCTCTCTTCACCGGCAGTTTGGCTGGAGTGACGTCCAGGGCGCCCATCGTGAATCGGTGCTTGCATCCAGGAGCTGCACTGAGCCGACTCACCGTAGGTCCACCGCCCTTTTTCATAACATGCACAGTAGACTATGAAAGCAGCGCACGCAAGAGCCAAAGCCGGTTAACAATTTCCTAATAACGGTAAACCGCAAGAGCCCCGCTGCGGCCACATCCGGACTGGGCCCGGCAGCGATCAAGGCTACGACGGGGACCGGCTGTGCTCCGAGGCGACCGGCTCCACCTAAGGTGAGGCTGTGCAGGAGCTTGGGGCAAGGGCTCTGGTGCTATACTGAGGGCCACGTTGAAAGATCTTGGGGAGGGCATCTGGTGGGGCGGGTACTCAGCGGTCTGCAACCGACCGGTGAGTTGCACATCGGCAACTACATCGGTGCCTTGCGGCAGTTCGTCGATCAGCCGGGCCACTACTACTGTGTGGTCGACCTGCACAGTCTGACCGTGGAGCACGATCCGACCTCGCTGCACGCCCGGACCCTGGACCTGGCGGCACTGCTGGTCGCCTTGGGCATGGGACAGCAGTCGGCCGTCTTTATTCAGAGCCAGGTACCGGCCCATACCGAGATGACCTGGCTGCTGGCCTGTGAGGCGCGCATTGGTGAATTGAACCGGATGACGCAGTTTAAGGCCAAAGGGAGGAACCGGCCGCAGAGTTCGGTTGGCTTGTTCCTCTACCCGGTCCTGATGGCCGCTGACATCTTGCTTTACGACATCGCCGAGGTGCCGGTTGGGGACGATCAGCGCCAGCATCTGGAGCTGATCCGCGACATCGCCATGCGCCTGAATAGCCACTACGGCGACGTGGTGATGGTGCCCAAAGCGGTGATTCCCAAGCTGGGTGGGCGGGTCTTTTCCCTAACCGACCCCACGCAAAAGATGTCGAAGACCGATCCCGACCCGATGAGCAAGGTACTGCTCACCGATTCCGATCAACTGATCGCCAAAAAGATCAAGGCGGCCGTCACCGACTCCGGCCGTCAGGTCAGCCACGACCCTGTCGCCAAGCCTGGCATCAGCAACCTGCTGGAGATGGCGGCAGTGCTCTCTGGCGAATCGGTGGCGAGTTGGGTGGAGCGCTATCGGGATAGCGGCTACGGTGCCTTCAAACAGGCGGTGGCTGACCAGGTGGTGGCGGTGGTCGGGCCGTTGCGCGACGAAGCGGCGCGCATCCGGCAAGACGCCAGCGAACTGGAGCGGGTGTTGGAGATC
>JAJZLY010000027.1 GCA_021850485.1 Bacillota bacterium | reverse complement strand
GTATGTTCCCCGTCGGACGCCTCCACCAGCAAAAAGTCCTTCACCAGCTCGGTGCCAAACGACGTCTCAAAGGGCGTCAGCATCGGCAGCTTCAGCCGGTAGAGATCCACCCGCGCCAGCCGCATCAGCTCACCTCCTGCTAAATAGATAGGCCGAGGCAGCGCCCCTGTCTCGCACGGCCAGAGCGCGCAGACCCGCTGCGAACAGTGGCTCTACCGCCTGTCGAAAATGGAGTTGAAGGGCCTTGGCGCGCTCCAGATCGGTTGCCTTGATGGCCTCCATGTCCTTCGGGATCTCCACCCAGATCCCCTCATCCGGGGTCTGCTGGGTGGCCTTGCCTAGACAGCGATCTTCCACCAGCGGATGGTCGAGTTGCCACTCCACCCAGAAGCGATCGCTGTCCAATCCCCAGTTCAAACTGTCTTGCATCGCGCCGTAGCAATTCACGATCAGCCGCGTCGCCTCGCCACCCAGGACCTCGAGATTAAACAAGGCGTTGAGCCGACGCAGGGGGTCGTAGGTCCAGGCCATCCGCCGATAGCCCTCAGCCAGCGCCCACTGTCGCTGACGCCATTTCAGGGCCCGGCCGATGCCCTGGCCCCGCACAGCGGCGCTGACGGCCAGCATGTGACTGTACAACAGCGACTCACCATTGACCCGGCCCGGCCAGGCCAGCGCAAAGCCAACCATCTCCAGGCCGGAGAAGGCCCCGAGTACCAGGCCGCCGGAATGGGCGGTGGCGATCATCTGGTTTGCCGGCGTGGTTTCCTCCGGTCCCCACACCGCCTGTTGCAGGCGCACTGCCGCTAAATACTCGCTGGTGTCGCCCAGCGGCCTAAGCTCCAGCGGAGCTCCCTCCCTTGGTCCCTGGCCGAGATCCGCTCAGGAGGGAATCTTCAGCATCCAGGCCTGACCATTGATCACAAACACGGCCTGCCAATGGCCTGAAGTCTGCGGGAACGAGGCGGATACCTGGTCGGAACCGGTGCTGTGCAAATTCCCGGCCAGCTCCGTGCCATTGGACAACACCAGATAAGCCGCAGTCACCGACTGCCCCGGCTGCAGTTGGATCTGAATCACGATCGCCGAACCGCTGACGGCGGCCGCCTGGTAGGAGGCTGGCGGCGGGGTTTGGGTCAGGGCTGTGGCCTGTGCCACCGGAAAGGTGATCACCGCCGGCTCGCCTGGCCGCGCCGCCTGGGCGGTGGCGGCAGCTTGCAGCACCGGTGTCTTGCCGACCACCTGGGCGGCCACCACCGGCACCGGCCGAGACGTCGCCACAGAACTGGCGGCAGGCAGTCCATGCCCGGCCGCCAGTACGCCGCCGACAGCCGCCAGCAGCAACACGGCGGCGGCCAGGACCGGATAGCGCAGAGGCGTCCGCCAGCGTCGGCGGAGATGGCTCCCCAGATTCGGTGAGGGCGGCAACTCGGTCAGGTGGGAAAGCGACTCAAAGGCCTCAGGCATGACCGACGACCCCTTCCCGGGTGGTCTGCTGACGGAGATGGGCATGAGCTCTAGCCAGTCTTGACTTGACGGTACCGATCGGGATATCCAGCGAAACGGCGATGTCTTCCAGACTCAGGTCGTGCATGTACCTCAAGACGACGACCGCTCGCTCGCCGACGTTCAGGTGCGCAATCATGGCCTGCAGGGTCTCCAGCGCCAACAGCTGATCCTGGGAGCGATCCTCCTCGTCGGCAGCCAGGATCTCCAGGTCGAGACTGACCGTGCGCTGCTCTTTGCGCCAAAGCCGTCGGCATTCGTTGATCAGGATCTGACGGCACCAGCCATAAAAGAGCTCTGACCGGCGCAGGGAGCGGATGTTGCGCCACACCTTGAACATCGTCTCCGAAACCGCGTCGTTGGCATCCTCAGAATTGCCGACGATGGCCAGGGCGGTCCAATACAACTGCCTGCGCAACGCTTCCATCTGCTCCGACCAAGGTTCGACGTTACCAGAGCGGATGGCGTCGACGAGGGCGGCCGACGGGTGCTGCAAGTGGCTACCTCCTATCCCTACCGATCCGACCAGGGTGCTGTTAGGTTCCCGTCCGAGGGCTCTCTTCGTCGGTTTTCTCGCCCTCGACGGTGGCGTCAGTGGCAGCGTCCGGAGGGACGTCAGTCCCGCCTTCGCTGGCCGAGGACCCAGCCGTGGCCGAAGCCTGCTCCTGGGCCTGGTAGATGGCGGCGGCAACCTTATACGCGGCTTCTTCCAGCGCCTTGACCGCCGCTTCCAGCTTCTGGTTCGAAACGCCTTCATCCTTCAGCAGATCTTTAAGCTCAGACATGGCCTGATGACAGGCCTCTTTGTCGGCCTGCACAATCTTGTCCGTCTGTTCTTGAAGCGTCTTTTCGGTGGTGTACAAGAGGGTTTCCGCCCGGTTCTTGAGCTCGGCGGTCTGCCGCACCTCAGCGTCATGCTGAGCGTTTGCCTCAGCGTCTCGCACCAGTTTCTCCACGTCTTCCTTCGACATCTGGGTGGATGCGGTGAGGGTGATCCGTTGTTCCTTGCCGGTCCCGCGGTCTTTGGCGGATACATTGACGATGCCGTTGGCATCGATGTCAAACGTGACTTCGATCTGTGGCACGCCGCGCGGGGCATGCGGGATGCCCTCCAACATGAACCGGCCGAGCGTGCGGTTGTCTCTGGCCATCGGCCGCTCGCCCTGCAGCACGTGCACCTCAACATTGGTCTGGCCGTCTTGGGCGGTGGTAAACACCTGGGACTTGCGGGTCGGGATAGTTGTGTTGCGCTCGATCAGGGCCGTCATCACGCCGCCAAGGGTCTCGATGCCCAAGGACAGCGGCGTCACGTCCAGCAAGACGATGTCTTTCACTTCGCCGCCCAGCACGCCGCCTTGGATGGCAGCTCCGACGGCCACCACCTCATCTGGGTTCACCCCGCGGTTGGGGTCCTTGCCGGTCAGCCGGCGGATCAGCTCCTGGACGATCGGCATGCGGGTGGAGCCGCCCACCAGCACCACCTCATCCAAATCGGCGGCGGCCAGCCCGGCATCGGCCAGTGCCTGCTGAAACGGCTTCTCCAGGCGGCTGGTCAGGTCGGCGGTAAGCTCCTCAAAGCGGGCCCTGGTCAAGCGGGTGTCAAGGTGCTTGGGTCCATTTTGATCGGCGGTGATAAAGGGCAAGCTGACCGATGTCTCGGTCACGGTAGAGAGTTCGATTTTGGCCTTTTCGGCTGCTTCCAAAAGCCGCTGCAGAGCCTGGCGGTCCTTGCGCAAATCGATGCCCTCGGCCTTTTGGAAGGTTTCGGCCAGATACTGCACGACCCGCTGATCGTAGTCGTCGCCGCCGAGGTGGGTGTCGCCTGAGGTGGACTTGACTTCGAACACACCGTCGCCCACTTCCAGCACGGAAACGTCGAAGGTGCCACCACCTAGGTCAAAGACCAAGATCTTCTCCTCGACCTTGCGATCCAACCCATAGGCCAAGGCCGCCGCAGTCGGCTCGTTGATGATGCGCAAGACCTCGAGGCCGGCGATCTTGCCGGCATCTTTGGTGGCTTGGCGCTGAGCATCGTTGAAGTAGGCCGGCACCGTGATCACGGCCCGAGTCACCGGCTGGTTCAAATAGGCCTCGGCATCGGTCTTCAGCTTTTGCAAGATGGCTGCAGACGTCTCCTCAGGGGACAGCGGGTGGTCGGCCGTGGCTAGGGCAAACCGGACTCCATCGCCGGGACCCTGCTCCACCCGGTACGGCACCCGGTCCCGCTCCATGGCCACTTCTTCGTAGCGGCGGCCGATGAACCGCTTGGCCGAAAACACGGTATTCTCCGGGTTCAGCACCGCCTGCCGGCGGGCCAGCTGCCCGACCAGCCGATCGCCCTGCTTGGTGTACGCAACCACCGACGGCGTCGTGCGGGCGCCTTCGGCGTTGGCGATTACCGCCGGCTTGCCGCCTTCCATGACGGCAATCACCGAGTTGGTGGTGCCCAAGTCGATGCCTACGATCTTGTCCATAACCTCTTCACCTCATGACAAACATTTGATCAGCGCCCTGGCGAGATGGTCGCCGGCCACCAAAAACCGCCTTCCGGCGGCGCGCTCTATTATAGTCCAGCCTAGGCCCAAGGCAACGGTCCCGCTACGGGCCGACAGTCACCTGGACGCCTTTTGGCGAACTGCCGCGGCCGATGGCGAGCGGGGTGCCGGACAAGATGGCAGTGGCGTTTTGCGGCCGGCCGAACAGCACCTGCAGGTCGCTGCTGGCGGAGTAGGTGTAGGTGCCGCTGGTGTAGGTCGCCGCTGCCACCTGCGTACCGTCAGTGAGCACTCGGATCCAGCAAGGGCCAACGAAACTGATGGCGATGGTCGCCGGACCAGGTGTCACCCGATAGAGGGCGGCCGGCCATCCGAACAAGGTGCCGCTTCCCGTCGCAGTGACGGTCGGCACGGTGGCAGGGGGTGTTGTTGGCGTCTTGGTGGTGGTCTTCAGGTGAGTCCCGGGGACCGAGAGGGATACTGTGCCGCTTTGGTTGGCGTAGACGATCCAGCCGAAGGTGGCGATCAGCACCACCAAAGCCACTGCGGCCATCGCCCAGGCTCGAGAGGGCCGCCACGGTTTTCCGGCCTCGCGGGGAGGCGCTGACACAACTGCTGGCAGCGGGCTTAAGGTCGGCAACAGAGGCTGCACGTCCACCCCCAGATACCGCCCGTAGCTACGGGCGAAGGCGCGGCCGTAGGTGTTGCCGGGTAATTTGTCCCAGTCCCCGTCTTCCAGGGCGGCCAAAAATCGGCGGGAGATTTTCAGTTCCTTCTCCACCGCTTCCAAATCCAGCCCTTTGCCCTCTCTGGCCTGGCGCAAGAGCGCTCCCAATTCGTCGATCCGGCTCACCACCTCACGGGTACAATCTGGTCAGCAGGCGGGGAAAGGGGATCGTCTCCCGGACGTGGTCCAGACCGCACAACCAACTCAGGGTGCGCTCGATGCCAAGTCCGAATCCGGCATGCGGCTGGCTGCCCCACTGCCGCAGGTCGAGGTACCAGCGGTAGGCGTCCTCTGGCAGCTGCTGTTGGGCGAGGCGCTCTTGCAGCAAGGCGAAGTCGTGGATCCGTTGGCCGCCTCCTGCGATCTCACCATACCCCTCAGGAGCCAGCAGATCGACCGAAAGGCAAACTTCCGGCCGCTCGAGGTCCGGTTGCATATAAAACGCCTTGCATGCTGTCGGGTAGCGGTGGACGAACACCGGGCGGTCGAAGGCGGCGGCAATCGCCGTCTCTTGGGGACTGCCAAAGTCCTCTCCCCAGGCTACCGGTTGCCCGGCCTGGGCAGCCACTTCCAGCGCCTGATCGTAGGACAGCCGGGCAAACCCGCCCTCTGCGGCGGCGGCCAGTGCTTGGGGAGAACGCTCCAAAAGCGCCAGATCGGCGCTGGCTTCAGCCAGCAGATGGCGTACCAGGGCTGTGATCAAGCCCTCTTCCAAGTCCATCACGTCGTCCAAGCTGGCAAAGGCCATCTCAGGCTCCAGCATCCAAAACTCCATCAGATGACGGCGGGTCTTCGACTTCTCGGCGCGAAACGTCGGTCCAAAGCAATAGACCCGTCCGAGTGCCGCTGCGGCCGCCTCGTTGTACAGCTGCCCGCTCTGCGACAGGTACGCCTTGTCCTCAAAGTAGGCGGTCTCGAACAAGGTGGTGGTCCCTTCGCAGGCGGACGGAGTCAGGATCGGGCTGTCTACGCGCACGAAGCCGCGGCGGCCAAGCTCGACCTGCAAAAATAGCTCGATCTGGGAGCGGATCCGCAAAATGGCCGCTTGCCGGCTCGATCGCAGCCACAGATGCCGATTGTCCATCAAGAAATCGACGCCGTGCTCCTTCGGCGTAATCGGATAGTCGGCGCTGTTGGCGATGACGCTGAGACCATTCACCACCAGCTCAAGGCCGCCCGGGGCGCGCTGATCCAAGCGAACCAGGCCGCTAACTTCAATGCTCGCCTCCTGGGAAAGATCTGCACATTGCTCCCAGACCTGCCGAGGGGCCTGCTCTTCTCGGACCACGGCCTGCACAACGCCGGAGCCGTCGCGCACGACCAAAAAGCGGATCTTGCCACCCTTGCGCAGGCTGACCAGCCAGCCCTGAATGGTCGCCTGCTGCCCGCTCAATTGGGCCAGTTCGCTGATCCTAGTCGCCATTAGCGCGCCTCCGGCCGGACATCGGAGCGATGCAAAAAGGCGGCGATGCGGCGCTTCGCCTCCGGCCCCTGGGCTAGAGCGGAGACCTCGGCCGTCAACAGCTCCACATCTTCTTGCCAGTGGCGACTGGCTAGCCGCCACAGGGCCGCCTTGCCGGCGGCCAGCGCCTCCATCGAGTGGCCCGCCATGACCTGAGCGACTTCCGCCACCTGGCCGTCTAGGTCTGACTCTGGCCACACCCCCGTGAGCAGGCCCGCCTCTTGCATCGCCGCCGCACTCTGGGGGCGGCCGGTGAGGGCCATCTCGCTCAGGGCCCGCCATGCCATCTGCCGGATCAGAACGCTGGAGATGACCATCGGAAACAAGCCGAGGCCAACCTCGGGCAGGCCAAAGCGAGCACTATCCGCCGCGTAGGCAATGTCGGCGGCGCCGACCAACCCGACCGCTCCCGCCAGGCACCAGCCGCGCACCACCGCCACCACCGGTTGCGGTGCCTGGCGGATGGCGGCCATCACCTGGGCGACTTCTGAAAAATAGCGCTGGGCCTGCACCTGATCGGGCAGAGCCGCCACCTCGCCGAGGTCAGCTCCGGCTGAGAAATGTTCTCCGGCACCGCTCAGCACCACGACTCGTGCGTTTTGATCTCGGCTGATCGCCACCACAGCCGCCCTTAGGTCCTGGAGATGGGTGGAGTCCAGCGCGTTTTTGCGGCTGGGACGGTCGATCTGAATGCGGGCGATCGGCCCGGTAGTCACCTCAATGGGCATAGGCCGTCCACGTCCCCTGCTCTCGATCAAAGGCCCTCAGGCAGGCGCTGGGAAGCTGGCGGCCGACCAGGTCTTGGGCTAGGGCCGCCGCGGCGATGGCTTTGGCCAGGTCGACACCGGTCGTGATGCCCATCGCCTCGACCATGGCCACCACATCCTCACTGGCCACATTTCCAGTCGCACCGGGCGCGTACGGGCAGCCGCCCATGCCGCCGACCGCGGCGTCGAACAAGGTGACGCCGTGCTCCAGGCCGACCAGCAGATTGGCCAAGGCGCTGTCTCTGGTGTTGTGAAAATGCAATCCAATCTCGCGCACCGGCAGATGGCGTTCGGTGGCCTCCAGCAGCCGAGAAACGCTCACCGGATTGGCGGCACCGATCGTATCGCCGAACAAGAT
>JAJZLY010000012.1 GCA_021850485.1 Bacillota bacterium | reverse complement strand
TGGCCGCACATCTGCTAGGGACACTCGCCTTTGTGCGAAACGTGTTTGACCTTCAGGCAAGCGAGGAATGCTGATACGGGACATCAAGCGGGCACTCCACGAGAAACTCAGTGCCCAACCTACAAGAGGAACTAAGCACGAGCATTATGCCGTCTTCGATCCAGATCATCCCACCCGGAAACTGTGTACCGTATATTTCTCACACGGTCAGCGGTCCATTGACGACGAGAGCCTCTTACGTCACATTGCAGTCAACGAACTTCACCTACAGAGCCTTCAGAGCTTTAGCGAATTCGTAGCTTGTACGCTGGATGGTCAAGCTGCGTTCGACCTTATCCGCAATTCCGTGAACCCGGACCTGCGGAAGCGGGAGATAACCGACCCGGGGCGAGACCGACCTCGTGGGTCCAAGTGAGGAATGTTAGCGCTTCTGCCATGCTTGCCAGGCTGTTTGGGCAAGACCGTCGTTTGCCATGGTGGCTTGGTGGCCGGATGCGATCAAGGCCGGGATCACCCGTGGACTGATGTTGGCATCCAGCAAGAACTTCACCGCACCTCCAGTTCCCTGGCGGCGTACCGAAGAGCGGCGTTGAGATCATCACGTTTGAGGACAGGGTAATCGAGCAACAACTCGTCCTCCGTCATACCTGCCAGCGCTTCCAGGATGAAAGCCACGGAGATGCGGGTCCCCCGGATGGTAGGCTTGCCCCCAGCACTCGGGGATTGTGATCGACGACTCCATCCTATGACCGGATCGATCTCGGAGTAAATAACGACCGGGACCGACGCCCTGTCATCAGCGTCTTCCAGCGATACGGGTGAGAGCAGCCACAGCGCCGGGATGCAGATGGACTTTCCCCCTTTCTGTACCGCCCAAGGTCCGGCCCAGTGGCATGCGGTCAGACCTGGTCACCCGCCTCCTCCTCGGGTTTCAGCTGGTCACGGAAGGAAGCGATACGGCCACCGCCTAACCTAATCGCGGCCGGCGGGTGTCAGCGATCTTAGTTTGGGCGAGATGAATCAAGGAGGATGATGAGTGAGCGACTTTCTGACGAGCGAGGCCCTGGACCAACTGCGCAGCCTCACGACAGACCTGAAGCGTCTGCGCAAGATGGCAGGAGCAGTCGTGACAGCCGAGTCCCACTGGGATCTGAAAGCGCTCAGGCAGCGGCTCCCTGAGTTGGCAAAGACGCTTGACGAGCTCACTGAGGGAACGAGACAGGCACAGGCGAGCCTGTCTGGATGGTCGCTGGCCGCGGACGAGACCACCGTCACCGCCTATGAGTCAGCCCTGCGCGACGCTGCGGCCAGGGCCGACCTCTCCCTTTCCGGAGAGTTTCCAAGCTTCGAGACCTTTCCACTGTCCTTTCGGATAGACCTCGCCCAGGAGCAGGTGACCATCGGCCGCAGGCAGAAGCGCAACGCCCTTAGACCAGACGCCGTGGTGGCCGAGATCCAATCTCAGGTCAAGCGGCTGAATCGCTCCAGTTTCAACGCAACCCGCTTCTTGAAGGCGCTGACCGAAGCACACCGCTTACTGCTCAAGTCCGGCAAAGGCCAGGGCACCAGCGTTTTCCTCCTGGACATCTACGACCTGCTCAGCCTGCGCACCGGTGCTGCGGGTTACAGTCGCCAGGAGTTCATCTGGGACATCCACCGCCTGCGCCGCGACTCAGACTTGGTGTACGAGGGGCACAGGCTCAGCTTCGTCAACAGCAAGCGACGCACGCTGGAGATCCCAAACTCCCACGGTGGTGTGGAGGTGTTCAGCATGCTGGAGGTCGAGGAACTGGAAGATGGTGCCTGAACTGGGGCCGAGTCGGCCCTTCGTCGACCCAGGCGGCCTCTTGGCCTTCTGGCAGGAGAACTACCTGCAAGACTACCTGCCTGCTGGCGGGTCGGCTGTCAAGTGGCTGAAGGGTCGGGAGGGAAGCGGTAAGACCGCCCTGCTTGGCCAGTTGCGGCGGGCGGCGAGAGGCAGCGGCTATCTGGTTGCAGCCATCTCCGCCAGAGACGTCCAGATCGGCCGCATGGACGAGGTGTATCGCCACATCGTACCGCAGATTCCGGCCCAACACCTGGGCAAGATCCTGGCTCGAGGTGCGTCGGATCGACTGGGCGTGACGCTTGATCTGGACCGTCCGGACGCCTCTTTGGAGCGCACCTTCCAGGAACAGGGCCGGCCAGTTGCCGCTGCCCAGAGCGATCTGATGCGGGCCTTTGACTTCCTCTACGCTGAACGCAACATCGCGCCGCCGGTGGCGAGCGCGCTGCGCCGCATCGCCGAGCCGCACGTGCAGCCCTCTGCCGCCTCCGAAGAGGCGACCAAGACCGCACTGGCCTGGCTGCAAGGGGAGCGGGTCTTGGCCAGCGCCCGGCGGCGGGCTGGCATTGGCATGGCACTGGACCGCTTTAGGGTGCGAGATGTGCTGAGATCTTTGCTATTTGCCATCCAGCTGTGTGGCGGAGCCGGGCTGGTCCTGACCGTGGATGATCTGGACGCCCTGATTAGCACCGGTGAGGGGGTGAAGTACACCAGGCTGCGCCGGGAGGATGCCTACGAGGGGATTCGCGAACTGATCGACGATGGGGCCAGGATGCCCGGCCTGATGGCGGTCTACGCCGGGCGACCGGAGGTCTTCTTGGATGAGCGAGCCGGACTGCGCAGCTACGCGGCACTAGCGATGCGGGTGGAAAACGAGGTGCAAACCGGTCGCCCGAACCTCTTCAACGACGTCCAGGACCTGGACGAACTGTGGCAGACGGACTGGCCCCAGCACCGGCTGGACCTTGCCCGCGCCTACGGCACCAGTGCAGGTGCGGTGCAGGACGTGGAAGCTCGGGCCTTCCCGACGTCAGGCGCTGTCTCGCCGGTGAAGCGCTTGGTGGAGGCCTGGACGAGGGGGTCGGGAGGTGATGTCCTTGCCAATTGACCGCTCTAGGTTGGTGATCGAACACCTGCGCTCTGGCGTGCCATCCTCGGAGGCTGCGGATCTCTTATCTGCCGGCCGTACCCAGATTCTCGGCGCGGTCGAGCAGCAGCTCGACGCCCTCAAGCAGGGGAGACAGGACCGCAAGAACCACATTGTGCTGATGGCCAACTACGGGGACGGCAAGACCCATGCCCTGCAGGCGATCCGGGAGATGGCTGAGCGGGCAGGTTTCTTGGTCAGCCTGATGTCGGTCAGCCGGGAGTCACCCCTGGTACCGCCCGCCAGGCTCTACCGGAGACTGGTTGCGGGTACCTACACCCCAGGGGTGAGGCGACCTGGGCTGGACGCCCTACTGGCCGCTCTCCGGGAGCGACCAGAGGAAATCCAAAAACTCTTGCGCTTTGCCGAGCAGAGCCTGACGCCGCGTCTCGCCTGCATCTTGGCGGCGCTGTTCGAGGGCAGTGGCGCCCAAGAGACGCTGGAGGACGACCTCAGGGGCTTTCACCTCAGCCAAAGTCAGGTGCGCGCCGCCTACCGGGAGAGCCTTGGACAACCGGCACCCAGGCTCGACCGCTTCACGGCAGATGACTACTTCGGCTACCTCCAGCTGTTGGACCGCATGGCGCACCACGCTGGGCTTGGTGGCTGGGTCATCTTGATCGACGAGATGGAGATGATCGGAAAGTTCGGACGGTGGGCGAGAGCGAAGAGCTACTTGCTGTTCGACCGCCTCACCGAAGGACGGCAGTTGCCGCACACCTACACGGCCTGGGCCCTGGCGTCTTCCTTCCGAGGCGATACCCTGGGCCGGCTCAAGGAGCAAGAGAAGTTGGGGGAGTGGCTCGCCCAGCGCGGTGACCTGGAGACGGCGAAAGCGGTCGAGCGCCCGCTTGCCAGGTTGGAGAAGGCGGCAGTGCTGCCGCCCTTGGGCGAGGACGAACTGGCCACGGTGGTGACCGGCATCAGCTGTGCCCACGCCGCCGCCTACGGCTGGACGCCGCCGCAGGGCGGGCCGGACCTATTCCGGATTGTCCGCTCTGGGCTACCCGAGCGCGATGCCAAGGTGCGCCAGTTGGTGCGGGCGGCGGTCCAGGTGCTCGACCACCAGATGCGCTATGGCGAGACCCCTACCTTACGGCTAAGCGCCGTTGAGCAACCGGCAGTCGATCCGGACGAGGATGCGGACGACGGCGAGGGCCCGCCGCTGGACGGCCCGGTGCGACGGGACTGGCCGAGCTGATGGCAGACCGGCTGGAGCGCTCGCTCGACCAGAGGGTCAGCCAGGTGTTCGGTGCCCTCTCTCAGCCGGTGGTGGCCAGGAAGGACCTCAGCCGGAGGCTGGAGCGGGCGGGGCGAGTACCCCGCTTTGTGGCCGAGTTCTTGTTCGCCCGGGCGGGAGGCACCGAAGCGGCGGCCAACCAGGTAGCCGACGACCTGAGGCGGATCCATCCCGACCCGCACCAGCGTGAGCTATGGCGTCATCGGCTGGTCAGCGACGGTCAGATCAACGTGCTAGACCATCTGGAGGTCTCGGTGCATCTCACCAGCGGGGCCCATGTGGGACGCCTGGAGGGACTCGGCATCGGCGGCATCGAGGTGTCGCCCACCCTGGCCGATCGGTTTCCGGGGCTCCTGACCGGCGGCCTGTGGGGGATGGCCGAGCTGTGCTGGAGTGACGAGACCAGGACGTACCTGGGAGGGTTTCGCCCGGTCCAGGCTGAGACCCGCCCCGACGAGCTGATCGAGGGCCGACATTACTTCACCACGGATGAGTGGATCGATCTGTTGCTCACCTCTTCGGGCTACGATCCAGGGGCCATCTGCTCCGACTTGGCGGACGCGGCCACCCGGCTGCGCCGCAAGCTGTTGCTCCTGACCAGACTGACGCCGCTGGTCGAGGGAAATCTCAACTTACTGGAGCTGGGCCCCCGCAACACCGGCAAGACCTACCTGCTGCGCAGCCTGTCGGCCAAGGCCTTCGTCGTCTCGGGTGGGCGGGCCACGCCGGCCAACTTGTTCGTCAACCTGTCCAGCGGTCGGCCGGGTATCCTCGCCCAGCGGCGGGTGGTGGTGTTCGACGAGGTGGCCAGGTTGGAACTCGGCGATCCTGCCATGGTGGCCGGGCTCAAGGACTTCTTGGAGAGCGGCACCTACAGCCGGGGCCGCCATGAGTTTCGCTCCGACTGCTCAACCGTGTTCGTGGGCAACATCAACGTCGACGGCTACCGCCCGCTGCGCCGCTACCGGACCCTGTGTGACCCCCTGCCCGAGGAGCTCAGAGACAGCGCCTTCGTGGACCGCCTGCACGGCTTCATCCCGGGCTGGGAGATCCCCAAGTTGGGTCCTGAGTCCTTCGCCACCGGCGTTGGCTTTCTCTCCGACTACTTCGGGGAGGTGCTGCTCTCGCTGCGCGAGATTCCCTTTGCCGAGGATTTCCGCCGAATCAGGGGACAGCGCGACCTGTTGGCTGGAGCCACCCAGCGCGACCAGGCGGCGATGGAGCGACTGGCCCGCGGGCTTTGCAAACTGGTGTTCCCCAACGGCCGCACCGAGAAGGGTGAGCCCGCCCTGGACGCCATCTTCTCCTTGGCCGGGGAACTCCGCCAGCGTCTGCACGACCAGCTCTGCCTGATGGCGGCTGGAGAATTCTCTGCCCGACCGGTGGGCTTCCAGAACACCACTTTGGGGGTGCCCCCGGAGCGCCGCAACCAGTCCGTGCAGACACTGCCGCCGAGGCGGCGGCTGGCTGCCGGACAGGTCCTCTACCCAGACCGCCACAGTTCGGCTGAGGACCGAGTCGGCCGCATGGTTGAGATCCAGGTGGCCGTCTTGCCAGCTGGCCGCGGGCTGCAGATCCGCGGGCAACAGTCGGCCGAGGTGCAAGAGGTGCTGCGCACCGCCTACAGCTATCTGAGTGCCAATCTGAAACTGATCGGCCTGCCTCCGGACTGGCTACAAGATCGCACTCTGGTCCTGCAGGTGATCGGTGAGCGGGTGGAAGACGGAGAAGGGATGATGCTGCCAGCGCTGCTGGCGATGGCGTCGGCGCTGCGCGGGACGGTGCCAGACCGGCCGCTGGCCGCGGTCGGCACCGGTGCAATCGGCGGCGGCGTGTGGTTCTCGGACGACCTTGCCCTCCGCCTGACAGCACTCGCCAAAGAGGATGTGGGCATCTTGGTGCTCCCTGAAACCGTAATGGAGGCGGTCACCGCAGGTGGCCTGTTGCCACATTGGCAGGTGTTATCTTGCCGGGATCTGGCCGAGGCGCTACGCCAAATCGCCTGAGTGCACTTCCAGGCGCCAGACCAGGGGCTTGGCCTTCTCGCGGCTTGTCCGCCGCATGCTCGGCGCCGATCCGCACCGGTTTGGAGCCAGCACTGTGGGGCCCGAGCCGGTGGGTACTGACCGGGCGGTGGCGGGGATGCGGCTTGGCCGGGCAGGATCCCTGTCCCCTGATGACCAGCGCAGGATGAAGGGCGGGGACAGTCTGGTTGGCCAGCGCTACCCCGGGCGCGACCTGCCTTCTCATCACCAACCGCCCTCATGATATGCTCATCTCGTGAGGCAGGTGAGAGGCGATGCAGGCAAGGCTTCGTGCCATCGGCGAGATCTGTCGGCAGGTTTACAAAGGTGACCTGCTGGGGCTCGCAGTGTTCGGCTCATACGGGCGAGGCGTCGCCAGGCCTGACTCAGACATCGACCTGCTGCTGATCGTGGACCGCCAGTCAGAGGGGCGGACAGCCGCCATGGAGACTTTTGTACCGGTCGAACGCGCCTTTGAGAGATGGTGGCAGGAGCAGGCCGAGGACGGGACAGCCCCGGCGTTGTCGCCCGTCTTCCGGACTCAGGAGGAACTGGAGGACGGCTTCGCACTGCTCCTCGACATGGTCGACGACGCCATCGTACCCTACGACCCCTTCCACCTGATCGAAGACCGGCTCGGGCGGCTTAAGGCGCGCCTTCAGGAACTGGGAGCGAAGCGGATTCCCTACAAGGGGGCCTGGTACTGGGACCTGAAGCCGGACTTCCGGCCGGGGGATGTGGTGGAGCTGTGACCACCACCACGCTCGCCCAGAGCTATCTGGTGAAGGCCGTCAAGCGGCTGCCGATTCTGCAGGTGCTGAGCGACCAGGACGCGTACTCAGACGTGGTCCGCGAGTCCCAGGAGATCGTCGAACTAGCGCTCAAGGGGCTGCTTCGGCAGGTCGGGATTGAGCCGCCCAAGCAGCACGATGTGGGAGGCCTGATCCTCGGCGCCATGGAGAGACTCCCGGAAACCCAGCGCCAGCACCTTCCTGGGCTGGTCGCGGAGTCGAAGTGGCTGCGCCGTCAGCGCGAGTTCGCCTTCTATGGTGAGAGCGACTTCGTGCCCACGGAGGAGTACGGCAGCGAGGACGCGAGAAGGGCCCAAGAAGCGGCCACGTTGGCGGTCGCCGTCT
>JAJZLY010000020.1 GCA_021850485.1 Bacillota bacterium | reverse complement strand
GCGCTGCGATACGCTCATCCACACGGAAGCACTCCTTTTCTGTTGGCCAGTACCGCCAGATTTGGAGCTGCTTCCGCTATTTCCCCCCTCTCTCACCACTCACCCCACAGGTTTCATCCTAGAGCCGCTCGGCCGCCTCGCAGCGACCGACGCTGTGTCGGTCAGGCCAAGCGCCTGCGGACGGCCGGCACCACGTCCCACGGCATCTCCACCACGGTGGCGCCAGCGGCTTCCAAGGCTTGCCGTTTGGACTCCAACGTCCCACGGCCGCGCTCGATGATGGCGCCGGCGTGCCCCATTCGCTTGCCGACCGGTGCAGCCTTGCCCGCCAGATAGGCCACCACAGGCTTATTCATCTGCTGAATGAAGCTGGCGGCTTCTTCTTCGGCACTGCCGCCAATCTCGCCCACCATGACCACCAGCTCCGTCTGCGGATCTTGCGCAAAGCGATGCAAGATCTCGTTGAACGTCTGTCCGGCCACGGGGTCGCCGCCCATGCCGACGGCTGTGGTCTGGCCCAGCCCGGCTCTGGTCAGGGCGTCGGCGATCTCGTAGGAGAGGGTGCCGGACCGGGCGACGATGCCGATCGGGCCGGGCTGGAAGATGTGATTGGGCGGAATCCCCATCTTGGCCTGGCCGGCCGTGATCAGCCCGAAGGTGTTGGGTCCGAGCACCAGCGCCCCTTGGTAGCGTGCATACTCCAAGATGGCGATGGTGTCTTGGACTGGTACATGCTCAGGGACCATCACCAGCAGCTTGATGCCGGCGGCCAGCGCCTCGAAGGCGGCGTCCTTGGCGAACGGGGCCGGAACAAACATCACGGACGCACTGGCACCCGTCTCTTCGACCGCATCGCGCACTCGATCGAAGACCGGTACACCGTGGTGCACGCTGCCGCCCTTGCCCGGAGAGGTGCCGGCCACGACCTGCGTGCCGTAGGCGACCATCTGACCGGCGTGAAACGAGCCCTGATTACCGGTGATCCCCTGGACCAAGATGCGCGTGGAGCGGTCGATCAAGATGCCCATCACGCACCTCCTTGGCTCAGCCGTACTGCTTCTCGAGCTGCTTGATCCATGTCCCGGTAGGCTTGAATGCCCTGGGCTTGCAAGATCTCAATCCCCGCCTGTTCGTTGGTGCCGGCCAATCGCACCACCAACGGCACCGGGATGCCGCGGCTGGTCTTGACCTGCGTGATCGCCTTGGCGACGTCGTCACAGCGCGTGATGCCACCGAAAATGTTGATCAGGATCACCTTAGGCTTCATCTCGAGCAACACTTCGATGGCCTGGGCGGTCGGTTCGACACTGGCCCCACCACCGGCGTCGAGAAAGTTGGCCGGTGCGCCGCCGAAATGCTGCACGGCATCCAAGGTCGCCATCGACATGCCAGCACCGTTGGCCATGATCGCCACGTCGCCGTCTAGCTCCACGTAGGCAAGTCCAATGGCGTGAACTTTTTTCTCAAGTGCCGTGCCTTCCTCGACTGCCGGCAAGTCGCCCTGGCGGAATAGGGCGCTATCGTCGATGTTCAACCTGGCGTCGGCGGCGATGATCCGGCCGCCGCACCGCACCAGTGGGTTGATCTCGACCAGCTCGGCATCCGTGTGGCGAAAAACCTCGTACAGCCGACCGATGATGGTGGCCACCTGCTTGGCCTCATCGCCGACAAGCCCCATTTCGGCTGCGATTTCTTGGCACAGATAGGTGGGCAGGCCAAAAGACAGGTCGACGTGGCGGCGAACCAAATCCCCTTCGGCCACGTCCTCGATCTCGATGCCACCCTTGGCCGAGGCCATGATCAGCGGCTTGCGGGCGCTGCGGTCCACGGTCACCGATAAGTAGTACTCCGCCTCCACGGCTAATTTTTGCTCCACATACACGCGCTCCACCCGATAGCCTTTGAGGTCCATGCCCAAGATGGCGCGCCCGACCGTTTCCGCCTCCTGCCGGGTCTCGGCAAAGCGGATGCCTCCGGCCTTGCCTCGGCCGCCGACCAAGACCTGAGCCTTGACCGCCGACGGTCCGATCGCCTCTACGGCAGCCACCACCTCGTCCACGGTGGTGGCCAGTCGTCCCTCTGGCACCGGAATCTTGGCCTCGCGCAACGCGGCCTTGGCCAGATACTCGTACAGCCTCAGTTGAGATCCCCTCCTTTTTCTTGGGCCCCGGTCAACTCGGCGAGACGGCGGCCAATCTCCTTGGGATCGAGATCGGTCACGGTGGCCAAGCCTTCAGCGAGCGCCGCCCGGGCCACCGCCTCGGCCACCGCCGGTGCCACCCGGCCATCCAACGGCGAGGGGATGATGTAGTCGGGGCGCAGCTCGTCGCCGACCAGATCAGAAATAGCGAGTGACGCCGCCTGGTGCATGCCGGCACTGATCTGGCGGGCTCGCACGTCTAAGCTCCCGCGAAACACGCCGGGGAACCCCAGCACGTTATTGATCTGATTGGGGAAGTCAGACCGACCCGTGCCGACCACTGCCGCCCCCACTTCCAGGGCCTGCACCGGCCAGATTTCCGGCACCGGATTGGCCAACGCAAAGACGATGGCACCGGGCCGCATCCCCGCCAACATCTCCATGGTGAAGGCGCCAGCGACGGACAGGCCGATCAGTACGTCGGCGCCGCGCACGGCCTGGGTCAAGTCGCCCGCTTGGTGCTCCAGGTTGGTGTGCTGTGCGATCTCTTCTTTCTCCGGATTGAGGCCCGGCCGTCCGCTCCAGATCAGGCCACTGCGGTCGACCAGGGACAGGTCCTTGACGCCCAGATTGAGCAGCATTCGGGCCACGGCGATGCCGGCAGCTCCAGCGCCGTTGATCACCACCCGCACCTCTGCCAACGTCTTGTTGGTCACCTGTACCGCATTGATGAAGGCAGCGCCCACCACGATGGCCGTGCCGTGCTGGTCGTCGTTGAAAACAGGCACCGTCAGAGACGCCTTCAGGCGGCGTTCCACCGCAAAACAGCGCGGGGCAGCGATATCCTCAATGTTGACGCCGCCAAAACCAGGCTCGATCAGCTCCATCACCCGGCAGATGTCGTCTGGATCTTGGCTGCGGACCAAGATGGGAAAGGCGTCCACGCCGCCAAATCGCTTGAATAACACCGACTTGCCTTCCATCACAGGCAGCGAGGCCTCGGGCCCGATATCGCCCAAACCCAGCACAGCCGATCCGTCTGTCAAGATAGCCACTTGATTGGCCCGATTGGTGTAAGTGAAGACCTGTTCTGGGTGGGCATGGATCTCCCGGCACGGTTCGGCCACCCCCGGGGTGTAGGCGAGAGACAGATCATCCATGTCGTCGACCGGCATCTTGGCGGCGATTTCAATCTTGCCCCGCCGCTCGCTGTGATAGCGCAGGGCGCGCTCTCGGCTCAGCCAGTGCCGGCTCAGAAGCCCAACACCGCCAAAGGACCCCTGACCGCCGCGACGGAGGCGTCGAAGGCCGCCTGCTCGTCCGGCTGCAAGTCGATCTCGACCACCTGCTCGACGCCACCCTTGCCGATCACAGCCGGCACCCCAACGTAGACGCCCTGCTGTCCGTACTCACCATTCAAGTAGGCCACCACCGGAATCGTCCGGCGCTGGTCGAGCAGCACAGCCTCGACCATCTCAGCGGTCGCTGCAGCCGGGGCTACGAATGCAGAGCCATTCTTCAGTAGCTGCAAGATCTCGCCGCCGCCGCCGCGGGTGCGGGTCACGATCCGGTCGATCGCCTCTTTGGAGAGGCGCTTCTCGACCGGCTCGCCACCCACCGTGGAGTAGCGGACCAGGGGCACCATCTGATCGCCGTGGCCACCCATCACGAAGCCGAACACATCTTTGGCGCTGACGCCCAACTCCCACGCCAAAAAGGTGCGAAAACGGGCAGAATCCAGGCCGCCGGCCATGCCAAACACCCGCGGATGAGGCAGACCGGACGCCCGCTGGGCGACGAAGGTCATCACATCCACCGGATTGGTGACCACAATCACGACCGCTTCTGGAGACACCGCCACGGCTCTGGTCACCACGTCTGAGATCACATCGTTGTTCACCTTCAGCAGGTCGTCGCGCGTCATGCCAGGCCGTCTCGGCGATCCAGCCGTGACCACCAGCACATCCGAGCCCGCCGTCTCGGCAAAGTCGTTGGTGCCGGTCACAGACACGGTGTGGCCGAAGATCGGTGCCGCCTCCGCCAGATCCAGGGCCTTGCCCTGCGGCCAGCCTTCGACCACATCGAACAGCACCAGATCGCACAGATTTCGGGCCATCAGCCACATGCCCGTCGTCGCTCCCACGTTACCGGCTCCGACCAGGGTCACCTTCGGGCGCTTGGTCATCTCAGTTCCCTCCCATGTCCTGCATGCGGGCGATCATCGCTCTGGCGAACTCGGAGGTAGCCACCCGAGTCGCGCCCGGCCGGACCAGATCGTAGGTGACGATGCCGTCAGCGATAGATTTGGCCAGCGAATCTTCCAAGATCTTCGCCGCCTCTTGCCAGCCCATGGCTTGCAGCATCATCACGGCCGATAGCATCAGGCTGCCCGGGTTGGCTTCGTCTTTGCCGGCATGGCGCGGTGCGGTGCCATGGGTGGCCTCGAACACCGCCGCCTGGTCTGACAAGTTGGCTCCCGGCGCCATGCCGATCCCGCCCACCTCGGCGGCAATGGCGTCAGACAGATAGTCACCATTGAGGTTGGTGGTGGCGATCACGTCGTAGGCTTCTGGGTGCAAGAGCACCTGCTGGAACATATTATCGGCGATCCGGTCCTTGATCACGACCACTCCGTCCGGCGGCGGCCCATTGAGCTCTTGCTCCAAGACCACCCGTCCCGGAAACTCAGCAGCTACCTCGTATCCCCAGTCCCTGAACGCGCCCTCGGTAAACTTTTGGATGTTGCCCTTGTGCACCAATGTCACCGAGCGGCGATGCGCCTCGATGGCATAGGCAATTGCGCGTCGTACCAAACGCTTGGAGGCGTTCGGGCTGATCGGCTTGATGCCGATGCCCGATTGCGGATCGATGCGCACTCCGAGGTGATCTTTCAAGGTGCCGATCAACAGGGCCGACTCTGCGGACCCTGACGGCCATTCGATGCCCGCATAGACGTCTTCCGTGTTCTCCCGGTAGATCACCATGTCCACCTGCTCCGGGTGCTTGAGCGGGCTCGGCACGCCTTGGTAGTAGCGCACCGGGCGAACGCAGGCGTACAGATCCAGCTCTTGACGCAGCGCCACGTTCAGCGAGCGGATGCCGCCGCCGATCGGCGTGGTGAGCGGGCCCTTGATCCCGACCTTGACCCGGCGCAAGGTGTCCAGCGTCGCAGCGGGCAGGTAGCCGCCGGTCAGTTTCTTGGCTTTCTCGCCGGCCAAGACCTCGACCCAGACGATCTTTCGCCGTTGGCCATAGGCGCGCTGGACCGCAGCCTCAGTGACGGCCCGTGTCGCTGGCCAAATGTCGATCCCGATGCCGTCGCCCTCGATAAAGGCGACCAGGGGATGATCCGGTGTGCGCATCTGGCCCTGGACAAACTCGACCAGATCGCCACCGGCTGGAAGCGTGCTTGTCATGTGGATCCCGTCCTTTTGGGCCGTTTCGGCCGAGCGTCACTCTGTCAGGTGCCTGCCGGAGCTGGTTTGCCCACCGGCCGGCGACGCCTAACGGATCAGAGCTTGATACTGGGCGCCCCGCTGGGGGCCACCACCAACTTGGCCCACATCCCCAGCTGGATGTGCCCGGGGACCAGGCAGGCGATCACAAAGTTGCCGGCGGTGGCGGCCTTGAAGGTGAAGCTGCCCTTGGCACCGGGGGCCTGGCCAAGCACGGCGTTTGACGTCTCATCCGCCGCCGAAAGCGGCGCACTGGATGTCGCAGACGCCGTGATCGCCGCCGAATGGTTCAGGCTGCCGTCGTTGGTGAACACCACATCCAAGGTCCAGCCCTGGGGAATGGTCACCACCATCGCCCCGTTGGCGGCCCCGTTGAAGTTGAACCCGCCGTTGGCGGTGCCATAGCCGCCGAGCAAGGTGAGGGTGGCCGTCTTGGTGGCTGCATTGCTGACCAAATAGGTGCTGGCCGCTTGCACCGGCGCCGCCACCCCCTGGTTGACCGCTCCCAGGTAGGTCAGCACGGCGATCGCCGCCACCACCACGCCACCGGAGAACACGTAGCCCTTGCGCTCAGAGGGCTTGCGGTGCGGGATCTTGTCGATGAAGGGAAGCAGCACCAGAAGCAAGATGCCGACGGTGGGCAACCCGATGATGCCGAAGGCGTCCAGCGCTGGCGGGATGTACTTCAACAGCTGGTAGATGGAGAAGAAGAACCACAGCGGAATCGGCACATAGTGGGCCTTGTTCAGGGGGTCGGCGATGGCCAGCAGTGGGGCGTGGAAGTTGATCGAAAAGTACGCCAAGGCCGCCGCCAGGATGACCAAGAACATGGTCATCTGGAACACGGTGGTCGGGAAGAAGGTGACCAGGCCCTTTTGCTTGTCCCGGGGCAGCTGCTCCGCCTCTTCCACCATGGTCAGCTGCTTGGTCAGCACCATGTACATGTGCAGGCCGAACACCATCAGGAACAGCGCTGGCAAGACCAAGACGTGGATGGCGTAAAAGCGGGTCAGGGTGACGCCTGTGATGTAGGGGCCACCGCGCATCAGAAGCACGATGTAATAGCCGATCACCGGCATGTAAAAGGGCATCCAGGTGCCGACCATCGTCGCCCAGTAGGACTGCTGGTCCCAGGGCAGCAGATAGCCGGTGAACGAGAACAAGATGGTGATCAGGAGCAGCCCGACGCCGCTCAACCAGACCAGCTCTCTGGGCTTGCGGTAGGCGCCGATGTAGTAGCCGCGCAGCATGTGCAAGAAGACCAGCACCACCATGAAGTTGGCGCCCCAGTAGTGCAGGTCCCGGATCAGCCAGCCCAGAGGGACTGTGTGCATGATCCGCTGCACGCTCTGGTAGGCGCCGCTGACCGAGGCGTTGTACCAAGTCGCCAGGATGATGCCGGTGATCACCTGATTGATGAACATGAACAGTGTGCCCAGGCCCAGGAAGTCCAGCGGACTCACCCGCCGCGGCACCCGGTGGTAGAGCTGGAGATTGAGAAACGACCGGATTCCCATCCGGTCGATCACCCAGTTGGCGGGCTTCAATCGATTTGCCCCCCGATGTACACGTTGCCGTTGGCGATCTTGACCACGTGTGACCACAGTCCGCGCGGCGCCGGCCCGGCGATGTGCTGGCCGTTGGCGTTATAGACTGAACCGTGGCACGGGCACTGGAACTCCTTCAGACTCGAGTTCCACTGCACCGGGCACTGCAGATGGGCGCAGTGAAAGTCGAAGGCCTGGATCACGCCGGGTGACTTCTGCCGGACATAGACCCCGTCTGGGAAGCCGGCTCCGGTGTAGTCGATCAAGGTGTAGTTGTTGGTGAACTGGCTGATCGGTCCGATGTTTTGCAATGTGCCCTGGGCGCCGCTGGCCGGGAACAGATTCTTTAGTGCCAAGCCCAGGTAGCCGACTCCGAACAAGCCCATGGCCCCGATCAGACTGTTTCTGAGAAACTTGCGCCGGCTGAGCTCCTTCTCCACCCGCCCGTCGGCGATGCAGTCGGCACAGACCTCACCGTCTCCGTCCACCGGATTCCCGCAGATGCT
>JAJZLY010000028.1 GCA_021850485.1 Bacillota bacterium | reverse complement strand
AAATTTGATCTGATCTACAAGATAGGGGATGACCGCATGCTGAAGATTCCTCCGCTCGCGTCCGTCGACAGCAAGGGGCCGCTGGGTGTGGTGCAGTTGCCGCGGCTTTGGTCCAAGGTGCTGCTCGATGCGAAGGGACTTTTGCCAGATGGGTATCATCCCTGCGGCAATGGCTTTGACCGTGTTGTGCTGGAGGGCTTGGGCCTGGATCGGGAGGCGGTGGTGACTTTTCTGACCGACCACATGCCGACCTATCCGCAGTTCGAGGCCTGGGTGGTATCGCAGGTCGGCCCAATTTCCGACCACACCAAGGCGACGATCAACGACGCCATCTTGGGTTTCGCACCTAAGCCTGAGCGGCGGGCCGAGATCATCGAGCGGCTGGGCCTGCCTGCGGATCATCCGGCCACGACCATGGTTGAACTCAACACCTTGGACGATTGGGCCGAATTCCATCACTACCTGACCGACGCCGAGTCCTAAGCCTAATCGGAAGCTGGAGCAGCCAGCGGCCGGATGCACTCCGGCGTGTCCAGACGGGGGTCGTTGACGGCCGGCGAGACTTCGTGCATGCGCATCTGGTCAGCGGGGTAGGGTGCGAAAAGGCTGGCCAGATCAGCATGCTCGGTAACGGCGGGGTCCAGCCAGATGCTCTCTTGCTCCGGACGCAAGATCACCGGCATGCGGTCGTGGATGGGCGCCACCAGGGGGTTAGGGGTGGTGGTGAGCAAACAGACGCTGATCAGTGGGTCCCCGCTCGGGCTCTGCCACCTTTCCCAGATGCCAGCCAAGCCGAAGAGCTGGCCGGACTGCAGGGAAAAATGACGAGGCGAGCGGTGGGGTGGGCTACCAGCCCACTCGTAAAAGCCGTCGGCCGGAACCAGGCAGCGGCGTTGGCGGATCGCTTGGCGAAACATCGAGCGGTCAAAGACGGTCTCGCTACGGGCATTGATCGGCCCGGCTGCGCCGTCGCGACTCCAGGCCGGGGTCAGCCCCCAGCGCAGCCAGCGGGGCACGAGGTGGACTCCGTCGCCGGTCACGGCCAGGACCGACTGGGATGGCGCGATGTTGTAACGGGGCTGGTAGAGAGTTTGCAACTCAGAGAGGTCAAGCAAGAAACGTTGGGCGAGATCCTCAGCCGGGGCCGTCAGCGTATAACGCCCGCACATGACGGCTATCGATCTCGGCGATGGCAGATCTCCAGCAAGTTGCCATCGGGATCTGCGAAAAAGGCGGCGTAGTAGGTGGGGGAGTACTCGGGGCACAGGGCTGGGCCTTCCATCCCGACCGCCCCGGCTCTGCCTGCTGCGGTTGCCGCTACATCCACCGCCGCCCGAGACACGGCGCCAAAGGCGATGCGACTGTGCCCAGGCTGGTGAGATCGGTCTTGGTTCAAGCCGAAGAAGGGGGCCAACCGATCCGATGATGAAAACTCTACCCAGTCGCCATCAGCTTCGCCCTCGGACAGGCCCAGCAGGGGCAGCCAGGCCCGGTAGAAAACTCGGGCCTGATCGAGGTCGCGGACGCGCAGATCGATGTGATCGAGCACCATGGCGAGGCCTCCTTCGGTCGATGGGAAATCACCTTCGCCATCACCGTCGGCGGTCCCTGGACGGCATGGCAGGCTGGGCTGGCGGCTTGCAAGATGCGGAGCAGACAGGAAAGTGCGGACAGTGGGAGGAAGGACATCAACCATGGGATGGGATCCGCCGAGCCGTCGTGAACGGGGCAAGCGAAAACTCTGGAAGAGACTAGCCGTCGGCGTGTTGGTGGTCGTGGCGGTCCTGGTTTCGCTGCAGGCGCGCCAGCGCTGGGGCCTGGTCAGTATACAGGGTGGCGCCCTGACGGTGAAAACCAACGGCACCTTGGTCGACACGGGCTTCTTACACAAGCCTTCCGCCAAACAGTACGAGGTCAGCGGCAGTGCTCCAGCAGCCTTGCGCTTCACGTCTTGGTCGCCGGGCAAGCTGGGCGTTGGCACCAACGATGCCAACAATCCTATTTTTCACGGGTTGTTCTATGTGACCACTCAGAAATTTCCGGCCAATTCCTACGTGCAGGTCGTGGTCTACCCCTTAACTACTGCCACTCTGAACGGCCAAAGTGCAGAGACGGTGGTGGCTGTGCAGACCGGGTCTACGGGACGTACGGGATTGATCAACTATCTGATTGTTTCGGAACTGGCGTATAACGGCCACCAACCACGATTCTTGGTCGGCTACGCCCATGGCTACATCGCCAACGCCTCGACTGCCTCTTATTCTTACCACCGGGCAGCCCGCTTCACTGCGGCAAGCGTCCCTTACACCGTGACCATCCAGACCAACGGAACCACCACCGCCCGCTATTGGCTGGACCACCAGTTGGTATTCGCCTCCACCAGCCTCAAACTGGCGATTCAACCGCCCTTTCAGGTGTATCTAGAGGTGCAGGCAGACAACATGCGCTATGAGGCGTTTTTCAAGCATTTCGCCGTGTTTTCGGGCTCGACCGTTCGCCTCTTTCATCTGCCGCCAGCCTCGGTAGTGTCCTTCAGCGCGCCGACCGCCCACATCCAAGCGGTGGCGTCGGCCGGGGGCGTCGCCGTACTGCAGATGCCGACGCCGGTCTTGCAGGCGACCGGCACCCTGACGGTGCGCTCAACCACCGGATCAAGTTGGAGTTGGGCCGGCCAGACGCTCAACGGCGGCGAAGTGGTGCGCTTTGATGCCATCCCGCTTGCCCTGCGCTGGATGGCTGTGGTGCCGCGCATCACCCTGCCGCCGATCCACTGGCCGAAACTGCATTTCCCGAAAATCCACCTGCCGTAGCGCAACAACGAGGAGCCCTGCCGGGGCGGCGGACTAGTTCTCGAAGTAGTCGTCCGTAAACGGCCTCAGATCCAGTTCGAAGGTCCAGGCAGACGGTGGCTGTAGCGCCAACTGGTAGTACGCCTCGGCGATGTCTTCAGTCCGCAGGTAGTCAGGTTGGTCGCCGACTTCTGACTGAACGCGGGGGGTGAGGATCACGCCATCGACCAACACATGGGCGACGTGAACTCCCTTAGGTCCCCACTCGCGCATCAAGGACATGGCCAGGCCGCGCAGGCCGAACTTGGCCGAGGCAAAGGCGGGGTTTTTGGCTGGCGCATGGACCGAGGAGGTGGCACCGGTGAACAGCATGACGCCGTTGCCCTGGGCGGCCATCTTGGGCAGGAGCTGCTTGGCGTGCAAGAAGGCGCCGTAGGGGCCGACTTGCCAGGCGGCGGTGAAGGCGTCAGGAGAAAGGTCTTGGACGCCGCCCCGGGCTTGATTGCCAGCGTTATAAATGAAGGTAGTGATGGGACCGAGTTGCGATTGCACCTGGCCGATGGCAGCCGCCACTGCCTGGTCGTTCGTCACGTCGTAAGGAACGGCAAGGGCCAGACCACCGGCTTGGCGGACCTGGCTCGTGATCTCCGTGAGGGCGGTCTTGGACCTGGCGCCCAGGGCGGTCGGGTGACCTGCCTGGGCGAACCGGCGGGCGAGGGCAGCACCGAGCCCTGGACCGACGCCGGCAATCATCACGGTTGAGGGTGTTGACATCCGCGTGCCTCCTCAAAAGGGAGCATTTCTAGCTGCAATTCAGGGCTGGCCACGAGAACCCTGGCCGTCCGGGTGCTGAGCCGTGGTCGTCAGTCCTCCATCCGCTGGCTTAGCGTTGGCGTGGATTGAATTTTGGGCCCAGGCTTCGCCCATAAAACCGAAGGCTCGGGGAAAGGGTACCATCTACTGGAGTGCACTCGGCGGAAGCCGTGTGGACATGCGGCCTGCCCGTGCCAAGTCGCTTCCGCTAACTGGCCGGTCGATGACGATGCTGCGTCGGTCTGGCTAGAGCAAAAGGGATCCCACCACAGCCAAAGGCGTGGACATGCAAACGACCCAGGAGGTGGCGCCGTGTTGACCGTGTACGGTGCAATCGCGGTGTTCTTGATGATGGTGTTTTACGCCCTTGAACCGCGTGCCGTGCGGTTCACGTTTTGGTTCGCGATGGCCTGCGCCATGTCGTCTTTGTACGGTTGGCTGGCCGGAACCTGGCCCTTCGGCGTGGTGGAGGCCGTTTGGGCCGTGCTCGCCCTGCGCAAATGGTGGCTCTTGCACCAAGATCAGGCAAGGCTAAACTCGCCGCACTGACAGGGGACCGCCTGGAGGCGGCGTATCGTGATGGATGGAGTTTTCCGCATCGTTTACCCTGGACCAAGGCCGCAGGCCGTGCGATCAGACGAAGGAGGAGAGCCGACTGCACTATGACTTTGACCGCCCGATCAGCCGGGAGGGGACCGGATCGATCAAATGGGATGGCCGGCTGGCCCGATTTGGGGCGGCGGATGTCATCCCGCTGTGGGTGGCGGACATGGACTTTCCGGCCCCTCAGCCGGTGCTCGACGCACTGGCCGAGCGGATCCGCCATGGCGTCTTTGGCTACACAAAGACGGGCGAGGACTATCAGCAGGCGGTAATCTCCTGGCAGATGCGCCGGCACAAATTCGCACCGCGTCCGGAGTGGCTGTGTCACAGCCCCGGTGTTGTTGCCGGTCTGAGCCTGATGGTCAGTGCCTTTACTCGCCCGGGTGACGGCGTCATCATCCAGCCGCCTGTCTACCATCAGTTCAAGGCTGTGCTGACGGCGCTGGGACGGCAAACGGTGTTCAACCCCCTCCAGTACGATGGCGAGCGTTACACCATGGATTTTGCCGACCTCGAGGAAAAGGCGCGCTCGGCCAAATTGCTGTTCTTGTGCAATCCGCATAACCCGATCGGCCAGGTGTGGAGCCGCGAGGAACTGACCCGCCTGGGAGAGATCTGTATCCGCCACGGTGTCTTGGTAATCGCTGACGAGGTGCATGCCGATTTGGTCTTGGGCGACGTGCCTCATGTGCCGTTTGCCAGCATTTCCGAGGAATTCGCCAATCACTCCGTGACCTGCGTTTCCCCCAGTAAGACATTTAACTTAGCTGGCATGCAGACGGCAGTGGCGATCATCCCAGATGCTCGCCTGCGCCAAGACTATGACCGCTGGCTCCACGACTACCACCTGTGGGGCATGAACCCGCTGGCTGTGACCGCTCTGGTGGCTGCATACAACCACGGCGAGGAGTGGCTCGACCAGCTCCTTGCCTACCTCAAGCAAAATGTGGATCTGGCCTGTTCGTTCATCCAAAACGAGATCCCAGAGATCACAGTGCGCCCGCCGGACGCGACTTATCTGATGTGGCTCGATTGCCGGCCCCTGGCCATGGAAGGAGACGCCCTGGAGCGGTTTTTTGTACAAGAGGCTGGCCTAGGTTTGGACGGCGGTCACCAGTTCGGGCCTGGCGGCAGCGGCTTCTTACGGCTAAACGCGGCAATGCCAAAGAGCACCTTGTTGGCTGCCCTCGAGAAGATGGAACACGCAATCCGCTATCGACCGACCAGCCGGATGCACGCACCCAGACTCGATGGGTAGTTGCTGGGCCGACTAGGCTAGTTCACGAACTAGCCGGGCCGATCCATCTTTGCCACCTGTTTCTTCACGGTCTTGGTGGCCTTAGCCACCGTCTTCTTGGCATCCTTCGTCTTCTTGTTGAGGACCCTCTTCATCTGCTGGACCTTAGCTTGAGCGGTCTCGTGCATGTCCTTCATCCCCTGCTTCATGGTCTCCGTGGTTTTTGCCACTTCAGATGCCTCCCCAATTGGATCTCGGAGCATGAAAGCAATGTTACACCATTGATGGAGGAAATAGCCAGACCATCAGCGCCGGAGTGGACGACGGCAGCGGGCGGGAAAGACCAACCAGCATTCGATCGGACGGCCGATCGAGCGCAAACCGAGTTCCGAGCCGGTCTGACGGTGCTGCGAGCAGATCGGCCGACTATTCCATGCCACGGCTCCGGACTATCGTCTGCTCAACGCAATGTGGCCCCGACCATGTGATCGGAGCCGCACACTCTGAACTCAATCTGGGCAACTTAAACCTGGTGGAGGCGGGGGGAATCGAACCCCCGACCTATTGATTGCGAATTATACCTGGGGTCAGGTCAGCACACCCCGCGAATGGCCGCCAGCCCTCTTCAGATAGCGCATTTCCCGTCTCCCCGCGAGGGGCGACTACTGCGTTGAAGTGCAGTCTGCCCTCCGCGATTCGCGCCAGTTTTCGCGCCAACCTATGACAGCGCAGATGACGCGGCACCGGTAGCGACGCTTGGCGACATGGCGACAGCACCCTGGAGGTGATGATGATGGCAGATGGGCGTGTGTCCTCTTCCCGATTCAGGCTGGTGCGTTGTGAGCACGACCAGGCGGAGGGCGGACTCTCCGGAGCATGGTTCATCCTCGGTGGCGACCTCGGTGAGGAGTGCCACAGTGGCTATGCCTACTCAAACCGCGAGGAGGCGAAGAGCGACCTGCGGCTCCGTAGATGGCTCGACCAGGCGCTGATTACTCAGATCAAGCGCGGATCCAGCGAGCCGAAGAGCGCCAGGTCGGCGAGACACCCCCCGGTGCCTCGCTATCTTCACCGTTGACCGCAGGCCTCGGCGGGGCAATCCCCTGTCGGGGCCTCTTTCTGTTGGAGGTGGTGAGAGACATGGTACCGAGCGCCAATGCGCTGCTGATCGGGACCATCACGGACGGCCAGGGTCGGCAGCAGAGCCTGTTCGCGTGCCAGGAGAAGGGGCGGTGGAGACTCCGGCTCGAGGATCCCGGGGCTGAGGACCACACGCTCCACGACGTCGGGATCACTGCCGGCACGCTCAAGGCCCTGA
Organism: Bacillota bacterium; assembly: GCA_021850485.1. Taxonomy (GTDB): domain Bacteria; phylum Bacillota; class Sulfobacillia; order JAJZYS01; family JAJZLH01; genus JAJZLH01. The sequence continues at coordinate 1,929 of JAJZLY010000028.1, read as the reverse complement.
CCCAGAAGACCGTCCGTGCATACTCGAATCCGGGTGGCCGGCATCACGCAGCTATGGATGAGACGGTCCGTGAGTATGCGAACGCGGACTGGACGCTGGTCTTGGCCCGACACCGCCGGATCGCCACGGCGAGGGTGGCGGAGACGGTCTTCGACCTCGATCGCTGACATTGGGCCCCGGCCGGACAACTCCGGTCGGGGCCTTTCTGTCGAGGGGGTGAGCATCGTGATCTTGCCGCAGGGGCTGCGCAGAAGCGGCTTCGAGCCAGACCTGATGGGGGTGCAGCTTGCCGCACGGATCCTCGAGGAGACGGGCCCGGTGGTGACCTACCGGCTGACGCCCGAGGAGATCCAGCGGGTGATCCGTCACGAGGCTGCCCCAGCAGAGATCGTGAGGCGGCGAGGAGGGTCAGGAGTGGCAGCACACATCGTGGGAGACAGGGCAGCCAAACTGCGGGAGAAGGGCCGCACCATGTACGCGGCAGGCTACACCCTGAGCAGGATCTGCAAGGAGTTGGGCGTGACCTGGGCAACCGGGAAGCGCTGGGAAGTCCAGGAGGGATGGACCAGGGCGGAAGGCGCCGACCACGACAAGACCGTCAAACCAGAGCGTGCAGTCGCCGTCAAGGCGAACGGGCTGGCCCACGGCGCCGAGCCCGTAGTTGTCGCCACGGGGCGGCGCTCTCACCTGGTGCCAGCCGGAGGGGTACAGGGAGAAGAGGCAGCTCCAACCGAGGGCACTCAGTTGACGACCCCAGCCAACCATCTGAGTGAACTCGTTGCAGAACCGGTCGAGCATCCTGCGGCCGTGTCGCCGACGCCATTCCTCTCCCGAGCCCAAGCCCTCGATCTGCACGGACTGGCCCTGCAGACCCTGATCCTAATCCCTCCGTCTCCGGAGGCGGAGAAGATGCTGTCGGCGCAGCTGGCCCGGCAGGTGGCTGCCCTGTGCCGGCGCATCCTGGTCGACGACAGGGAATGACGCTGGAGACTCCAGGCCCGGCTCTCTTCGGAGGGTCGGGCCTTCTTCGTTGGGGGTGGTTGTGGTGCAGACCTTTACTGAGCTGGGGCACCGGGCACGCCACGAGGCCAGCGAACGCCGGCGGGCTGCGTTCGTGGAGTGGGTGGACAGCCACGGTGGCAAAGACATGCTGCTGGGCCTGAAGGCGCACCGGCACACATTGGAGGAGGTGGCCGTGCTGGCCGCAGCTCCGGTCAACGTGGTGCTGACCGTCGGCATGGAGCACTACGGGGTGCGGCTGAGCCGGGCCCGGGATCTTGGGGAGGAACGGGTCAAGGCACCCGTCAAGCTGGCCGAGGTGCGGGAGGCCAAGCTGAGGCAAGGACACAGCCGCGAAGAACGGCCTCACCTGCCGCCGTTCTTCGTCCAGGCCCTGCTCGAGGGGGCGACTAGCTGCCCCAACCTGACGCCGGCGCAGGTCACCAGAGGCACCATCCGGGTGCTGCGATCGGAGGCGGCCAGGTCCCCGGACCGCGACCGCGGGTACGAGCGATGAATGGGGGGCCGGCAGTGAAGACTGAGATCGACGACATGCTGGCTGAGACATCCCAGGCCATGGCCAAAGGGCGCAGGAGCGTGGCGGGAGCACTCGCAGATGAGGTTGCGGTCGAGATTTGCAGATTATCTGACCAAGGGGAATGGAAGGCGCTGGCCATCTGCGACCTCCAGAGCGCAGTGTTGCTGGCCGCTGAAGGCAACGAACGCCCAACACTGACGCAGGTCCAGGTGAGCCTTCGGCACATGAAGGACATGGAGAAGCTCTCAGAAGGTCGCATCGCTTCGTATCGGGTGAGTTTCTCTATCCCTCTGGCCGACGAGTGCCTTTCTCGAGCGATCCGCTTCGGTGGTCCGGTGGAGGCGAGGCGAGCGGGTCTGGTTCAGGCCGTGGAGGTTGCAACGCTGTCGCTT
>JAJZLY010000006.1:2443-8949 GCA_021850485.1 Bacillota bacterium | reverse complement strand
GTAGGATAAGGGCTGGTACTAGCCGTCTGATGGTCACTGTGCATCTCCATTTCAGCCAGGAGCTGACGGTCACTTGCGGATCATACACCAACCGGCCGCTGGTCCTTGGCCGACCAAATGACAGCGCCCAGGGAGGTTCCGATGGCGAACTCGAAGCGGTTTGCGCGCCTTGTCGTCTATCATCCCAGCTCCGCTCAAGCCTATGCCCAATGGCTTTTAGCCCGGGGCGTGGCCAGCGTGGTCGCCGTTGACCGCGAGGAGGATCTCTGGCCGGCCTGCGCCGATGCCGAAGCCGTGGCCTGCTGGGACTTCCCACCTGAGCTATGGCCCAAGATGCCGGCACTGCGCTGGATCCAGGTGCTAGCGGCAGGTGTCGACCATCTGGTGGACCAATCGGAGCTGCCGGCGCAGGTGCAGATTTGCCGGGCCGTCGGCCCCTTCGGCGAGCAGATGAGCGAATGGGCCCTCGCCGAAATGTTGGCACAGGTGCGGGGGTTGGACCGACTGCGCCGCCAGCAGTCGGAGCGAATCTGGCAGCGGTTCGTGCCAGCGACTTTGGCAGGCAGCGTACTCGGCATCGCCGGGATGGGAGCGATCGGCCAGGCAGTGGCCACACGGGCGCGGGCCTTTGGCATGACGGTGCACGGGCTCAGCCGGGGAAGGACAGATCACGGTGCCGACCGTAGCTTTCGTCCCGAGCAGTGGATTGAGTTTGCAGCTAGCTGCGATTGGCTGTTGCTGCTCCTTCCGCTGACGGCCGAGACGAAAGGAGTGGTCGGCCCGGCGGTGCTGGCCGCGATGCGACCGTCCGCCTGGCTGATGAATGCCGGCCGTGGCAAACTGGTGGATGAACGTGCGCTGCTGGCAGCGCTGGACCGCCACCAGATTGCCGGCGCTATCTTGGACGTCTTCGGCGAGGAGCCGCTAGCACCATCGAATCCCTTGTGGACGTACCCCAATGTGGTGGTGACGCCTCACTTGGCGGCTGTCAGCAGGGTGGAGGATATGGCCGACATCTTGTATCAAAACCTGTGTCGCGACCGAGATGGGCTTTCGCTGATGCATGTTGTGGATCGCGGGCGTGGCTACTGAGTCCGGCCGGTCGGGACGATAGCGTATGCTCTGAGGGCTGATGCTGAAGTAGGAGGCACCGACGTGGTCGAGGCGCCAAAGACCCTGGATGGCTGGTGGGTGCTTCACGATTTGAGCCGGCTTGACCGTCGGCTCTGGCGTTCTTGGGCGGAGAGCGAGCGCACTGACGCCCTCGCCCAGGCGGGAGACCTATGGCAGCATGAGTTGACCCGCCCCAAGGCTGCCGAGCGCGGAGACAGCGGCCTGTACACCGTACTCGGGCACAAGGGCGAGTTGTTGCAGATCCACCTGCGCGAGTCGCTCGAGGATTTGTTCCAGCTTCAGCACCAGCTTGCCGGGCTGGCCATCGCCGCCTGTCTGGAGCGGACGTGGTCGTTTGTGTCCGTGGTCGAACTGTCCACCTATGGCGCCGCGCCGGGCACACAACTGCCAGAGTCCCCGCTGGACGATCCCCGCCTGAAGAGTCGGCTGCACCCGCTGGTACCCGATGGGCCCTTTGTATCCGTGTACCCGATGAACAAGGCGCGCCGAGTCGGCGCTAACTGGTACACCCTGACCCTAGATGAGCGCCGGTTGCTGATGCGTGCCCATGGGGAAATCGGCCGGCGCTACGCCGGGCGGGTGAGCCAGATGATCTCAGGTGCGATTGGGCTCGATGACTGGGAGTGGGCGGTCACCCTGTTTAGCGCCGACCCGCTGGAATTCAAAAGGTTGGTTACCGAGATGCGCTATGACCCGGTCAGCTCGCTGTACGCGGAATTCGGGCCATTTCTGGTCGGCCGCCGGATTGACCCTGGTGCCTTGACCGCCCTGTGGCGCAGGTGAGCGGCCCAGGACGCGTCCTGCTGGCCTGTGCCAGCCAGCCGGTGGATCGGGTTCCGGTCTGGCTGATGCGCCAGGCGGGCCGCTACTTACCCGAGTACCGGCAACTGCGTCAGCACCACGACTTTTTGACCCTGTGCGAGACCCCGGATCTGGCGGCCGAGGTGACGCTGCAACCGATGCGCCGATTCGACCTCGATGCGGCCATCGTGTTTGCCGACATCTTGCTCCTGGTGCGGGTCCTGGGTGCGGATGTCGCCTACGTAGAGGGCAGCGGGCCCCAGGTCAGCGGTTTGCCGGCTGCTCAGGACATTCACTTCCCGCACCTGGACCGGGTGCATGAGACGCTTGCCTTCGTGGGTGCGACGGTCCACCAGGTGCGGGCTCAGCTTGCCGCCGACAAGGCCGTCATCGGGTTCGCGGGCGCCCCCTTCACGGTCCTCAGTTATCTGCTGGAAGGTGGACCCTCCACGGACTTTGCGCACACCAAAGCCCTGATGAACCAAGATGCCCCGACTTTCTGCCGCCTATTGGCCGGATTGGCCGAGATGACGTACGCCTACCTCGATCTGCAGGTGGCAGCCGGCGCCGACGTGGTCCAGGTGTTCGACAGCTGGGTCGGTGCCCTGGCGGCCAGTGATTTCAAGACCTTCGTTGCTCCGGTCGTCAAGGACCTGATCCAGCGGGTGCGGGCTCTGGGCGTGCCGGTGATCTACTTCGCACCGCAGACGGCTGGGTATTTGCGCGAGGTGGCTGGCACCCAGCCAGACGTCGTCTCCGTGGACTGGCGGATCAGTCTGGCCGAGGCCAGGCGACTGACGGGCGGAGCTTGCCAGGGAAACCTCGATCCGGCCGTCCTCCGAGACGGACCGCGGGCGCGCATTGAGCGAGAAGTGAGGCGCGTCTTAGACGAATGGGGAGATCGGCCCGGTCTCATCTTCAACCTGGGCCACGGCGTCGACCGGCGGACTCCGGTGCAGCACGTCCACTGGCTGGTCGAGGCCGTGCACGCGGGGCCGAGATGAGTAGCGGACGCGGGGCGCAGGTCGGTGTCTTGTTACTGACATTCGGCGGGCCGGAATCACTCGACCAGGTTGATGCCTTTGTGAAGAGCGTTCTGGGCCGCACGCCGCCGGCGCCAGTGCTGGCTGCAGTTCGCCATCGCTATCAGATGCTGGGCGGAGGCTCACCGCTGCCGGCCACCACCCGCGCCCAGGCTCAGGCTCTGGCTGCCGCATTGGCCGAGGGCGGCCGCCCCTGGACCGTCCTGGTGGCGATGCACCACGCCCATCCGACGTTTGCCGAGACGTTTTCGCAACTGGCGGCCTTGGATCTCTCCCAACTGGTCGCCCTCAGCCTGGCTCCCTATCGCTCACAGGCCAGCACAACGGCGTACGAGCAATCGGTGCTTCAAGCAGCCCGAGACGCCAACTGCACGATCCCGATCGCATTCCCCGGCGATTGGTTTGCCCAGCCCAGCTACGTCCAGGCTTTGGCCAACCAGTTAACCACAACGCTGGCTCAGGTGGCGTCTCAAGACCGTTTGGGTGTGCCGGTGATCTTCAGCGCCCACAGCATTCCCGAGCGCTTTGTCCACGCTGGTGATCCCTACGCCGCCCAGCTGGCTGAAACGGTGGCCCGCATCTGTCAGTTGGTTCCCGACATCCAGCCGTATCTGGCGTATCAGTCGGTCAGCGGTGCCGCCACCGACCCCTGGCTCGGACCGTCCGTCGAGAGCGTCCTTGCCCAGCTGGCCCAAGACGGCGCCCAGAGCGTGGTGCTTGATCCGGTGGGATTTGTGTCGGACCACCTGGAGACGCTGTACGATAACGATATCCAGCATCGTCAGGAGGCCGAGCGACTGGGCCTGACCTTTCACCGTTGCCCCTGTTTGAACCTCGACCCGCTGTTCATTCGGGCCTTGGCCGAGATTGCCATCAGCGCCGTGGCCTGATGAGCGCGCCAAGAGGTCGGTTCAAGGTGGGGATCGTAGGCGGCGGACTGGCCGGACTGGCCACGAGCCACCGGCTGCTGGCCTTGGCTGAGGCCGCCGGCCAATCTTTGGATGTGGTTTTGTTCGAGCGGGATCGGACCCTGGGCGGCAAGGTGCACAGCCAGTGGTCTGAGGCCGGTGTTCTGGTGGAGCGCGGACCGGACAGCTTCCTGACCCGCAAACCGGCCCTGCTCGATCTGCTCGAAGAGATCGGGCTGTCCGATCAGCTGATCGCCACCAACGGCACGGCCCTGTCTTCGGCCATCTACTGCCGAGGACGGATGCGGCCGTTGCCGGCCGGGATGGGGGCCCTGGTGCCGGCCGACATCACGGCCTTCTTGCGGTCCGATCTGCTGACTGTTGGCGGCAGGATGCGGGCGCTGCGGGATCTGTGGCTGCGGCCCCCGCCTGAGGGCGACCTCAGCCTCCGGCAGGTCATCGGCCAGCGTCTTGGAACGGAATACCTGCTCCACGTGGCCGAGCCCCTGATGGCCGGCATCCACAGTGCCGACCCAGATCAGATGAGTGTGGCCGCTACCATGCCCGGGCTGCTCACGTTTTTGTCTCAGGATCGCAGCTTGATGCGCGGAGCCAGGCGGCAGATGCGCCGCAGGCCTAGTTCGGCGATGCCGCCGTTCATGAGTCTGCGCCACGGGATGGGCAGCCTGATCGGTGCTCTGGACAGCCACCTGCCTGGCATCGACCGACGGCTAGGCAGCGAGGTTGAATCCATCGCCCAGGCCGATCGTCGCATTGCGGTGCGGGCCAAGACGACGGATGGCCGAACCAGCGAGGAGCTGGTCGATGCCATCGTCGTGGCCACGCCGGCCTTCGCGGCCAGCCGGCTGCTTTCAGCCATGTGGCCCGACCTAGCCCAGCAGCTGGCCCAAATCCCGACCCACTTGGCATTGACGATCACCTACGCCTATCGCCGCCAGGCGATCCCAGGTCCTCTGACAGGACACGGCTGGTTGATTCCTCGGGACCAAGGGCTGACCATGCGTGGGGCGACGGTGATGACCAACAAATGGCCAGGGCGGTCCACATCTCCCGACCTGGTCTCGATTCGAGCTTTTCTCGGCGGTCCTAGCCAAGACGCCTTGAAGGAGACGACGGACCAGACCCTAGCCGAGCTGGTGGCCACCGAGATGAGCCGGCTGCTCAAGGTCAAGGAGGCACCGCTAGAGGCCAGTGTCGAGCGGGTGACAGAGGGCAATCCGGAGTACCGGGTGGGCCACCTTGACCGGCTGGCTCAGATCGATCGCCTGTTGGACAGTGCCCCGCAGTTGGCGGTCGCTGGCGCGTCCTACCGAGGTGTTGGACTACCCGATGTGGTGCGCTCTGGTCAGGAGGCGGCGAGCCGGGTGTGGAGGGGCCTCGCCCGTAGCGAACCAAAAGCCGGGCCGTGATAGGATACAAGTGCCGAACAGGGCGGCCTCATGAGTGGTAGGCGGGAGGACAAACGGTGGATTTTGGGCTGAGCGACGAAGACCGCATGATCCAGGCCCTGGCCCGTGATTTCGCCCAGAAGGAGTTGGCTGGGCTGGCCAGCCAGCGCGACCGGGACAGCGAGCCTGACCTGGAACTGATCTCTAAGCTGGGGAAACTGGGTTTGGCTGGGGTGCCAATCCCCGAGGTGTACGGCGGCGGCGGCGGCAGCACCTTGCAATACGTGCTGGTGGTCGAGGAACTGGCGCGGGTCTGTGCGTCCTCTGCCCTCTCCTATGCAGCGCATGTGAGCTTGGGCCTGGGCTCTCTCAACCTGCTCGGATCAGAGCAACAAAAGCGGAACTATTTGCAAGCTGGAGCCCAGGGCACCTATCCGGTCGCCTTTGGCCTGACCGAGCCGGGTGCCGGCTCCGATGCCGCCGGCACCCGGACCACGGCCCGGCGCCTGGGTGATCAGTGGGTGGTGAACGGCAGCAAGTGCTTCATCACGAACGGCGAGTCGGCCGGAGCGGTCGTCTTCACCGCCGTCACCGACCCCAAGCGCGGACCGGCGGGTATCTCCGCCTTCATCGTGGCCAGGGGAACACCGGGCTTTTCGGCAACTTCTAGTTACGACAAGATGGGGATGCGGGCTTCGGAAACCTCGGAGCTGGTGTTCACCGATTGCCATCTATCGGCTGAGCAGTTGGCCGGTGAGGAAGGGGAAGGATTCCACGGATTCCTGAAAGTCCTGGACGGCGGCCGCATCTCGATCGCCGCCCTGGCGGTCGGCGTCGCTCAAGCAGCCTTGGATGCCTCCTTGCGCTACGCTCAGGAGCGCAAACAGTTCGGCAAACCGATCGCTAGCTTTCAAGCCATCCAGTTCAAGCTGGCCGATCTGGCAACAGACATTGAACTGGCCCGTACCCTGGTCCATAAGGCGGCTTGGCTGAAAGACCTGGGACAGCCCTTTGGACAGGTGGCCGGAATGGCCAAGCTGTTCGCCTCCGAGGCGGCGGTGCGCGGTGCGGACCAGGCGATCCAGATCCACGGCGGCTATGGCTACATCCGGGAGTACCCTGTGGAGCGCTTTTATCGTGACGCCAAGCTTTTGGCCATCGGCGAAGGCACGTCCGAAATTCAGCGCCTGGTGATCGCCAGGCACCTCGGT
>JAJZLY010000006.1:0-2433 GCA_021850485.1 Bacillota bacterium | reverse complement strand
CTTTAAGGAGGCGACGGGCGTGGCGGAGGTCTTCGCCGAGATGGCTGGGGTGGTGGCCAAGATCGTGGCCAGCGTCGGCGACCAGGTCAACTCGGGCCAAGAATTGCTGGTGGTGGAGTCGATGAAGATGGAGATCCCCCTCGTGGCCCCGGTTGGCGGCACCCTTCGCGAGTTGCGCGTTGGCGTCGGCGCCTTTGTGCAAGCTGGAGATGTGCTGGCGGTGGTGGAACCTTGACCACCGCGATGATCTCACGTCAGCTGGCGGACTGGGCACAGGGCGGGCACAGCTGATGGAGCGAAAGGTGCTGGCCGAGCGCCAGCGGAGCATCGAACAGGGCGGACCGGAAAAGTACCACCAGGCCGCCCAAGCCCAGCACAAATTGTTCGCCCGGGCGCGCATCGCCCTCTTGGTGGACCAAAATTCGTGGGTTGAAGATGGCCTCTTCGCCAACGCCGAGGCCGATGATCTGCCGGCCGATGGAGTGATTACAGGCACCGGCGCCATCGCTGGACGGGCCGTGGCCGTGATGGCCAACGATTCGACGGTGAAGGCGGGCTCTTGGGGTGCCAGGACGGTCGAGAAAATCCTGCGCATTCAAGAGACGGCGTTGCGCCTGAAGATGCCACTGTTCTACCTGGTCGACTCCGCCGGCGCGCGCATTACCGATCAGGTCGAGATGTTTCCGGGCCGTCGCGGCGCCGGCCGCATCTTCTACAACCAGGTGAATATGTCCGGTGTGGTGCCGCAGGTGTGCCTGCTGTTTGGACCGTCGGCGGCCGGTGGTGCCTACATTCCAGCCTTCACTGACATCACCGTGATGGTCGACGGCAACGCTTCGATGTATTTAGGCTCGCCCCGCATGGCCGAAATGGTAATTGGCGAAAAGGTCACCTTGGAGGAAATGGGCGGTGCGCGCATGCACTGCACCGTATCCGGGTGCGGTGACGTCCTGGCTGCCTCGGAACAAGAAGCCATCTCTTTTGCCCGCCGCTACATCGGCTATTTCCCGACCGACTGCAGCCGTCTTCCCCCCCGCCTAGAGGCCAAGGCGCCGGCGCCGGGGCCCAGCATCGCCCAGATTGTGCCGGCCGAACCGGCAGCGGCGTTTGATATGCGCCAGGTGATCTTAGGCTTGGTCGATCAGGACTCCTGGTGCGAGCTGAAGGCGCTGTTCGCCCCGGAACTGTTGTGCGGGCTTGCCCGCCTCGAGGGGTATGCGGTTGGCATCGTCGCCAACCAGCCGAAGGTCAAAGGTGGCGTTTTGTTCGTCGATTCCGCCGACAAGGCGGCACGCTTCATCGCCTTGTGCGATGCCTTCTCCATCCCGCTGGTGTTTCTGGCGGACGTACCCGGCTTCATGATCGGCACCCAGGTCGAGCGGCAGGGCATCATTCGCCACGGCGCAAAAATGATCGCCGCGCTGTCCGAAGCCACAGTGCCCAAGTTTTCGGTGGTCATCCGCAAGGCTTATGGCGCTGGCCTCTACGCCATGGCTGGCCCGGCCTTCGAACCAGAAGCGGTGCTGGCCCTGCCCACTGCCGAGATCGCCGTGATGGGCCCCGAGGCCGCAGTCAACGCCGTCTACTCCAAGCACATCGAAGCGATCGCCGATCCGACGGAGCGTCTTGCCTTTGTGGCCGCCAAGCGCCAGGAGTACCGCCAGGACATTGACATCATGCGCCTGGCCTCAGAGTTGGTGATCGACCAGGTGGTCGATCCGGACGCCCTGCGCCACGAGCTGGGCCTGCGCCTGCAGCGCAGCTTCGGAGCCGAGCGAGAGCGGACCAAACGCCGCCGTTCCGTCTATCCGGTGTAAGCAGTCAGCGACTTAGGAGGAAGAGCACTGGTACGCAGTTTGCCCCCCCGCATCACGCTGCGCGAGGTCGGTCTTAGAGATGGCCTCCAGGCTGAGACCGCCATCTTGTCCCTAACCGACAAGGTCGCCCTCTACCGGGCGTTAGTTGGCGCTGGACTCAGCCGCATCGAGGCCACCTCCTTCGTAGCCGCCAAGGCGATCCCGCAATTGGCAGACGCCGGCCAGTTCCTGGCCGCCGTTGGCCCGCACCCCGATGTCTGGCTCTCAGCGCTGGCACCCAATTTGACCGGTGCCGAGCGGGCGGTGGCCGCTGGCGTGGACGAGGTGACCGTGTTCCTCAGCGCCTCCGAGACCCACAATCGGCATAATGTGCGCCGCTCCGTGCAGCAATCGTTGAGCCAGGCCGCCGACATCGCCTCGGCGTTGGCCGGCAGCCAGGTGGTGCGATCGGCGGTGATTGCCACCGCCTTCGAGTGCCCCTACGAGGGTCCACAGGACGCTGCAAAGGTCGCCGAACTGGCCCGCAGGCTACGCGAGATGGGATATGCCCCCATCTTGTTCGGCGATACGATCGGTGCCGCTAATCCGGTGACCGTTTCTCGTCTGCTGGAGGCCA
>JAJZLY010000011.1 GCA_021850485.1 Bacillota bacterium | reverse complement strand
GGGTTGGGTGGAGCGCTATCGAGATAGCGGCTACGGTGCCTTCAAACAGGCGGTGGCTGACCAGGTGGTGGCGGTGGTCGGGCCGTTGCGCGACGAAGCGGCGCGCATCCGGCAAGACGCCAGCGAACTGGAGCGGGTGTTGGAGATCGGCCGGGCCCGGGCAACCGAGCAGGCCGAACGGCGGCTGGGCGCTGTCAAGCGAGCGATTGGGCTACACCTGACGGGCGCTAGGGCCTAACGGTGCCGTCTGCTGTCGGCCCGGGTGCCCAGTCTAGAAAACTGGTCGTTCCCGGTAGGTGCCGAAGACCTCTTTGAGGGCGCCACAGATCTCGCCCAATGTCGCTTCGGCCCGCACGGCGCCGATGGCCGGGTCGATGCGCAACAGATCGATCGGCTGGGTCTCGCCGTCTTCGGTGAAGCCGTTGACACCAACCACAATCCGCTCTCCGGAATCGGTCTCTTGCTGGTAACGGTAGGCGGCGTCGGCAATCTCCCGCTGGAAGTAGCCACCGTCGATACACGCCAACACGCCGCCCAGGCGGTCGATCTCTTCCAGGTAGACTTCCACCTGGCGCTCCATCTCATCGGTCAGCGCCTCCACAAAGTAGCTGCCGCCCAGTGGATCCACGGTCCGGGCCACTCCGGCCTCGTGGGCGATGATCTGCTGGGTGCGCAGGGCGATGGTCACCGCCTTCTCAGAGGGCAGGGCCAGCACCTCGTCCATGGAGTTGGTATGCAGCGACTGGGTGCCGCCCAAAACGGCGGAGAGCGCCTCCAAAGCGGTGCGCACGATATTGTTCTCGGGCTGCTGGGCGGTCAGCGAAGAGCCGGCCGTCTGGGTGTGAAAGCGAAGCTTCAGGCTCTTTTCGGAGCGGGCGTGGTATTTCTCTTTCATCCAGCGCGCCCAGATGCGGCGGGCGGCCCGGTATTTGGCGATCTCCTCGAAAAAATCGATGTGGGCGTTGAAGAAAAACGAGATGCGGGGAGCGAAGTCGTCGACGTCCAAACCGGCAGCAATGGCGGCGGCGACATAGGCGAAACCAGCGGCCAGTGTGAAGGCCAGCTCTTGGACGGCGGTCGAGCCAGCCTCTCGGATGTGATATCCGGACACCGAGATCGGATTGAACTGCGGTACCTGCGGCGTGAAGGCGAACATGTCAGTGATCAGCCGCATGGACGGTGCCGGTGGGAACAGCCACTCCTTTTGGGCGATGTACTCCTTTAAGATGTCCGTCTGCAAGGTGCCGCGCAGGGCCGTCCAGGGCACGCCCTGGGCGTCTGCAACGGCCAGGTAAAAAGCCCACAGCACCGGCGCCGGCCCGTTGATGGTCATCGAGGTCGAGACCTGATCCAGCGGGATGCGGTCGAATAAGGTCGCCATGTCGGCCACCGTAGAGATGGCCACGCCCTCACGGCCCACTTCGCCCTGGGCCAGCGGGTGGTCGGCGTCCAGCCCCATCAAGGTGGGCATGTCAAAGGCCACCGACAGGCCGGTTTGGCCCCCTTGCAGCAGGTAGTGGAAGCGGGCGTTGGTGTCTTGAGCGGTGCCAAAGCCCGCGAACTGGCGCATCGTCCACAGCCTGCCCCGGTACATGGTGTCGTGGATGCCGCGGGTGTAGGGGTAGACCGCCGGCGGCTCTAGCGGCGGCCGCGGATCTTCTCCGGTGTACAAAAGGTGAATGGGCAACCCGGACAAGGAGGGCTCGATCGGGCCCTTGCCGCCGCGTCTGGTCGTCTTGGTGGCCAAGGCGAAGGTCCTCCTCATGGGGCAGACTGGTGATTGAGTTCATTGTCGCGCCCTGGGCCGCTCGATGCGACCTGCCGTAAGCTACCACCCGGCCGCATCGGGTTCCTGCCTGTGGGCGCTGTGGTGATGGCCCGGTTGCGGTAGTATGATGGCCCCGAAGGGAGCTGACTCCTCTAGCGTGGCAGCCCATACGCCCGCCGAATCCGCTCGGTTTGTCGTCCCGGACAACCGCCAGGCTCGTGCCCTGTTTGGCCCGTTCGATGAGAACCTGCGGCTGATTGAGGGCGAAATCCCAGTCAGCGTCGTGGCGCGGGGCAACGAGGTGGCCGTGACCGGCGACCCGGTCCATCGGCAGACCGTGGTGCGGGTGTTGGAGCTTTTGCTGGACGATGTGCGGCGTGGGCACAGCCCCGGCCGGCTGGAAGTGCGCCAGGCGATTCGGGACAGTGCCCGGGACTTTGCGCCGGTGCCTGCTGACACGGTGGTCTCCACGTCGCGCGGCAAGCCGATCCGACCGAAAAGTGACGGGCAGCGTGCCTATGTAGATGCGATCCGGGCCAACGACATCGTGTTCGGCATCGGTCCGGCCGGCACCGGCAAGACCTACTTGGCGATGGCGATGGCGGTGACCGCCTTCAAGGCCCGCGAGGTGAGCCGGATCATCCTGACCCGGCCGGCCGTGGAGGCAGGCGAGAAACTGGGTTTTTTGCCGGGCGATCTGCAAGAGAAGGTCGATCCGTACCTGCGGCCGCTATACGACGCACTCTTCGACATCTTGGGCATCGACGTGTTCGATCGCTACCGCGAGCGCGGGGTGTTGGAGATTGCCCCCCTGGCCTACATGCGCGGGCGCACCTTGGACGATTCGTTCGTGATTTTGGACGAGGCCCAAAACACCACCCCTGAGCAGATGAAGATGTTTCTCACCCGGCTGGGCTTTGATTCCAAGACCGTGATCACCGGTGATGTCACCCAGGTCGATCTGCCCAAGGGCTCGCTCTCCGGGCTGATGCACGCCCGCGAGGTGCTCAAAGATATCCCGGGCATCTCCTTTGTCACCCTCACCGAGCGCGACGTGGTCCGCCATCCTCTGGTGCAGGCGGTGATCAAGGCCTACGAGCGGGCCCAGATCCTGATCGACGAAGCCGAGCACAAAGGCTCATGAGCACGGTCACCACTGCCTGGCAGCGACTGGAGGGCCTGTGGCTTCGCCGCAAGCCGGGCAAAGAGACCAGGTGGGCGATCGCCTTCGCAGTTATTTTTGCCCTGACCCTGGGCGTCTCCCAGGCCACCACCATCGTCAGCTTGAAGGCTGGAGAAGTGGCGCCGGTGGACATCATCGCCACCCAAAAGGCTGTGGATGGTCCGCTCTATCAGGTGGAGAAGGCCAAGGCCGCCGCTGCCGTGAGCCCGGTCTATGTCTCATCGACGTCTGCTGTCAGTGCCGGCGACAACGCCATCGCCAAGCTGGTCGGCGAGGTGCTGGACGTGCAGGCCTCCTTGCCGAAGGGCTCGACCAGCGCCGCCCAGCTGGCGGCCTGGCAGGCCCAGGTCGGCCTGGTGCTCCCTGCCTATGCCGTCAGCGATCTGCTGGCGCTACCCGCTGCCACCATCAGCGACCTGGGCAAGACCGCGGATAACATCTACCAGGCGGTGTTGGCCCAGGCTTCCTACAAGCAAAACCAACTGCCTGCGGAGCAGACGGCGCTCGACCAGCGGGTTGCGGCCTACGCCTTGGCGCGCGCCGAGTCCTTGTTCCTGGACGCGGCGTTGAACCAATCCGCCCAGGCCAATTTGATCTACTCCGCAAGCGAGACCCAAAAGGCCATCGCCCGGGCCGAGAGCGCACTGGTGCCGCCGATGGTCCAACCCGGCCAGCTGCTGGTGGCCAAAGGTGAGGTGCTATCTCCGACCACGGTCCAGCTGCTGCAGCAGCTGGGGTTGGTCGATCGCGGCAGCCTGTGGTCGGCGCTTTGGGATGCGCTCTTGTTCGCCTGCGCCTTTGCCCTGATGGGGGCAGTGGCGATCAGCCGCTTTCGGCCGGCTCTGTGGCAGGATCGGCCCCGCCTGCTGGCCGTGGCGGCGACTAGTGTCATCGCCGTGATCGTCGGCCGCCTGCTTTTGCCGCTGTCGCCGTTGCTCCTGCCATTGCCCTTTGCCGCAGTGGTGGTCGCCGTGCTGGTGGATGCCTGGACGGCCCTGCTGCTGACCTTGGGGTTAGCTGCCATCTTGGCCGGAGCCTTTAGCGTCGGGGCTGCACCCCTGGCCGTGCTGATTGGCGAAGCGGTGGCCGGGGTGCTGGTCACCAGCCGGCTGGGGGATCAGCGCGACCTGCTGCGCACGCCGCTATGGCTGGGCGGGGTTGCCGCCTTTTTGGTGCTGGCCGCGGAGGTCTTTGCGCTGCAGGCGGCACCGGCCGCTGTGGTCTGGTCGGACGTGCTGTGGGCTCTGGCCGGCGCTCTGGTCTCGACCCTGCTGGCACTCGGCCTGTTGCCCTTCTTCGAGTCCTACTTCGGCATCTTGTCGCCGTTTCGGCTGCTCGAATTCTCCAACCCCAATCAGCCGCTGCTGCGGCGGCTGATGCTGGAGGCGCCCGGCACCTACCACCACTCCCTGATCGTCTCCAACCTGGCCGTGGCGGCGGCCGAGGCGATCGGCGCCGACGGGTTGCTGTGCCGTGTCGGCGCCTACTACCACGACATCGGCAAGGTGCGGCGACCGGCGTTTTTCGTGGACAACCAGATGGGCGAGCGCAACCCGCACGACGAGATCTCGCCCCGGGCGTCTGCCGCCATCGTGATTCGCCATGTCCAAGACGGCTTGGAACTGGCGGAGCATGCCCGCCTGCCCCGTGAGATCAGCTGCTTCATCGGCGAGCACCACGGCACCAGCTTGGTCAGCTATTTCTTCCACAAGGCGACCGTGGCCGGCGGCGACCAGCCGACGGAAGAGGCGGACTTCCGCTATCCCGGTCCCCGCCCGCAAAGCCGGGAGACCGCCATCTTGATGCTGGCCGACTCCACCGAGGCGGCGGTGCGGGCCATGCCCAGCCATCAGCCGGAGGAGATCGAGCAGATGGTGGACAAGATCTTGCGGGACAAGTTAGAAGACGGGCAGTTGAACGAGTCGCCAATCACGCTTCGCGACATCGGGGTGATCGGTCGCACCTTCTCCCGGATGCTGGCCGGTGTGTACCACACCCGCATCGAGTATCCGGATCTGGACGAGCTGCGGGGGGAGCGGCGGGCGGCCCGTGGTCAAGACAGCAGTTCTGCTCGACAGCGCTGAGCTGACGCCGGGCCTGCTCTTGCTCACCGAGCGGGCGGTGGAGTCTGCCCTCAGCGTCAGCGGACAAGGCGGCAAGGAGGTGTCGGTGGCGGTGGTTGACGACCTCCGGATGCGCGAGCTCAACCGCACCTATCGGCACCTGGACAAGACCACCGATGTCTTGTCCTTTGTGCTGGCCGACAGTCCCCAAGACCCCTTGCTCGGCGAGGTGGTGATCAGCCTGCCGCGGGCGATCGAGCAGGCCGAGCGCTTCGGCCACAGCCTGCTGCGAGAGATGGCGTTTTTGGCCGTGCACGGCACCTTGCACCTGTGCGGCCACGATCATGAGACAGCCGCCGCTGAGCGGGAGATGACCAGGCGGGCTGAGGCCGTGCTGCAGGGACTGGGGATCGGCCGATGAGGTTTGCACTGTCTTTGGCGGCGGCCTGGTCCGGGCTGGTGCGGCTGTTTCGCGAAGAGCCAAATGCCCGTTTGGAGCTCGCCATCTTGGAGGTGGTGGTGCTCTCGCTGGGCCTGCTCGGCTTTCCCCTCGCCCTGACCTTGGCGGCGGGGGCGATGGCGGCGGTGGTGCTTGGACTGGAGGCTCAAAACGCGGCGGTGGAGCGGACGTTGGACCGCTTCGCAGAGCGCAGCCCGGCCATCGGCCAGGCCAAGGACCTGGCCGCCGGCGGTGTCTTGATTGCCGCCATCGTCGCCGCCCTGATGGCACTTTTGGCGCTCAGCACCGTGGCGGAGATCTTGGCCCGGCATCTGATCGCCAGCTGGTGGGCGCTCGCCCTGACCATCGTGGTGGTCTGGGCCACCTTGTTCCGGATCGGCCGGCGGCGGTGAGAGACGACCGCCAGCAGACCCTCACGGCCCTGGTGCTGGCGCTGCGGCCCCAGGGTGAGGCGGACTGCCGGGTGGAGAGCGTGACTGCCGAGTTGGGCCGGGTCGGGGCCTGGGCCAAGGGGCTGCGCCGGCCGAAGGCCAAGCTGGGCGGTGTGCTGCAGCCATTCACTCTGGTCGCCCTGACCGTGCACAACGGCAAGAGCCGCGTGATCATCGGGGCCGAGATGGTGAGCGGCTTTCGCACCTTGAAGGAAGACTACAACCGGCTGACCGCGGCGGCGCTGTTGGCTGAGTTGCTGCTGGCGGTGGTGCCGGCAGACGAACCGGCCCCAGCCGTACTCGCCCTCAGCGTGCGGGCGCTGACGGCCATGGAGCAGGCCGAGGAGCCGCTTGGCCCCTTGTTGGTCGTGCTGCGCGATCTGATGCAACTGCTGGGTTGGGGCGTCAATGCCGAGATCTGCGCCGTTTGTGCCCAGCCACTGACCGGGACCTGTTTCTTGCAGTTGCAGTCAGGCGTGATCACGCACGGGCATTGCCGGCGCAGCGGCATGGCCTTGGATGAGGCGGCCCTGGCCAGCCTGGCCGGACCGGCGGCCCAACCGTCTCTGGTGGCGCTGGAGGCTCTGGCCCAGCTGTGGCAGACCCATCTGGAGCGGCCGCTGAAGAGTCTGCGGGCGGTGCGCTCAGCCTTTCACCATTTGGCGTAAGGCAAGCGTAGGTGGGTTCTGGCACCCTCGGCCTGTCGCCCGTTGTCCAGGCCAGGCGATCTTCGTGCAGGTCATCGATCTGCTGTGGGCGAAGGCAGGGTCGGCGAAGGCCAATGTTGAGTGCAAAGTGTGAACTCTTCGGTGGCGCACAGTGAACGGAAAGGAGGGAGACCGCTGATGGGCCTCCCCCTGGACCAACTTTGGCTGGCGCTGCAGCCTGTCGTGAACCTGCAAACCGGTGAGGTCCTCGGCCACGAAGGGTTGATCCGCGGACCCGTTGGATCGACGTGGCCAACCCCCGACTTGCTCTTTGCCGAGGCAGCCCGCAGCGGCCAGCAGCGCGAGCTGGAGCGGACCTGTCGGCAGCTGGCCTTTTTGGCCAGAAAAAAGCAGGCTGTGGCTCAGACCCTGTTCATGAATGTCAGCATGGACGATCCGGATTTACCGCTCAATGCCAAGGGTCGATGTGTGCGGCCCGAGACCGTGGCCCTTGAGATCTCCGAGCAGCAGGAAATTCTGCACAACCCGAGAGCCCTGCACATGGTACGGCGCTGGCGAGCGGCCGGACATAAGATCGTGCTGGACGACTACGGCACGGGTCACGCCTCGCTGGGCACCTTGCTGGCGATCCAGCCGGACATGGTGAAAATCGATCGCTACATCATGGCCGGTTTGGACCATGATCGCCAGCGGCGGGTTGCGGTCGAGGCGGTGGCCCAGTTGGCCTGGCAGATGGGTGTGGCGGTGGTGGTCGAAGGGGTCGAGACCATCGGCGAGTTGCGCGCACTGCGCAAACTTGGCATCGAGTACGCCCAGGGCTTTTTGCTGGGCAGGCCGATCTCGTCTGCGGCCGCCGATCCCTGCCCGGTGGTGGTTGAGGAGCAACGCGTACGGCAAGCGGTGACCGCACTACCGCTGCGACCGATGATTGACGCCGAGGTAGCACAGCTGTTTCACCAGACTCTGCTGGACAGCTTTGCGGAGGCCATCTACTTTGTGGATCGCCGGCGCACCCTCTTGCAGTGGAATCGGGCGGCCGAGGAGATTTCCGGGTTCAGCCGCCGTGAGGTGGTGGGACGGCGGTGCATGGATCACATCCTCGACCACGTCGATTTGCAGGGCACGCCGCTGTGTTCGGGGCTGTGCCCGCTGGTGCACGCCATGGCAGACGGCGGGGTCCGCCAGGAGTTGATACTCCTGAGGCACAAGGACGGCCACCGGGTGCGGGTGATGGCCACCGTGATCCCGGTGCGCAACGAAGACGGGCGTATCATCGGCGCCCTGGAGGTCTTTCAGCCTGAGCAAGATGTGATCTCGAGCTCCCCGGAAGGCCCGCCGAGGGTCGGCGAATTGCACCTGCGGCCCGAACTTCTGGCACTGGGGTCGGTGTTTTCCGGCAACCAGAAGTCAGAGGATGGTTAGGGCGAGACGGCTTTAGCCACAGACAGGGTCGTGGCGGTGGAAAGGCGACCCAGAGGATGCCAAAATAGGATAAACTGGGAAAGAAGGGCGACACTAGAAGTCGGAGCCTGGCAGGGACACTGCGGGTGGCGATTGCTTGAACCCTAGTGCACCCAGTAGCCTATCGGGCGGTGAGAGCGTGGGACTTGGCATCGTCGGCATCTTGGTGGTCATCATCCTGGTGGTCATCGTGATCAGGATCCTGTAGGCCGGTCTTCGTGGTGGCAGCGAGCACCGGTCCTGTGCGCCACCATGTCCGAGTGTGGAGCTGTGTGTTGACCAGGAAATCACTTAGGGGTCGTCCCGAAGCGAGCACTATGACATCATGGCACATGAAAATGCCATCATGATGTGATGACGAAGGAGTGCTGGCGCATGATCCGCATGCAGATTCAATTGAGAAAGTCCCAGACGCTGGCTCTGCGCAAAATGGCGGCCGAAC
Source organism: Bacillota bacterium (assembly GCA_021850485.1). Lineage (GTDB taxonomy): Bacteria > Bacillota > Sulfobacillia > JAJZYS01 > JAJZLH01 > JAJZLH01. Next base: position 1,502 of record JAJZLY010000011.1, on the reverse strand, counting down.
AGGGAGTGTCGATCGCGGAGTTAATTCGACGCGCACTCGACCAGACATTGAACGCCAGGGCCCCGCTGTCTGGCCGCCGCCACATGGAGCGGCTGAGGACGCGCATAGGGCGATTTGACCCAGGCATCAAGGATCTCGCCGAAAGGCACGATCACTATCTTGAGGAGGCCTTTGCTGACGATGGCGACGTTCGTTGACACGTCTGGCATCCTAACCCTCCTCAACAGGTCGGAGGGCAACCACGCGGCCGCGTCGACAATTTGGGAGGCCCTGGTGGATGCCGGAGGGGCTCTCACCACGTCGAGTTTCGTCTTGGTAGAGACGTATGCCCTGCTCCAAAGACAGTTCGGCCTTGAGGCCGTGCAAACATTCCACGAAGAGATCTTGCCCCTGTTGGACGTTCATTGGATCGATGACGCGACCTTCACCTCTGCGGCCACTGCACTGCTGGCCGCCGGACGTCGACAGCTCAGCCTGGTCGACTGTGTCAGCTTTGTGCTGATGCGGAGGCTGGGTATCGACGCGGCTTTTGCCTGGGATCGCCACTTTGAAGAACAGGGCTTTCACCTGGCTTAGCGCGCACCTCTAGCCGCTTTGCAGCCACCTAAGCCCGGCAAGCGACTTTGGCCCTAGCGCGGTTTAACGACGACAAGCGGCTTGGGAGCGCTCGACCCTGGGACGCTCAGTCGCCGTGTGCTATGCTCCTTTGGACAACTGAAGACGGCGATGAGGGCGAAGAGTAGCGGGATTTTCTGCCAAAAGCGATCCGGGGCTGGTGCGAGCCCGGAAGGCAGTACCTGCCAAGGGGCGCTCGAGCCGGGTCGGGTAAAGTGGGCCGCATGGCCAATCAGGGTGGAACCGCGGGAGCAATCCCGTCCCTGGCTGGTGTGCGGTATTTTTCTTGGGGAGGGAGCGGCGTGGATCTGGTCGGCATCATCCGTCAACTGGACGACTACTGGCGGCAGCAAGGCTGCCTGATCGGTCAGGGCTATGACCGAGAGAAGGGCGCCGGCACCATGAACCCGCTCACGTTTTTTCGGGCGCTGGGTCCGGAGCCGTGGCGGGTGGCCTATGTCGAGCCCTGCCGCCGGCCGGCCGATGGCCGCTACGGCGAGAGCCCGAACCGGCTGTCTCGCTACTTGCAGTACCAGGTGCTGATCAAGCCGGCACCTGCCGACATTGTGGAGCTCTACCGGGGCTCTTTGGCGGCTATCGGCCTGCCGCTGGACCGCCATGATTTCCGGCTGGTCGAGGACAACTGGGAGCACCCATCTCTGGGCGCTTGGGGGCTGGGTTGGGAAGTGTGGGTCGACGGCATGGAGGTCACGCAGTTCACCTACTTCCAGCAGGTGGCCGGCATGGAGCTGAGACCGGTATCGGTGGAGATCACCTACGGTTTAGAGCGCCTGGCCGCCTATATCCAAGAGGTGGACTCGGTCTACGACCTGGCCTACGACCACGAGATCACCTACGGCGAGATGGCGCTTGGCAGCGAGCGTCAA
>JAJZLY010000033.1 GCA_021850485.1 Bacillota bacterium | reverse complement strand
GACTGGCGACGGCTGCCTCCATCTCCGCTTGGCGCACTGCACTCAGCACATCGTCAGCGACGACGTTATTAAGGTCCCGGCCCGGATTGTTCATGTGGTAGGTGCCGACCAAGAGCAGCGGAACCTTTCTGATCTCTGCCATCGCGTCCAACTCCTTATGGCCAAGGCAAGGGGACCGCGGCACGAGCAGTCTTTCCCGTCCGGGGCTGAGGTCCTTTCTGCGACGACATGGCGGTGCACAGCTCGCCGCGGCCGGGCTTCGTGTAACTGTCAAGCGAAAATGTCAGTGAACTGCTAAGCGAAAATGTCAGTTAACTGCTCTGCGACCAGGTCCGTCAGGGGGCCTGGGAGGGGTCTGGGATAACGTCGCCAGGGGTGGTTGGGGGCCGGTGTGTGGCCCTTGTAGGCGGGCGGAGCGGTGGGCTGGATGGGAGGAGTCGCGGCTTGGGGCCGGACTGGCAGCGGGATGGGGTGGGCGCTGATGCGCTGTCCCTGGAAGCGGACCTCGAGGTGGTCGTCCAGGAAGCGCCAGATCTCGACCCGGCAGCGGCAGTAGGAGCGCTCTGCCGTGGCCGGGGTGAGTTGCAGGCACAGCCCCTGGCGCTGCACGGTGTGGTCGTTTCGGACGGTTGCCGTGAGGCGGCGGGTGAACAGATCCGCCAGGTGCTGAGGGGCTGTGGCGAAGGCACTCTGCTGGTCTTTGGGAGTCACTCTGAAGCGGGCGTTGAAGCGGTCCAGGAAGGCCGGCAGGAAGGCGTTGGCGTCTTGGATGGAGGTGATGCCCGCCAGGCGCAGCTCAACCACCAGGCGATCCTGGAAGGTGCGCCACAGTCGCTCGATGCGGCCCTTGGCCTGAGGCGAGCGGGCATAGATCAGGGCCACGCCGAGCCGGGAGAGGAGCTGGGCGAACTGGCTGGGATGGTCCTGAGCGCCGGCGATCTGCTGGTCGATGGTGAGCCCCTTTTGGCCGTTGTTGAGAAAGATGGCGTGGCGGTCGACGTAGCAGGCCTCAGGCACGCCGTGGACCATGACCAGGTCGTGCACCAGCCGGAAGTAGCCGAGGGTGTTCTCGTGCTCCTGGAAGTGGGCGGCCAGGACCTCGCTGCGGGCGTCGTCGATGGCACCGGCCAGAGCCGCCCTGGGCAGATCGGGGCCAAACCACGGATGCTCGCTGGTATCCAGTTGCACCAGCATGCCGGCTCTCGGCATCCGCTCCCGGCGCTGGCGGTGTTTGGGGGCTCGTCTGGTCTGGGGGCTGGGCAGCCCCGCCCCTCGAAGCAGCAGGCGCAGGCCAGAGCGGGAAAGATGGATCCCTTCCTGCCGCTCCAGGAGTTCGGCCAGATGGCTGTCGTTGATGTCGGCATAGCGGCCTCTGGCCAACTCCAGCACCTGCTCCCGCACGGTGTCGTCCAGCCGGTTGTGGGCTGGCCGGTCCCGGTTGCCGTGGGCGATGGCCGCCGCTCCCCTGGCCAGGTACCCGACCCGCATCCGCCACACCTGCCGCACCGACACTTCCAGCCGCCGGGAGACCTCCTCGACCCCCAGCGCCCCTTGCAGCAGCTCGTTCAGGATCCGGATCCGCACCTGCTCCCGCTCGCTCAACACCACCATGTCCTTTGCCATGCGGACATTTTCGCTTAGCAGATAGACCGGACATAATCGTGTGGCAACAGCATAGCCTAGACCGCACCTAGTCCCGGCACCGCGCCCTATGCTATACTCCCACTCACGCCCCCCGCTCCCTCCCGGGAGCCCAGCCAAGCTGGTCCGTGGGGAGGAGGTGAAATGATGCGCGAGTACGAGCTCGCCCTAGTGATCGACGCCAGCCTCGACGAAGAGGCAGTTGCGGCACTGGTGGCGCAGATGACAGACCTGATCGCCAAGCAAGGTGGCACGAGCCAAGCCCCTAAGCTGTGGGGAAAGAAACCTTTGGCCTATCCGGTCGACGAAAAGACAGAGGGTTCCTACGTCTTTTTGCCGTTTGCGGCCGAAGCCCCCGCCCTGAATGAGATTTATCGTGTCCTGCGGTACAACCAGCAGGTGCTTCGGCACCTGGTGGTCCATGCTGTCCCCGAATCCCCGGAAATGGCTCCCAGAGTCGTCACCCGCAAGGCGGAGACCTTTGTGCCGCCCGGTAAGCTGAGGCAAAATGCCGAACAGCCGGTGACGGTGACCACGGCCGCCCGGTCCGATATCACGCTGAGAAGTGACCTGGCAGAAGCTGCTACAGAGGCGGCAGAAGTCGAGACGGCGACCGAAGAGTCGGCCGCGAGCGTGAAGGCGGCCAAGCCCAAGGCACAAGCTAAGCCTAAGGCCGCTGCCAAGCCCAAGGCAGAACCCAAAGCCAAGGCCGAGGCCAAGGAGAAGGCAGCTGCCAAGCCCAAGGCCAAGGCAGAGCCCAAAGCTAAGGCCGAGAGCAAAGAGAAGGCAGTTGCCAAGCCCAAGGCTGTACCGAAGGCAAAAACTGCGGCCAAGGCAGAGCCCAAGGCTAGGGCAAGTCGAGCCAAAGTCGCCCCAGGGGAAGCAGAGCCAAGCGCCGAAACTCCATCGCACGAGGACTCCCCGGTCGCTGACGGCGACTAAGAGACTTCCGAAGGGTAGGCGCGAACCATGCTCAATCGAGTGATTCTGATTGGACGGCTGACGCGTGATCCCGAGCTTCGCTATACCACCACCGGGAAACCGGTGGTCAGGTTCACACTGGCGGTTGACCGCCAGCGGGCGCCGCAGGCGGAGCGGTCAGCAGACTTCATCGATGTCGTGGCTTGGGAGAAACTGGCCGAAACGGTGCACAGCTATCTGAATAAGGGGCGGCTTGCAGCCGTCCAGGGCAGACTGCAAGTGCGCAGTTACGAGGCCAAAGATGGGCAGCGGCGGCGGGCCTGGGAGGTCGTAGCCGACCAGGTCAGCTTCCTGGACCGCCCGCAGGCAGACGACAGCGGCCGTGATCCGTTCTTGGCTCCCGACCCGGCCCCGGAGGACGGGCAGGAGGAAGACGTTCCATTCTAGGGAGGCCGAACAGGCCTGAGTTAGGAGGATGAGTCCATGCGACGTGAGCGAGGCCGCAAGCCAAAAAGGCGCATCTGCAGCTTCTGCGTCGACCACATCATCGCTGTCGACTACAAGGATGCGCAGCGACTGCGGCGCTTTTTGTCGGACCGCGGCAAAATTCTCCCGCGTCGGGTGAGCGGCAACTGCGCCGGCCACCAGCGGCAGCTGACTGGAGCGATCAAGCGGGCGAGGCATCTGGCCCTGTTACCGTTCACCATCGACTGACGCCTCCTCCGGACCCCAGGGGGTGACCAGGAGGAGGGCTGTGACGTGCCACCAGACCACCAGGCCAATGGGCTTTCCCGGTCGGCTCTGGGCACCGCGTCGGGACTTGTCGCGGCCAGACGCCCACTTGCCGATGGGCTGCTGGCCCTCCTTGCGGCGGCTGCCCTAGCCGCCGTTGGCAGCGCGTTTGGGCCTTGGGGGGCCCTGCTCTTTTTGAGCTGGCCGCCGCTGGTGGTGCTGACCTACCGGCAGGGCTGGCGCTTGGGCGCTGCGCTTGCCATCTTGCTGTCTCTGGGTCTGTCCCTGATCTGGCCAGGACTGCTGGCAGTGCCGCTGATCATCTGGTTGGCGGGACCAGTGTGGTGCGGCTGGCGGCTGCGCCAGAGGACGGCACTGGGACAGCTGATGGCGGAGTCGGTTGTCGGCCAGATCGGGCTGCTGGTGGTGCTCGGTGTCGTCATGGTCCTGGTCACGAGCGGGGTGGGCGGCTTTGCTGCCAGTGCCGCGGTGGTACTGCGCGATTACGGGAACTTCGCCCAGAGCACGGCGCAGGCGGCACGCAGTGCGGCCTTGGCCGGTGGCTCCACGGCCGCTCAGGCCGCCGCTCAGGGTCAGCTGTATCTGCAGGAATTGCACACCTTTTTGCCGATCGTGCCGGCGGTTGCCGCCACCGTGGTCCTGATCAACACCGGGCTCGGCCTGCTCTGGAGTCAGGCCGTGCTGCGCTGGCTGCACGAGGACCCCAAGCCCCTGCCCGCCTTTGCCACCTGGTCATCGCCGCCGTGGCTGGCCCTGGCCTACCTGGTTGGACTGGGACTGTTTTTCCTGTGGCCGCAGAACACGGCCGGCAGCTTGATCGGAGCCAATCTGCTGACCGTCAGTCAAGCCGTCTTGCTGGTCCACGGGGGCGCCCTGCTCTATTTTGCGGCTGCCAAGCTTGGGCTGGGTCGCGGGTTTCGGGTCGTGGGCCTGGCTCTTTTGCTGCTGATTCCGGTTGCGGCCGAGGTGCTGGCAGTGCTGGGCGTGGTCGACTCGGCGCTCGATATGCGGCGGCTGCGCACCCAGAAAACCTAGGAGGGGCTCTCGTGCAAGTAGTATTGCGCAGCGATGTGAAAGGACTGGGCCGCAGCGGTGAGTTAGCCGAGGTGTCGGACGGCTATGCCCGAAACTACCTCTTTCCCCGCCGCTTGGCCGAGGAAGCGACCAGCGGCGTGCTGAAGAAGGTGGAGGAGGCCAATCGGGCGCAGGCCACCCGGCAACAGCGCCTGCTGCAAGCCTCCAGGGCGCAGGCGGATCGACTCGACGGCCAGGTGGTGACCATTCGCATGAAGGCCGGCGAGCAGGGCCGGCTGTTTGGTGCGGTGACCGCAGCCGATATCGCGGCGGTGATTGGCCAGACACTGGGCGTGCAGGTGGACAAGCGGCGGCTGGATCTGGGAGAGCCGATCAAGCACGTTGGCGAGAGTGTGGTCGAGGTGCGGCTGGCGCCGGAGGTGCGGGCTTCGGTGCGGGTCGTGGTGGAGGCCAAGAAAGGGGGCTAGAGGGTGACGCTCACAGGTTCGCAGCCGATCGATCGCGTACCGCCGCAGAGCCTGGAAGCGGAGCGCTCTGTCCTGGGTTCGATGCTGATTGAAAAAGATGCCCTGACCCGCGGCATGGAGGAGCTGAGGGATGAAGACTTCTACTGGGAGTCGCATCGCCTGATCTTTCGCACCATGCAAGAACTCTACGATCAGGCTCAGGTGGTGGACCTGGTCACCCTGACTGAGGGTCTGCGCAATGGCAAGCACCTGGAACAGTGCGGTGGCGCCACCTATCTGGCAGAGCTGACCACGGCCGTGCCCACCGCCAGCCACATCTCCCACTACGCCAAGATCGTGCGCCAGCGGGCGCTGTTGCGCGGCGTGATCCGGGTGGGCACGCACATGGCGCAGACGGCCTACGAGGCGGACAGCGATGCTGAGGTTATTCTCGATGGCGCCGAGCGGGAGCTTTACCAACTGTCGCAACGGCAAGGGGACACTGCCACGGCCATCAGAGACGTACTGCTGAACACGGTCAGTCACATCGACCAGTATTACGCCAAGGGGCTGACCGGGGTGACTACCGGCTTTTCGATGTTCGACAAGCTGACCTCTGGACTGCAAAAGTCCGAGCTGATCGTGATCGCAGCCCGACCCAGCGTCGGTAAGACGGCGCTGGCGCTCAATTTGGCGCGCAACGCCGCCGAGTCGAAGGTGCCGGTGGCGCTGTTCTCCCTGGAGATGGGCCGGGAGCAGCTGGCCATTCGCCTGATCTGTGCGCACGGCGGCATCGATTCACAGAAGTTGCGCCAGGGGCTGATGGAAGAAGAGGATTGGAAACGCTTTTCCTGGGCGGTCAGCCAGCTCTCGACCATGCCCATGTTCATCGACGACGCAGCGTCCCTGAACGTGCTCGAATTGCGGGCCAAGTGCCGGCGCATGAAGCATGAGCATGGCTTGGGGCTGGTGATCGTGGACTACCTGCAGCTGTTGGAGGCGAGAACCCAGCTGGAAAACCGCCAGCAGGAGATCTCGGCCATCTCGCGGGCACTGAAATCGCTGGCCCGGGAACTCGAGGTGCCCGTGGTCACCCTGTCGCAGTTGTCGAGGGCCGTAGAACAGCGCTCTGACCACCGGCCGATGCTGTCTGACCTGCGTGAGTCTGGTGCGATCGAGCAAGACGCCGACCTGGTCGCCTTCATCTACCGCGAGCAGTACTACCAGAAGACCCCTGGCGCCTCGGACGTGGCGGAGATCGTCATCGCCAAACAGCGAAACGGGCCGATCGGTACGGTGCGGCTGCTGTTTCGCGAAGACATCGGTCGATTTTTCACACTGGACGAACAGGCGGAGGCCGCAGAGTGAGCGGCCGGGTCTGGTGGGCCCTAGCCGCGCAGGTGGTGGTGGGTGGGGCCGGACTCGCCGTGCTCGGCCCCGGTGGGCTGCTGGTCGGGGCACCGGTGGCCGGGCTCTTGGTGCCGGTTGACCGCCGCACCTGGTGGGGGGTCGCCCTGGGGGCGACGGTCTTGACCCTGGTCGCCATCTTGATTTCAGGCCGTCTCTCCGGCCATCTAAACCAGACGGCGGCTGGCCTGGGCGGCGGTTTGGTGGCCGTGATCCTGGCGGTGGCAGCGTCGCTGTTATTGGCTATGGCAGCCAAGGTGATGCGGCCGGCACTCGTGCTGAAGGCGCCCAGACGGCGCCACGCGCCCGACGCCGACGAGCCGTGGCCACTGTCGGCCAGTCAGACAGCCGAGCTGGGGGACATGGGCGAGATCGCCCGGCCGCAGGTCGAAGACGAGCTGACCGCCGACCTCCATCCGGCGTTGCCAGAGCCAGGAGAGCCGCCGCACCCACCCACTGAAGGAGGCTTGAACTGATGCCGTCTGTTGCCGTGATCGGGGCCCAGTGGGGGGATGAGGGCAAGGGTAAGGTCACGCACTACCTGGCCCAGCAGGCAGACATGGTGGTCCGTTCGCAGGGCGGCAACAACGCCGGACACACGGTGGTGGTCGGCGACGAGGTTTTTAAGCTACACCTGCTCCCCTCTGGCATCTTGTACCCGGGATGCCAGGCGGTGATCGGCAACGGTGTGGTGGTGGATACCGAAGTGCTGCTGGCTGAGATCGACTATCTTGAGCAGCGAAATGTGGATACTTCGGGCCTGGTGATCAGCGACCGGGCGCATCTGATCTTGCCCTACCACCGCCTGCTCGATGGCCTGGAGGAAGACGGCCGGGCCGAGCGCAAGATCGGCACCACCAGACGCGGCGTGGGGCCGGCCTACATGGACAAAAACGCCCGCTACGGAATCCGCATGGTGGATTTGTTCGAACCGGCCCGGCTGCAGGAGCTGATCACCTGGAACGTGGAGCGGGTGAACCGCGTCCTGGAGCGGGTGTACGGCGCCCAGCCGGTTGCCGCCGACGAGATGCTCAGCATCTGCCAGGTCGCCGCCCGCCGGCTGGCTGGTCTGGTGGCCGATACCTCGGTATTGGTCAACGCTGCCCTCGATCAGCGGCAGCGGGTGCTGTTTGAAGGATCGCAGGGCACCTTCTTGGACGTCGACCACGGCACCTACCCCTATGTCACATCGTCCCATCCGGTGGCCGGCGGCGTGACCATCGGCTCTGGAGTTGGGCCCAGCCGGATCGACCGGGTGCTGGGCGTGGTCAAGGCCTACACCACGCGAGTGGGGGATGGTCCGATGGTCACCGAACTGGCAGATGCCACCGGTGAGCGAATCCGCGAGGTCGGCCACGAGTTTGGCACGACCACGGGCAGACCCAGACGGGTGGGTTGGCTGGACACGGTCATGCTCCGTTACGCCGCACGGGTGAATGGACTTGACGCCCTGGCCCTGAACCACCTGGATGTACTTTCCGGCATGGACACGGTGCGGCTTTGCGTGGCCTATGAGCTAAATGGCTCTCGACTGGTCCACTATCCGGCCTCGCTGAATGTGTTGGAGCGGGCCCGGCCGATCTATCTCGATCTGCCCGGCTGGCCCGCCTTTTCGCCCGACATCAGCCGTCGCCAGGACCTGCCCGGGGCGGCCGAAACCTTCTTGCAGGCGATTGAGCAGGAGGTGGGGCTACCGCTGGCCGTCATCTCGACGGGACGAGAGCGTGGGCACACCTTGATCCTGGACGACTTGTTCTCGCCCCTGCAGCGCTCGTCGGCCTGAGGGCCGGCCAGCGTACGCGATCGAGACACCAAGAGGGAGGTCCACGATGACGTCCGCACCGCAAGAGGCCCTGTGGCAGGCGATTCACGACCGCAGCACGATCTACCACTTCACGCCTGATCCGCTGCCGACCGGCGCAGTGGATCAGTTGATCGAGGCTGCCACCTGGGCGCCCAATCACCGGTTGACCGAGCCGTGGCGGTTTGTGGTAGTGGCGGGCGAGAGCAAACAAGCGCTCGCCCAGTTGCGCGGCGATCTGGCGCGGCAGCGGGCCGAACGGGAGGGCCGCGGCCTGGACCGGGTGGCGGCTCAGGTGGCGGAGTTCGACGAGCCGCCGGTGTATCTCTATGTGGTGCAGCAACTGGCCGGAGACGACTCCCGCCAGCGCGAGGACTATGCGGCTTGCGCCATCGCCGCCTACATCGTCCAGCTGACGGCGCACTCCATGGGCATCGGCGCCCGCTGGGGCACTGGCCTGATGGCGACCGATCCAGCAGTGCACCGCTTTTTGGGACTGGAGAGCGAGCAGCAGATCGTCTGTTTTCTAGGCCTGGGTTATGAGCGGCCGAGCGATCGCCGGGTGCGCTCGCGGCGCCAGGCGGCCGAACTGACTCGCTATCTGGGAGCCCTTGCCGCCCGCTGAGGGCAAAAGCGGCTGGCCAGCGAGCGGGTGGACAGGTACATTGAGTCGAAACCGGGAAGCGCTCTGACGCACCTGCCAAACACACCACGCACTTGGAGGCACTGATGCTTCAACTGGTCGCGCTGGCCATGCATAGCGCCGTAGTCACGGTCACCGCCCCGGTCTTTGTGCTCCTGTTCTTGATCTTGCTGGTGGACGAAGCCGGCTGGCTCTCTCCGGAGAAGCTTTTCAAGCGCGCCGGCAAGGCGCAGCCGGCGATGGGCGCCCTGCTGTCAGCGGTGCCTGGCTGCGCCGGCAGCCTGACCCTGACCCGCCTGTACACCGCAGGCGCCGTTTCCGGCGCCACCTTGCTGGCTGGCCATTTGGCGACCATGGGCGATGCATCGTTCGTGCTGTGGGCAGGGAAGCCGCTTGAGACGCTGGGACTCTTGGGCATCGTGCTGGTGCTCGGCACCGGTGCTGGCCTCTTGTCCCAGCGCTTCAATCTGTCCCAGACGCCGGTCGTTGTCCGCCACGAGGGCGAGGAGGCCGGCACCGAGACCCTACCTTGGTTGGCTGGGTTATGGGTGCTGTTGGCCCTGGCGGTGGGCCTGGACACGGTGGTCGGACTTTCCTCCATGACGAATTTGGTGCTGGGATTGGCCCTGGGCGGCGTCAGCGTGTGGTCTTTGCGCGCTTTGGCCAAGAAGAAGGCCAGTCAGGCTGGCGTGCGTGCCATCTTGACCACAGTGCGCGATGCAGCCGAGATCACCCTGTGGGTGATGGCCGCAGACGTGGTCTTCACGGTGGCAGCCCACGGCGGCGGAGCCGGCATCATTCAACTGCTCCATGGAAACTTGATGCTGGATGTGGCGCTCGGGGCCCTGGTCGGCCTGATCCCGGGTTGTGGTCCGCAAATCGTGGTGGCCACCTTGTTCGTGACCGGCAATCTGCCCTTTGCCGCCGTCTTGGCCAACACCATCAGCCAGCACGGAGACGCCATCTTCCCGCTGCTGAGTTCCGCTCGGCGCACCGCATGGCGGCTGTCCCTAACCGGCGGCGCACTGGGTGCCGCAGCCGGGTTGCTGTGGGCGGTGGCCTTTCGCTGACCTGGCCCACAGACGCCTCGATCAGAGCAGGTGCGCGATGAACGTGGCAGCTCCGTGGCAGCGGGCCTGCCACGGGGTTTTCGACCGTGATGCTGTATATGCTACTGTATACAGTAGCGGGGTGATACGGATGCTCGACAAGAGGACTCAGATCTATCTGACCGCCGCCCAGTGGCGGGCGGTAGAGGACAAGTCCCGGCGACTGGGGATCTCCTGTGCCGAGGTGATCCGCAGAGCGATTGATGCGGACCAGGACAGCGAACCATCGCTAAGCGCGGTCCTGGACAAGGTGGCAGGCTCGTGGGCCCACCTTTCTCAGTTCGACGAGGCCTATGTGGAGCGCATGCGTGGCGAGTGGAGGGAGCGGTCAGGTGGCTGACTACCTTCTCGACTCGGATGTGCTCATTGACATCCTCAAGGGATCCCAAGCTGTCATCAGCGTGGTTCGGAGCCTGCCACCGGAGTCGGCCAAGTGCTTTTCGACGATTTCGGAAGCGGAGCTGTGGGCCGGCGTCTTGGCAGGTGCGCCGGACGACGCCAAGATGCTGACAGAACTTCTCTCCGCGCTGCGGCCGATTCAGGTGACCCGGGCGATTGCTCAGGTGGCCGGTGAGTATCGCTCTCGGTACGGCCGGTCGCATGGGACATCCTTGCCCGATGCGTTGATCGCCGCCTCGGCAAAGGTCGAGGGACTGCATCTCATGACTCGCAATGTTCGCCGCTTCCCGATGGAAGAGATCAGGCTGGTCAACCCCACCGTCTAGACGGGCTCGTGACTTCAACGGTCGGCCACAATGCTGCGCCACCCGGGGCAGGTGGTGGTGGCGCTGAACGCGGGTTATTTACGCCGCTTCGCTTGAGCCATCGCCCGCTGGTGCGTATACTGACCCTGTTGCGGGAGTAGTTCAGCGGTAGAATATCGGCTTCCCAAGCCGCAGGTCGCGGGTTCGAATCCCGTCTCCCGCTCCAGAGTTTGGCTGGTGTAGCTCAGTTGGTAGAGCGGCGCATTCGTAA
>JAJZLY010000019.1:13544-48612 GCA_021850485.1 Bacillota bacterium | reverse complement strand
ATGTGACCCGCGGAGGAACTTAAGACATCGGGTGGCAGTAGGTCACTGAAAATACCAGCCACAGCCGTGTTTAGGCTGCTTCGAGCAATACAATGTGCGGTAGTAGTCCGCTGCCACGGCCTCGCAATTCTCCGCTCAGAGAGAGGCTGTGATCTGGGGTCGCTACCAGAGGTACGGCACGAGGCGCCACCTGACTTGGCTCAGGTAGGCGGCATAGCCGGGTAGTTCGTGGCCCAAGGTGCGCTCTTCTTGGACCGCTCGCCAGGCCAGGCCCAAGTCGATCACCACTCCACCCGCCACGCCGACCCAAGACCCCAGCAGCAGGGCTGTGCCGAGCAGGTAGAGGGCGCCGGCCGCGTACATCGGGTGGCGCACCAAGCGGTAGGGGCCGGTCGACACCACCCGCTGGCCGCGGTCGTGTTGGATGCGGACGGCGGGCGACAGGTAGGCGTTTTCCCGGAAGGTCAAGAAGAACAAATAAAAGGCGCTCAGCAACCCGACCCCGCCCATCGCCTGGAGGACAGGCGACATGTGCGACCAGCCAAAGCGGACAGCGTCAAGTGGCATGGCCACCAGCCAGGCCAAGAAGTAGATGTTCAGCAAGATGGTGAACACCAGGTCCCAGGTCTTCTGATCGCTCTTTCCGGTGCCTGTCATGCGCTCTAGGAGCAAACTGGGATTGTGGCGGAGCAACCAGCGGACCAGGGCCAGCACGAAGATGAAGAACAAGATCAAAAATGCCCAGGCGGCGGGCCACTGCCACGTGCCGGCGGCCGCAAACAGGCAAAGCGCGATCACGGCGAACATGCCGGCGACCTGAAGCGTGAGCAGACGGCGGCTCATGATCTACCTGTCTCCTCGAGGCGTCTGGGGTGGTGTCCAGGGCATTGTCGCACAATTCGCGCTGGCACAAGGGGCGAGCCGTGGCCAGATGGGCGGCCTCGGCCCAGATCAGGTGCGCAGGTGGTGGCACCGAAGCGTCTGGCAGCGGTACGATCAAAGGACGAGCCGCCCCTGGCGATCACGCCATGACTGGGAGGGATCTGGAGATGCCACGCATCGCCATCAGCTGGCAGGCCGGCAAGGAGCAGACTGAGCGCTGGACTCGCTACTTTGAGGGACTGGCCACGGTGGTCGACTTGGCGCAGCTGACGCCACAGGGAAGAGTCGGCGCTCTGGCAGACACGGAGATCCTGTGGAGCTGGAACCCTGAGCGCGAGCTCTCGGACGTCGAATATGCGCACCTCGACCGCTTGCGGCTGATCCAACTGATCTCAGCTGGTGCCGACCACCTGCCCTTCGCCAAGATCGCACCAAAGGTGACCGTGGCGAGCAATGTGGGAGCCTATTCCGAGCCCATCGCCGAGCATGCCCTGGCGATGACGCTGGCGCTGTGCAAGAATCTGTTGCCCAACCACCGCCGCCTGATGGACGGCCAGTTCAATCAGGCGGCCCAGAATCGCTCAATCGCCGGCGCCACAGTGGGCATCGTCGGATTTGGCGGCATCGGCCAGGCCACGGCCCGCCTGATGCGCCAGCTCGGCGGCCGGGTGATGGCGATCAACCGCAGCGGCAAGACCGATCAGGCGATCGAGTTCATCGGGACATTGGATCAACTGCAACACGTGCTCAGCGCGTCGGACATCGTGGTCCTGGCTCTGGCTCTGACCAAAGTGACCCGCGGCCTGCTGGGCGAGCGTGAGTTGGCCTGGATGAAAGACGATGCAATCTTGATCAATGTCGCGCGGGCCGCCCTGATCGACGAACGAGCCTTCTACGAACACCTCAAGAGCCACCCCCACTTCAGCGCCGGCATCGACGCCTGGTGGGTGGAACCGTTTGTAAGTGGCGCCTTCCAGATGAACTTTCCCTATGCCACCCTTCCCAACTTGCTCGGCTCACCACATAACTCGCCGATGGTGGCTGGTGTGATCGGTCGTGCGACCGAACTTGCAGCCGCCAATATCAGAGGTTTCCTCACCGGGGAGACGGTGCGGGGGATCTTGCGCCGCGAAGAGTACGAGTAGCGAAGACCAAGCCAAACAGGATCGACGATGAGCGTGGCTGGGCACCGATCGGGGGGCGCGAGCCGGTGGAGACCCCGAAATGGCCTCATAATAGAGGCATGAGGGGGAACGGGAACCATGACAACTCAACGCGACCACCACGAGACATTTTCCGAGATGCAGGCTGCCTGGGCCTTGGCAGCCGAGGAGGGGGCAACGGCGCTCCGTGCCCGCAAGGCAGCGGCTCGCAGCGCGCAAATTGAGGCGGCTCATCTGGCTCAGGTTGTCGAGCGGGCGCAACGCCAGCCGCGGCCAGCTCTGCCCAAGCGTTAACATTCGCCAAGGCGCACTCTGGCTGGCCGGTCGCGGCTAGGACCCACTTCTGGGCCGCCCGATCGAGCAGCAATCACAAGACAGGAAAGGTGTACTGAGCCCCCGATTGTCAACAGATCTGGCGACGTTTTGATTTAGCCCTGAGCGGCGGCGAAGAAGTCGGCCGACGGGAGATGACCCCGACTGACGGGGAGGGACAGCCAGCGGCTGCGAAGCTCGGACGATATAGTGACGCTAGCAGGGATTGTCGACCAAGGGACCCCTTTGCCCCGTGATTGCAACCAAGGAACTGTCACCACCAGTAGGGTTCATGACGGAAACGACAAGCGGTCGCAAACCAGTTAGGGCTTGGGCAACATGAAGGCGCCTCGTCGAGCTAGGGTCTGAAAGGCATGGCTCAGTGTCTGGACGCTCTGGCCTGCCCCTATGTTCCTCAGTTCAGGCAATATGCTGGCGGCAAGTGAGATAAATTGCCGAGCGTCCGCGAACAATTGCTGGTGGACTTGGTCTCCCGATGTAGGCATGGAGTCATAGGCGAGTTGGTACTCCTGCACAACGACACCCACATCTGCGACCCCTAACTGTGCAAGGGCCGGAGCGGCTGCTTCCAGCGCCCCAGTCGCTTGTGACCACGCCACGGCGGCCGAGTCACTCTGGGTCGAAGGCACACCGACCGGGGCACCTCGCAGGGCACTGCGCGCCATGTTGGAGAATCCCCAGATTACCGGGTAGCTGCTTTCCATGACCCTCAGGCTCCCCGTCGAGGCCGACGGAGTTGTGCCCTGCACCAGGTTCGCGCCAAGGGAGATAGCCAGGGCTGCTGACAATACCCATACGGACACTATCCGAATCCCTCGCCCCTGGAGCTGATGCATTCAGAACTCGCCTCCAGTTCACGCTCATTAGTATCTTTGTGATGAGCCCCCGATTGTCAACAGATCAGGCCGCGTCTTGGTTTCGTGCCCGAGCAGCCGTGAAGAAGTCGGTCGGCGGGATGTAGCCCAGAGAGCTGTGCTCACGGACCTGGTTGTAGAAGCGGACGAAGTCGGCGATGCCGTCCCTGGCCTGGCCGACGGTCTCGTAGATGGTCGGCCAGATCTCCTCTTCCTTCAGTGTGCGGAAGTAGCGCTCGACGATGGCATTCTGCTTGGGCTCGCAGACGTCGATGAAGGCAAGCTGGATACCCAAGGTGTGCAGTGCGTTGCGAAACGCTCTGGCGGTTGGATGGCAGCCGTTGTCGGCCTGGATGGTCAGGCCCTGGCCCCGGCTGCCGTCGGGAAACCGATCCAGCACCGCTTGGTCTAACGCCTGCCGCCACTCCACGGCTCTCGCCCGCATGCCCTCGAAGTGGCCGACCACCTCCCGGGTGAACATGTCGACGACGGCGATGTGGTGGAGCCAGCCTGTGCCTTCGACCGGGACCTTGGTCATGTCGATCTGCCAGACCTGGTTGGGGCCGGAGGGATTGCCGGGCCGTGCGACGCCAACTCGGTGCCCCTTAGGTACGCGCTGCTGAGTCCAGCCCAGCACATGCAGCAGGCGTCTCATCCGCTTGTGGTTGACCACGATGCCCTTCCGACGGCCAAGGACGGCCTGCCACCGCCGATATCCGAAGTGTCGGCGTCTGGGCTCCTCGGCTAAGAGTTCCCGCAGGACGGCCACCACCTCGGCATCGCGGCCGCTGTCCGGGGGAGGAGCGTGCACACGAGCATCCCTGGGATAGAGGCGTTGCCGGGGGATGCCCAGCAGTTCCGCCGCCTGGGTTCGGGCTAAGCCCTGGGCCGCGAAGCCAGAGACCAGCTCTCGAAGCTCGTCCGCTGCTATCGTTTGAGGACCTCGGACGTTTTTTATAAACTCCACCTCAAGCGACTTGCGGCCCAGCGCCCTCTCCAGGTCCCGGATTCGGTCCTCCATCGCCTTCACGTACTTGGTGTGGCCGCTGCTGTACAGCCCTTCCATGCCGGCTGCGATGAACCGATCGCGCAACTTGTAGTAGGTCACCTCGCCGACCGCGTATCGGCGGCACAGCTCCCCCTTCAACCCGGCCAGCACCAGAGCCTGCGCATCTTCGTCTGTGAGCTTCCATCGTGGGATCTCTCTCCTCCCTCTGCAGGAAGAGCGATTTAACACCCCGACTGTCGCACCCTGCAAGGGCTCAGGATAAGGGTCCTAAGGGAGAGAACAGCGTCACCCGCAGCAGGTGGTGATGCACGATCGGTCGCGCACCGAAGCCGCGGTCGAAGTCGGCGCAAAACGCATTCGTCCGCGGCGTGGTTCCCCCGGAGAAGGGGATAGAGCCGGCCCCCTGCTGACAGGCAACAGGATAAAGACATCGATGGAAGGCCATCTTTCCCTGGGGGCAGCAAACAGGTAGGATTTAGGAAGTTCGTGCGATGACTACCACATAAGGCGGTGGTTGCCGTGCCAGGGAAGAAGCCGCCGCCCGGCACAGTGCGTAGTCTGGTCCCTGCCCGGATGGATCGGTTACCGTGGAGTCGGTTCCACTGGCTGGTCGTGATCGGGCTGGGTGTGTCGTGGATCTTGGACGGCTTGGAGATCCAGATTGCCTCCAGCGTCAGCCCGGTCCTGCAGTTGCATGCAACCCTTGGTTTGACAGCCGCCCAGGTTGGGCTGCTCGGCACGGCCTACCTGGGCGGCGAGGTGGTTGGCGCCCTCGGCTTTGGACGGCTCACCGACTATCTGGGCCGCAAGCGGCTATTCATCTGGACGCTCGCCATCTACCTGGTGGCAAGCGGTATCTCCGGGCTTTCTCCGACTCTGTGGTTTTTGCTGCTCTTTCGGTTCATCGCAGGGGCGGGCATTGGCGGCGAATACACCGCCATCAACTCGGCCATCGACGAGCTGATCCCCTCCTACTACCGGGGCCGGGTCGATATTGCGGTCAACGGCACCTATTGGGCCGGTGCCCTGATCGGATCGGTCGGCACCTTGTTCCTGCTCAATCCGCACCTGTTGCCGGTCGACCTGGGCTGGCGGATCGGCTTCTTCCTAGGACCGGTGATCGGCCTGATCATCATCTACATCCGCCGCTACATCCCGGAAAGCCCACGTTGGCTGATGGTCCACGGCAAAAACGCCGAGGCGGAGAAGATCGTCGATGGCATTGAAAAAGAGGTGGTCCGCGGCGGTGGCAAGCTGACGCCTGTTGCCGACGCCAGTGCTATCGAGGTGACCGGCCGGCCCGCTGTGTCCTACTACGAGATCACGATGACCATGCTCAAAACCTACCCCAGACGGTCGCTGCTGGGGTTTTCCATGATGGTGACGCAGTCGTTTTTGTATAACGCTATCTTCTTCTCGTACGCCCTGGTGCTCGCAAACTTCTACCACATCGCGTCCGACCGCATCGGCTACTTCTTCGTCCCTTTCGCGATCGGCAACCTGCTGGGACCTCTGTTACTCGGCGGCCTGTTTGACACTGTCGGCAGGCGCAAGATGATCACCTTCACCTACTGCATCTCGGGCCTCCTGCTGGCCATCTCCGGCGCCCTCTTTGACGCGGGGATGTTGAGCGCACTCACCCAGACCATCTTCTGGTGTGTCATCTTCTTCTTCGCCTCGGCCGGGGCATCTTCGGCCTATCTCACGGTCAGCGAGATCTTCCCGCTGGAGTTGCGCGGGCAGGCGATTTCCTTCTTCTTCGCCATCGCCCAACTGGTCGGCGGGGTGGGCGCTCCGCTACTCTTTGCCTCGCTGGTGGGTAAGGGCACGAACCCCGGTCCCTTGACCCTCGGCTACTACGTCGGTGCTGGCGTGATGGTGGCGGGCGGGGTGATCGCCTGGTTTTTCGCTGTCAACGCAGAGCGAACATCGCTCGAGGAGATTGCCCAGCCGCTGTCAGTGGTCGCCAAAAAGCAGCCGGCCAAGGCGGGTCCGGGCGAGGCACCCGCATGACCAGGCGAGCATGTCTTAGCTGTTGTGCCGAGCCCGGCAGGAGGAGTGAGCGAGAGATGGCGAGAGCGATGACCACTCCCAGCGGACACAGCGCCGATTGGAGCGGGCTGTGAGCGCCGCTGGCCAACAGGCCGCGGCCGCCGGACGTGCCATCGTGGTCGGCGTCAGCTTGACCAGCGGCTCGCCCACGGCGCTGCGCTGGGCCTTTCGGGAGGCCACTGCGCGCCATGTTCCGCTGCAGGCGGTGACGGCTTGGCAGCCGCCGATCGCACCACCTGGACCGGTCCCTCGGCCCTCGGCGTTTCCACCCCTGCTGCCAGCCGAGATTCAAGCCCGCACCGAAGCAGCCTTGGCCCAGGCTGTAGCACAGGCGATTGGGAATGTCGGCGCCGTGACGTGTACGGCTATCCGTGGCGGCATGACTGAGGTGTTGCTGCGGGTATCGGGTCAAGCCCAGATGCTGGTCCTTGGGCCGCCGCACCCCCATATCGCCGATACCCTGCTGCAGCGGCGCCGGTTCAATGACATCATGCAACGAGCCTCTTGCCCGCTGGTGATCATGCCAGCGGAAGATGGTCAGGACGGATAGGCCGGCCCGAGCGGATACCCGGCGGCGCACCAACCGGCCTGAGCGCGGCGGCGCCCTGTCGCCGTATGGCACCGTGGTGGCGGATCTGTGGCCGCGCCGATGAGACCGAGCCCATGGCGCACCCGTGCGGCCCGTGCTGCGGTCCGTCTGGGGTCCACCTTAGGAAGAGCCTTCGCTTACCTGCTCTGTCGTCATGGCGTAAGGAGAAAACGTCCACACCAAGGAGTGTCAGGTGACCCGGCTTGACGCTTGTGCGCGCTCACTCGGCAGCGGCACCCCTCGGAAGATGGCGTATAGTGCGAGGTCGTAGAGGGCTTTTAAGGTGCCGGCGGCGATGAAGGGTAAACCGAACAGGCCTTGGGCCATGGCCAGGCCGCTGAGCGACGGGGAGACGGCCGAGGACACGCCTCTCACGGAGGCAGTCAGTCCGGCGGCGGCGGCCTGCTCATCTGGCTGCACCATGGCCATGGTGTAGGCTTGGCGGGTCGGCACGTCCAACTGGGAGAGCAGGCTGCGGGCGACCCACAACGCAGCCGCCACCGGGAAGGTGGGAGCGAAGGCGACCAGTAGCAGCAGCACGTTGGACGGCAGATGGGTAAACACCATGGTGGGCAACAGGCCAAAGCGCTTGGCTAAGGGTGCGGCCGCCAAATAGGAGCCGGCCGCCGCCAGGTTGGACAAGAAGAAGAGCGGCCCCAGCACGCCGAGACCGACACCGAAACGGTTATGCAGCAACACCACCACGATGCCCTGCACCACCAAGCCGCCAGCCAAGGCGTCGACACCGAAGAGCGCGGTCAGACGGGTGACGATGGTGCGACTGGGGCCTAGCGGCGGTGCTTTGGCCGCCTTCCCACCGCCCTCCACCGCCGCTGTGAGCCGGTTGTACAAGACGGCGAGTGCCAGCCCGAGCAGCCCATAAAGGATCAGGGCGAACCTCCAGGCGAACGGTGAGAAGCTCCCGCCCGCACCGTGGCCGGCAAAGACGCCAGCGGCAAGGGCCCCCAATGCCGTGCCGACGGCGGCGATCAGGTTGTAGTTGGCATAGATGAAGGTCCGTCGGTCGGCTGGGACCACGCGGGCCAGTCCCGCCTGTTCCAAGGGCAACATGCCGCCGATGTCCTTACCGGTCGGGCTGAAGCTGGCCAAGAGAGCGGCCAGACCAATCACCCAAGGGGACAGGGACCAGGCAAGCAGAGCGCCACCGACCATGATCGCCACGGCCTGAAGCAGCAGCAGCCGCCGGCGACCGAAGCGGTTGGCGCCCAGGCCGAAGAGAGCGCTTTGGGCGCCGCCAGAGAGCAGAGCGAGGGCGAACAGGCCACCGATGGCGGCTGCCGAAAAGCCACGGGCCACCAGGGTCAGTCCCAGCGTGACCGAGATCAACCCAAAGCCCAAGTTGCGCAGGAAAGTGGCCGTCATGATCAGCCAGACGTCAGGCGCCAGATCCTTCACGATCGATTCAAGCAGGCACCTCTTGGCTGGCAAAGACCGCCACCTGGTGCAGATCAGGCCACAGGCTGTACAGACACTGGCGAGCCGGATCGAAGGCGAAGGTGTGCGCACCCAAAGCGGTGACCGTGGTGTCGCTCACCCGCATCTGCTGAGTGTCGATCGTGACCAGCAGGCCGGGGTCGCCGATCGCCACGTAGAGTTCTGACAAGAGCGGGTTGAAGAACACCACGTCCGGGGCACCGGGGATCTGACAGCGGCCCCGCTCACGGCCGCCATCCAGCGAGATCGAGACCACGTTGCCATCGTCGGCGGCAACAAAGGCGAGGTCTTGATCAGGGTCGATGGCGAGGCCATGCGGGCCGTCTGCTGCCACCGGCCACAGCGAGCTGATCGCGAAGGCGTCGGGACCAGCAGCCAGCACGGCGATCAGGGCCGGCTCCCGGACATTCACCAAAAAGCGGTCGCGGCCAGCTTCGTAGAGGCACCAGCGCGGCCGCCCCGGCAGGAGGCAGGAGGCGACGGCGGTCATGGTGGCGCTGTCAATCAAGGTCGCGGTGTTGAGTCGGACGTCGGCCACCAGCAGTTGATCCCGGGAACTGTCGTAGGCCAGGCCGTTTGGCGCTTCGCCGACGGTCAGACGGCCGACCTCGGATCGGTCCGTGAGGTCGATCTTCAAGATGTCGCCGCTGGCTCGGGCGGCGGCGAAGGCAAACGTTTTTGGCGCAGCCACCACCACACCGCTGGCGTCTGGGCAGCCAGCCAGCGTGGTCAGGTGGTGCCCGGACAGCGTATCCACCACCTCAACTGTGCCAGGTTCGGTGTGCGCGATCACCAGCAGGCCGCTTGGCAGATGGACGTCGGCGTGGTCAAAGTCGGCACCGGTTGGCAGCAAAATGGTCGAACGCAGCGTCAGGGGCACAACTCTCACATCCCTTGAGGCAGACGAAGTGAACCACTGTCGGGGTTAGGACTGGTCCGCGCACCAAGCGTAGAGGGCATCGTAGACCGGCGTCTCCAGGCGGATCTTGGCATGGTCGTCTTCGCCGTGGACGAGGGCGAAGCCGTGGGCGACGGCGCCCAGGCCAGCGGCTTCGGGGACGATGTTGATATCCGCCGACACATCCGCTCCGTGCACGATCTTGGCCAGTCTGAGCAAGGCCGGGTCAGTCAGGTGGTATTTGAGCATGATCGACTCGAAACTGCATCGGCCGTCGACGTGTCCCAGCTCCACGCCTTTCACGTCGAATGGGATGGCCCCGGTTTGGGCTGCTACGGCCGCCACCTCATCCGCCGCCACGAACAAAAATGTGGCGTCCTTGTCCACGAAGCGCTTGATCAGCCAGGGGCAGGCGATGCGGTCCACGTTAGCGTTCTTGCGGGTCACCCACTGCATGCGGATCCTCCTATCAATGTCCTACTAAGTCCAAAGGTACGTTTCCAGATCCGGCGGCGCCGCCCTGCCGCGGCGCGAAGCTGCAGCCGAGGAATCTCTGTGTGTCGGCTACGACCAGCCATAGCCAGCCGTTCGGCAAGACGCGTCCAATTGACGCTTGCGTAAACGTCAAGTGAGACCTACGATCTGAGCGACGGTCATACCGGTAGCAAGAGGGGGCGCGGTCACGTCCATGGTCACTCGGCGCACCTACACCATCGGCGAGTTGAGTCAGGAGTTTCGAACCACCACCCGGACCATCCGCTACTACGAGCAATGTGGCCTGCTCTCACCTGAACGGGCTGGCAAGAGCCGCATCTACCTAGAACGTGAGCGCGTTCGGCTGGCCCTGATCATGCGTGGGCGCCGGCTGGGATTCGGACTGGCGGCGATCAAGGAGATGCTCGATCTCTACGACATAGATCCCAGCCAGCGCGAACAGCTGGTGCGGACCTTGCAGTACGGCCGGCAGAAGATCGCCCTTCTGGAACGCCAAAAGCAAGAGATCGAAGACACCCTGGGCGAGCTGAAGGCCTATGAACAACGCCTGTCCGGACTGCTCCAAGCCCTGCTCGTGGGGCGCGAAGAACCATCGCCGGAGGTGAGCTCCAGATGAGCGTGCACGATCAAGCGGCGGAGGGGCGAGGTCAGAACTTTTTCCAGCTTGATGACTCTTTGCGCCGCCTACTGGTAGGTCGGCTCCTGCCGCAGCAGTGGCTGCGGGCGCAGGTGCTGCTGGAGCGGATGGGGGAGTTGGCCGGTGGTGACATCGACCGCCAGGCCGAGTACACCGATCGCTACGGCCGACCGACCTTGGCCACCTACGACCGCCAGGGTCAAGTGGTAAACGCTGTTACCTACAACCCGCTCTACGAGCAGTCAGTACGCCAGGTGTATGGCTTGGGTACGGTCGGCTGCACCTACGGACCAGACCCCCTGCCGCACAGCGTGCACTTTGCACTGCTCTATCTGCTCAGCCAAGCCGACCCTGGATTGGCCTGCCCGGTCACCCTGACCGCCGCCACCGCCTTCGTCTTGAACCGCCACGGGTCGGCCCAGCAGAGGGAGAAGTATCTGCCCGGCCTGACTGTGCGCAGCCCGGGCACGTTCTTGGATGGGGCCACCTGGGTCACGGAGAAGGCCGCCGGCTCCGATGCCGGGGCGGCCGATACATCGGCACAGCCGGCGCCGGAAGAAGGTCCTACCCTGTTTCGCCTGAGCGGCGAGAAGTGGTTTGCCAGCAACGCTGACGCCGACCTCGCGCTGGTCACGGCCCGGCCCACCGGCGCCGTAGCAGGAACGCGCGGTCTGGGCCTGTATCTGGTTCAGCGCCAGCTGGCCGACGGCCAGCTCAACCGCTACCGGATCCGGCGGCTGAAGGATAAACTCGGCACCACCGGGCTGGCCACTGGCGAGATCGAGTTGGACGGCGCCTTAGCTGAAGAGGTGAGTGCCCCGCCAGAGGGCTTCGCCCACATGCTGGAGGCGCTGGAGTACTCACGCATCGCCAATGCCGTGGCCTCGGCCGGCATCCACCGCAGGGCCTTTCTGGAGGCGTCCCTCTACGCGGCCCAGCGTTCGGCTTTTGGCGCTGCGTTGGACCGCTACCCGATGATGCAAGAAACGCTGCTCAGCATGCTGGCCGAACTGGAAGCGTCGTTGCTGTTGGCGTTCGAGGCGGCGGCGGCACTGGATCAGGTCGCCTGCCACGGCAAGGTTGAGCAAATCGGCTGGCAGCGCCTGCTCACCGCTCTGGCCAAGTACCGCACCGGCGAAGACGCGGTCCGAAACACCAGCCGGGCCATTGAGGTCTTGGGCGGAAACGGCTACGTCGAGGACTACGTGACCGCCCGGCTGTACCGGGAGGCACAGGTGTTGCCGGTGTGGGAAGGACCGGCCAACATCCAGGCCCTGGAGGTGTTGCGCCTAGTGGGCGGACGCCATCAGGCCGATGTGGTGTTAGTCAGCCGACTGCGCCGGGCAGCCGAGGTGGCTGAGGCGCATTCATCCAGTCGGGATCTGGGCCGTCGCCTGGGCGCAGAGTTGGTGGCGCTGGAGCGAGCCCTGCAGTGGCTTGGTCACAACCCGGAACAGGGTTTCCGTCACGGTCGGCGCCTGATGGACTGGATGGCGGATCTGATCGAGGTGGGGCTGCTGCTGGAGCGGGCCGCCGGAGAACTGCGGCAGGGCGATCACCGCAGTCTGGTCCTGGCCTGGTGGCTAGTGGCCAAGGGCGGGTCCGGATTGAGCAGACGGGGCGTGGGAGCCGATCTAAGCTGGCTCTCACCCGTCTACCGGCTGCTGATCGACGGTGCTGTGGTGCCGGCTGTCCCGCTTCCAGAGTTCGCTCAGGAGGTGCAGGTCTGATGGCGACCGTGGTCGAGATACTGGAACGCAGTGCACTCAATTTCGCAGACCGCGTGGCGATCCAAGCCGCCGGCGGCGGACCTCGCCTGACCTACAGCCAGCTGTGGGAGCGTAGCCAAGCCGGCGCCCTTCGGCTGGCCGCAGCCGGCATCCGACCTGGAGACCGGGTGGCGCTTGTGATCGGCAACGAGATCGAATTTCCGCTCGCCTTTTGGTCCGTGTTGATCGCCGGTGCGGTTGCGGTACCGGTCAGTGTGCGCCTTGGCGCAGCTGAGATACGGTTCATCTTGCAGCACAGCGAAGCCGCCGCGGTGGTGACGGCAACAGCGGTGCGGGAGGCGGCTAGCGAGGCGGCACAAGGCCTGCCTGTGACGGTGCTGACGGCAGCAGACCTGGTCACAGCCAAGGCGGTGACGGAAGGGTGGCGGCCGCCGGCCGTGGTGGCCGATCAAGTCGCCGAGATCTTGTACACCTCTGGGACCACTGGCGATGCCAAGGGTGTGGTGATGAGCCACGGGGCCTGCGTTGAAACGGCAGCCATGGCCGCCTACCAGTTCGGTTTCCAGGCGACGGAGCGGGTGCTGATTCTGATGCCGCTCAGCCACTCCGCACCGCTCAATTTGTTTTTGCTGGGAGCGGTCTACACCGGC
The DNA here is from genome assembly GCA_021850485.1 of Bacillota bacterium. Taxonomy (GTDB): domain Bacteria; phylum Bacillota; class Sulfobacillia; order JAJZYS01; family JAJZLH01; genus JAJZLH01. The sequence continues at coordinate 35,865 of JAJZLY010000019.1, read as the reverse complement.
GGCCAGGTGGTGCTGGCCAGCTTCAATCCGCGTCAGCCGGAGGCGCTGTTGGAAGTCGTGCAGGCGGAAGGCGCGCACTACCTGTTTTGTGCTCCCGTCGCCTACCTGCTCGGACTGCGGGCCGACTTGTCCCGCTACAACCTGAGTTCGATGAAGCGGTGGATCTATGGTGGCGCACCGATGAGCCCAGACCAGGTGCGGACCGTGCGCCAGGCGTATGGCGGCGAGTGGATGAGTGTCTATGGCTTGACCGAGAGCGGGCCAAACGGCATGGCGCTATCTCCCAGCGAGCATGACGGCCATGAGGGCTCGTTGGGCTGGCATCCGACTGTGAATACGGCAATTCGGCTAATCGGCGAAGACGGCCAAGACGTCCCGCCAGGTGAGCCCGGAGAGATCATCATGCGCACACCCAGCGCCATGTCCGGCTATCTGAAGAATGACGAGGCCACCAGCCGGACGCTGAAAGACGGCTGGGTGTATACCGGCGACATGGCCGTGCGCGACCAGGAAGGCTACTACTGGATGCGCGACCGCAAGAAGGACCTGATCTTGTCCGGCGGCTACAATGTCTTTCCCGGCGAGGTGGAAGAAGCGATTTCGGCCCATCCGGCCGTAGCGGAGGTGGCGGTGGTCGGCACGCCGCACCCTGAGTGGGGCGAGACAGTCACGGCGGTGATCGTGCTGCGGCCTGACACCACGCTCACCTTGGCGGAACTGCGCGCGTTTCTGACGGGCCGCGTCGCCAGCCAAAAGCAGCCGAGACGGCTGGAGGCTGTTTCGGCCCTGCCCAGAAACCCCACTGGCAAGGTGCTAAAGCACGTGCTTCGGAACCAGCTCCTGCCCTGACCCTCCGGGCCCCAGGGCCAGATCGGCCGGTAGTCGAGCGGATCAAAGAGTCACCACATGGTAGCGGCAGGGAAGGCAGAAAACGCTGGATCGCTTGTGAGCAGTGTCAGTCCCTCCAGCACTGCCTGCGCTGCCAGCATTCGATCAAACGGATCGCGGTGTTCAGTGCGAAATAACCCGGCGGTCTGGGCATGGCGAATCGTGATGGGAAGCTCCACCGCACCCAGAGCCTCTACATAGCTGCCCAGATTTGCAATCAAATCGGCCGCCTGGGGCAGGCGGCCGATGCGGTGTTTGGTGGCAATCTCCCAGGCGGTTGCCGATGAGACCAACAGAGTATTCTCCGGGTCCGCCAAGGCGCTGCGCACAGACTCGGAAAGTGCCTCCGGTTCGACCACCGCCCACAGCAAGACATGGGTATCGAGCAGCAGTTTCACTTCGGCTCCCAGCTCTGCAGTTCCGCCTCAGGCAGTGGTGCGAGGAAGTCTGCGGGCACGGTGAAGCGGCCGCGGGCAAAGCCGAGTGGGCGCGGCTGACGAGGGTCGAAGGCGATCAGTTTGGCGCAAGGCTTGCCGCCCCTGGCCAGGATGATCTCGGCGCCTTGCTCGACTTCGGCCAGCAACTGAGAGAGGTGCGTCTTGGCCTCGTGGACATTGACCATTTTGGGCACTGCAATCAGCCCCTTCCGTCTAAGAATGAAGGACTAAGTCTGGTTAGTCAACATGGCGGCACAGCTAAAAAGCGGCTCTGGAGGCTATCGCAACGCTCAGCCGCCGATGTGCGACATCTCGACTTTCGGCGACATTGTGGTCTGGGCCGTGCGCAGCTCCGAATAGCGGTCGGAGCGCTGCTCCCAGATGGAGCGCACGAAGGCGGCCAGATCGCTGTCGGAGCTGCCATCGCGCAGGACCCTTCTGAGATCGTGGCCGTGGCGGCCAAACAGGCAGGTGTAGAGCCGACCCTCCGCCGAGAGGCGAGCTCTGGTGCATCCGCCGCAAAAAGGCTGGGTGACCGACGCGATGATGCCGATCTCGCCCTTGCCGTCCAAGTAGCGGTAGCGGCGGGCGACCTCGCCTGGCCGGGTGGGGGCGGCTGGCTCCAGAGGCCACTGAGCACCGACCAGCTCCAAGATCTCTTTGGCGCTCACCACGTCGGTCAGCTGCCAGCCGTTGGAGTTGCCGACATCCATGTACTCGATGAAGCGCAAGGTGGCGCCGGCCTCCCGGAAGTGGGCGGCCATCGGCACGATGGAGGCTTGGTTGATCCCCCGCTTCACCACCATGTTCACCTTGACCGGCGTCAGGCCGGTCTGTTGGGCGGCGGTGATGGCGGCCAACACACGGGCCACCGGGAAGCCCACATCATTCATCGACTTGAAGACTTGGTCGTCCAAAGAGTCGAGGCTGACCGTGACCCGGCCCAAGCCGGCCGTCTTCAGGGCCTGGGCCTTGGCGGCAGTCAGCAGCGAACCATTGGTGGTCATGGCGATGTCTTCAATGCCGGGGATGGCGGCCAAGGCCGAGACCAGTTGTTCCAAGTCCCTGCGGACCAACGGCTCTCCGCCGGTTAGGCGCAGTTTGCGGGTGCCGAGGGCAGCGAACACCTGGGCCACCTTGGTGATCTCCTCAAAGGTGAGGATCTCGGCGCGCGGTAAGAACTGATATGCGGCTCCGAACACCTCTTTGGGCATGCAGTAGCGGCAGCGAAAGTTGCAACGGTCGGTCACGGAGATCCGCAGGTCGCGCAGGCTGCGGCCAAGCAGGTCGGTGGTGCTGGTGCCCGCTTCGTCGACTGCCAACTGCCGCACATCCTTTCAGCAACCTTGCGGAACCTGCCTGTGATTATACGGGTTGCAGCACAGATGGCGAGTGGCCCAGAGACGGATCGCCGTACCCAGCCAGCGCCAGGACTGTCGGCCGGGTCTGTCCGGGTGATACAATCGGCCGAAATCGGAGGTGGCGTGGCAAGTGCCCACAGCTGGCTGGCGGGCCTTTTATCTGGGACTGGGCGTCTTGTTCGCCGCCGACGCCATGCTCCTGGCGGCCGTGATCTGGACCGCTTACCGCCTGGGCGGCTCGGCCATCTGGATCTCCCTGGGTGCCGTCACCTACACGCTGCCGGTGATCGTGGCGGGGGTCGGAGGTACGGGAGCGGCCGGCCGGATGGTCCGCCGCCTGTCGCATTTCGCATGGGCGGGAGCCATCTCGGCGCTCGCCATCGCCTTGGTGGTGGGATTTGGACGAAGCGCCATCTGGGGACTCTTGGCCCTGGCCCTGGTCGCAGGGCTGATGCAGTCGCTACGCTTGCCGTTGGGCCAAGCACAGCTGATGGAGCAAGCAGAGGGCGACGAGATCGCCCACCGAGCGGCGCTTTACGAGGTGGCGTCGCGAGCGGGTGTGGTGGTTGGTCCGGCCGTGGCCGGCGGGCTGCTCGCCCTGTGGGGCCCCCAGGTTGCCTTTGTGGCGGTGGCGCTCAGTTACACGGTGGGGGCTGCGCTGTGGCGGAGCTTTGCCGGGGACCTAATTGCCAGCCCGGATCGCGACCAGCCCTACGCCTTGAGCCGAGGCGTAGCCCTGGTCCGACAGGACAGCTGGCTGCTGCCTGCTCTCAGCCTGCGCGCTGGCGGCAACCTGCTGTGGCCGGCCTTCACGCTGGCGCTTCCGCTGTTGGCCGCAACTGTCTGGCACGGCGGTGCCCTAGGCTATGGCATCAGCCGTTCGGTGTGGGGCGTGGGCACGGTCGTCGCCACGTCGCTGTTCGTGTGGCTTCGGCTCGGCCCCACCCAACGGCAGCGCGGCTACGTGTGGTGCTGGATCGGCACCGGGATCGGCTTCGTCTTAATCGGCAGCGCACCCAGTTTGATCTGGGGACTGCTGGCCGTCGGCCTGACTGCGGCGGGCAGCCCCTTGTTGCACATTGCCGTCAACAGCCATATCGCCGAGCGGGTGCCGCGTCACTGGCGCAGCGATCTCTATGGCATGCAACGGCTGGTGGTAAACGGCGTCCAGACCATCGGCCTGCTCGCTCTGGCACCGGTGGCCGACCTGCTCAACCCCGCCCGGCTGATGGACACAGTTGGGATCTTGATGGTGGCCCTGGCCGTGGCCAGTTGGTGGTGGATGGCCAGACGCCAAGGCAGGGCCGAGCCGGGCGGGGGGGCGCCCGCGGTGCCAAAGCTCTGACCGGCGCCAGCGACTGACGGGCCGCTCGCACCCCGAGCCGCCAGCAGCCCGAGCAGACAAAGTAGGCGCCGCGGGCTCGCGACCAAGCGTTGATCCACCTTGGCTGACAGGCGATCTGCGGAGCGTTGGGGAAGACTCAAGCACGGTGGGCAAGCCGCACCGACGGGTGGCCGCTTAGTGCCCCGCACGGGCCAGGCTTTCGCGACCCATAAGGAGTCGGGGGCTGAGCGCCGCGCCATCGCCATCTCCGAGCCGTCAGTCGTCTATGCATGGAGGAGGACGGTCGATGCGTGAGCGCACCTGGAGGCTACCGGGCCATAGCCTGGCCGGCATGTTGGCCAAGCTCACTGGCGGGGCCAGGGAGACGGCGCCGCTGGATCCCGAGGCGCTCGTGAGCGGCCTGGAGGCCCCGGTGCAGCTCGGCTTTGACGCCCATGGCGTGGTTCACGTCCAGGCTCAGTCAGCGCAGGATGCGTTTTTGGCGCAGGGCTTCTTGCACGGGCGGGACCGTGGCTTCCAGATGGATTTGGCCCGCCGCTTCGCCGAAGGGAGTCTGGCCGAACTTCTGGGTGAGGGTGCCCTTGCCTACGATCTGTTCTTACGCCAATTGGACTTTCGTCGCCACGCCAGCTCGTCATTGGCTGTGCTTTCGGACGAGCATCGGCAGTGGCTTCAGGCTTACGTGCAGGGCGTGAACCAGGCCTGGCAGGGGCAGCCCTTATCCCCGGAATATCGGCTGCTCAAGAGCCGTCCCCGACCCTGGACCGAGATCGACACGCTGGGGGTGAGCTACCAGCTAGCCTGGACACTGAACACGGTGTGGCAGACCAAGTGGGCGGTCGAGCACCTGAAAGACGAGCCAGCTGCCTTGGAGCTGCTGTTTGGCCTGGGCGAGCTGCACGAGACCATCATTCCGCACACCGGACCCGCAGGAAGCCTGGGGGCGACTAGTGTCGGCTCCAACAACTGGGTGGTGTCCGGGGCACACACCAAGAGCAACAGCCCGCTGCTGGCCAATGATCCACACCTGGCACCCCAACTGCCGTCGATCTGGTACGAGATGTGGCTCGAAGGCGGCGCCTTCTCGGTGGCCGGCGTCACGTTGCCCGGTGCGCCAGGGGTGATTATCGGCCAAAATCAGTCCATCGCCTGGGGCCTGACCAATGTCAATCCAGACGTCCAGGATCTGTACCGGATCAAGATGGAAGAAGACGGCCAGACCTATCTGCTCGATGGCCAGCCAACGACGCTTTCTCGCCGTGACGAGCTGATCCGGATCCGGGGTCGGGCCGATCAGGTGTTGACCTGCTGGGACTCCATCTGGGGGCCGGTGATCCATCAGGACGGTGACAGCAAGGTGGCGCTGGCCTGGACGGCGTTTCAGCCCCTGCCGGTGCTCTCCAGCGTGCTCCGTCTGAACCTGGCCGACGACTGGGCAAGCTTTCAGGCCGCCATGGCTGATTGGCTGGTGCCGGCCCAGAACGTGGTCTACGCAGATCGAGCGGGGCACATCGGCTATCTGATGGCCGGACAGTTGGTGACCCGCCCGGCGGCATGGGCAGCCGGGGTGCAAGATGGAAATCGGCGGGCCGCCAGTTGGACGGGGACGGTGCCGATGGCGGATACGCCGCGCCTGTTCGACCCGCCCAGCGGCGTAATCGTCACCGCCAACAATCCGGTGGTGGGCAAAGACCATCCGGTCCAAGTCCCTGGCAGCTTTGCGGCCGGTGCCCGGGCCAGTCGGATCCGTTCGCTGCTGACCCAGTCGGAGCAACATGACCAAGAGAGCTTCGGGGCGATCCAGATGGACGTCTACAGTACGTCGCTGCACCAGTTCGCGACCCGGCTCGCAGACCACCCGCAGCTCCCAAGCGGGTGGCAGGAGAGTCTGATGAATTTTGATGGACATCTCAGGGTAGAGTCGGTGGCGCCGACGATCTGTTACCTGGTAGCGGCGGAGGCGGTTCCAGATGGGCTGCGGCGGACCCTATTGCAACCCTTTTTCAGCGATGTCCCACCTGGTCTGCCGGATGCTCATCCCTTCCCGGAGCGCTGGTGGTCGCTGGCCGGAGAGCGGATGGTGCCATGGCTGGTCGAGCACTGGGCCGAGTTGGACCTGACCGGCGCCGTGGCCCGTGCCGACCGCCTGGGGCGGGAGACCTTTGGGTCAGACCTGGCCCGCTGGCAATGGGGCCGGAGCCATCAGGCCCATCCCTTTCACCCGCTGGCCGAGGTGGCGCTGACCCGGCCGCTGTTCGGACGGCGTCCCCTGCCCATGCCCGGCGACAGCACCACGGTGTTGCAGGCTGCCATCTCCTTGGATCCCACTTTGCCCTGGCCAAGACGGGTACTGGTCATGCCCAGCTATCGGCAGGTGCTCGACCTGGGCGACCGAGCCAGCTCCACCGCCATCCACCTGACGGGCCAGTCCGGCCACTGCCTGTCCCCTCACTATGACGATCTGCTCAGTCCCTATCTGGCGGGTCAGAGGTTTGCGCTGGGTCCTGGTATGGCGGCTGCTCGCCAGGTGGTGCTGATACCAGGTGGCGAGCACAGCCAGAGCTAAGGGAGCGCCGATCCCGAGGTGGGATCGGCCGGGTCCAATACCGGGCAGAACCTCGATCTCCTGGCTGGCCGCCAGCCGGTCAGATGGTATGCAAAATGCACGGCCATGAACGGGCATCTCTGGGCCAAATCCGCCTGGGCAAGAGAACCGGCCTGCTACGCCCTGGCGGTGAGTGACCGGCCGGCTCGACCAGCGGTCGGAAGCGCTGATGCGTCTCCTAGCACGCGGCTGGGGCCGGGAGTAATCCCGGCCCCAGGTGGGTGCACCGTCTCGTCGGACGGGACGTTGCTACGGCGTGATGGTCCAGTAGTTGGGGAAGTTCAGAGCCTGCACCGTGTTGTAGTTGGAGGCAACGCCGTGCAGGTAGGTGGCGTTTTCGAAGAAGCCGCCGAGGTTCGGCAGCTGGTCGAAGCTGCCCGTGAACAGGTCCGGCAGCACCACCTGCGCCCGGGCGGCGTAGGCGGTCATTGCGGCGTAGGCCTGGGCAGGTGTGGCCGGGGCGTAGGTGGCGTTGATGTCCTGGGTCAGGGTTGGGTCGGAGAAGTCACCCAGGTTGAAGTAAGCGCCGGGGGCGAACAGCGCACCGCCGGTCGGGTAGTAGTCAGGCTCGTAGTACCAGCCGCTCCACCAGTTCATGGCCCAGCTGGCGGCCACGGTGGCACCGGCTCCGTCGTTGAGCGTGAGCTGTGTGGCGAACGGCATCGGCACCGGCGTCATCTTGATCCCTTCCAGAGCCCACTGCGACTGCTGATAGACAGCGTAGTTCTCAGCCTCCGGGCTGCCGGTGCTGTAGTCGAAGTTGAACTGAAGCGCCACGGACTTGCCGTTAATCGTCTTGGTCATGACCCCGTTTTGCAAGGACCAGCCGTCCGCCAGCAACAGGGCCTTGCCCTTGGCCGGGTTGAATGCGTACGGGGTCGGCATCGCCTTGGCGTTGAAGACGCTGGTGGTACCGGCGACCGGCATCGGGGTGTACTGCGGCGTGCCGTAGCCGCCGCCCAGGATCTTGATGAAGGCGTTCTCATTGATGCCGTATTGCAGGGCCTGGCGGACCTTCAGGTCCTGGAAGGCCAGACCGATGCCGCCCGGCGCCAGCGGGCTCAGGTTGATGGCGATGTAGTTGATGGCGAACGGCGGCGGCGGCAACACGAAGTTGTAGCCGGGGATGTTCTTTTGCGGCAGGTTGTAGGCCGTGATCAAGCCAGCGCCGACGGTGCCCTTCTTGAGGGCGGAGAACTCGGACGCCGCCGTGGCGAAGTACTGGTAGGTGAGGTGCTTGATGGTGGCCATGTGGCCGTCATAGGCCGTGTTGGGGACGTATTCCCAGTAGTCCTGGGGCACCATCTTGTAGAACTTGTAGGGGCCGTCCACCACCTGGAAGGCGGCGTTGGTGGGCTGATTCATCACGTTGTTCATCAAGGTCAAAACGTCGGTGGTGGCGGTGGCCAAGGAGGCTCCCGCCGGCACGCCCGCTGCCGCCTCCCACGTCGCGGCCGGGAACGGCATCAACTGGCCCAGCGCATTGTGCTCGAACCAGACCGGGTTCACCGGCTTGGTGGTGGTGATCACCACGGTGTCGGGGCCGCTGGCGGTGACCGACTGCCAGCCGATGCCAGCACTGTCACCGGGCTGGCCGATCGGGCCCAGTCCGCCGATTCCGCAACCGCCGTAGGTCATCGGCGGCGGCGGCGTGGTGGTGGCACAAGAAGCGGCCATGGTCTCGGCGGAAAATACCACGTCGGCCGAGGTCACCGGCTGGCCGTTGGACCACTTCCACTTCGGGTTCAGCTGAATGGTATAGGTCTGGTCGTTGTTGGAAACGGCGATCGACGAGGCCAGTGAGCGGGAGAAGTCAATGGTGTCCTGCTTGGTGATGAAGATCAGCGGCTTGTACATCAGGAAGTTGTTTTGCGAGTTGTTGGTGCTGTACACGCTCACCGACAGAATGGGGGCGAAGCCGTTCAACACCAGTCCTGGGGGCTCCGCCACCACAGCCGTGCTGGACGTCGCCAGCGGATTGGTTGGCGTTGCCGTGGGCGTTGAAGAGCCACAGCCAGCCACCACGAAGGCCAAAGAAGATGCCACCATGGTACCGAGGATCCATCGTCTCATCCGCATCCGAGAAGCCACCTCCCGCAATCATCGGGCCAGGATCCGGGCCCAAGGCTCAGGTGTCGGACTCCCCCTTTCGCTGCGATGCAGTACTGATTGAGCCAACGCCAGCGGGTGAAACGCGTACACCAATAGGCCGCCCGCAGACCCAGGTGAGTGTCTTTGAGAATGCGTGTTCGGGGCGAGGATTCCTGCAACAAGTTCGTCACAATCGGCAATAACTTAGCCATCCAGCACGGGGCCGGCGAGATCGGAACCAGGCTGACGAACCCGGCCCGCCGCCTGAGGAGAAGAGGATCGGCCGGGAGCTGGTGGAATAAGGGTAAATAGGCGTTTCACGCCATGGCCCTCGGACTGGCGGGCCAATGCTTGGTCAGAGATGGGGTGACTTGCGGTGGCTAAAGACGCGCACCTGCTCGTCCCGGTCGACGGCAAGGTGCATCTTGATAAGATCGACCCGAAGGAGACGCACGGTCTCAGTGAGGCCAGGGCCAAGACGGCACTGATCCGAGACGTGCAGGCCCTTTCCGAGTTGCATGACCTGCTCTACGCCAACGGCAAGAGAGCGCTGCTGATCGTGTTGCAGGGCATGGATTCGGCGGGCAAGGACGGCACCATCCGCCACGTCATGCAGGGCCTCTCGCCCCAGGGAACGGTGGTCAGCCCGTTCAAGCAACCGACTGAGCAGGAGCTGGCCCATGACTTTCTGTGGCGGGTGCATCAACGAGTGCCAGCCAAAGGCGCCATCGGCATCTTCAACCGTTCGCACTACGAGGATGTGCTGGTGGTGCGGGTTCACCACCTGATCTCAGACCAGGTGGCGAAAGAGCGTCTGCGGGCCATCCGCCACTTCGAGCGGGAGTTGGACGAGGCAGGCGTGATCGTGCGCAAATTCTTTTTGCACCTGTCCCGGGAGGAGCAGGCCAAGCGCTTCGAGGAGCGCAGGCAAGACCGGCGCAAGAACTGGAAGATGTCGGCTGCGGACTTTCAGGAAACCAAGCTGTGGGACCACTACCAGCGGGCCTACGAGGAGGCGATCGAGGCGACCAGCACCAAGGATTGCCCATGGTACGTGGTGCCCTCCGACCACCGCTGGTACCGCAACCTGCTGGTGGCCAAGGTGCTGGTTCACACCCTGAAAGAGCTGAAAATGGACTGGCCGCTGCCAGCTGAAGACGCGGTGCTGGCGGCTAAGGCAAGCCCAGGGGCAGGCCAAGGCGGATAGGTGGCAAGGGCCCCTCTTGATCCAGCTCCATCAACGGGCGTCGCCCGGCCGCTGGCAGATGGCAATAGGCTGTGCCTTGGCGGCCAGCGGCCTGGCGAGACCGGTCCCGGCGATGGCCGCTGGGGGGCTCTGGGCGGTCGAGCGGAGCCGGCCTGGGCCCTGACTCAGACGGCGCTGAAGTGGGTGCGCAGCTTGCGGCCGAACACCTTGGCGAAGTGCCCGCTCAGCCGGCTCAACTCGTCGTAGGGGATCGTTGGAGCAGGGCTGGAGCCCTGGATCGTCAAGGAGATCTCCTTGGCCGAAATCTGAGCGCCGACCTCCAGATGATGGGCGGGATGCTGGCGAAGCAGCGCTTCCGCAAAGGCCACCACCAGCCCGAGCCGGGCTGCCAGTAAGCTGCCTTCGGGCCCGATCAGCTGGGCGTATGGCCGCAGTACCTGCGTGAGCCGATGCGGCCCCTCGTACCCGGCCGCAGCGGCCAACACCACCTGTTGGCCGTGGCTCAGTCCGAACAGCCGGCTGTGAATGATCAGGTAAAACGTGTGCGTATGGCGATCGTAAAAGTTGACCCGCTGGCCCAGCGCCCGCAGTTTGGCACAAGCCACGATCAGCGGCATGAAGTCTTTGGGTAGCAGGGGAGAGAGCGCATGGGCCAGGCACCCGGCCAGGTGCAAGAGGGCAGGGTCTGGCTCAGCTGCCAGCTGAAAGAGCAAATTGTCCACACTGATCTCAAGCAGGTCAGAGCCAGCCGAAGGTGGACGCTGGTGCAGCTGTTCGAACATCACGCCCTCGCGCAACCCAGTGCCGCTGATCACGATCACAGACGGCTTCAGCCACTTGCAAACGCCCTGGGCCAGGGCCAGGGCACCGAGCACCGTCTCTGCTCGGTGGGCCGCCAGTCCGGGCACCTGACGGCGCTGGCTGGCTGTCATTCGCCCAAGCTTGAGGCAGAAGTCGTCGATGACGCTCGGCGAAAGCTGGTAGTTGTGCAGCGTGGTCAGCGGGTAGCCCGAGGCCCGCAGCTGCATCTTGGCGATTGAGCGAAAACTCCCCCCCACCGCTACCAGCGGCAGACCCGCCGCCGGATCGGGCAAGACTGCTGAGAGCTCCTTACGGATCGTCTTCTCCGCAGATGCCACCTGAGTCGCGGTGGGCGGGTCCGAAGTGAAAAAGCGCCGACCCAACGTGACCGAGCCCAGCGCCATGCTCACCGACCGCAGCCGCTGGCGGCTGGCAAACGATGTGAGTTCGGTGCTCGCTCCACCCAGGTCGACCAGATTGCCATCGGCGATGTCCAGGGTCTGCATCGCCCCCAAAAAGCCCAGGCTGGCCTCTTCTTGTCCGTCCACGATCCTGATCCGAATGCCACTGGCCTGCTCCACGCTCCGGGTGAAGGCGGCGCCGTCCGGGGCCGCCCGCAGGGCGGCGGTGGCGACGGCCACGATCTGATCGACCCCCGCCTGCCGGGCTCGTTGCACCCACGAGCAAACCACCCAGATGGCCGTGGGCAACAGCGGGGCCAGAACGCCCCGCTGCATCAGGCAGTCGCCCAGGCGCAACAGGGCTCGAGCTTCGTCGATCACCCGCCACTGCCCGTCGGCGTTGGCCTCTACCACCAGCATGCGCACCGAGTTCGAGCCCAGGTCGAGCACGGCGAGACGATTGAGCCGGCTCACGAAGGATCGGCCGAAAAGCGCAGGTCTCCGCCCAGCAAGGTGGCCAGCAGCTTAGACTTTCTCGCCAGTCTCTGGTCAAAGCGGCCGGCGTCGACGCCACGCACCGCCACAACGTAGCCGTGGGCATCCGGATAGGCGGCCGCAACGTGAGCCTGCTGGTCGTGGCAGACGTCCAGTCCGTCCGCTGTCCGCAACAGGGCGCTGAGCCAGACCAGGGCCAGGCGGCGTTGCAGTGGCCAGTCCTGGGGAGCAGGGCGGGGATGCTTGCGGTGGTTTTGCACCAGCCTGGCCAGCATCTCGCGCTCGGCCGGCGGATAGCCCGCCAAAAGGCGGTCCGAGCGCACGATGTAGGCGCTGTGCCGGTGATGGCCTTTGGCATTGATCCAGATGCCGCTGTCGTGGAGCAACCCGCCGTGGTGGAGCAGGGCCCGGTCCGGTGCCATCAACTGGTGCCAAGGCGCCAACAGGTCGAACAGCAAGACTGCCTGGTCCGCCACATGCGCCGCGTGCGGCGGGTCGGTGGGGTACTTGGCAGCAAGATCGGCCACCGCCCGTTCGATGGTCGGTGCCAATCCGAGCTGGATGCTCACAGGGCAGACTCGGCGGCTGCCGACGGCGCGGGCAAAACCGCCGAAACAAGACGCTGCAACTCACCTTGCGCCCGATCTGCGTGCTGGCCGGTATTGACCCTTGGCACCTGCTCGGGATCCGTGCGCAAGGCGTACTGGCGGGCCAACTGACGCTGATAGCGCAACGCCTGGGCGAGTAGGGGGCTGCCCGGGCGCATTGGCCAGCCAGTCTCACGCGGCTGCAAGAAGCGGCGGTGGTTGAGAAGGCGGGTCAGGCGGTGGCTGGCTGGAGCGCACAGCAATACGGTCAGGGTCGGTGCGGGCAAAAACGAAAGCGCGCCTTGGGCCCAGGCGTGGTCGATGCCGCGCAGTTCAGCCCGGACCAGCGGCGTCAGCAGGTAGCGGTCGCACAGCACGACCTGACCCAGATCCAAGGCGGGCGCAATCTGGTGGCGATAGAGGTCGGCCAGATCGGCTGCGTACAGCAAGAACAGAGCCCGGTCGGACAAGTCCGCCCGTCGTTGCAGGGTCTGCAGCGGCCGGCGCATCAACTCTGACCCTTTGATCCGGCAAGGTACCACCTGGTGGCCGGCAGAGACCAGCCAGTCGCCGAGGCGGCGGGCCTGATCTGTGCAGCCAGCCCCGTCTGCGCCCTCCAGAGCGATCAGCACACCCTTCATCAGACCAGTGCTGCCGCAGTCGCCGGCTGGCTGACTGCGAGCAGTTCCAGGGTCTGGCGGCGGATCTCGGACTGTTGTGCCCTCAGACCGGCAGTGGCATCGATCAGCCGGTAGTCCAGTCCCGGGGCCAATTGCAGGTAGCGCTTGAGCACCTCGCCCTGGAACTGCAAGAAGCTGGCCAGGGGGTCGGAACTGAGACCCAGATCCATGCCTGCTTCGTAATAGCCAAATCGCTTGCGCCCGGCCAGCACCCGGTAGGCCGCCACCGAGGGAGGCAGGCGAAACAAGAAGGTGAGGTCTGCAGGGCGGGCATAGTCGTACAGCGCCCTGGTCCAGGCTGGGTCTAGACCGCGCGCACCATCCCTGGCCAGTGCGGTTCCGACGTAGCGATCGCACAGAACGATCTGGCCGAGGCCTAATCTGGGCAAGATTTCGCGTTCATAGCGGTCGGCGAAGTCGGCGGCGTTGAACAGGGCATAAGAGAGACCAAACAGTCGTTTGGTGCGCTTGCCGCTCTGGCTGATCGGATGCACGGCCGGACTGGAGTTCCAGGAGCTGAGGTGAACCGGTAACCCGCTGCGCAGCAGGTACCGATACAGCAATCGCAACTGAGTGCTCTTGCCGGAGCCGTCGCAGCCCTCGACCGCGATCAGCCGCCCGCCGCCAGAGCGTGCTTGGAGATGGGTTGGCACCCTGGGACTCCCCCTCATGGCATCGCGCTGGGGGCAAATGGGAGCGCTTGCCAAATCCATTGTACGCATACCAGCGGCTCGGGCGGGAGTCAGATGGCCCGGTGCAGTCGGCCCGCTGCAACCGGGGAAGGGGGCTGATAAACGCCACGGCAGACCGCTGCAGTCAGTGCCCCGAACGGGAGAGGTCGGGGACCGTGGCCGGCCACCAGCGGCGGATCACCGCACGTTCGGCGGGGTGCGCACTGGCCCACAGGGTCGGCCACAGCAGACAGCGAAAGGCGATCAGCCGACTCGGATCTTCCGGCCCTCCATCCCGGTGTGCCACCAGCGCCTGGTAGACGGTGGCCGCCTGGTCGGCTGGCAGTCGGGAGAGGGCCCAGCGTCCGCCTTCCTCTTTGGAGAGAAGCTGGCCATGAGTCAAAAACGCCCAACTGCGGCACAGATTCAAGACCTCGTACCCCTCACCCGGCGAGGTCATAGCGCTGTCTTGGAGGTCGCAGAACAGGCTGTCAATAAAATGCAGACGTGGCACAACCGGAATCGCTCGGGTGACCGGCCGACCGCAGAGGATCAGGCCGTGAGCTCGGGCCGTGGTCAGATGGGCGGCGATCTCGCGGTCTCTGGCGCCCACCCCGACATCAGTGCCCGGAGCCGGGGCACCGGCGGAAATGCGGCCCCGCCACGTCTCACTGTAGTGAAAGCGATAGGCGGCTGGGTGCCCCCAGGGCCTCAGATCGCGCTGGGTCAACACGTGCAGTTCGAAGTGACCTGGGTGCGCCGACAGATCCAAACACAGCGCCGTCATCACCGGACGGTCGGCACTGCGCCAGAACGAGACGATGAGCAATAGATCGAGATCACTCGCCGATACCTGCCAGCCGCCGCTGGCAGCGGATCCGTGCAGGTACAGGCCGACCAGACGGCCAGCGAAGTGCGCCTGGCACGCCGTGGTCAGCCGCGCCAGCTGGTGGCGGATGTCGGCGGGGAGGTGGGCGAGAGGATCACCCGGCGATGGCATGGGCAGCGAAGAACACGATGATCAGGAGACTGAGCACGACGGCGACCGTGGCGGTGAGCAAGGCGCCGTGGCGGCGGGCGATGCCTGCTAGAGAGTGGAGATCCGAGCGCAGCTCAAGATGGCTGCGCACTTCCGTGCGCGCACAGAGGAGACCGCCTGCTAGCGAGACCAAGGGGAGCAGCCAGAACATCAACCCGGTGGCCCAATGGGGCCAGGTGAACACCCAGCCGACCAGCAGTGTGGCGCTATGGGCAGGCTGGTGGGTGGCAGGCTGCATCAAGCGGGCAGCCGCCGCCAGCAAAAAGACGACAGACGGCAAGACGAGAAGCAAGCTGATCCAAGCCAGCGGCCGGCGCACCAGCGACATTGAAAGACCCCCCGCAGTGCGAACTTGCACCGGTGCCGCTTGGAATCTCAACCAGACGGCCGAGCGCAGTAGATCGAAAACGTCTCGCCCGTTTGGCGGGCGTGCGTGGAGCAGATCCGCCAGTTCGACGCCATAGCGCTCTCGCCAAGCTCTGGGGAACAGCCACAGCCACCAGCGGCCGCTCACGGCGCGTTGGCCAAGCGATGGGCGGACGCTGTCAGCACGCCACTCAGCACACGCAGCTGAGCGCGTAGCGCCGCTTCGCCCTGGTCCGTCAGTCGGTAGGGCCGACGGCGGCCGTCAGCTGCCAGGGCCTGGACAAATCCTGCGGCCTCCAACTGGCTGATGGCGGCGTACAACGTGCCTGGGCCGAGGCGGATTGAGCACATCGCCTGCACATCGGTCATGATCGCCCAGCCGTGCTTGGGGCCAGCGGCGAGGCTGGCCATGATCATCACGGCAGCACTGGTGGCTGTGGCTGGACGCATGGTCCCACCCCTTCGTGAACTATATCGACTGGCGATATAGTCGCACTGGCGAAATTGGCCTGTCAAGCCAAACGCTGCGCGCCCTTGGCCGTCGGCTCGCACCCACTGAACCAAGACGCCAGCACAAGGCACTGCCTGCTGGATGGCGAATTGTGCAAACAGTGGAAGCGGCGTCTTGCGCAATACGAAAGGCACCCATGCGGACCAACGGCCTGCGGTGGGTGCGACAGGGAATTCGCCGCAAGCGTGCGCCCAGCTTCTCAGGCGGAGAGCTCTTGGCGTCGTCGGCGGGCCGACCTGGCGGGCGTAGCCAGGAGTCTTAGAAGTGCATTTTTCCCAGCGGGAGGTGGCACCGGCGAGCCGATTGATCGTGGTCTCTAACCGGTTGCCGGTTACGGTGCGCCACCAGCGCTCCGGTGTCGGCCTGATCGAGAGTTCCGGCGGTTTGGCCAGCGGCTTGCAC
This sequence comes from Bacillota bacterium, assembly GCA_021850485.1. GTDB lineage: Bacteria > Bacillota > Sulfobacillia > JAJZYS01 > JAJZLH01 > JAJZLH01. The sequence continues at coordinate 19,978 of JAJZLY010000019.1, read as the reverse complement.
AGCTACCTGGTCAAGCACCCGGGGGCTTGGGTGGGCTGGCCTGGCTTGGCCTCAGAGCTGCTCAGCGCCAATCAACGCCAGCAGGTGATCGACGAGTTGGCCGAGCGGGACTTTCATCCCGTGTTCTTGACCCGCCGGCTGGTGACCGACTTCTACTTGGGCTTTGCCAATCGCGCCCTGTGGCCCTTGGCGCACTATTTCACACAGTACCCGGTATACAGCCAGCGTCAGTGGCAGGCCTATCAGCAGGGTAACGAACTGTTCACCGAGCAGACGCTGCACCAGGCCAAGGCGGGGGACCTGATCTGGGTCCATGACTACCACCTCCTGCTGGCACCGGAGATGTTGCGCCGGGAGCGGCCGAAGCAACGGATCGGCTTTTTCCTGCACATCCCCTTCCCGGAGTTTGAGGTGTTTCGCCAGCTGCCCTGGCGCAAAGAGGTGCTGGCCGGCCTGCTTGGAGCAGACGTGATCGGGTTTCACACCGACGGGGATCGCCGCCACTTCGCCGACTGCCTGGACCGGCTGCTCGGTGTCGGCGGCAACGGTCGTCAGGTGGTGGTGGACGGCCGCACGGTGACCTTGGGTGTCTATCCAATGAGTATCGACAGCGCCAGATTCGCCACCGCTGGAGACCTGCCGGCGGTGCGCCGCCAAGTGGCGCATCTGCGCCGCCAGCTGGGCGAGCGGCATCTGGTGTTGTCCTTGGATCGCCTGGACTACTCCAAGGGCATCCCCCGGCGGCTGGAGGCCTACGGCCGCTTTTTGAAAAGCCATCGTGAGTGGCACGGCAAGGTGACGCTGGTGGCCGTCACCGTGCCGTCGCGGCAGGAAGTGAGCGAATACGAGAGTCTGCGCCGAAATGTGGCCGAGCGGGTGGGGGAGATCAACGGCCAGTTCGGTACGCTGGGCTGGGTGCCGATCTGGTACCTGCACCGTTCGGTGCCGTTCGAGTTGCTGTGCGCACTGTACCGGATGGCGGAGGTAGCCTTAGTGACACCGCTGCGAGATGGGATGAACCTGGTAGCCAAGGAGTACGTGGCGAGCCAGGAAGATGGCCAGGGCGTGTTGATCTTGAGTGAGACGGCGGGGGCAGCGGCCGAATTGGACGAAGCGCTGATCGTCAACCCGTTCGACCTGGATCAGGTAGCGGCGACGCTGGCCACGGCCCTGAGCATGCCCTTGGCAGAGCGCCGGCGCCGAAACGAAAAAATGCAGCGGCACCTGGCCACGGCCACCGTCGAGGCCTGGGCGGCAGCCTTTCTGGCCGACCTGACCGGGGCTTAGCGGCCAGCTTGCGGGACCGGGCCCAGCCGCCCAGCGGCCTGTCGACGGCGTGGGCGCCGCAAGCGCCAGACCGGCCGTCGGCGGTCTGGGAGCGAGGGACCCGCAGGCCGCTCGGGGCTCGCAATCAGGGGCGATCCGGAGCAGGGGGGTCGTTCAGGGTGAACGGGAATGGCAAGAGATCTGCCGCTAGCACCTGTCGGCTCTCGCCGTGCGTGTTGCACAGCCAGATCACCGCATCTCTGGCCAGTTCGTAGATGACCTGTCGACAGGCTCCACAGGGGCTGACCACCCCGGAGACGTCAGCCACCACGCAGATCTCGACCGGCTCTTTGCGCGCTGCTGCCACCATGTCGAACAGGGCCACCCGTTCCGCACAGCAGCAAAGCCCATAAGAGGCGTTTTCCACATTGCAGCCGATGGTGATGGCTCCGCCGCGGTCGCGCACGGCCGCTCCAACCTGGAAGTGAGAGTATGGCGCGTAGGCCCGCCGCCTAGCCTCCAGGGCAGCCTCGAACAGATCCGCCGGCACGCTCATCGATCAATCCCTCCTTGGTTACAGATCAGTACCTCCATCGCCCCCGTCGCTGCCCCGGCTGCGTCTGCGCTTGCGGTGGGCGTCCGCGTGACGCATCACCGCGAGCATCAGCGGCGTCTCGGCACCGGTACCGTCGGCGAGGCGAAAGGCGCGAGCGCCGAGGCGCTGAGCCTGTCCGAGCCGGGTCTGGTCGGAGGCGTGGATGAGAGCCAGGACGTCGCCTGGCACCATTGCCTGGCCCACCTCGGCGACTAAGGTGATGCCCGCCCGCGGATCCACCTGGTCCTCCTTTCGGCTACGCCCGGCCCCGGCTAAGGCCGCAGCCTGGCCGATGGCCAAGGCCGAGATGGCGGCTAAGGTGCCGGTGCGATCCGCTCGGATCACCCCCTCGGCGGCCGCCGCCTGGCGCAGGCGAGCTGGCAGGCCAGAGATCGCACCGCCTTGGGCGCTGATCCATCGCTCAAAATGCTCCATGGCGCTGCCGTTGGCGAGGGTCTGCCAGGCCTTCGCAGCCGCTGTCTCGGCGCTCGCATCCGGCATCACCATTTCGAGCAAATTGGCCGCCAGGACGGCTGCGATCGTCGCTACCTCCTTGGGGCCATGGCCAGACAAGACGTCGATGGCCTCCGCCACCTCCCGGCCGTTGCCGACCTCGCGGCCAAGCGGACTGGCCATCTTGGTCAGCACCGCCCGCACCTGCCTGCCGGCCCCCGCGCCAATGGCCAGGGCCGCCTCGGCGAACGCCTCTCCGTCTAGCTGGGTGGCGAAGAAGGCGCCCTCGCCGACCTTGACGTCAAGGACCAACGCGTCTGTCTCGACCGCCAGCTTCTTGCTCATGATCGAGGCCGCAATCAGCCCGGCCTGGTTGACGGTGCCCGTGGCATCGCGCAGGGCATACAGCCGCCGGTCTGCCGGGGCCAGCTGCTGGCTGGCGGCAGCCACCGCTACCCCCACAGCCCGCACCTGGGCGACCAGTTGGTCAGGGCTGAGATCGACCCGGTAGCCAGAAATCGCCTCCAGTTTGTCCAAGGTGCCGCCGGTGTGGCCCAGGCCACGGCCGGAGAGCTTGGCCATGGCCAAGCCCAGGGCTGCCACCATTGGCGCCAACACCAAGGTCACCTTGTCGCCGACGCCGCCGGTGGAGTGTTTGTCGACCAGCGGGCGACCCAAGCCCGGCAGGCGGAGGATGTCTCCGCTATCGCGCATGGCGAGGGTGAGGGCCAGAGTCTCTGCCGCAGACATGCCGCGAAACCAGGTGGCCATCAACAAGGCGCTCATCTGCTCTTCGGCCACATCGCCGCGGCCGTAGGCGCTGACCAGCCAGTTCCACTGGGCGGTGGTCAGAGCGCCGCCATCTCGCTTCTTGGCGATCAGATCAAGGGCGCGCAGAGCCGATTCCTCCATGGGTGGCGGCGAACTCGGCGCACAGGGCGTGGCCCCGGCTGGTGCCGATGCGGCTGGCGCCCGCCGCCACCATGGCAAACAGTTCGGCCAAAGAGCGGATACCGCCAGATGCCTTAACCCCGAGTTGCGGCCCAACCATGGCCCTGAGGATGCGCACGCTCTCCCCAGTGGCGCCGCCCTGGGCGAAGCCGGTAGAGGTCTTGACCAGATTCGCTCCGGCCAATTCCGCCACCATGGCACCCATCGCCATCTCTAGCGGTGAGAGCAATGAGGTCTCCAAGATCACCTTCAAGGTCACGCCCGGGGCGACCTGGCGAACTGCCCTGATGTCGGCCAGCAGGCTGACCAGATCCTGCGACTTCAGGGTCCCCACGGCGATCACCATGTCCAGTTCCCTAGCTCCGGCATCGACCGCCATCTCGGCCTCGATCGCCTTGGCCGAGGTGGGGGCGCCGCCGTGCGGAAAGCCGATGACGGCGGCTGTAAGCACGTTGGTGTCAGCCATGGCCGCGACGGCCCGGGACACGTGGCAGCCTTGCACACAGACACTGCGAAAGGGGAAGGAGCGGGCCTGTGCCAAAAAGGCATCCACCTCCGAGAAGGTGGCGTCTGGCCGGAGCAGCGTCTCATCAATCAGTTGGGCGAGTTCTCCCACGGTGCGCGGCGGCGCCAGGGGATGAACGTCGGGCCGGTGTGCCGGTAGCTCAGCGAGGCCCTGCTCGTGGATGCGCAGGCGGGCCTGGGTCCAAAGTTGATTGAGTTCGTCAGACACGTCCTCACCATCCTTAAGGTCGGTGCCTTCCCACTCGCAGGCGGCGGTTCCTGCTGAGGGCGGCAGGTAGGTTCTGACGATCGGAGAAGCATCACCCTGGAGAGTTTCTGGGGAGGTGCCCGAGGTGAGTAGCCTAGTTTGGATCGTCATCGTCGTGATCTTGTTGCTGATGTCGATCCGGGTGGTGCAGCAGGGATTCCAAGGTGCCGTCGAACGGTTCGGCAAGTTCAGGCGCATCGCCGGTCCAGGCATTGCGCTGATCATCCCGTTTGTGGAGCGCTTGAACCGGGTCTCGGTGCGGTCGAGGACGGTCCAGATGTCGCCGTCACCGGTGCTGACCGCTGACAACGTGTCGCCGATCATCGACGCCTACTTCGTCTTCCGCGTGCACAATGTGCGGGACTTCTTGTACGAGATCCAAAATCCGGTTGAAACCGTTCAGGCCATCATGTTTTCGACCATCCGGCGGGTGGTGGCGGAAATGCACCTGTCCGAGGCGATGGCCGCTCGCGACAAGATCGACGAGGAGTTGCGCAAAGAACTGGACGCCAAGACATCGACCTGGGGGTTCAAGGTCGAGCAGGTGGCGATTCGAGACTTCCAACTGCCGCCTGAGATGAAGACGGCGATGGAGCAGCAAAAGATCGCCGACGCCCAGCGCCACGCCGCCATCAACACCGCCGAGGGCCAAAAGCAGTCAGCCATCTTGAACGCAGAAGGTCAGCGCCAGGCGGCGATCACGGAGGCAGAAGGCCAGGGCCAGGCCATCATCACGGTGGCAGACGCTCAGGCCAAGGCGATCAAGGTGGTCTACGAGGCGTACCTGAAGGCCGGAGCGAACCCCGAACAACTGAAGGCCGTGCTGACGGTGAGAAGCCTGGAAGCATTGGAGAAAGTGGCGAACGGCCAGGCCACCAAGCTTCTGCTGCCGACCGAACTGACCGGAATCGCCTCGACCCTGGCCGCACTGACAGAGGTCACCAAGACAGCCTGAGCCATGCACAGTCCTTAAAGGCGTTGGCTCGTGGCCGTTGTCAGCGCGCTGTCGGCGGCGCACCGGTCGCTCGGGCATTGACACCGTGATAGAGGTGCCGCGTGAAGAAGATCGGTGCCTATCAGGCGAAAACGCATCTGGCGGAGCTGCTGGACAAGGTGGCTCGCGGACAGAGTTTCTTGCTGACGCGCCACGGGCAAGTGGTGGCCATGCTGACCCAACCCCCCGGACGCGAACGGGCATCCACCGAAGAGGTCATCCGTGAGCTGCACCAGTTCAGACAGGAAGTCCGTTTGGACGGGCCTTCCCTGAAGTCTCTGATCGAGGAAGGTCGCAAGTGAAGGGATTCGTCCTGGACAACTCGGTTGTCATGGCGCGGTGCCTTGAGGACGAGGCGAGCAGCTATGCCCGTTGTGCCCTGGATGCCCTGAGTCACAGCGAGGCAGGGGTACCTGCCTTGTGGCCGGTGGAGATGCTGAATGTGTCGCTCACTGCCGAGCGGCGAGCGCGCATCGCGCCGCTGCAGAGCGCTCGGTTCCTCGATCTGGTGGAGAAACTACCGATCCAGATCGTGTCCGATTCATGGTCTTGGACCGCAGCCAGAGTGCTCGATCGTGGACGCACGTTCGCCCTTTCCTCGTACGATGCGACCTATCTCGAACTGGCCGAGCGACTTGGAGTGCCGCTGGCGACGGAAGACCGCCAGTTGATCCGAGGGGGAATGTCCTCGGGGTGGAGGTCTGAGCCAACGCCTCGGCACAGACTGATCCCGCCAGGGGCACTTAGCCGGCCGTACCGTCCTTGCGCTGGTGCAAGAACACGCTGTTACCGTCTGGGTCTTCCACCATCGCCATATAGCAAGGCGGAAAGTCCTGGACCTCCGATGTCACCTTGACGCCCTTTTTCTCAAGCTCGGCGACCGTCGCTTTCACGTCGGTGACGGCCAGGGCAACCGCTACCCTAGTTTGCCAGCTGCCGGAGGACTGTCCTGTCCACTCACTCGCATCCACCTGGATCACGGCCAGCGTGACGTTGCCGGCGTCGTACTCGGCCCATCGATCGCCAAATGCGCCTGCGGCGGGAAGACCAAGCACTTCCCCATAAAAGGTCTTGGCCGCCTCCATGTCGCGCACCGGGATGCCCACGAAATCTACCGCTCGTACGCCCATCCATCTGCCTCCCTGAGACCATGGTGTGGTCATCGTAGCAGATCGGGCAGCAGCGCCTACGTAGGATCGCCAGCCAGCGGCGAAGCACTCGACGGGCGCAGGCTGCGGCCATCTGTGCTACCGACCCACCAGGTAGCGGCGGCCGCCACGGCCAGGAGGCCGGCCAATCCGACCCACATCAGCACAAAACTGCCCGTGTGATCGCTGACGAACCCGGCCAGTGGGGGGAAAATGGCGGCCCCCAAGAACACGGCTGCCCCGCACCAGAGATCG
>JAJZLY010000019.1:0-13534 GCA_021850485.1 Bacillota bacterium | reverse complement strand
GCACCAGCTCATGGATTGACCGGCCCGGCTGGGCGGGACTCGCTCGCCGGCCCAGGTCAGTTGCAAGGCGTTCCAGCCGGCCCCGCCGGCGCCCAGGCCGGCCGCCGCCACAAACGGAAGCCAACTGGGCGTCCCGGCCCCCATCGCCGCCAGGCCGGCGGCGGAGAAAGCTGCCAACAGGGCGGCTGCCGCCACGTACGGGGAGCGGTGATGGGGCCGCTGATCCGACAGTCGGCCGAGGCCGACCCTGGTGATAGCACCTGCCACCTGGACGACGGCCAGGGCTAGACCGGCCGTGACCAGGGAGAAGGCGAGGCGGTCGTGCAGATCAACGATCAAGAAAGCGACCGGCACATACTGACCGGCGGCCAGCACCGTGCCCAGCGCCCACACCGGGATGGCGGGGGCGAGCTCGCCCAGCCGGGCACCCACCGTGTGGATCATCGCACTCTTCGGCGAGAGCCATAAAAAGGGCATGCCGAACAAGGCGATGAGGGCGGCCATGACCGCAAAGACCGGGAACGGGCCGAGGGCCGGGGCCAGCAGGGGAATGACGGCAGCGCTGAGGGCCGCTCCCATCGGAACACCGGCCTGGCGGATGCCCATTGCGGTGCCCCGTTGCGCTCCCGCAAAGGTCTCGAAGATGGCCCGGCTGCCGCCGCTGGGAATGGCCGCCAGCGCGATGCCGAGCAGGGCGAGGCCGGCCACCAGGGGCAAGAAGCTGACACCGCTGGCGAGCCAGAGGGCGACGAGAACCACAGCTGGTAGGCCAAACACCATCAGGCGGCGCGGGCCCCAGCGATCGACCAGGCTGCCCCAGACCAACAGACCGAGCATGGTGCCTACGGCGATGGCAGCCGTCAAGCCGCCCATGGCCGTGAGGGACAGGTGCAAGGTTGGGCGCAGAAAGACGGCCAGTACGGAGACACCTTGCAACACAGCCGAGGAGCCCAGTTGGGCCAAGGTAGCCGAAGCGAGTAGGATGAGGGCTGGGCGCGTCGCCTTCAGCATCGATGACCTCTTCTCCAAGGCAGTGGATGGGAGCGTGGACGTTGTGGCAATCGTGGTACCGGTGCCTGGGGCTGAGCCGATCAGCCTGCACGAGGCAGTGTTTGATTATAACGGAACCTTGGCCGACGGCGGCCTGGTGACAGCCGAGGTGGTGAGCCTGATCGGTCAGCTAAAAGGACGCCTTTCGGTGGTGATGCTGTCCGCCGGCACCTTTGGCGGCCTCGACCAGGCGTCGGCGCAGCTCGGAGTCGGGTTCCAACGGGTGAACAGCGGAGCCGACAAGGCCGCCTACGTCTTGGGCAGGCCTGGTGTGGTGGCGATCGGCAACGGCCGAAACGACGTGCCGATGTTTCGCCAGGCAGCGCTCGCCATCTGTGTGATCGGCCCGGAGGGCGCGGCCAGGGAAGCGATGGAGGCCGCCACGGTGGTGGTGGGCTCACCCGAGGCCGCCATTCGTCTGCTGCTAGACCCGCGGCGCCTGACCGCCACCTTGCGCCGGTGAGCACCGCTGCTCCAGGGGACCTGCGGACCCGGCTGGACACCTTGATCAGGCACACGCCGATGGGGAGCCGGGTGGCGGACATCGGCGCCGGAGATGGCCAACTGGCGCTTGCCTTGGCGCGCCGAGGCGCCCCCCTCGTCATCGCCACCGAATTGCATGACGGTGCTTATAGCCGCCTGGTGCACCGCCTCGGCGGCGATGGCCGTGTGGCCTGCCGCCAAGGAGACGGGCTGGCCTGCCTTGGCCAAGACGAGGTGGACGTGGCGGTGGTGGCGGGCATGGGGGAGTATACGATCGGTCGCATCGTGAGCTCCGGCCTGGTTCGGGCGGCCCGTCTCCAGCGGCTGGTGTTACAACCGATGGCGCGCACTGCCTATCTGCGCCGACTGCTGAGCCGGATCGAACTGCCCTTGACCGGAGAGGATCTGGCCTGGGAAGGCGGGCGCTTTTATCAGGTGCTGATCGTGGAACCAGGTCGTCCGGCGCTTTCCTGGGACCCGGAGCGGTCGCCGCTGGGACCAGCGCTCAGCCACCGCCAGGACGAAGGGGCCAGAGCCTGGCGCAGGGAAGTGAAAAAGGTCTGGCGCGAGCGGCTGGCACTGACTCCAGAGGCCAAGCGGCAGGTGCTTGCCCGCATGTTGGCACAGGTGGAGAGCCTCGATCCGCCGTGAGAGAGGATGGTCTCAGCGTGAAGCTCTATACGGATGGCGCCGCCCGCGGCAACCCAGGGCCGGCTGCGGCCGGCATGGTGATCGAGGACGATCAGGGCCAGGTGATCTGGCAAGAAGGACGCTACCTAGGGGAGACAACCAATAACGTGGCCGAGTATCAGGCGCTGCTGTGGGGCCTGGAGAAGGCTGCAAACTTGGCACCTGGCGCTTTGCTCATCCGGATGGACTCAGAATTGGTCATCAAGCAGTTGACTGGCGTCTATCGCGTCAAGCACCCGGCGTTGCGCCCCATGCATCAGCAAGCGCTCGCCCTGCTGAGAGAATTTCCCAGCTGGCGAGCTGAACATGTGCGACGAGAGAAGAACAGCCTGGCCGATCATCTTGCCAACTTGGCCCTGGATCGCAAGCTTGGCGTGCGGACCGATACAGACTAGGATGAGAGAGCGAGCAGGCCAGACGATCGCGGGCTTCGGCCTGAGGAAAGTCCGAGCTGCACAGGGCAGGACGCTGGGTAACGCCCAGTGGGGGCGACCCCGAGGATAGCGCCACAGAGAGCAAACCGCCGGCCTTTGCCGGTAAGGGTGAAACGGTGGTGTAAGAGACCACCAGGGACCAGGTGACTGGTTCGCTTGGCAAACCCCGTCCGCAGCAAGATCGAATAGGGGAAGGTTGAGGCGGCCCGCTGACTTCCCGGGTAGATCGCATGAGCCGGAAGGCAACTGCCGGCCACAGAGAAATGATCGTCCTCGACAGAACTCGGCTTACGGTCTGCTCGCACAGACCAGCACTGACACAGCCGACCAGAAAAACTCTACGGCAGCACTGTTACAGAGGTAAGGAGTGAGTGTTGTGTGCCGAGAGCAGATCGACCAGACCTCAGATGCTAAAAGGCCCTTGTGCCGACGTCGGTGATCACGGCCAATGGGGCCATGCAGACGCTGGTAGCGGCGGCTGCGTTGGAGGTTGTGGCCAACGGCCAAGAGAGCGTGACCGACACCTCGCTCTGGTGCGCCAGCCCAAAGCACGCCTTTTTGTACAGCGGCCTGCAGGACGGGCTCTACCGCTATGACCTGCAGCGGGGGGCGTGAGCGGTGGTCTTCCGGCAGATGATCTTCGGGCCTACTGGCTGCGCCTCGTATCTATTGGGCTGCACCAAGGCCAAGCAGGCGGTGGTGGTCGACGCGCTGCGTAGCCTTGGTATTGAGGAGTACCTGATGGAGGCGGCCGACCGCGGCCTCCAGATCGTCCATGTGATCGACACCCACACCCACGCCGACCACCTGTCGGCTGGACTGGAATTGGCCCAGGCCTGCGGCGCTACCTACTGGCTGAGCGATCAAACCAAGGCCACGGTCGACCACCAGTCCCTGACCGACGGTGCGGTGGTGCAGATCGGCGAGGTCAGAGTGGAGGCGCTGACCACGCCGGGCCACACACCGGACAGCCTGTGCCTGCTGGTCACTGACCAGTCCAGAAGCGATGAGCCGTGGTTCCTGTTGACCGGGGACACCCTGTTCGTGGGCGATGTGGGGCGGCCTGATCTATTGGTGGGAGATCGCGAGTTGGACGTGACGGAGACGGCACAGAGAGCAAGGGTGCTCTATCAAAGTCTGCAACAGAAGATCTTCACACTACCCGGATACGTCGAAATCTACCCAGGTCATTTCGGTGGCTCCGCCTGCGGCGGCGTCAATATGAGCGGCAAGGCCAGCTCCACGCTGCGCTTTGAGAAGCGCTACAACTTGGCCATGCAGCAGGACAGCGAGGAGGCCTTTTGCACCTTCGTCCTCCAGACCCTGCGGCCGCAGCCGCTGAACTTCCAGCAGATCAAGCGCCAGAATCTCGGCTTGGTGGAGGTTTAGGCATGCCGGCACTGGACACTTCGGCCTTTGCAGCGGCTCTGGCTGATGGCGCCTGTGCCCTGGACCTGCGCCCCGCTCCAGCGTGGGCGGCAGGCCACATCCCAAAATCCCTCAGCATGCAGTTCGGGCGGCTCGATGTGGTCGACCGGATGGAGCTTTGCTTCCGCCGCGATGCGACCTATCTCTTGGTGATCGAACCGGCAGCGCTGGGCCCAGTCGCCGAGAGACTCATCGGCGACGGCGGCTACCAGGTGGGCGGCTATCTGGCTGGCGGCATGACCGCCTGGACCGCTGCCGGCTTGCCCACCGCCGAAACCTCCATAGTCGATGTCGCTGAACTGAACGCCCAGTTGACCAGCGGTCTGCGCGTGCACCTGCTGGACGTGCGGGAGAGTTTTGAATTCGACTGGCTGCGCCTGCCCGGTGCCGTCAACGTGCCGTACGGCGAGATTTGGGACCGCCACCAGGAACTCGACGCCAAGGCGTCCTGGGTGGTGATCTGTGCCGATCAGATGCGCTCGGCCACGGCCATCAGTGTGCTCCAACGACTCGGGTTCGAGCGCATGACTCTGGTCATGGGCGGACTCGCCTCGTGGACCGAGGCGGGTCTGCCCGTTCTCAAGGCAGCGAAGGGGTAGGCGCTGGTCAGCGCCCACAGGCGCACCGTTGAAACAGACAGGGCTCTCTTAGCACCCTCTCAGGCGCTTCTCAGCGCCGACTGCCACAATCCTAATTGGCCGCTGCTTCCCACCGCCCGTCGCAGGCGGCGAGACCCGGCAGCGGTGTGTTCCTTCGCCCCCCTCGCCACCTCCCAGCGAGGGGGGCATCTCTGTGACTATCGGCCGCTCGGTTGAATTGCCCGGCAGCCCGCAGGGTGCCGAACGCCACTGAGCAGTCCTGACGTCGCCGCCACGGTGAGCTTGGCGCAACGTGACGTGGCGACCACACGCTGAGACTGCCTGTGCTGAGGGGTGAGGCGCTGTGCGGGAGCATCCCTGGAAGCTTAGGGGCCGTCCCCTAGTGCCAGACGGTACACGGGCTCGCCCCAGCGCACGGTTCCGGTTAAGCGAAAGCCCGCCGCCGAGTAGAGCTGCTGAGCGGGCTTGTTTTCCGGGTGGACCACCAGCAGTAGGGCATTAGGGGCCTCATGCTCTCGCCTGACGAGATCGATCAGACATGCCAATGCGGCTTTCCCATACCCGCGCCCTTGGTAACGCTGGTCGATGAAGAAGTGAAAGATCCAGCACTGATCTGGCGCATCGGTCCAGCGGGCGAGCTCGAAGAAGCCCACCATGCTGGCATCCTGATAGACGGCGAACGGGGTCCAGGTCGCTCCTCCGAGATGGATGTAGGCCTTGGCAAGGGCAATGGCGGCGATAGGTTCGTACTCGGCGACGAACCGCAGCTGGGCAGGATGCACCCTCAGCTTCAGGGCCTCTTGCCAATTGTCCTGGGTGACAGGACGCAAGATGAGGTCTTTCACGTCCCACCCCTTCCCTGGGGGGAGTAAGCGCCGACGGCACCGGCCACATCTAAGCCTGAGACGGGCCGGCCGGCGGTATGCCCGTCGCACCCTTCAGCGGGCGGCGCGTGCCTGAGGCCAGGCCAGTAGGCGCACGCATCGTATAGGAACTTCCGGAGAAGAGCGGGGTGACCGCACACTCCGGGTTTGCCGTCTGCTCGGGGAGCCATCCATGGTCGCATCAACTGGAGATCGCCTCCGGCGGCCGTCGCGGCGGAGCGACACTGATGCGTTGGGCGATGGCAATGGAGATCACAAAGGGTACCACGGTCAAGCCCATCATGATCTGCAGGCCGAGCACGCCCACCTGCCAGACCAAGACGGCAGTGGCGGCCAGGGTGATCACGCGTCCGGCCCCGAACGAGATCTCCCGGGCAACCAGTGACTCGGTGCGCAGACGGCCCAGGCCAGAGCGCTGAATGGCGTCGAAATTGACGCTGAAAAAGGGAATGTACCAGATGGTGAACGCCGAGTTGACGACGAAGCCGTAGGTGAGCAGTGAGGTCAGTGAGAGGGTGAAGGCCATGAACAGAATCGATGCAGCGTGGAAGGCCAAGCCGATCCACATGGCCACGCCCCGGTGGCGGGCCTTCAGGTAGCGACTGACCAGCCAACTGGAGGCGATGGAGATGACGGCGAAGATGGAGAGATCGGCGCCGTACGTGGCAGTGTTCTGCAATCGGTAATAGAGCGCGAGGCCGAAGGCAAAGGTAAAAAGTCCATCCCGCATCCCCTGGTAGAAGTACATGGCCAGCGCTTGTCGCCACAGGCGCCGCTGGGCCAGCAGGGTCTGACGCAAGGCGAACGGCCGTCTGCGCTGGACAGTGGCGAGGCGGCGGGAGGCGGCGGCGGACCAGAAGAAGAGCAAGAAGGCGCCCAGGAACACGGCACCGTAGCCGACCATGTGCAGGCCCTGGATCACGGCTCCACCGATCGCCGGTGTGGCCACGGCGATGATGCCGCCGTATACCATCAACTGACCGAAGAAGGCTTCGCGTCCGGAGTCGGACACCAAGTCATAGGTCAGCACGTTGATGGTCACGAAATATAAGCCCAACCCCAGTCCCTGCACCACGCCGAGCACAGCCAGCGAGATCAGGCTGACCTGATGGCCCAGACCCAGGGCGAACAGCGAGACGTAAAAGATGCCGTAGGCGGCAAAACTCCAGGGCAGATTACGGCCCAAGTCCGACCGGTTGAACTGGCCGCCCAAAAAGGCACCCAGCGGGCAGGCTGCAAACAGCCCCAGGTAGAGGATGACGACGCCCAGCACACCAGACGGCGAGTCCAGGATATAAGGTGAAACAAAGGTGCCCGCCAGGGCGGTGGCGAGCGTATACAAGACCTGGATCCCGATCAGCCGGCGGGTGGCTGGCGACCATCTGGGCGTAGCGCATTCCTCCGCTGGAACGGCTTAATCCTACGGGATTCGCACTGGCGGGGGAAGACGCAAGCAGAGGGGCAGCCATCTGCCCCTCTGCGAAGTTCCGTTCTGCCGACGCCCTAGAATCCGACGCTGAGACCACCGCTGGCAGTGCCATTGGCCGAGCTGCCGCTGTGGCCAGAGGCCGTGGAGGCCGCGGCCGAGGCGGAGTCAGATGCGGTACCAGAGCCATGGGCGCTGCTCTGAGTCTTGGCGTAGGCCTCGATCAGGCTGGCCCAGCTCAGGTGATAGTGAGCGGCAATGGTTGCCCAGCCCATGCCCTCCGCCCGCAGGGAGAGGACTGCACTGACTGGCACGCCGGCCGCCTTGGCGATGAGCGTGGCCATGGTCGCGTTCTGTCCTTGGGTCTGGTCGGCGGCGGATGCCATTGCCTGGCCGGCCGAACTGGCCTGTTCCTCAGCGCGCAAGGCGGCTGTGGGCTGGGCCCCGGTGTGCTGTGTCAACAGGGCGCGGCCCTCGGCCATGTCCCGCAGGTAGATCTCCATCGGAACCACGGCGGCCGCAGATTGGCCCGTGGCGAAGTCGTGACCCGCCAGTTGGGCCTGTGCCTTGGCGAAGGTGAACATCAGCTGGGCCTTCGCCGTGGCACTGCCGGCGAAAGTGGCGAGCAGGTTCTGCCACATGACACTGAGTCCGGTGACCACGGTGTCTTGTACGGTGACGCTGGTAGCGGGGGAGAGTGTCTGCAGACTGGCCGACCCCGACCCGCTGGCTGAGGTCGAACCCGCCAACGGTGCGGCGGCCAAGCTGCCGGCGACCAGTGCGGTCGCCAAGAGATGCCAAAGACGCATAAGAAGGGCTCCTTTCTCCAGTGGAATGCCAATCGGGTCGGTGGCTGGCGCCTCGAGGACCTGCCGCTTAACAACTTCGCTTGCACGTCCGACAAATGTGGGGGTCGCCAGGAGCAGGGATACAGGCTGAGGTGTAGGATAGAGAACGTGTTCAAGAGTTTTTGCGAGGAGGGTTCTTGGGTGAGTGTGCAGACCAAGCGGCCAGAGGCCGTGACCGACCAACTCCTAGATCGCTACCGGCAGGAAGTGGCATCCAGCCAGGGTTTCAAGACCATCTCCAACGCGGTCAGAAAGTCCGGGATCCAGGCGGTGGCGATTGACCCAGATCGGGTGGCGGCGATGACCCACACCTATTCGCTGGACATCGAGACCTCCGCCGTAACCCACCAGAAGCAAAGCGGACGCTGCTGGATGTTCGCCGCGCTGAACGTGCTACGTCATCATGTTGAGCAAGACCTGAAAGTGAAGTCGTTCGAGTTCTCCCAGAACTACACCATGTTCTGGGACAAGATGGAGAAGTCCAACGCCTTCTTGGAGAACATCCTGGAGACGGCGGACGAGCCTTATGACAGCAGGGTTGTGGCGTTTTTGCTGGACAGTCCGGTGGGTGACGGCGGCCAGTGGGACATGTTCGTGGCCCTGATCGAGAAGTACGGCCTGGTCCCCAAAGAGGCCATGCCTGAGACGTTCCAGTCCAGCCAGTCCCGGGCCATGAACATGTTGATCACGGTTAAACTCAGAGAAGACGCCGTCCGCCTTCGCCAGTTGGTGGCGAAGAAGGCGTCCGACAGCGATCTGCGCAGCGCCAAGGAGTCGATGTTGGGCGAAATCTATCGCATCTTGGTGGCCAACTTGGGCGAGCCGCCGAAGACCTTCGACTTCGAGTACAAGGACAAAGATGGCGGCTTCCACGCTGAGCGCCAACTCAGCCCCAAGAGCTTCTTCCAGAAGTACGTGAAGATCAATCTCGACGACTATGTGAGCCTGATCAACGCCCCGACCGCTGACAAGCCGATGAACCGCACCTACACGGTCCGGTTTTTGGCTTCGGTCAAAGACGGCCGTCCGGTGCTCTATCTCAACTTGCCGATCGACGAGTTGCGCCGGGTTGCGCTGGCCCAGCTGGCAGACAAAGAGCCGGTGTGGTTCGGTTGCGACGTGGGCAAGATGCTGGACCGTGACGGTGGCATCATGGACAGCCAGCTCTACGACTATGCCGGCACCCTGGGTGTGGACTTCACCATGGCCAAGGGCGACCGCCTGGACTACGGTGAGAGCCGGATGACCCACGCCATGGTGTTCACTGGCGTCAACCTGGTCGACGGCAAGCCCAATCGCTGGAAGGTGGAGAACAGCTGGGGCACCGAGCCTGGCAAGGACGGCTACTTTGTGATGAGCGACCGCTGGTTCGACGATCACATGTACCAGGTCGTGGTTCATAAGAAGTATCTGAGCGCTGCCCAGCAGACCGCGCTGAAGCAAGACCCGATCGTGCTCCAGCCCTGGGACCCGATGGGGTCGCTGGCCTAAAGCCGAGCAGGAGCACCACGAGCGGGCGGGGAATCTCCCGCCCGCTCGCCTTATCTGAGAGGGGATCTAAGGAGGCACCCATGGGTTTTCATCTGACCTACGGCGCCGTGTTGGCCAGCATGCTGTCTCCGGGCCAAGACCCGCTGGCCCTCTTGCCGCTGGTGGTGCCGGTGGCGCTGGTGGTCATCTTCATCTGGGTAGGACGCTCAAGGCCGCAGTTCAGGCGGGCTATTCCGCTCTTGGTGGTCGCGGTGTTGGTTGCCTTCACCTTGCCGCTGGGCCTGGTGCCGATGCAAGAGTCGGCCGCTGGCTGGCAGGTAACCGGCACCACGTTGCACTTGGTGGCCCCGCCAGACACGGCGTCCATCTCGCTGACAGGCGCCAGCTGGAGCCTGATCCGCCGGGCCAGCACCCAAAGCTCTCTGTCTAAGGTGAACGGGTTTGCCGACCCCACTTTGGATACGGGTACGTTTCAGATCGGCCATGGAGGGCAAGCAGTGGTTTTGATCTACGGAACTCCGGCGGAATGGGTGCTGCTCCACGCCGCTGGCAAGTTGTACCTGATCGCCACGCCCTCTTTGCCGAGCCTGGAGAACGCGCTGCGCCAAGACAGTGGGCCCCCTGCACCATGACGCCAGACCCGGGAGCAGCAGGGACGATTAGCCGGGTGGAGTTTTGCTGCCACCGGCTTGGTGCCTTGCGCTCCTTTTATGCCGATCACCTGGGCCTGCCCACGGTCGCCAGCCCCAACCGGGTGGTGGTGCTGGCCGGGAGCACCGAGATCGTCTTCACAGCGGCCAGTGAGGATCAAGACGGCCGCTATCACTTCGCCTTCGAGGTGCCGGAGAGTCTGATCGAAGACGGTCAGCAGTGGTTCGCCAGCCGCACGCCGCTGTTGCAGCACCAGGGAGTCTCGCTGGTCATCGGCTCTGAGCCCTGGAACGCACACTCCTGTTACGCCCGAGACCCAGCCGGCAATGTGATCGAGCTGATCGCCCGTCACCGCCTGCCCGATCCGGCGCTACGCCCGTTCGGGCCGCAGCACCTGAGGCGGGTCAGTGAGGTTGGCGTGGTGGTTCCCGATGTCGGGGCTTTTGTCGGACGACTTGGCCGGCGACTGGGCATGGCCGTGTGGGCTGCTCAAAAGGGACCAGCCTTCGCCGCTTGCGGCAGTGAGCTGGGGCTCTTGATCGTTGTCAAAGCCGGACGGCCGTGGTTTCCGGCAGGTCCGCCGGCGGCAGTCTCCCCGCTGACCGTGGAACTGCGCGGTCCGAAGCAGGCTGCACTCAGCGATCCAAAACTGCAGCTTCATCTGTCCGTGGGAGACGCCGGGCCGGTCACCATGGGGTAGGATGGGGCCATGAGATCAGCCGTACGCCTGCTCCAGGTCTTGCTGGTGGTGGCGATCGTCGCCCTAGGGGTGCACCTGTATCTTGCCGGGCAAGCCCCACCGTACCCCCCGCTGCCGCCGTTAGCTGGTGGTGCCGGTCCGGGTACCAACCCGGTGTTGCCGGTCACTGAGCTGTCGGGCCATCTGGCGCCAGGCTTCACACTCACCGACCAGTTCGGCCAGCCGGTGACGCTCGGTCAGTTCCGCGGCAAGACAGTGGTCTTGGCCTTCATCGATTCCCAGTGTGTCACCATCTGTCCACTGACCTCGGCGGCCATGGTTGCCGCGTTACACCTCCTCGGCCCTGCTGCCTCCCAGGTGGCGTTGGTCGCCGTCAACGCCAATCCCAGCGCCACCTCGGTCGCCGACGTCAGGGCCTACTCCGAGGCTCACGGGCTGCTCTACGGCTGGCAGTTTCTGACCGGAAGCTTGACCGAACTCAAGGCCGTGTGGCGGCACTACGGCGTGTATGTGGCCGCCGTTTCAGGCAATATCGACCACACGCCGGCGCTGTATGTGATCGGCCCCAACGGTCATGAGCGGGCTTTACTGGTGACCGCCATGGACGAAGCAACGGCTGGAGCTCAGGCCCAGATCCTGGCCCAACAGGTGGCAGATACGCTGCCAGGGAGGCCGCAGCTGAATCAGGTGTCGCCAGGGCGGCCGATCACGGCCGCGACGGCGGCCACGCTGCCGCTGGCCACCGGCGGCAGCCTTGCGATCGGCCCCGGCGCAAACCATGTGTTTGTCTTCTTCGGCACCTGGTTGAGCGAGTTTGGCAACCTGGGCCAGACCATGACCAGTCAAGACCCCTATGTCCAAGCGGCCAGCCAGCACGGCTGGCCGAGCCTGGTGGCAGTGGATGAGGCGGTCACCGAGCCGACGGCGACGGCCTTGGGCCAATTCTTGGCCCAGGTGCGGCCGTCGCTGGCCTACCCGGTGGCGGTTGACACTAGTGGCAGACTGGCCGGTGGGCTGGGGTTGGCCAGCAGCCCCGAGTACATGCTGGTGGTTGGCGGCCGTGTGGTGTGGAAGCATCTGGGCTGGCTCAGCGCCGCAGCCCTGGAGACGGCCGTGGCGGCACACGTCGGCGCTGGCTAGCGACCCGAAGACCGGACCCGGCACTCAGTGGCCGACAAAGTGGTCCAAAGGCGCCTGACCTGGGCCGCAGAGGTGAGGGTGATCCAGGCCTGGGTGGACGGAGCGTCCTTGCGCCACTGCAGCACATCCGGGCGCTGGCGCGGGCGGTAGCCAGCGATCCAGCGTAAAAAGCCAAGATCGAAGTGCTCGGGACAACCTTCGGCCATGTCCGGACGGACCTTACCACGGCTCGCAAACGCCCGTCTAAAGGCCCGCCAGAGACAGGTGGCGGTGGGCAGATCCAGCCAGATCACCAGATCCGCTCGGGCCAGGCGCAGCGGCATGGTGCGGCCGTAGTTGCCGTCGATCAACCAAGAGGGCTGGGCCACCAGGCTCGCCACCATGGCGTCCCACTCGCCTGTTGGCGTGGGTACCCACCCCGGCTTCCAGAACAGCGTGTCCAGCTGGGTGAGCGGGAGGCCCAGGCGAGGGGCCAGTTGGGCGGCCAAGGTACTTTTGCCCGAGCCGCCACAACCAATCAGCGCCACTCGCTCGGCACGGCGCAAAATGTCCAACGCTGCCTCGGCTGGCATCGATCGTCACCTCCGGCTTAGATCTGGCGTCGGCCAGAGGAAGGCTGAGGCGCTCGAAAAAGCGCCCGATCGGGCGTGATGGCGGGAAGCCGGTGGGTCACATCTTGGTTGATGGCGTTGATGGTGCCGACGTGGTAGTAGTCCTCACCGCAGATAGCACAGTGCCAGGCGGGGACACCCAGGTAGAGGTAGCCTCGCTCGGCGAAGGGACGGCGCACGTCGGTCAACGCACCGCCACAGCGCACACAGTGGCCCAACCGGGCCTCGGCGGGCGGGTCGGGCAGGGCCAGGTTGACCGCGATCACCGCAGCGGACCTTGCATCACCGGCGGCGGATCGGTCTGACCGATGGTGAACGAGCGGCCGTGGCCGGGGTGGATGCGCTTGCCAGAGGCAAGGGTCCGAAATCGGCCCAAGCTCTCCAGCAAAACGTCCGGATCGCCGCCCGGAATGTCTGTGCGGCCAACGGCCGACTCAAACAGCAGGTCTCCGGAAAAGGCTTGGTCAGATCCGAGGTAGGCGACGTGACCGGGGCTGTGTCCGGGCACGTGCGCGACCTGGAGGGACAGCGACCCGAAGGTCAGCTGCTCGCCATCCGCGACCAGTCTGGTGGCGCCAGGGCCGGTCACGAGGCGGCCGGCCAGCGCCGGGCTGACGGTGGATCGGTTGAGCATGGGATCGGTCAGCCAATCCTGTTCCAGACTGTGGATCACGATCGGCACCGGATAGATTCGCGCCACCTCTTCCAGACCAGCGATGTGGTCCCAGTGGCCGTGAGTGATCAAGATGGCGAGCACATGGATGGCCTGGGCGTGGTGCAACAGCAACCCCGGACCCGGGCCGGGATCGATCAAGACTCCGTCCAAAGTTTGTGCATGCCACACCACATAGCCATTGGTGGCGATCGGACCGAGCACGGCGCGCTGGACTTCAAACATGGAAACCTCCTGGAGGCAATGGATCTAGGATCCTTTATCCTCTGCCACCGCCGCCAGCCGGTCAAGGCCCGGGCGGCTCTGTGTCAATAACTGTGGGTTGGCAGGGTGGGAAGGAAAGCGAGCAGCATCTTCTTGCGGTAGCGGTCCCGATTGGTGAAGCCGTAACTGATGCGTTTGAGCAGCTTGATCTTGGTGTGCAAG
>JAJZLY010000017.1 GCA_021850485.1 Bacillota bacterium | reverse complement strand
CGGGCACGTTCCAGCCCAGACGGCGCAAGCCGCCCACCAGTAGATCCCGGCGGGCCCGGTAGACCTGGTTCATCTTGGCCACGAACCGATCGGCGCCAGCGGTCAGGATTTCTTGCCCGGCAGCCTGGATCGCCGAAAACTGCCCGGAGTCTGTGTTGGCCTTGACCGCCTTGAGCGCCGCTACGGCAGCCGGCTGACCGACCATTGCACCGAGCCGCCAGCCGGTCATGTTGAACGGCTTGGACAGGGAGTAAAACTCGACGGCGACATCGTCGGCACCAGCTACTTGTAGGACGGAGGGTGCCTGGGCGCCAAACGTCATCTCCACGTATGCCGCATCGGAAACCAATAAGATGTCGTAGCGCCGACAATAGGCGACCGCCCGGTGAAAGAAGGCCAGATCTGCCAGGGCGCCGGTCGGATTGTGGGGATAGTTCAAAAACAGCAGCTTGGCACGCTTGGCCACGGCCGGCGGGATCGTCTCCAGATCGGCCACAAAGCCACGATCAGCGGTCAGGGCCAGGACATGAACGTCGCCGCCGGCGAGCAGCGTCTGGTTGGCGTACACGGGGTATGCGGGCTCTGGCACGATCACCACATCACCGGGGTCGACATAGGCCCACACCAGATGGGAGATGGCCTCCTTGGAGCCGATGGCCGCCACCACCTGTTGGTCGGGATCGAGCGCAACCCCAAAGCGTCGCCCATAGTACTCAGAAACCGCCCGCCGGAAGCCGGCCGTCCCTTCATACGGTGGATACCGGTGGTGTTCTGGGCGCGCTGCCTCAGCCACCAGCCGGGCGACCACCGCATCGGCTGTCGGCAGGTCGGGGTCGCCAATCGAAAACGAGACCACCGACCGGCCGCCTGCTTCCACCAGCCGCTTCTGGCGATCTAATTCGGCGAACAAATAGGGAGGGATGCGATCTAGACGCCGAGCCGGCTGGGGCATCCAGGAACCTCCTTACATTTGGCGGTCAGATGGTGACGGTCCCCGAGAATACGGTGCGGGCTGGACCCGCCAGATACACGGAGTCGGACTCCCAGCGCACCGCCAAATCGCCGCCTCGGGCATGGACCGTGACCTGACGCTCGCTGAGGCCGCTGAGTGCGGCCGCCACCACCGTGGCGCACGCTCCGCTGCCACAAGCCAAGGTCTCACCGGTTCCCCTCTCCCACACCCTGAGGGCGACTTCGCCCCGGTTCAAGACTTGGGCAAATGACACGTTGACGCCCTCGGGAAACAGGTGGTGGTGCTCGATGGCAGGCCCAAGGCGGCCCACATCCAAGCCATCCAGCTGCGGCCAAAACGTGACGGCATGCGGGTTACCCATCGAAAGCGCCACAGCGGCCAGTCGCTGATCGGCCAACTCCAAACTGACCCGCACGAAACCACTCTCGGATACCTGCGCCGCCACCGGCACCTCGTCGGGCTCAAGCTGCGGCAGCCCCATCGCCACCTCGTAGCGATCTCCCTCAGTACCGAGTCGGCGCACCTTCACCACACCCGAGACCGTTTCAATGGTGGTCACCTCGTCGGTGCGGCCGCGCTCGTGCAAGTAGTGGGCGATGCACCGAACTCCGTTGCCGCACATGGCGCCCTCGGAGCCGTCGGCGTTGAACATCACCATGCGAGCAGTCGCCACCTTGGAGGGAGCGATCAGGATCACCCCGTCGCCACCAATGCCAAAGTGACGATCGCTTAGCCACGGCACCAAGTTGGTCCAGTCGGCGTCGGCTCGGTCGGCTTCGATGTAGATATAGTCATTGCCGGCGCCTTCCATTTTCACGAAGACAAGCTCGCTCACTCCAACAACTCCTCACCCGCAGTCCGCTTTACCCGCCGCCGCCGCCACCGCCGCCGTTGGCGCCGGTGCGGCCACACCATCCATGATCCCACCGCCGTCAAGAGAACGACAGCGGCCGGACGGTGCCAGCCCGGCGTCCTGGACCCGCCGCCGGCAATGCTGACCGGCACGGTGCCCAGCGATTGCCCACCGATCGCCACCGCCAGCACACCGCGGCCGTGGCTGGCCGGGCCCACCACCAGCCGGGTCTGAACCGCCCCCACGCTCTGACCAGCTGGCAGCAGCCAGGGCAAGGATTGGTCGGCCACTAGCGGTTCGACCTGGCCGGCTACTGTCTCCGTCGCCACCACCTGGCCCTGGCGTACCAACGGCACCTGGCGAAAGTTCGCAAATCCCCAGTTCAACAAGGCGGTGGGGTCTGCCCACAGCCTGCGGTAGATGGAGTGCAAGACCACGGCCACCAAGGTGATGCCGTTGCGGCGGGCCACCGAGACGATGGTCTCTCCGGCCGGCGTGGTCCAGCCGATCTTCACTCCGATAGCTCCGGGGTAGCGCCACAGCATTTGGTCCTCATTGACCAGGGTGACTGGCGATGGAAAGCCTGGAAAGAGCCAGGCACGGGTGGCGACGATGCGGCGGAAGGCGGCTGACGCCATCGCCGCCCGCGTGATCAGCGCCATGTCGTGGGCGGTCACCAGATGACCGGCAGCCGGTAATCCGTCTGGATTCTTGAATGTCGTCCCCGTGCAGCCCAGTTGGTGGCAGGTGGCGTTCATCATCGCCACAAACCGCTGGACCGAGCCGGCGGTCAAAATGGCCACCGCCACGGCAGCGTCGTTGCCGGACCGCAAGATCAGGCCATAGAGCAGATCGCCAAAGGTCATCCGCTGGCCCGGAACCAGGTACACGGTCGAGCCTGGGGTGTGGTAGGCGGCGGCTGGGACCGAGATCATCTGAGCCAGGGGCGGCCCGTAGCGCAGGGCCACTAGGGCGGTCATGATCTTGGTGATGCTGGCCGGAGCCAGCGGCAAGTTGGGATTTTTGGCGTAGAGCACTTGACCGGTGGTCAGGTTTTCCAAAATGGCGGCCGTGCCGGCGATCACTGGCGGAGGCGGCGGCACGGGCGGGGAGGCGGCCAGCGCCGGCATCCCGCTGATCAGCGAGAGGATAACGGCGCCACTCACGGCCAGCCAGCGGCCCGCTCTCACCAGCGGCCGCCTTTTCTGGCGCGCCTGGAACTGATCTCCTCCACAACTCTGCGCAGTTGGCTGACCTCCTGCTGCAGGCGCACGATCGCTGCTAGAAGTCTGGCGCTCTCCTCCTCTTGCTGACGAGACAGCCGTTGGAGGGCCTCTTGCCAACTGGCGGCGTCCGCCTGTGAAAAGTGCTCTTGGTCCTCTCGCCAGCTACCCTCTTGCAGCGAGATCGCAGCATCCAGCGGTTCCATCTCCGAGAGAATCTGCTGGCTGGTGTGTCCGTGCTCCTCGGCCGCCAGGATTTCAGCGAGCCTCGCCACTTGGGCCTCGGTGAGGCCAGTGCGGGGCAGGGCGCCCAGCATCGGCCGATAGCACGCCGTCAGCTCGCGCAATCGGCTGGGACTGACCGCCAGCCGCCGCAAGACCTCGGCCCGCGCCACCACTGTCTCATCCACGGCGATCGCCCCCGTTCACTGGGTGCGCTTGCGCCGGCGCCGGGTTTCGCCGTTGGCGACCATCTGCCGCCGCTCCAAGGCGGCCAGAAACACCAACAGAGGCTGCTCAGGCAGGGCGGGAACGCCCAGTTGTGCTGCCTCCGGCCGGTGGAAGTCACTGCCGCCGGTGATCAACAGTTTCAGCCGATCGGCCCGATCCAGCTGGACCAGACTCTCGGCCGGAGTCGCCTTCGGATGATAGGCCTCCAGTCCGTCCACACCCCACTCCACCAACTGGCTGAGCAGTTCCTCGGACACGCCTGGCGTGAAGGCTAAGACGGCCAAGCCATGATCGGCGTGCATCGCTTCGATCACGTCACGAGTTTGGATCTCGGCGCGCGGCACAAAGCCGGGCCGACCTTTGTCCAAGAGGCGGTCGAAGGCATCGAGCACCGACACAGCATGGCCAGCACGCACCAGCAGCTGAGCCAGATGCGGCCGTCCGAGCTCAGCGAGTGCGTCCCCCGACGGCACGAGGTGGGAGATATCGGCGCCGGCCGCTTGCAGTTGCAGCACCATCTGGGCCACCCGTTTGCGCCTGGCAGCCTGCAGGTCGACCAAGAGCAAATTGGTGATCTGCGGCAGCTGCCGATAGTAGCCGAGCAGATCGATGGCCTGTCCCTCGCAACTGGTGGTGATCTGGACGCCACCGACCACCTGCGGCCATGTCGCCCCCGCTGCCGGCCAGCCGGCCACCGTGTCATGGTCGGTGATGGCCAGCACGGCCAAGCCCTGCTGGCGGGCCAACTGACACAGCGCCGGTGTGGCGAATGTGCCATCCGAGGCCAGGGTGTGGGTGTGCAGATCGCCGCGCAGCATGACCTCAGTCAGTGAGCAAACGGATCAGGGTCTGGACACCGAAACCGGTGCCGCCAGGCGTGCCGGTTGCCTTCTCAGTCTCCTTGAACGAGGGGCCGGCGATGTCCAGGTGCACCCACGGCAGTCCCTCGCTGAAGGCGCCGACGAACAGTCCGCCGGTGATCATGCCCGCTCCCGGACCGTGGCTGCCGACGTTACGAATATCTGCGAGACGGCTATCTAGCAGGTGTCGGTAGTCCTCATCATGTGGCATCTCCCAGATCCGCTCCCCTGCCAACTCGGAGGCTTGGCGGACGTCTTCCATGAGGGCTGCATCATTGCTTATGGCACCAGCCCGCACGTCGCCCAGGGCCACAACCTGGGCGCCGGTCAGGGTGGCTAGGTCGACCACGCCCCGCACCTTCTCCCGGCGCAAGATCTCAACCCCATCGGCCAGCACCAGCCGGCCCTCGGCGTCGGCGTTGGCCATCTCCACAGTTTTCCCGGACAACATGCGCAGGATGTCACCGGGTCTAAAAGCATCTCCCGAGATCATGTTCTCGGCACACATGGCCACGGCCACCACTGGCGTCTTGCGCTCGAGTTGGGCGAGAGCGACCATGGCGCCGATCACGGCTGCGGCTCCTGCCATGTCCGACTTCATGGTTCGCATGCCCTCGGCTGTCTTGATCTGCAAGCCGCCGGCATCGAAGGTGATGCCCTTGCCAAGCAGCCCTAGGGGTTCTCCCTCGCTCCCGGTAAGCCGCATCAGCACCACCGCTGGCGGTGCACTGGAGGCGCGGCCCACTGCCAAAATACCCCCGGCCCCGATCTCGCGCAGTCTCTTTTCATCCCAGACTTCGACGGCGAAGCCAAATTGCTGCCCCAGCTCTTGAATGCGAGCCACCAGGGCCATCGGCCGCTTGTCGGCCGGCGGCGTATTGACCAGGTCACGGGCCACTTCCACGCCGTCCCAGGTGGCCCTGGCGCGACGCAACGCCGCCGTGACCTGGGCTCCGGCATCGTCTGACACCAGATGCAAGGCCTCGACCCTGACCGCTGGCTCACTGTGGTAGGCGGTGTATCGGTACAGGCCGTATGCGGTAGCTACTAAGGTGGCCTCAACCGCCGCTGCGGCGGCCAGCTCATTGGTGCCCACGCCATGCGCAACGGTGCTGACAGTCCTCGGCTTCAGCGCCAAGGCGGCCGCCCCAGCGGCCTGTGCGGCCTGGCGCACATGGTGCGCATCGCACTTCGCAGGGCTGCCCAATCCCACCACCAGCACCACCGGCTGAGGTAGGGCGCCAGCTGTCGAGAGGAGGTAGGTCTCGCCCAACTTGCCGGTGATCAGGCCGTCGGTGACGGCGCGCCTGATGGCCCCGTTGAGCGCACGGTCTACGCTGCCGATGGCACCTTCTTGGACGCCCGTCCCCTCGGCCAGGCCGACGATCAGCAGATCGGTCGGCGTAGCGTTGGTCAGATTCGATATCTCAGTGGCAATCCTCACTGGCGTGATTCCTCCTCTCAGGACTGAGGCAAGACGGCCCGGAACAGGCGACGGAAATTGTCTCCCAAGATGCCGGGGGCACTCTCGCCAAAGCGGGCATTGACCCGCTCAGCCAGTCCGGCCATGCCGGCCACTCCGGCCACATCCACCGGCCAGGACTCGATGCCATCCCAGTCCGAGCCAAACCCGACAGACGCAGGACCGGCGACGTCCAGCACGTGGGCCATGTGGCGCAGCAGATCCTCGCTTCTGCTCTCGCCCTCGGCGACCAGGAATTGGCTGTAGAAGTTGATGCCGATCACGCCGCCGCGCTCGCCGAGTGCCCGCAACTGGGCATCGGTCAGGTTGCGCGGGTGGTCGCACAGGGCCTTGGCATTGGAGTGAGAGGCCATCAAGGGCCCGTCTGTCTCATCCAGCACATCCCAAAAGGCACGCTCGGCCAGGTGGGAGACGTCCACGACCATTCCCAACTCCACCATGCGCCTGATCACCTGCCGGCCGAGCCGGCTCAGTCCACCGCCAGACTCCTGGTTGGTGGCACCGTCGGCCAGGCGGTTTCTGCCGTTCCAGGTGAGCATCGCCGAGCGCACACCGAGGTGAAAGAACAATTCGAGCAGGTCTAGATCCTCACTCAACACGTCCAGGCCCTCTACGGCCAGCAGCACGCCCACACCTGGGCCATCGACGTCGCCGCTGGTCAGGATCGGCCGCAGATCCTGCCGGTGGCGGACCATCAGGTCCCGTGACAGGTTCAAAAGGCGCATCAGGTGCCGCAAGCCGCGGTCTTCTCCCCACTTCGGCGGCGTGAACAGGGCGAACACCTGGATGCCAACCGGAGACGCCATCAAGCGCTCTAGGTCGATGTGGCCGTCGGTCTTGGTGAAGTCCGTCGATCCGTTTTCCAAAAGTCTCAGCCAGGTGTCGCAGTGCGCGTCAACGATCGGACGCTTCGACAAGATGGATGACATCTGCGCGAGTCGCCTTCCCTTCTTCGATGGAGATTGCTACCGCATCCAGCTGCCAGGGTCCGGTAGCCGACTCAAAGCGCACCGGGCGCTGGGTCAAGAACCGCTCCAGCGCAGCCTTGGGGTCCACCCCGATCACCGAGTTCTGGGGGCCGGTCATGCCGACGTCGGTGATGGACGCTGTGCCCTGGGCACTGATCGCCAGGTCGGCGGTTTGGACATGGGTATGGGTCCCCACCACCGCCGCCACCCGCCCGTCCAGATAGTGCACCATCGCTCGTTTCTCGCTGGTGGCTTCGGCGTGAAAGTCCACAAAGACGGCATCGGACTGGCCCGCCTGATCCTCCAAGATAGCGTCCATGGTCCGAAAGGGGCAGTCTGGCGAAAATCCCATCAGGGCCCGGCCGAGCAGATTCACAACCAGCAGCCGGATACCCGCCACAGTCACTGTCAGCCAGCCCCGCCCGGCCGTACCAGGCGGGTAGTTGGCCGGTCTCAGCAGCCAAGGCTCTTGGTCCAGCAGCTCCTCCGTGCCTCGCTTGTCGAAGGTGTGGTTGCCAAGCGTCACCACCCGGGCACCAGAGCGCACAATTTCCTGGTAGGTGTCAGCCGTGATTCCGACGCCGCCGGCGGCGTTTTCGCCGTTGACGATCACCACGTCAGCGGCATGCACCGAAATCAGGCCGGCCAGGCCCTCATGCAGGGCGCGCCGCCCCGGCTTGCCATTCACGTCGGCCACGAACAGCACCTTCACTGAGCAGGTCCAATCAAGGGGGCCAGCAGTCCTGGGTGCACGCGGTCGACTTCACCGGCCATGTCCGTGACCAGATCCCTGATCTCCCACTGGGCATTGGCAGCGCCTCGCACCCGCATCAGGTGAGCCATCTCCCCCAGCGAGACCGTGGCTTCGACCAGCCGGCGATGGGCATTCGTGACCGCATAATGGGCAGCTTCTGGGCTGACGGCAGCGATCTCGGCGTGCGCCTTCTCGGCCGCCCGCACGGTGGCTCGAAACATCGGCTCCAGCCCAGCTTGGCGAATGGTCGGCGGCACGACAACGCCGCCGGCGACACCTGGCGGTGCCGCGACAAACGTGATCCGCCGCACATGGCGGAGCAATTGGTGCCACGCCGCTTCGGAAATCTGCAGTTGAAATCGGTAGCTGACCTGATGCGCCTCGTCAGGGATCAGATCGTAGTCTGTTGTGGCCTGAAACAGCTGGCGGTAGGTCTCGATCGCCAGCTGGGGCGCCTGGCGCCCGCTGGCCAGAGCGGCGCCGCCGACCATCAGCGTCAGGGCCGCCTGCAACGGATCTGGATCATGGTCACCGGTGGCTGCCACAAGCCGCACGGCTGGGGCGGACGCGCTACTAGCCATCTGGGCGCCGGTTGCCGGCCGCAGCAGCGGTGCCTTGATGTGGCGAAGCAAGGTGGGCAAGACGTGGGCCGCCTCCTGCTCGATGGCGGCCGCCAGGCTCTGGACCTCCAGGTGCGCATCGCCCAGCAGGCGAATCAGTCCGTCCCGCAGCGCCCTGCCGTTGGCGGTCATACCCAGGTTGGTCTCCACAGCCAAAGTCAGAACGTAGCGGGCATCTTCAAACCCCAGCCGGCCGATGCGCCGCCGATAGGCCTCGTCGTCCTCGTTGGCCCGGGGCGGGTTGGTTTCGGCCAGATAACCGAACAGTCCCTCTTCGATTCGCTCGTAGGCATCGAAGGTCAGGTGCTGAAGCCCTTCTAAGGTTTCTTTCTGCACAGGCCAGCGATCGAGTTCCGCTGGCAGTACATAGCGGTCTCGTCCCGGGCGCTGGTAGCGCTGCGAGTATTCGGTAAAAGAGAGAAACGGATTGGCGAGTTCCAGGGCGGCCGAAGCCAGTCTGGAGATACGCTCGATGCCTACGTGCACGACGCCATGTTCGGCTACCGAGGAGTGGCCGTATCCGACCACCCACTTCTCGTGGAACTTGCGGGCCTGCTCACTGGCCCGCGCCACCCGCCGCTGGCTGGTTGAATCTTCAGCCGTAGGCGCCACCTCGGCCAGCTCCTGGTCCGTCAGCAGATGCACGAGATTATCCCGGAAGCTGGCCTGGGAGCGAGACACATAGGCAAAGATGACGGCGATGACTTCTTCCGGCAAATTGGTGATGGTGTAGACGTTGCGATCGGTATTGGATACATAGCGGCTGAGGAGTTCCGACACCTGATGGCTCATGTCGATACCCCCTTTGCCAGTGGGCTTGGCCGACCAGCGTCGAAAGTCCTTTTCGCTCAGCGGGCGTAGTCGACGGCACGCACCTCACGGATCACCGTGACTCGGATCTGACCGGGGTAGGTCAGCTCCTTCTCCACCTTGCGGGCGATGTCCCGGGACAGCCGGGTGGCGGCCAGGTCATCGATTTTGTCCGGCTTGACGATGATCCGCACCTCACGGCCAGCGGAAATGGCATAGGACTTCTCCACACCTTCGAAGGTGTCGGCGATCTCTTCCAGTTTACGCAGGCGCTTCACGTAGAGTTCCAAGGACTCCCGCCGAGCTCCCGGGCGGGCTGCCGACGCCGCGTCGGCCGCGGTCACGATCACCGCCTCCACCGACTTGGGTTCGGCTCCATGATGGGCCTCCATCGCCCAGATGACCTCTTGGCTCTCCTGGTACTTGGTGAGCAGCTCGACACCCAACTCCAGATGGGTACCTTCAGACTCGTGGGTGACGGCCTTGCCGATGTCGTGCAAAAAGCCGCCGCGCTTGGCGATGGCGACGTTACACCCCAACTCGGCGGCGATCATGCCGGCGACATGCGCCACCTCAACAGAGTGCGCCAGGACGTTTTGCCCGTAGCTGGTGCGGAATTTGAGCCGGCCCATCAGCTTGATCAACTCGGGATGCAGGTCGTGAATGCCGACATCGTATGCGGCCTGCTCGCCCTCCGCCTTGATCCGCTCGTCGACGTCCTTTTTGACCTTCTCGACCACTTCCTCGATCCGCCCGGGATGAATCCGGCCGTCGGTGATCAGGCGTTCCAAGGAGAGTCTGGCCACCTCGCGGCGCACCGGGTCGAAGCTGGAAAGCACCACCGTTTCCGGCGTGTCGTCGATGATCAGATCGACTCCGGTCTGCATCTCAAAAGAGCGGATGTTTCGGCCCTCACGGCCGATCACGCGGCCCTTGACCTCATCGGAGGGCAATTTGACCACCGAGATGGTGGCTTCCGCCACGTGATCGGCGGCGTAGCGTTCAATGGCCGTAGCCAGAATGCTGCGCGCCCTGCGGTCGCCCTCTTCCTTGATCTGGGCCTCTGCCTCCCGCACCCGGCGTGCGATCTCCCCGCCGAGCTCTTCCTCAACCTCGGCCAACAGCCTGGCCTTGGCCTCGTCGGTGGTCATCTGAGAGACCTGTTCCAGTCGCTCTCGGATCTGGCTCTCGCCTTGGCGCAGGGCGTCGCGCTCAGACTCCAATTCCTTCTCTCTGGCGTCCAAGGCTTGTCCCCTGGTCTCCAGAGCCTCGCCCTTACGGTCAAGCCCCTCTTCGCGCTGGGTGAGCCGACGCTCTCGCTCCTGCAGTTCGGTACGCCGGATGTTCAACTCGTGCTCGACATCTTGGCGCAACTTGTGCAGTTCTTCCCGGGCCTCGATAGCCGCTTCTCGCAGACGCTCGGCAGCGTCTCTCTCCGCGCCTTCCCGGATCTTGCGGGCCTGGTCGCGGGCCGCGTTCAACCCACCTTCGGACAGCACTCGACGGAGGATGAATCCACCGACAAGTCCGAGTAGGGCGACAACGACCACGACGATGATGTCAGTGGCGTTCGTCGAACTCATTCCCTTCTTGCTCTGCGGTCTGTACAAGCGCCCAAGGGCGCCGAGGTGTTCCTCTGTTGGTATTGTCGGGAACCGGACCCCGCTCTGTCAAGAAAGGTCACCGTCAGCCGCTAGGTCGGCGGTGGCAGCGAATACGCTGGAGGAGGCAAAGCCCCGGCTTGCCAAGGCCCGCTGCACGGCCTCTTTGCTCTTGCCCTGGGCGGCCAGACGGCTTGCCAGTTGCTCAGCCAGCGCCGATTCGTCGTAGGCACTGAGGGCCGCGTCCACTGTCTCCTGATCAAGCCCGCGGTGGCGAAGCTCCTGGGCGACCAGGCGGCGGCCGCGCGGATGGCGTAGTCGGTAGCGAATGGTGGCTTGGGCGGCCTCGAAGTCGTTGAGATAGCCCAGTTCCGTCAGCCGGCTGATGGTGGCCTGGACGTCTTCTGGCAGGTACTGCTTACGGGTCAGGTAGTCGCTGATCTCCCGGCTGGTGTAGGGGCGCTGCCCAAGCCGCTTGAGGGCAACGCCGACTGGGCTTTGCGCCACCTTAGACCTCTTCGTCCGGTCCATCAGAAGGACTGGGACCGATCACATGAACGGG
>JAJZLY010000003.1 GCA_021850485.1 Bacillota bacterium | reverse complement strand
TCCAAGCCAGCGCACATACTGAATCGGCAGCGGCAGGTTCAACCCGTACTCGGCGTTGAACAGCGCCACCATACGCGGTGTCGCCTTCGGTCCGAGCATGGTGTAGACCGGGCTCCCAGGCACCAAGTGGACGATGAGAAACGAGATCATGGTCACGCCGATCATGGTCGGGATGGCCTGGAGAAGGCGGGAGATTGTGTACTTGAGCACCCTCTATGCCCTCCCTTCCCGCAACCGAGGGTCAAAGCTGGCGCGCAGGGCGTCGCCAAGGAAGTTGACGCCGAGTTCGGCCGCAACGATGGCCAGTCCCGGCGGGTAGATTAGCCACCAGGCGTTTTGGAAGATGTAATTGGTGCCATCAGCCAACATACCGCCCCAGTTGGGTGTCGGTGGCGGTAGGCCAAGACCCAGGAAACTCAGTCCTGCGACCGTCAAAATGGCGCTTCCAACGGAGAAGGTGGCTGTGACCATCACCACGCCCATCACGTTCGGTAGCAGATGACGCATCATCAACCGCCAGGTTCCCGACCCCAGGGAGCGGGCCGCATGCACGAATTCACGTTGCTTGAGGGTGAGCACTTCAGCTCGGACCAGCCGGGCCGTGCCTAGCCAACTCAACACCGAGATTACGACCACCAAGAGTATGGCGCTGGGCGAGAAGATAGAGTCGACCAAGAGCAAGATGTAAAGTCCGGGCAGGGCGAACAGAATGTCTACGATACGCATCAAAATGGCATCCAACCAACCGCCAGCCAGGCCAGCCACCAGACCGTAGAGGGTACCGAGAATCACCGATAAGATGCCGGCTGCAAAGCCCACCTCGAGGGACAACTGACCGCCAAGCATCAGCCGAGCGAGTTCATCGCGGCCGAGCGCATCGGTGCCCAGCAGATGGGCAGCGGTCGGTGCCGCGAAGGTGTCGAGCAGGTTGGTGCTCTCAGGATTAGTGTGATAGATCACCGGGCCAACGAAGGAGAGCAGGATCAAAAAGCCCAGCAGGGATATTCCGGCGATCGCCAGTGGATTGGACCAAAACGACCGCCACTCTCGGCTCAGCCCACGGCCCC
Organism: Bacillota bacterium; assembly: GCA_021850485.1. Classification (GTDB taxonomy): domain Bacteria; phylum Bacillota; class Sulfobacillia; order JAJZYS01; family JAJZLH01; genus JAJZLH01. The sequence continues at coordinate 10,596 of JAJZLY010000003.1, read as the reverse complement.
GCTCCGGAGTGATGGGCCCGCCGGCATCAGTCTCGGGAAGTGGAGCGACTGCCATCGAACGTACCTCCCGTCGACGGTGCAACCAGGAGCCTGGCGCCAGCTACAAAGACAATGTCAGCGGGCCATTCGCTGGCTAGAGCCTAAGTCCCTGCCACAGCGAAACGGTCGATGCAGAGTGAAGCCCAATCCGTAGGCCGACGGTCTCAGCAGTGGGTAAAAAGTCCGCGCGATGGCGGCAAACTCGAGGATAAGAGCCGAAGCTTCAGTGTCCGGGCCGGGGGCGTGGTGCCCCCGGCCCGCCGCGCTGCATGCATTAGCCTGCAGCCACCGTCACGCCCTAGTTACGGGGCGCTGATCGTCCAGTAGTTCGGGAAGTTGAGGGCCTGGATCGGGTTGAAGTTCTGGATGGTGCCGTGGATCCACGGTGAGACCTCTCCCGGCGTGTTCAGGTCCGGCAGCCAGAGAATGCCAGGCAGGACCTTCGCAGCGTACGCCAGGTAGGCGGTCAACGAGGCGTTGGCCTGTGCCGCCGTTCCAGGAGCGTAGCTGGCCTCAATCAACGACTGGAGGGTCGGATCGCTGAAGGCACCCGGGTTTGCCGCACCGGTCGGGGTGAAGAGCGCACCACCGGTCGGGTAGTAGTCAGGCTCGTAGCACCAGCCGCCGTACCAGTTGGCAGCCCAGCTGCCGGCCACCGTGGCGCTGATTTGGTCGTTCAGTCCGATCTGCGAACCAAACGGCATCGGTGACGGAGTCATCTTGATGCCTTCCTTCAGCCAGTCCTGCGAGAGCAAGGTGGCGAAGTTGGCGGTGGAGTTAGATCCGGTGCCGTAGTACATGGTGAAGCTGAGCGGTACGGACTTGCCGTTGATGGTCTTGGTCATGACGCCGTTTTGCAGCGACCAGCCGTTAGCCAGCAGCAGGGCCTTGCCCTGGGCCGGGTTGTAGGTCAGCGGCTTGGGCATGGCAGACGCGTTGTAGATGGACAGCACCGGGGACGGCGGGATCGGGCTGTAGTCCTCGACGCCATAACCGGCGCCAACGACCTGGATGTAGGCCTTCTGGTCGATGCCCAACTGCAGGGCCTGGCGGACGGCCAGCTCCTGGAAGGCAAGGCCAATGCCGTTACCACCGGCGGCCAGCGGGCTGAGGTTCAGGTTGATGTAGAAGAAGCAGAATCCAGGCGGGCCGGTCTTCAGCGTGTAGCCGGAGATGGTCGTCTGTTTCTTGATCAGAGAGGCGGTGGTCAGGTAGCCCGTTGAGAGCTGCCCCTTCTCTAGGGCAGCCTGCTCAGCCGCCGTCGAGGTGTAGTACTGGTAAACTAGGGTCTTGATGGTGGCCAGGTGGCCGTTGTAGTTCGGGTTGGCGGTGAACTCCCAGTAGTCGTTCGGCACCATGGTCTTGAACAGGTAAGGCCCGTCCACCACGGCAAACGGAGCGGCAGTTGGGTTGTTCATCACGTTATTGGTGTTGGAGGCGCCACCCATGTAGTTCAGGATGGTATCGATCTGGGCTGAGGTCAACGAAGTGGCCGGTGTGACCGGCACACCAGCAGCGGCCTCCCAAACGGATGCCGGCATCGGCATCAACTGGCCGAGTCCGTTGTGCTCGAACCAGATCGGGTTGACCGGCTTGTTGACCGTGATCTGGAAGGTGGTGGCACTGGGGGTGCTCACGCTCATCCAGCCGACGCCGTTACCGCCGACAGTGCCGATCGGGTTGAGTCCACCGACCGTGCAACCGCCGTACGTGTACGGTGATCCAGAGGCACACGAGGCCGCTTCAAGCACCGCCGAGAAGGCGACGTCGTTGGCGGTCACCGGGTTACCGTTGGACCAGGTCCACTTCGGATTCAAGGTGACCGTGAAGGTCTGGTTGTTGTTGGAAACGGCGATGCTCTGGGCGATCGAACGGCTCAGGTCGATGCCGTCCGTACCGGTGATGAACACCAGAGGCTTGTACATCAAGAAGTTGGCCTGCGAGTTGTACACGCTGTAGGCGGTGTTCGGCAAGATCGGCACGAAGGCGTTCAGGAGAACCGAGGCCGGCAACGGAACGATGGCCTCGTTGGCCTTGGCCCAAGCCGGCTCTGGCGGCACACTGGTGGTCGTAGTTGTCGATCCACAACCAGCCAGCGTGAGTGCAAGAACCGAAACAGCAGCTGCACCGATAGTCCATCGGCGCCAGTTCATGCGCATTAGGTACCTCCTAGTCTAGAGATGACACCAACTTCCGCCCGGCACGGGCGGATGGAACCGAATCAGCCCCGCAGTATTTGCCCGGTGGGCTGATCGGGACCGTACATCGCCCCCCTCTCTGGGTCTTAGCTGTCGCCTGAGGTGCCGGGTCTCGCCTGAAGAGCGTTCGCAGCCTGCTCGGGAGACCCACCCCGAGAGGACCGAGCGCCACCGGACACGAGGTACATGAATGTGGAGTTACCATGTCACCGGACAAAATCCTTCTGACATCAGACTGTAACATTTGCTGACGGACCGTCAGCGACACTGCCCAGTGAGAGGGAACCGAAGGTATCGGCGTGAAGATGTGAAGGCAAGGTTTTGGTCGATGGGATAGATGAAGCGGGCAGCGCTTCGGCAAAAGGGGTGGCATAGCTAGTGGCGACAGTCGGGCTGTACCCCCTTCTCGATCGGCGCGAGGCCTTGGAGTGGGCGGCGCGGGCCATCCAACTGGCAGACACAATGCAACTTCGTTCCGTCCTGCCCCCGGAGGCGAGTGTAGCCATGAGCCGTCCGGACCTGGCCCTGGAGATGGCAAGTTGGCGCCAGGTGGACTTAGCCCTCACCTTCGGCGGCGACGGGACCTTGCTGCAGGCCGCCACGCAAGTGGCCGCACTGGGTGTGCCGCTACTCGGGTTCAACCTGGGACGGGTGGGGTTTTTGACCGAACTCGAAGGACACGACCTAGAAACCGGCCTGGCAGAAGCGCTGGCAGGCCGCTATCTGATCGAAGAACGGATGATGGTTGAGGGAAGCTTGGTTCGAGCCGGCCAGGAAGTCGGCCGCCATGTCGCCCTCAACGACTTGGTCATCACCAAAGGCCCGTTCGCCCGCCTGGTCCGCCTTCAGGTTGCCGTGGGCGAGTCGGTGCTGGGCACCTACTCAGCAGATGGACTGATCTTGGCCACCCCGACCGGGTCCACCGCCTATGCGCTGTCGGCCGGCGGCCCGGTGTTGACGCCCGAAGTTGCCGCCATTTTGGTCACGCCCATCTGTCCGCACACTCTGTCCTCACGATCTGTGGTGGTGCCACCAGACGTCACGGTCAGCGTCGAGCTGCTGCCGGCGGGAGACCGAAGCGAGACCTTTCTCACCGTAGACGGCCAGCTGGGCGAACGGTTGGAAGCTGGGGACCGCCTGACGGTCCGGCGTTCGGCGATCTGCACGCGCCTGTTGCGCCGCCCTGGCTACGACTTTCTCGACGTGCTGCGCCGGAAACTGAGCGAGGGAGTGCTATGACAGCCAAACGACCGATCCCGATCGCAGTGTCTGTTTCTCTGCAAAAACGGCGGCAGAAGATTTCCGATTTGGTTAGTCGGCGGACCATCCACACCCAAGCTGACCTGGAGCGCGCACTCCTGGAAGCCGGTATCGCCGTCACCCAGGCGACGATCTCGCGAGATATCCGAGCCCTCGGCCTGCGCAAGGTAAGCGCCGGAGACGGGCGTGAGCACTACACCATACCGAAGAGTAAAGACAACGCTCTGACGGGTGCCACTCGCCAAATCAGGCGGCTTACGATGGACGTGGCGATCAGTGGCAACCTGGTGGTTCTGACCTGCTTGCCGGCCAGCGCCGAGGCGGTCGCACAGGCGGTTCAGGAGGTGGCGCCGGCAGGCCTGCTGGGCGTGTTTCCGCACGGTCAGCACGTGTTGCTGGTCGGCCGCGATGAGCTAGGCGCTGAGCAGATTGGCGGTCAGTTAAGGGCCCTCTGCCGATGATTTTACGATTGGTGAGAATCGAGAATTTTTCCATCTTCGAGACGGCCGAAGCGGTGTTTGAGCCGGGCCTGATTGCCATCAGTGGCGAGAGTGGTGCCGGTAAGACCCTCCTCCTCGAGGCTGTGCGGCTGGCACTCGGGGGTCGTCCGGAGTCGTCGGTGGTGCGTAGCGGTTGCGATCAAGCGGTGATCACGGCTCTGTTCGAAGTAGAGGCCGGGGAATTGGTGGATGTGGCCGACGAAGACGGCCAGATCCTGTTCAACCGCCAGATCTCAACTAGTGGTCGGAGCATCTTTCGGATCAACGGCCAAGTGGTGACCGCTAGCGTGGTTAGACAGGCGGGAGCCCAGCTGGTCGACATGACTGGCCAAGGGGAACCTGCTGAGATCTTATCTCCCAGCCGCCAGCGTTCGTTGCTGGACGCCTTCGCTGAGCTGACAGAGCCGGTAGCGAGACGGGCCGGACTGCGCAGTCAGATTCGACAGATAGAAGCCCGAGCCCAGGAGCTGGGCGGAGATGAACGTGGCCGGCGGCGTCAGACGGAGCTTTTGGCCTACCAGATTGCCGAGATCCAAGCTGCGAAGTTGGAAGAGGGCGAAGAAGACCAGCTGCGCCGTCGCCGTCATCTTCTGGCCGAGCGAGAGGCATTGTTGGAGGCGCTGACGGGCGGCCGACTTGCCATTTTGGGTGGCGGCAGACCGGGTGCCTATGATCTGCTGGCTCGTGCTGAGGCCCAGCTCAGCCGCTTTGGCGAGCTGTCGCCGGAACTCTCCGAGTGGGTCAGTGAGGCCAGCCACCTCCTCGAGTTGCTGCAAGATCTCGGCCAGCGTCTGGCCGTGATGCATGAGGGGATGGAGGGCACGGCGACCGAAGGTACTCAGGTCGAAGAACGACTGCTGTTGATCGAGGATCTCAAACGCAAGTATGGCGACGACGTAACAGCTGTTTTGGCATACGCCGAAACGGCGGAGGCAGAACTCCAGCGGTTCGCTGAAGCTGAGACGGAACTGGGGCGGCTGGAGGCGGAGACGACCGCGCTGCAACGTGAGGCAGACGAATTAGATCGCATCGTCTGGGCTGGCCGCAGGCAGGCCGCTATCCGTCTTTCTGCTGAGGTGGAGGCCGAGTTGCGCTTTTTGGGCTTTTCGGCGGCGAGCTTTCGGGTGGATGTTGCCGAGGAGGCTGTCAGTTTTTGGTTTCAACCCAATCCCGGGGAACAGGCGCAACCGGTGGCTGCGATCGCATCCGGTGGCGAACAAAGCCGCCTCCTTTTGGCGCTCCGCCAGGTAGCCAAGGCCAACGAGCGACGGGTGCTGTTGCTCGATGAGGTGGACCAGGGGTTGGGCGGCGACAGCGCCCAGGCGGTAGCCAAACGGCTGCGCGAGTTGGCAGCCCTGGGTCAGGTGGTCGCTGTAACGCATCAAGCGGTGGTGGCAGCTCATGCCGATCACCACTTGGCAGTCAGTAAGGAGGTGAGTGCTGGCCGTACGCTGGGAGTCGTCCGCCATCTGAGCAGTGAAGATCGAGTACATGAGGTGGCAAGGATGCTGGCTGGCACGCGCCAGGGACTTGGTCAGGACCACGCTAGGGAACTGCTGCGCCTGGGCCGTGGCGAGTAGCCGATGCGGCGGCCGCACCTGGCACCTGACGGCCACGGCTGTCGCACCGGGCTCTTCGGCAGTCACCCAGCAACCGGCGGGCGGGCAACTGGCGGTCGCAGCGGTCGTCGCATAGACTGAAAGGACAGGATGAGTTCGAGCGTCGTCGAACACTCTGACTCCAAGGGTGGCGCGCCATCACGCATGATTTCCTCTCAGACTGATTTGGCTGTCGCCACGGGGTGGAGGGTAGGCCATGCTTGATGGGATTCGCCGCCGTCTGAAAATGAGGCCGAACAGCCCTCCGTCTAGTCCGCTGCAGGGCAGGGCTCGAGTCGATGTCAAGACCAAGCGCTTGGCACTGCGGTTGCGCCCCGGTGATCTGGCTGTCGTCGCCCACGAAGACCTCGACGAAACGGCGGCCCGAGCCCTGGTCCACAGCCGGGTGCGGGCGGTCGTGAATGTCCGCCCCTTTCTCACGGGCCGTTTCCCGGCGCTTGGCGCCCAGATCCTGCACGAACATGGGATCGCCCTGATCGAAGCGCAAGCTGCCGACCTGGCAGCGTTCACCGAAGGCGCGGAGATCAGCTTCGACGGTCGGAATATCCTCGATCAGGGCAACCACCCGATCTGTGCAGCGAGCCGGATCGGGGCAGCTGAGATCGAGGAGCAGATGACGGCGGGGCGTCGTCGCTTACACGGTGAATTGGAGCAGTTCATCGGCAACACCTTGGCCTACGCCGAAGCAGAGAAATCCTTGATCTTGTCCCCGCTCTCACCGCCGTCGTTGACCACCCAATTTCACGGCCGCCAAGTTCTGATCGTGATTCGGGGCCAGGACTATGGCCGGGATCTGGCCGCCGTCCGCGGCTACATTCGGGAAGTGCATCCGGTTCTCATCGGCGTGGACGGGGGCGCCGACGCCTTGCTCAGCGCCGGCATGAAACCCCATCTGATCGTTGGCGACATGGACTCCGTATCCGATCACGCGCTGACCAGCGGCGCCGAACTGGTGGTCCATGCCTATCCGGATGGCCGGGCGCCTGGACAGGAAAGGCTCCAGAAGCTTGGTCTCCGCCACTGCTTGGTCAGGTCGATTGGCACGTCTGAAGATTTGGCGATGCTACTCGCCTACGAACAGGGCGCGGAGCTGATCGTAGCGGTGGGAAGCCACCTGAGCATGTTCGAGTTTCTGGAGAAGGGTCGGCCGGGAATGGCCTCCACCTTGCTGACCAGAATCAAAGTTGGGAGTATCCTGGTCGATGCCAAGGGCGTCAGTAAATTGTATCAGCGCGGCGTGCGCTGGACCCACCTGGTGGTCCTGGCTGGGGCGGGACTGCTGACCATGATCTTGATCTTTCTCTCCGCCCCAGCGACTCAGAATTTGGGCCAGATCATCTGGCTGAAGCTTCGCTACACCTTCGGTTTCTGAGCTAGAGAGGAGATTTGCCGCCTTGGTGATCGACCTCCGCACGCACCTGATCTCGCTGGTGGCCGTCTTCTTGGCTCTGGGCATCGGAATTCTGGTGGGCATCGACATGATCGGCGGCCGGGCTGTGATCAGCCAGGAGCGGGGCATGATCACCCGTCTTCAGGTGGACTTCCACAACCTGCAGACGGCAGAAACGTCCCTACACAGTCAACTCACCCGGCAAAGCGCCCAGCTTGCGGTGGCCAATCAGTTCGCAGCGGGTGTGGTGCCGTACATGGTCTCTGGAAAACTGACCGGGACGGTGGTGGCGGTCGTGACTACCAGCGCACGCGCCGGCAGTGCGCCGGTGGTTAGCGTCTTGCGCCAGGCGGGTGCAACTCTCGGGCCGGTGGTGACCCTGGACCCACAGCCAGCCGCCACCTCCGCGGTGTGGGCTGAGGCGGGCGCCATCTTGAACGTTCCGGCGACGCCTCAGGCGGTCTACCCGGCGCTGGCCAAGCAGATCGGTGCCAGCTTTGAAGCGGGCAGTTTGGCCCCGCTCACGCAGCTGGAGGCACTCGGCCTGTTCAGGGTTAGCGGGGCTTTGACCAGTCAAGTCGGCGGTGTGGTGCTGATCGCTGGATCGGTCAACGCCAGTGATCCGCTGGCCGGGCTGCTCGGAGTGCCTCTGGTGCGGATCTTGAAGGCCGACAGACTACCGGCGGTGGCCGGGCAGTGGTCGACCGTCCCGGTTCAGTACTCCACCATCCCCCTCTTTCAGGGTCTTGGCGTCACAACCGTTGATGACCTCGATCTGGCCAGTGGTCAGGTGGCCACCGTCTGGGGCTTGACCGGCACGGTCGGAAATTACGGCCTCTTGCCGACGGCTCAAGCCCTAATGCCGATCAGCGCCACTCCTTGACTGTCTCCGTGGTGTTCCCGGCGCATAACGAGGCGGACACGATCGCCGCCTCGGTCAAGGCGGCCTGGGCCTTGCCCGGGGTCGTCCAGGTGATCGTTGTCGATGACGGCTCGAGCGATAACACAGCCACGTTGGCCAGGGCCGGCGGTGCCGAAGTGGTGTCGCTGTCGGCCAATGTCGGCAAGGCTCAGGCTTTGCGCCTCGGTGTCGAGGCCGCTTGTGCGGATGTGGTGCTGACCCTGGACGCCGACTTAGGTGAAAGTGTAGGCGAGGCCAGCCGCCTGCTGGCGGCAGTAGACTCCGGAGCGGCCGACCTGGCGATCGCCACGTTCCCGAAGCAGGCGCACCGTGGGGGTTTCGGACTGGTCGTCGGGCTGGCCCGCTGGGGCATCCGGCACCTGACCGGCAGGCAGATGCAGGCCCCGCTGTCGGGCCAGCGAGCCTGCCGTCGCCAAGCGTTGTCTGAGCTGGGTGATTTGGGCCGAGGCTGGCAGGTGGAGGTCCGGATGACCATCCAAGCCTTGCGCAGGGGGCTGACCGTGGTCGAGGTGGAGACCCAGATGTCCCACCGTCCGACCGGCCGTCGGCTGCGGGATTTTTGGCACCGTGGCGGGCAATTCGTTGGGGTGGTGCAGGCGCTGTGGAACTGCTGGCACTCGTAGCCGGGTGGGCGCTGACACGCCTGATCGCCCCCTGGCAACGGCTGCACCTCGCCCGCTGGGGTTGGCTCCGAAACAATTTCCTCGGACAGCCGGTGGTGGTGGGAACCGGCTTGTTGGTCGCAGCCGGCGGGGCGCTGCTGGCCTTGATCACAGGGTGGCTGGGTGCCGGCCGGGGGCCGATCGTGGCGCTGACCGTGGTGATGTTCGCAATCCTGGGCGCCCTCGATGACCGGCTGGGAGATCGCTCGGCCGGTGGCTTCCACGGGCATCTGCGGGCACTTTGGCATGGGCGCTTCACCACCGGTGCTGTGAAGGCGCTGGGCGGTGGTGTGATCGCCCTCCTGGTGGCCTGGTGGTGGGGCGGCAGCATCCTGATGGTCGTTGGCCACGCCTTGCTGATTGCCCTTAGCGCCAACGCCATCAACCTGCTCGACCTCAGGCCAGGTCGGGCGTTGAAAGTTGCCATCCCGTTGCTGGTGGCGAGTACGCTCGCCTCAGGTGCCAGTTGGGCAGGCTTCACCGGTGGCGCCATCGCTCTATTGCCAGAAGACCTGGCGGGCTCGGCCATGTTGGGAGACACCGGAGCGAACGCCCTCGGCGCCGCCGCTGGACTCGGAATTTTAGGCTTCGATGTCGTTTGGCAGGCCATCTTTTTGATCGCCCTGGTTGGACTGCATCTGTACACGGAGCGACATTCGCTCAGTGAGCTGATCAACCGCCACCGGTGGCTGACGGCGATCGATCAGTGGGGTCGGCAAGGGCGTGTGCCGTGAGCGTAGAAGTGGGGTATCTTGGAGTATGGCAACCGAAAACGTGGAGCCGGGGATCGGATCGGCAGCCGTCCGGACGCGCCTGAGGCACAATCCCTGTGATGGAGGATTGAGATGGATATCTTCGCGGAAATGGAACGGCACGGGCACGAGCAGGTAGTGTTTTGCTACGACAAGCACAGCGGGTTGAAGATGGTGGTTGGCATTCACAGCACGGCACTGGGGCCGGCCCTGGGCGGTTGCCGGATGTGGAGTTACGCCAAGGACGACGATGCCGTTCAAGACGTGTTGCGGCTGTCTGAAGGCATGACCTACAAGAATGCTGCCATGGGGCTTGACCTTGGCGGTGGCAAGACGGTTGTGATTGCCGCTCCGGGCGCCGACCGCGAAGCCCTGTTCGAGGCGGTCGGCCGTTTTATCGAGAGCCTGGGCGGTCGCTACGTAACGGCCGAGGACGTCGGGACCACCACCGAGGACATGGCCGTCGTAGCGCGCCAGACCACTCATGTCCGGGGGCTGAAGGGGGCATCTGGGGATCCCTCGTCGGCGACTTCAGTGGGCGTGTTCGTCTCGATCGAAGCAGCTCTCAAGGAGGCCTATGGCTCCGGAGAGATCGCCGGACGTACCTTCGCCGTCCAAGGCTTGGGCCATGTCGGTCGTTACCTGGTTGACCAGTTGACCGCCGAGGGCGGCCAGGTTGTGGTGACCGACATCGATCCGGCCAAAGTCAGTTCTGCCCTGACCAACCCGAATGTCTCGGCGGTGGAGCCGGACCAGATCTATGACGTTGTCGGCGCGGCCTTCGTGCCCTGTGCGCTCGGCGCCATCTTGAACGACCAGACGATTCCCAGGCTTCGGGTCAAGGTGGTGGCGGGCTCTGCCAACAACCAGTTGGCAGAGCCCCGGCATGGCGCCATGCTGGCCGAGCGAGGCATTTTGTACGCACCGGACTTCATCGTCAATGGCGGCGGCGTGATCAACGTGGCAGACGAAATGAATCCGGGGGGGTACAACAAGGAGCGGGCCGCACTGCGCGTGCTCGGCATCCGCCAGCGGCTGGAGGAGATCTTCCGCCTGTCGCGCGAGGGTCACCTGCTGCCGGTGGAAGCCGCCAATCACCTGGCTGAAGAGCGCATTCGCAGAGAGGGCCACGCCGGCATCTACCTGGCGCATCCGGCCAAGACCAGCTGAGATCGATCGCCAAAAGGAGGATCCGAGATGGCCAAGACCCAGCCTAAAGCGCCGCAGGGACTGAGCCAGGACGGGCTGGTCCAG
>JAJZLY010000008.1 GCA_021850485.1 Bacillota bacterium | reverse complement strand
GCCGCAGGTCGCGGGTTCGAATCCCGTCTCCCGCTCCAGAGTTTGGCTGGTGTAGCTCAGTTGGTAGAGCGGCGCATTCGTAATGCGCAGGTCGACGGTTCGAACCCGCCCACCAGCTCCACTAAGTTTGTGCCCAGAGGCCCACCCGCCGATACCCCCGACCGCAGTCGGGGGTATCTTCCCGTGATGCGAGAGTCGGGCCCGAGCCTAGGCGCTGAGGTAGCGCTGCAGGGTTGGTGCGATCCAGGCCACTACCGTCTCCGAATCGGCAGAAGCCAGCGGCTCAACGCCAACGATGTAGCGGACCATGGCCACGCCGACCAACTGCGATCCGGCCAGTGCCGCCCGCAGTCTGGGGTCGGGCAGATCAAGGGCGGCGGCCAGCGGGCCGAGCAAGGCATCGGAGATGAAGCCGCGCAAACTGTCGGCGGCCTGGGGATTGGAAACGGCCGAGCGGAACATGGCGAGAAGAGACTGGCGGGTCACGTCGTCTTCCCACAGCGTCAGAAAGAAGCGAACCAGGCGATCGCCGCGGTCCACAGCTGGCCCAGAGGCCAAGAGGGCGACCTGCGCCGAGAGATTGTCTGGAAGCCGCATCAAGGCGGCGAACAGTCGGCCCTTACTGCCGAAGTAGTGCGTGACCAGCGCCGGATCAACGCGAGCCAACCGAGCGATCTCGCGCAGCGAAGTGGAGTCGTACCCGCGCTCGGAAAAGGCGGTGCTGGCCTGGTCCAAGATCAGCTGGCGAGTGTCAGCGCCGCTCGGTCTGCGGCCGCTGCGCGGGCTCACGGCGTACGCCGGCGCAGGGTGCCAGCACCCAGACCCAAAAACAAGGGAATACAGGCAGCCACCACCAGCACGTCGGTCGTGAGCGCCGACGTCCACATGCTGGAGGTGGCTGCTCTCGTGGCGGCATCTACGGCGTAGGACAGCGGCATCACGTCTGAAAGCCAGCTCAGGATCGGCAGCATCTGAGCGCGGGGTGCGAATAGCCCGCACAGCAACAGCTGAGGCAGCACAAAGGCCGGCAAAAACTGCACCGCCTGGAACTCGGTGTTGGCGAAGGCGCTCAAAAAGAGCCCGAGCACCGTGCCGAGCAGAGCATCCAGCAACGCCACCGTGGCCAGTGCGCCGAGGCCGCCGTGAATCTGCAGACCAAGCGGGCCAACCGCCAGCACCATCACCAGGCCAACCTGGATCACCGCCGCCACGCTAAAGGCCAGGGCGTAGCCGGCGAGCAGGTCTCCCTTGGCCATCGGCGTGGTGAGCAGACGCTCTAAGGTGCCAGAAGAACGCTCGCGCAGCATCGCCACCGAGGTGACCACGAACATCACCGTGAACGGGAACAGCACCAACAGCACCGGAGCCACGTGATCGAAGATCTGCACCTGGCCATCGTAGACGTAGCGCAACAGCGTCATCAGCAGACAGGGCACGACGAGCATCAGGGCGATGGTACGGGGGTCGTGCCGCAACTGACGGAGGACGCGGCCAGCGGTGGCCAGAGTGCGCTGGCCGGTCATATGCTCACCTCGGCCTCGATCAGGCGCAAGAAGGCTGCCTCCAGGTCGGCGCTCTGGGTGCGTTGGAGGAGCTCTGCGGGGGTGGCATCGGCCAACACTGCTCCCTCCCGCAGCAGCAGTAGCCGCTGACAGCGGTCCGCCTCATCCATCACGTGACTGGAGATGAGAAAGGTGACTCCTTTGCCGGCGAGCTGGTGAAACAGGTCCCATAGCTCCTGGCGCAAGACCGGGTCTAGACCCACCGTCGGCTCGTCCAATACCAATAACTTCGGCGACGGCAGCAAGGCTGCCGCCAGAGAGACCCGGGCCCGCTCGCCACCGGACAGCTGGGCCACCTGTGTAGAGCTGAGGGCGCCCAGGGAGACGGTCTCGATCACATCCGCCACCGCCGAGCTAGCCACACCAGCCATGGTCGCAAAGTAGGCCAGGTTCTCCCTCACTGTCAGATCCCCATACACGGAGGGAGTTTGGGTCACGTAGCCGACCAGGCGGCGCAGCTCCGGCGAACCGGCCGGCTTGCCGAGTACGCTCAGATGGCCAGATGCCACCCGCTGCACTCCGACGATGGCCCGGATCAACGTCGTCTTACCGGACCCACTGGGGCCAAGCAGACCGGCGATGGTGCCAGACGACACGGTGCAGGACAGGTCCGGCAGCACGACCCGACCGCCCCGCACAACCCGCAGATGAGAAACCTCGATCGCATTCATCATGTGCTGAATTCTACAGATGAGGAAATCTGCATGTCAAGCGTGCGTTGGCGGTGGAGCACGCCCTGTGAGCGACCTGGACGTGAGGAACCCTTTCGCCCTACTCCTCGATCAGCTGCTCCAGCAGAAGATACGGCCTGGTCCGGTAGGCGGCGTAACTCGATCGGCTGGACCGCAGCGCGTCCAGAGCCCGGGTCCGCAGATGGGGCCGAGTGATCCGGCTACATAGTGCGGCTTCAGTGGCCTCGACGAACAAGACGTCTGATGTTTCGCTCGATAGCTGCAACTCACCGCTCAAGGTAATGCCCGCGAAGGTAAGGACGACCACCCTAGTGGCGAGATTCACGTAGGTACCGGTGGCAGAAGTGATCTCGCAATCAAGGCCGGTCTCCTCCTGAACCTCGCGAACCAGAGCTGTAACTGGGGTCTCCCCAGCTTCCACTTGACCTCCCGGCAGTTCCCAGGTATCCGAACGCCAGTAGGTGCGGACGAGCAGAACTTGGCCCGCAGAATTGGTGAGAAAGCCGGCAACGGCGAGCGTATAAGTGCGCTGCATCGGCGGCGTAGCGCTGACCTCCGGGAGCTCTGTCTCGCCCTCAGGCCGCACGGCGACCGGCTGAAAAGGCCCGGATGGAGATGACCAGTGCCCACACCCAGACCGAAAATCCAAGGACGATCCCAAACGGGGTGAGAATCACCGTGAAATCAAGCACCCAGGCGACGACCTGGAGCACCAATTGCAAGACGCCGATGCTGACCTGGCCCAGAAGGATGGTCCCGACGCCCGGAAGTAGGAGATTCAAGACCAGGGCCAGCACAGGCCTGGCCTGGTCGGGACGGGCATGCTGGGCAACACCGCAACTGGGGCAGATCACTGCCCTGGAATCAACCTCAATCCCACAGGCTCGACAAAAGGTCGCCATAGGCTCTAACCCCCGCATCCGTGTCGACGCCGCTGGCAACGCAAACTCAGTATACGACGGCCAGCCAACATCGGGCGTCTGACCCGAGCACCCTGTCCACGGCGCTCTCGGGCAGCACCCACGGTTCGTCGGCTAGGCGATCTGTCTGGCCAGCTCGCACAGCCTGGCGGCGGTCAACGGCGCCAGCAGGATGCCGTTTCGGTAGTGGCCGACGGCGGCCAGCGCATTTTGGGAGATGGCCTCGATCACCGGCAAGCCTTCCCGACCCGGGCGCAACCCAGCCCAGCTGCGCTGGATCGGCCAGCTTGCCACAACTGGCAGCAGCTTGGCCGCGCGCGTCAAGAGGTCGGCCACCGCCTGCTCGCTGACCGCCAGGTCGAAGCCGACTCGCTCGCTGGTCGCACCGACCAGCACCCGTCCGTCTTGCTTCTGGCACAGGTAGACGCCGGGCCCAAATAAAATGGCCGAGAGCGCATCTACCGGAGCCTTAAGCTCAACCATCTGTCCCTTCACCGGAAAGATGCCGAGGTCGACGTCGAGTTCTGCGGTCAGCTCACTGGTCCAGGCGCCGGTGGCCAAGAGGTAGTGGTTGGCCACCAAACGGTCTTGGCCGGCTGTGATGCCGAGCCAGCGATCCGCCACCCGGCGGATCTCGGTCACGGCAGCATGCTCACGGATCGTGACGCCAGCCTTGAGGCAGGCCGTCTGCAGCGCCGCCATCAGCAGCGGCGGATCGACTTGGGCACCATTGGGCAGATAGCAGCCGGCCAGGCCAGCGGCCAGTCCGGACTGCGCCGCAGCCAAGTCCGAGCCCAAGCTGGCCGGAAGGCCGGGCCAGGTTTTTGAAAAAGCCTTGGCTTCGGCCAAGACCAGACATCCGGTCGCAGCATAGCCGACCGCCTGACCGCTTGCCCCCTCCAGAGCCGAAACCCAGGCGGGGTAGAGTGCCAGGCTCTCTGCTGCCATCGGAAAGAGTTGAGAGCTGTGCACCGACTCCACCTCAGGCAACAGCATGCCCGCCGCCTTCGACGACGTGCCGTCACCAACCCGGGAGGCCTCGACCACTTCAACCCGCTGACCGTCTTGAGCCAGGGCCCAGGCGGCCGACAGGCCGATCACGCCAGCGCCGATCACGATCCAGTCCGGCTTGGTCATGATGGCCGAGGAACGCCCTGGGCCGGACTGGACGGCTCGGCGACCGCCAGCTTGGGCATCCGCCCGGCCAAAAACGCCGCCCGACCCGCCTCCACCCCAAGGCGCATGGCATTTGCCATGCCGACGGGGTCGTCGGCGCGGGCAATCGCCGTGTTCACCAAGACAGCGTCCGCCCCCAGCTCCATCGCCAGGCAGGCGTCAGAAGGTACCCCGATGCCAGCGTCCACCACCAAGGTGGCGCTGATCCGCTGGCGCAAGCGGCTGATGCCGGACCAGTCCTGCAGTCCCTGGCCGGAGCCGATCGGTGCGGCAAGCGGCATCACAGCCGCAGCTCCGGCATCTTCCAGGCGCAGGGCGGCGACCAGGTCCGGACTGGTGTATGCCAAGACCACGAACCCGTCGGCCACCAGGGTCTTGGTGGCGGCGATGGTCTCGGTCAGGTCTGGCCACAGCGTTTGCTGGTCGCCGATCACCTCCAGCTTGACCCAGCCGTGGCCGATCAGTTCTCGGCCCAAACGGGCGATGTGGACCGCCTGCTCGGCACTGTGGGCCCCTGCCGTGTTCGGCAAGATGCGAAAGCGACTCGCGTCCAATTCCGGCAAAATCGGCGGGCCGCTTTGCTCTTCCAGGAGGCGCACTGCCACCGTCACCAGTTGAGAGCCGCTGGCCGCCAGTGCCTGGCGCATCAGCGCCAGCGTGCGGTATTTGCCGGTGCCGCAAAACAGGCGGGAGGAGAAATGCTCCCCGGCCAGCTCCAGCTGATCAGCGCCGCCGGCCATGGCCGTCACAATCTCAACGCGCTGCCCCGCCTGCAGCCAGGTTGTGTCCCAGCTGCTCTTGGCGATCACCGTGCCGTCGACGGCCACGGCCAGCCACTCGGAGGTCAGTCCCTCAGCGGCCAATAGCTGGGTCAGGTTCACCCCCGGTGGGACCTCCCGGCGGGCACCGTTCACCTCAATCACCATCTAAGCCGGCCCCCTTTGATCAACGCCGGGTCGGCCCGCATCGGATCGGGTCCTAGGTCGAGAGATTGTCTCAGGTCGGCGGTCGCTCGAGCGACGTTTTCGGCCTGCAAGATGGCGGAGATCACCACTACGCCGCTGGCGCCAGCGGTGACGACGGATGCGGCATTGGCCGGGCCGATGCCGCCGATGGCCAGCACCGGGCAGGGCACAGAGCGCACCACCTCCGCCAGGGCGACCAGGCCGGCCCCCAACTGGCCCGGATGCGAGGCGGTGGCAAAGATCGGCCCGAAGGTGAGGTAGTCCACCCAGGGGGCAATCGCCAGCGCATCGGGCAGGCTGTGCACACTGGCACCCAGCAACAACTCGCCAGCCACTGTCCTGGCCACCTGCGGGGCGAGGCTGCGGCCCGCTAGATGCACGCCGGTGGCCGCCACCGCCAGACCGACGTCCAGGCGGTCGTTGACGATCAGGCCGGCCTTGGCGCTACGGATCTCAGGCAGCAGGCTCTGGGCCTGCTGGTACAGATCTCTCGCCGCGCTAGAACGGTCGCGCAGCTGGATCACATCCACACCAGCCGCCAGCGCTGCCGCCACGGCGTCAATCGGCGTGCGTCCATCGACGATCAGGTGCAACGTGGCCTTGGGCACGATGCTGGCTCCCTTCGATGAGATGGATCGAGGCCGCGCCCCGAAGTGGGCACGGCCCCGCCTAATTCGCGGTCAGCGAGCGTGCGAAGGGGGGTTCAGGCCAACAGGGCCTGGGCCTCCTTGGCCGGGTCTGGGGCTAGAGCCAGGGCCTCGATTACGGCCAAGCCCACCGCTCCTGCCTCCCGGATGCGAGCGCTGTTTGCCGAAGAGATGCCGCCAATCGCCACCACCGGTTTGGTCGCCCGCTTGGTCACCTCGGCCAGCGTGCGCAGACCGGTCGTCGGTGCCACCGCCTGCTTGGATCGAGTGCTGAAGACCGGGCCAAACGCCAGGTAGTCCACCGGCTGCTCACAGGCCTCAATGGCCTCCGATAAGGAGTGGGTCGACAGGCCGATCTGCAAACTGGATCCCACCAACCGTCGCACCTCATGAACTGGCAGATCGCTCTGCCCAAGATGAACGCCGTCCGCCTCCAGCAATAGTGCCAGGTCGGGCCGATCGTTCACCACCAATGACACGCCGCGGTGATCGGTCAGCTCACGCAACTTTTGGCCAACGGCCAAGAGGGTGCGGTCGTCTGTACCCTTGGCCCGCAACTGCACCACGCTCACACCGCCGCTGATCGCCGCCTCTACTCTGGGGAGCCAGGCCGGATCTGCGGGAACCAGAAAATGCAACCTGAGATCCAAGCCAAATCCCTCCCCCAGCGCTGGCTGGCTAGGACCCCTCTCCGCTGGCATCACCCAGACCGCACACCGGCAGTCGAAGCGCAATCGAGTGCATCAGCCATGCGGCTCTCCTAGGTCCAGATCGACTTTATCATACAACCTCCCCCCGCCGACAAGTCCAAGCCAGCGCGGGCCGCCGCCCGGTGCGCTGGCCTTCGCCGGTGAGCTAGGGTGTGGCGGCAGTTTTACAGGGGCGGGCTCAAGACCAGTGCAGTCGGTGTTTCCGCCGCCGCCTCGGCCACGGCGGTCACCGCCGGTGTGTGCCGGTGTGGCATGGCAGCCAAAAAGGTGTCCAATGGCTCCAGGAAGTCGATGGCCGGGGTGCGGTAGTGCATGGGCACCACCCAACTGGCGCCGATCTCCCGGGCGATCTCAGCGGCCTGGTTGCCGTCGATGGTGGGGCCGGCACCGACTGGCAAGAAGGCCAAGTCGATCTGGCCGAGCGCGGCCTTTTGCTCGGGCCGCAAGGCGAGCTGGCCGAAGTCGCCAAAGTGGGCGATGCGAAAGCCGCCCAGGGAGAAGGCAAAGATGGTATTCGGCCCGCGGCGGGTGCCGGCCACGGGGTCGTGCTCGGAGGCGATGGCGGTCACCGGGCCACAGGGTGATTCGAAACTGCCAGCGGTGGAACGGACCACCACGGGCGATCCGCTGACGGTGGCCTGGTGGTTGTGGTCCAGATGCTCATGGGTGATCAGCAACAGATCGGCAACTTGCACCGGGATCGGTGGGTATGCAAAGCGCAATTTACGGCCACTGAGTCCGTCCATCGGCCCGAAGGGATCGATGAACACCACCAGCCCACCGTCTGAGAGCCGAAAGGCGGACTGACCGAACCACTGAATCTCAAGCGCCACGACGCTACCTCCTTGTGTCGGATACGGGACCGAAGACTCAGGCCTGGGGCCAGATCTGCAGCGGTGTGGACTCGGCCAGAGACCGGCTGATCCGCTGCAGGCCGGACACGGTCTCAAGCGACAGATCCCAGTCCGATGCCAGTTGCGCCGGTGACTGGCCGGCCAACAGAGCCAGGCTGGCACCGGACAAGCGCAGCAGATGCAAGGTGGGGGCTCCTTGACCCAGAAGACGGCGGCAGGCAGCACCCACCAGACGGCGCACCGCAGCCTCGGACAGCGGGCGCTGCCCTCTGGTGCCAAACAGGTAGCGGCGGTCGAACCGGTCCCAGGGGCCGCTCACCGCGGCCACCTCTCGCCAGGCAGCGAACAGTGCGCCCAGCGGGCCAGGCACCGCCACCGTCCGCTCTGCGCTGGTGCCGCTTGCGATCAGGCAGCCCAGGCGGTCGGCCGGATCTCGCACGAAATCCCCCCAGCGCAGGGCGCCGGCCTCGTCCGCCCGACATCCCAGGACCAGGACTGCCAACAGGAGCAGCCGATCCCGTAACTCCAGTTGGCTGCTGGCCTCCAGCAGCGCCCAGACCTGACCTGACCCCAGCAGCGACGGCGGCGGCCGATGGCGACGGACTGGGGCAGACACCATGCGGGTGGGGTTGTCTTGGCGGAAGAACCCCTCCGCCACGGCGTAATCGAACAGACTGCGCAAGGCGGCCAGCGCCCTGGCCACCGAGCTAGGATCGAGCTTGGCCTCTTGGTCGAGGTGGACGACGAAGCGGTTGACGTCGCCATAGGTGACATGGCGCAGCGACTTGGCCACCCAAAGCTGGAAGCGACGCACCTCCCGGCGGTAGGCGCGCACGGTCTCAGCGCTGGCCGGATGGGCGGCTATGCGCGCTGCCAGCCAGCGCTCCACCACCTGGTCGTCGGACAGGGCGATCGGCCGGGCGCTGTCCTGGGCCGGTGGGTTGATCATGCCTTCACCTCTGGGCGACACCCTTCCGCGCAGCGCCGTCGCCTTCCTGCGCGCCACAAGGCGGGTCGCTTGTGGCCAGCGTGTGCACCTGTGTGGCATACAATGGGCGAAGTCGCTTGGCCAAGCGGCCGGGTGGGGCAGACGGGAGGCCTGCTCCGGCGGCGCATGGCGGCTGAGCGAAAGGGTCACAGGCAAGGGGAGGTTCGGACGGTGGAGCAAGCGAGCGCACTCTGGGAACAGGGGCTGAGGTTTGCCGGTCGATCGGGCTCGGGACACCAGGTGGCGATGGACGGGGTGCTCGAAGATGGCCACGGTGCGCGCCCTAAGGAGTTGATTCTGGTGGCCCTGACCGGCTGCACCGGCATGGACGTAGCGGCGATCATGCAGAAGATGGGCAAGCGGCTCGATCGCTTCGAGATGACGGCCGAGGGAGATACCGCTGAGTCCCACCCCAAGGTGTTCACCGCCATCCGGCTCAGTTACCGGGGCACCGGGGATGAAGGGGCCCTGCCTCACTTCATGCGCGCCGCCGAACTCTCGTTCACCAAATACTGCCCGGTGGCGGCCATGCTCAAGCCGGTCGCCCAGGTCAGCTACGCCGTGTACTGGAACGAGCAGTTGGTTGTGACAGGGCCGTCCGCCTAGGGCACGACCTGCCAGGTCTGACCGCCGTCGGTGGTGCGCAAAAGGGCGCCTGCCGAGACGATCCAGCCCGCCTTGGCGGTGGCAAAGTCCAAGCTGAGCAGTTCGCTGCCACCCAGCGGGCTGAGCGGCACCAGGGCCGGCGGCAGGCTCAGCCGATGGGACTGCCAGGTGAGGCCGCCGTCTTTGGTGGCATACAGCCACTCTGAGGGGTGGGCGCTGAGCGGGGCCGACTCCACCAGCAGCCAGCCCTGGCTGGGGCTGAGAAAGTCCATCGCCTGCATCCATCCCGGCAAGGCCAGCTGATTGATCACCTGCCAGCTGGCGCCAGCGCTGACGGAGGCAGAGAGCGAAACCGGGAAGTCGGTGCCGGCGGCGTTGACGGCCGAGGCGGAGAGCTGGGTGGCCAAGACCGCCTGGTTGGCGCTCAGGTACTCCAAGGCGTCCCAAGTGCCAGGAGCGCGGGCATAGCTGGCCAGCGGCTGCCAGCTGGTGCCGCCATCCGTGGTCGCAAGCACCACGGCTCTGGGAAAGCCGAACACCTTCCACACGCCTTGGCTGGCCGAGGAAAAGTGCAACAGCGGAGTCGCCGCCGGCAGGTCGGTGTAGGGCACCGGCATCTGGTATCTGAGCCGAAAATGCAGCGGACTGCCACTGCCGGCATAGAGCACCAGTTGGTTGGCCAAGGCGGCATCCTGGCCGCTGACCATCACCTGGCCGCCAGATACGCTGAGGGCGGTCAGATCCGCCGGCAACGACGCCACCTGCCGCCAGCTGCGCCCGCCATTTTGGGTCACCAGCACGGCGCCTGAATCAATCGGAGCGCCGATGCCGATGCCGCTTGCAGCTGAAGAAAAGGCCACGCCAGCGGTCGGGCGCAGGGCCGGCAGCAGGTCTTGCCACTGGTGGCCGCCGTCTGTGGTCTGCGCCAGCACGCTCAGCCCCGAAGACTGATCGATCACCGCCCAGCCAGTGCCAGATGCGAGCAACGAGACCGCCTGCAGGCTCCACGGATTTTGAAACGAGGTGCCGACACCAGTCCAGTGCGCACCGCCGTCTGTGGTCACGTACAGTCCGCCCGGAAACGGGGCGGCGCCCTCAGAGACGGGCAGCCAGCCAAGGCTGGGCGAGACGAACACCGGGGCCAGGGACACGGTCCGCCCGGAGCCGGGGGCACCTGCTTGTGCAGTCCAGGTGCGGCCGCCGTTTTGGGTGTGCCAGAGGAAGGCTTGCCAGCTGGTGCCATTTTTGTAGTACAGCCAGCCGTCTTGCCCGGTGGCGAAGGACACGCCTGCCGAGTAGGGGAACAGCCCGCCCGCTGGCGTGATGTGGAACAAGCTGTGCCAGACTGCACCGCCATCTTGGCTGATCAGCACGCTGACCTCAGATACGGCGGCTTGAGGCGGACTGACCGCAGCCACCACCGCAGTGTGGCCGACCACCGACAAAGAGGTGGGCGTCAAGCCAAAGCCGATGTGGACCAGATGCCAGGTGACACCGCCGTTGGTGCTGGTGAGCAACAACCCTCCGACCAGGGCCCAACTGGCGGTGGGCCGGACGACCAAAACCGCGCCCTGTAGCGCCGACAGGTTTTGCATCACGACGGGCACCAGCGGGTGCGTCCAGCGCACCGACCAACGGCTGCCGGTGGTGGTGGACAAGATGGCGAGCTGCTTGCACACATACGCATTGCAGCCGGTCTCGGCCAAGAGCATGCCCTGGGTAGGCCCGCTCATGGCGAGCGCCAGCACCTGGTCTCCGGCCAACGTATCCACGTGCCAGTGGGCACCGCCATCTTGGCTGCTCAGCAGCTGACCCTGGCCGCTGGCCGGAGTGTAGCCGGCCACCCAGCCGACATGCGGCGAGAGCAGGTCGACAGCGGTCAAGGTGGCAGGCGGCGTCAGCGTAGCGGCTGCCTGAGTTGCTGGCGCAGCCGGGGCGTGCGGCCGGGTGAGCACGATCAGCGCTGTGGCCACCACCAGCACGCCAGCGGTGGCGATGACCAGAGTAAGCCAGCGTTGGCGGCCGGCAGATCGCTGCGGCTTTGGCATCAGCACACCCCCTGGTCGATGGGACGATCGGTCAGCACCCAAGCCACCACCTGATCTGGTGGCGGCTTGGTGAAACGGCTCTGTTCGACCTGACACCTCGGCCCTGTGGCAAGGTTCCCGCCAGGGTGGTGGCTAGAGGGCGCGCTCTTCGATCAGCCGGGAGATGGCACCGGGTTCGGGGAACTCACCTGTATCCTTTTTGGAAAAGATCTGCCGCTCATTCAAGGTGATTTCGAAGACCCCATTCAATCCCGGCGTCAGGGTCAGGGAGCGGATCTTGTTCTCGAACATGTCCAAGATCTCGACCGCCACCCGGGCGGCCTCATCCAGATATCCTCATTCGGTGCAGTAACGAATCGTGATCGTCATCCGGTCGATTCCTCCTCGGAAAGTGCCTGTCGTGTGCCCTGTCATGGTAGCACGCGCAGGCGAAAGGAGGGGCGCGCTGATTGCGGAATGGGAGTTTAGGCCGCAGCGGGGACAAGACAGTTGGCGCTGATCAGGCAGGAGGGAATGGCATGCACCAGTTGGTGTTGCGAGGCGCTTGGTTGGATGGTGCCCAGGTCGACGTGGCGATGGCGGACGGCAAGATTGCCGCCATCGGCCCGGCGATCGCTGGACCGGCCGACGTTGAGCGCGATGTCAGCGGACTGATGCTTTCGCCGCCTTTGGTGGAGAGCCACGTGCATTTGGACACCACGCTCACCGCCGGCGAGCCGAAGTGGAACGAGAGCGGCACCTTGTTCGAGGGGATCGAGACCTGGGCCCTTCGCAAACAAACACTCAGCCGGCAAGACGTGATCGGGCGGGCCACCCGCCTGCTGCACTGGCAGGCGGCCCAGGGCGTGCTCCATGTCCGCTCGCACGTAGACACCACCGACCCCAAGCTGACGGCGGTGCAAGCGCTGCTCGAGGTGAAGCAAAATCTGCGCGGACTGGTCGACGTCCAGCTGGTCGCCTTCCCGCAAGAGGGCATTTTGTCCTATCCGAAAGGTGCAGAGCTGATGGAAGAGGCGCTGCGGCTGGGCGTCGACGTAGTCGGCGGCATCCCGCACTACGAGTTGACCAGGGACATGGGCGCCGAGTCGGTGGCGATCAGCTTTCGGCTGGCCGAGAAATACGGGCGGCCGATCGACATCCACTGCGATGAGACCGATGACCCGCAGTCTCGGTTCTTGGAAATCGTGGCCGCACTGGCCATTCGCTCCGGTATGGGCGCGCTGGTGACGGCCAGTCACACCACCGCCATGGGCAGCTACGACGACGCCTACGCCTTCAAGCTGATGAGCTTCTTACAGCGCGCTGGCATCAACTTTGTGGCAAACCCGCTGGTCAACATCACGTTGCAGGGGCGGATGGACACCTACCCCAAGCGGCGCGGCCTGACCCGGGTGAAAGAACTGTGGCAGCACGGACTCAATGTCTCGCTCGGCTACGACGATGTGATGGACCCGTGGTATTCGCTGGGCACCGGCAACATGCTGCAACCGGCCCACATGGCGGTACATGTGGCGCAGATGACCGGCCGCCAAGAAGTGATGGCCTGCTACGACATGGTGACGGTGAACGCCGCCCGCACCCTGGGCATCTCCGATCGCTACGGCCTGGAGGTCGGCAAGCCGGCCGACCTGGTGCTGATCGAGGCCAAGGACAAGTGGAATGCCATCCGTCGGCTGGCCCCGATTCGGCTGGTGGTGAAAGCCGGGCGAATCGTCGCCGAGACCACCGCCAGCCACACCACGCTCTTGGGCCAGCCGATCGACCTGGCGGCCGAACGCTAGGTCAGTCCTCTGGCGGGGCCAAGTCCGGTCGCAGGCTGAGCGTGCCGTGCAGGTAGGCTGCGGTCAGCACCTGGCGCTGGGGCCGCTCCACTTCAATCAGGACCCTAATCATCCGCTCAGGCATGCCCGGCACGGCTGTCTCCACCGCTCCCAGAAGCGGTACCTGGGTCCAGCCCAGGCGGCGGGCGGCGTAGGCGGGGTAGGCTGCGTTCAGGTCCGGTGTCATGGTGAAAAAGGCGGCCACCACCTCTTTCTGCTCGATGGCGTTTAAGCGGGTGAGCTCCACCAGGAGCTCCTCGGTGGCGTCCCAGATGGCATGAGCCTCGTTGGCAGCAGCGACGGTAGCACCGCGCACCCCGCTAACCGGCATCTGACTCCCACCTTTCTCGGATCTTTTGGGCGAGCTGCTCGGCTGATTCGTAAGCGCCACGGTCCACAAGGCGGCGGGCCTCTGCCATCAGGTCGTCCAATGCCACCGTCACGGCGTCATGGTTGAGTGTCAAGATCTCCTGATAGAGAGCCGCCGGAGCGCTGGCCAGACGAAGCCACTCATGGGCGGCCGGGCCGATCAGCTCGGGCGCTGTCTCGGCTAGGCGTCGAGCCAGGGCTGCGCTGAGCAGGTACAAGACGTGCGAGCTGGCAGCCACCTCACGATCATGGACCTCGGCGCTGAGCACGAACGGATGGGCTCCCAGCGACTGTACCAGCGAGATGGCCTGGGTCAAGGGTCCACCACCAGGACATAGGGCGAAGCCGCGGTTTTGGAACAAGCCGGCGGTCGCCGCTTGCGGTCCGGACCCGGCATTGCCGGCCAGGGGGTGGCCGCCAACGAAGGGCACAGCGCGGGCCATCGCCGCCGCTACGATCGGAGCCTTCACTGAGGCCACGTCCAGCCACAAAGGTGCCTGGCACGGACTTTGCACTAACTCCAGACAGGCCTGGGGCGGCGCCGCCAGCAAGATCAGGTCGAAGCTGCCGGCCAGTTGTGGCAGGCCGCCGTCTAAGGCGCCCATGGCCTGAGCCTCGGCCAGGTGCTCTGGGTCTGGATCGTAGCCCCACACCTGGTGGCCGAGGGCCCTCAAGTCCAGAGCCAGGGAGGTGCCGATCATGCCCACTCCGGCCAAGGCAACGCGCATCTAAACCACCTCCACGGAGTTGCCGGAAACACTAGGCCTGCCAGGTTCCACCGTCAAGGCTAGTACCACTCAGAACTGACCCCGCCGTTCATGAACCATCGAATCGGACCGCCAGTGGCAATGGCCGCCAGGGCCAGACGGTGCACCGCCGCCGCTCGAGTGAAGGACTCGGCCGCAGGGACGCTAATCTGAATCAAATGATCGACAAGGACCTGCCCAGCGTCGACCCTGCTACCCAGGCGGTCCACCCGCCTGTGGTCGAAGTGCGCCAGCCGCCGCTGGTGGCCCCCATCTACGGAACGAGTGTGTTTGTCTTCCCAGACTTGGAGACGGTGGACCAGGCCTTCACGACACCTGGCGACTTCGTGTACAGCCGGATGGAGAATCCGAACACCCTAGCGCTCGGCCAGCAGGTGGCGGCCCTGGAAGGGGCCGAGGCCGGCATCGCCTGCTCGTCCGGGCAGGCGGCACTGTGGTTGGCGATGGAGGCGACCTGCGCTCCCGGGCAGCGACTGTGGTATGCCCACCACCTCTATGGCGGCACCTTGGATCTGATTCAGACCGAGATCGCCAGCAGACGCCCGATTTCCGCGTTCGACCCCTGGGCCGACTCCTTGCCGTCTTTTGCCGCCGGCGAGGGCGTATTGGTCGAGAGCATTTCCAACCCCTTGTGCCGGCCCAGCCCGCTGGGTCGGCTGGCCCAGCATTGCCGGGAAACAGGCGCCCGGCTGGTGGTGGACAACACCTTCGCCACCCCGGTCTGTTGCCGGCCGCTGGATCGGGGCGCAGACGTGGTGGTGCACTCTCTAACCAAGGCCATCTCTGGCCATGCCCACGTCATCTTGGGGGCCGTCGTGGGCCGCCAAGAGCTGGTGGCCGAAGCCGCTCGGCTGCGGGGTCGGCTCGGCATGGTCGCCGATGCGCGCGCCGCCTGGCTGGCCCTGGAGGGGGCGAAAACCCTATTCGTCCGCCAGCAGCAGGCCGTCGCCAACGCCAGTGACCTGGCCCGCCACCTGGATGCGCACCCGGCGGTCAAGGCCACCTATTACCCGTCGCTAGGGTCCGACCAATCCTGGAAGATGGATCTGCTTTCGCCTGGTGCGCTCTTGGCCTTCGATGTCGGCAGCGAGCAGCGGGCGAACACCTTGATCCGAGGACTGCGCCTGATCGTCTTGGCACCCAGCCTGGGCGACGTGGCGACCACGGTCAGCCACCCCGGCTTGACCAGTCACCGCTCGCTTGGTGCTGCGCAAAAGGCCGCCATCGGCGTGACAGAGGGACTGATCCGACTGTCTGTGGGCATCGAGCAGGTGGCCGATCTGTGGCAAGACCTGGCTCAGGCCCTGGCGGCAGTGTCATGACCCGGGTGCTGATTGTCGACGACGAGCAGCCGATCGTCGACATTTTGGCCTATCACCTGGAGAAGGAAGGCTTCGAGGTGCAAGGGGCCGGAGATGGCCTGGAGGCGCTGCGCCGGGTCGAGATGATGCCGCCTGATCTGGTCATCTTGGATCTGATGCTGCCCGGCCTGGACGGCATCGCCGTCTGCCGCGAGATCCGCCGCCACTCCGAGGTGCCGATCATGATCCTGACCGCCAAGGCCGATGAAACTGACCGGGTGGTGGGGCTGGAAATCGGCGCCGACGACTACGTGGTGAAGCCGTTTTCGGTGCGAGAGGTGGTGGCCAGGGCCAGGGCGCTGATCCGCCGGACCACTCGGCCGCGCCAGCGCACGGGCGAGCAGTTGGCCGTCGGGAAGCTCTTATTAGACCCGGCCGCCTACACCTTGACCCAGGGACGAAAGGTGGTGGCGCTGACCGGGCGCGAGTTCTCTCTGCTGCAGGTGCTGGCCACCCATCCCGGTCAGGTGCTCAGCCGCGACGACTTGAGGACGGCGGTGTGGGGGTCGCTCAGCGGCAGTGCCCGGCTGGTCGACGTGACGATCCGCCGGCTTAGGGCCAAGATCGAAACCGACCCCAGCCACCCGATCACCATCAAGACCAGACGCGGCCGGGGATATTACCTTGAACTGGAGCCTCTCTAGACGCCTGTTCGCCCCAATTGGCGTCCAGTGGCGGATGCTGCTGGTCAGCTTGCTGCTGGTCCTGCTCACGATGGAGGTCGGCGGCAGCTACCTGCTCACCTCCCTCAACCGCTATTATCTGACCTCTTTCACCGTCAACCTCTCCACCCAGGCGGCGCTGTTGGGCAGTGTGCTGGAGCCGAATTTGGCCCAGCCCAGTTCGACACTCGACCTCTCGCCGGAGATCGCCCAGTTCGGGGCGGTCGGCGGCCAAACCGTGGTGGTGGTGAACAGCCAGGCGATTGTGGTCGGAACCTCCGGTGCCTTGCAAAGCGAGATCGGCAGCCGCCTGGCCTCGCCGCTGGTGGCAGACGCCCTGCGCGGCAAGCGGGTCAGCGGCTACGCGCACCAAGGCGGGCAGCCCGTGGCCGAGGTGGCGCTGCCGGTGCTGGCCCAAGGGCATCTGGTCGGGGCCGTGCTGATGACCGCACTGCTCACGCCGGTGGTGGCTGCCATCACCAACATCCGTCAGATCTTACTTTTAGCCACGGTGTTCAGCCTGCTGCTGGCCGTGATCGCTGGCATCTTGCTGTCCCGGCTGATGGCCGGTCCGATCCGCCGCTTGGCCAGCCGGGTGCACAGGGTGGGCAGTGGCCAGTTCGATCCACCGCCGGACCAGGGCTGGCCGGACGACGACCTGGGCCAGCTGGGGCGGGCCTTCGATGAGATGACCCTGACCTTGCAGGGAACGTTGGAGACCATCGGCCGGGAGCGGGAGAAGCTGGAGGCCGTGCTGTTCAACATCCGAGACGGCGTGGTGGCGCTTGGTCCAGATGGAGCGGTGCTGTTTTCCAATCCGGCGGCCGAGACCCTGCTCGACCGGCCAGCGGCGGAACTGGCCGGGCTCGAGTTGCTCACCGCAAAGACCACGGGGCCTCGCTTTATCAGCTGGACGAGCCAAGGCCAAAGCCGGGTGCTGCGGGTGGAAGGTAGGCCAGCGGCAGCGCTGGCGGCCTGGGTGGTGACGATCCAGGACGTTACGGAGGAGGCCAGCTTGAACGAGATGCGCCGGCGGTTTGTGGCTGATGTCGGCCACGAGCTGAAGACGCCGCTGACCTCGCTCAAAAGCTACCTGGAAACCCTCAGTTCAGAACGAGCGCTGAGACCCAGCCTGCGGCAGCGATTCGTCGGGGTAGCGCTTTTTGAAACCGACCGCATGGTGCGATTGGTCCAGGACCTGCTCACCTTGTCTCAGGCCGACAGTCAGCAACTGGCGCTGCACCGAGAGCCAGTGGCGGTGGTCGACCTAGTGCAGCGGGCGAAGGCGGCGGTGGCCACCCAGGCCCAAGAGCGCGCGGTGATCGTCGACAGCGTTTTGCCCGATGCGCAGCTTCGCGTACCCGGTGATCTCGACCGCCTCACTCAGGTCCTGATCAATGTGCTGATGAATGCGATCAGCTACTCACCGCCCGCTGGCACCGTGACCTTGGCCACGCGCCCTACTGGCGACCTGGTCGAGATCTCCATATCCGACCGGGGGCCAGGCATCCCACCAGCCAGCTTGGCGCACGTCTTTGAACGCTTCTACCGGGTGGACACGGCGCGCAGTCGAGACGTCGGCGGAACCGGGCTCGGCCTTTCCATCGCCAAGGAGATCGTGGTCGCCCACGGCGGTCAGATCAAGATCACCAACCGCAAAGAGGGCGGGACCCTGGTCCGCATCAGTCTGCCGCGCTGGCAGCCAACGCAGGCGGCCGGGAGCGGGCGGTGAACCGCTGGACCAACTGGGTGGAAGGATCCGCCTTGACCGCCCTGGTCTTCTTGTCGGTCGCCCTGGTGGGGCGGCTATGGCTGTCGCTGCCGTCCCTCGCCTATCTGCCCACGCACACGGCGTACACCCCGCCGCCACCGGTGGCGGTGGTGGAGCCCTTACCGCTGGCGATTGAGCTGATCGCGCCCAAGGCGGCCCTGGAACTGCCGTCGATGCCAGGCTACCGACGGCTTTGGGTCACCTGGGCCAGCGCCTTGCCAGCGCTGAGTGGAGGCCAGCCGATCAGCGCTGCACTTGCCCTGAGTGCGATTCATCAGGCGCCGGCGGCGGTGGCAGTGGTCTGGCCCAGCCAGGTTCCCTTCACCTCCAGGCCAGCGGTCAGCGATCTCAGCCTGATCGTACTGACCCTTGGTAACCACCCGGTTGTGCTCTGGCTGGCGAGCGGCATTTGGCACCAGCAGCCGCTCAGTGCGACAGTGTCGGCTGAGTTCGCGGCTCGACTGCCGCAGGCCCTGGCCGCTGGTACTCCGTCGGCTGCCCATCCGTTGCTCTCTGCGGCCAGCGGCAGTCTGCCGGCAGGTCAGGTGGTGGCTGCGCCTGTTCCCGTCGACCAGCTGGTGCCGTCCTTCTTGCCGCTGCCGCTCAGCGTGCAGGCCATCGACGAGGGCGCGGACGGCGTCGCCTATACGGACGGCGCCACGGTGTTGCATGTGGAGCGCTCCGGTGCCTTCCAGGTATCCTTCGGATCGGCTGCCCCCGACTTCTTTGGCCTGAGTGCGGTCAGCGCCGCAGAGAGCTTCGTGAGCAGTCATCCCGGGTTCACGCCGGACCTGACGGTCAGTGCGGTGACGACTGGTGGCAGGCAGTCCACAGTGTCCTTGGCCCTGACCGTGGACCGGCTGGTGGTGCTGGGACCGAGCGCAGCCAGTGTGCAGTTCGCCCAGAGTTCTGTGGTCAGTGCCCGTTCGGCTGGCCTCGGGGTGCTGGTCTCGGGAGTGCAGCCCTTTTCCATTGCGGCCCTCACGCTCGCCCTCAGCCCGACTCTCAGCCGGGGGCTTGTGGCCGTGGTGCCGGTTGAGGTCAACGACGCTGGCCGGCTCGCTGTGGGCGCCCTGGTGGTGGAAGCCAGCGGCCAGGAGGTCTTGGTCAGCGGCGGCGCCGGCTGATGGGCTGGGTTGGTGCCCGCCGGCTCTTGATCGGCATCTTCCTGGCTGTCGATGTGTTCTTATTCAGCCTGCTGCAAGTCAGCGGACCGATCTCCTCTGGCCAAGGCACGGTCGCTACCTTGCCGCCGGGCGCGGTCGCCAACCCTTTGGGTGCTGGCGTTCACGACTTGCCCGTGGTTCGCATGCGCTTGGTCAGTGCCGCCCAGGTGGCGCTCACGCTCTTTGGCTCTGTGCCCAAAGGCGTGCTTCAGCCAAGCGGTGCCATCCGCTACCAGCGCGGTCAGGAGTCCGTCAGCCAAGAGCCCGATGGTGCGGTCTGGGTGGTGCTGGCGCCGTCGCCGGCGGAGTTGCCGGTGGTCGGCCAGGCGGCGGCGATCAGTGCGGCCCAAAGCCTGCTCACCGCCTTGCAGCTGCCGAGCGGCCTCAGCGAGCGAACGGTGCTCAAGGCCGGATCCACGCTCAGCGTGGTGTTCGGCGAAAGCGTCAACGGAGTACCGGTGGCCGGGGCCAGCGCCGTGGTGGTGGAAGGGCCAGCCAAGGACTGGCTGGTTCAAGTCCGGCTGAATCAGGCCCAGAGCGCAGGCGGCCGGGCCAGCCTGCTGTCGGCGGCCGAGGCAGTGGCCTACGAGGCGGCCACCGGTGGCAGCGGCCGCGTCCAGTCGATGGCGCTGGTATATCCTTTGGCCACCAGCGCCTGGCAACTGCTGGCCCCGCAGTGGGTATTGGTCGGCCCCGGCCAGACGGTGCGCATCGATGCCTTCAGCGGCGAGGAGATCCCTTAGGAGAGCGAGCTCTCGTCCCCTGGTCTGTGGGAGTCAGTTAAGGAGCGATGACAGTGGCGCAAGCGGAACTGGGCCAGCTATTTTCGGCGCTGAGAAGTCACCAGGGGAAAGCGGTGCTGTGCACCTTGGCGCTCGGCGACGCATTGCTCGCCCGCGTGGACATGACCCTGGAAGACGTGGTGTTGGCCGAGGGCCGGCTCAGCCTGACCGGCAGTTTTGCCGAGCACCAAGACCGGGTGCTCTACCGGGAAGTGGCGCTGCCCCTGGATGAGGGAAGCGAAATCGAAGTGTCCGTGTTCGCCGGCGAGATCCGACTGACCAGCGCCGACGGATTCTTTTTAGAAGTGGTGCCGCTCGACCCCCCGAAAGGCGGCGTGCCCTACGAAGCTCTGTAAATAGATCCAGGTCTCGAGTTCACGCTTGGTTGAGGAGGATGATTTGATGCGCCTTAGACAGGTGATCACAGTTGTTGCCGGGTCTGCCCTGGTGGCAGCCGGGATGGCACTGCCGATGGGTTCCAGCGCTTTCGCCGCCGGTCAGACCGGAGGCAATCAGGTTTCGTTTCGAGACATGGGGCAGGCGTCTTGGGCCACCGAGGATGTGGCTCAGCTAGCCGCCCAGGGCATCATCAAGGGTGTCGGCAACGGGCTGTTCGCGCCCAACGCGCCGCTCACCCGGGACGAGGCCTTGGCACTGATCGTGCGGGCGCTGGGCAACGGCCAGTCCGGCACCGGCGTGACCTTGCAGTTCACCGATGACGCCAACATTCCGGCCTGGGCCACCCACAGCATTGAAGTGGCTGTCCAGATGGGCGTGCTGGCCAACACTGGCACCTTGAACCCGACCGCAGTCGCCACCAGGCAGCAGGTGATCGTCTGGCTGATCAGCGCCATGGGTCTGAACACTCAGGCCCAAAGCACCTCAACCGCAGACCTGGCGGCCTTCACAGACGCCTCCCAGATCCCGGCCCAGGACATGGGCGCCATGGCGCTCGCCGTGCAACTGGGACTGATCAAGGGCACTTCCGCCACCACCATCAGCCCGAACGGCACCATCACCAGAGCCCAGATGGCGGCCATGTTGGCCCGCGGTCAGCGCCGCTACGGCTCCCCGCCCGCCACCACCTCCAGCTCCCTGGTGGTCGGTACGGTCAGCGGTGTGAGCGTCGCTTCTGGCACCAGCAACGGTGAGACCACCATCGGCACCGTCACCGTGACCGAGGCAGATGGCACTGTCGCCATCATCCCGGTGGCCAGCTCCTCGATCGTCTACGAAAACAACCAGTCGGTCTCCCTAACCGCCCTGAAGACCGGAGACCAGGTAGCGGTCGCTGAAGACGCCGCCGGTAACGCCATCTTGGTTGCGGTGGAGAACACAGCTGCGACCACCACCTCCGGTGGCCAAGGCACCAGTGGCGAGCAGGAGCAACAGGCAGTGGAGGGTACCGTGTCGACGATGACCTCGACCAGTCTGACTTTGACCTTGCAGGGTAACGGCGACAACTCCCAGGGAGACGGTTCCCAGGGCCAGACCGTGACCGGTCAGACCTATGGCCAAACCGTCACCGGCCAGACCTACACCTACACGCTGGCGCCGGATGCCGCTGCCATCTTCCACGGCCTGTCCATCCCGCTCAGCCAGGTGACAGCAGGCAGTCAGGTCAACGTGCACCTAAACTCCAGCGGCCAAGCCTCCTTGATCATCGTGCAAAAGCAGCAGGCATCGATCTCCGGCACTATCATCGGCCTCGGTGAGGACCAAAAGGTCCTGATCCAGGAAGCTGACGGCACGACCGTTTCCGTCCAGACGAACCATCGGGCCACGATCACCGACCCCAGCGGCAACCCGCTGAACGTCAATCAACTGGCCGTCGGCGACTTGGTGACGGTGAGCGGCACCATGGGTGAAGAGGGACTGCGGGCCACCACCATTCAGGTGACGACCGTAGTCCAAGGATCCACCAGCTCCAGCACCTCAACCGACAACTAATCCACCTCCCTAGGACCGAAAACAGGGCCGTCCGCCAAAAGCGGGCGGCCCTGTCTCTGCCTGGCTGTGCACCAGGTCGGCTCAGCGCCTACGGTCGTAAACCACCATTCCAGTGCGAACAACTAGGTGTGTCAGACCCCAAACGTACCGTTGAAGGGATTGACTCATGATGATGCGACTCAAATCGATTACAGCCACCTTAGTGAGTGGCGGGCTGATCGCAGTCTCAATGGCCTTGCCGATGGGCCTGGTCTCGCACGCCGCCGGTCAGCCGGACCACGGTCAGAGCCAGGTGGCTTCTGCCACCAACGGCAAAGACCAAGGTACGGCCCAGCGCCAAGAGGGTACCGTGTCGGCAATCGGGGCCACCAGCCTAACCTTGAACCTGCAGCGAGACGGCGAGAACGTCCAGGGCGCAACCGTGACTGGACAGACCTACACCTACACCCTGGCCTCACCGCTGACCGTGATGTACCGTGGCCAGCCGCTGGCCCTGACCAGCGTGGCCGTCGGTAGCCAGGTCAACCTGAGCCTCAACGCAGCCGGCCTGGTGTCGGCGATCACCGTCCAGAAATTGGCGGCGACTGTGACCGGAACCGTCGTGACCATCGACAAAGGGCACCGGATCACGGTTCTAGAGGCAAACGGTAGCAAAGTCGTAGTCCAGATCAAAGAGAAGGCCGCCATCACCGGCGTCGGCGGCGTCAGCCTAACCATGAATGATCTCGCCGTCGGTGACGCGGTGACGATCAGCGGCGTGAGCCAGGGCCAGGGCCTGATGGCGACGTCTGTCAGCGTGACCATGATGGTCACGTCTAGCACCACCACCACCACGTCCACCAAGGACGCTCACCAGAACCAACACGCTAAGGGCCAAGACCACAACAAGGGCCACCAGACCACCACCAGTGACAACAACAGCCAATCGTTCAGCCTGGACAACTAAGTAGGTTCCTGCACCGTATCGATCGGGCCGCTCCCCACCGGGGCGGCCCCTTTCCTGTCTCGGTCATGACCAAAAGGCTTCCAGATCGACTCGGCGCCGACACTAGAGCACTGAATCTCAACGGGCGGCCGATGGTGTCCCCGCCCAATAGCCTTATGGCGAGCCGTGACCAGGACGCAAGCGGAGAAATGCGCCCCGCTCTGCATTGACCGAGCCGATGAGCTCAGACTACACTGTGACCACGAGGTGGTCACAGTGGCAAAGCTGAAGAGTGTTGGGGTCCGCGAATTCCGTGATCATGCGACGACCTACCTGTCTGGGGACGACCCCGTAGCCGTCAGCCGGCACGGCCAAGTGATCGGCTTTTACATTCCGGTCGAACGGGACCGGGGCCAGGCGAAACGGGCCCTGGAGCAGCTCGGTTCTACTGTCGACAAGGTACTCGCTGATACCGGCCTCACGGAGGAGGAACTGGCACAGCTGTTTGATCTGCGGCGGAGACCCGGCGAATGATCGTCGTCGCAGATGCAAGCGTGCTGGTCGCCGAATTGCTTCGGGAACGAGGCAGGGCGCTGTTGAGCCACGCTGAGTTGCAGGTGGTCGTCGCAGAGGAGCAGTGGGAGGAAGCCGAGCACGAACTGCAGCGTCTGGTCGGCAAGATCGTTGCATCCGGGCAACTGACCGGAGAGCAGGCGCGCCTGCTCCATGAATCTGTCCATGCTCTGATCAATCATCGGATGATTGAAATCATCCCGCGCACCTTCTATCTGCATCGGGCGGCCGAGGCTCGCCGACGGGTCCCGCGAGATGCCAGGGACTGGGCGCCTGTTGCCCTGGCCTTGGCGCTCGACGCCGGGATCCTCACTGCTGACCATGATTTTCTCGGCTGTGGATGTCCTACCTGGACGGTGCAAACGCTGCGTGAACATCTCGATCGCGGCTAAGCGAGATTTCAGCCGATGGCCGTGCCAGGTGGCAGAAGAAGATCGCCCGGCGCTGCCTTATTGACGCCCCGGGCCGATCCGACGTGGCCTTGGGCTGACTCGTTCTTGTCGCCCGTGCTGAAGAAAGAGGATCAGCCGATGCGGGCAGAGCCCTGCTCCGGTAGGGGCAGACAGGGCGGCGGCAAACAGCGAGACTAGAAACGAGTCCTAGAAACGAGTCCGCAAGAGGAGGCGCCGCCGTGGCCGATGCATCCCTGGCCGAACGGATGGCCCAACTGTCATTGGTCCAGGGCCAGGTGGCGAAAGAGATCACAGGTCAGATCATCTTTCCCAGCCTGGCGGTGATTGGCCAACTGGACCAGATGATCGACCAGCGCCTTCCCAAGAGGCTGCACGGTGAACCCGCCGAGGTGGCTGAGGTGGTCGGCGCCTTTTTAGGTGAGGCGCTGCGCAAGGAACTGAGCGCCAGCTGGCAAGCTGGACCCAAGGGCCCGCTCCTGCTCTTGGCTGACGGCCGCACGCTTGACCCGATGGCCAGGGCACTGCGGCGTGTGACCGAGGGCAAGATCTGGT
Source organism: Bacillota bacterium (assembly GCA_021850485.1). Classification (GTDB taxonomy): domain Bacteria; phylum Bacillota; class Sulfobacillia; order JAJZYS01; family JAJZLH01; genus JAJZLH01. Next base: position 313,752 of record JAJZLY010000008.1, on the reverse strand, counting down.
CGCTCGAGGCATACAGCCGGATGGCCCAGGCCTACTCCCAACACCCGGATCAGACCCGCTCGCCCGAGGACGTGCCGGCGCGCGGTCTGTGGCGGCGGACCAAGAGTGGGGCCTAGGGTGGCGCAGCTGGTGGTGGTGGGGTCTGTGAACATGGACCTGACCATGCCGCTTGCCCATCTGCCGCAAAGTGGGCAGACCCTACTGGGCGGCGACACAAGATGGGGTCCGGGCGGCAAGGGCGCCAACCAGGCGGTGGCGGCGGCCAGACTAGGCGTGGACGTGGCCTTCGTAGGAGCTGTGGGCTCCGATCACTTTGCCACCACCTTGCGCCAGGCTCTGACCGACGAGGGCGTGGACGTCAGCCAACTGATCGACCTGAAAGAGAAAGCCAGTGGCCTAGCCCTGATTTTGAGCACCGCGGGCGGAGAGAGCACCATCTTGGTGTCGCCGGGGGCGAACGGTCAGTTGAGCCCTGACCAGATCGATGCCCTGGCTGGCTTGGGCTTCCTGGGCGCCTCCATCTTGGCCTGTCAGTTGGAAATCCCGCACCCCATCGCCGAGCTGGCGATGATCAAGGCCCGCCAGGCCGGCCTGAAGGTGTTCCTCGACCCCTCACCGGCCGAGGGCGTCGCAGCCAAATTGGTGGGCAGGGCTGATCTGGTCACCCCCAACCGGGTCGAGGCCACAGCGCTGACTGGGATTGCCGTCACGGACTTCGCTTCGGCCGGGGCCGCCGGCAAGAAGCTGCTGGCGCTGGGAGCTGGGGCGGCGGTGGTGAAGCTCGGTCACGAGGGCTCGGTGCTGGTGAGCGCGCGTCTAGTGGAGACAATTCCAGCCCATCAGGTCACAACCGTGGATGCCACGGCTGCCGGTGATGCCTTTTCAGGTGGGTTGGTCGCCGCCACACTGCAAGGTGCCGATCTGGTCGAGGCCTGTCGCTACGCCACGGCCGTGGCCGCGGTGGCGGTGACCCGGCCGGGGGCGATGACGTCTTTGCCCCATCGGAGCGAGGTCACTGCGAAACCGGTGCACCGAGGCGCATAGATCTGAGGATCCCAAGGGATTGGCGCAGCCATGACGCTCTGCGGCTCTATCGATCCTTGCCCCGCAGGTAGACAGCCACCGGATGCCAGCGATGACCGAAGGCGCGTACCTCAACGTGGCTTGCTCCGGCCTCGGCCACCCGTCGAAAGATGATGCGGAGATCCGCCGGGTGATGTTGGGAGCGCTGCGACTGGAACTTGCTGTATTTCCAGGCGGTGTAGTGACCGTGCAGGCTGCCTCCTCGGTCCGGGTCGCCCACAATCAGACGCAGTTCGGCGCTAATCGCGTGCAGCGCCGAAACAAACTCCTGCTCGTCGCTAAACGCCTCGCTCAGAGCCCGTATGTCCTCCTCGATGTGCCCGCGTACGGCTACGATCGGAAGTTCCGAGAGGGTCAGCACAAACAACTCGATGGCCGTCTCCCGGATGTTATCGCTCAGGGCGCACCTTCTCCAGCTGAGCCCTAAGGCGTGCAGCCATGCCCTCTGTCAATTCCTGGCCCTGGAGAAGTTCCCCGCCTGCCCTCAGGTCAATGATCTGCTCAACTGCTCGATCTTCGGCTGCCTCCTGGGCGGCGATCAAACGGCACACTTCGCGCCATACGGGAGGAGCCAGAAGGACACCAACGACCGCCGAGCTTCCACGGCCGCGCCGTTCCACACGCAGCTTGCCATAGCGGATAAGCAGTCGTTGCCAGGAGGCCTCGGCACGGAGGTCCGAGACCGAGACGCTGGCGTCCAGATCGAATCCGGTCAGATCCGTTGGCATTACGTATCCCCCTTGCGAACAAGATTCACCCCAGCATATAGGGTGGCTATGAAATAGACAATATAGAAAGACAGTCATAACCAGAAAAGAGTCGCTCTAGGGACAGGCTCCAAGGTGCAGGCATGGCGGCCAGCGCCTCCGACTCTTGGACGAGGCGGTCAGCGGGCAGAGGTGCGTGACAACGCCCGAGAGGCATGTCGCTACGGGCTGGACGCACTTTGCGGCAGAAAGTCCGCAGCATTCTCTACCGCAAAGTGGCCACTATCAGCGGCAAACTGATGGAGCAGAGGGATATGTCCCGCCCCGTAGACGACGAGGATCCGATCCTCGGGGCTGCTGACCAGACGGGTCAGGTTGACGAAGATGGTGAGGTTTCGCTGAAACCAGCCGGTGATCCAAGGCACGGCCGGGTGCTTTCCGGCTGTCCCGAGCGTGGCCAGGGCCAGATAGTTGAGGTGCTCTTGGGCCAGTCGACCTGGGTCATTCAACCAACTCAACAGCTGACCGACCGTCTGTGTGGCTTGCCGGCGGTCGAACTCTCTGGCCCACCCTTCGAAGCGGCCAGAAACGGTGGCGTAGAGATCTGGGTGGTGCTCCTTGGCGTATGCCCAGACCGCTTCCAAGTCGTCCTCGACGTACGGGAGATCCTCGTTCCAATCCACGGCGTGGATGCGCTCGAGGCCGCAGGTGGCGGCTAGCCGAAACCCCAACTGATGGCGCTCGTCTGAGGTTAAGGTGAACTGACCTTGGCAATAGCGCTGATAGTCCTGATTCCAGGCAGCATCCTGTTCCCGTTGGACCTCGATGGCGACGATCGTCGGGCGAAAACGGGCGAGGCCGGCGGTGACCGCCCGGATTTGCTGCTGGCGGGCATCGCTCAGTACGTCGTCGACGACCGCGTTATGGAGATCGCGACCGGGATTATTCATGTGGTAAGAGCCGAGCAGCAACAGCGGGGCTTGGTTTTTCACCTCCGTGTTTCCCCTCCAGGTCCCAGCATGCTGGTCACGGGCTGCACGGTCGGGGTCGCGGCAACGACTGGGCTTCGACTGCTGGCTCCGATGTCCCCTGCACCCCACTTAGCGCCTAAGGAGAAAGGCCCTTCGCTCGTTGTGCCACCACACCCGCATTGGTATACTCGCACCTGTTACCAGCACTGCTCTGGGGGTGTGGTCCTGAACCTAGAACTCAGAATCCTGCTGGCGATCAATCACGCTGCTGCTGGCTCCTCGATCCTGACCCATCTGTCCGTCTTCTTCGCCACCTACGGCCCTGAGATCTACGCTGTCACCCTGACTGTGCTGTTTTTCGCCCTGCCTCGTCACGCCACCCGGGCCAGGCGGGCACTGATCTATGCGGCGGTGGCCGCTGGTGTGTCGGTCCTGATCACGATGGGCATCAGCCTGATCGTGTTCAGAGAGCGCCCGGAGTTTGCCTATCCCCTGTTGGTGCATGCTCTGGTCAAGCACGGCAACGATTCATCGTTCCCCTCTGACCATGCGACGGGCGCCTTCGCCATCGCCACCGCCATGTTCTTAGGGGGCGCAGCCCTGGGCTGGCCGTACCTGATCCTGGCCGTCTTGATCGCCGTTGCCCGGGTGGCCGTCGGCGTGCACTGGCCGACTGACGTCTTGGCCGGCGCCATCATCGGCACGGCGGTGGCGCTTTTGGTATTGCGCTTTAGGTCTGTGATCGAAGCTCCGGTTGCCGGCTTCATCCGCATCTTCGGCTTTGACCCCGGTGAGGACCGGCCGCCGATGCGGATGCGGCGCAGGGGCGAGTAGGGTGGCCGTCCCGGTCCGGGTGCTGGGCATCGGCGCCTATGTGCCTGAGCGAACCCTGACCAACCACGACTTGGAGAAGATGGTCGATACCACGGACGAGTGGATCGTCTCTCGCACCGGCATCAAGGAGCGTCACGTCGCCGCCGATGGCGAGGCCACCTCGGATCTCGCCTACCGCGCCGCTTGCCAGGTGATGGAGCGCACTGGCGTGAGCGCAGACCAAATCGACTTCATCGTGGTCGCCACCGTCACCGCCGACATGCAGTTCCCGTCTGTGGCCTGTCTGCTGCAAGACCGGCTGGGGGCTCACCGGGCCGGCGCCGTGGACGTGGCGGCCGGCTGTACCGGTTTTTTGTACGCCTTTCATCTGGCCCGCAGCCTGGTGGCCTCCGGCGTGCAAAAGCGGGTGCTGGTGGTGGCCGCTGAGTGTTTGTCCCGGATGCTGGACTGGACCGATCGCTCCACCTGTGTGCTGCTCGGCGACGGCGCCGGGGCAATGATCTTAGAGGCAGCGCCAGACGGCGTCGAGGGCGTGCTCTCCTCGCACCTGGGCTCGGATGGCGGGCTGTGGGACCTGCTGTACTTCCCAGGCGGCGGCTCGCGCAACCCGACCAGCCATCAGACGGTGGATCAAGGGCTGCACTTTTTTAAGATGAACGGACAGGCCACCTTCAAGCAGGCCTGCGGCGTGATGGAGCGGGCCTGTCAGCAGGCGCTGGAAGAGGCCGGGGTCAGCTTGGACCAGATCGACCTGGTGGTCCCCCATCAGGCCAACTTGCGCATCTTGAACCAGTTGTCTGAGCGCATGGGCATCCCAGCGGGCAAGATGGCAGTGACCATTGACCGCTACGGCAACACCTCTGCCGCCAGCGTGCCGATGGCGCTGAACGACTACTACCAAGAGGGACACCTCAAGCCCGGAGATCTGGTGCTGATCGTCTCTTTTGGAGCGGGCCTGACCTGGGGCGCTGCCGTCTTCCGCTGGAGTTGAACCAGAGGTGAAACTGGCTCGGCAGCAGGGCGAAAGCGGGCCGCGGGTGGTGGCCGTGACCGAGGCAGGCGTGGCCGACCTTGGCCCGTTGCTGCAAGCGCATCAACTGGCTGCGGACTCGATGCGGGGCCTGATCCGGATGTGGGCTGACCTTGCCCCTCTGGTGCAGGCAGAGATTGGCCGCCAGACTGAAGAGCACCGCTTGATGCCGCTGGTCGAGGGCACCTTGCTGGTGCCGGTCGAGGGCTGGGGGCGGGTGATCGGCATCGGCCTCAACTACAGTGCCCACGCCGCTGAGGGCGGCCATGCGCTGCCGCCTGCGCCAGAGATGTTCTTACGCCTGCCGTCTAGCCTGGCCGATCCTTTTGGCGACATCTTGCTGCCCTTGGCCAGTCCGCAGCTGGACCTGGAGGTGGAGCTAGCGGTGGTGATCGGCTCAGGCGGCCGCAGCTTGAGCCGGGAGGCGGCGCTGGCCAGCGTATTTGGCTACACCGTGGCCAACGATGTCAGCGTGCGCGACTTCCAACACCGCACCAGCCAGTGGACGCCCGGCAAAAACTTCGATCAGACCGCCCCGGTCGGTCCTTGGATCGTGACCAAAGACGAGATCGACGATGCGCAGGCGCTTCGGCTGCGCTCTTGGATCGGGGCGGCGCCGATGCAAGACGGGACTAGCGCCGACATGATCTTTGCGGTACCAGAGCTGGTAGCGGCGGCCTCAGAATTCACCACACTGGAGCCCGGAGACCTGATCCTGACCGGTACGCCGGCTGGGACCGGCAGTGGGCGCAAGCCACCGCGCTGGCTTTTACCAGGCGAGGTGGTGACCGTTTCGGTCGAGGCGATCGGCCAGTTGAAAAACAAGGTGGTGTTGGAGCAAAAGCATCCGTAGGGAGCGTCCCAGCCGTGTATAATCGGTCAGGTTTTTGCGATTGGCCAAGAAAGGAAGACGCCAGCATTGCTGCAAACGCCGACTCGCTTCACCATGGTGGCTGCCTCGTCGGAGGGTGAAACGGCCCTAAACGCCTTTGATGGCGCACTGCTGGCAGCCGGCTGCGGGAACATGAATCTGATCCGGGTCAGCTCCATCTTGCCGCCCGGTGCCGAGCAGGCGATGTCCTTGGCGATCGCCCCCGGCAGCCTGCTGCCCACCGCCTACGGCCACATCTCCTCGACCACGCCTGGCGAGCAGATCGCAGCGGCAGTGGGCATCGGGTTTGGCGAACCAGGCGCCTTCGGACTGATCATGGAGACCGCCTTCTTGGGATCGGCCCAGGAAGCCGAGGCCCGCATCCGGAAGATGCTGGAGGAGGGCTTTTTGGTGCGCGGGCTTGCCCTCAGCCGGGTGCTGGTCAAGTCAGCGGAGCACCATGTCGTGTCCTGCGGTTGCGCCTTCGCCGCAGTCTGCCTGTGGGGGTAGTCCAGATGAAGCGAGACCAGCTGTGGCTGGATGAGGAGCAGACACCCGATCTGCGGCTTGGCCTGCGGGTGCGCTCGGTGCTGCGCCGCGAGCGCACCGCCTATCAGGACCTGTTGGTGGTCGACACAGAAGCCTTTGGCCATGTGATGTTTTTGGACGGCTGTTTCATGGTCACCGAAAAAGACGAGTTCTTCTACCACGAGATGCTGGCTCACGTGCCGCTGATGGCCCACCCGGGCCCCAAGCAGGTGCTGATCGTCGGTGGTGGTGACGGTGGCACCTTGCGCGAGGTGCTCAAGCATCCGGAGGTAGAAGAGGCCTGGCTGTGCGACATCGACCAGCGGGTGACCGACGCCGCCCGCGACTTTTTCCCCACCCTGGCCGTCTCCCTGGACGACCCCAGAGCCAAGATCATGCACCAAGACGCCGTGGAGCTGGTGGCGGGCGCCACCTCTAAGTGGGATGTGATCTTGGTCGACTCCACCGACCCGGTGGGGCCGGCCGAGGGACTATTCGCCAAGCCCTTTTTCTCTGACTTGCAGCGCGCGCTCAGCCCTGGCGGCATCGCCGTCTGCCAGGCGGAGTCGCCCTTGGTCAATGCCGATGTGCTGCGCCGCACCTATCTGGGACTAAAGGAGTGCTTCCCCGAGGTGGCGCTTTACACCGGGCCTGCCCCCACCTACCCGTCTGGCTATTGGTCGTACGCCGTGGGATATGGCGGTGGCGACCTGACCCCACAGCCTCGCCAAGAGCCGCTTGGCCGCTACTACACCAAAGCCGTGCACCAGGCTGCCTTTGCCCTGCCGCCCTTCGTCCAAGAGCTGTTGCGATGAACGTCACACCGCGCCAGCCGGGCATGCTGTTTGCCGCAGGCAGCCCAGAGCGAAGTCAGATCGCGGTCTACGGCATGCCCTTCGATGGCACTGCCTCTTTTCGGCCGGGCAGCCGGTTCGGACCGCAGGCGATCCGCGAGGCCACCTACGGCTTGGAGCTGTTCTCGCCGGCTCAGGGCCAAGAGGTGTCGGCTGAGGCGATCTGGGACGCCCTCGATTTGGTGGTGCCGGCTGGCGGTGTTCAGGCCGCCCTTTTGGGCATCGAGCGCTTTGTGGACGGCATCTTGGACCAGGGATTGATCCCCTTTGGCCTGGGCGGTGAACACCTGGTCTCGCTGGCGCCGGTGCGCGCCCTCGCCAAGCGCCACCCGGATCTCTGGCTGGTCCAGTTCGACGCCCACCCCGACCTCAGAGACACCTTTCAAGGCGAGTCCTTGTCCCACGCCACCGTCATGCGGCGGATCTTGGACATCATCGGGCCGGGCCGGGTCTTGCAATTCGGCGTGCGCTCCGCCGACAAAGACGAATGGCCGCTTACCCACCGCCTGCCGGTGACGCCGCAGGGGATGGCGGAGGCCCGCCGGCTGATCGGCGATGGTGCTTGTTATCTGAGCTTGGACATCGACGGCTTTGATCCGGCCTTCGCCCCCGGCACCGGCACGCCAGAGCCGGGCGGCTTTTCCTGGCAGGAGTGGGAGGCGCTGTTGGGCCAGCTTAGTGGCTTCAACTGGGTGGGCATGGACCTGGTCGAGGTCGCCCCGCAACTGGACCCCTCTGGCATCACCGCCGTGTTGGCGGCCAAGGCCGTGCGTGAGCTCTTGATCATCTTGGCAGCGGGCCCAGGACATGTTGCGTAGCCATCTGACCCGCCTTCTGGAACAGGCCGCGTCTGGCTTGCAAAAAGACGGCCGCTGGCCTGAGGGAGCGCTGCCGGCTTTTTCGGTGGAGATTTCAGATGACCCGTCACACGGCCATCTGGCGGCCAACTGGCCGCTGGTGTTGGCCCGCACGCTCAAGCGCCCGCCCAAGCAGGTGGCGGCTGAGCTTATGGCCGCGGTGCAGGTTGATCCCTGGTTCGACCACATCGAGGTGGCAGGAGCTGGCTTCCTGAACGCCTTTTTGGCGCCTCAGGCCTGTGCAGCGGCGATCGAGGCAGTGGAAGCGGCCGGCGCCGACTATGGCAAGGAGACAGCCGGCAGCGGCGAGCGGATCTTGGTCGAGTTCGTGTCGGCCAATCCGACCGGTCCGCTAAACGTCGTGTCAGCCAGAGCAGCCGCCTACGGTGACGCTCTGGCCAGCTTGCTCACGGCCGCCGGGCATCAGGTGTGGCGCGAGTTTTACGTCAATGACGCCGGCACCCAGGTGGAGGCCTTGGGCAAAACCGTCTACTACTGGCTGGTCAAGGATCAACAAGCGGCGGTGCCCTTTCCAGAAGACGGCTACAAGGGCGACTACGTCCGCGAGATCGCCCAGGCCTTTTTGGCCGAGCGCGGTGAACAAGCGCTCTTTGGCCTGGATCAGGGTGCTGCCATCTCGATGCTCTCTCAGTTTGCGGTGGATCTGATCGGCCGCTGGCGAGAGCGCGACCTGCTGGCGTACGGCGTGCGCTTTGACCGCTACTTCAGCGAACAGCAAGACCTGAGGGCGGCCGGACGGGTGGAGGCGGCCTTGGCCGAACTGGAGCGTCAGGGCGTGCTGTACAGCCAAGACGGCGCCCGCTTCATGCGCACCACCGCCTTCGGCGACGACAAGGACCGGGTGGTGGTGCGAAAAGACAACACCCCCACCTACTTCGCCGCCGACGTCGCCTACCACTGGGACAAGTACAGCCGCGGCTTTGACCGCCTGATCGACGTGCTCGGCCCGGACCATCATGGCTATCTGGGCCGGATGCGAGCGGCGGTGGCCGCCACCGGCAAGCCGGCCGAGAGTTTCGAAGTGGTGCTGGTGCAGTGGATCCGGCTGCTGCGCCAAGGTGAGCTGGTGGCGATGAGCAAGCGCGAGGGCGACTTCGTGCCGATCGCGGATTTCCTCAAAGAGGTAGGGGTGGACAGTGCCCGCTTCACCTTCTTGCTGCGCTCGCCAGACTCGCCGCTCGATTTCGACCTGGCGCTGGCGGTCAGCGAATCGCAGGAAAACCCGGTCTACTACGTCCAGTACGCCCATGCCCGCATCGCGTCTTTGCTCCGCCAGGGTGCAGCCGCAGGCTCAGGTGACCTGCTGCTCTTGACCGAGCCCGAGGAACTGCTCTTGGCCCGCCGCCTGCTCTCTTTCCCGGAAGAACTCACCCATGCGGCAGCCGCCCGTGCTCCCCACCACATCGCCCACTACGCCATGACCCTGGCCCAGGAGTTTCACGCCTTTTACAATCGCCACCGGGTACTGGGCGTTCCTGAGCCGCTGTCCTTGGCCCGCCGCCGCCTGGCCCGAGCAGTCGGGTCGGTGCTCAAAGAGAGCCTGGCCCTGCTCGGGGTGAGCGCACCGGACCGGATGTGACCTTTGCACTATGAAAAATAAAGTGATAGGCTAATGGAAGACCCTGCTGGCAGGAGGTATCTTGAGATGAGCGAAGGGATCGATTGGCTCCCCACGCTGGAGGCAGGCCGCCAGGCGGCTCGTGCTAGCGCCAAACTTTTGTTCGTGGACATGCTGAAAAACCCGGGCTGAGGCGGCTGCGCCAAGATGGATGCGGCTACGTATCCCGTCAAAGAGGTCCAAGACTCGATTGCCAAGTACGCGGTGGCGGTGCAGATCAACACCGCCGAGCCCGATGACCTGGCCAAGGTTGCGATGCGCGAACTGCGCTTGGTCTGGACGCCGCTTTTGGTCTGGTTCGACCACCACGGCGTGGAGCTCAGGCGCTCGGTCGGCTACGTGGCGCCCTCTAGTTTGCAGGCCGAGATGGCCCTGGCAGATGCCCAAGCCAAGTTGTTTCATGCTGAGTACCAGGCGGCAGAGATGGCCTTCTTGGACGTGGTAGCGCGGTGGCCGGGGCTCATCCAGGCGGCCGAAGGCCAGTTCTGGTCCGGTGTGGCGGCGTTGCGAGCCGGCGATCGCGACCGCTTTTTGGCCAATTGGCGCGTGCTGAAGCAGACATACGGAGACACCATCTGGTGGGAGAAAGGGAGCTTCGCCCAGGTTTAGATTGAACGGGCCCAGGACCAAGTAAGCAGTGGCCGCACGCCTGCCGAGTGCGGCCACTGCTGTTCCTTCTAGGCCAGTTCCGCCTCGTCGCCAGGGCGGCGTCAGGGCGCACACACCAGCTGGAGGCGTTGCGCCTTTGGCCGCAGGCTGCCGATTTGTGAACGCCTTTGCGTATGCAGCAACTCACAGCCAAAGGCGCCAACCTAGACGTGACGAGCCGATCAGACACCTCGCCGACATGGATGCTGGGATACTGGACATCTCAAAGCGGGCTCTCCTGCTGCGGCCGTCGCAGCAGGGCTTTCATCTGGACGGCGCCGGTTCGTCGTGAAACAGAGCCAAAACGGCGCAGCTGTCGCGGGGAGGGCCGACCTGCTGGTGACGCGAAACGGCCGACATTTTCCGGAGTTAGCCTGTAGCCTGCATGGAATCGAGGTGCAAGACCCCGACAGGTTCTTGGTTCACCAGTGCGGCTTGATCGGAGCACGCATCGTGGCCCTGCTGACCAACTTGGCTGAGGACCGTAGGTCTCCGATAGATACGCCTGTGGGTATTGTGTCCTTGTTGGAGGAGCTGACCGCGCGATTTTGTGCGCTGGTGCAGCCGATCTTGAGGGCGGGTCCGTCGGCGTAAAGACCTGGTTGAGTCCCTGATTGTTTCTCTTGGCCTATATAACGTATGGTCATATCCCGGCTTACCCCAACGGGCACATGCAGGGAGCGGTTGCGCCGGGCATCGTCGTGGAGTCACAAATAAGGCCCAGCCTAACATTGACAGTCGCCCATGCCAGTGATACAAATGCGAAGCCCTGTGTGCCAGATACCAACGCTTCGAGAGGAGGAACGCCGGTGGGCATCATCATGGACGTCAGTGCTGATGGCACAGGACGTTCGCGCGCTACTGGCGCCATCTCGAAAGCGAATAGGCGGCAAACCTGACCTAGCGACACGCTGAAGAAAGCGGCCGGGGGCGGTGCCCCCGGCCGCTTTGTCGTGTCAGGACGGGAAGATGGAAGGAGTATTGAGCGACATGAGTTTGGCTCCAGATTTGGCGGTATCGGTCAAAGACGCCAAAAAAGAGTTCTGGGAGGCCCCAGACGGCGGGGAGGCCGGTGTCTTTACACGCAACAAGCGCCGGGTGATGGCGCTGGACGGTGTCTCGTTCACCGTCCACCGTGGCGAGACCTACGGCATCTTGGGCACCAACGGCTCTGGCAAGTCGACGTTGATCCGGCTGATGGGCACCTTGCTCTATCCGGACGGTGGTGAGATCCGCATCTTCGGCAAGGACCCGGTCGCAGAGGCGATGGCCGTCAGGCGGATGATCAACCGGGTGTCGGTGGAGGCGTCTTTTTTCAAGAAGCTCTCCGCCTACGAGAACCTATCCTATGCCGCCGGCCTGTACGGCGTGCCGCAGTCCGAGGTGCACCACCGGGCCCAAGACATCTTGCACCGGCTGGGACTTTCCGAGCGTAAGCTGCGAGCACCCTTGGAAAACATGTCGCGTGGCCAGCAGCAAAAGGTGGCGATCGCCAGAGCACTGCTCACCTCGCCCACCTTGATGCTCCTAGACGAGCCGACGACTGGGCTCGATCCGCGTTCCAAGCACGACGTGCAAGAGTTCATCGAGGAGATCCGCCTCACCCATGACGCCACCATCGTGCTGTGCACCCATGACATGGACGAGGCCAAGCGGCTGTGCGACCGGGTGGCGGTGATCCACCACGGGCACTTCATCGCCGAGGGCACGCCGACCGAGCTGACGGACCGCTACGCCCCGGGCGCCGGGCTGGAAGAGGCCTTCTTGGCGCTGGTCGGGGCCACCATGTCTGATCTTTTGGAACAAGAGGAGGCCGAACTCTAACATGTCGTCCTTGCGCGTCGAATCGCGAGCCGCCCTGTCGCTGGTGCAGCGCAACTTGCACTTGGTCAAGCGCTACTTCGGGTGGGAAGCGGTGTTTTTGTTCTACAACGTGATCAACACCCTGACCATCGGGTTGATCGCGTCCCTGACCCCGCCCGCCCAGCGGGCCGGCATTGTGCTCTATCTGGTGATCGGGGCGCTGCTCTGGAACTTCCTGTCCATCTTGTTCCAAGAGGTCTCCAACTCCATCCAGTGGGAGCGCTGGGAAGGCACCATCGAGTACTCGATGATGGCCCCCATCCACCGCATCACCTATTTGGGCGGCGTGTGCCTGTGGGGATCTTTGTACGGGCTGATCCGCACCGCCGTGGTGCTGATCGCCGTGATCTTCTTCTTCCATCTATCTTTGGCCGGGGCCGATCTGCCCGGTGCACTGCTGATCGTCTTGGCCTCGATCTTGCCCTTCATCGGGCTGGGGTTGATGGGCGCTGTCTTGCCCCTGATGTCGGCAGAGCGGGGGGCGCAGGCCACTCAGGTGATCCAAGGGGTGATCTTGCTGGTCTCCGGCGTCTACTACCCGGTCTCGGCCCTGCCTCAGCCGCTTAGGGCGATGGGCATCTTGTCGCCGGCCACCTACACCTTGCAGGCCACCCGCGCCGCCATGTTGCACGGGGCGTCTGTGGCGTCTTTGCTCCCCACCGCCGGCGGGCTGGTTGCGGCTGGATTGGTTACCATTCCGATCGGTCTCGTAATCTTCTCTTGGGGCGAGCGCTACGCCATGCGCGCCGGCAAGTTGAAGCGAAACGGCTAACCGAATCCTAGTGAACCGGCGCGCGGTGGCGCAGAGGTGACTGCCCAATTGTTGCCGCTGGCGGGACAGAAGGAAGCGGTGACCAGCCCTAAGGGAGACCAGACAGCATCTCGCGACATACTGACCCCAAGGGGAGGTGACGCTCGTGGCGGCGAGTCAACCAGACATTCAGATGACGGTTCCCACCGAGGAAGTAGCAGATATTTGCCGCAGGTATCCGATCAAAGAGCTGGCCCTATTTGGCTCCGTCTTGCGCCCTGACTTCACCGACCGAAGCGATGTCGACGTGCTTGTCGACGTGAAGCCAGACCAGCCGTTTGGCCTTCTGGACATGGGTGGGCTGGCCATGGACCTCCAAGACCTCTTTGGTCGGTCTGTCGACCTAGCTCTGCTGCGGACTCTCAAGCCCTACCTGCGTCAGGAGATCCTGAGCTCGAGGCAGGTGCTCTATGTCGCGAAAGACTGACGGCGGAGATTGAGGAAGGCTGGAAGACATCGTCCGTGAGGCAGACCTCTTGCAAAGCCACTTGCGGGCCAAGAGCGCAATCTGGTTGGGACAAGATCCATGGGCGATGCGCGCCGTGGAGCACGCCATCCAGATCGTCGCCGAGACCGCCAGCCACCTCTCGACTGAGGCCCAACGACGAGGCGCCGCCCTGCCCTGGCGCCAGATGGCTGGCATGCGCATTGTGTTGACCCATCGATGAAGCGCCATTGATGCTGAGACATTAGTGGGCGACCGTCACCGAAGATGTACCGCCGTTGGCACAGTGGGCGCGCCAGCAACTGGGCACAGGGGGACAAGTCGCCTCGAATAGTGGGGAGTAGATGCCTCCGGTGGACGACCACGATCTTGACCAAACGGAAGACCCTGATCGCTAAGATGGAGTCGGAAGCCAACAAGAGGATGAACACATGCGGCTTTGGGCGGATGGGGCGTAGGGCCGATCGATGCCCGTATGACATACGCGGCCGGTGGGCTGGAGGCTTGCCTCGGCCCGGTCACCCCGTATACTGAAAGGCAAGAACCAACTCTTGGGAGGAGACTTTGCACAGGTGGCCGAGCTAACAGACGAGCAATTGGTGGAAAAGGCCTGTCAACATGTCCGAGACAAGCACGCCGCGATCGGGGCCAAGGAGCTTTTGACCGCGGTGCTCGGTGCCAAGGCGGCAACGCCGGCCAAGATGGCCGAGTTGCACAGCCTGCTCTGCTTGGAGCCGCGTCTTGTGTACAGCACCGAAGGCTGGGGACTGAGGGACTGGGGCCCCAAGCCCAAGGTCGTGAAGAAGAGCGAGACCAAGCCCGCCGGCACCGTGCCGGTCAGCCGCAAACGGCGGCTGGAACCGCCGCCGGAAGTGGAGCAAATCGACGAGGTGGATGAAGAGGCAGCTGACGAACTGGTCAGCGAGGAAGTAGAAGAGACCTGGGAATAAGGGCCGAAGACTGACGGGGACGTAAAAGAGGCCCCGGGCCAACTGGGGAGACCGTTGCGGTCTCCCCAGTGCATTGGCCGCAGGCGGTTTGGCGCCTGGATGCGCACAGGGAGCGGCCGAGGCTTCGTCGAAGGCGTGCCGTTAGGATGGAGCCGACCGAGGTACTGGGATCGGCGAGGGGGTGGGTGCGCACGGGGCAGACAGTGACCTTGCCGCTCGGCGCGCTGCCGATTTGGGCAGTGGCGCTGTTGTGCCTGCTCTCGGTGCCGTTTTTCGGGTCGTTGCCGCGGATGGGCGGCGAGGCCCTGGCCGGCCCCTTTGCCCGACTGTCTCTGGCAGTTGGATTGGCCCTGGCAGACGAGGCGCTGTGGCTGGGGGCGAGTAGCGCCAGCGCGGCCTTGCCCTGGGCCCGATTGGCCATCCCCTTGGCCCTGTTCGCTGGTGTGTCTGCGGTGGACGGCGTGTCAGCGATCATCAGAAGCCCCCGGCCGCTGTGGCTGAGAGGAGCCTGGGCGGTGGCTGGCCTGGTGCTGATCGGGTCTTGGTTTCAGCCGAGTTGGGTGATGGCAGCCGTGGCCCCCAGTGCTGGCGGCGGCTGGTTGACGGCGGTGGGAACAGGGCCGCTGGCCGTCTTTGGCATCTTGGTGACAATCTTTTGTCTGGGCACGGCGCTTTTGTTGTTCGCCCGCCAGGCGCTGCGACCGGGGGCCGCACTCAAGTGGCGGCTATATGCGCTGTTGACGGTGGTCATGGCGCCTGTGTTCTTGTTCACCTTCGTGCTCGGCGTCAGCGATGGACTCACCACCAGCTGGGTGGCGGCCTTGGGCGGCTGGAGCGTGCTGTGGGTGGAGATGCGCGGCCAGGCCGGAGTGCAGCAGACCTATTTGCGCCAAGACCAGACCACGCAGTCCTATAACCGCAGGTGGGGTGAGGAGTATTTGGCCGCCTGCCTGAAGCGGGGGCCGGCCGCCGTCTTGTACGCCGATCTGGACGACTTCAAGGCGATCAACGACCGTTACGGACACGGCGTCGGCGACAGCGTGCTGGAGATGGTGTCGCGCCGTCTGATCGGGGTGCTGCGCTCGGAGGACATTGTGGCCAGACTCGGCGGCGACGAGTTCATGGTGGTGTTGCCCGGCGTGCATGCGGCCCAGATCCCCGGCATCTTACGCCGGGTGGAGGCCGCCCTGGCGTCTCCGGCGCTGAAGGTGCCGGCCAGTGACCAGTCAGTCGGGATCAGCCTGGGGGCAGCGCATGCCGAAAAGGGCGGATCTTGGCGCGATCTGGTTCAGCGGGCCGACCGCCGCATGTATTTGGCCAAGGCCGGACATCAGGGCGCCGAAGACGCGGTGGAGGAAAGTTCTCGCTCGGCCGTTGACACCTCTCCTGCCGCTCCCTAGAATCGGAGAAGGGCTCCTCTGGGAGCCCATTGCTATTTCTTGAACAAGCCACGCCGCGGCGCCGCCCAAATGACCGGGGAGGGTTAGATCGTGCCCAAGATCGTGTTCATCACCGGCGGTGTGGTTTCCGGGTTAGGAAAAGGCATCACCGCCGCCGCCTTGGGCCGCATCTTGGTGGCGCGCGGGCTGAAGGTGCGGGCGCAAAAACTCGACCCCTACATCAACGTCGATCCCGGCACCATGAACCCGATCCAGCACGGCGAGGTGTTCGTCACGGACGACGGCGCCGAGACCGACCTCGACCTCGGCCATTACGAGCGCTTCATCGACGTCTCCTTGAACGCGGCGTCTAACTTCACCACCGGTCAGGTGTACGAGGCCGTGATCAGAAAAGAAAGGCGCGGCGATTTTCTGGGCGGCACGGTGCAGGTCATCCCGCACGTCACCAACGAGATCAAAGAGCGGATCCTGATGGCGGCCGACGCCTTTAATTCCGACGTGCTGATCACGGAAGTGGGCGGCACCGTGGGCGACATCGAGTCGTTGCCCTTTTTGGAGGCGATCCGTCAGCTCAAAAACGACCTAGGACCCAAGAACGCCGTCTATCTGCACGTCACCTTGGTGCCCTTTTTGGCTGCCTCCGGCGAGGCCAAGACCAAACCCACGCAGCACTCGGTCAAAGAGCTGCGTTCGATCGGGATCAGCCCGGACATCATCGTCTGCCGTTCGGAAGGCGCCCTCGGCCCAGAGCTCTTGGAGAAGATCGCCCTCTTTTGCGACGTCAGCCCAGAAAACGTGATCGCCAATGTCGACGCCCCGGACATCTACCAGGTGCCGCTGGTGCTAGAAGAAGCGGGACTGGGCCGGGCGGTGGTGGAGAGACTGGGCCTGCCTGAGCGAACGCCGGATTTCTCGGATTGGACCCGGGCCGTTTTGGCGCCGCCAGTAGCAGAGCCGGCGGTCAAGATCGCCCTTTGCGGCAAGTACGTGGCGCTCAAAGACGCCTACATGTCGGTGACGGAGGCGCTGCGCCACGCTGGCTCCTTTCATGGGCGCCGAGTCGAGCTGCAGTGGATCTCCGCTGAGGACCTAGAGCGCCAAGACCCCGCCCGCCTGCTTTCTGAGGCTGACGGCATCTTGGTGCCAGGCGGCTTCGGCAGCCGGGGGATCGAGGGCAAGATCCGGGCTGTCCGCTACGCCCGGGAGATGGCGATCCCCTTCTTGGGATTGTGCCTGGGCATGCAGTGCGCCGTGGTGGAGATTGCCAGAGACCTTTTGGGCCTAGACGCCCATTCCACCGAGATCGACCCCACCACGCCGCATCCGGTGATCGACCTGATGCCGGATCAAGAGGGGATCGTTAACCTGGGCGGCACCATGCGCCTAGGCGCCTACCCCTGCCGGGTGGCAGAGGGCTCACTTGCCCACCACGCCTACGGCCAGACCCTGATCGAAGAGCGTCACCGCCACCGCTTCGAAGTCAAAAACAGCTACCGCCAGGCCCTGGAGTCGGTCGGCTTGACGCTGAGCGGCCAGAGTCCGGACGGCCATCTGGTCGAGATGTGCGAATTGGACGGCCATCCCTTTTTCCTGGGCACTCAGTTCCACCCAGAACTGAAGAGCCGTCCGACCAGGCCGCACCCGCTGTTTCGCGAGTTCGTGGCGGCGGCCATGGTGCATGCCCGTCAGGTGGCGGCCGAACTGGAGCCAAAGCGCGAGGCATAAGCAGCCCGAAGACGCGCCCACAACGCGCTTTTCGGGGTCACCCAAATGGGTGATCTTCCTAGATGCAGAGCCATTTGGGTAGGAAAACGGGGCCCTGATACGAAGTCTATAAGTGCGAGTCGGGTGGTGGGTTCAGCCTGCAAGGGCGCAAACCCTCGCCGTTGACTTGTTTGCGGGCCTATGGTAGGCTTTCGTGGCTATTGGTGTCTTTGGCGCCAAGCGAGAGTTGAGCGGGCCCAGTGATTTGGGGTCCCAAGGTTTCCGGGTGTTGAAACCACGCGAAGGGGGGGATCCGCCACACGGGTCCCGAGGCTTAAGGGCCTCGAGTGCCAAGACTCCGTGCGTTCGCTCCTAGTGTCTAGTCAGTGATCCAAGGAGGTCAGTACCTTGTTGCACAAGATCCAGAAGCTCGTGGTCGCCGTTGCAACGGCAGCCATGCTCTTCGGGACGATGGGTGCGGTTGGAGCCTCGGCGGCAACGACGCCGACGGTGACGACCCGTGCTCAGTTCGTCGCCCAGATCGCACAGGCTGCGGGCGTAACACCGGTTACGCCGGCAACGCCCATCTTCTCCGACGTTCCCGCCTCTGCCCCAGACGCCGGGTACATTGACGCGGCGGCCAAGGCAGGATGGGTCAATGGAGTAGGCGGCGGCCTATTCGACCCGACCGGCCCCCTAACCCGTGCCCAGGCGACCAAGATCGAAGTTATGGCCCTCGGCCCCGCAGCCGCGGCAGCGGCCTCTTCGTACATGACGACAGCTACCACCTTCACAGACAATTCCTCGATCCCGTCCTGGGCTCGCGGCTTCGTCGTGGAAGCGGTTAAGGTCGGTCTGGTCAAGGGCTATCCTGATGGCTCCTTCCAGCCGAACAACGGCGTGTCGTCAGCTGACGACCCGTTCTTTGTTAGCCAGTTCAGCACCGCCTTCGCCTCGTTCTCGGGCGCCGCTTCCACCTTGACGGTCTCGGCATCGACGACGAACGCGGCGGTTGGCCAGCAGGTCGTCCTCACCTCGACCATCAAGGATGCGGCCGGTAACACCGTCACTGGTGGTACCGTCACCTACAGCGTGAACTCGACCAACGCCGTGCTCAGCGGCAACACCTTCGTCGGCAGCCAGGCTGGCAACTACGTCGTTACGGCGACCTCGGGAACCCTGACGGGTACCGTGGACATCGCAGTGTTCGGCGCCGCAGCCATGCTGAAGATCGTCACGCCAGCTACAGTCGTGGCTAACGGCGCAGCCTCGAACACGGTGACGGTTGAAGTGGTTGACGCCAACGGCAACGTGGTGGCCAACGACAACACCGACACCATTGACCTCGCAAGTAGCAACACCAGCGTTCTGGCCGCCCCGTCACCGAGTGCTGCCCAGACTGTGAACGGTGTTGCCACCTTCTCCCTGACCAGCGGAACGGTGGCGCTCGGAACCACGACCTTGACTGCAACGATGCCGTCAACGTCGACCAACTACACGGTGATCAACGGCAACGGCCCGTACACTGCCACGGTGACTTCCGTCGCCCAGGCAGCTGCTGCGGTCAGCCTGTCGGCACAGTCGTTCGTCTCGAACAACGTGGCTGGCAACTATGCTGTTACCGCATTCGTGAACGACCAGAGCGGAAACCCGATGCTGAACGGCGCGTTCGGCATCAACTTCACTGTAACCGGAGCCGGCGCGACCTTCGCAAACGGCGCCACCACCGAGACGCTCTACTACGTGGGGAGTTCCAACAACGCGAATGGACTCACGGTAACGGTTGACGTCCCGGCAGCAGCTGTCGGCACCATCACCGTAACTGGCACATCGGCCACCACGGGCATCTCCAGTGCCACGGTATCCACGACGGCCGGTGAGACCGGTGCCGCCGTGGGCCTACAGATGACGCAGTCCACCACAACGGTCAACGCAGACACGCTTGCGGCCTCCACGACCGGAGCTGCAACTGCGGCGGACGTTTTGACCATCACACCGGTCGACGCCAACGGCCACCCGACCACCTTCACCGGCACCGTGACCGTTAGCGAGACGTCTGGCGGATCGACCGCCACCAATGTCGAGATGAACGGCTCGGCTACCGGTAGCACGAGTGTCTCCTTCAACTCCGCAGCTTCAGGTACGGTCTATCTGTACAATAGCGGCTCCTCAGTTGCAGGCACTTACGACTTCCAGGCATCTGCCACCGGGCTGACCAGCAGTTCGCAGGTTGCCTTAGTCGTAACTCCCGGAGCAGCAAACGGCATCACCATCTCCTCGCCAGCAGCGACACCGCTGTACCTGGGGTATGCTTCACCGACGGCCACCATCACAGCTCAGTTGACTGACGCTGAGGGCAACAATGTGAGCTTGGCCGGTCAGACGGTCACCTTTACGCCGACCGCCAACACAAGCACCACGATGAGCGCCACCTCGGTTACCACCAACGCGAGCGGTCAGGCGAGTTCTGTTGTGACCGTCGAGCCTGGTGTAACCACGACCACTTCGGTCGTCGTTTCAGCTACGTTCTTCGTGAACGGCGCAAACTCTACCAAGAACGCTACAGAAGGCGTGACTGTGGAAGCGACCGTTCCGACCAGCCTGACAGCGAGCTTTAGCTCAACTGCACCAACGGCTGGCACCTCGGTCACCCTGAACGTCTACGGCACAGACCAGTACGGCAACCCGGCGGGTACCGGTAACGGCTCCTTCAGCGTCACCACGTCGGCTGGCTTGGGTACACCGAGTAGCTGCACGACCTGCACGTTCACAAACATAAGTGCAGGACACTGGCAGCTTGCCGGCTTCACAACCAGCACCGCCGGTAGCCAGAACGTCCAAGTCACCTATCTCAACTCGGCGACTGCGCTCTCAGCGTCGGCCGCCCTGCAAGTGGAGCCTGCTGGCTTCAACGGGTTCATCCTGGTCAACAGTGCGAACCAGGCCCTGACCGCGAACAGTACGAACGACTACACCGGCTTCACAGCGAACTCTGGAACCTCGGTGTTCCTGTGGGGCGCAGACGCTAGCGGCAACCTGGTGCCGGACACCGCAGCGGCGACCGTGTATGTCTGGAGTAACGCCTCGTCCTTCACCTTCAGCGGTGGCGGAGCCACTGCTCACGGCACCACCGCCACTAGCACTGATCCGAGCGGTGTCTACTACGCCATTTCGGTTCCGGCCAACAGTGGACCGATCCCAGTGACCTACACCAACACCTCAACGGCGACGACCCTCCAGTACGACAACCTGTTCGCCAGCACAACGCTGCCGTAACCTGACCACCACAACGAACTGACAGCGAGGCTGTCAGACAGGACTGGGACCCCGGCCTAGGCCGGGGTCCCTTTTCTACGCAGCACGGGGCGATTCAGTGCCCCGGGATGAATCTGAGGTGCGTGGCCTAGGAGACGACGGTGGAGGGCGCTGGAGAGCCGCTCTAGCCCAACCAAGTTCCTTGCGACCTAGTCGCAGCAGAGGCTCAGCGTGAGCAGGCCGGGCGCACCTATCCGGCGAATGACCTAGGCTGAGATTGAGGAGGGTGACCGCGTGGGACGGAGGTCCAGGCAGAAACAGCAGCGGCGAACAGCAGCTGACCCTAGACTCGCCGCCAGCCATGCCCGCCAGACTATTGCACTCAGGGCACAGCGGCCTGGGCTCCTGCCACAGGTGACCGGCGGTAGAGCGGCCGGATTCCTGGTGGTGGCCGTGGCTCTACTGCAAGGACTGTTCTTCTCGGAGCAGCGAGTGGCTGCGGCGGGGTGCATATTGGTCATCGGAGTTTGGTGGTTCTTGACGCATCCGCGGCAGCGCGACTGGGATGGGCTCGAAGTCTTGTTGTTCTCGCTGGCAACAGTCGCGGTGTTGTCCTTCCTGTGGGCGGCGAATCGCGAGAACGCAGTGTTGGCCATGGCGGTCTGGGCGTCGGCCTTCGTGCTGTATGCCGTGGTAAGGCGCGAGGGACCGGCCTTTGGAAGGGACCTGATCGACGGTGCCTTGGCCGGCGCCGCCCTGCTGTTGCTGGTCGGAATGGTGGAGTCCGTTCACCTGCTCAACATCTTGCAGTGGAACCTAGCTGGCCGGCTCACGCTCGGTCTGCAGTACCCAGACACGGCAGGAGCGTTGGCCTTCGGGCTGGCCTGGATGGCCCTGTGGCGGCTGAGCACGGTCAGCCACCGCTGGTGGCAAGAAACGCTGCTCGCACTTTCGTCCGGGATGGTGATGGCTGGGCTGCTGACCGTCTCCCGGGGCGCCCTCTTGGCCCTCCTAATTGCCACAGTGGTGGGGCTCGGCTTCACTGGCCGCCAGGAGATGGGGCAGAGCCTGAGGCGTGGGTTGATCGTCTTCCTAACAGGTGCCATTGGCTATGAGCTAGCGCTTAAGACGTCCTTCATTCCGGGGCTGATCTTGGCGGCTGTGCTGGCTGTGGCCCTGGAAGAGGGCATCAGGCGCCTCGTGAAAAATCGTCAGTCCGCACTTGTGTTGGTCGGTGGCATTCTTCTGATCCTGATCGCCTTTGCGGTCAACCGGGCGGCCCAGCCGATCCCAGTGCCCCCTTCGGCCCCCTTGAAGGTGGCAGAGGCGGGAGGTACGGCACAGGCTACGGTGTCGATGACGGGATCTGGGTCCGTCACACTGACGGCAGTCGCCGAAAATGCCTACGGCACACCCACCACTGATCAGACAGAGACCGTGACGGTGGCTGGCCAAAGAACTGTCACAATATCCTTTGCCCCGGTGCCCAAGGGCACCGTGTCCGAGTTTGTTGAGGCCCAGTTGGTCAGTGGTGTGGTCGGGATTACCAATGTACAGCCAGCCTCCGTCCTTCTCCTGGCCAGTCGAATTCTGCCCGCCTCGGTCGCCAACCGTTTTGTGGACATCGCACCGAACGACCTCAGCGTCTGGCAGCGGATCTTGTTCATTGGGGATGCCCTCAAGTTGTGGTCGATGCGGCCCTTTTTGGGCTGGGGAGGCGGCGGTTGGACGTCAACGTACCGTACCGCTCAGTCCTTTAACTACACTTCCACCCAGACCCACGGGTCTCTCACCGACATTCTCACCTCATACGGAACCGTCGGTGGCCTACTCTATCTCGCCTTTTGGATCCTTGCCTGTCTGGGAGTGCTCAAGACCCAAAAGGGACAGCCCGGCCGCGGTTTTGCCGTGGCCGGCATCGGCACACTCTTTTTCCACTCCCTGATCGACTTTGACTTCGCCTACCTGATGATGGTGTTGCTCACCATTGCCTGGTTGGCCGTGCTGAACGGACCGCCCAAGAAGCCGATCTGGCGCCCAGATACCCGGTATGTGGCGCTGGGAGCGGGCCTGCTGGCCCTCGTCATGGCCGGATCCGTGGTGGCGCACGCTGAGGCGAACGCTGCCCTGGCTGCCCAAAATGCCAAGAACTCAACTCAGGCCGTGACCGATCTCAACACCGCCCTTACCTTCGCACCCTATGACACCACCCTGTGGAACGATCTGGCCACTGTCCAGGCGGCAGGAGGCACCACTGCCGCTCCCCTGGTCCAGGCGGATGTCGCTCGAGCCTTGGCCAATGCCCCTCATGATCCGGTCCAGGCCCAAGCCTCGGCCAGTCAGCTCCTGGCCGTCGGCGCCACCAGCCAGGGCCTGGCGATTGCCAAGCAGGTGGTCTTGCAGGCGCCACACTGGGCCACTGCCTATGCGACGGTGGCCAGGGCCGATCTGTTCATCGGGGACGGGCACTACACCCACGGCCAGCTTAAGGTTGCCAAGCTCTCGTTCCTGGCAGGCGAGGCTGAGCTTGCCAAGTTCAGCCGCATCTATGCCTCCGAGTCGGCGATCCCGGCCTCGGTGAACATCGGACCCGGGGTAAACTTCACGCTGACCCAAGGGGAGCTGGCCGCTCTGCTGAGCCAGGTGCCGCTCGCCACCTCCTCCTTGACCCAGGCGGCGTCAATGGATCCGGCCCAGGCCGCCCTGGCGGACGGCTGGCTCTATGCGCTGGGCACCGTCTCCGGAGGCGTGCCGAACATGCCGGCTTTGCAAAAGGTGTGGAGCGGGACGGGTGGGCTCACCGCCAGCGAGGTGGGTGCGATCGAGAACGCCATCCGGGTACTGAAGCCGGTCAAGGCCTAGGCGCAGCATGCGGATCCTCGAGCTGATCGCGGATGGCGATCAAGGCGGTGCACAGCGGCACGTCTGGGAGTTGGTGCAGGCGCTAGGGGGCGCCCGAACGCTGTTGGTCAGCGGCAGTGGCGGCTGGCTGAGCGATCAGGCGGAGGCCGCTGGGGCGAAGGTGGAGGTGATCCCGGGCCTCTCCCGCCATGCCCCACTGACGACCATTGGTCAAGGACGCGCCGCCCTCGGGGCCATCATCCGCTCGGAGAGGGTCGATATCGTCCATGCCCACGGTGCCAAGGCGCTCTTTTTGGCCAAGTGGGCCGTCCCGCGGGATGGCCCCGTGCTGGTGGCCACGTCGCACGGCCTCGCCGCCTTCGACCCCACTCGCCGCGCCCTTGAGCGGGCGGTGCTGGCGGGGCTCGAGCGGTGGCGAAAGGGGCGAGCCAGGGCCTGGATCGGTGTGTCCAGCCGGGAGTGTCAACTGGCGAGCGGCCTTGGCATAGCTCGAGACCGCATCCATCGCATCGGCAATGGCGTCGCCCTCGGACCCGAGCCTGGTCCCCGCCAAGGATTGCCCCGCCACCTCGCCTTCGTCGGCCGACTGGTGACGGAGAAAGGAGTCCGGCTCCTGCCCGAAATTGCCTGTGCCCTGCCGCCTGACGCCGTCCTCCACGTGGCGGGAGACGGCCCGCTGAGGCCCTGGCTGGAGCGCGAAGCCAAGACGGTGCGGGTGCGGGGGCGGCTTCGTCTCGAGGGCTGGGTCGATCCGGTCCGGCCCTGGCTTGGCCAAATGGACGGGTTCCTGCTGCCCTCTCGCAAGGAAGGACTGCCCTACGCCCTGCTCGAGGCAGCCGCCCAAGCACTGCCGATCGTGGCTTTTGCGGTGGGCGGTGTCGGCGATCTCCTGGCCGAGGGACTCTCTGGGCGGGTCATGCCAGCAGGCCAGGATCAGTCTTTCATTCTGGCCGTGCAAGAGCTCTGCCGGGACAAGACCAGACCCTGGATGTGGGGCCAGCGGGCCAGGGAAGCAGTAAGACAGCGCTTCACAGTCGAACAGATGCGCAGGGACACCTTGTCCCTGTACCAGGAGTTGCTGGCCGAGGAGGCGCACTGATGGAGGGGCTGGGCTCCAAGCGCGCACTGGCGCTGGCCTTTTCACTCGATCTTCTGATCTCCCTTGGCGCCTATCTCTTGGCCTTTCGCCTACGTTTCATCACCGGTCCCATCCCCCTTTACAACTGGATCCCCTTTCTTCATGCGCTGCCGATCCTGGTGCTGCTCGCCCTCATCTCCCACGCCCTGTTCGGTGTCTATCAGCGCCACGTTACCCTCGAAGAGGCCCAGGCATCTGTCCTCACCTCTTCCTTTGCCGCTCTGGTGGCGACCATGGCTGCGAGCTATCTACTGAACGCTGCGGCGATCCCGCGCAGTGTGCTTCTGGCCGCCCCTATCTTCCAGGCGATTGTCTTGGTCCTAAGCCGTCGTCTGATGAGCGGGACATTCCAGGCGCCGGCCGTTCACCTGATGGCTATAGGCGATCTTAAGCCGGCCGTGTTCGTGTCAGAGGTGGGCAAAGAGGAGATCCGGATCGAACCGGACCCAGCCATGGTTCTGCTTACCGCGGCCAGCCTGGCCCGCTCTGACGACTTTCGCCTGCAGCTGGCCCTGCCCACGGTCGGGTTCGGCCCGGGGGATCGCGTGCTGAAGCGGGCCGAAGACCTGTTGCTGGTGCTGATTCTGGCGATTCCGGCAGCGGTCTTGGGGGCGCTGATCGCGATCATCGCGGCGGTCGACGACGGGTTTCCAGTACTCTACCGCCAAGAGCGGGTGGGTCGGCTGACCAGGACGTTTTGGATCTGGAAGTTTCGGACCATGAACAAACAGGCAAGCCTGACTGATGACGGGTCCTTGGCCGTGCCTTCGGACCCTCGACTGACTCGCTTTGGCCGTCTCTTGAGGAGAAGCCGACTGGACGAACTGCCGCAGCTTTGGAACATCCTGCGCGGTGAGATGAGTTTTGTCGGGCCCAGACCGGAGCGCCCCGAGTGGGTCCGCCAGTTCTCCGCCAAAAACCCCTACTACCTGCTCCGACTGCGGGTTAAGCCGGGGGTGAGTGGGCTCGCCCAGCTCTATGGCACCTACGACCTGGCCGCAGATGAGAAATTGAAGTACGACCTCTACTACCTGACCCGCCACTCCCTGGCGCTGGATATCCTGATCCTGCTGCGTACCTTGGCGGTGCCGCTGCAGCCGCAGAAGGCAGTGGGCCAGCGGCCAGGGGCGGCCCCTACGACGGAGCCAATCACCCGGGCGGCGGACGATAAGGCGAGCGACGATGGCCTGTCCCGAGGGCGAGGCGGAGTCCGATAACAACCGGCAGTCGATTGCGCCGAGGTGAGGCCGTGATGGGAAGATGGGCGGCGACAGCGGAGCCAGGGGCGGTAGCCGACGCATTCGTTTGGCGAGAAGTGAGTAGTCGGCTCGGAACTCTCGGCACGGAGAGCGAACATATGCGACGGAAGCAGCGGACCACAGACTCGACGTCAGCTGCCAGTTCTGCTGACCGCAGTATATCTAATAAGATATGTTACGGGATGCGGATGGGGCTGTCCTGGTCAGTGACGCCTTCGAGGTCTGGTTGTGGCACTGCCATCCCGAGAAGGGCGAACGAACTAGGATCATCGCCAGGTTCCGCCACGTCTTCGCCCTGTTGCGAGCGTTCGGTCCGGCGATTGGCACGTCGCACGTCGATCGGATCGAGGGCGAGGAGAATATCCGGGAGGTGCGGGTGGGCCACCGCACAGGCGCCTATCGGGCGTTTTTCGGACTGGCCGCCAGGGGTTCAGTCCTTCTCGTGGCTCATGGCGAGGTCAAGAAATGCGACCGGTTCGCACCAGCAGTGTACAGGCTGGCTGCCGAGCGGGTTGCAGAGGCGGTGGAACGATACGCCAGGGAAGGGAGTGACAGGGATGCCTGAACGCACATCATTCCGACGGCTTGAGGAGATGGAGAGAGACTGGGACACGGATCCAGAACTGGTCACGGCCTTTCGTCGCGAGGTGCCCTATGCGGAGGTGGCTCGTGCGATCGTCGGTCTCCGCGTCCGGTTGGGATTGTCTCAGACGGCCTTCGCCGAGAAGGTGGGGCGTCCCCAGTCATATGTGGCAAGGCTCGAGTCCGGGAAGTCCAATGTGGAAGTCGGAACGCTCCTGGCGTTCGCCAAGGTCTTCAACATGCGTCTCAAGCTCACCCTGGACGCCTCCGCTGCGGAGCGCGGGGCCGTCCCCGTCTTGGCTGAGTCTGGCAGCAACCGGCGGTCCAGTCGCTGATCCGAGGTCGACCCAGCCCTTGTAGCGAAGGAGTGATCCGGACTGTCGCCTTCGGGTAGGCAAGCGTCGGTGCGCGAGCGGATCGAGGCGACGCTTTGCACAACCACGCACCTCGGGTGGACCGTGGATCGACCAGAGAGCGGCGGCGGCGTGGCCCATGCCTGGGGCCGCCCCGGGCCGTTGGCGCCGGCCGTAAGCGGTGCCTGCCCTGAGACGGCGCGATGGCCTCACCACTTCCGGGCATCGAGCAGCTTGATCAGGTTGCGCTTTCGGCGGTGCCGGGCGCGCACCGCCGCCAGGTATGCCTGTACCGCCTCTGGGTCGGTCGTCTGCGCCATCAACTGGATGATGCGGCCGATCAGCTGAACGGCCTCCTCGTAGCTCTGGTTGTTCATCTGATCGATCAGCCGCTCCACCTGATCTTGAAAGATGGGAATGGCGTCCAGCGGGTGGTCGGCCTCCCGCCGCCTGGCCAGAGCCAGCCAGAGGGGTGCCGAGCAGCCGTGGGCCTGGGCCTCTTTCCAGGCCTGTTCGCTGTCGTCTTCGAACAAGAACACTTCGACCAGATCGGAGCCATCAGCGCCTGTCCGCCAGTGCGGCTTGGCCCTGCCAGTCGAGCTCTCGGCGTGCTCTTGCTGGATGCGGTCTGCGACACTCTGCCGCAGCCGGTCAAGTGCCCGCTGCCGCCAGGTGTGCCAACTGCCGGCCCTGGTCGCCTGGGGCTTCAGCCGGCGGTAGGTGGTGGCACAGGGGTCCGCATCAAAGACTGCCCACGCCAGTTCCACTGCCCGCTCACTCTGCCCGGCTCGATGGTATTCGTCGGTGGCCAGAGAGACCAGGCGCTCATCCGCTTTGGCACCAAAGCACTGAAGACCCCGCTCGGCCCAGCTGAGAGCCTCCGGGAAGCGGCCAGCCGCCCGCAGCTGGTCGGCGATTCGACAGAACTGGTACGGAGAGGAGAGGTCCTTCTCCAGCACAGCCACCAACTGGTCGACATCACCACTCAGCCCCGCCAGGGTCTCCATGATGTTGGTGACCCGAAAACGAGCGCTGTCGAAAGACCCCTTGTCGCCGGGAGCGAGCGGTGGAAACCGTGCCCAGGCGGCCTCTGCCAACGCCAGGTAGGCGGCGGCGCCGCTACCCCCGAGCACTGACGCGTATGCCTTGGCGGCGCCCGCGAACACGTCGAGGTCACCGCTGTGGAGTTCCCAGTCGAACAGGTGGGCGGCCAGTTCCACCGGGTCGGGCTGGGCCCGCCGACAGGCCGCGAGGTGGATCTCCTGAAGAGCGTCAGCAATGTCACGCATCTCACCGTTCGAGTCGTCGACCGACTGGGCGGCGTCCTCGGCCCGTTCCAAGGCGTGCTCGGCAAGCCGGATCACCATCTCGGCCTGGCCATCTTCGAGCAGCTGGCGGAGCGTGGCGACGGTGGCTTCGATGCGCCTGAAGTAGTGGTACAGGTCGCGGTAGGAGTTAACGTCATCTGGTGCAAAGGCGATATCGATGGCGGCGATGAACGCCGGATCCGATGGCGCCGTCGGGTCCTTTCTTGCCGCCTCCAGCCGGAGATGGGTGGCCGCGGCGTCACTGGTGGCGGCGAGTTCCGTCACTAGCCTGACCAGTTCTGCGCGGTCGAGGGACCCGAGATAGCTCCCGACATCTACCTCAGCCTTGGCTCTCAACCTCTGGCCAGCGGTGTCGGGACTGGTGGCGACGAGGGCGAGCGCCACCGCGTGCTTGCAAAAGGCCCCCTCGCTGCCGACCGGGCAGGAGCAGGAGAAGTGGGGATCTCCACCCACCACCCACAGGTGCACCTGATAGGGGTGAGACCCCTGCACGCTGGCATCAGCGGCGGAGTCAGTGATGCGTGGACTCTTCACCAGACCACCGGCTGCGTAGTCCTCGCCGCGTTCGAAGGTGCGGGGCCCGGCCAGGGCGCGCACAGCCGGACGGCTGAAGGCCCGCTCCAGTTCGCTCCCCCGGTCCCTTGGCAGTCTCGGCATGATGTCGGTTCAGTTCTGCGGCCCAGGGCCAGGACCTGTGGTGGGCGGGATGGTGGAGCGCTGGCTGCACATCCAGGCGGTATCAACGCCGGTCTAGGAGTGACCCACTGGCTCCGTTTGAGAATTGACCCAGCCTCACCGCGGTGGCCGACATCGGGCCTTGCTCTCTCTCAGAATTCGGGTGCGGGCACAGTCTCGACGATCAAGTCGCCATCCGTGAGCTGATCGAAGATCGACCGCCCATACATCTCCACCTGGGCCACGAGCGTATCCATCCGCTCGCGGCTGTGCGGATCAGGGGCTTCTCTCGACGCCATCCAGAGGCTCGCCAGATCGCGGGCCGCTGCATACAAGTGCCATGACTTCTCGGCGAACCACGGTCCGAAGTCCCACTCCGGCCGCTCACGATGCCGAAAGGAGAGGGGTCTCGACTCCGCGCCCGCCATCTCGCTGGTGCCACCATGGAATGTTGCAGGGTTGGGGGCCGGCTCAATGAACAGGACGAGCTCGGCAGCTGACACCAAGGTCAGCAGCAGGAACGGTGAGGGGTCTTGATCCGGGTGCTCTTGGCGCAGGCGCCGGAACTCCTTCAGACCGGTCAGAATGCGGGCTACCGTGTGGTATACGGCAGAGCTTCGATCGGCCACCCTTCTCGCCCCTTTCCGTGCTCGGCGGCACTCTTGGGTGCCTGCGGCTACGCGCTGTGCAGAGTTGAGCATCGAAGAGCGCTGCCACAGGGAAGGCGGGCGGGGCCGTGAGAGCCTGGCGCGTCGGTTGTATGCCACATCCCTTGGCGGCTGGCCCGGCCGATCCTGCCTCTGGTTGGGGCGGATGCATCGACGGACGCAGCAGGCTGGGTGAGGAGGCTCGACTGCAAAAGCGGTCCATTGACTCCATCAGCGTGCCGGCAGCCAGCAGCGGGCGGAACCGGGGACGAGGCCGGGGCTCAGAGTGCGTCTACCAGTCGATCACGCCGTACCAGTCCTGAAATGTCCGTGACTGTGTGGGTTGGAGTTTGACCTCGTGTCGGTCGAACCAGGCCAGTTCCTGACCATCAGCAGCAGTGCTAGGGGCTGCAGACCTGCAGGCGACCCCCGCTAGGCCAGCGCCCCAGGCCTCCTGGCCAACCGGCTGGCAGACAGCCCAGGACACCTGCTTGCCGGAACTGTCACGGGGATATGTCACAGGCAACCCGTTGCCCAGGCAGCCGCGATCCGTGATCACGTCGAGGTAGCGATCGTCGGGAAGGTCTACTGAGACCAGCAGCGGCAGCTCGGAGGGGTCGAGGTCAGCCGCTGCAAACGGCTGACCGCGCAGATTCTCCAAGAGCAGGCGACGAGCGTTGGCCCGTGCCGTGGCCAGATCAGCGCTCAGGTAGGTGACGGGAAAGCTCCCTGGCCTGTTCCACCGCCCACCGAAGCGCATCGACCAGGTGCCGTCGAGAGGGTTGTTCCAGGACGGGTCTGCGACCCGGTAGCGCTCGCATGACTGCCGGATAACTTCCATCAGGCCGTACCAGACCAGTCCAGGGCGCGCTCGGTCAGGTCGCGAAGCTCCGCGTCACGGTCGGCCGCCACCATCTCCAGCATGGTGAGGCCTCCGTACGCGTCGGCCCTACGGTGGGCGACCAGCGGCAGTCGGCCCGGGCTGAGCTTGCGGTCGAGCAGCTCGCCTACAGAAATAAGGTTAGCCAGCTTCTGGCGTCGAGATGCTGGCACCTCACCGCTTTTCTGCCACTGCTCGATCGCCTGGCGGCTGACGGCA
The DNA here is from genome assembly GCA_021850485.1 of Bacillota bacterium. Classification (GTDB taxonomy): domain Bacteria; phylum Bacillota; class Sulfobacillia; order JAJZYS01; family JAJZLH01; genus JAJZLH01. The sequence continues at coordinate 283,359 of JAJZLY010000008.1, read as the reverse complement.
AAGAGTTGAGCCAGTTCTGCGCTGTTGAGGGCAAAGAGCTGCTTCACTCTGGCCAGTGGCGGCTCCATCGAACGGACAGCCATGTCCACCAGGCGGCGGTAGCGGGTGAGGTCCGCACCTATGGGCAGATCAGGCCAGCCCATGGACTGCTCGGCGTTCAGCGGGACAAATCCCGGCAGCAGCTGGCGGACGGCGTCGATGGCGACCACGCCGACCCCAATGTCTTGGCCAAAGCGGGCCAGCAGCGGCGAACATGGTACATCGCTGATCAGGTGATAGAGGTAGCGAATCGGCTCTTCGCTCACCCGGTGGGCCGCCGTGACGATGCCAAACCCGTGATCGGTGCGCTGCACCAGCTTGGGTGCTTCCCCAGCAGCCGACTCCATGATGTCGTCCAAGAGGCCGTGCCAGTTGTTGACCAGCACAACGACCGCCGCCCACTCACCGCGCAAGGCGTGGGGCATGGCCTCCCTAAAGGCGTCGAACCGCTCCGAGATGTCTGCCAACAACTTGGCGCACTCCTGCGCGCTGTGGACGCCCAGCGCCTGAGCGAGCGTGTTCTGGACCGCATAGGCGCTTCTGGTGTATTTCATCATGGCCACAGTCTACCAGAGTGCAATAAAAGAGCAAGTGAAGTAGAAAGCTAGTCTGTAAGCCCTCGCCGGAAGCGCGGCACACCCTACCGACGCCCCGGCGGCGCGCGTCAACCCATGAAGCTGGCCAGGACAACTCTACCGGGCGTCGCAGGTGCCATGGTTCTGTATGTGCGACAGCTCTCGGGGCACAGGTCCCTCTGTACCAGGATGGGGTGAGACCGGAGACCCGCCAATATTAGTGTATGAGGGTGGACAAGGAGTCGAGCGATGAAGCTCATGGAGAGGGTGCCGATCAGGATGGGGACACGGGATGAAGAGAAGGGGTCCGGGATGCCGGCCGTGGCGCCCAAGCTGGGTTCCAGTCCGGACCTGGAAGTGGTGGAGAAAGCGGCCCGCCGCCGGTTCATGGCAGAGTACAAGCTTGGCATCCTGGAGGCGGTGGCGCGCTGACCGTCTGGCGAGGTGGGCGCCCTGCTGCGCCGAGAGGGGCTGTATTCCTCCCACCTGACGGACTGGAGACGAGAGCGGCGAGCTGGGGAGCGTTCCGGCCGGGACCCGAGGAAGCGGGGGCGGACGCCGCGGCACGATGCGCAGAGCCTTCGGATTGCCGAGCTGGAGCGGGAGAACCTGCGGCTGAACACCCGCCTGGAGCAGGCGGAGATCAGCATCGAGGTCAAAAAAAGTTTCCAGGCTGCTGGGACAGCCCTTGGCCAAGACCGACAAGAAGCCCTGAACAGCAGCGCCCGCCCACTGGACCCGATCATTGGCATCACCCTTGCCCTGAAGGCCCTGGGCGTGAGTCGGCCCGCCTTCTACCGCCGGATCCACCCGGCGATGCCGCAGCCCCCAGACCATGTCGGCCGCCCAGGCAGACCCTGACCGAGGAGGAGCGGGTCAAGGTTCTGGCATCACTGCACACTGCCCTCTTCGTGGACAAGTCCCCGTGGGAGATCTACGCCACCCTGTTGGACGAAGGCACCTACCTGTGCTCGGTGCGGACCATGTACCGACTGCTCGCTAGGTACGGCCAGATCCAAGAACGCACAGACGTCCTCACCCACGACGCCCACTTCATTCAGTTCAGCAGCGACTCCTACCGATTCCGCGACTCCCTGCGCGCGAAGCCCCAGGACCCAGCTCTCTGTGCCGGACTGGCCTAGATTTGCTTGGCGACACAGAGCCCACTCTTACTTGACATTTACCATCCTCGATTGCCGTTGTGGTCGGTCTCCCCCTACGCGACACGTTCCGTCAAGTCTCGTCGCGATATCCGCGGTCACCGTATAGGCTGGTGGAGCTGGGCTGAGCCTGAGGGGCCAACGGTTCGCCAGAGTCAGCGTAACCTGATGGGAATGGTGCCGACGAAAGTGGTGTGCGGACGAGACCTGCTGATCCGGAGGATGGCCGTAATCCAGTGTTTCTGGTCCGACTCACCCCTGTCCTGGGCTGACCGTGGGAATACCTCTAACGGCGGCCGCTGTGAGCAGTCGGCGATCGTATGCGACAAAGGCATCGAGCGGATCCCCTAGGGTTGCCATAACCTCAGCCGTGGCAAGGTGAATGGCGTCAAGACTACGAAAAGTGGGCTCAGCGTAAGAGGCGGCTGTGGCCCGGATCGTGTCATCGATTGCCACCAGATACAGGCCAGCCAACACGCGAGGAACTTGGCTCAGCGCCGATGGAGCGTATCGGCGGAGAGCGCGGGGGACTTCAACCTCAACCAGAACAGAGCAAACCAAGGTCGAGTCCGGCTGACTGGCGAGCCAGTCCAGCAGTTCTCTGGTCCCTGTCTCTTGGCGTACCAGTTTGATCACGGCCGACGAATCGAGATAGATCACCAACGCTCATCCTGACGATCCTGTGCCAAGTGCTCGGCGACGTCCCCGGAATATGGGTCGCCAGGCGGCATAACAAACGGTCCCACGGCTGTGGGGACGGTCAGCCGTCCCGCTGCGACCAGGCGATGCAGCGTCACTTCCGCCTGCAAAATAGGCACCAGGCGGGCGATCGGACGACCGTCCCGGGTGACAGTGACCGCCTGCCCGCGGGCGACCGCAGCGAGCACGGCGCTGGTCTGTTGGTTTAACTCACGCACAGGTACTTGGCGTTCCATGACAGTAATGTAGAACAAGATGTTCTACATGTCAATGCAACACCACCGTGATCTCTCGAACCGTGAGCCCTGCTCGTCCGTGGGAAGGCGACTCTCGAGCCGTGCCTCTTTCCTAATCAACAGTGGCAAGTGTCAGTCGATCTGTCTCAAACTCCCTTATCTGAGATCGCCTGCTGCAGCGCCCTCCTGGCTTCGCCGCAAAGGCCACACAAGCCCTGCAGGTCTTACTCTTGGGACGCAGAACCGAAGGCAGAATCTGATGAATCAGAGGACTTGAAGGGAGAGATGAGGACACGCGTTCGTTTCACATCCCCAAGGAGCAGTCTCATGTGGTTTGGAACCGTGAGATATCTCCTGTCGCCGTTGTCGAGCCTGGATCCACCGTTCGTTTGGGGATCGCCAACGCGTCGGGTGGCCAGTTTGGGGCGGAGGCCACCGTGGACGACGTTGCGAAGCTCGACTTCGCCCGGGTCAACCCGGTGACCGGACCGGTGTTCGTGGTCGGCGCCGAGCCGGGAGACGCCCTGATCGTTGAGGTGCTTTCGATCGACCTCGACACCTGGGGTTGGACCGCCAACATTCCAGGTTTCGGCCTACTCGCCGATCAGTTCTTGACCCCCCACCTGCGCATCTCCAAGGTCACAGAGCGGCGTGCCGAGCTCTTGCCTGGGCTGCGCATCCCGGTCGTGCCCTTCATCGGTACGATCGGCGTGGCGCTGGCCGCAGCCGGTGACCATCCGATCGTCCCACCGAGTGCCCAAGGTGGGAATATGGACATCCGCCATATCACACCCGGTGCTCGCCTCTGGCTGCCGGTGGCGGTACCGGGAGCACTCTTGTCCCTTGGTGACACCCATGCCGCCCAGGGCGATGGCGAGGTCTGCGGCACCGCCATAGAGACCAGCTCTGAAGTCACCCTGCGCCTGCAGCTGGTGAAGGGCCGCAACTTGCGTTTCCCGATGGTCGAAACCCACCCGTCTAGCGCCCGTGCTGGCCGCGCCATCGCCACTACCGGCATCGGACCGGACCTGTGGCAGGCAGCCAGGGCTGCCACCAGCGGCATGATTGAAGAGGTCGTCCGCCGTACCGGACTCAGCGAGGTGGACGCCTACCTAGTGGCCTCCGTAGCGGGCGACCTGAAGATCTCAGAGATCGTGGACCAGCCGAACTGGGTCGTTTCCATGCACCTGGAGAAGGACACTTTGGAGGGAATCCTATGAACGGGCTCCGCCGCGGACTTGGCATCTGGGAGACCATGGCCCTTTCCATCGCCATCATGGCGCCAACGGCAGCCATGGCCCTGAACGGATCACTCGCCGCCTCGATTGCCGGCACTGCCGTGCCGCTATCATTCCTGGGCGCCTTTATCACCATCGCCCTCGTGTCTTATTCATTCGTCGAGTTCAGCCGGCATTATGCGACGGCAGGTTCGGTCTACGCCTTCAACGGTGTGGCGCTGGGACCGCGTTTTGGCTTTCTCTCCGGATGGGCGCTACTGTTCACCTACATCGCCTTCACCGGCGCCTCCATGGCTGAAGTCGGCGCCTTCTTCCAGACGTTCTTGGCGCTCTTGGGCGTGCAAGTGTCCTGGATCATCCCGGCCGTGGTGGCCGGTGTGCTGATTTGGTGGCTGGCCTTCCGCTCGATTCGGCTCTCCACCCGGGTGACCTTGGTCTTCGAGGGTGTGTCGGTTGTCCTCATTTTGATCTTGGCCGCCATTATTCTGGGCCACGGCGGTGCCCATGGGCTCACCATGCAGCCCTTCGCCATCGGCAAGGCCGGCTTTTCGGCGGTAGCACTGGCCTCTGTCTTCGGCTTTCTCTCCTTCGCTGGCTTTGAAGGAGCAGCCACACTAGGGGAGGAGTCAGCTAATCCCAAGCGCTCCATCCCGCTCGCCATCACGTCGGCCGTCTTCTTAGTCGGCGCCTTCTACCTGCTGATCTCCTACACCCAGTCCGTCGGATTTGGACTAGGCGCCGGTGGGGTCAAGGCCTTCGCCGGCTCGACGGCGCCCTTGGCCACCTTGGCCAGCACTTACGCCGGTGCTGCTATGGCCGCCATGATCATGTTCGGTGCGACCATCTCCGCCTTCGCCTCGGCACTAGGCACAGCCAGTGGTGGTTCCCGCATCTTGTTCGCCCTCGGCCGCGACGGATTCATCTCGCACAGCCTCGGTAAGACGCACCCGAAGCACGCCTCGCCGTTTGTGGCGTTGGCCGTGATCATGGTCATCGCCTTCGTGTCCGATCTGGCTCTGATCCCGCAGCTTGGCACCAACGTCTTCGGCTGGCTGGGCACGATCGGCGTGCTGTCCCTGCTGTTGGTCTATCTGGTGACCCAGGTGAGCGCCATCAAGCTCTTTCACAGCGTCGGCCGCTGGAAGGGCTTTCAGTTCATCATTCCGGTGCTCGCCATCTTCCTGCTGGCGTACACCCTGTGGGCCAACATCTATCCGATCCCGGCGGCGCCCTTCAACTACTTCCCTTACCTGGTGATCGTCTGGATCTTGGTCGGCGTCGTGATCGTCTTGGCGAGTCCCAAGCTCGTACGCACTGTCGGGGAGAAGTTCACCAAAGAAGAGTTCTAGCGAAAGGTCGGGCCACTTGCCCTTGCAGTGAGCCCCAGGTGAGTCCGTCAGGCGCTGTAAGTTCGGCGGGACGCTCTCGGGAGTTCCTCCGATCTTGCAAGGGTAGGTCTTCTTCGGTTGCTGTGCTGCTGACGATAGGACTGCATTGACGCGACTCCGGCCCTGCGGGGAATCGTGATACGGCTCACAAGGTGGCGGTACCATCGGTTCAGGTGGTGTCATGAGTACACAAGGAGCGATGGCGGTGGAACATGTGGCCATTGGGCAACTGCGTGACGGGTTGGCCGCCTACCTTTACCGGGTCCGTGCCGGCGAGTCGCTGCTGATTACAGACAGAGGCGCTCCAGTGGCACGTCTTACTCCCGCTGAGGACGCCATGACTGGCCTGGAGTCACTGACGGCAGGGGGCGTGGTGGACTGGAGCATGGGCAAGCCGCGCGGCGCCGCACGTCCTGCAATAGTGCGTGGCGGTACACTGGCAGACCTGATTGTCGAACAGCGGAGATGATCCTCTACCCGACACCAGTGCCCGGGTCCATCTCTATGTGTCCGAAGGGGGTCGGGCCCGTAAGCGAGGCCGTCAAATCAGCAGAGAGGGTTGCAACCTCGCGCCTGGCATACGCAGAGGGTCGTGCCACACTGGCCATGGCGGCTCGCTTTGGGCGCAGTACACAGGCCGAGCGGGTGGCGGCAGTCGCGGTGTTCCGAGCAGACGGGCGGCTTGACTCCCTGGTCAACGTCAGTCAGCCGTCGCTATAGCGAGCTACATAGCTGGCCGAAGCGAAAGACCTTGGGGGCTTGGATGCCACCCATCTGGCCTCGCCCGCCCTCACCAGGCCGGGCACGGCTGAGACGGTTTGTTTCGTGGCCTAGGACGGGACCTTGAAGCACACGCCCAGCGACATTGGCCTGAGCATAGGCGGACCTGCCCACTGATCTGAGCGCTAGGGCGGCGACCACGGAGAAGATATGGTTGGGGGCGCGCGGATCGTGTCGCTCCTCAAGGACGGGGGCGTGCACACTTTGGCTCGGCCACGCCACGTGATCCTCGCCTCGCTCTGGTCGAGGCTGGCCCCTTGTGCCGTCGGACCTTATCCGCATAGCCGTGACCGCTCGATTGGTAGGGGTCGCTGGTGTTCTGGAGCGGGACAGCCCTAGGAAGGCCAACTGATGTGGCTTCCGGCCGTGTCGTTCTCTACCGCTCCTTGCGTCAGCGCGTCTCCACACGACCGATCCTGCGCTTCAGATACTCGTGAAATTTGGGTGCGGTGTACTCGTACTGCCCCTTTTGAGTGCGAAACACAACGCCTTGTTCGGTCAGGCGCCCCATCAGCACGTTGAGGTAGCCAGCCCCATGTTCGATTTGTCCATGGATGTCGGCAGTGCGCAATGGGGGGTAAGGACAGCGCGCCGTGGCCAGGACAAGATCCTGTTCAGCCGGCCTGAGCGCTTCAACCCGACCATCGTAGAAGTCGATGTCGAGCTGGCGATAGATATCGTCCTCGATCGCATCGATTAGAGGCTCTGAAAATCCAGCTACACCCGCATCTTGAGACGCGTCCCACAACGCCGCCCCCCACAACTGGATGAAGTACGGGTAGCCTTCCGTTTCCTGCACGACACGTGAAACGACATCGGGTGCCGCTGCCACGCCCGTGCCCTCCAAAGGCCGGACGAATGCTTCCGCGGCTTGTGGCTCGGCCAACCGGCCAATCTCTTCGCCACGAAACATCCGCTCTGTGTATGTCCGCGCCCTGAGCAGGTTGGTTCGAAGCGTCGGCAGGCCGCAGAGAGTGAGAGCGATCGCAAGTTCCTTCTCTTGGAGGGCATTGACGGCGGCGATCAGCAGCGAGAGCGGATGGGAGCCGGTACGGTCCGTGTCATCCCGTAGAACCTGGGCCTCGTCCAGCATGAGTAGCCAGCCGCGGTGCCGATGACGGTGCACTGCCGCCACAGCGTCGTAGAGCTCTTTGGCGATATCACGTTCGCTGTCCCCGCCGCCGGCGAATGACAGCTCCACGTCGCGCCAAGCGACACGTACGTGCTCTAGGGCAGCCGTGGCAGCGCCTTCCACGGCCTGACGAACCTTGGTAGCGTTAGACACCCTGCGCACCGTGGCTCGACTGAGCTCGGTTACGAGGTCGGCTATGCTGGCATCGTTGTTGTGCCTCGGTTGCACCTGGACGCGACTGCACAGCCATCCTTCGGCTTGGGCCTTCTCCTCGAGGTCCTTGAGCAGCACTGTCTTGCCGACTCCGCGTAACCCCGTGACGCGAACATTCGCAGGGAGTTGTGGAGAAGCTGAGAGGATAGCCTTGAAGCGGCGCTGTGTGTCGTCCCGGCCCGCAAGGAACAGCGGGCTCACGCCGGCGCCTGGCCGGTAGGGGTTCCGGGGACCCTGCATATCAGTCATAACACGAAAAATGTTATGATCCACGATTCTAACTGTCAAGCCGTTGGAGTGGTTATGTGTTACTCTGCACTGGGACTGACTCGTAGCGCAGCTCTAGCCCCAGGGAAAATCAAAGTGGCGGTCAGGACGCTCTCGGGTGGCAGGTGGGCATCGGAACATTCTGGCCGTTGCGGGCAAGGTCGTGAGATCCATAGTGGCGCGGCGAGGCTGCGGGAGACCTGAAGCCCCGAACCTCCCTGCTTTGGACGCAGGTTTCAACGGAACTGGTTAGAAAAGTCCTGGGGTGCGGCTGGACTTGACCGTGCGACCTCTTGATTCTCAATCAAGGGGTTGTCTAGCAGCCAGGGAGCCCGAGACCGCATGGGCAAGGTCAAGCAAGGGGACCATCCTGATCGGCACCTTCACCACCGTGATACACAAAGTTGGTCGGGTCCGCTGTGTCTCACCCCATCCTGGAACAGGGGAAACGGCGGCCAGTGCCTGGTCACGGCGTCGTGTGTGCGTCAAAGGTCACGTCGGTGAGCAGGACCGCCGAAGCATCATCGGAGATCTTGAGCCGAGGGTACTGCAGGCACTGACGATCACGCGCCTCGATCTGTCGAAGCCGGCCGACCATTGGCTCGACGCCTTCTTGCCTGACGGCGACGGCGAGGCTACCAAAGTCGGGGAATACCCGGAAGAGGTCCACAAGTCGCGCAAACCCATCGCTGCACAGGAGGACCTGATCGCCACTCCGCCACGAGGTCTCCCCGGTCAGGATCTGTGGGACTTGCCCAGGCAGAGAAGAAAGGGCGTGCCCACCGTCTCCGGTCGTCTGGGCACGGTTGCGCCTGAGATCCGGCAGGCAGCGTGCGACAGCGGCTTCGTAAGAGAGCCCATCCTCTTGCAATCCTCGCACCTGAAGTGCGACGGCGTCATCAAGCCTTGGTACCGTCTCGTCACGAACCATTCGGATAGTACCGTCCTGCGAGACATGTGCCAGGCAGCAGTCTCCTATGACCAGATAGCGCAGGCGGCCCTTTTCGATCGTCACGAGGGCGAGGCTTGTAGAGGCAAGGTCAGGCGTCTCGCCCTCCTGGCCCAAGACATCTCGAGCATCAAGGACTGCGTCTTGGAGGTTGATCCCTGGGGTCAGCGTACCTTGTAGGCGTCCAACAAGGCGACGCACGAAGTTGGCAGCAGGGGATCCAAGGCCGACTCCAGCCTGGAGAGGCGTGGCGCCATCAACGATAAGGGCGGCTTCCGGAGAGGCCCAGACGGCGTCCTCGTTTTCGTGGGTCAAGTCACCAGGAAGGCTCCCGGAGTATATGCGGACGCTCATCAGCCGAAGTACGACAAAATAGCCAGCATCAAGATGGCCGCGACGACTGCCAAGAGGTACCAGATCCACTGTCGCCCAGGCCGATGAGAGAGCTGGATGATGGCAAACAGGGCAGCAAAGGCCAGCGTCAGAACCAGACCAAGACGAGGCAGCAACAAGAGTGCGCCTGCTGTCGACACCCGTCCGGCGATGCCGATAGAGGCGGCCACTAAACTCAACAGGCCCGTGAACATGGCCAAGTACTGCAGGTTGCCGACGTTCACGTCGCGGACCTCAGCCTTCAAGGCGTCGACTTGGTCGCGCATCTCCCGCTTTGCCTGATGCAGCCGCAGGGACATGGCATGGGTCATGTACTCATTCACGCGGAGGTTATAGTCGTGCTCGTTCGAATCTTCCTCTGAGATTGCTGTGCGAATGGCCTCAGCGGCTTCATCGTAACGTCCTCGGTAGCCGAGCAACCTTGCCTCGGTGACCAGGAACTTGGGGTAACGCTCCTGGGCAATCGCCTCTCGAACAGCCTCGAAGGCCGCGTCCACCGTACTCTGCTCAACCGCCCTATCGTTGTCGAGCAAAGTCACCACGACATCCGCGAACGCATGTGCGACGCCTGGATGTGCTGGCAACCGAGTTCTGGCTCTAGACGCGAACCAGAGGGCTTGGTTGAGGTTCGAGGCACCGGACAGGGCGAGCAGATGGATCGCCTGGAGGTGGTCGAGGGTCGGATGGTCATCGCGATTGAAGCTGGCTGAAAAATCGCTGTGAAGTTTAGTGAGGTTGCCAAGATTCCGATCGCGGCGATAGCGGGTAGCCAAACAGAAGAAGGAGGCGTAGCGCAAATCGTCGGCAGCCTTCGGATCCCCGAGGAGTTGGCGCAACCCATCGATGTCGGCTGTGTTCAGCCGATCGGCAATCTGGGCAAATCCCAGCTCATATTTGCGCCCAGTCTCGGAGCCGAGGATGGAGAGTTGGTGGGCGAACTCCTTAGCAGTCATAGCCAGCGGGTTCCAGCCTCCCCTAAGGGAATCCTCCTGAACCCCGACGCGTTCAATGTTACCCGAGAGACTGGCGCCTCCGTCGTGCTGGGCGTGGCGATGTCCAGGCACTTCATGCCAAAGGAACACTGCGTCCAGTGTCTGGGCCAGAGGGCATGAGGAGTAGGACGCGGTCGATCGTTACCGAAACCATCTACACAATGTCAGGCCACCCGCTGCGAGCCCTTCACGACAGCCCTAGCAGGAATTTGAAAGGAGGCTTGAGCGGTGGCGATCTCGTCCTACTTGAGGGGGCTTCGGAGACACATCGGACATGCGCTGGTGCTGATGCCAAGTGTGGTGGCGATAATCCGAGATGCAGAAGGCCGGCTGCTGATCGAGGTGCGGAGCGACAATGGACTCTGGTGTCTGCCTGGCGGCGCTATCGACCCCGGAGAAAGCCCTGCGGTTGCCGTCGTGCGGGAGGTTTACGAGGAGACGGGCCTACACGTGGCACCGACCGCCATCGTTGGCGTGTTCGGGCCCCTGCAGACGCGCTATCCGAATGGGGATGCCGTAGAGTTCACCTGCGTGATGATTCAGTGCGCAGTGACAGGTGGCACACTTCAGTCTGGGGACGGGGAAAGCGTGAGTTTCGCCTGGCGATACCGTGAGGATCTACCGGAACTAGGCTTTCCTTCCGCCGCGTTTCAATGGCAGCCAGGGCAACCTGCGCTCTTTGATCCCCCCATGAGCGACGGGCCGAGGGCAGCTGGGGATGACTAGGACATCCGGCACCAGTAAGCGGGGTCGACCCAGTTGGCCCGAGGGCTGGTGTCTGCAGCGGGTGGCGGCAGGGCGCGCACGCGCCGGGCAGTACTGGCCAGTGACTGCGGCATCCTCCGGCGCCAGCGGAGGACGGGTCGCCACACCGTCGGGACTCACGTACGCCGCCGCGGGTGACCGGGGAACACTTCCGACTGCCCAAGGAGCAGGCCAAGTCACGGCAGACCACCTCGAGTGTCTCTCTCCTACCCGGCGAGGCACGTACGGTTCAACGGTTTCGGGAGAAAACTGCGGCAAGCATGGGAAGAGGCCGAGAACAGAGAAGTGATGGGCTTGGATTTGCGTCTCAGAAGGAGGCTTGGTGAGGTGACCAATGCCCGGATGGGTCGAGACACTCCTTCGGAGTCTGTTGTCGTGATCATGGCTGGTGGGCCCGGTGAGCGTCTTTGGCCACTTTCTCGGCCTGGTCGGCCCAAGCCCTTGGTCAGCGTGCTGGGCGAAACGCTGGTCCACCGAGCCTATCGGCAGGCGGTTGGCGTTACGTCCCCAGATCATGTATACGTCATCGCCCAAGAGGCAGACCGGCGGGGGATCATGACTGAGCTACCAGACCTGGCGCCTGAGCACTTTCTTGGCGAGCCACTACGCCGGGATACGGCGATGGCCGTTCTGGTGGCGGTTCATGCGGTTCGGAGGGAACGCCCTGACGCAGTGGTGGTACTGCTTCCCGCTGACCATGCAGAAGAGGATGAGGTGAGCTTCCAGCAGGCGATCAAGAAGGCGAGCGCCGAGGCGGCTACAGGGAATTGCCTGTGCCTGCTAGGTACGGTACCAAGCGAACCGAGAAAAGAGTTTGGGTATCTGGCTGGCCGCACCGCCAACGGCGGCATGATGCGGGTGGAGCAGTTTGTCGAGAAGCCCGACGAGAAAGAAGCCCGCTTTTTGATCGACGATGGTGCACTGTGGAACATGGGCATCTTTGTCGGGCCAGTACAGACCTTTTTGAGTGTAGCTCGGGCAGTGGCGCCCGATCTGGCGGCCCTGGCTCAGGAAGCTGAGGCGGCTCTCAGCGCTGGAGAGATGGAGATACTCAAGTCCCGATACACAGCAGCCCCCAAGGTCTCGTTTGACCGCGCCGTGTTGGAGAAGACTCAAGGCATCTTGGCCGCGCGCTGTAATTGTGGTTGGACAGACCTCGGCAACTGGCCGGAGTTTGTTCGCTTTCACGGTGGTGGCAAGGGCGGCGCACCGTTCATCATCAGGGAGCCAGGATCGCCACCCTTGCAGGTTCTGGGCCTCGACGGATTGATCGTGTGCAGCACACCGGCCGGTAACCTGGTGACCACCGAGGAGGCGGCAGCGGAAGTACGGCCGATGGTCCAGGAAGAGCCGACCTTCATCCCGCAGACGGCCGACGTGGTGGTGAAGCCGTGGGGTGCCGAATACGTGTGGGCGAAGACCGACCGTTACGCCGGAAAGCTACTGTACGTCAAAGCGGGGGAGATCCTCAGCCTGCAGTATCACGTCAAGAAGGAAGAGACGATGTGGGTGATCGGCGGCAGCGGCATCTTGGAGGTGGACGGACGGCCGATCGGGATTGGTCCAGGAAGCACATTCACCATCTCGCCAGGGACCAGGCATCGACTGGAAGCGCATGCCGATCTATCGGTGGTGGAGGTCTCGACCCCGGAGCTGGACGATGTGGTCCGGCTCGAGGATCGGTACGGGCGGGCACCAATCGACGGGTAACATCTCGTCAGGCTATGAGCATGGGCAGCGATGTTGGTGAGACCCACGCTTCTCGATCGGCAGCGTCCTCTCACATAGGATCTTGCAACTTGGACCTTGGAGGGCTCTCCGACTTCCGAGGAATGGGGATGGATCGATACAACCCGAATCCCCGCGCTCGCACCGCCAGCCAGTACCATCGCCAGTACAGTGGCAACCATTGAAGCAGCCTGAAGTTCGACTTGCCGGCAGTGCGATCACGCCAGATTGTCGGCACCTCGGTGATAGCGAAGCCTCCGAGGAAGGCCTTCACAGTCACCTCTAGGGCGAACACGAACCCTTTCTGACTCTCGACGGGAAACGTCTCTAAGACCTGCCGACGGTAGAGCTTAAAATTATTGGTTGCATCCATGGTCGGCAGTCCGGTCAGAAGACGGAGGGAGATACCAGCAACGCGAGACAGCAGCCCCTTGATCAAGGGGCCACCGATCTGTCCTCCGCCTCGCATATATCGTGAAGCGCAGACAAGATCAGCGCCCTGCGCATAGCAGGCGTACATTCTGGACACATCGCCGAGATCATCAGAGCAGTCGGCCATGGTTACGATCACGGCTTCGCTGGTGGATGCGGTGATGCCAGCCCTGATTGCGTTGAGGGGCCCCCGGCCCAGGGTGTTTTCCACCAGCTTGATCTCGAATGGCATGAGGCTAGCCAATCGAGTCACCTCTGGAATCGTGTTGTCCTCCGGGAAGTCGTAGACGATCAGAACTCGGCAGGGAATCTCAACCTGAGTTTTCACCTGCCTAAGAAACGCCTCAATATTTTCGCGCTCGTTGTACACCGGAACAACGAAATCCAGGACAGGCGGCGGATCAGCGCTAGATGTTCCCATAGTCAACTTGTTCTCGGATCCATGGAATCACCTCAGAAAGCACCTCTTCCAGTGATGTCGTCGCTTCGAAGCCGAGAGTCTCCCGCGCCTTCTTCGTGCTTGGAACTCGCCTCTGGACGTCATAGAGGTAGGGGTCGTCGCTCACAAACCGAAATGGTTCATCGCCTTTGATCGACTCCCAGACCATCTGTGCCAATTCCAGCACGGTAGTTCCCCGATCTGTTGAGAGATTGAAATCCTCGTTCACAGCTTCGGGACGCTCAATACACAAGCGGATTCCTCGCGCTAGGTCTCCACCGTACGTGTAATGGCGGACCTGTTGTCCGCTGCCCAGAATGTGTAGGGGGTCCTGGCCCTTGAGCACCTTCTGAACTAGGTCAGGAAGGACATGGCTCATGGCGAGGCGCACATTGCCCGACATGACGGTCTTCTCGCTGACGGCCCTGCGTTCTCCTATGCCAACACAGTTGAACGGGCGAATTATGGTGTACGGCAGGGTGTACTGCTCCCAGGCGCCTCGTGCGAAATACTCGGTCGCTAGCTTTTGGAAGCCATAGGTGGATTGAGGAGGCGGGCAATGTCTCTCCTCACCCTCGGGAGTCGGGAATGTGGTCGCACTCTCGAACACCATTGATGACGAGACCACATTAATCTTCTCCAATTGTCCGTGTTGTCGCGCCCAGATCGCCGCATCGAAGGTGGATGCCGTGATCCGCTCGTTCTCTGCCAAGAGATCGTACGCAAGCTCATGAAAGTAGGATATGCCACCGATCATCGCCGCGATGGCGACTACCTGATCGCAATCCGCCATGACCTCTCGGAGCACGCCGACATCCTTGACGTCAGCCTCTCGAAAGATATACCGAGGGTGGGCATCGTAGGCTTTTTCAGATCGCCCGTACTTGCTGAAGTTGTCCACCCCGACCACTGTGTGGCCGTGCTCTAGGAGATCTTCGATCAGATAGCCTGCAACGAACCCGGCAGCGCCCGTCACCAGTATCTTCACACCAGTCCACCGTGCGCATAGAGATTCCAGATGTCGACCACTGGCTTACCGGCAGTGTCTAGGTCCCGATAGCTGTGATGTGGGGCGCCGACGATCAGGAGATCACTTCTACGGACGAGTTCCTCTGCGGACACAAAGCCAGGGTCACGCACATATGGATCGGTGCAGAGGACCTCAGAGCACTCCATCTCCAGGATCTTGCGCAACTTGTAGGAGAGCGAGCTGCGCGTATCGTCGCTCTCGGCCTTGAAAGCCATTCCTAAGATTCCGACAGTCAGGGCAGCAAGATTGGTGGTCTTCTGAATTGAACGTACGATATAACCAGGCAGCCCTTCGTTGACCAACATGGCGGCCTGGCCCAGGTAGAAACTGTTTCCATAGTGCGCCGCGAGTTGCATTGTGTCTTTCAAGAGACAGGGACCCGCCGCAAACCCTGCCGTAGGGAGATCCTGAGCGCGAGGATACTTGTAAGTGAGTGCGTGGTGAATCGCGTAGTAATCGAGACCTTGATCATTTGCGATCATGTAAAACTGATTGGCCACCGAAAACTTCAGGTATCGCCACGCGTTGGTAAACAGCTTCGCCAATTCCGCCTCGGCTGGACGTAGCTCCACAATGTCCTCTGTTAAGGACCGGAAAAGGGTCCCGGCCCTCTGCAGCCCGCTGGCGGTAAACGAGGACACAATCTGTGGGAGTTCCCGAAGCTCCTTGATGGCGTGGCCCTCGGCAATGCGCTCAGGACAAAATGCCACATCAATCTCGATGCCAGCCCGACTCAGAGATTTCACCACAAACTCCGTCGTCCCGGGGAAGACAGTGCTTCGGAGAACCAGCAACTGCCCGGCCACAAAATAGGGACTGTACATGTCGATTGCCCGCTTCATGTCGCGAAGGCGCGGATTCAGAAACTCATCGACCGGTGTTCCGATGATCAGGACAACGGCCTCGCTCCGGCTGATGGACTCCGGAGAGTTGGAAAGCGTGAGGTTCCCCTCTTGCAGGGCTTGCTGCAGGAGGGGCTCCGCATCCTGCTCCTTGAATGGCATCGTGCCCGCGGAGACGAGTTGTAGGGATTGATCATTGATGTCAAAGATACAAACCTTCTTGCCATTTGTAGCGAACATGATCGACAGTGGCAGCCCAACATGGCCACAGCCGCCGACAACACACAGGTCATAGTCAAATCGCAAAGGTAGCTACCGCCTTTCTGCCTTCTCCTCGACTTGTGCCTGGATGTAGCGTTCCCTCACGCTTCGCTATGCACCCCTGAGAGCCTCTTCCGATCAACCTCAACGCGTCTCGTCTAGCTTCGAGTGAGGAGGATAGCGCCGATTAAGATGACTCCTGAGCCAAGGATCTTCGTCCATGTGATCGTCTCGTTAAACATGAGGACCGACGCGAGCGTGACAAGCATGAATCCTGTTCCGGTCATGATCGGATACGCTACGCTCAGTTGCATTCTCTGCAGGACCGACAGGTAGAAGATCAATGCGACGCCAAATAAGAATAGGCCGAGCCAGACCCAACCACTCTGAACCATGCCTCTGATACCTAGGCCGTGCCCGATGGAAGTTGAAGCCACCTTCATCAAGACGTTAGCGGCACTATTACAGAGGATGGCAAGGACCAAGTAGAGCCACAAGAGATTCACCTCCGACTTACGATTTCAACAGATGGTACATCTGGAACAGCTGAGCCTTGTACGGAATCAGATAAGGGGCGTCACCATCGATGGTGACGCCCGATGTTGTTGCCCATTGTAGTAGCTTCGCGTCGAATCCGGAGCCGCTGCCGAACGCTGCCTGTAGATCGGACCTTCCATCGTAGATGGTGGACAAGGTGACCCATGCCCTGTAGGCAAATGGGTTTGTCAGAAGGTAATGTCGGAATGCTGACGGAATGGTGAGGAGGGGTCCTGGAGTGCCCCCTGGCAACACTCCCCAACTCCTGTACATATTCGCTTGTGGCTCCGAGAATACGTTGAGCCGATGCTCGGCCAGCCAGGCGCTATCTTGCAGGACGACCGGGACGTCTGGGAATACGTACTGGGTGATCAAGGCGGGGAAGTGCGCAGAGGAGGTCTCGTAGTTAACCACTAGGTCGGCCGCCTGGATCCTGTTTTGGAACGTACCGTAACCCTGTAGCAGACCTATCCGTGTCCCGGCGCTGACCTGTATCACCATGAGCAGGCCGACGACTCCAAGTGCCAACGCATATTTCGGCTGTGGATGCTTCTCTATCAGATAGGCACGCACAAACGTCACATAGACGGCAACCAAAAGAAGCAAATTGTACGTCGTATAGCGTGATGACAGAGCCTGCGGTATTCCAAAGCCTGATCTCCCGATCACGAGCAACAAGTCGAAAAATAGGGCAAAGAGGATCCAGGCTGCAGTAGATTGAAGGAGAATATCTCTGGGATGCCTCCACCAGAGGAATAAGCTGTACACGGCAGCCCCGAAGAGGACTATGCCAAGGACGCCCGCTTCAAAGTACCCGCCGGGGCTATTGTTGGAGATGGCAAAAATACCACTGCACGCGACGAAAAAGTACTTCAGGGCAATGACGGGATGGGTCAGGGCATAGAGGTAGCCAGGACCTCCCGATATGCCAAAATTGAATCCCAAGAGGTAGACGCCAATGGTAAAGAAACCGGCGACTAGCCATTGGAGTCTGTCAGTTTTAGTGCGGTGAAGGAAGAAGGGGGCAAGGCTCGGCCAGATCAGAAGTCCCTGGACAGACGACAAGGACGCGAGAATGCCCAGAACCACGGCGATGAGTACAGCCCATCTACAATCGAGTGCGAGAACAATGGTACCGCCAACGAGTGCTAGTAACACGAGATACCAGGCTGTTTGAAAGGCCCACAGGGTGTTCTCGTTCTGAATGAGGCTAAATAAGATGTAGGGGATCGGGAGAAGCCATAATGTTCTGTGTATATAGCGCCCCAGAAACCAAATCATTGCATACACGGCGGTGGCAAGGATCCCAGCGTCAAGGTACATTATGACCTTATTGTGATAGTGGGTCAGTAATTGAACAGTAATGTAAATAATCTCTGGAACCAGCATTCGATTCTCGTTGTGTTGAGCCCACAACATGGGGAATGTCAACGTGTGATTGTAGTAGGCTATGACTAGTCCGGTAAAGTCCCATTCGTCCCAAAATGGAATATTCACGCCGAACTTAGCAACAAAGGTGATGTAGATTACGAAAGGGCTAGCCAAGAAGACGAGAGTAAGGATGCGACGCAAGGGAAAGTCTTCGATGAAGGAATATCTCGACTTTATTGACTTCAGCGCCATCGGTTACTGACGACCCCCCCCGCGCTCGTCTCGCAGATGTCGAGTCAGAATCTAGACAACGGCTGAGGAATCTTGTGCATCAGCGCGACATTCCTGCGGTCGTTCCCGTACATTAATGTGTGCCTGACTCCGGGGGGCCCTGGCGCCATGTTGACCTCCCTTGTGATGTGAGAAGACAGTGAGTGATAGATGGAGAGTGGCACTCTGAGAGGCTTAGCGCAAGGCGCTACCGGCTCTAGGATGAAACCTGTGGGGTGAGTGGTGGGAAAGGGGGAAATAGCGGAAGCAGCTCCAAATCTGGTGGTACCGGCCAACAGAAAAGGAGTGCTTCCGTGTGGATGAGCGTATCGCAGCGCTGCTGGGGTTGGAAGGGGTTGCGGTCAGGGAGGCGGTAGAGCGAGACGGCGGCTGGGAGGTCGAGGTGGAGCCGGCGTTGCCGAAACGCTGCGCCAGCTGCGGCGGCAGTGTCCATGGCCACGGCTGGCTGCCGAGGAGACGGGTCAGCCATCTGTGGATCGGGGTCAGGACAGTGCACCTCAACTGGCTGCCGCAACGAGGCCTCTGTGAGCAGTGCGGCAAGACGGTCACCACCCGGCCGGTTGGCCTGGAGCCCTGGCAGCTCCAGACCCCCCAGGCCCAAGAGATCGCCCTGGTGGCGCTTCGCCGGCAGAGCTTCCGGGCTGTGGCCCAGGACCTGGGGGCTAGCCCAGCCAGCCTCAGGCGGCTGGTGGACCGCACAGTACCGCTGGAGGATAGGTCCTGGCACCAGATCCCGGGCGACCTGGTGCTGAGCGTGGACGAGCACAGTTTCAGAGGCACCGACCTGATGATCACGATCGCCCTCAGGTCTCCGCTGAAGCGGCTGCTAGTCATCCTCCCAGACGACCGCATGGCGTCTTTGGAGGCCTGGCTGAAGGAGTTGCCAGGAGAGGTCAGGGACCGCATCCGGGTGGTCAGCACCGACCTCAAGGAATCTTACCGCAAGGTGTTTTCCCGGCTGTGCCCTGCCGCCGTGGTGGTGCCCGACCCCTTTCACCTGGTGCGGGAGATGACGAGAGTCCTGGATGACGTCCGCCGTCTGGAGCAGGCCGAGATCCGCCGCCCCATCCCCCGCTGGCCGCTGGTCAAGGGTGCGGAGAAGCTCTCGCTTCCCCAGCACGGCCAGCTGGCGGCGATCTGCCGGGACTACCCGGCCCCGGGCCGCCCTCTACGCCCTGAAAGAAGACTTCCGCACCCTGCTCCAGGAGCCAGATCCTGCCCTGGCCGCCCAGCTGCTCTCCCGCTGGCTCTTGAACGCCGACAGCTGCGACCACGTCGAGGGCCACATGCTGGCCAATCTGGTCCGCAGATGGCGAGATGGTCTGCTCCACCACTGGCACACCGCCCAACGCTGGACCAACGGCTACATCGAAGGCCTGCACACCAAGATCAAGCTGCTCAAACGCATCAGTTACGGCTTCACCAATCGAGACCGCTACCGCAAGAAGATGCTGCTCGCCTTCCTCCCTGCTCTGCCAGCCCACAGTTCTTGACACAGCGCCGGCGCTACCCGAGCCGGATGCTACCAAGAGAGGTGGCAGCCGCAAAGGTGGTCGGCAAGTTGTGACCGCAACGCTCGAGTCGTTGGCGGCGCCGGCTATGTGACTAGAGGATCCCAGTTGCCAGTGAGGGGGTCCGAATCTCTCCGGGGCGCCGTAGTTGCCGAGGCTATGTGGGAGACAGATCAAGGCAAACTAGGAGGATCGACTGAGAGTCGAGAAGTTTGACCAGATTGGCCTCCGGAGGCCAGCCGAGCAGTGAAGGAGGCCGCCTTGGCACTTTGAGCACCAGCGATATCCAGTTGCCGCCAGCTCCACCACCATCTGAGGAGTCCGCTGACCAATTGACCGAAGGTGGCATCGGCTCTCTGCTGGTGCCAGAGCGGCTCCAGATCTGGGCATGGGTCCTCGCCTACACGGCGATTATGGGAACCGTGACGGTTCTCCGCTATCATCTGTGGCTGGCGAACGGTTGGGATCTGGGCCTGTACCAGCAGGGTCTGTGGATGATATGGCACCGAGGTTTCTTCGCTCCCTCCAGCTACACCGGGCAGTCGATCCTGGCCCGTGGTGGATCCTTGGCGTTGCTCCTGTTTGCCCCCTTGTATGCAATTGGTGGAGTGGGGCTCCTACTTGTCGCCCAAGCGTTTTGTCTCGGACTAGGGTACCTATTCGTGCGCCGGATCGCCGAATTCATGGGCGTACATCCCTCTGTCGCCCACTTGTTGGGACTAATCTATCTCACATTTCCGACTGTAGTCGGTGTAAATCTGGCAGACTTTCACCCCGATGTGCTGGCTGTGCCCGTCTTGTTCGCCGTCATCTGGGCAGGCCTGCGCGACCGCTGGATCTGGGCGGCTGTACTGGCCTTGGTGGCGGCCCTGGTCAGGGATACAGCGACCTTGCCGACGCTGGCACTAGGTGCTGTCTTGATTTTTCAGCGTCACAGCTGGTCCGGCTTGGCCGTGATGGCGGCGGCGGCGGTTGCCTTTGCTTTGGATGCCCACGTCGTGATGCCGGCTCTCACTCATGGGGCGACAGTCCAGATTGTCCCCGGATTGGCTGCGACCACGGTGCCTGCCCTCTTGGCCCGGATTGCTGGCCAACTTCGCACCTATGAATACCTGGGCGTCCTCGTCATTCCACTCGTTGCCTTGGTGGCACTGGGATGGCGGCGTGTTCTCAATCCCTGGTGGATCCCTGCCCTGTTCGTGGTGGGCCTCAACCTCTTGACCGCAAAGGGTGCCACTACTGACCCCTTCGACCAGTTCACAGTGGCTGCCGTGCCGTTTCTGTTGATGGGAACGGTCGTGGCGGTTTCATCACTGCCGAGCCGCATGCCCCGCGTGAGGCGACAACTGGTGATGGTCCTGCCGCTCGTGCTCCTGTTGGTCGTGCTCTATCATGAAAAGCACGTAGCGTTTGGACCACAGCCGCCGAATCTCGTGCAAGTGGAGGCAGCAGCACTGCTGGTGCCTGGGTCTGCGCCAGTCGTGACCCAGAACTTCGTGGCTCCCCACCTGGCAGACCGAGCGGTAGAGGTCGTGCCAAGTCAGGCATACCACCCAGTGCTGCCAACGGGCACGTATGTGTTACTCGATACGGCCTACTCGACCGGTAGCACGCGGAAGAGCCTGCTTGTGGCGCTTGAACGAGCGCTACCAGGGAAAGGCAAAGTGGTCTTCAACCAGTCGGGGGTGGAGGTCATCCGGACGACCACGCCGATTCACCTGTAGCAGAGGGGGACGCGACGAATGACGTCAATCGACGCAAGGGGACCCCGGGTACCTAGTGCCCGGGACTTGGTGCGGATGGCAAGCCGCCGGTGGCACTCCTTGCGCATCTGGTTGGAGTTGATCCGAAACCTCGCGGTGCGCGATGTCGAAACGCGCTATAAGCACTCCCTGCTTGGCCTCTACTGGGCGATTATCAATCCGTTGATCACAGCGGTGATCTTTAGTTTCGTCTTCACGGTCATCTTTCATGCGAGTTCGAAGCCGATTCCGTACGTGGTGTTCCTGTTGACCGGTCTCACCTTTTGGAACCTGTTTGCAAACAGTGTGGTGTCGGCCACGGGCAGCATCACCGGGAATGCCGCACTACTTTCCAAGCTCTACTTTCCCAGGGTGGTGATCCCCACTGCCTCAGCGATCGCCAGAGTCATCGACTTCCTGTTCGCACTCTTCGTCTTGGCGGTGTTCATCGTCGCCTATCATGTCCGGATCTATCCGAGCCTCTTTTGGATCTTGCCAATCCTGGCCCTCCAAACCCTGTTGGCACTTGGTGTAGGCTACCTGCTATCCGCCTTGAACGTCTTGTACCGCGACATGACCCAACTCATCGGATTGATCCTGATGATCTGGATGTACCTTTCACCCGTCATGTATCCGATCGGTAATGTCTCCAACACCATTCAGAGTATCCTCCTGATGAACCCGATGGGCGCCTTGATTCAGGCCGAGAGAGACTTGCTCTTCACGGGTTACCTCACCCAGGCTCCTTATCTCTGGGCCGCGGCGGCCTGGTGCGGGTTCATTTTCCTGGCGGGCCTGTACACGTTCAAGCGCCTGGAGCCAACCTTCGCCGAGGTGCTGTGAGATGGCATCTATTCAGGTTGACCGGGTTTGGAAGCGTTTCGTCCTGAAGCGGGACAGACCAGATAGCGTCGGCCAGCTCATGGTGCAAATGCTGCCTTGGCACACGCGGCCGAAATCGACGCCGTTTTGGGCCCTCCAAGATGTCTCCTTCTCAGTCGGGCCTGGGGAGAGCATTGGCATCGTCGGCGACAATGGATCGGGCAAGAGCACACTCCTAAAGATCCTGACCCGGACGATGTTACCCACTAGCGGGCGGGTGGCGGTGCGTGGCAAGGTGTCCTCGTTGATCGAGCTGGGGGCAGGGTTTCACCCAGACTTCTCAGGCCGGGAGAACATCGTACTGAATGCCTCTATCCTGGGAATCGATCGGCGGACGATCCTGAAGCGGATGGACGAGATCATCGACTTTGCCGGCATCGAGGCGTTCATCGATACGCCGGTCAAGTACTATTCGACTGGAATGAACGCCCGGTTGGGATTCTCAGTGGCGATTCATGTGGACCCCGAAATTATGGTTGTTGATGAGGTGCTTGCGGTGGGCGATGAGGCGTTCCAGCGCCGGTGCGACGAGAGAATCACGCGTATGCGGCAGTCCGGCATCAGCTTTGTGCTCGTCACACATGGACTGTCATCTGTCGAGCGCTTGACTGACAAGGCGATCTGGTTGAGCCACGGACTGGTCAGAGCCGCGGGAGCACCAAGAGACGTTGTGGCAGCTTACAGGGGTTCCGTAGAGAGGAACTAGGGGTGGTGTGGTTGGACAGCACGCCTGGCAGTCACTCTGTGAGAGGGAAGCTATTTCAGTGCACCTGGCCCCAGTGCCTGAGCTAACAGGAAAGCTGCGCAAGCATGCCTAAGTTACGCATGCTGAATTTAGACCGGTGCAACACCAGATGGAGGGCTACGATCGATGACGAACAGGATGCTAGTTGTAGGTCGGCCATCCGCGGGCTTGAAGGACCTTCACCATCCGTCCCAGACCGCATGTTGAGCTGTAGGTCAGTATGATTCCGGTGTGGCGGGCTAACTCGCTGGTTCGGAATCCCCCTGATGTAGTCTGCACACGATTGGAGGGATTGTGAAGCGTGGCAATGCGGCCTGAGGTCAACGTAACCCAGACGCCGGACGGTAAGGTAGTCATCACGGTAGGCTCAGCGCCCGGATCCAGTACTGCTCAGGATCGCCGTTCCCCTGACATCGGGAGAAACGGTGCAACTTCCGGTGGTCGCCCTACATCATCTCAATCGGACTCGACGAAGAGTGCCAAAGAGACCTTGGAAAGGTTCTCCGAGGCGTACCGCCAGATCGAAGAGAGATGCCACGAGTTGGCCGAGACGGTAGCGCAATTACATGACGACCTATGGGTCGCCCACGCCTCGGGAATCTCGCAGAGGCCGAACGGCTCGGCAGTGGGTGAGCTTGGAGAACCTATTGGGAGCGGTCTTCCGCCGGTCCTGCGCCTTGTTGTCAAGGTGGTCCATGTCGCAGTCCGACCACATCGCTGGGTGCCGGCTATCCGAGGGAAGTACGGCGTGTGGCGGCGCTATGGCTTCCGAGCCATGGTGCGGGCCATGGTGTGGGGAATGCCGTTCAGAGTGACAGATGGTCAGTTCACCGGCCCTGATCTATTCCCGGACGCGAGCGGCGATGAGGAGGGTTACCGCAGCTTTGTTGCCCGCGACGGAGTTTCTATGCGAATGCGGCGTCGACTTGTCGAACAGGCTATAGCATGGCCGCTGAGGCCACTGATCTCAGTTCTTACACCGGTATACAATGTCGATCCACAGTGGCTTTCGCAGACCATTGAGAGCGTCATAGCGCAGGTGTACGAGAACTGGGAGTTGATTCTCGTCGATGACGGCTCCACGAACCCCCGGACGCGCTATTATCTGGATACTCTGACCGACGGCAGCCTGGATAGGCGGTGCCTCCTAGTACGAAGAGAGGACTCTGGCGGCATCAGTACAGCCACTAACGAGGCGTTGAGCCGTGCTCAAGGGGAGTTTGTGGCACTTCTTGATCACGATGATCTGTTGCACCCCCGTGCCTTATGGGACTTCGTTGCGGCCCTTCAAAAGGAGCCCGACCTGCTCGCCGCTTACACGGACGAGGATAAGGTTGACGGCGCTGGCCACCACTACCAACCCTTTTTCAAGCCGGACTGGAGCCCCACGTTGCTACTCGGCATGAACTATATCAACCATCTCTCAATCGTCAGTGCGTCTCTACTAAGAGAACTGGGTGGCTGGAGACAGCGGTTCGATGGAAGCCAGGACCACGATCTTTGGCTGAGAATCGGAGAACAGACCGACCGGATCGGACATATTCCGGATGTGAGGTATCACTGGCGGGCCCTCGAGCGGAACACAGCGAGCATCGGGGCACAAGAGTCGAGAGTGCCTCAGGTAAGGCTGGCTGCAGCAGCGGGTCAGGACGCGGTTCAAGCGGCGCTGGATCGCAGAGGTCACGGGGCCGTGGTGTCAAGCCTGCACTCTGAAGCGCGGTACAGGGTCGTCTGGAACACTCCAAGCAAGCCTCCCAAGGTTAGTGCGATCATCCCTACCCGCGATCACTGGGACATGTTGGAGAGATGCCTCGAGGGAATCAGGCGGTGCGGGTATCCGAACATTGAGGTTACGGTCGTGGACAACGGGAGTTCCGACTCTCGGGTCCGGCGAGGACTCCTGAACTCAGCGGATGTGGTGGTCGAAGATGCGAGGCCGTTCAACTTCTCCCGATTGATCAATGCCGGTGTGCGTGCATCGTCTGGAGACCTGTTGCTTCTCCTCAACAACGACGTTGAGATGCTCGGTGGCGATTGGCTTCAAGAGATGGTCGGTCAGATCGGTGTCGCTGGAGTTGGGGTCGTAGGTGCGAAGCTCCTGTTTCCCGACCTGACTATCCAACATGCAGGCGTAGTCAAGGGACTATGGGGGGTGTGCGGGCACATCTGGATGAAGCATCACAGGGACTACACAGGCTACTTTGAGATCGGACTGTTTCCCCGTGAGGTTAGCGCAGTCACCGGTGCATGCCTATTGACCACACGAGCCGCATTTGAGGAAGTCGGGGGATTTCGCGAGGAGTTCCCTGTCAACTATAACGACATCGCCTACTGCCTAGATGTCCTGCAGAAGGGAAAACGAGTTATCTACACGCCCCATGCCACGCTTATCCACCGCGAGTGGGGCACGAGACACCCCGTAGTCCACGAGTGGGAGAAGAAGCTGTTTCGGGCCACCTACCCCAACGCGGACAGGTACTACTCCCCACATCTCTCTCTTGACAGACCCTACGGCCTGAATCTGGCTAGCCGATCGCGCGACCGTCAAGTCTAACGGCCTGGGATTCGCTATCTGGGGATGCGGCTCGGTCAAACCCGAGGCAAAGACCGGCGTCGAGCTCTCGGTGCCGTCCGGATTGCGTAGGTCCGGCTGTCCAGATCGAGATTCGGGTTGGAAAAGGGATCGCCGTCAGCAATAATCTGCCACCAGGCCTCCCGGAAAGTCTGGACATCTGACTCCGGCTGGTGGTGACCACGGGATGCGGACTCCCGGTGCAGCAACACCGCGTGGGGTGTCCACACCACGCGTCGGCCATGGGCCCGAACACGCAGACAGTAGTCGGTATCGTTGTATGCGACAGGTAGCCGTTCGTCAAACCCGTCAAGCGCCTGAAACAAGGCCTGCGGTGTGAGCAGGCATGCACCAGTTACCGCCGAGACATTCCGGACCACCGCGGCGTAGTCGAAGTACGTTAGAGACCCGTCTGGGGTCCCGTAAAAGGCATGGGAAGCCGCCCCGCCGCCGCCCAGGACGACTCCCCCGTGTTGAATCCGGCCATCAGGAAAGACGAGCTTGGCACCAACCACACCCACGCCCGGCCTACATGCCAGACCGACCATCTCCTGGAGCCAGCCATCGTGTAGAGCCTCGACATCGTTGTTGAGGAAGAGGAGAAGATCGCAGTCGATCGCGGCGGCGCCGACGTTATTCAATCGCGACCAGTTGAATGGCCCGTCGTCGCGAATCACTCTTGTATCGGCGCGACGGGCCACATCCGCGAGGTACTGTGCGGTGGAGTCCTCTACCGACCCGTTGTCAACGATGACTCGCCGTATCTGCATGGCATCTGGATGGCGGTCTACGGAGTCCAGGCAGGGCCGCAAGAGATCCACTCGATCTCGAGTGGGGATCACGACGCCCACCTTGGCACTGTTGCTGGTGTGCCGGATGTGGTAGCGACCGGGTCGGATTTGCTCGACGTGTCCGGATAGGTGGCGGCGGTCGAGACAGTCTCGCAATGCTCGGATGGCCGCTTCGCTCGCATACGGCTTGGCCTCTGGACTATCGCTTGTTGAACCGGGAGTCCGCCGCCAGTAGTAGAGGATATCCGGAACATGGACAATCTGGTGGGCGCGCTCCACGAGACGCAACAGCAAGTCGTAGTCTTGGCTCCCGTCATACTCGGAGCGGAGAGTGCCCACTTCTCGCACCAGTTCCCTTCTGACGGCGACCAGGTGACCAATGTAGTTCATGGAGAGCAGGAGATCGGGAGAAAACTCCGGTTTGAAGAAGGGCTCTGTCTTATGATCGCTACCCTCAAGGGCACACTCGTCGGTGTAGGCAAGATCGACATCCGGATGGACGTCGATGGCCAGTGCGAGAGAAGCTAGGGCATGGGCAGGCAATTCGTCATCGTGGTCGAGGAATGCCACGAACTCGCATTCAGCCAAGGCGAGTGCCGCGTTGGTGGCAGCGCTGATGCCGCTATGCTTTTCCAGCCGAGTCACGCGGATGCGGGGGTTGGACAGCGCGTCAAGAACGGCCCGGGTATCGGGGGAGTCGGAGCCGTCATCGGCGATACAAAGCTGCCAGTGAGGATAGATCTGCTCGGTGACGGATGAGATCGCGCACTTGAGCCAGCGAGGGTCAGTGTTATAAACCGGCATGAGGACGCTGAATTCGATCTGTAGCCCGGACGATCGCGTTCGGAGATCATCAAGCGCCCTGGTGCCAGGGAGATGCACTTGAAGCCACTGCTGAAAAGCCTGTTCTTCGTTGGCCTGGTGCACGAGGCCGACAATGCCACGGCGACGGGCATAGCGTACAATCCGACGCCAAGTCGATGGAACACCATTGGCCTGGGCCAGTCGCCCGGTCTTTACCGCCAAACCGGTCAACCGGATCACGGTAGCCCAAACTCGTGAATGCTTCATGGCTTACCCCGCAGGGCTGCTGCCGTCTCAAGATTGGTCAAGAACTGTTCAGCTCGCACCGTCCAACTCTGGCTCTTGGCAAAGGTGATCCGTTCCTGTTGTGCGGCAGGCGTGTTATTGGAAAGGGCTTCGCTGATGGCCCCCGCAAAATCTGCTGGATCGTCTGCGAGGAAAATCGATCCCGATGGCCAGGCGGCCTTGAGCCGGATCATCTCCTCGGTGGCAACCGAGATGATGGGAAGGCCAAACAAGAGGTATTCGGCGAGTTTGGCTGGATGCATGCGCCCAGAATATGTATCGGCACGGTAGGGCAAAATGCCCCCATCAGCGGCTCGGAGGAAACCTGCAAGTTGCAGATAGTGCGTCACGGACTTAAAGAGGTGCAGATTCGGGCGCTGTGGCAACTGGGCATCTGCCGCCGTAAGCGGGCCCACCAGCGCTACCGACCCATTGGGGATGGCGTCGCAGAGCGCGGCTACGGCCTCTGGCCAGATCCGTCGGTTGATTCCACCCAGGTATAGGAGCCTTGGCTTCGGCAAGGAAGCGAATGACGAGATAGGGGGTGCATCCGATGCAATTAGGTCCACAGGAAAGCCGTCACGGAAGAGAATGCCTTGTGAGTCGAGGGCATACTGCCGGCGGAGTCCTTCCGATGCGAAGAAGATCAAGTCCGCCTGGCCCAAAATCGTCTGCTCTGACTTTGCCACACGCATGTCAGAGTGCTTGGGATCGTTGAGCACGTCGTACGCAACCACACCCCATGGGATGCGGTGGACAATCTCTAGGGCAAGCGGCGTAGCTATGTATAGCAGCAAGCCAGCATGCTCGGGCAAGATTGACTTCTCCCGCAGGTGGCTCCGGATACGCCGGACTAGTTGCTGTGTGCTCCATTTGACGGCGGTGGGACTGTAGGGATATGGAGGGAGAACCGGTGACAGCACTCGGACGCCATCTGAGGAGTCCCCTGGTGCGTCGTCGTGAAACAACGCCATGCGAAGCCTGTTGCCGATCCGTGGCAGGTCGCGCAGAGCAGGCGACCGGGTGCCCGTATTCTCGACAAACAGCACATCGATATCGCGACGAGCCCACTCGCGAGCCAAATGCTGTGGCCGCTGCCGCATGAAGTGCCAGTCGATGGCGGCCAAGACAACGATGCTGCGAATCATTGACTAGGACCGGACTTTGGCCAAACGAGACGGCGTGACCTGTCCCGGGTGTGCCTCAGCCTGGTGATCGTTGGCCCAACGCAGGTCAGTGGCCGAAGTGTGAGCCAGGCGGCCTGGAGGCGGATGGATGTGATCAGCGAGCGCACCCCCAACCCGAGGAACAGAGTGAGTCAGATCCGGCTGCCAAGAGACTCGATCCACTGCATAGCCAACGGCGAGTCACTACCCGTTGCACGCTGAAATGTTACGTCCTTCACAAGTTCAGCGGCGATGATCAAGGGCACCGTCACGGTCCGGCGCGTGGACCTACGAACTTGTGCCACCTTGGGCTACTTGAGGATGGCTCTCGACTCCAAAAATTCTGTGAGTCGGCCTGCGTCCCTTCCAGGGGGTGGGCAAAAGGGATGAGCTTCCTTAAGTCCGAATGGTCTAAGCAGGACGAGACGGATCCGAAGCCCAAAACAGGATGAGAGGAAGTTGTACACTCGTGCCATTCACATTCCAGACGATGGCGATTCCGGATGTGGTCCTGGTCGAGTATCGTGCCTTTGGGGATAGCCGCGGGGCCTTCGCCGAGGTATTCAAGCGGTCAGATTTCGCGGCCGCTGGCCTGCCAACCGACTTTGTCCAGGAGAATCTTTCGATCTCCCACGGAACTGTGCTACGCGGACTCCACTACCAACAGGACCCACATGCCCAAGGGAAACTGGTGATGGCCGTCCGCGGCGAGATCTTCGATGTAGCGGTGGACATCAGACAAGGCTCACCGACCTTTGGCGGGTGGGTGGGGGAACGGCTATCGGCGGAGAACCACCGGATGTTGTGGGTGCCCGAGGGGTTTGCCCACGGCTTCTGCCTGCTCAGTGAGGCAGCGGACGTCATCTATCGCGTGAGCGGTGGCGAATATGCACCAGACGCAGACCGCGGTATCATCTGGAACGATCCAGATATTGGTGTTGCATGGCCGCTTGAGAATCCGCTGCTGTCGGCGAAGGATGAGCTTCACCCGCGACTACGAGATGCCGACATCAATTTCTCGTACCATTCATGAGTCATGGAGTCGAGCCCATCACCCTGTCCTGAGGAAGTCATGACCCTGGTCGTCTGCTCCCTTCGGGTGGCAATACCAGACGACTTGCCCAGGGCCGACGGACCAGGGAATTGGTAGCCGCCTTGTTCTGGTGGCAGGATATCGTAGACGGGGCCGGTTTACAGTGGTCCAGTCGGATCGTTTCAGAGACCTTTTAAGGAGGATGAGGGGTGAAGCGAGTTCTGGTGACCGGCGGAGCGGGCTACATTGGATCCGTTCTGGTCGGAGAGGTATTGCACGCTGGCTTTGAAGTGACGGTGGTCGACCGCATGTTCTTTGGTGACACCCTGGGAGCTGTGCGTGAAGACGCCCGGGTGAAGTGCCTGAGGCAGGACATCCGCTGGCTTGATGGAGCGGTGTTTGACGGCGTCGATGCCGTGATCGACTTGGCCGCACTCTCGAACGACCCATCCGGAGACCTCGACCCCGAGATGACACTCGCCATCAATCACCGCGGAAGAGCCAGAGTCGCCCGGCTGGCCAAGGAACACGGGGTCAGGCGATACATCGTGGCCTCGTCGTGTTCTGTCTACGGATTTCAGGAGGGCATTCTGAACGAGCTGTCCACGCCCAATCCACTGACCACCTATGCGCAGGCCAACATTGAGGTGGAGAAATCGAATCTGCCACTGGCGGACGACACCTTTTGTGTGACCGTTCTGCGTTTCGCAACACTATACGGGCTCTCACCCCGCATGCGCTTTGACCTCGCCATCAACGGCATGACGCTAGGGATTTGGGAGAAAGGGACCATCCCTGTCTTGCGGGACGGGACTCAGTGGCGGCCGATGGTTCATGTGCGCGATGCGGCGCGTGCCTTTGTGATGGTGCTTC
Organism: Bacillota bacterium; assembly: GCA_021850485.1. GTDB lineage: Bacteria > Bacillota > Sulfobacillia > JAJZYS01 > JAJZLH01 > JAJZLH01. The sequence continues at coordinate 253,198 of JAJZLY010000008.1, read as the reverse complement.
AGGCGGACACGGCTGTCGTCAACGGCCAAACGTTCGGGGCCGGCTCTGACGATCAGAACGTACAGATCCTGCCGCTAGCCGAACGGCTCGCCACTGCCCTTGGCAAGGAATTCAAGTACGAGTGGTACGGGCTCCCAGATCATCGGTCCTACCGAGTCTCCTTTGAGAAGATCCACAAGGCGCTTGGCTTTGAGCCGAAGTTCACTCCGGAGGACGCAGCCCGAGAGATCGCCCTGGCGCTCGAGGAGAAGCGAGTGGTCCCAGACATGCGGACTAGGACAGTGGAGTGGTACAAGAACCTGCTGTACTGGCACGGAGTGCTCAGTGAAGTCGTCCTCAATGATGTCGTCCTCTAGGCGGATCGCCGTTGTCGGCTGCGCAGGGCAATTCGGGACTGACCTGGTGGAGGTTCTGGCAGGGACGGGTCGGTATACGGTCGACGCAGTGGACCACGAACAGATGGACGTGGCAGACGCAGACGGCACCAGGCGGGTCATAGCTGCCGGTCACTACGACGTGGTGATCAACAGCGCCGCCTTCCACCAGGTTGACAAGTGTGAGGACGATCCGGCAGAAGCCATGAGCGTCAACGCCGTAGGGGCTCTCAACGTGGCCAGGGCGTGCGCCGAAGTGGGAGCCCTCTGTGTGTACGTCAGCACAGACTATGTGTTTTCGGGCGACAAGGGCGAACCGTATGTGGAGTCCGATGAGATCCTACCGCTCAATGTGTATGGGGTGTCCAAGGCGGCGGGAGAGTACCTGGCGAAGCAGACGAGTCGGTGGCTAGTGGTGCGCATTTCCAGCGTCATCGGCAAGGCGGGCGCCCGCGGTAAGGGCGGCAACTTCATTGAAGCCATTCTGTCTCGAGCCAAGAGTGGCCAAAGTCTCCAGGTCGTCAACGACTCCTGGATGAGCCCAACCTACACCAAGGACGCGGCCAAGGCCGTGGATGCGCTGTTGCAACGGGATGCAACTGGCACCTACCACTTATCAAACCGAGGACGCTGCACTTGGCACGAATTCGCAACCTTGGCCGTATCACTGGTCGGACTGAAGGTCCCGGTTCTGCCAGTGGGCTCGGAGATGTTTCCCAGTAAGGCCCGCAGGCCCCGCGACTCAGCGCTCGATGTAAGCCTGCTGGAGAGGACGACGGGTTTGGCGGCACGACCATGGCAAGAGGCCCTTCGCGATTACCTTGTCGAAAAGGGCCACATCGCCTGAGTTGACGGGAGGGTGTGACTGTGGAGTCCTATGACGTGGCGGTGGTGGGCGCCGGTATTGTCGGACTCGCCACCACCCTCAATTTGCTCCAACGAGCACCAAAGTTGCGGGTCGTTGTTCTCGAGAAGGAGGCATCGGTGGCCCTCCACCAAACCGGACACAACAGCGGTGTGCTTCATTCCGGGATCTACTATCGGCCCGGTTCAAGCAAGGCGACGCTGTGTACCCTAGGAGTGCGTGCGATGCGTCGCTTCTGCGACGAGCACGATGTGCCCTACCAGCTCTGTGGCAAGGTGATCGTGGCGACGGAAGCAAGCGAATTGCCGGCGTTGGCAGAACTCGAGCAGCGGGGTAGGGCCAACGGGGTGAGGGGTCTGCGGCGACTCGAACGAGAAGAGCTCGTAGAGATCGAGCCACAGGCTCGAGGTATTGCGGCGCTCTATTCCCCTGAGACGGGGATCGTCGACTATGGCCTGGTCGCCCAGTCGATGGCGGCAGAGGCGGTGAACCACGGCGCTCAATTGCTGCTCGGACACGCGGTGCGCTCGATACGCACTGGCGATCAGCAGGTGATCGAAACGAATGTGGGAGAGGTTAGGACGAGGGTGTTGGTCAATTGCGCGGGCCTCCAGGCCGACCGCGTGGCGCAGCTGGCCGGCGTGTCTCCCGGCATTCAGATCGTGCCATTTCGCGGCGAGTACTTCACCCTCCGACCGGACCGCGTTGCTCTGGTCCGAGGGCTCATCTACCCCGTTCCTGACCCGAGGCTTCCCTTTCTAGGTGTCCACTTCACCCGTCGCATACAAGGCGGTGTCGAATGTGGTCCCAACGCGGTGCTGGCACTGGCTAGGGAGGGCTACAACTGGTCTCGCATGTCGGTGAGTGATCTCACCGAGACCCTGGCCTACACAGGGTTCTGGCACGTGGCGGCCCGCTACTGGCGCGTAGGCGCCTTCGAGTTGTACCGTTCCCTGAACCGTAGGGTGTTCGCGGCATCGCTGGCTCGCCTGGTGCCAGAAGTTGGACCAGACGATCTGGTGCCTTCTGGTGCTGGGGTGAGGGCTCAAGCCGTGGCGCCAGATGGACGACTGATCGATGATTTTGTGATCGAGGAATCGGAGCACAGCGTTCATGTGCTTAACGCGCCATCACCGGCGGCTACAGCGTCGATCTCCATTGGGGCGCATGTGGCAGAGCGTGTCCTTCGGAAGATATTGCCGACTGGCCTGCGGCATGCGATTGAGGAAACGGGAGGCATTGCATGAAGGGCATCGTCCTGGCAGGCGGTACCGGGTCGCGCCTCTACCCCTTGACCAAAGTGACAAACAAACACCTGTTGCCCGTTGGACGTTATCCGATGATCTACCACCCGGTTGCCAAACTTGCCGAGGCTGGGATTCGAGACATCCTGATCGTGACCGGCCCCGACCACATCGGTTCCGTGGTTGGAGTCCTCGGAAGTGGTCATGATCTTGGTCTCCGTTTCACATACAAGGTCCAGGATCGAGCCGGCGGAATAGCCCAAGCTCTCGGGCTCGCTGAAGACTTTGTGCGCAATGAGCGTTACGTAGTGATTCTCGGAGACAATATCTTTGAGGACAGCATAGCCCCATGTGTTGCCCGATTTGCAGGCCAAGCGAGAGGCGCTCGGATCCTCCTTAAGGAGGTGCCAGACCCACAGCGCTATGGCGTCGCCTACTTGGACGGGAGCAGGGTAGCCAAGATCGAAGAAAAGCCGCAGACGTCCGAGAGTCCGTACGCGGTCACCGGCATCTACATGTATGACAGCTTCGCCATGGAACTGATCCACGGTCTCGAGCCGTCCCAGCGAGGCGAATTCGAGATTACCGATGTCAATAACGGCTATATCAAGGCTGGCACCCTGGAGAGTGAAATCCTCAGCGGGTGGTGGACGGATGCCGGTACGATGGAGTCTCTGCGGTACGCTAGTGAATTTGCGGCGACAACCGGCCTCGCTGTCTTTGATTCGGCTAGAAATCGATCGTCAAGGCCAACTGGGGACGAGTGAGCCGGATGGTTCGGGGCACCATAGAGACGCACTAGAGTTTTCGCCCGTAGCATGTAGCGGGTGTGCACAGGCGTGATTCGCCTTGACCCAGTACCGCCCCTGATGTCGCGTCCTACCGTCCACCCGCTGCTTCCGCCACCAGCTTCTCCCGCACCGACCGCCGCTGCACCTTACCGGTCGCCCCGATCGGCAACTCTGCCCATACCAGAATCCGCTTCGGCCGCTTGTAGTCGGCCAGAGAGCGCTGGCAGAGATCCTCCAGCTCCTTGACCGCGATCTCTGTCCCTTCTCTGGCTGAGACCACCGCCACCACCTCTTCGCCCCGCCTCGCATCTGGCACGCCGACCACGGCCGCCATCGCCACTGAGGGATGGGCGGCCAAGGCGTTTTCCACCTCGGCTGGATAGACGTTTTCTCCCATGGTGATGATCATGTCGGCCTTGCGATCGACCAAGAACAGATACCCGGCCTCATCGCGCCTGGCCAGGTCCCCCACCGACATGTACGCCCCCCGGAACGCACTTTTGGTCGCCTCTGCATCCTTGAAGTAAGAATCCATCAAGGTGGGGCCAGCGCAGTACAGCTCGCCCACCTCGCCTGCCGCCACCTCCTGGCCGTCGTCGTCCAAAAGACGCACGTCTTGGGCCAGGGCCGGCACCCCGATCGAGCCGATCACGCCACCTTCCCTGTGTTGGATGATGGTCACCGCACCCAGCTCGGTGGCGCCGTAGATGTCATAGAGGCGAGCTCGGGGGAAGCCAGCCAACATGCGGTCGCGCAAGGTGGTAGTCAGCGGCGAAGAAGAGGACAAGATCACCCGCAGCTGCTGCGGGTCGACCAGTCCCTTTTCGGCGGCGTCGGCCAGATAGGTGAGCAGCGTCGGCACGAACATGGAGTAGGTGGCCTTGTGCCGATTCAGCTCTTCCACCACGTAAGAGGGGTGGAACACCTTGTGCGGATAGATGGCCATCGTGGTGCCGATGCACAGCGACAACGACACCAGCCACAGTGAGTTGACGTGGAACATGGGCAAGATGGCGAGCCCCACGTCCTCTGAGGAGAGCCCGATCTCCGTGACCAGGAGCAGGGCGATCATCAAGTTGCTCTTGTGCGAGCGCAGCGCGCCTTTGGGCCGGCCGGTGGTGCCTGAGGTGTAGACCAAAACCCAAGGGTCGTCCTCTGAGACGGCGACTCCCGGATCGGTGGCAGGAGCCTTGTCCCTGAGCTCGCTGTAGGCCGGGATGCCGGGTGGCCCCTCCTCCACGGTCAGCATGCCGACCAAGGAGGCAGAGGGCTTTAGGCCCGCGGCAGCTGCCGCCAGCAGCAAGGGGCCGTAGCCGACCAGCAGCTTGCTCTCCGAGTGTTCTAGGACATAGGCCATCTCTTGCGGGGCCAGGCGCAAGTTGACCGGCACCGCCACCGCCCCCATCCGGGCGCAAGCGAAGTAGAGCTCTGCGAACTCCAGTGAGTTGGGCAGCAAGATCGCCACTCGATCTCCCTTAGAGATACCCAGCGAGATCAGCAAATTGGCCGCCTGGTTGACCCGGGCGTCCAGCTCGCCGTAAGTGAGACGGTCTTGGTCAAAGATCAGTGCTGTCTTGTCCCGGTAGCGGCGGGCATTGGTGGCGAGTGCCTCGCCCATGGTCAGCATGTGAGACTTCCCTTCTGGGTGACGTCAAGGGCGAAACTTCGCCATGAGCCAGGCCTGTCCTTGTCTGTCCCGATCTGAACGGCTTGCCATGTTGTCCGCCGCCAGGCGGCGAGGGAATTGTGTCATGCCGAGCCTGGCACAGAGGATGTGCCCCTACCACATGAGGGGATGACCGAGCCGTCCCACGGTGGGAGACGCAGCTGCGGAAGCTGGAAGGGCCCTCGTGATGGATGAAACACGTATCCTTGCCTGTGCACGCGGTCGCTTGTTCCGACGACGCTCCAGAACGCTCGTCCCGTCCGGCCACGCCGGTTCTCGTCACAAGAATCTGATCAGATCTTCGACCGTCCAACCGGCCTGATCGAGGATGCTCCGCAGGGTCTTGGGTTTGAGGATGCGTCCCTTATGGATCGGTATCACAACTCGCATCTCCGGGTGTCCAAGCCGTTTGAGGTGATGGTGGCTCCCCTCCACGTGGTGCACAGTAAAGCCGCCCCTCTTGAGGGGCGGCCAAGAAGTTTGTCTGAAGTGATCCGCGGTAGCCGACTCAGACTGCCACCTCCACCTCTTCGACCAGGACATCGCCCACAGGCATCGCCAAGCCATCGATCCGCATGCCTTCCAGCATGCAATGGATCGCCTCCTTGGCGTTTTCCAACGCCTCTTCTCTGCTCTCTCCTTCGGTGATGCAGCCGGGCAGCGACGGGACCGTCACGGTGTATCCGCCACCGTCCTCGTTCCACTCCAAGATCACCTTGAAGCGCCTGCTCATCGCTCGCTCACCTCGACGGCATTATACCCTAGACGACGCACCTAGCGGTGCGGGAGTGAGGGTCCAGCTAGGACGGTGCGACCCTTCGGCCACGACCTGGAGGCGAGCACCCCCAAAGCTGTGGGTGACACCTACCCTCAGCAGGTCAGGACTGTTGGCTCTAAGCCTGGAACGCCCGAGGTTTCGCCGTCGGGCCGGTTTTCGGCTGTCGATGAGGATGGCGGCCCAAGCACTCTGTATCAACCGCACGGGTCGTGGAACTGAGCCCGAAGAACTGAGCCCGAACCGTCGGGCACATCGAGCCTCCGGTGTGCATCCCGCCTGTGTGGTGCTTCCGTTCCCGCTGCCGGAGTATGTAGCGTTTTCCTCGCCGCCTCGTGGGCCCGTCACACCTCCTGACCAGGCTGGGGGAGCCATGTTGGCTCTGACGCCGCGCGAGCCAGGTCCGTCCCACGGGTCAGACTGGCCCTGGGCCAGACCAGGGGCGACTGTGAAGGCTGATTGAGACTCTCTGGTCTGGGGTGACCCGGTGGTCACCCCTCATGTTGCGTCGGCGCGCACGCGGAGTGCGAGCAGACTCCTTCCCTCTGGGGAGTGGTCACCCGGGGATCGCTGAACGAGGGAACGCTGAGGGAACGGTGCACCGCCTAGCATCTAGACAAGGTGGATTTGGCCCCGGCCACAGCCCGGTTGGGCCGAGTTCAGGAGCTTCGAGTGGAGGTGGTGAGAGACGGGGCAGAGACCTGGGACGCTGTGGCGAAGGGCGCAAGCCCGGCGAATTGCGGGCTCCGCCGGCACGGCGGCATGGTCGCCGCGGCTCTCACTGGTCGGTCCTTGGGCCGTAATCGCTCCGGTCCCTCTTGCCAGGATGTGTCTCCGGCTCCGGCCGGGGTTCGTGTCAACGTCAGGCCAGATGAGGTGATGGCAGTGGGTGTGATGTGGGTTCGGATGCGTAAGGCCCTGGTGGTGCTGCTTGGTGCGGCGCTGGTGGCCGTGCCGCTGGCTGCAGCAGGGACGCTTGTGTTTAGCACCCTGGCCTTCGCCCAGTCAACCGCCAGCTGGTCGCCCGTGGGCGGCGGGGCCGGGCCGGCCAGTGCCTATACGCTGGCCACCTTGGACAACGCGCTGTACGTCGGGACGGCCAACGGCAACGTCTGGAAGTGGAGCGGCAGTCAGTGGCTGAACGTCGCCAACCTGGAGGCTGCCATCGGCACAACGACGACGGTGACTTCCCTCGTCGCGGTTGGACCCACGCTGTACGCCGGGACGACGACCGCTGGGGTTTGGTCCTGGGACGGCACCGTGTGGACCCAAGTGGGGGCGAGCAGCTATCCTTCCGGCACCAGCGGAAACGCCCTGGCGCTGACCACGGTGGGCAGCACGGTGTATGCGGCGACGGACAGCGGGGTGTGGTCGTGGAGCGGCACCGCCTGGACCCAGGCGGGGGCGAGCAGCTACCCCACCGGCGTCAACGGGGCTCCCCTGTCCCTGACCACGGTGAGCAACACGGTGTACGCCGGCACGGGAGGGGACGGCGTGTGGGCCCTGAACGGATCCGCCTGGTCCCAGCTGGGAGCAGGGAGTTACCCGTCCGGGGGCCTGGACGCCACCGCCCTGATGGCCACGGCAGGCGCACTTTACGCCGGCACCGGCGGCGGCGTGACGGTCTGGAACGGCACCAGGTGGTCGACGCTTACTGGCTACAATGACGTCTTCGCCCTGACCACCTTGAACGGCACCCTATACGCCGGGACGCAGAGCAACGGCGTGGCGGTCGAACCCAGCAGCGGCCCGTGGACCACAATTGGCGGCTTCTATGTAGGCGCTGTCACAGGTCTCACCGTCTATAACGGCAGCCTGTTCGCAGCCGGCAATCACCTCACCTGGATGTGGAACGGTAGCGCCTGGGTGCCGGTGGGAGGGCCTCCCGGCAGCGCGCCAAGTCTGGCGGTGGCCGGCGGGTCGGTCTATGCCGTGTCGGGGAGTCTGCCCTCCGGCCTCTGGTCCTGGAACGGTTCAGCCTGGTCGGTGGGTGGCGCCAGTTCGGACTGGAGCGGTGCCGCCTGGTACGCCGGCGCCCAGGTCGCATCCGTCGCCACGGTCAGCGGCATCGTCTATGTGAACGACTCATCCGGCAACGTGTGGGGGAGCCTAGGGGCGGCCGGCTGGTACAACGTCGGGGACCTGGCGACCAACGCGACCTACGCCAACTGCGGCGGCTTCCCAGTCCGCGCAGGCTCGAAGCCCCTGGTCGGTACCGGCGCAACTGTCTACACCCTGGATGGATGTGGCAACGTGTGGGCGTGGAACGGCCAGACCTGGACACAGCTCGGTGCCCCGCCGAGCTCTAACGGGGCGGAGAGCCTCTTCGTGGCCGGCGGCGCCCTCTACGCCACCACCAACACTGGCGAGGTGCTGTGGACCTGGACCGGTTCCAGCTGGTCAGAGGTGGGTGACTTCACCACCTCCTGCGCCAATGCGGTGCGGGCTCTCGCCGCTCTGAACGGGGCACTCTACGCCGGGATCTACGACTGCGGCGTGTGGGTGCTGAATGGTTCCGCCTGGTCCCCGGTTGGCAATCTCTCGAACAGCAACGGCTCCGCATCGGTGACTAGCCTCGATGTGCTGAACGGCAGCCTCTACGCCGGAACTTCGAAGGCGGGCGTGTGGGCGCTGAACGGTTCCACCTGGTCCCAGGTGGGAGGCCACACTGGCCTCACGGGCTCGGCTGCCGACATACAGAGCCTGGCCGCGGTCGGCAGCGTCCTCTACGCCGGCACCGGCGCTGGTGTGTGGAGCGTGTCCGTGAACGCGCCGTCACTGACTGCGTTGGCTCCGCAGGCTGGCCCCATCGGCTCACCGGTGACGCTCACCGGCAGCGGATTCGGGACGGTGGTGGGCTCGGTCTACTTTCAGCAGAACACCAACCCGCCCGTGATCGTGCCCGGGAGCACCAACGCCTGGACGGACGGCAGTGTGGGCGTGACGGTGCCATCCGGGCTGCCCGAGGGCCAGACGGTTTCCGTGTCGGTCTACAACACCGAGACGGGCCTCCTCAGCAACGCGCTGCCCTTCGCCGTGTCCCAGCCGATGCTGACGGGCGCGCTCAGCTTCAGCCCGCCGCCTTCAAGTAGCGTCAGCCCCGGCCAGGTGATCCCCGTAACCTTCTCAGCCACGGACACCGCCGGTGACCCCATCCCGTACGCTGAGCTCTATGCGTCATTCACCCCTGCCACGGGCGGCGGCACGGCCTTCTGGGGCACGGAGCCCCTGTCGGCGACGCCCACCCCCGTGATCGCTGATGGCAGCGGCCAGGTGGTGCTGACCTACACCGCCCCAGCTCCGGAACCGACAGGCGGCATCGATGTCCTGACCCTCGCCAACGCCCTCTCCAGCCCCAGCATCTCCCAGACGGATAACTTCCCGCTGGGTGCGTCCGGCAGCGGATCCACAAGCTCCGCCGGCCTCGCCCTGATGGCGCCGCCGGGAGGAGCGCTGATGCCCGCCGTGGTGGGCATGCCATACAGCTTCCCCCTGTTCGCGCTGGGCGGCACGACGCCATACACCTTCTCAGTGACCGGGGGCGCCTTGCCCGCAGGTCTCAGCCTCGATAGCACGACGGGCACCGTGTCAGGCACGCCGAACTCTACCGGCAGTTCGAACTTCACCGTCCAGGTCCAGGACAGCTCCAGCCCGGTCGAGACAGCCAGTGCCTCGCTCAGCCTGTCCGTGGGGACGACCGCGAACCTGGGGACGCTCCAGCTAGAGGTGCCGAACCCCATGCCACCTGCGGTGGCGGGTCTCCCCTACTTCTTCCCGGTGCTGGCCAGCGGCGGCACGCCTCCTTACACCTTCGCCATCAGCAGTGGCAGCCTGCCGGCGGGTCTTGACCTGAACACGCAGACGGGCGCAGTCTACGGCACGCCGACCACGCTGGGAAGTAGCACCTTCTCCATCTCCTTAACCGACAGCACCACCGTCGGCACCACGGTGAGGGCCAGCACCAGCCTTGAGGTGCTCTCCACGCCGCCGCTGGCGTCCCTGCCACTGCCGTTCACGCCGCCCACCAGCCTGTCCTCCGGGGTGAGCCTGGCCTTCCCGCTGCCGCCGGCCCTGGTCGGCCAGCAGGTGCCGATCTTCGTGGCGGTGGGCTCCTCGGCCAGCGGGCCGGCCGTTGGTGACACCGTCCGCTTCACGACCAGCGGCGGCACGCTTTCCGCCGCCTCGGCCACCACCAATAGCCAGGGCATCGCCAGCGTGCTCTTGACCGACGCCACGGCCGAGACGGATACGGTGACCTTCGCTGCCGCCGGGACGACCGGCCACGCCTCGGTCTCCTTCGTCAACCCGCTGAGCAGCACACCGGCCCTGATCGCGACTGGCTTCGTGCCGCCGCCGTCACTGCCCGGCTCGACAGAGGCTCTCAGCGCCTCCCTGGACGGCAGCGAGGTGGAGGTGGTCCCGCCAACCGGCCTCAGTTCAGGAATCGGCGGTTTCGGCCTGATCCTGAGCGGCCTGAACGACCCGACCACGGTGGCCGCCTCCGTCTCCAGCGTGGTCTACGGCCTCACCCAGGCCAAACAGCTGTTCAATACCGCACCCGACGTGTCGCTGCTCGGCACCTCGGCGGCCAACACCGCCACTTTCCTGGCGGACGTGTTCAGCTTCGGCAACCCGGCAGGCAACCTGACGGGAAGCCTGTTCAACGACACCCTGACCGAGACCAGCACCGGCATTGAGGTCACCTTGCCGTACGACGCATCGGCCCTGCCTGCTGGTGCCGCGCCAGAGGTTGTGTGGCTGGACAGCGCCCACAGTCCACCGGTGTGGACCAACCAGGGCGTAACCATCTTGAAGGTGGATGCCAGCCAAGGAACGATCACGGCGCTTTTGCCGCACCTCAGCACCTACACGGTGGTAGCGGCAACCAGCACATCCAACCTAGGGAGCAGCGGCGGAAGCAGCAGCGGCGGCTCATCATCGACCGGGACCTCGTCGAGCGCTACGGCTGCCCAGGGCACCATACCGAGCACTGGCGGTACCCTGGCCACGGCCGACCACTCCCTGGTGCTGACCATCCCGGCCGGTGCCTTCGCAACGAGCGTCACCATCACCGCCACAGCGCTCACATCGAGCACCGCTCCGCCGTCTCCGGCCGGCTACAAGGCGGCCGCGGTCTGGAGCTTTGACACGGGCGGCTTGGAGCCAGCGAGACCGGTGACCGCCACCTTCGCCTTCAACCCCAGTCTGCTCGGCGGGCTGAGCCCCGCCCGGCTCGGTGTCTACACCTACGACCCGTCGACCCAGGAGTGGACCTGGGTGGGCGGCACGGTGGACACGGCCAATGACACCATCACGGTCAGCCTGCCCCACCTCAGCACCTTCGGCTTGCTGGTCAACACCACGGTGTTCAGTGACCTCATCGGCTACAGTTGGGCCAGACCCTCGATCGACCTGCTGCTCGGAGCTGGCATCGTGACCGGTGTAGCTGCCGCCAGCTTCGACCCTTCGGGCAGCGTGACCAGAGCTCAGTTCGCCACCATGCTGGTCAGGGCGGAGGGGCTCAGCCCGATCGCCTCTGGCAGGACGCCATTCACCGACGTATCCAGCACATCGAGTTACGCACCCTACATCGCAGCCGCCTATCAGGCGGGGCTGATCCTGGGTGTGAGCCCCACCACATTCCAACCCAACGCCCCGATCAGCCGGGAGCAGATGGCGGTGATCCTGGCCCGGGTGCTGGGCAGTTCGGCCACGGCGGGCACGCTCAGCCAGTTCAAGGACGCCTCATCCATCGCCAGCTGGGCGAAGAGCGGGGTTGAGGCTGTGGTTGGCAGCGGCCTGATGGCTGGCTTCCCGAACGGCACCTTCCAGCCCACTGCCACCAGCACCAGGGCCCAGGCGGCAGTGGTGATTGCGAGATACCTGAAGCACATCGGCAAGGCCTAGTCTGGGGAAGGCAGAACGAGGGCGGGTGAGAGCGGGAAAGGCGCGTTAACGCCGGTCCCGCCAAGTGAAGCACAGTAGTGGCCCCGACAGGGAGTCGAGGGAATCTCGACCTTAGAGGGCCCTCCGTGGGAGGGCCCTCGGCATGCATGGACGGCGGGGACCGCTCTGGCGGGACAGGCGGCGGAAGGGGCTGGACCGCGGGGCGCCCTGGTGCGTCACCTGGACGGTCTTGCAGTGCAGCCGAACGCTGTGCTGCAGCAGGGTCCAAGGGCGACTGTCCGATCGCCCTCTACTGCGTGGGTGCCACGAAGTAGTCTTGAAGTCTGGCCAAGACGACTGCCACTTGGGCTCTGGTCAGCACGGTCTGCGGTTGGAAGCTCCCATCCGGGAATCCGGTCAGGATCTTGTCCTCGATGGCGGTGGCGACATAGGGGGCCAGTGCCGGCTGAATGGACGAGGCGTCGGCGACCCGGGCGAGAACGGTCTGGGCCTGGCTGGCCGACAGGAGGTAGATGTCCCCCGCCTTGACCAGGATGCGGACGATCACCGCGGCGACGTCTTGGCGGTCAAAGCCGGCGTTGGGCTGGAAGGTGTAGCTGCCCGCCGTGCCCGAGTAGTCGAAGTAGGGCGAAGCCGCCTCGATCACCTTGTAGCCCCAGAAGCTCGTTGGCACATCGGTGAAGGCCACCGGCTGGGCCGGCTGCGGCAGGTTGAAGCTCTGCTGCATGAGCGAGGCAAACTGGGCCCGGCTGACGTTGCCGCTGGGGTCGTAAGACTGGGCGGAGAGGCCGTGGATGATGCCCAAAGTCGCCAGCCGATTGATGGAGCTTGCCGCCCAGGGGTAGCGGGCGAGGTCAGTGAAGGTGCCGCTGGGCTCTGCCACCACCAGCTGGGCGATGGCGGGCGTACCCTGGTCGGTGGCCCACATGTTGCCGTCCGCCCCGGGCGCTACGTAGAAGAGGTTATTGCTTGAGCCAAGGCCGGAGCTGAACTCGGTGATCACGCCCTGGGGCGTGATCTGTCCGATCGCCCCGATGCCGTAGTCTGTGAACCACATGTTGCCATCTGGACCAGCGGCGATGGCGTACACTTTGCTGCCTGTCGCCAACCCGGCGTTGTACTCGGTGATGGTGCCCTGCGGTGTGACATCCCCGATCGCCTGTGTGGTACCCCGGTCGGTGAACCACAGATTGCCGTACGGGCCAGCAGCGATGGCGTAGGGAGCACTGCCGGCTGCGAGCTCGGCGCTGAATTCGGTGATGGCGCCAGAAGAAGTGATCTCCCCGATCGCAGGTGTTGTGCCCTGATCCGTGAACCACATGTTGCCGTGTGGGCCGGCGGCGATGTAGTAGAGGTCGTTACCGGCATTGAGTCCCGTGGTGAACTCGGTGATCACGCCCTGAGGTGTGATCCGTCCGATCGCCCCGATGCCGTAGTCGGTGAACCACACGTTGCCGTCTGGCCCGGCGGCGATAGCATACGGCTTACTACTGCTCGAGAGTCCGGAGTTGAACTCGGTGATCACGCCAGAAGGCGTGATCCGGCCGATGGCAGGGGTGGTGCCCCGGTCGGTGAACCACATGTTGCCATCTGGTCCGGCGGCGATGTAGTAGAGGTCGTTACCGGCATTGAGTCCGGAACTGAACTCGGTGATCACCCCGGATGGCGTGATCCGTCCGATCGCCCCTGTACCGTAGTCGGTGAACCACATGTTGCCATCCGATCCAGCGGCGATGTCGTAGGGCTTGCTGGTGCTAGCGAGCCCGGTCGTGAATTCGGTGATCACCCCCTGAGGTGTGATCCGGCCGATGGCGGGGGTGGTGCCCCGGTCGGTGAACCACATGTTGCCGTCCGGCCCGGCCACCAAGTTGAGCGGCTTGCTGCCGCCGTTCAACCCGGCGCTGAACTCGGTGATGGTCCCGGGCGCTCCGGCGAAGGCCGCCTGCACGCCCGTTGCCAGAAGCGACCCGCTGACAATGAGAAGAAGCGATAACCTCAGACCGGTGCCTGGGACCCGTCCGCCCCCCTGAGCAGCCACGTGGCACTTCCCTTCTATCGGTATTACCTGGTGCGCCCATTCCCCAGGCGACGTGGCGTTCCTGCTGCCGGCCGGCCGCCGGCGAGGATAATTTCGCCGCGCCCCAGGCTGAGGGCGCTATCTGGCCCGACTTCTGTGGCGTCGGTGCCGGGTCGGGGTGCGCTGAGCCGCAGCCGCCGGGGCGATCGGGACGCCGGCCAACTTATTTGTCAATCTGCCCAGCGGTCGGCCGGGTATCCTCGCCCAGCGGCGAGCGGTGCTGCCACTCACCGCGCGGCATGCAGATGCCCCTTGGCTGGTCCGGATAGAGGCGCATGCGACCAATCGCCTGGAGAAGACGTCCGCAGCGGACGTCTTTCAGGTGCGATCGGTATCGGCAGATCGGTTTTGGCAACGAAAAGGCGCATCGGACCAGACCAGCCTGACCGACATCACGGCGGCGATCGGGATCGTGATCGAGATCGGTCTCTGAGACGAGGTTGGTGGGAAGTGGCCACATCTGGACGGCGAGCATACCGACCGCTGGTGTGAAGCGTCGCCCGGAAGCGATGCCGATTGATCGATCTGAATCTGTTTGAGGCCAGACATGACCCAGGGCGAGCGTCTGGCCACCTGGTTGGGCGGCACGTCACTGGCTGAGACCTGTCTGCTCATCACCAAGCACCCTCATGATATGCTCCTGTCGTGAGGTGGGTGAAAGGCGATGCAGGAGAGTCTTGGTGCCATCGGCGAGATCTGTCGGCAGGTCTACAAACAGGACCTGCTGGGGGTGGCCGTGTTCGGCTCGCACGGCCGAGGCGTCGCCCGGCCTGACTCAGACATCGACCTGCTGCTGGTCGTGGACCACGAGCCGACCGGGCGGACAGCCGCCATGGAGACATTTGGACCAGTCGAAACCGCCTTTGACAGCTGGTGGCAGGAGCAGGGCCAAGACCACCCAGCCCCCTCCTTGTCGCCGGTCTTCCGTAGTCGGGCGGAATTGGAGGATGGCTTTGCCCTCTTGCTCGACATGGTCGAAGACGCCATCGTGCTCGATGATCCCTTGCACCTGATCGAAGACCGGCTCAGGCGGCTTAAGGCGCGACTTCAGGAACTTGGGGCGAAGCGGATTCCCTACAAGGGTGCCTGGTACTGGGATCTCAAGCCCGACTTCCAGCCCGGGGACGTGGTGGAGCTGTGACCACCACCACGCTTGCCCAGAGCTATCTGGTGAAGGCGGTCAAGCGGCTGCCGATTTTGCAGCTGTTGATCGACCAAGATGCATACTCGGACGTGGTCCGCGAGTCCCAGGAGATCGTCGAACTTGCGCTCAAGGGGCTGCTTCGGCAGGTCGGGATTGAACCGCCCAAGCAGCACGACGTCTCCGACCTGATCCTGGGCGCCATGGAGAGGTTCCCGGAAAGCCAGCGCTAGCACCTGCCGAGGCTGGCCGAGGACTCGAAGTGGCTGCGCAAGCAGCGCGAATTCGCCTCTTACGGGGAGCCCGACTTTGTTCCGACTGAGGAATACGGAATCAAGGACGCGACCAGGGCCCAAGAGGCGGCCACGTTGGCGGTGGCTGTCTGTGAGACCCTCATCCCGTGGCCGGATAGCCACCGGCGGTAACTGCCGCCCGAACCAGCCGTTCGCCCGGTGAGACGCGCCGTTACAGGGGAACGCTGACTGCCTACGGGTAGCGTCAGCGTTGCGTCGGTCCAGAGCGGAACAACACATCGGCGAACGTCTTGAGGTCCTCCAAGCGCTGTTCGATGATCGCCTGCAAGATCCCGAGGTCCAATGCCTGATCGTTGTGAACCGCCACATGTCGAACTCCCACCATCGCCTTCAAGCTGTGGGCCAGCTCTTGGTCGATGACGCCATGGCCAGCCAGCATCTCAAACGCCTCACGGCTATTCTGGGGAAGTCCCATCTTGCCCCCTGCTACCGCGTGCATGGAAAGGTCGATCGCGGCCTCGCATGCCCGCTGCATGTTCAAGACGATGGAGTCTTGCCGGGTGAGGTCTTTGAGGTGTTCCGGCTTTCCCTGATACTCCTCTTCCACCCGGCCGATGCTCCGCCTGATGATCTGGGCCTTATTGAGCAAGATGTCGTCGGTCAAAAAAGCGTCCCCTCCCGCACCATCCGCTCGGTGATCGGCTTGCGCTCCTCTGAGAGCATGGCGTACGCCTTCAGTGTCCGCATCTCGAACAGTGCTCTCTCCAAGGGAACCTCCTCGGCGATCAGCCGACCCCTGGTCACGACTTGAGCCTGTAAGACGGTGGTGGTCGCACGGAGATCGATCACATCCACATCCCGGTGGCAGATGTCGGCCAGTTCGCCGGCTAGAACATACCGCTCGCTGCCCGTGAGCGCACTGGCTGTCAGCACGCCAACGTCTACGTCACTGTCCTGGCGGAGACCATCTCGGGCCGCTGAGCCGAACAGATAGATCGCCTGTGGGTGTAGATTGGCCTCGAGGTGACGGACAATCTCGGTGATCGTTCCGTTACCCAATTCCATGGCCACCACCACCTTCTGGCAACTAAGGTCGACTGCAAGTTGCTGAGCGAAGTCTACCATGAGGCTACCAGCTCCCCAGCCTGGCGATTGCGGGCTTGACCGATGTGCTGCTCAGAAAGGCGGCCGTGACAACCCACCAGGCCTGTGGTTGGCCGCGTCCGGGTGGGTCAGTTACAAACCGCACCGGTTGCACGCCCCACGTGTCCGGACTCAACTGCCCGTTGAGCCACGGGGGGATGGATGCCCCAGCAGGCTTGGCTCAACCGCCTGGCTCTGCTATAGTAAGCCATGTAAGACATCGGAACTCGAGGTGCATGGACATGAAGACCGCAACGATCCTGTCCAGCAAAGGTCAAATCGTCATTCCAGCCGAGATCCGGAGACGACTTGGCCTGTTGCCCGGAACGCGCCTGATCTTCGATTGGTCGGGGCAGTCCCGCCAGATGACCCTTTCCGTCGAGCGGCCCGAGCTGGATTGGCCGATCGCCATGCCTGCGGCCGGAAGCCTGAAAGACGTCTATCCTGCCAGCGCGCAGTATGTGGCAGACTTGCGCCGCGAAGCCGATCGTGGCCTTGAACCGTGACGTCCTTGCTGTTCGATACGTCGGTCTTGATCTGTCACCTGCGCGCAGAGGATCCGCGCTGCACCAGCTACATCGATCAGGTTGCCCATGGAGCTCTGGGCGGCGTCGTCGCTGCGATCAGTGCCGGAGAGCTGTACGCCGGAGAGACATTGGATGCGGACGGTGAGTCCGTTCTCGAAGCCCTGATGTCCGCCTTCGCCGTCATCCCGGCAGACCAGACCATTTGTACCCAAGCTGGCCGATTGCTGCGTCAATTCCGCCGTTCCCATGGTATGGGCCTGATCGACGCGGTCATTGCAGCCACTGCCCTCACTGTCGACTGCCCGCTGCTCACCTTGAATGTACGACACTTCCATTTCATCCCGGGAGTGGTCGTGATCAATCCGCTACTCGGAACACACCCTGTCTGAAGCGACACGGGGAGAAGACGGTCGACACCGTACGGACTGCGCCCTTGTGCTGAAATGCGCCTAGGAGAAACGGAAAGTGGTGTACCTGTCGTCTGGCCCGTCCTCTGCCCTGCTCAAGACGGCGGCTTACCAGCTTGACTCCCGCACACCACACAGAGCACCGCTTACGGCGTTGCCCTTCGCGCCTGCCATGGAGCCGTACCGTGATGACTTTATGATACAGTGAATACAGATATTCGAAGGAGGCGACGACATGCCGACGTCCGTTCGACTCGACCCCGTGACTGAACAGCGCCTGGACCACCTGGCGGCACTGACCGGGCGCACCAAGGCGTATTACCTACGAGAACTGGTTACGCACGGCCTGGATGATCTGGAGGATTACTATCTGGCCGCCAGCACCAAGGAACGAGTGCGCAAGAGTGAGGAGAAGGTCTATTCCGCTGAGCAGGTGAGGAAAGACCTTGGCATGGAGGATTGAGTACACCGAGTCCGCTAGGCGAACATTGCACAAGCTTGACCCGCAGACAGCGCACCGCATCCTCGACTTCATGGATGAGCGAGTCGCGGTCCAAGAGGATCCGCGCAACACCGGCCGGGCATTGACCGGACCGATGCGCGATGCCTTTTGGCGGTATCGAGTGGGTGACTATCGCCTGATCTGCGATCTGCAAGACGGTGTGCGCCGCGCCCTGGTAGTAGAGATTGGCCATCGGGACGACGTCTACCGGTAAGGCAGGGTCGTGGCCGATGGCTCGATGATGTCAAGGAAGCGAGCCAGTGGTCGGGCACCCCATGAGCGAAGAACAGTAGGGCGGCGGGCCTGTCCTGCCGTCGGCAGCGATGAGCTTTAAAAAAGGCGCTGCGAGGAGGGTAATAAAGGAAGGAACGGGAAGAATAGACAGTGAAGGTCTCGGGTATGAAAGTCAGGGATCGCCTCCAGTTTCGGTGCTACATCGACGAATCCGGCGACGAGGGATTCGTCTGGGGAGACCGAGGACATTCAAGCCGCTGGTTTGTGATGGCTGCCGTGCTCGTTGAGTCGATGCATGACCTGGAGATATCTGGGGCGGTTGACCGGATTAACTCGAGGCTGGATCTGAAGCCCAGCCGACCGTTACACTGGAAAGATAGGCGAAGACACGAACAGCGTCGCGTGATCATGGATGAAATTGCCAGAGAACCGCTGACCATCTTCTGCGTGGCTGTCCACAAACCGTCCCTACACAAGCCCTACCTGCAGAGCCCGCCCGCTCTCTATCACTACACCACCCGTTATTTGCTGGAGCGGGTCTCATGGTGCGTGGATGATGCCGGTGGCGAGGTAGACTTGGTATTCGAGAATCGCGCCACCATCTCGTATCAGCAGCTAGAGGCATATATCCGGGAAGTTCAGGCGACGGCTGACAACCAGCTTCGTGACGTCTTCCGCCACTTTCGAACAGTTCCGCGGAACCAACGGAAAATGCTCCAGGTGGCTGACGCCTGTGCAGGTGCGGCCTTCGCGGCGTTGGAGCCGCACCGGTATGGGTTTGCCGAACGCTCATACGTCGATACGCTGCACATGAAGTTCTATCGATCTCGGGGCAACGGGAAAGTAGCTGGCTACGGTTTCAAGGTCTTCCCTCACGACGTGGTCCACTCTGCAGAGTATGCGTGGATCAAGAGTCTGTAAAAAACGCGCGAAAACAGGCCCCGAGTGGAACGAGCCCACGTGCTTAAGCACGCTGCCACCGGTGAAGGTGACGTTCCAGGCTCTCGCAAAGGCCTGCACTAAGAGAATACCATATTTGTCAACAGCAAGATCACAAACAAGACATTCCCTGATGGATGCCCCCCGGAGTGTTTCCGCCAAGCTCAGAAGGAGGAGATTCCGGACGCGGTTTTCATGGAGATGGGGGCACGAATGCACAAGGAGCAACCAACTCGACCAAGGCACCTTCAGATGTAGACTCGTCCCTCGCCTGCGCCGTAGCGGCCATTGCGCTAGTCCGGTCCTTGTTCTGCAGAAAGCAGGTGGCGTTGCACCTTGCCGGTTGACCCCTTGGGCAGTGCCTGAACGAACCGATAGCTCTCCGGTCGCTTAAACGGCGACAGGTGCCGCTCGGCGTGATCACGTAGCGCCACCGCGGCCTCTGCCGGATCCGTTCCGCTGACCAAGACCAGCCAGGCCGTCACCTGCTCGCCCAAGATCGGATCCGGCGTCCCCGCCACCGCCACGTCTTGGACCAACGGGTGGTCGAGTAGCACCTCTTCCACCTCGCGGGGGGACACTTTTTGCCCGCCCCGGTTGATCAGCTCGGACTTTCTGCCGGTCAAAAAGAGATAGCCGTCTTCGTCCAGACGGCCGAGGTCCCCGGTCAAAAACCAATCCCCCAAAAAACTGCGGTTTTCGCCGTGGGCGTAGCCGTGAATCACACCCGGACCGCTGACCGCCACCTCGCCCACCGCGCCGGTAGGCAAGGCCTCGCCCCGCTCGCCCAAGATCCGGATCATCACGCCGCGGCCGATCCCGACCGACCCCGGCTTCCTGGCGCCGTCTAAGAGCGGGTTGGCCGCCACCTGACTGGCCGCCTCGGTCAATCCGTAGGTCTCGATCACCGGCACTGAAAAGGCCTCCTCAAAGGCCCGTAGCACCGACACTGGCAGGGGGGCAGAAGCCGAGCGCACGAAGCGCAAGCAGGCCGGAGCCGCCGCTGGTTGCGGCCCTTTGGCCAAGATGGCCAAGATCGGCGGCACGGCGTTCACCCAGGTCACGGCAAAACGGCCGATCGCGGGCCAAAAACCGCTGGCGCTAAAGCCGCTGGCAATCACCAGTTGGCCGCCAGAGGCCAAGGTGGCCAATACTCCCACCACCTGAGCGTTGATGTGGTAAAGGGGAAGTGGCAGGTAGCAGACATCTTCCGAGGTCAGGCTGTGCGCTTGCACCACCTGGCGGGCAGTGAACAAGAGCTGTTGCTCGGTCAGTGCCACCGCCTTGGGGGCACCGGTGGTGCCAGAGGTGAACAGCACTTCAGCTGCTCCCGAAAAGGCTCCCTGATGCTCTCCGACCCGAAACAACAAGGCCTCTTCGCTGTCCAGCGGCGAGATGGTGGCCAGTTGGCGGTCATGGCTGAGAGAGGGCCGCAGCGTGTGCTTCAAGCTGGCGTCGATCAAAATCGCCTGCGGCAGCGCCAAGTCGATCAGGCGCGATAGCTCGCGGCCGGACACCTCCGGTCCGACCGGCACCACCACCAACCCCTGGGCCAGGGCGGCCAGGTAGACCAGCGGGAAAAGCAGACGGTTTGGCAAGATCACGATCAGACGATCGCCGGCCGAAAGGTCGTGTTCGGCGAAGATGGCAGATAGCGCCTCCACCCGGGCCCGGACTTCTCGGTAGGTGAGGGTGAGGGCGTCTTCCTCCCGGATCAAAAACGCCTGGTCGGGGCGCAGGCCGTGCTGGCCGACCAAGAGCCCGAACACACTGGGCCGGACCATCAGCGCGCACCTCCTGGGGGCCGATCAGCCTGGGCTCGATCGCTACTAGTCAGACCATAGCAAGGATGACGCATAGATGGGCAAGAAAGTGGTGAGAACTGGCTGAGAGTCACGAGGCAGGGGTCGATGCGGCAGGCAGAGGATAGCGCCGGCCGGGCGGCTTGCCGACGGTCCAGCCCAGCCAGGGAATGGCCATCAGGGCCCGGCTGACCAGATAGGAGCCAGCGACGGTCACGGCCCAGACCATGACCATGGTCAGCCCGATCGGCCAAGTCAGCGTCGGCACGACCGCCCTGAGCAGATAGTCCAAGATGAAGGCGTGACAGAGGTAGACACCAAAAGAGGCGTCAGCAAAGTTGTGCACAGCCCGCACCAAAAAGGGGCGCACCTTAATGCCGGGTCGGTCGATCAGGCGCAGCCCGATCAGGTACAAGATGGCGACGATGCCCAGGCTATAGGGCACCATCAAAGGCTGCAGCACCGCGGCTGCAGCTGACGGCGCGAAATGCGAGACCTTTACGGCCAACACGTAGTGCAGGGCAAAACCCAAGGTGGTCAGGACCGATGCCCAAAGCACCCATCTGCCGAAGCGGCGCAGCCAGGCCAGCACCTCTTCCACGTGCAACCCGACGTAGGTGCCCAGCGTGAAGTAGAGCAGATAGGTGATCACGAAGCGGCTTTGCACGAAGGCGCCCAGCACGGGCGGGGCGCTCGCAAATAAGAGCAGGGGGTCGCCGAGCACACTCAGCCAAGCCAGCTCAAAGAGGGCGGCTCCCGCCACGATCCAGTGATGGCCCTTGGGAAAGGAGCGAAACAGCCACAGCACAACCGGGAAGAGCAGATAGAACTGAAAGGTGACCAGCATGTAGTAGAGCTGATAGGATCCGGTGCCGATCAAGGCGTCATGGGCCGTGTGCAACAGCATGGCCCAGGCGCTCTCCCCAAGCGGCAGGTCGATGGCGATGACGTAGAGGGCAGTCCACAATAGGTAGGGGATCAGCGTCGGTCCAAACCGCCGCCGCCAGAAGCTTCCCACCGCCATCTTCTGGCCGCCGCCGTAGCGAAAGGCCAGCACCAGACCGGTCAGGAACATGAAGGTCTCGCGGGTGTAGTGCAGCAGGTTCAACACGCCGTCCGATAAGAACAAGGCGAAAGCAGATGGCGAGTGGTAGAGAGCGATCAGGCCCACGGCGTGCACCGCCACCACGCCGGCGATGGTGATCGCCCGGATCAGGTCCACCTCCAAGAGGTAGGAGCGGGGCCTGGTCACGCGGTCGCCTCCTCTGGCGTCGGCCAAAACAATGCAAACGGCGCCCCGGCTTGCGCCAAAGGGAACGCCGCACCGTGAATCGAAAGCCACCCGAGCCCCATGGTGTTTGGCGCCACAGACCCACCCTCCTGCCAGCGTGCGGGGTTTTGGCCTGAGAGACGATTGAGAGTTCGGAAAAGAGGGGTTAGATGCGCGTCGTTGTGACCGGTGGCGCAGGCTTCATCGGCTCCCACCTGGTCGATCGGCTCTTAGCCAGAGGCGATCTGGTCACCGTGGTGGATGATCTCTCCACCGGCAGGCGAGAAAACGTGCCGGCGGGTGTGGCGCTGATCGAGGCTGAGGTGGCCGATTTAGACGTGATCGGGCCTGTCTTTGCGGGCGCAGACCTGGTCTTTCACCTGGCGGCGGTGGCGTCTGTGCCGCGCTCCATCGCTCAGCCGCTGACCGTGCACCGGGCGAACGGCCAGGGTGTGCTCAGCGTTTTGGAGGCCTGTCGGGCGGCTGGCGTGGCCAGAGTGATCGTGGTCTCGTCAGCGGCCGTCTACGGCAACAGCGCTGGTGTCCAACAAGAAGACGCCTGTGCCAAGCCAGAGAGCTTTTACGGCATCGACAAGCTGGCCGGTGAGATGTACCTGCAGGCCTACCATCGTCTGTTTGGCATGACTGGACTGGCCATCCGGCCGTTTAACGTCTATGGCCCGCGTCAGCCTCTGGATGCAGTCTACGGCTCAGTCATCCCCCGCTTTGTGGCCAGATTGAAGGCAGGCCTGCCGGTCCAGATCGAGGGTACGGGCGAGGCAACCCGCGATTTTACCTACGTGGCGGATCTGGTCGACGGGTTGCTCCGGGCGGCCGGGGCGGATGCGGCGGTGATGAACGGCCAGCCGGTGAACTTGGCGGTCGGCCACGCCATTTCCGTGTTGACTCTGGCCAAGGAATTGGCGGCTGCCGCCGGCGTCGATCTCAAGCCGCTGCACGGCCCGGCACGAGTGGGAGACATCTTGCACTCGCAGGCCGACATCTCCCGGGCCAAGAAACTCCTCGGCTACGCGCCGCAGGTCAGCCTCAAAGAAGGGCTCGCCATCACCTACCGGGCCCTGGCTCACGCCTAGAATGTCACTGCGAGCCCGGGTCGCCCTGCTGATCGTGCTGGCAGCCATCTTGCCAGCCCTGCTGGTGGCGGCCTGGGCTGACGCATCAAACCGGGCTGCCACCGCCACCGCCGAACAGGCGTCCTTGGCCGCCATTCAGCGCCAGACCCTGGCTCGCAATTTGGCCCTGCTCGAGGGCGACGCCAGCGCCGCTAACGGACTGATCCAAGATGCGAGGAGCCTTTCGTTCACAGCAGCCAAGTATCTGTCCACCACTGCCTTTTTGGTCAACACCGGCCGCTACGGTCCGGCCCCTGTTAGCGGTGCCGGCTGGCACTATATCCGCTCTGACCAGATGGCGCTCTATCTGCCGCAGGGGCTTGGCATCAACCCGCAGGCGGTGGCCGAGTATGACCGCTACCAGGCGATCGCTGACTTTTTGACCAGCCAGCCCACTGCCTCCACCCCCTTTCGCCTGACCGTGGTGGCCCAGACCGGCCTGGCGTGGTCCTACCCGGCCCAGCCCGGAGTGCCGGCCGGCATCGGCGATGCCCGGCTCAGCGTGGATTACTACGGGCGGGCCTTGCCGCAAAACGATCCGAGCGGCCTGCCGGAGTGGACTGGGCTGCACCCCAGCCCCTTCACCGGCCAAGAAGTGGCGTCCTTGATCACGCCGATCGCGGTGCCTGGCACCTTCTATGGCACGGTGGTGGTGGACGTGCCGATCAGCGCTCTGGTCGGAGTGGCGCCGGCGCTCCCTAACTCCTCTAACCTGTTGGTCGACACTGCGGGCTGGCAGGTGGTGCAGACCTCTGGCGCCACCACACCGCTCGCCCAAGCCTCACTGGCCACGCTGAGCGCTCTGGCCCCGGTGCGCACTGCCTTGAAAGCAGGGGTGGGCGGCAGCCTGGAGACCACGCTCGGCACCACGCCGACGCTACTTGCCTATACCCCGATCGGCTCCAGCGGCCTGGCCGACATCTCGCTGCTGCCGGCGGCCAGCGTCAAGGGCGACACCCAGCGCATCGCCAACTCGATCCGGGCCGCCACCTTGAAGGGCTTTCAGTCCTACGCCACCTCCTTGGTGGTGATGACGCTGATGCTCTTGGCATTGGGGTTGCTCGCCACCCGCAGCACCTTTCGCCAGCTGGTGCGCTTTGGCGAGCGGGTGCGAGCCTTTGGCCAGGACATGTCGCTGCGCTTTGACGAGCGCCGCCGCGACGAACTGGCGCCTTTGGCCCGCGGCTTCAACCAGATGGCAGATCGGGTGCAAACCCTGACCACCAACCTAGAAGAACAGGTGGCCGCCCGCACCACCAAGCTGGAGCGCCAGACCCAGGCCCTGGCTGCCGTCAACGGACTGGGCAGGCGGCTGATGACAATCCGGGACCGAGACGCCCTGTTCAACGAGGCAAGCCGGGCCTTAGGTGAACTCGGCTACCAGGCGGCCGCTGTCACCGGCCATCCAGCGCCCGGCTTCGCCCATGCCCGCCTACCCACCGGCGCCGACCGCCTGTACGTGGCGGTGCAGGGCGTGGATGAACTGGGCATCTTGCCAGCGGTAGCAGCTGAGCTGGGTGCCGCCTTGGAAAACCGGCGGCTTTTTGCCCTGGAAGAAGAGCGCCAAGGGGAAGTCCGCCAGCAGGCGGTGGTGGAGGAGCGAAGCCGGCTTTCCCGGGAGATCCATGACACCTTGGCCCAGGCGTTTTTGGGCATCATCTTGCACCTGCGAAACGTGCAGTCGGATCAGGGGGATGAGTCGGTCAGACACCGCGAAGCCGCCTTGGAGCTGGCCACTCAGGGCTTGGAGGAGGCCCGCCGCTCGGTGCTCAACTTACGGCCGGACCTGATGGCCGGGACCACCGTTGATCAACTGTTGGCCGACGTGCTGCGCCGCTGGAGCAATATCTGGGCGGTGAGCGTGGACTCGCACTTGGAGCCGGCCGACATGCAGCCGGATCGCGCCTTTGCCCTGATGCGGGTGCTGCAGGAGGCGTTGGAGAACGTCAGAAAGCATGCCCAGGCCGACCGGGTGCAGGTTACGCTCAAAGAGCAGGGCGAGGACCTGGTGCTGACGGTGCACGACAACGGCCGCGGGCTGGATCCCTCCAGGGCGGAGCAAGGACACGGCATCGCCTTTATGCGCGAGCGGGTGGAGGCCCTGGGTGGCCACTTTCAGGTGGCGTCTGCAGACGGCGTCACCCTCACCATCCGGGTGCCCAAGCGGGAGGAGTTGGCATGAGGCCGATTCGGCTTTTGATCGTGGACGACCACCCGGTGGTGCGCGAGGGGCTGGCCGCCATGTTCCGGCGCAGCCCGGACGTGGAGGTGGCGGGCGAGGCTGGAGACGGCCAGGAGGCGGTCTCGTGCTACCGCACGCTTCGCCCAGACGTGGTGCTGATGGATCTGCGCATTCCCTTGCAAGA
Organism: Bacillota bacterium; assembly: GCA_021850485.1. GTDB lineage: Bacteria > Bacillota > Sulfobacillia > JAJZYS01 > JAJZLH01 > JAJZLH01. The sequence goes on along the minus strand of JAJZLY010000008.1, from coordinate 227,781 downwards.
TGGGCTCTCCGCCACCCGCGAGATCTTGCGCCACGACCCTGGGGCCAAGGTGGTGGTGCTCACCACCTTCGCTGAAGAGGGCCTGGCCCGGCGGGTGTTGCAGGCCGGGGCCAAAGGGGTGTGGCTGAAAGACGCCTCCCAGGACGACCTGATGGGTGCCGTGCGGGCGGCGGCCCAGGGCTCGGTATCGGTGCACCCGCTGCTGGCGGCGTCGCTGGCGGAGAGTGGCGCAGACAGCGGTGAGCGCGCGGTTTCCGGCCGGGAGCTGGAGATCTTGCAGCTGGTGGCGTCTGGCCGCTCGAACAAGGAGATCGCGGCTGGGCTCTATCTGACCGAGAACACAGTTAAGACCCACCTCGCAAACCTCTTTGCCAAGCTGGGCGTGCATGACCGGGCCGAGGCCGTGACCGAGGGGCACCGCCGGGGATTTTTGGGCGATCGCCCGAACGGGTGAGCCCAAAATCACCCAAACGGATGATGGGCAAGGGATTTGGCCTGATCCACCATGATCGTGGTTCCATCGACCACAACCCGCCGCTTTTGGCGGTGGGACAATGGGTGGAGCCTTAAGATCGAAGGCCGCGCTCCCCTCTTCCCCGCAAAATACTGCGGCCCGGTTCGCTCTTGGGCAGGAGCGAAGGGGTTAGCGGGCGGGAGGCGAGGAAGGCCAAAGCCAGCGGATGCCGGCACCGCCCATAAGGCGCCGGGGCGCAGGAGGTCTCGAGGCTTGCTCCCACAAGGCGGCGTAAGCCGCCTTTTCCTTTGCTAGGAGCGTGCGCACTCGCCTATCATGGACGAACGACCGATGCGTCGAGGAGGGACCCTAAGCCGTGTACCAGCGGGTCAAGCCGATGAAGCCAAAGCGGGTGCATAAGAAGCCCAGCCGCACCCTGCTCTGGGTGAGTGGTGTGGTGATCGCGGCCCTGGTGGCCTTAGCCGTGCTGGTGGCGATCTCTTTGCAGCCGGCCCCGACTGCCAGCCAAAGCGTTTCCTACAAGGCGGTGAGCGCACCGGTTGCCACCTCTTTGGGCACCCACGAGCCGGTCAGCCCGGCTCAGGCCACCACCACGCAGGCGGTCGCCGCCTTCAAGTACCTGACCAACCCGCCCACCTCCGGCGCCTACAGCGCCTCGGCCTGGCCGACTGCCTTCAACGACCCCACCCAGATGCCTACGGCCGTGTTGGTCCATCTGCTGGCGCTTGGCAACGTGGTCATCGCCTACGGGCCGATCGCCCCGCAGCAGATCGCCTCCATGCAAAGCTTCGCCCTGAGCGTCGACCAAGGGGTCAGCGCCAGTGTGCGGGCCAAGGCCGGAGAGGGCATCTTCGTCACGCCGTGGGCGTCTTTAAAGCCGGGTCAGGTCGCACTGTTGGCCTGGGGCCGGTTGTGGCAGTCAACAGACTTCAACCAGGCTAATGCCACCTTGTTCGCCGACACCTTTCTCGGCAACCGCCAGAACACGGCGCAGAAGTAGGTTGTGGTGCCAACACGCGGTCCCCGCCGGGCGACGCCTGGCGGGGACCGATCTTGGCGTGGCGCCCCTCACCGGGTGTTGTTAGCCAGCCTGGGAAGGAAGACTGGCGGGTGGGTTGGTGAGGGGAGCCGCTAACAAGGTTCGAGCGCGCGATTTCGGTTTACGGGGGTCGCGGCCGAAGGCGCCTTTGTGTGCTACACTCGCGGCGCTCCTTAAACCTCTGCCAAGGACGGGATCGGATGCCGAGACGGGTGGCGATCGTCGGCCTCGGGTTTGTCGGACTGCCAGTGGCCCTGTCCTTTGCCAGGCGTGGCGTGATCGCGTCTGGCCTGGATATCAGCCAGTCGCTGGTGGCGGAGCTGACCAGCGGCCACTCGCGCCTGCTGGAGCAAGACGGCGATCTCACCATCACGGACATCTTGGGTCAGTGCCTGCAAGAAGGGACCTTCACGGCCAGCACCGACCCTGAGCAGGCCTATCGCGACGTAGAGGCGATCTCCATCTCGGTCGGTTTGCCGGTGAGCGGCCAGGGCGTGGAGTTTGGCCCGCTGGATCAGGCGGTGGCCAGCTTGCTGCCGCACCTGAGAAAAGGCCTCACCATCTTGCTGCGCACCACGGTGCCCCCTGGCACCACGGCCAGACACCTGGTGCAGCCGATTGAGGCAGCTGGCTGGAAGGTCGGCCACGACGTGTTCGTGGCGTACGTCCCAGAACGCCTGGCCGAAGGCCGGGCCTTTGCCGAGACCCGGGAGATGCCGGTCTTGGTCGGCGCTCCGGACCAGGCCTCTCGGCTCAGGGCCGAAGAGCTGATGAAGGTGATCTTAGACGCTCCTTGCCATCAGACTGACTCATACGAGGCCGCGGAGCTGGCCAAGCTGGCGGAAAATGGCCAGCGCGACGCCAACGTGGCGCTCAGCCAGGAGATCGCCCGGCTGTCTGAGGCGCTCACGCTGTCCGCCCGCGAGGTGATCCGCCTGACCAACACCCACCCCAGGGTCCGCCTCTTAGACCCCGGCCCCGGTGTGGGCGGTGCCTGTCTGCCCAATGCCTACCTGTACATGGCCCATGCCGCAGCCGAGGTACGGGTGGCGCTGCCCACCTTTCGAGCCGCGCGCAACACCAACGACCAGGTGCCAGAGCTCTTGGTCGACCTGGCCCTGAGCGCGCCGCGCCCCAATGGCAAGGCCAAGGCAGCGGTGTGGGGACTGGCCATGAAGGACAACTCGATGGACGATCGCCAAAGCCCGGCCATGGCCGTGGTGCAGGGGCTTTTGGCCAAGGGGTTTTCGGTCTCGGCCTGCGATCCTCTGGTCCAGGGCCACCCCTTTCAGGTCTCCACTCCGGCCGAGGCGGCCGCGGGCGCCTCCGTGCTCTATGCCTTAGTCCGCCAGCCTGGACTGGACCCCATCGATCCGCACTGGCTGGACGGCTTGGTCCCTGGCGCCCTGGTGGTGGACGCCCGCGGCATGTTCGACGGACTGAAAGGCGAGATCTCCCGCCGGGGTCTCACACTGTGGAGCCTCTAGCCGAAGAGCGGATCCTCGGTGTGCCGGTGGACGTGGCCGACGAGCCCACGGCGCTGGCCCATCTGATCGACCTGGTGAAGTTGGGCCAGCCGGCGGTGGCGGTGGCGGTGAACCCGGAAAAGGTGTTGGCCGCTAGGGACAACCCCTGGCTTTTGCGTTTTTTGGAAGGAGCGGCGCTGCGCATCCCAGATGGGGTGGGCATCGTCTGGGCCTCGCACCGCCAGGGCGGCGCCATCGAGAAGCGGCTGACCGGCATGGACCTCTTTTTGCGCCTGACCGAAGCGGCTAGCAAGGAGCACTGGAGCGTGTTCTTGCTGGGCGCCAAGCCCGGCGTCGCCGACGCCGCGGCCCGAGCCTTTGGCCGAGCGTACCCCGAGCTGCAGGTGGCAGGTGTGCGAGACGGCTACTTTCCGCTGGATCAGGGCGGTGAGGTGGCAGCCCAGGTGCGGGCGTCTGGCGCCACCATCTTATTTGTGGCGATGGGCTCGCCGCGCCAAGAGCACTGGCTGTTTGAACATTTCCTGGAGACCGGATCGGTGCTGGCCATGGGCGTGGGAGGTGGCTTTGACGTGGTGGCCGGCCGGGTCCGGCGGGCACCGCACTGGATCCAGACCCTGGGCCTGGAGTGGCTGTTTCGCTTTTTACTGCAACCAAGGGCGCGCTGGCGGCGGATGGGGAGTCTGGTCCGCTTCGCAGTCGAGATCCGGCGCCAGCCAGTGTAGGAGAAAGGGCCGGCTGCCGGTCCGCTCTGACCGGAGTGGACGCCGAAAGGGTCCGGGCAGATGTGGCGGCGGCACTTTTGTGACGCAGCGATCCGGCGGCGAAGCGGGACCTGGACGGACAAAGTGATACACACCCGTCTTTGCGGACAGAGCCCCTAAAGGAGATCACGTCAATGGCAACCTTCCTGGAGAAGATCGAAGCCGCCAAGCAACTCACCCGGTCAGCCCTGGAGACATACCCACGGCTGTGCGTGGGCTGCTCCTTCGGCAAGGACTCGATGGTGGTGCTGCACATCGTGAGAAGTGTCAGCCCAGATGTCCCGGTCATCTCCATCCTGGCTGACACGGAGTTTCAAGAGACCTACGACTTCGTGAAGCGGATCGAAGCGGACTGGGGCTTGCAGCTGACCACCTTGACCTTTTCCCAAGCCGTCGGCGAGATGTGCTGCGGCGGACCCAAGGTGGAGATGACCAAGCAGGCGCTCAAGCCCTACGACGCCTGGATTTCCGGCGTGCGCAAGACCGAGGGCATCACCCGCTCGCACTTCGAGCCGGTGGAAGAAAAGGGCGGGCTGGCCAAGATCAATCCCATCCTCGATTTCACGGAGCTGGACGTCTGGCGCTATCTGGCGCTGCACCAGATTCCCATCAACCCCAAGTACCAAGAGGGATACCGCAGCCTGGGCTGCGCCTTTTGCTCGTTTCCCGAAGAAGATGAGAGCGAGAGTGAGCGGGCTGGCAGATGGAAGGGCACCCAAAACGCCAGCGGCGAGTGCGGCATCCACACGCAGACCCTGCGCTGACCCTGACGCCTGGGAGCAGACCATCGGCCAGTAGCTGCCATCTGTGGCTTGCACACTCTCTGAAAGAGTTGGCTCGCCTTGTGCCTACGGTTTGGTCGGCGTGAGCCATGCCCTTAGCTCTCCCAGTCGCCTGGCCTCGGGCACCCGCAGCCCACGGCAAAATCCATAGAATAGCAACACCAGCACCCCCACCCCAGCTGCCGTGGAGACCGCTGCCTGTAGCGTGCTCGCGACCGGAAAGAGTCCGCTGGCCACGGCGGCCAGGGCCCCGGCCGAGAGCGCAGCCAGGGCCACCGGTGCGGCCGCTCGGATCAGCGCCCGCAGGTCAAGACCGGGCAGGCGGGGCCTGAGCCGGGAGATCAGCAGCCAGGAGAACGACCCCTCCACGATCACGGTTGCAAGCGCAATGCCCGGTGCCCCCATCAGGCGCACCAAGATGGCGTCGCCGATGGCGTTTAGGGCCAGCATGCCGACACCGAGCAGGGCCAGCTCTGCCGTCTTCTCCAAGCTGTAGTAGACCCGCATCATCACCATGTTCAGGGAATAGGGGATCAGGGCGAGAGCGTATGCGCGCAGGCACAGCGCGGTCAAACTGGCGGCCTGCTGGCTGAAGGCGCCGTGGCGAAAGAGCACGTCGATCAAAGGCGGCGCCAAAAACAGCATCAAGGCGGCCACCGGGAAGGTGATCAGCACGATCAGCCGCACGCCGCCGGAAAAGGCCTGGACCAGCCGGCCTGGCTGCTTGGACTCCAAGGCCTCGGCAAAGCGGGGAAACAGCGCCGTGGAGACGGCAGCGCCGAACACACCGAAGGGCACTTGCACCACCCGGTCGGCAAAGGCCAAGGCAGCGATCGAGCCGGTGGCCAAGGTGGAGCCGAAGATGCGGTCGATCATCACATTTCCCGATCCCACCGAGTTAGAGGCAAAGGTCGGCACCGAAAGCCGCACCATGTGCCGCACTTCCGGGTCGCCCAGGCGCGGCCAGGCCAGATAGCGAAGAGCGGAGCGCAAAAGCGGCAGCACCTGCAAGAGGAGCTGCAACACCGAGCCGATCAGCAGGGCCAGCGCCACCAGATGGATCGGCGGGTGGGCCATGAACACCATCACAGCCACGGCCGCACCGCTCAGCAAACTGGGCGCCAGTGCCGCATAGACGAAGCGGTGATGGGCGTTCAAGACAGCGCCGAACAGATAGGCCAGAGACGAGAAGAAGACGTAGAGCAATAAGATGCGGGCCAAAGAGACGGCCAGCGCCAGTTCCGCTGCCTTAAAGCCGGGGGCCAGCAGGTGCAACACCAGCGGCGCCACAAGCTCCAGCAGGCCGATCAAGAGCAGCGTGGCCAGGCTGACCCAGCCGACCGCACCGGCCACCAACCGCCAGGCGCCCGCCTGGTCGTCGGCGCTAAGCCGTCTCGCCACCTGCGGCAAGAGTACAGCGTTGATCGCCCCGGAGATGATGCCGACCAGATAGCTGGGTAGCGTGAAGGCGATCAGATAGGCGTCCGTGGTGGCAGATGCGCCGAAGCGGAGCGCGATCATGGTGTCGCGAAAATAGCCCATCAGTCGGGACAGCAAGGTCAGCCCCATCAGCAGGAAGGACGCCTGCAGCCAGGTGGGGCGGCTCATCTAGGCGCGCCTTTGCGCCTTTTGCGCCTTTTGCGCCATCTCCTGCTGCCGCCAGCGCCAGGCGGTGAGCCCAGCCGCCAGCCACAGCACCAGCACCACCTGGTGCACCTCTAAGAGCCCTGCGAAGACGGCCTGGATCATGAAGCCAACCGTGCCGGCAGCGGTGCCCAGGGCCAGCGCCCGCCACAAGGGATCGGCGTCGCGCTGAAAGACGGTGACCGCCATCTTGATCATGCCGATCAGCAGCCACAAGATGGCGAGCACACCCAAGATTCCGGTCTCGGCTGCCAGCTGGATCCACTGCGAATCCACCGTCGACATGCTCTCCAAGCCGTAGCGCAGTTCGATCAGGGAGTGAAAGTCATAGGCCACCGAGCCGCCGAACAAGCCGGGCCCGACACCAAACAAGGGGTGGGCGGCGATCAGGGGCAGGCTCTTCAGCCAGAAGTACAGACGACCATAGGAGAGCGAGACCTGAGAGTAGGTGGACGAAAAGCCAAAGGCCAGATGCTGAATCACCTTGGGGTCAGCCAGCATGGCCAAGAGGCCAAGCCCCACCACCGCCACCAGCAGCCGGCGGTCGCCGACCAGCCCGATCACCAGCCCGGCCCCAGCCAGCGCCAACAGCGCCTCGCGGCTGTAAGTGAACAGGGTGGCGCCCAGCCCCAGCAAAAGCCCGGCGATAGCCAGGGTGCGCAGCCACAGCGGCACCTTCTCGCTGGCCACGGCGGCGAACATTGCCACTAGAAGCACCAAATAGCCAGCGTAGGTGTTGGGGTTGCCCATGGTGCCTGGCACCCGGGTGGTGATGCCCTGAGCAGCGGAGATGGCCTCGGTCCAGGCTGCCGGGGTGGCGATATGCAAGAAGTGCTGGGCGACGCCGATGAAGGCCATCAGCACGCCCCACAGCAACAGGGCCTGGAAGATCTGACGGCGGTCGCCTGCCGTCAGCGGGGCTGCAGATACGACGTAGTAGAGCACGGCGAACTCCAGATAGGCGCGCATGCCGAGCACCCAGATCTTGGCCGACTCACCGTTTAAGACGGCCGAGACCAGCGCCACCAAGATGAACACGGCGATCGGCAAGTCCAGCGGCGTGGCCCGAAAGGCCCAGCCCTTGGCCTTGGTCTCAATCAGCAAGATGACAGCGGCCGCCAGCAATACGCCGTCTGAGAGCAATGTCACAGCCGGCAGGTAGACAGCCACATACAAGCTGATTGGCACAAACAGCACCAAAAACCAGATCGCAATCTTCACCGGTAGGGTGCCATTTTGATCGCCCTCTGGCCGCAGCTTGAAGCGCTGGGCCAAGGCGCCGATCAGTCGGCTTGAGTCGGTCCAGTGCGCCCAGCTGGGCGGCGTAAAGACCAAGGCCGGCAACACCAGGCTGCGCCGGCAGGCGTCTTGGATGCGACCGGCCACTTTTGCCGCTGCACTGTCTCCGACGGCATCGGCCAGTCGGCTCAGCGCAGTCTCAAGCATCTGGACGATGGTCGACTCCTCGATCAGACGACCGAGCGCGCCGATCATCAGGGCGTGACCGCTTCCACGTAGCCGGTGAGTTGAACGGCGCCCAGCTCGACCACCATCTGCTGACCCAGATAGACCGGGTTGTTATTGACCACGTAAGCAGAGGTGGTGCCACCGGAGGCTTGGACATCGATTGTGACCTGGATCTGATCGGAGAGCGGATCGACCGAGGCCGTCAGCTGACCGGCCGAGTTCGGTGCGCTGATCTGGGCCGGCATTTTGCTCACGCCAGCCACAGTGCCCAAGGGATAGGCTGTACCGCCCAAGATGGCGCTGACCGGAGCGCCGACCGACACGTGCGAGGCGAGATGGATCCACACCGGGACCGGCTGGGACAAAAACACGATCTTCATCGGGTGGGCGCTGGATGTGGGCGCAGAGGTGGTGGCGGGCAGAAACTTTTCGCCGATGAACAAGACGGCGAACACCACGATCAGGATCAAGACCAGGTCCACTGGATTCAGTCGGCGCTTGGTCACGCGCAGGCCACCCTTCCCGTACTATGGTGGTGGGACAAGATCCGTAGGCGATTATACACTGCCGGAAAGTACGACTCTAAAGAGGGTGTGCGCGATGTCGGCGCTGAGCGTGCTCGAGGTATACGCTGGCGGCGGCGTCGGCGGGGCGATCCGGCATCTGGAGTCCCTGTGCCAGCTGCTCCCCGCCGAAGGGCTTTCGCTGCAGGCGCTGAGCATGCCTCCCCACGCTTTGAGGCCGGTGGCCGAAGCCGCCGGTATCTCCGTGGCGTCAGTGGACTCGATCGCCGAGGCAGGCCGCTGGCTGAGCGAGCATCCCGTCGACGTGGTGCACACGCACGGGCTGAGGCCGGCCCTGGCCGCCTTGCACGCTCGGCCGGACCACTGGGTGCGCACGGTGCACAGCCTGCTTGGCTCAGATTACCGAGATCCCTTGCGCCAGGCGGCGGCCGCATTCACCGAACGAAGGGTGATCCGGCAGGTGGACATGACCATCGCCATCTCCCAGGCGGTTCGGGACGACCGGCTGCGGCTTGGTACTGCACCAGGGCGGATCCAGGTGGTCTGGAATGCCGTGCCACCTGCGCCTGCTCCGCTCTCGCGCCAAGAACTTCTGAGCCGGGCCAACTTTCCGGCCACGTCCCAGGTGGCGATGGTGGTCGCCCGCTTGCAAGTGGTGAAAGGCGTCGATCAGGCGATCGCCATGATGCCCCACCTGGACGCAAGCTGGCATCTCCTGGTGCGCGGCGAGGGCAGCGAGCGCGCCCGCCTGGCGAAGCAGGTTGCGCGTTTGGGACTAGGCGACCGGGTGGCGCTGTTGCCCTATAGTCAGACGGTGCGGGCGGAGATGGGCGCAGCGGACGTGCTGGTGATACCAAGCCGGCAGGACGGGTTTTCGTTGGTGGCGGTGGAGGCACAGGCAGCCGGGGTGCCGGTGGTCGCCGTGGCGGTGGGCGGTCTGAAGGAGGCCGTGATCGGCGGGGTCCTGGTGACGCCGGCAAGTCCGCAGGCCCTGGCGGCTGGGGTCAAAGACGCCTTTTTGCGCCGCCTGGAGCTGGGCGAGATCGGCCAGCTGGCCTATCAGCGTCACTTCAGCCCAGACCGCTTTGCAGCTGAGACGGCGGCCGTGTTGCGCTCAAGCGCCAATCGGAACAGCGCTTAGGGGTGGCCGTGGCAGTGCCGGTACCACGGAGACCCAAGATCAGAATTCGGATGGAAAGTGCCAGGCCGGGGCGCCTTGCCAGAACCGGTCTGGCCCTTCATCGCGCACGCCAGCCTTGGTGGCCGCTAGGTCTTGTGAGCGGGCCTACCCAGGGAAGGTCCTTAGGGGGCATCAGAAGCTTGCGGAAGGCCGCCGCTGATGGATCGCGGATCAAGGACGCAAGGCGCCAGAGAAAAATGGCATGATCACCCATTTGGGTGAAGGAACGGGCCGCCCGATAAAGTAGACATAAGACGAAGCACTCAGGAGGTAACACACATGCGTCTCACCCGCCTGCCGGGAGCGCTGGCCGCTTTGGCGTTTGCCCTGATGCTCTTGCCGGCCGCCCCAGTCGCCGCTAGTCAGCCGTTTTCCGACGTGCCGTCCACCTACTGGGCGGCTACCGCCATTGACGCCATGGCCGCCCAGGGCATCTTGGAAGGCGTCGGCGGCGGCCTGTTCGACCCGAATTTACCGATCAGCCGCCAGGAGTTTGCCACCATTTTGGTGCGGGCTGCCGGCATCACGCCCGCCAACCAGGGCCCGCCATTCACCGATATCACCGGCGGATTCTACCTGCCCTACGTGGAGACAGCTGCCGGCGACGGCCTGATGGAGCCGACCGGCCCCTACACCTTTAGCCCGACCGCCACCTTGAGCCGGCTTGCCGCCGCCGATGGCATTATTCACTTCCTGGGCCTGCAGCGCCTGGCACCGGACTTCAACGGGGCGAGCTTGCCGTATACAGACGCCGCGCAGATCCCGGCATCTCAGGTGGGCGAGGTCAAGGTGCTGACCGATCTCGGCGTGTTCAACGGCAGCGGCGGCCAGTTCTTGCCAGATGCCCCGCTGACTCGGGCGGAACTGGCGGCGATCGCCTACCGCGCACTCGGTGTGACATCCGCCCAGATCTCAGCCGAGTCTGCCAAGGTGGCCACCCGCATCGCCGTGCCTGGCAACAAGGTGGTGAATCTGGGCCAGAGCGTGTCCCTGTTCGCCTATGTCCACGACACCATTGGCAATCTGTTGCCAGTCCCTGTGAGCTTCTCGGCGACCGCCGGTCAGATCCAGGGCCAGACCTACGTGGCCAGCGTCGGCGGCAATCAGACGGTCACCGCACAGGCGGCCGGATCATCTGCCACCGCCAGCTTTGGCGTGACGGTGGAGGTCCCACAGGCACTCAGCCTGTCGTCGCCAGCGACCGTCAACAACCAGGTGCCGGTTCCGACCACGGTCGCCGTAACGGACGCTAATGGCGGCACCGACCCGGTCGACTCTGGCCGCCAGATCACCCTGACTGTGAGCGGTCCAGCGGCCCAGACCCTAACCGTCTCCGACCGGGCCGGGTTGGCCTCGACCACCATCACCTACCCCACGCCGGGTACCTACACGCTGGTGGCCAGTGCCCAGGGATTGCAGTCTTCAACCGACACGATCACGGTGCTCGGACCGGTGGCCGGCGCACTTTCGATCAGCGCTCTGCCCGCATCGGCTCCGGCCGGAGCCAGTGTGCCGATCAGCGTGCAAAATACGGCCACCATCCCGGTACCAGTCGCCATCACGGTGAGCGGGCCGGCCACCTTCGCTGCCTCCACCGGCACGGCTGCGCCAGGCGTCAGCCAGATCGGGACGTTGACCATGACCGGGATCGGAGCCGTCACCCTGACTGTCTTCGCCCCAGGCGGCGCCGATTCGGGTTCCACCGCCTCAATCGCCGCAGTTTCGGCTGGCACCTTGGTCCCCAGTCAGGCCCAGTACACGCTGGTGGCTGGCACCCAGGCTGCCATCACCTTCACCGTACAAGGAGCCCCCGGCGATCCGACCGGCCTGCCGGTGTCCCTGACGCCGATCTCTGCCGCCGGCTCGCAAGGCGTTCAGCATAACGGCACCATCTCCGGTGGCACGGTCAGCTTTGACGTGGCCCCGACCCGAGCCGGCACCTACCAGTTGCAGGTGGTGGCCCCCGACTTCACGATCAATCAAGCCCCCACCTTGGTGGTGACGGCTGGTGCGGTGGCCGGTTTTGCCGCCACCTTCGCCCCCACCAGCATCTTGGCCCAAGGAGCATCTGCCACCTTGCAGACGGCCTTGGTCGACGCCTATGGCAATCCGGTGAACACGCCTTTTAGCGTTTCCGTGCAAGAGCAGGGTACGGCCATGGGCACTTGGGCACCGGGTGCCACCAGTCTGAGCGGACCCGGTTCGGCTGGCACCTTCACCGCCACGACCACCTCTGGGACCACCACCTTTGTGGTCTCCAGCCCGCAAGACCCGACCAGCACGCCGCAGACCTTGATCGTGCGCGACGTGCCCCAGGGTGCGGCCGGATCACTAACCGGACAGGGCATGTGGCTTCCCTACTTCATCTGGACCGCGACCTCGGACAGCGTACTCTTGCAGCGAGCCCTGGCTGAGCATGTCAGCAGCATCTACCTGGAAGTGGCCACCTCGAACAATTCTGGCTTCTACGGCGGGCCCGGGCTGGACGATCTGGTGCAAAAGGCCCATCAAGATGGCATTGCGCTCTACGCCTGGGTCTTCCCCAACTTGCAAAATGTGAGTGCGGACATCGCCTTCACCCAACAGGTCCTGTCGTACACCAGTCCGCTCGGCGCCAAGACGGACGGGCTGGCGATGGACATCGAGACCAACATGGCTGCGTCGGCGGTCTCGCAGTACGCTCAGGCCGTGCGCCAGGCAGCTGGGCCAAACACCCTGTTGATCGCCGTCACCTACCCGCCGCAGCAGCGGCCCAACTATCCCTACGCCGCCCTTGGTCCGTACGTCAACGCCTTTGCCCCGATGGACTACTGGCACGGGTCGATGAACAACATGAGCTACAACCAGGTGTTCAACTACATCCAAAACTCGGTGCAGACCATCCGGGCCTCAGATGGCAATGCCTCCATCCCGGTGGCTCCCATTCTGCAGACGTTCGACCTCTATTACACGGAGGGCCCCTATAACCCCACCTACCACGAACTGGAGGGGGCGATCGCCGGGGCGCAGGCAGCCGGGGCGATCGGCGTGTCCTACTACCACATCATGACCATCAACCCCCAAGAGTTGCAGGCCATCTCGGACTTCCAATTCGGGACCATGCCCCTGAATTCGACCATCGCACCGTGAGCCGCTGAGGCATCGGTGCCTGTCCGAGCGACCGATCAGCCGATAGGCCCTTATTAAGTATTTGGGCCAAACTCTTCGTAACGACTGTCCTAGTAAACAAGGCTAGATAGTATGCCGCTGAGGGGCGACCGAGGCATGAACTGGGGTGGCGATCGCGCACCCTAGCGCAGGGTCTCACGGAGCATTAGGCCCAGGCTAAGATTACACGGGCGGTGACATTGAAGACGGCGAGGAGCCGGACCCGGTGGTCGTGCTAGCCGAGATGCGAGAGCAACTGGGAGGGCCACGCCTTCATGGTCGGGAACCCTTTGCTCACATCCTGGTCTCTTAGCTAACGGCATCTGTCTGTATTGCGGGGAGGTCAACGGATGCGGCTGAGGGCCCTGGTTCCCACCTGCTTGGCAGTCCTCTTGGTCCTGGTGCTGGCTGGCTGTGGGACGTCACCCACAAGCCAAAAGACGGGGCGCCCCTCGGTGCTCATCATCGCACCATCGCCCTACGCCCAGATTACCGCGACTCCTGGCTTACCCGGGCGCGTCATGGTCAAGGTGTCAGTCTCGAACTTCGCCCTGAAGACCGGCTCTACTTCACCGGGGAGTGGTGAGGTGTGGATCTACGCCGATGGCCAGATTGAATCGCACATGGCCAGCCCCACAGCCACCATCGACCTTGCTCTTGGCACCTATACGTTGAAGGCAACACTGGTCACCAACGGCAAGGTGGTGGCCTCCTCCGTGCCGGTTGTCGTGACGGTCGGTGAGGTCGGTGTCGCGAACCCCGGCATCGCGAACGCTGGTATCGGACCATCGACTCAGGCCGCGTCGTGCACCAGCCACATCACCAGTACCACCAGTGGCGCTCCAGCGACCGGTCTCGGGTCGATAGCGCTGTTTAGCGCGGGGCTTCCACCGTGCAGTTCGGTCAGCGGAATGGTGGCCGGCCCGGTGGGTGACCTCTGGTTCACTTATGCAGTCTGCTCCTCATCTCCGTGCAGCGGCGGCGTCGGACTCGTCACACCTTCAGGCAACATCGCCGCCTTCTCGACCCACAGCTGGCCCTCTCCCACCTTCACCGATGGCGCAGGCGGCACTCTTTGGTTTACCTATCAAGGGGGCATCGGGCGTGTCAGCGCCTCTGGAGTGGTCAGCCTCTTTACAACAGGTTTGCCTGCGAACAGTTTCATTGGCAGTCTGCACCCAGGTTCCGGCGGTGACCTCTGGTTCACCGATTGCATCGCACCTGGCTCATCCTGCACGAATGGTACGGGCGCCATCGGCCGGATCACACCCTTTGGCCAGATCACGATGTTCAGCCAGGGGTTGCCTGGTCCGGTCAACGGCATGGTCCTCGGTTCGGACGGAAATATGTGGTTCGTGCAGTCAGACCAGGTGACCAACACCACAGTCGCATTCGGCCGAATCACGCCTTCAGGCCAGATCACCATGTTCAGCCAGGGCCTCCCTGCCGGCAGCGCCTCGGGATTGACACTGCAGCCCGGCCCCGGTGGTGACCTGTGGTTCGATGGCCTCAACAGCAACGGCCAGGACAGCTACGGCCTTGGCCGCGTCACGCCATCGGGCACCATCACCATCTTCAGCCAGGGTCTACCCGCCAATAGTGGCATCGGAGCCCTGCTCGCTGGCCCCGGCGGCGACATCTGGTTCCCCACCTGTAGCCAGTCGACGACGACCGGCGGGTGCGTCAAGGGTACGGCCGCCATCGGCCAGATCACGCCGTCCGGGGTCATCACCCTGTTCAATCAAGGCCTGCCGGCCGCCGGTGCGCCAAGTGACTTGATCCTGGGCCAAGGGGGAAACATGTGGTTTGAGTTCGGGTTGGGTGGATTCGCCCGCGGCTGTGGGGGTCCCACCTCCTGGAGCGATCCCATCGGCGTGATCACGCCGTCCGGGGTGATCACCACTTTCACCCAGGCACTGCCGGCCAACGTTGGCATTAGTCCTCTCACGCTAGGGTCAGGCGGCTCCTTGTGGTTCTCCGAGTGCGTGCTCGACCAGGGGTCTTGTAGCGGACGCCTATCCATCGGCCGGATCAGTTCGTCCGGCACGATCACTCTGTTCGATCAGGGCCTGCCCAACGTGCCGCCAGGCGCCTCCGGGTCTTCATCCTCCTCGACCTCTCCGTACGCCTCCACCTCTCCCTACTCTATGAGCTTCCTGATGCAGGACAGCGCAGGGAACCTCTGGTTCACCTACGGCAACGCCATCGGTGAGGTAACCCCGTCCGGTGCCATCACCGTCTTCAGCCAGGGACTGCCTTCGGGTGGCTACCCCTTCGGCTTCGTGACCGGCTCCGACGGCAACCTCTGGTTCACCGAAAACCTGAACAACAGTGTCGCCATCGGCCGGCTCAGCCTTTAGAGGCCCGCATCGCACCGGTGGGGCCCCGGGCCCCTCTCACGTTGCCGGTGCGTCGGAGCAAGTCTTGGCGAATAGATCGTAGCAGCCGACCTGCCGGGCCGTGCCCAGGTGCCGCGGATGGCTCGCCGCTTGACCCCTCTTCGTCCCGGGGCCATCATAAAAGGCGGATTAGCGTGCCAGGAGGTACCAGATGATCACCCAAGACTTGGTGAAAGAAGCCCTGAAGACGGTGTACGACCCGGAACTCGGTGTAGACATCGTCAATTTGGGCATGGTGTACGACGTTTCGCTCAAAGATGAGGGCAAGACCGTCGACGTGACCATCACTCTGACCACCATGGGCTGTCCCTTGTACGACGAGATCCATGAGGACATCCAAAACAAGGTGAAAGAGATCCAAGGAGTCCAGGTGGTGACTGTCACCTTGACCTTCACGCCGCCTTGGACGCCGGAGTTCATGTCGGACGAGGCGAAATTGCTCTTCAAGTACATGTTCTGATCGGCCGCTCGGTTATGGGAAGATGGCGCCACGCGGTGGGAACGCCGGTGGCGCCCTGTCATGAGAGAGAGAAAGGACGTGGGCGATGATGGTCAGCCTGAAAAAGACGATCGCGGCGGTGGTAGCCGCAGCCGTGGTGGCGTTCGCTGCCGGCTGGGTGATCGCGCCGCGGGTCGGAGCTCAAGGCGGCGCCACCTCATTTCAAGCCACCTTGCCCCTGTTTGATCAGATCTATCAGACCATCGTCAAAGACTACGTCACGCCACCGGCCAGCAGCACCCTGATCCAGGGGGCGATCAACGGCCTGACCGGTTCGCTCAATGATCCGTACACCGTGTACTACACACCGGCCCAGTACCAGCAGTTCTTGAACCAGCTGAACGGCAATCTGGGCGTCGACGGCATCGGGGTGGAGATCAACCAGGTCGGCCACTACATCGTGATCGAGGCGGTGTTGCCTGGCTCACCGGCCGCCCAGGCCGGACTGGAGGCTGGAGACGAGATCATCGGTGTGAACGGCAAGACCCTGGTTGGTGCCACGGCTGAACAGGCTGCCACCTTGATCCGCGGCAACCAAGGGACCAAGGTCACCATCTCGGTGCAGCGAGGCACCCGCATCTTCCCCCTGACCCTGACCCGTGAGCCGCTGAACCTACCCACGATCGTGGATAAGATGCTGCCTGGCAACATCGCATACATTCAGCTCAACCAGGTGTCTCAAGACGCCGGTGTGCTGTGGCAGGCGGTCTTGGCCAAGTACCAGGCGCTACATCCCAAGGGCTGGATCTTGGACCTGAGAAATGACCCCGGTGGCTATGTGAACGAGGCGGTGCAGATCGCCCAGACCATGATCCCCTCTGGCACCATCGTCACCTTCAAGGGCCAGATCACCCATCAGGTCTACTCCTCCAGCTCCGGCCAGTCGCTGTCGCAGCCGATGGTGGTGTTGGTCAACAGCGGCACCGCATCGGCCGCCGAGATCCTGACTGGGGCGCTGATGGACTACCACAAGGCGGTGGTGATCGGTACCCAGACCTTCGGCAAGGGCATCGCCCAGCAGCTGATGCCGATGACTGGCGGCGGCGTGCTGAAGATCACCATCGCCGATTGGTACACGCCCAGCGGCGTGAACATCGAGCATGTCGGGATCAGCCCCAATTTGTTCGTCAGCGGCAACACGGCGCCGATCGTGCTGGCCGAAAAACTGCTCGGTGAGCAGGTGAGCCTTGCCACCACGATCACGGTTGGTTCGGTCGGGGGCACCCAAAACGGCCAGCCACTGACCTTGGATGAGGCGCCGGTGGTGCGCGCAGGGCAACTCTATCTCTCCTTGGCTGGGGCCGCCCAGGTGCTGGGCGTCGACCCGGTGCCGAATACGGCCAACACCCAGGTCACCATCCACTACGGCGCCAGCAAGATTGCACTCACCGACAACAGCACCGCGGCGGTATTGACCAGTGGTAGCCAAAACGGCGTCAAGGAGACCCAGCCTGCGCCTTTCGACCAAAACGGGCTGATGATGGTGCCGGTCTCGGCGCTGATCCAGCTAACCGGCGCCTCCGAAACGCAAAGCGGCTCCACCTATCGCTTCGTGAACGCCTTTGGCAGCCTGCACGCCCCAGCGCCCTGATCTGTCCCTGTCTGGTGGCCGACGGCCACCAGAAGGATTTTCTCGGTGATGGGAGACCCAGCCGTGGCCGCTGCAGACGTAGCACGCCTTGGCTGACCTGCCGCCTCCTCGGATTCTGCACTATCAGGATGAGATGACTGCCGCAGGGAAGTGAGCTGGCGTGAAGCTGATTCGGATGCAAAAAAGAGGCTACAGGTCGCGATCACAAGAGGGCCTAGGGTTCCCACCTCGGGCCCTAGGAGCCCACCGCCAGCAAGGGATCGCCGGACTCGATGGCCAAAGACCGAACCGAGAACAAGATCTCGCCGGATCCGGGCGCCCTCACCTCTTGCAACAGGTCGCCGTAGGGATCGGTGATCTTGCCGACCAGCTCTCCGGCCTCGGCCGCATCTCCGGCTGTCTTTTCTGGATACCACAGACCGCTGGCCTCGGCCCGGTTCCAGGC
The DNA here is from genome assembly GCA_021850485.1 of Bacillota bacterium. GTDB lineage: Bacteria > Bacillota > Sulfobacillia > JAJZYS01 > JAJZLH01 > JAJZLH01. The sequence continues at coordinate 210,341 of JAJZLY010000008.1, read as the reverse complement.
AAACTGGTTGAACTGACGGATCTGCCGCTCCGCCAGCGGCGGGCCGGCGATCATGCCCAGACTGACCAGCACCCGAGTCAGGCCGTCGCGCAACTGACTGACCGCCTCCGCATCGAGCTGGCCCAGTCCGCCTGCCTCCGCCAAAATGGCCGGGATGCCGGCCAAGGCTGCTGCCACATAGGAGCTGCCGCCCACCGTGGCGGTCACCACCAGACGGGCCAGGCCGAAGGCCCGCGCCAGCTCGAGCGAGCGCCGGGAGGTCTCCGGCTGGCCAGCGTTTGAAACCAAGGTGAATGGCACCAGCGCTTCGTGGATGTCGCCGCCATGCAGATCGACCCAGGCCTCGTGTTCACGGGCCAGGGACATCAGCCGGTGGGTGATGCGCTCGCTGGCCGTACCGGCGGGATCTCCGGGAAAGTAACGATTGGGATTCTTGCCGTCTTGCGGATTCACATACTGGCGCCGAGCGAAAAAAGACGCTGGCGTGACTAAGTGAACGATGGTGACCGTGCCGTTCAGATCGGCTGGGTCCAGCTCCTGAGCGAGTCTCTTGGCAGCCTCGATCGCCGGGTACTCGCCGCCGTGCACCCCGGCTGTGACGAGCAGCCTGGGGCCGCCCTGCTTGCCGACGATGGCGGTGGCGGGCAAGGTGAGGTCAAGGCCGGGGATCTCGATGCCGAGGCGAACCTTACCCGTGTCGATCACGCGCACCCCCTATGGTATGGACTGGCTTCGCCGGTCGATGGCGGCAGGTCCTGCCTGCGGGGCGTCGCAGTGATAACCCCATTAGCTGTACCCATCTATGGTGGCCTAGTTTTGTGCGCGTGAGGTGAGGCTATGAGCGAGATCGAGAAGAAAAACGTCACCTTGAGCGTACCCGTGGCGCTGTGGAAGCGGATCGGGCATCTGGCGAAGCAGCGCCACACATCAATATCGCAACTCATGGTTGGTGCACTGACGCAACTCGTCGAACAAGAAGACCTCTATGCAGTTGCCTGGCGGGGTGCCCGCCACCAGTTCCAAGCCGCGTCCGATATGGGGAGCAAAACGCCCTATGACTGGCCTCGCGCTGACGCGCATGAGCGGAGCCTCTAGTACCTAGGAGTTCGTTGCCACGAACGGGCCGGTCCATGCCCACGAGGGCACACCGGTCGTGACAGCCTGGCTTGTGCCCTCGGAGGAGGACAGTTCTCTAACCTGAGATAACCGCTGCTGCTTGATCGGTGCGACGGTGGTCGGGGAACAAAATGGGGTGCCCACCGGGTCAGGTACGATAGAGCCGTGACACCAAAGCCCGCCTGACTCAGACGAAGCTGTGTCTTCAGAATCTTGTCCGGAGGCGATTGAGATCAAGACTGGGCTGATTCGTCTGCTCGGTGGACTGGTTGCCCTGTTGCTGGTCAGCGCCGCTTGTGGGGCGACGACACGACCACCAGCCAAGTCACCGGCGCCGACCTCGTCCGCAGGCGCGTCTCGGTCCCACGTTGCGGTCAAGTACTGGTCCGTGCCGCTGACCGCTGTAGACATGATCACGCCGCAGGTGGGTTGGGGCAGCGGCCCGAGCGGGTACTGGCGAACGACAAACGGCGGTTACTCGTGGACAGCGCTTTCGCAACCGCCCGGTCGCGTTTACGACTTTGTGTCGACCAACGAGGCCGTCACGGCGACGGGCGAGCCCGGAGCGGTCAGCTTCGAATGGACCGCCGACGGTGGTCAGCACTGGATCAGCAGAACGTTGAACATCCCCGCTGCCAACGGAAACTTCGTGTTGCCAGAAGCACTGAGCTTTTCCACCCCCACCACGGGCTGGTTGCTGGTCGAACCTGAGCAGGGCATGAACTCAGACTCCGGTTGGCTCTATCAGACCACCAACGCCGGCGCCTCCTGGACCCTGGTCGCCTCGGCGTCGATTGGCGGGACGCTGCCCAGCGCCCTTGGCATACTTAGCTTTTCCGCGACCGGGCAAGGCTGGCTGCTGGCGAGCAGCTCCTCGACCACCACGCCGAGGCTCTACCAGTCATCAGACGGGGGCGTGCATTGGGTCATGTCCGCCATCGCCTCCCCCCAAGGCTATTACGTAGACCCCCTCGCGCTGCCAACGGTCGAAGGTTCAAGAGGGACGATGGTGGCCGGGCTTGCCAATCCTCCGGGGGTGATCACGCACGCCGCAGCGGCTGTATTTCAGACAGTGGACGGCGGGCGGAGCTGGAAAGAGGTCGGTCAGTCTCTAACCTTAGATAACGCCATCGCCGCCCCAATGTTTGCCACGCCTGAAGCCGGGTTTGCCCCGGTCCAAGGAGCGCTTTTGGCAACTTCAAACGGCGGGATCTCGTGGACCCGTCTCGGTCTTCCGACGCTCCCCGCCGGAAGCACGGTTCAGCAAATTGACCTTCTCGGCACCCAAGATGTGTGGCTGGTGCTCACCGACTCGGCTCACGGTCAGTTGATGGCGATCAGCCACGATGGCGGGAAGTCATGGACCGTACAGCCGTGAGCATGTAGAGTCGGCCCAGTCTTCTGGGCAGGCTCGGACCAGGGCAACGCTGGGTTGCGGTGTCCTAAGGGAAAGACGCTCTTAGGGGCTGGGCGTCACCACAAACCAGGTGCCAAGTAGTCCCTGACCGTTGGCTTGGCCCGGCGCGCTGTCCCCGCTGTAGGTGTACAAGGGGTGGCCGTCATACACCACCTGTGCGCCGTTGGCGTCTTGGATCACGGTCAGATAGCCAGGCAAGTTGGGGGCCAGGCTGAGCGTGCCGCTGAGCAGCAAAGGAGGCCAGATGCTGGCGCAAGACCCGGTGCAGGTCGAGGTGGTGGAGGTGTCCGTGGTCAGATAGTAAAGGGTGAGGCCCTGGGTATCGGTCAGCACAGTCTCGCTGTGGCCGCTCACCGTAGCCTGATGGCTGGTCACGGTATAGGGGCCGCCGCTGGTGGAAGAGGACCCACCAGAACTGGTCGTGCTTCCAGATGAGGTCGAACCGGAGCCGCTGCCAGATGAGCTGCCCTGACCCGAGGACGTACTGGACGATGCGCCGGATGACGCCGTGGGTGCCGTCACGGTGAAGGCCACACTGGTCTTAGAGGAGGGGATCAACTTGCCGTTGGTGAGCAGCTCGGCGGTGAGGGTCTGCGGGCCCGTGCTCTTGAGCGTGATGGTGTCCTTCAGGAAGGTGAACACTCCGATCACAGTGCCGTTCACGGACAATTCCACCTGGCCGGTGCCTGGGGCGTCGCCAGTGCGTGGCGAAACGAACTGGAAGTAGCTGAGCGCCAGTTGAACGGTGACCGAGCCCGCGGTCACCGTGCTCCCGGCTGCCGGCGCCACAATCGTGACCGTGCCCAGCGGTCCGCCAGTGGCAGGCGGCTGGCTGGTGGTGGTCTTGGCCTTGGCGGCCGGCTTGGTAGAGGCGCTCGGTGTCGCCGGTGCGCCGCCGCAACCGGCCATCAGCGCAAGCAGCAAGCTGAGCGCCAGCATGGTGCGCAGTCTGAAAGCCATGATCTCAACCTCCTCACATGGTGCCCATCATACGGCACAATGATGGAGCGGGCGCGTCCTGCTGACCAGGTAGACGGCAAAGGCGGTGCAGGCCATGGATTTCGACTACCGACGGGTGATCGTCGCCACCAGCGGCGGCAAAGACAGCACCTTGGCCGTGGCCGAGCTACGGGCAGCTGGGCTGCCAGTGAGTGGACTGCTTTGCACCATGACCGAGGGTTACGAGCGGGTGAGTATGCACGGCGTGCGCCAGGCGCTGATGGCCGCCCAGGCCGCCGCTTTGGGCCTGCCGCTGCACACGGTGTGGATTCCGCAAAACTGCCCCAACGCCATCTACGAACAGCGAATGGCAGCCGCTGTGGCGGCATTGGTCGCAGACGGCTGCGACGCCATCGCCTTCGGCGATCTATTTTTGCAAGACGTGCGCGCCTACCGCGAGCAGCGGATGGCGGGCAGCGGCCTCGCCACCTTGTTCCCGCTGTGGGGCAAGGACACGGCCAAGCTTGCCCAAAGCTTCATCAGCCAAGGCTACGAGGCCATCTTGGTGACGGTAGATCCGCGTCAGATTCCGGCTGAGTTAGCTGGGCGTCCCTATGACCGACAGCTGCTGGCTGAGCTGCCGCCTCCTGCAGACCCTTGTGGCGAAAACGGCGAATTTCACACCTTCGTCTGCAACGGCCCGATCTTCCAGATGCCGCTTGAGGTGGAGCGCGGCGAGGTGGTCGAACGCGATGGCTTCACCTTCGCCGACCTCATGCTGATCGATCACCAAGCCACCACCTGAGCGCTGAGGGTGCCGCTTGCCGCCAAGGTGGCGAGCACCGTCACCTGGGCTCCCAGTGGTGGCATGTTGCCACTGGCACGGGGGCCGTTGTAACTGGTTTGCGCCGTGGTGGCGAGGGTCCAGGTGCCAGCTGTCAAGAACGGGGTTGGCGCGTTCGCTGTGGTCACGGTGATCGAAGTGGCGCTCTCGGCGGTGACCGTCCCGCTCAGATTTGGCACCGTGATCTGGGCCAGATCAAGCGTTAGGCCGGGCTGCGGCGGCTGGGCCAGCACAGCGCCGACCAGGTCGGAGGGGACAACGTTGGCAGTCAGCGTGCCCATGGTGGCAACAAGCGGGGCAGTCACCGGCCAGACGCTGCCGTCTGACAAAAACAGCGCGTTTCCCGAAGCGTTCTCCACCGTCAGCGGGGAGGCGGCTCCCGGCCCGAAGTCGAGCACCAGGGCGAGGCTGCCGCCTGCTGCCAAGACGCCAGCCAAGGGATCACCAGCGGCCAAGGCGTACAGGTCGGACCGGCGTTGGCCCAGCCAGATCGCCGCTGAGCTAGAGAGTGGCCACAGCTTGCCGCTGGCCATCAGCACGCCGCCACCGGCCCCAGCCAGCTGACTTTGCACGGCCAGGCTAGCCTGATTGGGCGCGATCCACTGGCCAACTCGGCCGGCTACCGCCGCGGGCAGACCGGGCAGTGCGGCCAGATCCGGTTCCAAGCGGACCAGCATCACCGCCAGCTGGGCCCGGCTGACGACGCCGTTCGGGTCAAACAGATGTCCGGGCTCGCCCGTAATCACACGAAGCGAGGTCAGACTTTGCACCGCGGCCACGGCCCAGCTTGGGATCGTCGGTTGATCGGCGAAAGATGGAGCTGCGGAGAGAGCCACCGGCTGGCCGGCCAGTCGCCACAGCAACACGGCGGCCTGGGCACGGGAGAGAGATTGCAAGGGCGCCAACAGAGCACCTTCGCCCTTGAGCAAGCCAGCCGCCACTGCCTCGGCCACCTGGGGCCGGGCCCACGGACTGACCGTCGACTGGTCGGCGAAACCGGCCAAAGACGCCTTGGTGTGCAGCGCCAAGACGCGAGACAAGATGATGGCAACTGCCTCTCGAGACACCGGCGCCGAGGGGTCGAATCGGCCGCCGCCGACGCCCAAAAGCGCCCCCTGATCAGCGAGCAGGGTGATCTCCGGCGCTGCCCATGGCACCTGAGCCAGATCGGTGAAGCCAGCCGCCAGTGCGGGCGTTGCGGAAAAAAGTGCGGACACGACGCACAGGATTGCGATCAGCCTGAGCGGACGCCAAAACATGCCATCACCTCGGCGTGGCCAGTTCGAGGAAATGGCAAAAGATCCCTTTATTTGGATATAGAGGAGTTAAGGGGTCGAAAGGTCAAACCGCGATCACCTGGTTGACCTCGGGGATCATCCGCTTCAGGTTCATCTCCAGCCCGGCCTTCAGGGTCAGGGCCGAGATCGGGCAGCCGATGCATGAACCGAGCAGGCGGACGAAGACGTCGCCGTTTTTGATCTTGACCAATTCCACGTCGCCGCCGTCCATCTGGATGGCAGGGCGAATCATGGCCAGAGCCTCCAAGACGCGCGCCTTGACGTCTTCCTCGCGGTCGACAAGTTCAGGCGTCCGCTCTTCGGCCATCGCTACGACATCCTCTCGGTCCGCTAAAATGGGTGTGTGATCGATAACTCCTTCATTCTAGGAGGGTTTAGGCCCTGAGGCAAGGAGGACTCCGTTGCGTATTCGTCTGATCGTCTCCGCCATCTTGTTGCTGGTCGCCATCGGCGCCACCGTTGTCACCATCAATCGCCTGCAGACGCCGGTGGTCGGGGCGGTTGTCGGCGATCAGGCGCCGCCCTTCACCCTGACCAAGGTGGGGGGCGGAACCCTCTCCTTGGCTTCGTTGCGGGGCCACCCGCTGTTGCTCAACTTCATGGCCTCTTGGTGCGGACCGTGCAAGGCCGAGCTGCCCGCCTTGCAAGCCGCGGCCACCATGGAAAAAGGCGTTGTCGATGTGGTCACGATCGACCTCACCTTCTCCGAGCCAGGGCAAGCTGCGCCTACAGCCCTACTGGCTCAAAACCACATCCGCTTTCCGGTGCTGCTCGACCAAAACGGCAAGACGTCGTACGCCTATGGGGTGGTGGATTTGCCGCTGACCTTGGCGGTCAATGCCCAGGGCGTGATCGTCGGTGAGCTGAGCAAACAAGCCTCAGAACAGGCCTTCTTGACCCTGATGGCGAAGGCGCAGTGAGTGTTCAAGGGAGCTGATCAGATGAGTGCCCGTCCCATTCGCGCCCCTCGCGGTGCCACCCTCACTGCCAAGGCCTGGCCGCAAGAGGCCGCCTGGCGGATGATCCAAAACAACCTCGACCCCGAGGTGGCAGAGCGGCCAGACGATCTGGTGGTGTACGGAGGCAGAGGCAAGGCGGCCCGCAATTGGCCCTGCTTTGAGACCATCCTCACCACCTTGCTGCGGCTGGAGAGCGACCAGACGCTGTTGATTCAGTCTGGCAAGCCGGTCGGGGTGTTTCAGACCCATCCGCTGGCGCCGCGGGTGCTGATCGCCAACAGCCTGTTGGTGCCAGCCTGGGCCAACTGGGAGACCTTTTGGGATCTGGAGGATCGCGGCCTGACCATGTTCGGCCAGATGACGGCCGGGTCATGGATCTACATCGGCACCCAGGGCATCTTGCAAGGCACCTACGAGACGTTTGCCGAGGCCGGCCGCCAGCATTTCGGCCAAGACCTGGCCGGACGGGTGGTGCTGACCGCTGGCCTGGGCGGGATGGGTGGCGCCCAGCCTTTGGCGGTGAGCATGGCCGGTGGCATTTGCCTGTGTGTTGAGGTGGACCCCCAGCGCATCGAGCGGCGGCTTCAGACCCGCTACCTGGATCAGGTGGCACAGAGTCTGGAAGATGCGCTGGCCCAGGTGGAGACCGCCAGAGCTGCGCGCCGCGCCTTGTCCGTGGGCCTAGTCGGAAACGCCGCAGAAGTCTTGCCCGAGCTACTCAAACAGGGATTTCGGCCAGATCTGGTCACCGACCAGACCTCTGCCCACGATCCGCTAAACGGCTACATACCGGCCGGACTCACCTTGGCCGAAGCGCAATCCCTGCGGCAGGACGACCCGGCCGGCTATGTGCTTAGGGCCAAGCAGAGCATGGCCCGCCACGTGGAGGCGATGGTCGGCTTCTTGAATCAGGGCTCGTTTGTCTTCGACTATGGCAACAACATTCGCCAGGGTGCCGAGCAAGGCGGTTTCGCCGGCGCCTACAGTTTTCCGGGATTTGTCCCGGCCTACGTGCGGCCGCTGTTTTGCGAGGGCAAGGGTCCCTTTCGCTGGGTGGCACTTTCCGGTGATCCCCAAGACATCTACAAGACGGACGCCAAGGTCAAGGAGCTCTTTCCCGACAACGTGCCGCTGCACCACTGGCTGGAGATGGCCCGCCAGCGGGTGGAGTTCCAGGGTCTGCCGGCCCGTATCTGCTGGCTCGGATATGGCGAGCGGGCCCGCTTCGGGCTGGCCATCAACGAGATGGTGCGCCGGGGAGAGCTGAAGGCGCCGATCGTGATCGGCCGTGACCACCTGGACGCCGGCTCCGTGGCATCTCCCTATCGCGAGACCGAGGCGATGAAAGATGGTTCTGATGCCATCGCCGACTGGCCGATCCTCAACGCCCTGCTCAACACCGCGGCTGGCGCCCATTGGGTGTCCGTCCACCATGGCGGCGGCGTCGGCATGGGAAACGCCATCCACGCTGGCATGGTGGTGGTGGCCGACGGCTCAGACGAGGCGGCGGGCCGACTGCAACGGGTGCTCACCACCGATCCCGGAAGCGGCGTCATGCGTCATGCCGACGCCGGCTACGAGAGTGCGATCGCCTTCGCTCAGGCGCACGGCATCGATCTGCCGTCACAGGGCTGAGCGGCGAAGACCCCGCCGAGCTTGCTGCCCGGTGCGAGGTGGAAGATAATGGGAATCTGCGCCTCATCGGGCCCAGACCTCTCGCGACCGGCAGTCTCGACCAGTTTCGGCCGTGCTCAATGGCCTGACCCTGCGACCGTTGTCCTTGTGCGCCGAAGGGGGCCAGAAGATGGGTTGGCATTGGCCGGGCCGGGGCGAAGCCGGCTGGCGCCGGCTCGGTACGGTCGGCAGATGAGCGACGTGCGATCATCTTTGAACCCCCAGCAGAGTGCGGGACCGGCTTGGCGTGATCTGGCCAAATCTCCGCCCGACTGGGTGGTGGGACACCTTAACCCGGATTTGGACAGTTTGGTCGCGGCGCTGGTGGCGGCGCACCTGACCGGATCACAGGCGGCGCGCTGGGAGACGGTCGAACCGCTGTCCGAGGCGGTGTGGGCCCGCCTTGGGCAGGCAGCACTGCCTGCGTTACCGCAAGAAGGCACAGTCGGCCTGGTGGACTGCAGCCTGCCCCAGCAACCGCGCACCGTGCTGTGGGCAGTGGACCACCATCCTCAGGGCCAGCGCCTTCGCCCGTACCCCGTCTATGTGGAACAGGTCGGTGCCACCGCCACCATCATCGCCCGGGTCAGAGACCGCCTGACCGAGGCGGATCGCCGCCTGCTGGCGGCAGCCATTGTCGCCGACACCATGGCGCTCACCTCCAACCGCACCACCGACTACGATCGGCTGGCGCTGAGCGCGTTGGTGGCAGACTGGCGAGAGCTGGTTGCTGTGGTCTTCCCCCAAGATCCGGGACTCAGCCCCGAGCAGTGGCGAGCGGCTGGACGCAAACAGGTCCTGGGCCTGCCCTGGGCATCCGGCGGTGGATTTGGACCAGCCCCCGATGTGGATGCCATCGCCGAAGGTGAGGCCGGGCCTTTCGCCTTCAGCTGGATCGACATCCAGGCCCAGACCACCACCTTGGCCCTGGTGCTGGACCACCGGGTGGTGCGGCGGCTCACCTATCCGGCGGTGTTGTCCAGAACCCGGATCGGACCCGAGATCAGGGAGCCGATGGAAGAGACCTTCGGCCACCCGCTGCGCTACGAGTCGGAATCCAAGGAATAGAGGTGGCGCCCATGAGCGACCGGTTGGACGATTTTCGCATCACCATGTTGTTGGCCGATGCCGCACAGGTAGTGGACGGCAAACTGTACGTGCTGGGCGGCGGCTGGAGCATCACCGGACCGCAGCCTACGCCGTCTGCTCTGGCCGTGTTGATTCAAGTGCCGTGGGGCGAGACCAACCAACCGCACCAACTGCGTCTGGAACTGGTGAATGCTCAGGGTGAGCCGGTGACGTTGCCGACCGGAGCGGAGAGCGCCCCCCAGCCGCTCGTGATCGAGACCAAGCTGGAAGTGGGCCGACCGGCCGGCATCCGGCCGGGCAGCCGGCTGAGCGTGCCCTTGGCATTTGGCCTGTTCCCGCTGCCGCTCACCCCCGGCGAGCGGTACCTGTGGCGGTTAACCCTGGACGGAACGGGCCACCCAGAGTGGCAGGTAGAGTTCGACGTGCGGCCGAGCGCAGGGCGCTGACGAAGCGCATGTTGGGGAGGGGCCGACGATAAGGGCCGTCATCGAGAAGAACAGGGGACTCGTCGAGAGCGGGAACATCGTCCGCAGTCGCACATAGGATCGAGGACCAAGTGCGGCTGGTTGGACAAAACTCCCGGAGGAAGGCGACTGGCAGGCGCGCCGTAGGGGCATGAACCTCATCGTTGTTATCGTTAAAGCTACATGGCAATAATAACGACAGCGATTTGGGTGCGTTAGTAAACGAGGCGATAATAAGTGAGTCGTGAGTCCCTGCGATCCGTGCGTGCCGGGCGGTACATCAAGCAACTGCAGGGGTATCGTGCATTTGTGCCCGCGGCGCTACCTCCGGATCCGGCTGTGGCAATGACAGACGAAATTTGGCAAGAACTATCGCGCGCAGACCGAGCCCTCGGACGATTGGACGCAATGAGCGAAACGCTTCCGAACCCGGACCTATTTGTAGCCATGTATGTCCGCAAGGAGGCCGTACTGTCTAGCCAGATCGAAGGCACCCAGGCTTCGCTGATCGATATCTTGGAATTTGAAGCGAATGCTGGGAAGGTTAATCACCCCAACGACATCCAAGAAGTCGTCAACTATATCCAAGCCATGAACATGGGCCTCAAACTGCTTCCGGAGCTACCCGTTTCGCTGCGCCTCGTTCGTGAGATCCACCATACACTGCTAACTGGAGTTCGTGGTGGCGAGCGGACGCCCGGCGTCTTCCGGACCTCGCAGAACTGGATTGGAGCTCCCGGCAGCACCATCGCCACTGCACGATTCGTGCCGCCTCCGCCAGACGCCATGATGACCGCGCTAAGCGACTTAGAGCGGTTCATCCACTCCGATGAGCCGATGCCGATACTGGTGAAGGTCGGCCTGATCCATGCTCAGTTCGAGACCGTTCACCCGTTTGTGGATGGCAATGGGCGCGTTGGGAGACTATTGATCACATTCCTGCTCTGTGAGCGGCAATTGCTCCGTCAGCCCCTTTTGTACTTGTCGCACTATTTCAAGGCGAATCAGACCGAGTACTATGACCGGCTTCAGGCCGTGCGTGATCGAGGTGATTGGGAAGCCTGGCTCCGGTTCTTTTTGCATGGAGTTGCCGAGGTCGCCGAGGACGCCGCCGATACCGCTCAGAAGATTCTCCAGCGCCGCGAGCAGGATCGAACGGTGGTCACCCGGCACTTTGGGCGTGGCGCAGCGACGGCGTTGAGGTTGCTCGAGCAGTTATACGATCGGCCGATCGTCAGCGTCCAGAGGGCGGCGGAGCTATGTGGCATCAGCACCGCCCGGGCAAATAGCCTGGTTGCTGCGTTCCAGCAGGTCGGGATTCTGGTTGAGATCACGGGCCGCCGGAGAGACCGCAGGTTTATCTACGACTCGTACATCCGCTTGCTGAGCGACGAGAGAGATCTCTGGGGGGGCAAGGCACCCCAAATTGCCTCGGAATCAGAACAGTGACCTGATCGTGGCTATGAGCGGTATCGGAGGAACCTGCCACCGAGGCCGGGACGTCCGATCCGGGCGAGCCCAAGTGGCTGCCTGAGTCTTGTTGTGGGGATTGGAATCAAGTGTTGCTGTCTTGAGGTCAGGAGGTGTCTGAGCGGAGGCTGTGGCCGCCTTGCCAAGCATCGTGCCTAGGACGTCCCCTTGCGGTAGGCAGCCCCCCGGACTACGCTAGCGGGGCGCCCAGATCTGACGGGGGGACCAGGAGATGGACAAAGAACAAGTCGTGATCATCGGTTCCGGCTGTGCCGGCGCCACTGCGGCCGTGTACACGGCCCGGGCCGACCTCAAGCCTGTGGTGTTCGAGGGTATGGAGCCCGGTGGTCAGCTGACCACCACGTCTGTGATCGAGAACTACCCAGGCTTTGTGGACGGCATCGACGGCTTTGAGCTGATGAGCCGGATGAAGAGCCAGGCCGAACGCTTCGGTGCCCGTTTCGAGTACGGCGAGGTGGCCTCGCTGACTAAGGCAGATGGCGGCTTTGAAGTCGACGTCAAGGGCCGGAACAAGATTTGGGCCAAGACCGTGATCGTGGCGTCTGGGGCCCGCGCCCGCATGCTCGGCCTGCCCCGGGAGCGCGAGCTGACCGGCCACGGCCTGTCCACCTGCGCCACCTGTGACGGTGCCTTCTTTCGCAACGTGCCGGTGACTGTGGTGGGAGGTGGCGACTCGGCCATGGAAGAGGCCTTGTTCCTCACCCGCTTTGCCTCTGAGGTGCACGTCATGCACCGGCGTGAGAGTTTTCGGGCTTCGAAGATCATGGCCGACCGCCTGCTCGCCCACGACAAGGTCACGGTGCACTGGAACTCGGAAGTGGTGGGTATCGAGGACAAAGACGGTTCCGTGCAAGCGGTTTCAGTCAAGGACACCAAGTCCGGAAAGACCCGGCGCCATGAGACAAACGGGCTGTTTTACGCCATCGGCCACATCCCGAACACCGGCTTTTTGGCCAAGGGATTGGTCAAGCTGGACGCCGACGGCTACGTCGACACCGTGGGTGTGACCACCCAGACCGCAGGGCTGTTCGTGGCCGGGGACGTCCATGACCGGGAGTACCAGCAGGCGGTGACGGCTGCGGGCGAAGGCTGCCGGGCGGCTTTGGAAGCAGAGGCCTATCTGGCCGCTAACCTAGACTAGCCGCCGCCAGGATCTTCTGGCTTGTCCTCCCGCCGGCCCAGCCGGCGGCTCAAGATCCGTTGCTTGGCCCGGGCCACCAACCCCTCGGCATCGGCCGGGTCCTCACCTTGGCCGTAGCGGTGGGTTTCGTAGTTGGAGATCAACTTTTGCACGTCGGGGTCGGCGCGATGATCGGCGGCCCACTCCCGCATCGTTTCGGACGAATGGGGACCGATTTGGCGGCTGGTCAGCTCGCGCAGCATCGCTCTGACTGAGCGGCGCAGCCGGCTTCCGGCCGGGGTGTAGGGATAGGCCCAATCGCGACCAGCGCTGTCCGCCGCTTCGGTCTCCATCTGAAAGTGGCTGCGCTCTTCGGTCTCTCCTCGCTCCCGGGTCTGCAGGCGGCCATTGAGGTGGCGCAGCAGCACGATCAGGGCGACCACCACCGCTACCACCAGGACGATCACGATCACGGTCTCCGCCTGCATACCAAAACGAGTGGCCAGGTATGTGCGATGCATCTGGTTGTTCAGATTGGACGGCGGGTGGTAGGGCGGCACGAAGGACTTGGGGATGTGCAAGACCCGCTCGGCAGTGGCGAACAAAAAGCCCAAAAAGGGGACGCCGACCTTGTCCATGGCGGTCAAAAAACCACTGATCAAGGCCGCGGCCACAGGTTGCAAGAGCCTAAAGATGGTGGCCGGAGAGCTGAGTATGGACAAGATCAGGGACAAGGCGGTCAGGGCGGCCACGGTGAGCAGCCCGAAGGAGGCGAGTGGGCTAAAGCCCGTGCGCCCGGCGGACAGGGCCGTGCGCTGGGCCAACTCTCGGTCGCGGGCCAAGATCAAGCAGGCGCTGCCGGCCACGGCGATGACCAGAGCAGAGCCGGCCAAACTGAGCGGCGACGGCGGCTGGTGCAGCAAGGAGACCACAAAGCCCAAAAAGAAGATCCAGATCGAGGCGGTGAAGGCGGCCTGGATCTGCTGCGGGTCCTCCGGGTAGGCGGCAGTGGTGGCAGAGCGCCAGCCCAGGGCCAAAAAGGTGATGGTCGGCGCCACCTGGGTGACCAGGCCGACCGCGTGCTCGGCACCGAGTCCCAGTCCGATCAGCCCGCCCAGCACCAGGGTCAAGATGCGAGATTGCAGCGGCGACCCCCGCCAGGCCAAGCCCGGCACCAGCAACACCAGGGCCACGGCCCACAGCAGCCAAAGCGGCACCAAGGCGCCGGTGAACACCGCCGCCCAGGGCGTGAGCGCTGCCGCTTCAACAGCGGTGCGCAACACCAAGAGCAGGACCACTGCCGGCCGCCTCATGAGGCCCACAGATGAGCCGGGGTCAGCGCCACCACCCCGGCTGGGATCGGGCCATCGCCGGCTTCCGGCGCGTCGAAGTGGACGACCACGACCTTGTGCCCACGCTGGCGCAAGTAGAGCAACACCGGGGTCAGGGCCGGCGAAACGAAGGCGGTGATCACCACGAACACCGACCCGGCCATCGCCCGCCCGGCCTCTGCCACCAAAAGCCGGCCCAGGTCGAGATAGGCTGCCGCCTGCTGCACTTCGCCCAAGGCGGTGAGCACGTGCTGCAACTGGCGGGCGTGAGCAGCCGGGCGCAAGACCACGCCCAGCGTACGGGTGGCCTCGCCCTCCAGCATGCCGTTGGCATAGACCCCGACCGGATGCTTGGTGCCCAGCAGGTCCCAGGCCAAGGATGCGGTCAGGGACACTGCTTCCTCGATGTAGTCTTGGCGCAATCCGCCCCAGGTCTCCCGGCTGCTTTGCAGGTTCAGCCCCAGATAGACCTCAAGCCGACTGACCGACTCCGGCTGGCGCACGTACAAGTCGTCGTCGGAGCGGGCAGACGCCCGCCAGTCGATCTGCTTCATCGCATCTCCGGCCTGCCACTGGCGCAAGGAGCGCAGCAAGGTGGGGTCTTCCAGCAGCGACCTGGCCCGCCACTCGCCGCCAGCTCTGAGCACTGCCGGCAAAGAGCGCACCGGCCGCAGCTTGGGATAGACCACGTAGGAGGCCAGATCCCGCGGCCGCTCGTAGTGCCGCTCGCTGAAGAGCAATCCGATTGGATCGTACAGGCGCAGCGTCTGCGGCCCAAACACGTGACGGCCACGGCGAGAGGAGGTCAGCTGATAGCGCCGGCTCACCTGCTGGCGTCCGCCCAAATGGGTGAACAGGCGAAACAGTTTTCGGCCCGGCTTGGAGCTATCACCGAGCAACTCGGGCCGGCCGACCGGGGTGACCGCGGCCGGCCACTCCTGTTCCAGCGTCAAAAAGGGCAGCGGCACCCGCTTCGGGTTGCCGATGGCCAAAGCCAGCTCGGTTTGCTCATCTGGGAATACAGACCCTGGGTGGATCTTGACCCGCAGCGCCACACCCATCAGCCCGTAGCGCTGGTAGTAGGCGGCCAGAGCGCCGACCAGCAGCATCAAAAAGCCGCCGGCGGCGGCCAGCGGCAGCTGCAAGAACAACGACAGCACTACCAGCAGCACGATGCCGCTGAGCGCGGCACGCCGGGAGTTGACCAAGGCTAGCGGACCTGTTCGACCGGAGCCGGGACCGACCCCAGCACATCTTGGATCACGCTTTGGGCGGAGATGGAGCGGACCATGGCCTCTGGCGACAAGATCAAGCGGTGGGCCAAGGCAGCCATCGCCATGGCCTTGACGTCATCGGGAAGCACGTAGTTGCGACCCTCCAAGAAGGCGTGGCTGCGTGCAGCCCGCAGCAGGCTGAGCGAGCCGCGGGGGCTGACGCCCAGCTGAACGTCGCGGTGCTCTCTGGTCTGGCGGGAGATCTCCACCACATAGGCCATCACATCGTCAGAGGCGCTGACCTGCCGGGCCTCGGCGATTAAGGCAGCTAGCTCCTCTTGGCCGAGGACGGCCGTCACCTGGTCCAGAGGCTCGCGCTGGCCGTGGCGGCGCAATACCTCGATCTCGCCGGCCGGGTCTGGGTAGCCGATCTCCAGGCGGAGCAAAAAGCGGTCCAGCTGCGCCTCGGGCAGAGGGAAGGTGCCCTCCATCTCCACCGGGTTTTCGGTGGCGATCACCACGAACGGCCGGGCGAGCGGGTAGGTGGTGCCATCGGCCGACACCTGCCCTTCGGCCATCGCCTCCAGAAGAGACGACTGGGTACGGGGCGAGGCCCGGTTGATTTCGTCGGCCAGGAGAATCTGAGCGAAGATGGGGCCGGGCCGGAACTCGAAGGCGTTGGTCTGGCGGTTGAACACCGAACTGCCGGTGACGTCTGCCGGCAAGAGGTCTGGGGTGAACTGCAGGCGGCGAAAGGGAAGTGCCAGCGACTTGGCCAGCGCCTTGGCCAGCATGGTCTTGCCGGTGCCGGGCACGTCTTCGAGCAAGACGTGACCCTCGGACAAGAGGGCGACCAAGAACAACTCCACCACCGACTGCTTGCCAACGATCACCTGCTCGATCTGAGCCATCACCGGTGCCAACTTGGGGTTCATCTAGGCCCTCCTCAGCGTTCTCACCGTCGCACGTGGCCGGTCAGGTCCATGCTAGCACACGCCTGAGGCCAAGACAGGTGGTGGGCCAGGCATTGGCAGATCAGTCTCGAAATGAACCCCTGGCAGGTGAGAAGGGGCGGCGCCATGCGGATTCGGGTGCCAGGAGTGGAGTGGTTCACCTTGAACCAGGCCGGCCGCTGGGATGCGGCTCGGGCCACCTTGCATCATCCGCGCTGGGGCCCCTTGCACTGGGTGGCGGCCGCCTTCCCCACCGATCGCAGCCCCGACCAGTGGCTGGAGACGACCTGGTCAAGTGGCATCTGGCGGCTGAGCGCCCCGTGGCGAAAGCGGCTGTTTGCAGGGCGAGCCCAGGGCCCTGAGCGTGAACTGCTGGACCCCAGCAAAGTGACCTGGTAGGGCCGGGTGCGCACCTTAGGGCTTCTGCTACAATGAGGTGCATTAGCCGCGTGCAGTGCGACATCACCCTCATGAGGAGGCAGGCAGATTGCTAAAGGGTGTTGGTGCCCTCCTGAAGGGGATGGCTACCACCTTTCGGCTCTTTTTCTCCAAGTCGATCACGGTCCAGTACCCCGAACAGCGCCGCACGTTGCCCACAAGGTTTAGGGGCCGCCACCGCCTGACCAGGCATGAAAACGGCCTGGAGCGTTGCATCGGCTGCTCACTTTGCGCTGCTGCCTGTCCCGCGGACGCCATCATCGTCGAGGCCAGCGAAAACGACCCGGCTCACCCGGTCAGCCCCGGCGAACGCTACGCCTCTCGCTATGAGATCGATCTCTACCGCTGCATCTTCTGCGGCGAGTGCGAGGCAGCGTGCCCGGTGGACGCCATTGTCCTGACCCCGACCCTGGTGCCCTCCGACTACAGCCGCCAAAGCTTCGTGGTCAACAAGCAAGATCTGCTGGAAGAGGTGAGCGGCGACCCCAAGCGGCCGCTGACCGAGTTAGAACTCTCCCGCCGCAGCCTGTCCGTGCGCTGAGCGATGCCGAGGCCGACCCCCCCGGGGTCGGCCTGATTCGTGCTAAGGAGGGAACGTCGGCGGCGTTTTTGGAAGAGACCATCAGTCCAAAGGAACGCGCAGCCTTGCAGCGCGAGCGGCTGAACCACCAGATCGAACGGGTGAAGCGCAACCTGCCCGCCCTCGGTCACCGCTTCGCCGAGCACGGGGTCGGCCGACAACCGCTGACCAACCTGGAAGAACTCAGCAGTTGGCCGATGATGACCAAGGCGGACCTGATGGCGGCCTACCCGATGGCATTGTTCGGGGTGCCCCGCCAGGCTGTGGCGCGCCTCCAGGGCAGTTCCGGCACCCATGGCAAGCCGACCTTGGTCGGATATTCCAAAGACGATCTGGCGATGTGGGCCGAAGTCGTCGCCCGCTGCCTGGTCTTAGTTGGCGCCGAGAGCGGCCAGATGCTGCACAACGCATACGGATATGGACTTTTTACCGGCGGCCTCGGCCTGCACGGCGGCGCTGAACGGCTGGGCCTGACCGTGATGCCAGCGTCTGGCGGTGTGACCAGCCGGCAGTGCCTATTGCTGGAGGATTTGCGCCCAGACGGGCTGGCCTGCACCCCGTCGTACGCCCTGAACATCGCCGAGCATCTGATCCAAAACCACAAAGATCCCCGCCATCTGGGACTGAAGTGGGCGATTTTGGGCGCTGAGCCATGGACCGAGGAGATGCGCCGGGAGATCGAAAAGGAGTTCGGCTGCGACGCCTGCGACATCTACGGATTGTCCGAGGTGATTGGCCCCGGGGTAGCGGCCGAGTGCCACCAAGCCAAAGACGGCTTGCATGTGCACGAAGATCACTTCCTGGTGGAGGTGATCGACCCCAAAAGCGGCCAGGTCCTGGCCGACGGCGAAGACGGCGAGTTGGTGTTCACCACCCTCACCCGCCAGGTCTCACCGGTGATTCGCTACCGCACCGGTGACATCGCCTCGTTGAATCACGAACCGTGCCGCTGCGGGCGGACCACCGTGCGCATGAGCCGGATCAAGGGTCGGGTGGACGACATGTTCGTGCTGCGCGGCGTCAACATCTTCCCCTCCGAGATCGAGCGGCTGGTGCTGGCCCAGGGCCAGTTGGCGCCGGTCTATGTGCTGCGCCTGAGCCAAAGGGCGGCGCTGGCCGAACTCACAGTTGAGGTGGAAGCACTGCCCGCTGCCGACGCTCAGGCGGCGGTGCGCCAGCTGCAGCACCAGCTGCACGACGCCTTTGGCGTCCGCATTGCGGTCTTGGCCAAAGAGCCGGGCAGCCTGCCCCGCTCCGAGGGCAAGGCCAAGCGGCTGATCGACGAGCGGACTTCGACCTAAGTAAGGAGGCGACTTGAGATGGCCGGTGTGCTGAGCGAACGACAAGGAGCGGTGGCCCTGGTGCGGCTAAACCGCCCCGAGGTGCTAAATGCCCTCAACAGCCAGGTGATGGCCGAGCTGGCGGACGCCCTGTCTCACGCCGACCATGACCCCGAGGTGGCCGTGCTAGTGATCGCCGGCAGCGGCCGGGCCTTTGCGGCTGGCGCCGACATCTCGCAGATGGCCACCGCCTCTGCCACAGACCTGATGGAACTCAACCACCTGGCGCTTTGGGATCGCATCCGTCAGGTCAAAAAGCCGCTGGTTGCCGCCGTCCACGGCTTTTGCCTGGGCGGTGGGCTGGAGCTGGCGATGTGCGCCGATCTGATCGTGGCCTCAGAAGACGCCCGTTTTGGCCAGCCCGAGATCAAGATCGGCGTCATGCCCGGGGCCGGCGGCACCCAGATGCTGACCCGACTGGTCGGTGCCCAGCGGGCGATGGAGATGGTTTTGACTGGGCGAATGGTGGAAGCCGCAGAAGCCTACAAGATGGGGCTGGTGGCCCGACTGGTGCCAGCAGGCACGGCCGAGGCAGAGGCCATGGTGCTGGCCCAGGAGATCGCAAAGATGCCGCGCACGGCAGCGCAGCTGGCCAAGGAGGCGGTGCGCCGGGTGGCCTTAAACGGCCTGGACTACGCCTTTGAGCGTAAGAACTTCTATTTGCTGTTTTCCACCGAGGATCAAAAAGAGGGCATGGCCGCCTTTTTGGAAAAGCGGCCGCCCAAGTTCAAGGGCGTGTCGTCGTGAAGGTAGAAGTCAGCCGCGCTGGCGCCGTCGAGACCATCACGCTCAACCGTCCCGAGGTGCTGAACGCCCTCGACCAGGAGACTAAGGCAGCGTATCTGGCAGCACTGCGCAAGGCGGCTCGTGATCCCGAGGTGCGGGCGGTGGTCCTCTCTGGCAGCGGTCGGGCCTTTTGTGCCGGAGAGGATTTAAAAAGTCACCCAGAGGGTGTCCCACGCTCATTTCGGCACAGTCTGGTGAGTGGCTATAACCCGATCATCCAGACCATCGTGGAAATGGACAAGCCGGTGATCGCCCGCCTGCAAGGTGTGGCCGCCGGCGCTGGCTTGTCCATCGCACTGGCCGCCGATCTGCGCATCGGTACCGACGCCACCCGCTTGATCGCCGCCTTCAGCCGGATCGGTCTGGTACCCGATTCCGGTCTCAGTCAGACGCTTGAGCGCTTTGTCGGGCCCGGGGTGGCCCTCGAGCTGTTCTACACGGCGCGGCCGATGGAAGCGGCAGAAGCGGTGCGCTGGGGAATTTTGAATACGGTGGTGGCCGCCGACCAGCTGGACGCCACGGTCGCAAGTTGGGCGCAGGATCTGGCCGCCGGACCGACCTTGGCCTTTGCCCTGACCAAGCAAGCGGTGCGCCGGGCGTACCAGGCCTCGCTCAGCGATCAGCTCAGCTACGAGGCCGCCGCCCAGGAACTGGCCGGAGCCAGTGCAGACCACCGCGAAGGGGTCAGCGCATTTTTGGCCAAGCGCGCCCCCCGTTTTAGCGGCCGATGAGCGCCAAGCGGCTGGCCGTGATCGGAGCTGGCACCATGGGCGCTGGCATCGCCGTGGTGGCGGCGGTGGCTGGCTGCAGCGTGCAGTTGGTGGATCGGGTGGAGGTGCACCCTGCGGCCAAGGGCCGTATCGAGAAGTCCTTGGCGGCCCTTTTGGTCCGCCACCGGCTCAGCGCCGATCAGTCCGCTCAGGCCATGGGCCGCATCTCCTGGTCGGAGGAGGTATCTCAGCTAGCCGCCACAGACTTGGTGGTGGAGGCTGTGGCGGAGGACTTCGAGCTGAAGCGCCAGGTGCTGTTGGCGCTGCGGCGGGATTTTTTGGGCCTGGTCGCCACCAACACGTCGTCGCTTTCGGTGTCTGCCCTGGCGGCTTTCGCACCGGACCCCAGCCGGTTTTTGGGTCTGCACTTTTTCAATCCGCCAGAGCGGATGGTGCTGGTCGAGGTGGTGCACGGCGCCCAGACCAGCGAGCAGACCATGACCGAGGCCGAGGCCTTCGTCAGTCAGATCGGCAAGCAAGCGGTCCGTGCCCAAGACGCCCCCGGCTTCATCGTCAACCGGGTGGCCCGGCCGATCTACCTGGAAGCTTTGCGGCTGGTCGGAGACGGGGCAGCTAGCGTGGAGTTGGTGGACCGCCTGATCGAGGGGCTGGGCTTTCCGCTGGGCCCCTTTCGGCTGATGGACCTGATCGGCATTGACGTCAACTTGGCGGTATCCGAGTCGGTCTACCGGCAACTGATGCACGAGCCGCGCCTGCGCCCGCATCCGCTGCAACAGCGTATGGTCAATGGCGGTGCGCTCGGCCGCAAGAGCGGCCGGGGCTTTTACACCTATGCTTGAGCCGGTGCTGGTGGTGGGCCAAGACGCCCTGGCTGCGGCGTTACGAGAAACGGCCCGGCACACGGCTAAGCCGCTGACTCTGGTCACTGACCCGGCCCTACTGCCAGAGGCCCTGCACCGAGATGGCCGCCTGCTGGCGGTGACCGCGTGGTCGGCCGGCGGCGGCACGTTGGGCCAAGAGCTCGGGCTTAGCGTCCGGATGGCCAGTTTTGGCTCTGTGCTCCCGCTCAGTTCAACCGGTCCCACCGATGTCAGCTTGCCGCCTGGCCTCGACGAGTCCAGCCGGCGCCTCTGGAAAGAGACCTTGAGCGAGGCGCTGGGCGATGTGGTGGAGGTGGAAGAGGGCCCCGGTCTGGTTAGGCCGCGGCTGGTGGCGACCTTGATCAACGAGGCGGCGCATCTGCTCGGCGAACGGCTGGCAGCGGCCGAGGAGATCGACCGGGCGATGGTGCTGGGCATGAACCATCCGCGGGGCCCACTGGCTTGGGCGGATGAGATCGGTCTGGACGTGGTCGAACGCTTGCTCTCGGCGCTCAGCCGGGCCTACGGCGCCGAGATCTACCGCCCGGCGCCAGCACTGGTGCGGCTGGTGCGTACTGGTCACACCGGCACGTCGGCAGGGCGCGGGTTTTTCAGCTATGCCCGCTAAGGAGGCGGTGAGAGGATGAATGAGGCCTATCTGGTGGACGGGGTGCGCACGCCGGTCGGCCGCCACGGCGGATCGCTCAGTACCGTGCGGGTGGACGATCTGGCCGCTTTGGTCCTGTCCAGCCTCCTAGAGAGAAGTCCCAGCCTGGACCCGGCGGCGGTGGACGATGTGGTGTTCGGCTCGGCCAATCAGGCCGGTGAGGATAACCGAAACCTGGCCCGGATGGCGCTGTTGTTGGCCGGCTATCCGCAGTCTGTGCCTGGTCTAACCGTCAATCGGCTGTGCGCCTCCGGTCTCAGTGCTCTGGCGCTGGCGGCGGCCATGATCTCAAGCGGCCAGGCGGACGTGGTGGTGGCCGGGGGCGCAGAGAACATGACGCGAGCCCCTTTGGTCATGGAGAAAGGAGAGCAGGCGTTTGCCCGGGGCAATCGCACCGCCTGGGACACAACGCTGGGCTGGCGCTTTCCCAACCCGAAGCTGGAGGCGATGTTCCCCCTAGAGTCGATGGCCGAAACCGGCGAGAATGTGGCCGAGGCCTTTTCGGTGAGCCGAGAGCGCCAAGATGCCTTCGCCCTGAGCTCCCAGCAGAAGTGGCAGCAGGCCGATCAGGCCGGATGGTTTGATGCGGAGTTGGTGGCGGTGCCGCTGTTAGCGCAACGTCAGGCGCGCCTGTTCGACAAAGACGAGCATCCGCGTCCGGCCACCACCTTGGAGGGACTGGCCAAGCTGGCGCCGATCGCTCGGGCCGGCGGTACGGTGACCGCTGGCAACGCATCGGGCATCAACGACGGAGCGGCAGCGCTGCTCGTGGTCTCTGCCCAGGCGCTCAGACGCTATGCGTTGACGCCGGTCGCCCGGGTGGTGGGCAGCGCACAAAGTGGCGTCGACCCCCGGCTGATGGGGCTGGGCCCGGTGCCTGCCACCCGCAAGCTGCTGGACCGGCTGAAGCTGGGGGTGGAGGCGGTGGACCGGGTGGAGCTGAACGAGGCCTTTGCCTCGCAGAGCCTGGTGGTGATCGACCAGCTGGGTCTGGACCCGCAGCGGGTGAACGTCCAAGGCGGCGCCATTGCCATCGGCCATCCGCTCGGTATGAGCGGCGCCCGGCTGGTGGTGACGCTGCTCCACCAGATGCGCCGGGACAGATTTCGCCGGGGCTTGGCCACCTTGTGTGTTGGCGTCGGCCAAGGCGTGTCTTTGCTGATTGAGAGGGAGGACTAGCCAGGGTGCAAGATCTGCGGCGGGCTTTTTACGGACTGTGGATTGGTGGCCAAGAGGTGGCGGCAGATGACGGGAAGAGGGCTGCCCTGATCAACCCGGCCACCGGCCAGGTGTGGGCGGAGGGCGCGGTCGCCAGTGCCGCCCAAGTCGACCAGGCGGTGGAAGCGGCGCACAGCGCCCTGGTCGGACCGTGGCGCAAGCTCGCCCCCCAACAGCGATCCCGGGTGCTGTTTCGCTACGCCGAAGTGATCGATTTACACCGTGCGCAGATCGCAGAGGTGGAGAGCCTGGGCGCCGGCAAGGTGCGCACCGACGCCGCGGCCGAGGTGAGCCAGGTGGTCGACGACCTCACCTTTTACGCCGGTCTTAGCGACAAGATCGGTGGCAGCACGGTCCCGGTTGGCGCCCGCGCTGTGGCCGCCACCTATCGCGAACCGGTCGGGGTCTGCGCCCAGATCGTACCCTGGAACTATCCGTTCATGATGGCCGGCTGGAAGGTGGCCCCGGCGCTGGCCGCCGGATGTACGGTCGTGCTCAAGCCAGCGTCCTTGACCCCGGCCACGGCAGTGCTGCTCGGCCAGCTGGCCAAGGAGGCGGGCATCCCAGACGGGGTGGTGAACGTGATCTCCGGTCCTGGCGAATCAGTGGGCAGCGCCCTGATCGCCCACCCCAAGGTGAACAAGGTGACGTTTACCGGCGCCACCGAGACCGGCAAGGGCGTGATGGCCAAAGCGGCCCTGGGACTGAAGCGGGTGTCTTTGGAACTGGGCGGCAAATCCCCTTCCATCGTGTTCGCCGACGCCGACCTGGAGGCGGCCGCCGCCGGGTCGGTGTTCGCCATCTTCTACAGTGCCGGCCAGTCCTGCGACGCCAGGAGCCGGCTTTTGATCGAGAGCTCGGTCTACGAAGAATTCCTGGCCCTGTTTGTGGCCAAGGCCAAGAGCCTGCGCCTGGGCGACCCGCTGGCAGCTGAGACCCAGATGGGACCGTTGATCTCGGCCAGCCATCGGCAAAAGGTACACGCGCACGTCCAAGCTGGCGTGGCCGAAGGAAGCCGTCTGCTGACTGGCGGCAGTTTGCCGGCTGACGGCTTGGCCGGGGGCGGCTTCTTTTACCCGCCAACCGTGCTGGCAGATGTGCGGGAGCAGATGGCGGTGTTCCAAGAGGAGATCTTTGGGCCGGTGGTCGTGGCCTGCGCCTTTAGCGACGAAGCGGAGGCCATCCGCCTGGCCAACGCCGTGGACTACGGACTCGTGGCCACGATCTGGAGCGAAAATGGCGGGCGGGCGCAGCGGGTGGCTCAGGCCCTGCAGTGCGGGCTGATCGGCATCAACACGCCGTTCACGGCCGGCCCGGGGCTGCCCTTTGGCGGGTACAAGGCCAGCGGGTTTGGCCGCGAGCTGGGGCAAAGTGCCATCGACCTGTACACGGAGGAGAAATGTGTGATCACCAGAACCACCGAACGGCCGATCAACCCGTTTAGGATCTAGTCCACCCCCACATCTGATCGAAAGAGGGCTACCATGAACATCTTCGACGCCATGGCCAAAGACGGGCACGAACAAGTCAGCTTCTTTTACGACAAAAAGACCGGCCTCAAATTGATCGTCGCCCTCCACGACAGCACCTTGGGCCCAGCGACCGGCGGCACCCGGATGTGGCACTACGACAGCGAAGATGAGGCCTTGAGCGACGCCCTGCGCCTGTCTCGGGGCATGACCTTGAAAAACGCTGCCTCTGGCCTCGACTTCGGCGGGTCCAAATGTGTGATCTACGGCGACCCCGAAAAGAGCCCAGAGCTCTTTCACGCCATGGGCCAATTCATCACGGCCATGGGCGGGCGGGTCTACACCGGCGAGGATGTGGGCATCACGCCCCAAGACGTGGAGCAGATGGCTGAGGCCTCTCCCTACATCGTGGGCCGCCAGGCGACCAGCGGCGATCCGTCCAAGGCCGCTGCCTATGGCACCTACATGGCGGTTCGAGCGGTGCTGACCGAGACCACCGGCCAGCCTTCGGCCAAAGGCCGCAAGATCCTGATCCAAGGCGTTGGCAACGTCGGCTTGGAGTTGTGCCGGCTTCTGGCTGCGGACGGCGCAGAGTTGGTGGTGACCGACATCGTGGCTGCGCACGCAACCCAGGCGGCCCGCCTGTACGGAGCACGGGTGGTGGATGGCGAGGCCTTGTTCGCTGAGAGAGCAGACGTGTTCTCCCCATGCGCGTTGGGCTTGGTGCTGACCGCCGAGCGCTGTGCCTCGATGCGGGTGCGGGCGATAGCCGGATCCGCCAACAATCAGTTGGCCAGCCCCGAGGTGGCCGAGATCTTGAAACAACGGGGCATCTTGTACGCCCCAGACTTCATCGTGAACGGCGGCGGCGTGATCAACATCAGCGACGAATTCTTGCCCGGCGGCTATCAGCCTGAGCGGGCGATGGCGGCGGTGGCGCGCATCTACGACCGCCTGCTGGAGGTGTTTGCGGTGGCCCGCACAGAGGACATCACCACCGAGCTGGCGGCCGAGCGTGTGGCATGGCGCCGCATTGCGGCGCACTCGGGCGGTGCCCAGCAGCCGATGGCGCCCTCTTAGCGGGATCAGGTCGTGCCCTGGGCTGGAGCCTGGCTGGTCCTGCTTTCCAGTGGCCTGCACGTCTCTTGGAACGCCCTGCTCAAGATCCGGCCCAGCTTGGTGGCGCTCGGCCAGGGCATGGTGGCCACCGGCATCGTGGGCGTGGCGGTCGCACTGGCGTTTGGCGAGCGCATCGGTCCTGGTGGCTGGGTCTTTTTGTTGGCCAGCGCCACCATCCACATCGCTTATTATCTGCTCCTAAATCGAGGCTATCAGCTGGCTGACCTCAGCGCCATCTACCCCCTGGCCCGTGGCCTGGGGGTGGCGGTGATGCCGTTGGCGGTGGCGGTGTTGCTGGGCGTGGCCACGCCTGTGGCGGCGTGGATCGGGATCTTGGTGGTGGGGACGGGCTCGGTGCTGATGGCCAAGGGCGAGCGCATTGGTGCGATCTGGCCGGCCCTGACCCTTGGCGCCGTGATTGCTGCCTACTCCTTGACCGACAGCCAAGGCGTGCACCTGACGCCGCCCATCTTATACATGTCCACCGCTTCCATCATCACGGGGACAGCTCTTTTGGCGACGCAGGGACGGCGGGCTTGGGCCCTGGGCCAGCTGGCGGCCGGCAGCTTGATTGGCGGTTTGTCGTTAGTCGGCTACCTGTTCATGCTCGCCGCATATCAGATCATGCCGGTGGCGTCCGCCTTGGCGCTGCGTCAGTTGGCCATCCCGATGGCCCTGATCTGGGCCTGGCGGCAAAAGGAAGCGATCGGGCGGCGGCGGGTACTCGCTGCCGGCATGATCGTGCTGGGAGCAGTCGTGATTGCGCTGGGCTAGTGGCGTTGAGGCGGCACGGTTCGGCCAGTCCGCTGTCGGGGCACGGTGGGGGCGGTGCGGGTCTTGATCACAGCTCAGCAGATGGGTGCACAGTAATGCCGAGCTGGCTTGCCGCAGACACCAACCCCTGATCGAAAGACCACAGCGGCACTTGGCGGTCTAAGGAAATCACCAAGTAGGCCGCATCGGATACGGCGAGCCGGCACTGGGTGGCCAGGGACAGGCAGGCTGCGGGGTCAGCGTCGCATGACTCCATCGTGAAGTCTCGCAAAGCTGCCAGCGCCTGGTGCGCACCATCAGTGGATAAGCGGTCGCGGCGACTTGCCACCCACAGGGCGTTGGCGATCTCGTACCAGAAGATCGGCGGACAGAGCAACCTGTGCCCGTCTCTGACGGCCAGATCGCGAAGTCGCATCGCCTGAGCCGACCTTTCCCCCGGCAACACCCAGGCCAACGCCACCGATGCGTCGAGGACGGCGATGGTCAGGGCTTCGTCGGCCGTCAAAAACGCCGGCCCTCGGCGCGCATGTCGTGCATCTCGTCGCTGGTGACAGTTCCGATCACCAAGGCGCGCACCAGATCCATCTGCCGTGCAGCCGTAGCGCGATCAGGCGCCATCATGGCACGCTCGGCCGCCTGAACCATGAAGTCGGAGAGGCTCATACCGTTGCTGCTGGCAACCGTCTTGAGGCGACGATGGGTTTCAGGGGATACGTATACCGTGAGCTTGTCCACCACCGCGTTCCCCCTGTCTATCGAGTGACACCAGTTTACCATTTTAACGGTAATGGGGCCGCCTAACGTTCCGACCGGGGCAACGATCGCTCCGACCATCCGGTTCACGGCCTCGTTCAGATGACCGAAATCGCCCTCGGCTAGCCCTGGGGCGAGGATGCCTTCAGGAGCTTCAGGTGGTGTCCTTGGCCGTACTCCAAGATCCGGCTGTCGGCGGTGACCAGGGCCAGATCGTGCAGTCGGCAAGAAGCAACCAGCATGCGATCAGCCCAGTCACCGTGAAAGGAGCCGGGCAGGTTTGTGGAGGCAATCACCACCTCCGGACTGAGCGGCAGCAAGCGGACGCCACGCTGAGCGAGGGCCGTCTGGACCCAGTCCAACGGTGCCATCGATAAGCGAATTCTGTCCTTTACGGCGAGCATGCCAACCTCCCAGGTCGAAATGGCTGAGATGTGGACGCCATAAGGGCCCTGCGCCGCCCGGTCAATGGCCTGCCTGGCCGTTAGATGCAGTCGGTCGTCTTGCTCCATCAGCCAGATCCAGACATGGGTGTCGAGGAGCAGGCCGCTGGTCTCAGCCACCAATCTCTGCGTCCCAGGCCTCATCGATCGGTGCGATCAGATCACCGACAATCGCCACCGAGCCCTTCATGGCACCGAACAAGGACTGGGGCGGAGCGCTGTTAACCGCCACGAGCTTCGCCATCGCCACACCGCGTTTGGTGATGAGCACCTCCTGGCCGGTCGCATGGACCTGAGCGATCAGCTGCAGGCAGTGGGTCTTGAAGTCTCCGGCCGCCACTTTCACGGGGAACCCTCCTAACGACCATGGGCTAACGACTATGGTCATATATCGCGCAGCGATGCTCCGAGGTCAACCCCAAGGCCGGCAGCGACCCTTTCGAGCGACTCGTCAGATTGATCGCGGTCCAGCCACTAGCCCTCAGCGATGGGCGAGCAGCCACGAAGTCGCGAAGTCGACCAACGGGCGCTGCGGCATCAGCCGCCACAGTGAGTTGCCCACCGTGATCTTGCGCACCACGTCGGTGCTGGCCTCGAAGTCGTCTCCCAGTTTGGCGAAGTCGTCGGAGTCGATGGCGACATCTAAAAAGCGCTCCCACTGCCGCTGACCGGCGATCAGGACCGGAGCTGCTTGGGTCAGATCATGCTTGCCCGCATAGGCACAGCGGTATTCGGCCAGATGCAAGGACGTGTTCACGCTGTGATCGACGCCCACCAGTAGCACCCATCCCGAGTGGTCATAGATGCGGGCCAAGGGCGACTGCTCGCCCAAGCCGTAGGCCAGCGGGTGCTCGCCGACGATGCGCTCGGCCAGCGGACCTCGGGCGCAAAAGGAGACCTGAGGGTGGTTGCTGCGCAACACACCCTGCTGACGGCGAAAACACTCCGCCAACTGGCCCATGCCCAAGGTGGGGCTGAGGTCCGGCCGATAGGCCGGCATCTCGTCTCGAATCCGCTGCCACCACGTCTCAGGAACGGGCGGATGTTGCCACCAGGCAGGGTCGCTGAGGCCGGCCGTGTGTGTCGGCATGACCAAAGTGCCGTCTGCACCGAGTGTTTCTTCCAGCGCTAACAAGAGAGCTGTGGGGCCGCCGATCAGCCAGCGGCCGAACGAACGCAAAGAGGCGTGGACCAGCAGCACCATCCCTGGCTGCACGCCGAGCTGGCGCAGTGCTCGTGCCAAGTCAGCCGTGCCCACCGGCGGCTGATCTGCGCCTTCTACCTGCTCTCTGGACCGTGGCATCACACGCTCAAGTGCGTTGGCAGCGGCCGTTGCTCTCTGGCCACAAAGCGGCGGTCAGCGGCGCTCAGCGCCACCTCTTCGCTTTCATCCTGGTCGTTTCGTTCCAGGGTGTACAGATCGTCCAGACTGTCCAGGCGGTCGATGAACAACACGCCCTCCAGATGGTCCAGTTCATGCAAGAAGATGCGGGCTGTGAACGCCTTCAGCCTGCGCCGGATGCGCTGGCCCACCTGGTCTTCGCCGGTGAACTCTACTTCTTCGGGCCTTCTGGTCGTGCCGTAGATGCCAGGAATACTCAGACAGCCGTCATAGCCTTTTTCTTCGCCGCGCACGGTGATCACCTTGGGGTTCACTACCACCGCTGGCGTACCGTCTTCTTGGCGATAGAGCAGCACCCGCTGCAACACGCCCAGCTGTGGCGCAGACAGGCCGTAGGCGTGAGCGTCGGTCCAGGTGTCGACCAGATCATGGATCAACCCAGCCAGAGTCGGATCGCCGGGCCGCACCTTGAGCGAACGCGAGCGGAGCACTGAGCGCTGGCCCGGGATGGTCAGCACATCGCGAATCACAGCGGTCTCCCTCCCTCGTCTGCCTGACTGTGCGACGTTTAGTGCCCTATCTTCCCACATCCGGACGGTCAGGGTCGACGTTGTGCCTGGGCCAGCTCGCCGACGGCGAAGACGGCCAGGTCAACTTCCTCTTCCGTATTGAAGGCGGCGAACGAAAAGCGCACGGCAAACGGCCGCAGTTCATGAACCATGCGCACTGTCACCTGGTGGCGCTGCCACAGCTCGGCCACCACCTGGTCGACCGGCCAGCCCTCGATGCGCACCGAAACCATGGTGCCGTTTTGATCCCCGTCCACGGCGGTCACGGTGTCCAGGCGCTGAATGCCCGCCAAAAAGCGGTCTCTGAGCACAGCCGAGCGGGCGAACAGGGCGCTCGCACCAAGTTCGCACTGCAGGCGGACGGCCTCGCGAAAGCCCACCGCCAAGGACCCGTTGTGGGTGCCGGTTTCATAGCGGCTGGCCGTGGCCAAAAAGGTCAGTGGTGTGAAGCGGCCGTCTTCGTCCGAGGTCGCCGAGCCAGCCCCCATCGGGATCGGCAAGAGCCGGGGCCGCCAGTCGTCGCAGATGGTCAGGGCGCCGCAACCGACCGGGGCCAGCATCCACTTATGGCCGTTTAGGGCGTAGAAGTCGGCCCCGGTGGCCATCACGTCGACCGGGATGGCCCCGGGGGCTTGGGCTCCGTCCACCAGCACCGCCGCCCCCGCCCGGTGGGCAATCGCAGAGAGCTCCGCCACCGGCAGGACGCGGCCGGTGGCGGCTAAGACGTGGCTGATCCCGAACAGCCGGACCGGCCCCTCTGCCAGCGCCAGACGCAAGGCAGCCACCGTGTCCTGGCCGGTCTTACCTGGGGACATCAGGCGCACCTTGATCCGTCCGGCTTGTTCCAGCCCCCGCCAGACGAACAAGTTGGCGGGGTGCTCTTGATCAGACAGCAACACCACGTCGTTGTCGGTGAACGGAAACGACACGGCGATCAGGGCGATCGCCTCGGTGACGTTGCGGACGATGGCCAGTTGCTCGGGCTTGGCGCCGATGAAGGCTGCCAGCTCAAGACGCAGGTCATTGAGATGGTCGCGCTGGCCCAGGTACACAGCCGGCCGGCCCGGCCCCTGCGCCTGCCAAGACCGGTAGGCGCTAATGAAGGCATCGGTGATGCGGTTGGGGGAGGCGCCCAAGGTGCCCCAGTTCAGATAGGTTTGACTGGATAGCGCCGGGATATCAGGGCGCAGGTCAAGTGCAGTCTGCATTCACGCTTTCCTTTCTGGTCGCCACTTGGCTAGTCTGCCATAGAGCAGGAGGGACAGCACGATCACGGCCGCCGGGTAGAGCACGGCCCAGCCGGTGAAGAAGAGCGCGGCCAGGGCGACCGCAAAGCCGCAGGCGGCCACCACCCGCTCATGCACCCGGCGCAGCAGCCGGAAGGCGGCAGCCATGGCCACGATGTAGAGCAACACGAACACGCTGGAGGGGATCAGGATCAAGGTGGCGAGCGAGATGTGGAAGGTGGCAATCAGCGCCAGGAAGATGGCGAACAAGGCGCCGACCGTCAGCAGCACCGGCCCGGGTGTCGCAAATCGCGGGTGCAAGCGGGCCAGGTAGGCGGGCATCTCGCCGCGTCTGGCCTGGGCGTAGACCAGTCTCGAGAAGCCGGTGATGTAGGCGTGGGTGGTGGCGAAGCTGAGCAGCACAGCCAGCACGCCGGCCACGGCGAAGCCGCTCGGCCCAAGCCCGACGCCCATCAGCACCGCCAGCGCCACTGTGTGCCCGCGCCCCAGATAGGCCCCGGTGCCGACCGTCACCCAGGCCAGCGCCAGGTAGACCAAATCCACCGCCAAAACCGACAGCACCATCACCCGGACCATGTCTCGCCCAGGGTCGGTGAACTCCTCGACCAGATGCACGGTCATCTCCCAGCCCACAAACGCCCAAAACAGCAGCACAAAGTCGACACCCACCGCTGCCCAGCCATCGGGGGCGAACGGGACCAGGCGGGCTGTCTGGACATGCCCCCAGGCCGCCGCCACCGCCACCAGGATGATTACGCCGATCGAGAAGATGGCGATCATCTGGGTGCGGGCGCTCAAGGTGATGCCGCGGTAGTTGAGGGCCAGCGAGGAGAACAAGAGGACTGCAGCGATCAGCGGTGCACTGGCCGTGGGTAGGGCGAATAACTCCACGGCATAGACAGCGCCGATCATCGCTGCCACCGGGCCGCCGAGTGGCACGGTGGCAATGATCAAATTGCCCGAAGCGAAGCCGAGCGGCCGCCCGAAGGCAGCGCGTACGTAGGCGGCGATGCCGCCCGCGTCCGGGATGGTCACCGCCATCCGGCCGAAGGTGACGGCGAAGACAAACGACATCAGTCCCATCAGCGCCCACGCCACCAGCGCGGCTGGACCGGCCTGGTCGGCGGTGAGGGCGGGCAGCACCAGCACGCCGGTTCCCAGCACAGCTCCCACCGTGATCGCCACGCCAGCCGGAATGCCAACCGTTCGCTTGAGTGTTTGCATCGCAGTGGAGCAAGAGGTTCGGTGCCAGCGGGCTGTCTCCTCGCGGGCAGGACCGTGGCATACCGGCGCAGAAAAATACCACAAGTTGCACTGTTCTGGAGGAGGGCGAGAGATGCGAGATCGAGTGGGGCGGGTGATTCTGGTCGCAACGGTGGCCCTGGGCTTGTGTCTCGGCTGGAGTCTGCCGGTGGCCGCCACTGGACGACCCGGCACCGAGGCCGTAATCCATGGCAACACGGCCAAATGGCTGATCGCCAACTCCAAGGACCTCGGTGCCGCTGCACTAGGGGAGCAAGTCACCTTGCTGATCGGCTTCAACTATGTGACGCCTGCCGACATGCCGGCGCTGCCCACGTTTATTCAAGACACGGTGACGCCGGGCAACTTGTACTTCCATGCCTATCTCACGCCCCGTCAGTTTGTGGCCACCTATGACCCGTCGCCAACTGCGGTGGCTGCACTATCCGCCTATCTGGCCAGCTACGGCATTACTACTACCGTCACCTACGCCAATCGCCTGGAGGCCACTGGCTCGGTGGGTCAGGTAGAACAGGCCCTGAGTGTGGCGATCAACGCCTACCAGTTCGGCGGGCACTCTTACTTTGCCAACCAACAAAGTCCCTCGCTGCCGACCGCCTACACCTATGACGGTGTCAGCTACGACTTGGCCACCATGGTATCCGGGGTGTCTGGGCTCTTGACCTACAACGCCCTGCACACCATGACCGTCAACCGCTCCCAGCTACCAGCCGTCTCCGGCGCCACCCCGTGTTCGAGCGACTGCTCTAGCCCGCAGGGATACTCACCGCAACAGATCGCCAGCGCCTACGACGCCACCTCCGTGCAGAACTCTGGTGTGACTGGTTCTGGCGTTACGATTGCCATCGCCACCTTGGCGCCGCTGCTCAGCTCAGACGCCCAGGCCTTTTGGTCCTACTATGGGATCCATCGCACCGGTACGCTCGCTCAGGTCTCGGTGGACGGCGCACCGACCAATACGTCAGGAGCTGGCCAGGGTGGCTCCGAGAGTTCCCTCGATGTCGAGCGTTCGGGCGCCATGGCGCCTGGAGCCAACATCGTTGCGTACATCGCACCCAATACCAACAACGGCTTCGTGGATTTGTTCAACACCGTCGTTTCCCAAGGCAAGGCCCAGGTCATGTCCACCTCATGGGGGCTGGCCGAGCAGTTTGAAACCCAGGGCTATGCCACATTGCTGAACCAAGCCTTCGAGCAGGGAGCGGCCGAGGGCATGAGCCTGTTTGCCGCCTCTGGTGACTATGGCGCCTACGATGCATACCCCCAGTACAAAGCACCTGCCGTCGACTCTCCGGCGTCTTCCACCTATATCACCGCTGCCGGTGGGACCACGTTGCCGCAGTCTGCGGCGGGTGTCGCTCTGGCGCCGGGCGTGAACGTAGGACCGACCACCGAGGCGGCCTGGGGCTGGAGCTATCTGGTCCCCTACTACAAACTGTTCGGGGTGCCGAGCGCCCAGCGCATGAAGCAGCTGGTCTACCCGGTTGGCTCCGGTGGCGGCTACAGTGTCTACTTCAACCAGCCGAGCTGGCAAAATGGATTCCAGTCGACCGGCCAGCGCGGACTCCCCGATGTGGCCCTGAATGCTGACCCGTTCACCGGCTACGCCATTTACGACTCGTCATCGGTGTACTCGAACAGCACAGATCCGTGGTCGAACGGCTGGGGCGGCACCTCGTTTGCAGCCCCGCAGTGGGCGGGCATCACCGCCCTGTTGGATCAGGCTACTGGTGCTCCGATCGGCCTGGCCACCGACGTCTTCTATCATCTGCCACCGTCTGGTGGAACGGTCAGTGGCTTTAGGGACATCTCCAGCGGCAACAACTGGGGCTATTCGGCGTCTGCTGGCTGGGACCCAACCACCGGCCTCGGCGTGCCGGACGTCGCCGAGCTGGCTGCCGCCATCTCTGCCTACAATCACCCCTAGAACCCAGCCACCGCAGTTGCCGAGCCGGGTCGCTCAAGCTGCCCGGCTCGGCGGCCTCATAGCCGACACTGGCGCCCTGAGCATGGGCCGGCCGTTTCCAGTTTTTCAGGCGCGGTGGTGTCGCGAGAAACTAGGGTCACAGGCCCAAAACTGCACCCTGAGCTGCCTCTGCCACCTGTGCGGCCAAGGACTCGACGGGCACAGGCTGGCCCGTGGCCTCGCTCACCGTACACATCGTGCCCGAGACAACCAGCTCTGGCCGGCCACCGGCCAGCTGATAGAAGGATCGCCCCGTCGTGATCCGGTCGTCGGCGCGCCCAGATACCAGCACAAAGGCATGGACCAGCAAAAACTGGCGCCTGCGGCGTTGCGAGATGCCGGCCAGCTTGCGGTTGTCGATCGACAGGTCGCTGCGGCCGGGGCATAGGCTCCCCGCCACCTCGCCGCTTGCCACAGCATCGACGCCCAGGCGGCCAAGCGCCACAGACAGCACCTGGCGCATGGTGGCGTAGCCGGCTTCAAGGCTGGGGAGCGCCTCTTGACGCCAGGCCAGCGACACATTGAGAACTCCCTCGTCCAGCACGACCAAGCCGCCGCCGGAAGTGCGCAGGTGCATCTCCCAGCCCTGCTGGCAATATGCGCTCCGGGCCCGCTCGAAGTCCGGCAGCCTGCCGTCTCGGGACCCGGCCACCAAGGCGCGGCCGTGGGTCCAAAGCCTTAGCTGGGGAGAGGCCGAGAGGGCGAGCTGCTCTTCAGCCACGAACGATTCGGCCAGAGACGGCCTGGGGGCCAGGTCGAACAAAATCCCCATTTGATCCTCCCGCTACGGACCGGGAAGGGCGGAGCGCATGGATCCGGAATCCTGGATCTCAAGGAGGGCTGTGGTGGGCCAGCATCTTCTCGTCTTTCAGAGCCTTGCCCTGCTGCTGGCGGCAGGGTTAGTGGCGTTGCCGCTGGCTCGCTGGAGCGGCGTGCCCGACCTGTTGTGGTTCATGGTAGCCGGATTCTTGCTCGGCCCGCAGGTGGGCGGGCTGGTGCAACTCAGCGGCAATTTGGGTGTGAGCTCTCTGATCGTCACCGGCGGCGCTGTGTTCATGTTGTACGAGGGCGGCCGGGCGGTGCAGTGGCGGGTCTTGCAGCGGATCTGGCAGAGCGTAGCTTTGCTGGCCGTCGTCGGCACCGTGCTGACCGCCCTGGGAGTGGCTCTCTTGGCCGTCTGGCTACTGGGCGTGCCCTGGGTGGCGGCGGCGCTGTTGGGGGCGGTGGTGGCCTCCACCGACCCGGCCACCATCGTGCCGCTGTTTGCCCGCCTCAAACTGCCAGCCCGTCTCGCCCAGCTGCTGATCGGCGAGGCGGCTCTCAATGACGCCATGAGTGCCCTGCTCGTCGTGCTGATCGTCGCCGCCAGCACCGGGGCAGCCGTTGGCTGGGCATCGACCGGACTGAGCGCCGTCCGGCTTTTGGTGCTGGGCGCCGTGGCAGGGCTGGGCATCGGCGGCCTGGTGCAGTGGGGGGTGGCTGAGGGACAAAGGCTGGCGGTGTGGAACGAGCGGGAGGAGGCGGTGGTTTCGGCCCTGCCCACCATGGCTCTGGCCTACCTGGCGGCGGTGGCGATCGGAGGTAGCGGCTTCATTGCTGCCTTCGCCGCCGGCATGGTCAGCGGCAACGCCCACATCCTGGGCCTCGCCCCCAAGCGGACGCATCAAGCTGAGCACCAGACCTTTCTCTGGCATCTGGGCACGGTGGTCCGCATCTTGCTGTTCGGCCTGCTCGGCGCCGAGGTGGTACCGGCGGCGTTCGCCCAGGCCGGCTGGGTGGGATTGGCCGTGGCCGCAGGGATGATCGTGGTGCTGCGGCCGCTGGTGGTGTGGGTCACCTTGTGGCCAGATAGCTGGGCCCGCTGGCGGCCGGCTGAGTTGTGGTTTGCCTCCTGGGTGCGGGAGACCGGTGTGATGGCGGCCGCACTGGCCAGCTTATTGATCGTGGACCGGGTTCCTGGCGCCTCGGAGGTGGGAGCACTGACCACAGTGGTTTTGGTCGTCACCATGCTGGTCCAGGTGCCGACGACCAAGTGGTGGGCCGTGAAGTTGGGACTGGTTACGGCTGACCAAGCGCCGGCCAGGGCGACCAGGCGAGGAGGCTAGCGCATGTTCGATGACCCCAGCCGCCTGCCAGACGGGCTGCCCGTGCCGCAAGACGATGGCGCCTGCCGGCATCTGGACGGAAGTGTGTTGCCGCCGATCGCCCTGGACGCTACCGGCGGCGGAACCATCGACCTGTCCGCCCTGGCCGGGCGCAGCGTGGTCTACGTCTATCCGCGCACCGGCCAGCCAGGTCAGCCGCTGCCCACGGGGTGGGATTCTATTGCTGGTGCCAGGGGCTGCACGCCGGAGTCGCTGGGTTTTGCCGCGGCCTTCGCCCAGTTCACTCAGGCCAATGTCCGCGTCTTTGGCCTGAGCAGCCAGGAGCGCGCCTATCAAGAAGAGGCGGTAAGCCGCCTACAGCTGCCCTTTCAACTGCTCAGCGACCATCAGTTGCGCTTGGCTAGGGCCCTGTGGCTGCCGCTGTTCGAGGTGGACCAGATGATCTTGATCCGGCGGCTGACCCTGGTCATCCGAGACGGCGTGGTCGAACATGTCTTTTACCCGGTCTTCCCCCCGGATCGCCACGCTCTGAGCGTGCTGCGCTGGCTGCAGGGCCAGCTCTGATCAGCGGAGCGCAGATTGCTGGCGGCTAGGGCTTGTAGTATTGCCCGTATTGCTGGTACAGACTCTGGGCCTGACTGGCCGTATAGGCGCTGACGGCAGACACCTTCCAGCCGCTGGTGCTGTGCACCAGGGATACTTCCACCGCAGCGTAAAGTCCTGATCCGATCAGGGTGCCGCTGTGGTACTCCGAGGCCTCCATCATCATCACCACTGTGGCGGTGCTGTTGGCGGCACCGTAGGTGACCTGGACAGCCTGCCAGGGTGTTTTGCTATTGACCGGCACCAGGGTGAGCGGAACCTGCTCCATCTTGGCGATATAGGCGGAGGGCACGAGCACCGAAGCGGCCCAGGTCTCCGTCATCAGCGGCGCAGCCTGGTACTCACCTTGCAGCATCTGGGGAGCCACAGTGGCGTAGGCGGCAGCTGTCTTGGCGGTCGGTGCATACGCCGGGATCGTGGTCTGATTGGTGAACTCCTGGGCGGTCGGCTCAGCGCCCAGCGGGTTATTGGCCTTGGCCAGGGCCTCCAGTTTGGCCGTAAAGGCCTTCTGGCTGGGACCGACTGCACTAGCCGTCGTTGGCGGCTTGCCAGGGGCAGGAACAGCGGCGGGCCGATGCGAGATCAAGATCAAGGCGACCAGCGCCACGGCGATGACGGCTAAACCGCCAACCCATAGCTGGGTAGGCTTGGACATCAGATCCGTCCTTCCGGTGGGTTCAAGATGTGCGTGCCAAAACAAGATGGCCCTTCAGATTGTTAGCCGCTGGGGGTCAGGCCTGTCAAGGCGACCGCAGGCCGCTGGCTCCAGGCTGCCCCTGCCTAGGTGTGCCAGATCACCACATGGCTGAGCGGCGGATGCCAAGTCGGATCGGCGGCGGTGAGGCGAGCGACTTGCAAGATGGCGCCAACCATCGAGGCTGCGCTGGAAGAGCCAGTGCCCACATTGATGCGCGGGATGCGATCGGCGGGTGCACCGGGCACCACCGCCCAGCCGAGAGTGGTGAAATCTTGGGTGAAGCCAGCTTTGGCCAAGGCTGCGATCAGCGTCGGGGTGTACTGGCCGAAGGGATCAGAAAAATAGGGCTCAGCCCGCCCGGTCCACTTGACGATCGCTGCCTGGGCCAAGGCGGCGTCGTTGGCGATGGACGATTGAAACTGGGCCGCACTCTCGGTGCTCACCCCGTTCCAGGCGGGCATCACATCCGCCGGCGCAGCCTGATGCGGTCCGACCGCTACACCGATGTGCTGGGCGTAGGTGTGCGAACCGATCGTGACCAGGCCGCTCTTGGCCAGCGCCGTGATTTGGGCCGACGTGAAGTAGCCGCTCAGCACATTGGTGCGGCCCAGCACCGGGAACATCACAGACGGGAAGTGGAAGTGCTGCAAGATGGGAAAACCCAAGGTGTAGACGTCTTCCACACCGTTGTCGAAGGTGAGGAGCACGGCATTGTCTGGAATCGCTTGACTGGACAGCAAAAAGGCGCTGAACTGAGCGGCTGAGATCGGATGAAAGCCGTCCGCCGCCAGCGCTGCCATCTGCCCTTGAAATGCCGAAACCGAGATGGTGTCGTACACACCGGTCTGAGCGATGGCGTGCCAGGTCAGCACGACCACCATGTTCTGGTAGTACACACCGCCCTGGCCGCCGACAAAGGTGGGCTTGCCGGCCGCTGTGGCAGTTGCAGCCGTCGGCTGCTTGACCGTCGTCGCCACAGGAGTCTTGGCGGAGACCTTGGCCCTAGCGCTCGGTGCTGCACTGCCGCACGCACTTAGGGCCAACAGAGCCACCAGCAAGGCCGCTTCGGCCAGGCGAAAAGGGCGCGTCATGCTACCTCCTTGAGCTCTGTCTGGAAATCAGTTGAGCAGGGCGTCCAGCAGGCGACCGCCGTCGACTGAACCCCAGCCGGTGACCGCATCCCAACCCGGGCCGCAGCGGTAGCCGCTCACGCCGGGAATGGAGTTGTTGCCATCTAAGATGTCGTGAAATGCGGCAGAAGGTCCCAACTTGTAAAGGCGCGGTGTCACAAATCCAACAGGACCCCGGCCGGCCTGGGCCCGGGCCTCATTGATCAAGGTGATCAAGCCGGCCGTGATCGGAGTGCTGGCCGAGGTGCCACCGATCACCGTGCGCTGGCCCTGAAAGGTGATGGCGTAGCCGGTGTCCGGATCGGCGTTGAGCGCCACATCCGGTACGCCGCGCCCATAGCGGCCGACCGGGTTGAGCGGAACGTTGACGCTTTCCTGCCAGGTCGGGCGGGGGAACATCAAACTGACGCCGCCGCCGGAGGCGCCATTATTATTGGTGTCCGACCAACCGGTTTCGGTCTTGCGTTGCAAGTCGGCGGTCAGGGTCAAGGTGGTACCGCCGACGGCCACCAGGTGTGGCAAGCTGGCCGGGGCGTCGACATGCGGATAGGGCCGGCCGGGGCCGGCCTCCCCATAGGCGCCGCGATCGCCGGAGGCGGCCAAGACGGTGCATCCGGCCAGGCTCAGGCGGCTGACCAGCAGATCCCATGCCATCAGCGCCCGCTTGGGGAAGTGGCTCTCGGCGTCACCGTAGGAAATGGAAACAGCACCGGGCAACGGGTCGAGTCCATAGACCTGGTCCAGCGCCATCAGCATGGAGCGGGCGAAGGATAGATCGGAGGTGCCCGATGACGACTGCATCACCACCAACTCGGCACCAGGGGCGATCGCTCCGGCCCACTCCAGGTCCAGCGTGCACTCCGCATCTTGGGGTGCGACGCCGCCGTCGTTGGCAGTACCATCCACCGACACGACTTGGACGGTAGGCCGCATGATCCGATGCTGGTCCCAAAAGGCGTTTAGATCGCCAGGGTTGAAGCCGCTGGAAAATTCCATCAGCACCAAGCGCTGGCCCTCACCAGATAAGGTGTCTGGCAGGTTGTAGGCGCTGATGATGTCGTCCGGATAAAATCCGCGGCCAGCATTCGCTGGAAACGGGTGCTGGAAGGGCCAGCGAAAGGCCGGCTTAGCCCGGGTCAGGGACTCCAGACCGATGACAGCCAGCACAGTGGCGGCCAACGTCGGCGGCAACTGCGGCTCGCCGCGGTTGCGGTACAGGGTGAGGCCGTCTCGGCTGGCCTCCAGCATGCCGCAGGAAAAGGCCCGCTCGACGGCCCGTACTGGTCCCGTGAAGTCGGCGGTCAGGCCAGGGAAGGCCCAGTTCGACACCTTCAATCCGGACCGCTCCAGATAGGCGAGTGTGCGCTGAACCGCAGCGTGTGCAGGCGCCATCAGCTGGTCGACCGCAGCCTTGCTCAGCGGCGGTTCCCCGGCGGCCTGCCGGGAGATGGCCGCCTCCACAGCGGCCGGCGCCGCCGGCAAGAAGACGATGGTGCCCCGGATCACCCGCTCCGGGCGAGCCGGACGCCAGCCTTCGCCGACCTCTGAGAGCAGATGACCGTGCATGATGTCATGGATCATGTAACCATCTCCTGCTCCATTGTAGGCCCTCTCGCTAGCTCGGATGCAACCGCCCGTAAGCGGCAGTGCTCAGGGCAGAGCGGGCCCCAGGTCGCCGATGGGCTGTTGCAGCGAGAACTGGCTGTGATAGAGCTCAGCATAGAGTCCGCCCCGCTGCAGCAGGTCGTCATGCTGGCCCTGCTCCACCACCTGGCCGTGGTTCATGACCAAGATCAAGTCGGCGTTGCGAATGGTGGAGAGGCGGTGGGCAATCACAAAGCTGGTACGGCCTCTCATCAGGTTGAGCATGGCGCGCTGGATGGCGATCTCGGTGCGGGTGTCGACACTGGAGGTGGCCTCGTCCAGGATCAAAATCGGTGGATTGGCGACGAAGGCACGGGCGATGGTCAAGAGCTGGCGCTGGCCCTGGGAGATGTTAGAGCCCTCTTCGTTCAGCACGGTGTCGTAGCCGTCCGGCAAGGTGCGGATGAAATGGTCGGCGTGGGCTGCCTGAGCCGCCGACTCCACTTCAGCGTCGGTGGCGCCGGGATGCCCGTAGGCAATGTTTTGGCGGATGGTGCCGTTGAACAGCCAGGTGTCTTGCAACACCATTCCAAATTGGCGGCGCAGTTGGCTGCGGCCGATGCGAGAAACGTCGCGGCCGTCCACGGTGATCTGGCCCTGGTCAATATCGTAAAAGCGCATCAGCAAATTGACCAAAGTGGTCTTGCCGGCACCGGTTGGTCCCACGATGGCCACCTTTTGGCCGCTGTGCACGCTGATGGTCAGGTGGTCGATCAAGGGCCGGCTGGGCAGATAGGAAAAGCCCACATCAGCAAAAGACACGTCGCCGCGCGCTGGCCGATCTGGGGTATCTGAGGCGGCGGCCGACTGCTCTTCAGGTTGGTCCAAGATCTCAAAGACCCGCTCGGAAGACGCCAGTGCAGACTGGATGACGTTGGAGATGCTGGACAGCTGGGTGATCGGCTGCGAAAACTGGCGGGCGTATTGGATGAAGGCCAAGATGTCGCCGATCTGCAGCGTGCCCTGGGTGACCAAGATGCCACCCACCACACTGACCAGCACGTAGCCCAGGTTACCGATGGCGTTCATCGCCGGCATGATGATGCCGGTGATGAACTGCGCCCGCCAGGTCGACTCGTAGAGCTCGGCGTTGATCGCCTCGAATGTGTTGAGAGCCCGCTGTTCGTGGCCGTATGCCTTGATGATCAGATGGCCGGTATACATCTCCTCGACGTGGCCGTTCAGTTCGCCCAGTCGGCGCTGGCGGGATAAGAAGTAGCCTTGCGAGCGCATGGCGATGGCTCGGGTGATCAGGAAGCTAAGCGGCAAGGTGGCCACCACCACCAGCGTCATCAGCGGGCTGATGGTCAGCATCATCACCACCACGCCGACGAAGGTGATGGCCGCCGTGATCGCCTGGGTCAGGCTCTGCTGCAAGGTGGTGCTGATGTTGTCGAAGTCGTTGACGAAACGGCTCAAGATCTCACCGTGCGGGTGGGTGTCAAAAAAGTTGACCGGCAGCCGGCCCAGCTTGCCCATCACCTGCTGGCGGATGCCGTAGACCGTGCGCTGGGCGACGCCGGCCATCGTGTACTGCATCAGCCAGCTGAAGACGGCGCTGAACACGTACAAGCCAACCAAGAGCGCCAGCAGATCCCACACCTGCGTGAAGTTGATGCCGCCGCCGGGCAGGCCGCGCAGCCGTCGGAGGACGCCCGAGAAGAGATCGGTGGTGATGTTGCCCAGGATCTTGGGCGTGAGGATGCTGAACACTGTGCTGGCCACGGCTGTCAGCGCCACCGCAGATAGCGCCAGGCGGTGTGGCTTCAGATAGCCGAGCAAGCGAAACAAGGTCGCCTTGGCATTTTTCGGCCGCTCTACCGGCATGCCCATGCCCATCGGTCCGCCGCCCATGAAGCCGCGCCGCCCTTGCGGCAGCGGGCGGTTGGCGCTCACGCGATCTCCTCCGGCAGCAGCTGGGAGTTGACGATCTCGCGATAGACCTCTGAGTTGGCCATCAACTGGCGATGGGTGCCCGCTCCGACCAGACGGCCGTCATCGATCACCAAGATCTGGTCGGCGTCCATGACCGTGCTGACCCGCTGGGCGACGATCAGCACCGTGGCACCGCTCACCCGCTGGCGCAGGGCTTGGCGCAAGGCTGCGTCGGTCCGGTAGTCGAGTGCCGAGAAGCAGTCGTCGAATAAGTAGAGCGGGACCTGGCGCACCAGAGCACGGGCGATCGAGAGGCGTTGTTTTTGACCGCCCGACAAGTTGGCGCCGCCCTGAGTCAACTCGGCCGCCACTCCGCCGTCCATTTCGGCCACGAACTCGTCTGCCTGGGCGGTGGACAGCGCCGCCGTGGCGGTTTCTTCCGAAGCGTCCATGTCGCCGTAGCGCAAGTTGTCCAAGACCGAACCGGAAAACAGCACGGCCTGGGCGGGGACATAGCCAATCTGAGCGCGCAGATCCGCCTGGGTGATGGTGCGCACGTCCACGCCGTCCAGGGTGATGGCGCCTGAGGTCACGTCGTAAAAACGGGGGATCAAGTTCAGCAGCGTGGACTTGCCGGCGCCGGTGCCACCGATGATCGCCACCGTCTGACCAGGAGTGGCCACGAACGAGATGTCACAGAGGGCAGGCTGTTCAGCACCCGGGTAGTGGAAGGTGACGTGCTCGAACGCTAGGCGGCCGCCAGGGG
Organism: Bacillota bacterium; assembly: GCA_021850485.1. Classification (GTDB taxonomy): domain Bacteria; phylum Bacillota; class Sulfobacillia; order JAJZYS01; family JAJZLH01; genus JAJZLH01. Next base: position 168,047 of record JAJZLY010000008.1, on the reverse strand, counting down.
CCGCAGGCTGGGGGGCGGCGGGGTCGGTGATGTCCGGGGCGATGTCCAGCACCTCGTTGATGCGGTTGGCCGACGCCTGGCCCCTGGGGATCATGAAGGCCATCATCGACACCATCATCACGGCGAACATGATCTGCATCACATACTGGATCAGCGCCATCAGCTGGCCCACCTGCAAAGTGCCAGCGCCGATCTCGATGCCGCCAAACCAGACCACTGCCACCACCGCCAGGTTCATCACCAGCATCACGGTCGGCATCAACAGGGCCATCAGGCGGAACACGGACACCGAAGTGTCGGTCAGGCTGCGGTTGCCCTGATCGAAGCGATCCACCTCAAATGGGACCCGGTCGAAGGCGCGGATCACGCGCACGCCGGTCAGGTTCTCGCGCAGCACCAGATTCAGACGGTCGACTTTGACCTGCATGGTGCTGAACAGGCCAAGCCCCCTGCGCATTAGCAGGTAGATGGCGAGGCCCAGCACGGGAATGGCCAAGAAGGCGATCACGGCCAGGCGGGCGTCTGTGTAAAGCGCCAGCACGATGCCGCCGATGGCGGTCAAAGGTGCCATCACCATCATGCTCAGCATCATGTTGATCAGCTGCTGCACCTGCATCACGTCGTTGGTGGTGCGCACGATCAAAGATGAAGTGCCGATCTGGTCGAAGCCGCGCAGCGTGAACTGCTGAACGTGGGAGAAGACAGCGCTTCTCAGCCGCTGGCCGAACCCGGCTGTGGCGCGCGAACCGAAGAGGCTGGACAAGGCGGCGGCGGCTGCGCCCAGCAGCGTGATGGCCAGCATCAGGGCGCCGATCTGAATGATGTACGGCACATTGCCCTTGACCACGCCGGTGTCGACGATGTTCGAGGTCAGCGTTGGCAGGTACAAAGTGGCCGTGGTCTGAACAAAGGTGAGCGCCAGGACCAACGCCACCAGGCTGCGAAACGGTCGCAAGAAGTGGAGCAATCTGATCATGACCAAAGTATGGACATCTACCTGGGCCATGTCAGCCGTCTAAGAGTGCAGAAATGGCACCGCCTGGTATCTCCAGGCGGTGCCCAGGCACGCTTCGCCTGTTACTTCTTCTTGCGCCGCTTGGGCCGTTGGTTCGGTGCGCTGGCAGCGGACGGCTTGGCTGCACCAGGAAAGCGATCAGCGCGGCCCACCTTGGAGGCCAAGCTGGCGACCGGACGGCTGGTCCGTTTGCCGCTGGAGGGTCGACGCTGCATGAGATCGCCTCCTGGTCCGCTGGTGCTGGCAAGAATGGTGCGTGCGGCGTTGGGGGCTCGGCTGAAACGCCTAGCGCAGCGGACCTAAGAGCAGCCCAGGGTGTTCCCGCAGTTCAGGCACTTGTAGCAGGCGCCGTTACGAATCGTGATGTGTCCGCAGATCTCGCAGATGGGGGCATCGCCGAGCATCTGGGAGAGTTGCTCGTCGAGGGCGTTTCGTGGTGACACCGTCGGTTCAGCGGCCACCCGTTTCACCGGAGCGCTCTGGATGGCGATCGGCTGGGCAGCGGCCGTCCCCTCGTCGTCGATCGGCTTGACCTGGACGAAATCGGTGCGGCCCAGATACTCCATGCCCAGAACTCGGAAGATGTAGTCGACCACCGAGGTAGACATCTTGACGTTGGGATGGCCCTCTACGATGCCTTGGGGCTCGAATCGGGTGAAGATGAAGGTGTCGACGAACTCACTCAGCGGCACGCCGTATTGCAGTCCCTTGGAGACGGCGATGGCGAAGCAGTTGATCAGACTGCGGAAGGCAGCGCCCTCCTTGTGCATGTCGATGAAGATCTCGCCCAAGGTGCCGTCTTGGTATTCGCCGGTGCGCAGGTACACCTTGTGCCCACCGACCCTGGCCTCTTGGGTGAAGCCGTGGCGCTTGGCCGGCAGGGGCCGGCGCCGCGGCATCGGCGTACCCTCTTGTGCTGCCTCGTCGCCATCGCCGTTGTCGGTGCCACGAGAGTTCAGCGGCTGGGACAGCTTAGAACCGTCCCGGTAGATGGCGATCGCCTTCAGACCTAATTTCCAGCTCTCCAGGTAGGCGGTTTGCACATCCTCAATGGTGGCATCGTTGGGCATGTTGATGGTCTTGGAGATGCCGCCGGACAAAAACGGCTGGACCGCACCCATCATCCGGACGTGGCCCATGGGGGCGATGTAGCGGGTACCGATCTTGCCGCAGGGATTGGCACAGTCGAACACGGCCAGATCTTCTTCCTTCAGGTGGGGGGCGCCCTCCAGCGTCATCTGGCCGCAGACGACGACCGCTGCCTGAGCGATCTCTGCCTGCTTGTATCCGAGGGCCAGAAGGACGTCTTGGCCAGAAGCGGTCTGCGGCAAATTCAGCCGCTGCATGCTGTCAGGGCCGAGCACCCAGCCGGCAAAGGCCTGGTCAAATTCGAACACGCTGGGCAGAGCAGTCTCGATCTTGCGTACCTCGTCCTCGTCCAGCCCGCGGGTTTTCAGGTTGTCGCGACTGATCACCGGAGCATCCTTCAGGCTCAAGGTGCCCATCACATAGCGCAAGATGTCCTCGACCTGCCGGTCGCTGTAGCCGAGGCGGCTGAGCGCCGGGCGGATCGACTGATTGGCGATCTTGAAGTAACCGCCGCCAGCCAGCTTCTTGAACTTGACGACTGAGAAGTCCGGCTCCACGCCGGTGGTGTCACAGTCCATCAGAAGCCCGATGGTGCCGGTCGGTGCCAGCAAGGTGACCTGGGCGTTGCGATAGCCATGGGTCTCACCCAGTGACAGAGCCCGGTCCCAGGCCTCGCGTGCCGCCTTCAACAGGTCGTCGGGGCAAAACTCGGCATCAATGGCAACTGGCAGCACGCCCAGTTGTTCGTACTCTTCGGGCGGTGCGTTATAGGCTGCCCGCCGGTGGTTGCGGATCACCCGCAGCATGTCCTCACGGTTTTCGGCGAAGCCGGCGAAGGCGCCCAACTGCTCGGCCATTTCGGCCGATGTGGCATAGGACTCGCCGGTCATGATGGCGGTCAAGGCACCGGCTACGGCTCGAGCTCCGGGTGAGTCATAGGGCAGTCCATCGACCATCAACAGGGCGCCCAAATTGGCGTAGCCCAGTCCCAGCGTGCGGAACTTGTAACTGATTTCGGCGATCTCCCGAGAGGGGAACTGACTCATCAGCACGGCCACTTCCAGCACGATAGTCCAAAGCCGCACGGCGTGCCGGTAGGCCGTAACATCGAAGCGGCCACTTGTGGCGTCGCGGAAGGTGAGCAGGTTCACAGACGCCAGATTGCAGGCGCTGTTGTCCAAGAACAAATACTCCGAGCAGTTGTGCACCCACAGTCCATTGGCGGAAAAGTGGTGATCGATCGGCTCGGTCAGGTCGAAGACAGGCTCCGTACCCAAAGACTTCAGCGAGCCAAAACCGTCCGTGATCACAGACGGGATGTCGGACGGGATCTCACCTGCCCAGTCGGCCAGATCCTGGGCCGTCACGCTGTGGTCAATCAGGCCGATGAACTTGACGAAATTGGCCACGTAGCCGCCGACGATGACCAAAGACGGAAGGCCGCTCTTCTCTTCGCCGAGGCTGCTCTTGATGCGGAAGTTGAGCAACAAGAGCTGGACTTGAGACAACAACTGCCGGGACGGTGCCTCCAGCACCAGCGAAGGGCCGGCCCGATGAATCTCCACCCGGCCGGCTGCGGTAAACAGGCCGCGCAAGAAGGCAGACAGACTCTGGGCATCCAGACCGTGTACCTCGGGCGTGAGCTGCTTGTCCTCTTCCGAGTGACCGAAGTGGGCGTAATTCGTCATCACTGCCGCCAACTGCTGCATCGGGGAGGGCGACGGCTTGAGTCGGGAGTTGGCAACGCGCCGGCTGCTGCGGCCGCTGTCCTCTTCGGGGTCTCTGATCAGGTCTGCGTATGTGTGCAGCACATAGGCGTCCTCGCCGTCCAGACGCAGGTAGACTTGGCGCTGACCCTCTTCGCCCCACACCCGTCCGGCGCCGACCACCATGCCCAGTAATTCCGCTTGGTCGTCGGCCAGGCTGGTGCGGCCGAATCCGGCTTCCGACAAGATCAGACGATCGCCGCGGCGCAGTTCGCTGGCCGGGACATCGGCGCGATTTTGCGTAGCCACCTTGTGATCGGCTGTGAGTTTCACCTGGTAGCCGCTGACGGTGGTCAGGGTGAACACCGGCTTGGTGCCGGTGGGGAACACCTGAGGGGCCAAGCGCTCTTTGCCCAGATGACCCTGCAAGAACACGCCTTCGCCGACCAGTTCATCGATCCGCCGCCAGCCGAAGGAGGTGGCGACCAGAGTGTCACCGGTCACGCACGGATTGGAGGCGTTGATGCGGCCGCTCTGCGGAGAGGTGTGCCAGTCGTTGGTGGTGGAGTCGTATTGCAGTCCGGGGTCGGCACAGGCCCAGGCGGCGGAAGCGATCTTCTGCCACAGGTCGCGGGCCTTGAGCGTCTTGGCTACCTGCCCGTCCGTCCGATTGATTAGATCCCAGTCCCGGTCTGTGATCACCGCCTCCAAGAACTGGTTTGTGACCCGTACCGAGTTATTGGAATTTTGCCCGCTGACGGTCTGGTACGCTTCGCCGTTGAAGTCCGAGTCGTAGCCAGCCGCCAGCAGGGCGGCTACCTTGCGCTCTTCTTCCACCTTCCAGTTGATGAACTTCTCGATGTCCGGGTGGTCAGCGTTGACCACCACCATCTTGGCCGCCCGTCTCGTGGTGCCGCCTGACTTGATGGCGCCGGCAGCCCGGTCGCCGATCCGCAAAAACGACATCAGCCCTGAGCTGGTACCGCCGCCGGAGAGCGACTCGCCCTCGCCGCGAATGGTTGAGAAATTGGTGCCGGTACCGGAGCCGTACTTAAAGATGCGACTCTCGCGCGTCCACAAGTCCATGATGCCGCCTTCGCCGACCAGGTCGTCGCGCACGGACTGGATGAAGCAGGCGGAGGTCTGCGGATGGGTGTAGGCGTCTTCTGACCGGATCGCCTCGCCGCCTTCGGCGGGCACCCGCCAGTGGCCCTGGGCCGGCCCGGTGATGCCGTACGCCCAGGCCAATCCCGTGTTGAACCACTGCGGGGAGTTGGGAGCGGCAATCTGGTGCAGCAGCATGTAGACGATCTCGTCGTAGAAGGCCTGGGCGTCGGCATCGCTCTTGAAGTAGCCGTTGAGGTCACCGTGGTGGCGCCAGGTGCCGGCCAGGCGGTGAACCACCTGACGGACCGATGTCTCAGAACCGAGGACGGCTTGGCCGGCCTCGTCGCGCACAACCTCTCCATCTTCGCCGCGCAGCGGCACCCCGGCCTTGCGGAAGTACTTGGAGACCACGATGTCGGTTGCCATTTGCGACCAGTCGGAGGGGACCTCGACATCGCGCAGTTCGAACACCACCGACCCATCCGGGTTCGTAATCCGGGAGTGACGCTTGTCCCAGGTTACCGACTCGTAGGGATTCTCGCCGGCCCGGGTGTAATGGCGAGCGATGTGTAGGCCGTGGCGGGCGGTGTCCTTCTCAATCTTCAACGCGGTGTCCCCCTGTTTTCATCGATCACAGACCCTAAGTACCTAGCTCTGCGCCTAAAGCGGCGGTCGATTTCTGGCCGGTCGCCTGAGATGGCGCCGGACAGATAGCGCTAGCCTTCCCCCTTTGGTGTTCACGTTGAGATAGAGACGGATGGTCGGTAACGACCACCCAAAACTGTAGGGATTGCGTTTCACCGGGGAACCCGAAAATCCTCTAGTCGCTGAGCACCAATCCACGATATCTAGTGATAATTCTACCAGATAACCACTATCTATTGGGGATGGAGGCAGCCGTGGCCACAGGTGGAGCCAACCTCAACGCAGCCCTGGCCGAGTTGGGCCAAGGGCACCGCTAGGCAGTTTTCAGCGGCGCCGCACGGAGCCGATCGTCGACTCCACTGCCGGGCGAAGCCGGGCCATGCCCAGGGCGGCCTCGGCGGCCTGATAGCCGCTGTTGGCGGAACCTTCTACCGATCGCTCCATGGCCTGATCCAATGTCTCGCAGGCCAGTACCCCTTGGCCAACGGGAACACCGAGGGCCAGGGAAACCTGCTGCAAGCCAGCGACTGCATTGTCGCAAACCAGCTCAAAGTGGCGGGTCTCGCCGCGGATGACACAGCCAAGGGCGACCACGGCCACGGGCTGGGCAGCCTCGACCACCCATTGGCAGGCAAGCGGCAGTTCAAGTGCCCCTGCGACCCACACCGGTCCGACCAGTTCGGCGCCACTGGCAGCGATGGCTGCCAGGGCCCCCCGCACCAAGGCCTCGACCACCGGCCGGTTAAACGCAGAGGCGACTACCGCCACCTTGCCCCGGACCGGTGCCATCGAGGCGTCCGCCGCCTGGCTTCGTGTGCGCATCAGATCTGAGAGAAGATGTGGCCGAGCTTGGTCTTCTTGGTCTCCAGGTAGTGGCGGTTGTCGGGCCCGGCCGCCACCTCGATCGCCACCCGCTGGTGCACGGTGAGACCGTGTCCCTCCAGACCGGCGATCTTCTTTGGGTTGTTGGTCATCAGGTCCAGCTCGCGGATGCCCAGGTCGGTCAGAATTTGGGCGCCGATGCCGTAGTCGCGCAGGTCGGCGGGAAAGCCCAGGCGCTCGTTGGCTTCCACAGTATCCAGGCCCTGTTCTTGCAAGGCGTAGGCCTGGATCTTGGCGCCCAGCCCGATGCCGCGTCCCTCTTGGCGCAGGTAGACGAGCACCCCCCGGCCCTCTGCCTCGATCCGCCGCAAGGACGACTGCAGCTGTTCGCCGCAGTCACAGCGCAGCGATCCCAGCACATCTCCGGTCAGACACTCAGAGTGCATGCGGGTCAGCACCGGTCCCGGCGTCGAGACATCGCCCTTGACCAGGGCCAGGTGAATCTCGCCGCTGACCACGTCCTCGTAGGCGACGGCCCGAAAGGAACCGTAGCGAGAGGGCAGTGTGGTCTCGGCCAGCCGTCTGACCAACTGTTCGCCTCGCCGGCGATAGGCGATCAGATCGGCGATGCACACGATCGGCAGATGGTGAATCTCGGCGAATGCCTCCAGATCCGGCATGCGGGCCATGGTGCCGTCGTCCTTGATGATCTCGCAGATCACCGCCATCGGCTCTAGCCCTGCCAGCCGCGCCAAGTCGACAGCTGCTTCGGTGTGGCCAGCTCGCTTCAAGACACCGCCCGCAACCGCCTCCAGGGGGAACACGTGGCCCGGCCGCACCAGGTCCGTCGGCTTGGCATTGACCCGGGCCGCCGCCCGGATGGTGCGGCAGCGGTCTTTTGCCGAAATGCCGGTGGAAACGCCCTCCTTGGCGTCGATCGAAACTGTGAAGGCGGTCCGCCAGTGCTCTTGATTCTCCTCAACCATCGGAGGCAGCTGCAGCGCCCTGGCCTTTTCCGCGGTCATCGGCAGGCAGATCAGGCCGCGGCCGTGGTTGGCCATAAAGGTGATGGCCTCAGCGGTGACGCACTCGGCGGCCAGCACCAGGTCGCCCTCGTTCTCGCGGTCCATGTCGTCGACCACGATCATCATCTCGCCGATGCGCATCTTCTCGATTGCCTGGTCGATGTCGATCATCCCTGGGGGCCTCCTCCGACTGAACTCAGACTCCTGGCTACATAGCGGGCGATGACGTCGGCCTCGATATTCACGCTCATCCCCGGCTTGAGCAGGCCGAGGGTGGTTTCGGCCAGGGTGTACGGCAAGAGGGCGAACGAAGCTGTCTCACCTGGTCCTAATGCGGCCACCGTCAGGGACACGCCGTCCACGCTGAGAGATCCCTTGACGGCAGTGAGCGTCGCGATGTCCCCCGGCAGGCGCAAGGTGAGACGGGCACCGTCTCCCTCCGGAGCCAGCGAGACCACCTCGGCGGTGGCGTCCACGTGGCCCATCACCAGATGGCCATCCAGAGCATCCCCAAGATGCAGGCTCGGCTCGAGGTTGACCACATCGCCGGCCTTCAGGCGGCCCAGCGTGGTGCGGGCCAGAGTCTCCACAGCCAGGTCGAAGTGGTGGCGCGTGCCATGGGAGGCGGTGACGGTCAGGCACACGCCGGCCACCGCCACCGAGTCGCCGATGTGCGGCTGCAGGCCGGGCGCCTCAATCACCAGGCGGCCACCAGCCGTACCTACCTCACTGGCCAACAGCTGTCCTTTCAGCCGGATGATGCCGGTGAACACGCTCTGCCACCTCCTCTGGTCGGGCCTCGATGAACAGGTCTTCTCCCAAAGCTTCCATCCGCACCAGGGTCAATCTGGGTGCCGCCTGCGGATGATCCACGCCCAGCCCACCGACGGCGGATGGCGCCTTCGGATTGCCGAACACACGAGGTGCAAGGAACACGAAAAAGCGATCGGCCAGGTGCTGGTCGACGAAGCTGCCGTGCAAGGTGGGCCCGCCCTCTACCAGCAGACTCGTGATGTCATGACGGGCGAGCAGGCGCAGCGCTGAGAGGAGATCGACCCGGCCCTCGAAGCCAGGCGCCAGCAACACGGTGGCGCCCAGATCGGTGAGCCGCGCCTGGCGCTCTTGGGAGGCGCTCTCGCAGCCGATCACGAATACCGGGGGCCCGCCTGGCGCCAGCAGGCGGCTGGTCGCCGGCAAGGCGAGGTGGGTGTCGAACACCACCCGGGCAGGGGAGCGGCCGCTGACGTGACGCACGGTCAGTTGCGGGTCGTCCTGGCGGACGGTGCCGAGCCCGACCGCCACGGCGTCTGCGTCCCGGCGCAGCAGATGGGCCCGGGCCAGCGCCTCTTGGCCGGTGAAGTACATGGAGTCCCCGCTGTGACAGGCCACCTTGCCGTCTAGCGTCATCGCCCATTTCAAGGATACGAACGGCAGCCCCTTATCCACCCACTTCAAATAGGCGGCGTTTTGGCTGGTCGCTTGTTCGGCCAACAGTCCGAAGCTGACCGGGATGCCGGCGGACTCCAGCTCGGCCTTGGAACGCAGCGACACGCGGGGGTTGGGGTCGGCGATGGCGGCAAACACCCGCGCCACCCGATGGCCGATGATCTCAGCCGTGCACGGCGGTGTGCGCCCAAAGTGACAGCACGGTTCCAAAGACACGTACAAGTCGGCGCCAGCGGCCCGTTCACCGGCTGCTGCCAGGGCCTCCGCCTCGGCGTGAGGCAAGCCCACCCCGCGGTGATAGCCCTCGCCTACGATCTCGCCGTCTTTGACAACGACGCACCCGACCAGCGGGTTGGGGGAGGTGAAGCCGCGGCCCAGTTCCGCCAGGTCCAGCGCACGGGCCATCCAGGCGACTTGATCCAACGGGCTCCCTCCTCGCCATCTGCTCACAGAACACAAAACCGGCACCCCAGGGGTGCCGGCCGCATGGCAAGCGTGTTCCCCTTCTTTCATCCCGACTGTACGGTCGGCTCCGGAATTTGACCGGATCTGCCTTGACGGCTCGCGGGCTTCCCGATGTGGGCTACCGCCGATTCGGAATTGGGACCGACTGGTCCCGCACCGTACCCTGAAGGTGGTGCCCTCATGGTAGCACCTGTCCTGCCCAGCGCAAGGGGCGAAATTGGTCTGATACACTGGAGTCCGCTAGTGGCAGCGACCGACGTGAGGGGGCGACGGATGGCCCAAAATCTGCGCTGGCTGTACATGGGGCGTGCGCTCAGAAGTTTTGTCACCGCATTTTTGACGGTCATCTTCCCGCTCTATCTGGCTCAATCCGGATACGGCGCCAGCCGGATCGGATTGGCGCTTGCCCTGTCCGGCCTGATGACCCTGCTGCTGGTCGCGGCCGTGGGCCCGATCGGTGACCGCTTCGGCCGGCGGCGGGTGATCATCGGTCTATCGGTACTGGCAGTGGCTGGCGGCGCGGCCATGGCCAGTTCGGCGTCGTTTTTGGTGGTGGTGCTGGCCAGCGGCCTGGGCGGTGTCGGCCGTGGCGGTGGTGCTGGCTCAGGCGGTTCCTGGGGACCGCTGTTTCCGGCTGAGCAGCCGCTGATGGCAGCCGCCGTGCGGCCGGAAGAGCGGACCGGAGCCTTTGGCATTTTGTCCTTCATCGGCGTGATGGCCGGTGCCGCCGGCTCATTGGTGGCGGCCGTGCCGGCCATCTTGGTACAGGGTGGGATGGGCTGGTTGCCCGCCTATCGGGTGCTGTTTTGGGTGGGCGCCATCTTGGCTGTTGGCATGGTATTGGTGGCGCTGGGGCTGCGAGAGGCGCGGCCCAGCGCCGTGGAGACGGCAGCGGAGCCGCCGCAGGCGCTGAGTTTTCGCCAACTGCTGGGCCGGCTGGCCGTGACCAATGGTTTGAACGGACTGGGCTTTGGTTTCCTGGGGCCGATGCTCACCTACTGGTTTTACCGTCGCTATGGAGTAGGGCCAGCAGAAATCGGCCTGCTCTACACCGTCATCAACCTAGCCTCAGCCGTCCCCTATCTGGGATCATCGCGGCTCACGGCCTATCTGGGCTCCGCCGTGCGCACCATCACCCTGACTAGGGCGGCCGGTCTGGTGGCGATGGCCACCATGATCTTCATGCCCAGCTTCTGGTGGGCAGGTGCCGCCTACACTGTGCGCATGATGCTCAACTCGCTGGGCATGCCTGCGCGCCAGTCCTATGTGATGGGGGTGGCAGCGGAGCGCTACCGCAGCCGCATCGCCGCCTACAGTTCGCTGCCATCGCAGGCCGGCGCCATTATCTCGCCGGCGATTGGCGGTGCCTTGATGGACAGCGTGATCGACATTCCCATCTTCGGCTCGGTGTTCTTCATGGGCCTGAACGTGATCACCTACTACCTGGCCTTTCGCAACGTGCGACCGGCCGGTGAGACGGGCCCGGCGCCTGGCCCCTGAGTGCCGGCTGGGCTCAGGCCGGGCCGACCAGCCGCGGCCGCCGGCTTAGCCAGAAGGACAGGACAATCGCCAGATAGACTGCCCACACAGCTAGTTGCAAGAAGGTGGGGGTGGCGGCGTAGCCGACAAAGGTGTGCGCTAGGTCGCCCCAAAAACTCTGCTCCGGCAGCCACTGACTGGTGCTCCACAGTCCAGCGTGGGCTCCGGGCAGCCAACCCAGCTGCTGATAGTCTTCGATGGCGTCAGCCAGCAGTCCGGCGCCGGTCACCATCAAAAGACTGCCCATCACCGCGAAAAAGCGGCCCAGGTTGACCCTCAGGCCCATGCGATAGATCGCCCGGCTGATCATTAACGCGACCACCAGGCCGATCACCGCACCCACCATCACCTGCCAGGCCTGCGCCGCCAGGGCGATGGCGAGGCTGAACACCACGGTCTCCAGTCCCTCCCTGGCGACGGTGACGAAAGCCAAACTGGTGATCGCCCAGCGGCTGTGGCTGGCGACTGCCCGGCTGGTCTGGGCACTGAGGTCGCCGCGCAGGTGCGTGCTCTCCTGGCGCATCCAAAAGGTCATATAGGTGAGGGCGGCTGCCGCCACCAGGTAGGTGGATCCTTCCAACGCTGTCTGTAGGGGCGTGCCGCTGTAGGCATGGAGTGCCTGATAGGCCAAGACGCCGCCGCCCAAGGCGACGACGAGTGCCGCCGTCACGCCCCACCAAACCTCGCGCACCCGCTCTGGCTGCCCGATCTGGCGCAGCGATGCCAGCAAAATAGAAATGATCATCGAGCCCTCAAGACCCTCGCGCAAGAAGATCAAGAACTCGGCGATCATGTTGCCCTCCTGCAGCCGGGTGATCGTGTGATTGGCGACGGCGGTTCGCTGGCTAAAGGTGACTGATTGACTCAGGATTTCTCGCCGAGTATACGGGGCCGACTGCGCGCTGTCAAACCAAGGCGGACAGGCTAAAGACTGACCGCCCAGGTCGGCCGGTTAGGCGGTGGCAAAGGCCGCCCGGCCATGGGCGCCGATTTGACTGAGCAGCGCCGTCAAGATGGCGCCACGGGTCACCACGGAGTCCACTTCCATGAACTCCTCGGGGCTGTGGGCACCGCCGCCGACCGGTCCCAGGCCGTCCAAAACGGGCTTCCCGGACACTGCCAGATGGTTGGCATCTGAGCCACCGCCGGTGGAGACGGCAGTCAACTGCTCGCCGATAGCCAGCGCCTGGCGCTGGGCCAGAGCGAACAGGGCGCGGATCTGATCTGTGGTTTCCATCGGCGGCATCGCAAAACCGCCCTCGACCTCTAGCCGCACACCCGGGGTTTTGGCGCGCAGGCTGGAGAAGAGCTGGCCCGCCCGCTTGACGGCAGCGTCAGACGCCGCACGCACATCCACTACCATCTGGGCCTCGCCCGGAACGACGTTTGGCCGGCTGCCGCCCGAGAATACGCCGACGTTGAACTGCAGGCCGTCTTCTTGGCCGTTTAGGGCGGACAGGGCGAGTGCCTGGTGGCACAACTCCAGCACGGCACTGTGGCCCTCTTGCGGGGCCACTCCGGCGTGAGAGGCGTGGCCGAAGGCCCGGATGGTGTAGTCGGCAACGCCCTTGCGCCCGACCACCACGCCGCCGCCAGAGCGTCCCGGCTCCAGGACCAAGATGGCGTCTTGATCAAGCGCCAGCTGGGCCAGCAGCGGCTGGGAGACAGGAGAGCCGACTTCCTCATCCGGCGTCAGGGCCAACACCAGTTCGCCAAACTCACGCCCCAGATCCCGCATTGCCTGGATGGCCGTGAGCGCCAGCAGGCAGCCGGATTTCATATCGATCACGCCGCAGCCGGTGGCCCTGCCTCCCGACACCGTGAACGGACGCCTTGCGGCCTCACCTCGGCTGTAGACCGTGTCCAGGTGCCCGACCAGTAGCACCCGGCCCTGACCATGTCCCTGCCAGCGGCCGATCAAGAAGGGGCCGTAGGCCGAATTGGGGCGCAAGACTTCGACCGTGCCAGAAAGTTGTTCCATCCAACCGGAAAAGTGCGCCGACACGGCAGCCACATCATCCGGATCGGCGGTCCCGGAATCCATGTTGACGATGGTTTCCAGCCGCTGCAGATAGGTAGGCAGATGGGTGCGAAAGTAGTCTTTGGTCTCGGCTGCCACGATGCATCCTCCTTGGCAGACTCAGATCAGGTAAAACGCGTTCAGCCGCCGCTCCAGCGCCACTGTGGTCGGTGGCCCGTGACCCGGCAACAAGACAGTAGCGGGCGGCAGGGCCAAGATCCGGCGCACACTCTCCAGCACATCGCGAAAGTCGGCGGCCGTTCTGGCCCGGCCGGCAGAACGGGCGAACAGTGCATCGCCGGTAAAGGCCAAGTCGTCACCATAAAGGACCAAGCCGTCTTCGGCATGACCGGGCGCAGCCAGGGCGCGCAGCCCGGCTGCCTGCTCGCCAGGGGCCAGCGGACTGGCGCCGAGCGTGGCCGCCAGGTCGGGATGGGCATAGCAGGCGGCAGCGTGCGGGGCGACCATCTCGTAGGTGGCCAGGTGATCCTGATGACTGTGCGTGACGAAGACGGCGGCCAGCGGGTTGCCACCCAGGTGCCGCTCCAGGGCCCGATAGGGTACTGCCGGGTCGATCACCACCGCCCCGGCCGGACCGAACCAGACATAGGTCCAAGAACTCCACGGCGATCGGATGGCAGCCACATCGGTGGGCAAGACGACGTCCAAGCCCTCGTCTGCGGCCAGCATCAGCAGGGCTTCACCGTTGAGACCCAGCCCCTCGGCCAAGGCCAGGTGGCTGGGGTCAAACGCCAGCTGCAACGATTCCAGGCGCTCCAGCGTGTCCGCGGTCAGGCCGCCCAGTTTGGCCGCCTGAGCGACTGTGAGCGAGCGGCCAAAACGCACTTTTTTTAAGATGTCGCCCGGCTCATCCTCGAACCGGCTCACCGGTGGTCTGTCTCCAGCAACTCCACCTCATATCCGTCCGGGTCTTCGATGAAGGCCAACGCACCGTGCCCGGTTGGCGTGTATGGCTCTGTCACCTTGACGTTGAGGGCGCTGAGGCGGCTGAGGTCAGCCTTCAGGTCAAGCGACTGAAAGGCGATGTGCACCAGGTCTTCGGGCAAAGCGAATGGCAGGCCGTCCGGGATACGGCACAACTCGATCTCTGAGCCGCCCTCCGGAGCTTGCAAGAAGACCAGTTGGTTTCCGCGCGGCGACTGCGAACGCCCCCTGACCGTCATGCCGAGTAGGCCGTAAAAGGCGATCGATCGGTCCAGATCAGCCACCCGCAGGCGTGTGTGCAAAAGCCGCATCGGACATCTCCTTCGACAGTGCTGGCGTTGTGATGACTCCATATCTTACCACCGTTTTGAATGTGGCCGGGACTGGCTTGGCGGTGTTGGCTGTTGCCACAAATCCATGGCTAGGCTAGGCGCCCGTGAAGATGCCGCCACGGGCTAGACCTGCAACCAAGCTTGCAGGTGTGGCCTGACGTTGAAACCGACGAGTGTTCGGCCGTGATTCGTCATTGGCAGTGGGCAGCTGCACAGGCCGGAGCGGTCCGTGAGTCGAATTTGTGCGAGCATTTGCCCTCAGACAGGCAGTTTCGGGGCCTGCCCAGACGGCCGGTGTAGTGGCGATCTTGCCGTGCCCGGGAGAGTCCGTGCGAGTTTTTCGGGAGGGATGTCTGATGGCCGGTCCTACCGATGACACCAGCGTCGTCGCCGATGTCGAGGTGAGTTACCTCGCCTCGAAGCAAGTCGGCGACGAGTTCAAACTCTTCGTGGCGCGTACGGCGCCGGACGATCCACTGCCGCCGCAACACGTCCTAGTAGTTACGGATGCTCAGCTGCAGTATGGCGCTGCGGTGGAGATGGCCCGCCTCTACCGACTGGAGCAGGTTCCACCTCTGCTGGTCGTCGGAATCGGCTATCGGGCCAAGTATTTCGGCGAGACGATCGAGAGGCGGAGGCGCGATCTCACACCGGTGCCAGGCGAGGAGGGAGGCGGTGGGGCGCCGGCGTTCCTCGCCTTCCTGGCTGACGAGCTCAAGCCGCACCTGGCTGAGCGCTATCGGGTCGCGGCCGCCGACTACACCCTATTCGGCAACTCGCTCGGGGGCCTGTTTGCGACCTGGGCCCTGTTGACTCGGCCGCAGGTGTTTGGCCGCTACGGCATCGGCAGCCCGTCCTACTGGTGGGGAGATCGCGCCATTTTGGAAACCGAAGCCGCGTACGCCGCGGCGCACGACGACCTACCTGCTCGGGTTTTCATCGGGATTGGCGCGATGGAAAATCCGGCGGGCGATCTCCACGCTGCCAAGTGGCTGCCGGAGGAGAAGCGGGCCGCGGCCTACGCCGAGACGGAAGCGGATACGATCGACATGGTGGCCGATGTCGCACTGATGGTCAGCCGGTTGGAGCGGCGCCACTACCCGAGCCTCGAGCTCGAGCGGCGGACGCACGCCGACGAGTATCACGCGACGGCGCAGTGGTTGAACTTGTCGTGGGCGCTGCGATCTCTCTTCGACACGGCGCGCTAGCACCTACCCTGCGCCGAGAACGGGATGAGCCTGAGGCCAGGGCAGGCAATTTGGCGACGTCGTCCGGCGATGAGCCGCATCGGCCACTGGCGCGGCGACGTCTATGGATGCGATCGGCGACCACCTCTGGGCGCCATGGCGCGGTGCCCTCATCGTGGACCTGCGCACCGTCGGATACCATTTCTTCGGGCTTATCCGTGTCGGCGGCGGCGGCCTTCGGTACAATCACCTACGGACAGGAGGGAAGCTGATGGCCCGACTGGTCCGCCTAGCCCTGTTGCCACTGCTGCTGGTGCTGGCCGGTTGCAGTGTCTACGGTGTTTCCATCCCTCCCACCTCCGGACCGTGGCTGGCGGTGAATCCCGGCACCGGATTGCCGGGCACGGTGCTGGCGGTGAGCGGCGGCCAGGTGCAGGTCGCTGCAGACCACCGTCTGGTGCTGTGCTGGAACGGCTGTAGCCATGGCTTGCGCATCGTGGTCACGAGTACCGCCGGTGGCCCCAACCACGCCACCTTCTCCACCTGGCTCCAAGTTCCGACCGTGCCTTGGCTGGAGGCGAGCGGTCCACACCCGGTGACCTCCGGCGCTTACGCCGTGAGTGCCACCTGTCTGACCTCTGGCGGTAGCTGTGCCCAGGTACACGGCTACGCCAAGGCGGTGTTCAATCTCTTGATCCGGGTGCCGAACCTGTCCTGCACCAAGGGCCACCCATGTGCCAGTCTGACCATGCCCGCCCGGCCCAGCCTGGGCGGCAGCTTCACGGTACAGGGCACGGCGCCGCTCACCGGTGGCAATTTCGGGCCAGGCGGCTATCAGGTGGTGGCACAAGCCGGTGCCCAACCGCTAGGCGGACAGTGGATCACGACACCGCCCGCCGCCAGCCATGCCCTAGGGCGCTTAACCCAGACCTGGCAGGGCACCCTCAGTGGCCAGCTGACGTGGCCACAGGCGCTCAGCGGCGGCAAGTTCACGGTGTGGTTGGTCAGCCCGCCGTTCCCGGGCGGCCATCGCCTGGCGGTGGCGGTGGCGGTGGTTACACCGAGCGCAGCGGTTCCAGCGCCGTAGCCTGCAAGATGTCTGCCAGTGTCTGCTCGGCGGCGGGATCGAGGCCGGTCAGGGGCGACCTGGGCCCGGAGGAGACCAAGCCCCGCTGTTTGGCCGCCCACTTCAAGCCAGCAATGCCAAAACGGGTACCGGTAGCCTGATCAAGGGCCACTAGGCGGTCCTGCAAGACGCGGGCCGCCGGCCAGTCGCCGGCCAACGCCAAGCGGCGCAGTTCGATCAACTCGGCGGGGGCTAGCTGGGCCAGCGCCATGATGCCGCCGGCCGCACCCTGGGCGATTGCAGCCAAAAAGGCTGATCCGCTGCCGGTGAACAGGCGAAAGTCCAGCCCTCTGGTCTCACTCGCCACCTGGGAGAAGAGCGCACTTTGGCCGGACGAATCCTTCATGCCTTTGAGGCCGGCCTGGGCGAGCTCGCCAACGGTGGCGCTGTCCAGCGTGACGCCGGTGAAGCGCGGGTAGTGGTAGAGGTAGATCGGCCCGAGCTGGATCAACTGACGGTAATAAGCGACCAGGGCCCGCCGGTCCAGTTGGGGCTGAAAGTAAAAGGGCGTGATCACCATCGCCCCGTCCAGTCCGTGTGCCACGGTGTCTTCCACCAACTGGACGACGTCTGCCATGGCTCCGCCACCGCTATGGACCAAAACCTGAAACCGGTCCGGTCTCTGCGCGGCCACCTCTGAGATCAGTTGGCGGCGTTCCCCGTGGGTGAGGTGCGGGAATTCTCCGCTCGAGCCCATCAGCACCACTCCGTCCACCCCCTGGGCGGAGAGCCGATGCACATTGGCGACATAGCCATCGAAATCCAGTCGGCCGTCTGAGCGAAACGGGGTGACCAGCGGCACCAAGATCTCCGGGTTCATGGCGGACGAGTCCTCCTTCACTTGGTAGTGGCAGGGAGACACAGAACCAAGGCGAAGCGCACACATCGGGTTTGCGACCGACATCTCAAATGGGAGGCGGCCACGTGCATCCGAGCACCTTCTCCATTGTCGCCCGAGATCTTGCCACCGCTAGCTTCGGTGTGGCAGTGCAGTCCAAGTTCTTGGCGGTAGGATCGGTGGTTCCCTTCGCGGCCTGGGATGCCGGCGCCATTGCCACCCAGGCCTGGGGCAATACCACTTATGGCCCGCGCGCCCTGGAGTGGCTGCGGGCGGGCATGGCGGCCCCTGAGGTCGTGCAGCGGCTGACCGAAGAAGACGCAGGACGCGCCCACCGCCAGCTAGGGGTGGTCGACCAAGCGGGCCGGGCGGCAGCCTACACCGGTAGCGAGTGCATGGACTGGGCGGGGCACGTCGTGGGCGACGGCTTCAGCTGCCAAGGCAATATCTTGGCCGGGGCAGCGGTGGCCAGTGCGATGGCCGAAGCGTTTCGAAAGTCCACCGCCCCCTTCGCCTATCGGCTGGTGGCCGCCTTGGAGGCCGGTCAGGCAGCCGGCGGCGACCGCCGCGGCCAGGAATCGGCAGCGTTGCTGGTGGTACGCAAGGAGGCAGGCTACAGCGGGTTCAACGACCGGGCGGTCGACCTGCGGGTGGACGACCATCCGAGCCCGATCGCCGAACTGAAAAGGATCTTGGACCTGCACCAGCTCTACTTTTCGGAGATGGACCCGGCCGACCGGATGGACATTGACCCCAAGCTCGATGCGGAGTTGCGAGGCCTGCTGACCAAGAGCGGGGACCTGACGGGTAGCCGCTCCTTGGACCAGGCTCTGGCCGCCTACCACAGCCGCGAGAACTTCGAAGACCGACGACCCGAAGGGGCGGCCATCGACCGGCGGGTGCTGGAGTACATGCGCAGACAGCTGGGGTAATGACGGTCGAGCCCCCGCCCAGACCGGTCCGGGTCTTGTGCCAGCAGGACCTCGACCGGGCTCTCCCCATGAGCGTGGCGATTGCCGCCAGCACCGGAGTGCCAGAGGTGCTGGCGGTCGCCTGGCCGATGTGCTGTCGTCCACTTTTCCGAGCAGTTTCGCTCGGAACCGGAGTTCATCCTAAGCGGCAGTCCGGAGGCGGAGCGGATGGGCGATCTTGCCGATCACAGTTGCGTCTATCACATCGTCTGGGTGGCACCGAACCCTGCACGAGACGGCTGGACGGGGTATCGGGCAGTTGATCTAGGTGTACACATGGTCCCCGGCTCTGGGAAATCAGGCGTCGATGCCGCCCCAGGCGATGTATTTTTCTTCTAAGAAGGCGTCCAGTCCCTCACTGGCACCCTCGCGGCCGATGCCGGAAAGTTTCCAGCCGCCAAACGGCGCCTGGGCGGTGGACGGCAATCCCTCGTTCAGCCCGACGATGCCGTACTCCAAGCGTTCCGCCACGCGCCAAGCCCGTCCGGCGGAGGCGGTGAAGGCGTAGGCAGCCAGCCCGAATGGGCTCGAGTTGGCCAGGGCCACACCTTGTTCCTCGGTGTCAAAGGCGCTGATCGCCACCAGCGGGCCGAAGGTTTCCTCTTCCATCACCCGCATGCCGGGCTGGACCCCGGACAGCACTGTCGGCTGGACGAAGAACCCTGATCCGTCCAAGGCCCGGCCGCCGGTCTGCACCTGGGCGCCCTTGGCCAGGGCGTCCGCAATGTGATCGAGTACCTTCTGTCGCCCGGGTCGATCGATCAAGGGACCGATCTCCACCCCAGGCGTCAGGCCGTGCCCGATGCGCAGGGCAGCCGTGGCGGCCGTGGCCCGTTCGGTGAAGGCGGCCAGGATGTTGCGCTGCACCAGCATGCGATTGGAGGCAACGCACGACTGGCCGCCGTTTCGGAACTTGCTGACCAGCATGGCGGCGATGGTGAGATCGAGGTCGGCGTCGTCGAACACCACAAAGGGTGCCTGCCCGCCCAGCTCCAGAGACAGCCGCTGCACCTGGTCGGCGGACTTTCGGATCAGCTCCTGGCCGATCGGGGTGGAGCCGGTGAAGGTGACCTTGCGCAGCCGCTGATCGGACATCCAGGCGTCGGCGACGGCAGAGGCCTGAGAAGTGGTGATCACGTTCAAGGTGCCATCCGGTGGGCCCGCCTCTTGCCACAACTTGGCCAGGTAGAGGGCGGTCAGCGGAGTCAGGGAGGCCGGCTTGAGCACCACTGTACAGCCAGCGGCCAACGCCGGCGCCAGTTTGCGCGTGATCATGGCAGCCGGAAAATTCCACGGGGTGATGGCCGCCACCACGCCTACCGGCTGGCGGATGGCCAGCAAGCGGCGGTCGGTGGTGGTGGCGGGGATGGTGCGGCCATAGACCCGCTTCGCCTCCTCGGAAAACCACTCCACGAAGCTGGCAGCGTAGTCCACCTCGCCCAGCGCCTCGGTCAGCGGCTTGCCGTTTTCGATGGTGATCAACCGAGCCAGCGGATCGCGATGGGCCAAGATGGCCTCAAACCAAGACCGCAGCCAGCGGCTGCGCTGATAGGCCGAGGTTTTCTTGAAGCCGGAAAAGGCCACCACTGCGGCCTCAAGTGCCAGCCGGGCGTCTTCGACCGAGCCGTCGGCCACCTCGGCCACCACCTGTTCGGTGGCCGGATCGGACACCGCCAGCGTCTGGCTGCTGTGGGCGGGGCGCCACTTGCCGCCAATCAGCAACTGGGTCGGCACATCTTTTGGTAGTGTGGTATCGACTTGGCGTGCGGCCATCGGTGGTTGCCTCCTGGATGGGGACGTTCAAAACTTGCGACCGGCCGTGCGAACTAGGGCAGAACGCACCTCTAGATTGTAATCTAGGAGAGAGGGCGACCGCACCCGGACGTGGTATCCCTGGCAAGGCGTCAGACAGGAGGGTCGACCCAGATGGTGGCGATCGGCGACGAGATCACCCGGGAGGTGTCGCTCACCGGCACCGGTGAGGCCTCTTGGCTCGATGTGTTGGCTCTGTTCGCACCGCTGGCGGTGGATCTCTTTGGCCAAGACACTAAGGTGCTGGCGGCCGAGTGCGACCTGCTGAAGCCAGTGATTCGGCCGGCGCGCCTGACCATCGCCCTGAAAATGGTGGACAAGGGCGGCAACGGGCGGCTGCTGTGGGGCAGGGGACTGGGTCACCTGGAAGACGGCGGCGCCTTCGCCGTCGTCTCGATGCGGGTCCTGATGCCGGCCTCCAGTGAGGACCACTTCGGAACCACTTCGGTGCCGACGCAGCCGCCTCTGGCATGAGTCAACCCTTGCTCCGCCGAGCCATCCTGGCCGCCGCTGAGAGTCAACACGTGGCCGAGCTGGTGAACCGCTACGGGCCGAAGCTGGGGGCCTTTCGGTTCGTGGCGGGGAACACCCTGGATGAGACTGTGCCGGTGGTGCAAGAGCTCAACCGCCAGCAGTTGCAGGTGACGCTGGACCGCCTGGGCGAGGGTGAGGTGGACGCCAGCTACGCCGATAGCGCCAAGGCGGCCTATTTAGGGATCTTAGACCGGATTGCCGCTGAGCGGCTGCATTCCCATGTGTCGTTGAAGCTGACTCAGCTGGGATTGGACCTGGACCCCTCGGCCGCTGAGAGCCGCCTCTTAGAGATCGTGGAGCGGGCCGAAGCCCAGGGCAGTTTCGTGCGCGTCGACATGGAGGACAGCCGGCACACCGAGGCGACCGTGCAGCTGTTCTCCCGGCTGCGGCCGGGACACCCGGCGGTGGGGATCGTGATCCAGGCCTACCTGCGGCGGTCTGAGGCCGATCTGAGAAAGATGGCCCAGCTGGCCGCCAACGTGCGCCTGGTCAAGGGTGCCTATTTGGAAGCCGAGCCGATGGCCTTCGCCCAAAAGGCCGACGTGGACCGCAACTATCAGCGGCTGGTCGAGATGCACCTGGATGCAGGCTGCTTCACCGCGGTGGCCACCCATGACCCAGCCCTGATCGCCTCCGCCCAGGCCTATGCCAAGCGCCACGGCATTGGGAACGACCGCTTCGAGTTTCAGATGCTCTTTGGCATCCGTCCGGATCTGCAGCGGCAGCTGGTGGCAGAGGGCTACCAGGTGCGGGTCTATGTGCCGTTTGGTCCGGACTGGTACCCGTACTTCATGCGCCGGTTGGCGGAGCGCCCTGCCAACTTGGGCTTCTTTGTGAAAAATCTCTGGCGCCGGTGACTGACCAAGGCGCCCGATCAGCACCGCTGCTGAAAGATCCCTCTGCGCGCCGCTACCTGATCGGCCGGGTGGTGTCCGAGATCGGGTCGCGCATCACCCGCGAGGGGCTGCCGGTGACGGTGGTGCTGGTGCTGGCTGCCACGCCGCTGCAACTCTCCTGGCTGGCGGCCTTGACCATGTTGCCCGGACTCCTGATCAGCCCAGCGGCCGGCAATCTCACCGATCGCAGCCGCAGGCGGCCGCTGCTGATCTGGGGGGATCTGTTGCGGGCTCTGGCCCTGATGGCGATCCCGGTGCTCTGGCTGGCCCACAGACTATTTTTTTGGCAGGTGCTGATCGTCTCGGTGGTGGTCAGCGCCATCACCGTCTTCTACCGCATCGCCGACCAGGCGTATCTGCCGTCGCTGGTCGGGCGCGGCCGGCTGACCGAGGGCAACGCCCTGGTCAATGTGGCGGACGCCACCGGCGAGATCGCCGGCCCCACCCTGATGGGGGTGTTGGTGCAGGCCCTGGGGGCGCCCTTGGCCATCTTGGCGGACGCTGTCTCCTACCTCTTCTCAGCCCTGACCTTGCTCACGATTCGCCGCATCGAGCCCCATCCTCAGGACAACCAGGAGGAAACGGCAAGGCCAGACGCTGCCTCTGGCTTGAGAGCGGCGCTGGCCCATCCGGTGTTGCGCTGGTTCCTGTTCACCTCGGGCGGGCTGCAGCTGTTTTTGGGCGGCGTGTTCGGCACCCTCTATGAGATCTACGTGTTGCGGGTGTTGGCACTCAGTCCGCTGACCATGGGCATCTTGGTCACGCTGGGCGGCGTCGGGGCGATGGCGGGTGCCAGTCTCTTCGCGCCGCTGACCAGGCGGCTGGGGGTCGGCCGGGCCTTGGTCTGGTCGCTGCTCCTCTATGCCCTGCTCAGCCTGCTGGTGCCCTTGGCCGGGGGTGTCTGGCTGATGGCTGTGCTGGCGCTGGCCGGGGCCCAGTTTCTGGGCGACTTGGCCGGCACTGTCTACGACATCAGCGAGGTCAGCCTGCGCCAGGCGATCACACCGGACCGCTTCTTGGGCCGGGTCAACGGCGCCATGAGTTGGGTGGCAGGTGCGCTGGGCGTGGTCGGAGCACTGGGCGCCGGTCTGCTCGCCACCGCCGTCGGAGTCAGGGCGGCCTTTTGGCTGGCGTCTTGTGGCGCCATCGCCGTGGCGCTCGCCATGCTCGCTTCCGGCGTCGGCCGCACGCCGATGCCCAGCCAGCCGGACGAAGCACATTTTCAGGGGCGCTGAGCGCTTCGCTGCCTGAGCGCCGCCACGGCCAGCCAGCCCAACCAGACGACGAGGCCAAGGCGGATTAAGACGTCCGCCAGGTTGAAACTGTACGGGTAGGGTGCGATGTGCAAGGGGTCTGGCACGGCGCCCAAGGCCAGCCGGTCCAGGAGGTTGCCGATGGCGCCGCCGATGACGATCGCCTCCGGCCACACCCACTTGGTCGGCCACCAGTGCGCCGCCAGCAACACGACCACGACGCCCGCTGTCTCCAGCAAGGTAGGCAAGACGCCGGTATGCGCCAGCAGGCCGAAGCTGATGCCGTGATTGGCGAGGATGGTGAGATGAGCCGAGACCGCCAGCCACAGACTGAGCTGGGTCAAGATCAATGCCAAAAGCGCCCACAGCCACAAAGAGCGGGGCCGCTTAACGATCATGGCTGGAGTCTAGCAGAGCGAAAATCCCCCTGCCATGTGCGCCCTGGTAAGATGCGCGACAATGGCGCAGACGGGGGTGAGTGAGATGGCCGAGGTCTCCTTTCAGCAGCCGACCACGACCGACCGCATGGTGTTCCATCTGAGCGGCACGGAGGGCACCTGGGTCAGAGACAAGGTGGTCACCGAGTGGCCGCTCACGCTTTATCTGAACGGCGAGGAGTTCGTCACGCTGGTGGCGAGCCCGGACCATCTGGACGAGTTAGTCACCGGTTTTTTGGCGTCTGAGGGTGTGATCCAGTCGCTCGATCAGATCCGCCAGATCAGCTTTGACCCAGAGACGGGCGATGCCAGAGCCGAGTTGGCCGTGGACACGGCCGGGCTCAAGGACAAACTGTTCGCCCGCCGCTACATCACGTCTTGCTGCGGCAAGGGGCGAGCCGCCATCTACTTCGACAACGACTACCGGACGGCCAAGGCAGTGGCTTCCGACCTGACCGTGACACCGGGGGAGGCTCAAGACCTGATCGCCAAGTTGCAAGAGTCGAGCGATGTCTTCCGAGCCACCGGCGGCGTCCACAACGCCTGCTTTGCCACCCCGGAGGAAGGCATCTGGGTGGCGAGAAGCGACATTGGACGGCACAACGCCCTGGACAAACTCTACGGCTGGTCCATGATCCACGGGCGCGACGTCACCCAGGCGGTGGTTGCCTTCAGCGGTCGGGTGTCGTCTGAGATCTTGCTCAAGGTGTCCAAGATGCAAATCCCAATCGTCTTGTCCAAGTCGGCGCCAACCGAACTAGCCCTGGCCATGGCCGAGGATCTCGGCATCACGGTGGTGGGCTTCATCCGCGGCGATCGGCTGAACGTCTATACCCACGTGCAACGGGTGGTCTTGGCCTGAGTGCGGCTGGTGGTGGGCCATGGCCCGCAACCCCCCGCATGGTGGCTGTCCCTCGCAAACCGCCTGGGTAGATGTGGGATGGCGCCGGGCGTAGCACGCATGCTACGATGACGGCATGAAGAGACAACTGACCCAGCGCGAACTGCGCAACAACAGTGGGGATGTCATGCGCGCCCTCGACCGCGGCGAGACGTTCATCGTCACCCGCAACGGAGTTGGGGTCGGGGAATTAGTGCCCATACGCAGCCGATCCTTCGTCAGTGCCGAAGTGGTTGTGGCCGCCTTTAAGGGCGCGCCGACGATTGACTGGACGACGTTTCGCCTAGATGTGGACAGGTATCTCGACCAGGACCTTCAGCCCCGTGGATAGTGAGCGCCACGAGCGCGGGCTGGTCGACACGTCGGTCGTCATCGACTTGGAGCACCTGGACCCGGTCGACTTGCCTCGGGAACTGGCCGTGTCGGCTGTCACCATGGCTGAATTGGCAGCGGGACCGCATGCAGCGCACAGTTCTGAGGAGCGGGCCCGGCGCCAGGACCGGCTGCAGCGGATGGAGGCCAGCTTCGACCCGCTGCCGGTAGATGCTGATGTGGCCAGAGCATACGCCCGCATGTACGCGGCAGTGGCTGCGGCTGGCGGGACCGTTCCTGGTCGCCGGGCGTTTGATCTGCTGATCGCCGCCACCGCTCTGGCGGCGGAACTCCCGCTGTTCACCAGGAATCCACAAGACTTCACGGGCTTGTCTGGCCTGCTCGAGGTGGTTGCCGTCAGCCCAGTTCCCCGCTGATTCGCTCCTGTACCAACCCTGATCTTGCAGCGGCGGTGCCCAGCCGCTCCGTTCAAGACGGCCTGGAGACCATCCGATCCAGGCGCTTCCCAGCGACTAGCCGCCGCAGTGTACTGCACTGAGCGGTGTGCTACCGATGGCCTGTTGGCCGCCGTTTGCCGGTTCAGAGACATACCAGAGCTGGCTGCCGACCACGGTCGGCTGGGACACGAGGCCCGACGGCAGGCCGGTGAGTGTACACCAAGCACTCTGACCCGCCGGCAACAAGATCCAGGACTGCGTGTTCGGATCTTGGGCCAGCAGCGAGCCGTTGGGCAAGATCACAGCGTCGCTCAGGCCGGCAGCACCATTTTGGGCGTTTGGAACCGGCGGAAGGGCGATGTTTTGCCACAGTCGCCCGCCGTCTGTGGTCAGCCGCACGGGGTACTGGGAAGCCCCAGAGAGCAACAGCGCCCGGCTGGAACTGAGGGCGACCAGCTGGCTTGGCCCTTGGTTCAAGATGACCTGGGACGGCCAGGCCGGAGACTGCCAGGTGCTACCGCCGTTGGCCGACCATTGCAGGGACTGGGCGTAGCCCACGCCCATGCCGCCGGTCTGGGCGGGGGCGGCTCCGAAGCGTAAGCACGGCCCGAGCGCCGGGCAGGTGGCCTGACCGGAAGTCCAGATCAGCCCGCCGTCTGTGGTTTGCACCTGAGCGACCGGCAGGCCGCTTTGGGTGTTGGAACTATCGAACAGGGCCAGGGTCTTGGCACCGTCCGCCTGAAAGCCGCCGGAGTCGCCCAGGCTGTAGCCGCTGGGTGGTGGCACGGCCCGCCAGGTCTGACCCAAATTGGTGGTCACATAGCCAACCGTGAAGATGGGCGGAATGCTCTTATACTGGGCTGATTCGGCAGCGAAGGTGGCGTAGATGGTGTCGGGGTGGGTAGGGTCGAGTTGCACCGACGTGCATGGTGCCGTATTGGTCCCAGCGGGCACAATCGCCAGGGGATACGCCGTTTTGGCCGCCAGGGAGATCACCGCGGTATCCGGTATCTGCGCCCAGTGCTGGCCACCATCCGTGGAGAGCAAAATCTGCTGGTTCACGCAGGCCACGATTTGACTAGAGGTCTGGGCCAGCGCTGACACAGACGGAGGAAACAAGTTTGCGCTCCAGGTGGCGGCGATCGGCGCCAGCGGGCCGAGGCTGGCCCAGGTCTGATTGGCGCTGACCTGCAGTGCGGTCGGGGCAAGGGTCACGTCGGTGAAGCTGCCTGCAGTGAAAGAGGCCTGGAGAGCCAGCGTGTAGCTGCCAGGTGTCACGGTCTGGCTACCGGACAAGACAGCCGGTATGCGCAGGGAACCAGAAAACGTGCCGTTAAGGGCCTGCTGGACAGATGCCACCTGGGTGCCTGGGCTCTGGGCACCGCTACCCTTGGATGGGACGGTGACAACGAAGCGTGAGCCCGGGCTGCCCGACTCCATCACCAGGTTGTAGGGAAAGGGCGTACCGATGATCTCATTCAGGGGAGCCCAGCCATGGAAGTGGACCAGGTTGCCAGGGGCGGCGCTGGTGGCCGACAGGGAGATCTCACCACAGGCTGTCTTCGGACACGGCTTGTAGCTGACAGAGGCCAGGTGCACCACGGTGCTGACCTGACCAGGGCGGGTGCCACAGCCGGGAGCGCTGATCACGCACTGGGCAGACAGCCGATAGGTGCCGTCTTCCAGTGGCTGCGTCCCGCTGGGTGTGAGCCAGGCGGTGGCCGGTACGTACAGAGTCATGGTGAACTGATCTTTGATGCTGGCGGACCAGTGGATCGGTACTGCCTGCTCCAAGAGCCCAGCCGAGCAGCCGCCAAAGCACAAGGTGGCGCTGCTATAGGCCGCTGCGCTGGCGGAAGGCGGCGTGGCACCGGGCATGTATCCGGTGACCGTGATCCGTTCACCGGGGTGCACCGTGCCGGGCGGGACTTTCAGCCAGGCACCTGCCACCGTGGGCGGCTTGGCCGATTGGGTCATCTGTGGGGACGCCGGTGGCGGCGTCTTCGGCTTGGCCGCCGGCCAAAGCCCACAACCGGTCAGTGCTGCTGAAATCAGCAGCAAGCCCGACCACCTCAGCCATCGTCGCCACTGCCAGGGTCTCATTTCGTGTAACCGACCTTTCTACTGAGGACACGGTGAAGGGGTCGTGCAATCTCTATCATGAACTAAGACTCGAAAAGTTGGGCCGTGGGTTCCTTCACGTTCCTTCGAGTCATGTTCGATGAGCAGCGTGCCGTCGGCCGTCGTTAGGGTCCAGCGCCGCGCTTGGTAGCGCTCGTGCCAACCTGACGTGGAGCGTAAGCGGGCCGATACGGAACAGAAGTGTGCTACGATAATGTCGCGAAATGTATGCCAGGGGGTGTTCGTGTGCGATTTGTCACCATCCGTGACCTGAGGAGTCGATCGGCTCAGATTCTGAAAGACCTGGGCAATGCTGACGCCGTTATCACCTCAGGTGGGACGCCGGTGGCGCTCCTGACAGCGGTCACCCCAGAGTCGCTTGACCTGATGCTACGTGCCCAGCGCCAGGCGCGTGCGGTCTTGGCCATGGTTGAACTGCAGACGCGAAGTGCGAGCCAGGGCGCGGATCGCATGAACGATCAGCAGGTATTGTCCGAGATTGCTGCGGCGCGGCGCGAGCGACCGATTACCGAATGAAGTCTCTGGCGCCGAGCCCCTTCATCGTCGTTGACACCAACGTGATCGTGTCTGCATTGCTCAAGGCCGATAGCATGCCCGCCATGCTGCTGGGGTCCATCCTGAGCGGCCGTCAGCAAATTGCTGTGGATGCCCGCATCCTCTTGGAATACCGTGACGTGCTTGGTAGGCCGGCATTCCGCTTCGATCAGACACTGGTTGGCGTCGTGCTGGAGGCATTGGAGTACAACGCCCTGACCGTAGCTGCCCGGCCCTTGGCCCGGCGGCTCCCGGACCTTGCAGACTGCAAGTTTCTCGAGGTTGCAGCCGCAGTCACCCCTCCGGCAGTGCTGGTCACCGGGAACCTCCGACACTTTCCGGTGGCTCTATGTGGAGCGGTGTCGGTGCTCAGCCCGAGAGCCTTTTTCGATCTGTATCACTCACGGGGCTAGCTCGACGCCGTCAGCGACTGAGCTACGTTGAGCCCAGCGGCACAGGGTCATCGCGACCCAGCTCTCTGTGCCGCAGAAAGGCGGTCCGCCGCTGCCGTCGTGCCATCGGACAAACCATGCGACTTGCGCTGATGGCTGATCTGTGCCGAGCCTAGGGCTTAAACACCGTGAACGGCGTCTCGTCGACACTGACTCGGGTGACCTGGTTTTTTTCGTCCACGTACACCACTTTTGGTTGGTAGTGCTTCAGATCGTCTTCACTGTACTGGTTGTAGGCCATGACGATGATGGTGTCGCCAGGCGCGAACCAGCGGGCAGACGATCCGTTCAGGCAAACCGTGCCCGACCCGCGGGGGCCGGCGATGACGTACGTCTGCCAGAAGGTGCCGTTTTCGACGCTGGTGATGGTCACGAGCTCATAGGGCCGGATACCCGAGGCGTCCAGAAGCTTCTGGTCAAGCGTGATACTGCCCACATAGTTGAGGTCTGCCTGAGTCACGGTCAGTCGATGCAGTTTCGCCTTCAGCATCGGGATGAACAACGCCCGGTCCTCCTCTGCTGGCCCGTGGCCAGGCTCTCATTCGCCTTCAGCGTGGGCCAGCCACTCTGGCGAGTCAAGCCCGGCAGGTAGCGTCCTCTGGCTTGGGGAAAGATCAGCGGACTTGACCTGAGCGAAACGGAGGGACGGGCGAGGGCCCATACGATGCGCCTTGTGCAGGCCTCCGACATGCATCTGGATAGTCCCTTTGCCACCTTGGACGACGAGTTGGGCAAACGCCGGCGCCAGGACCAGATCGCAACCTTCCAGCGGTTGATCGAGTTGGTGCGCGATCTACAGGCGGATGCCTTGTTGCTGCCCGGTGACGTGTTCGAGCGGCGCAGCACCCGGCTTGGCACGGTGAAGTGGGTGCTCGACCTGCTGGCCTCGCTCACTCCTGTGCCCGTGTTGATCGCCCCTGGCAACCACGACCCCTGGGAGGCAGCCAGCTTCTGGAAGCTGGAGCGACCGGACAACGTGGTGGTTTTTGGCGGCGCCTGGCAAAGTCACAGGGTGGCTGATGCCGCCATCTGGGGCCGCGGCTTTCTGGCCGAACACGAACCTTCCGACCCGCTGGCAGATTTCCCCTCAGGCCAAAGGCCGGACATCGTGGTCTTTCACGGCGACTGTGACAAGTTGCCGGGAGACAGCGACTATGCGCCCTTCACCCGCACCCGGCTCGCTGAATTGGGCGCCATCTGGGCAGCGGTCGGACACATCCATAAACCGATGCCGATCGCTGACCTCGGTGCCTATGCTGGGTCGCTGGAGCCGCTTGGCTTCGACGAGCCCGGTGTGCACGGTGCGCTGGTCGTGGATCTGGACCTGAAGACCCGGCAAAAGCAGTGGCGATCATTACCACTGGCCCGCTGCCGGTACGAAACCATGACGGTCGATCTGGCGGCTCGCACCGACCAGCAGGCCCTGGACGAACTCGCGGTGCGCATACGGGAGTGGGACCCGGAGACGACTTTGCTGCGGGTGGAACTGGTCGGCCCGGCAGCCCAAGACGGGTGGCCGGTCGGACGCTGGCAAGGAGAGCTCGCCAGCGGCTGGCTGCACTGCGAGGTGCGCGACCTGCGGCTGCCACCGGTCGATCTCACCGATCAGTTCACGGTGCGCGGGCGCTTCGCTGGCCGGATCATGGCTCAGATGGAGCAGGCAGACGAGGCCCAACGCCAGCTGCTGGCGGATGCCTTGCGCATCGGTCTGGCCGCACTGGAGGGGAGGCGGGCCAGTGATTATTGAAAAGGTGCGGGCCCGTGGCTTCGGGCTGTTCGAGACGCTGGAGTTGACGCTGCCGGAGCATCTTTGCGTGGTGCACGGAGCCAACGAGAGCGGCAAGAGCACACTGGCAGAGGTGATTTTTGCCGCCCTGTACGGTGCCCAGGAAGCGAATGGAAGCCGACTCAGGGCCCGGCCTGAAGTGAGCCGTCTGAAGCCGTGGGCAGGCGGAGACTTCACGGTGGCAGTGGACGTGGTCTTGGCCAGCGGCCAGCGTCTGGCCATAGTCCGCCGCCTGGCCAGCCGCAAGGACGATCTGAGGGTCACCGACCTGGCCACCGGCCAGGATCTGCAGCCAAACGGCGAGCGAGCGGCGGTCGCCCTGGAGTTGCTGGCGGGGATCTCAGCCCAGATGTTTCGGGCCAGCGTCCTGATCTCCGACCTGCCCACCGGCGCCATCGACACACAAGCCCTGCACGAACGCGCTTCGAACCTGACCAGCAGTGGCGATGAGACGGTGTCGGTCAAACGGGCGGTGGAGCTGATCGAGACGCAGCTGGGCGAGGTCGGAAAGACCGACCAGGCCCGCCAGACCAAGATCGGTCAGGCCATCGCCAGCCGCCAGCGACTGGAGGATGAAATCCGGGTGCTGACCGAGCGCCGCCAGAGCACGCTGGTCGACCAAGCGGCCCAGCAGGCTGCAGAGCAGGCAGCTCTGGCGCAGACCGAGGCCCTGGCGCAGGCGAGACGCCAGCAGGCGGCCATCCGGCGCTGGACGGCGCAGCGCCGGATCGCCGAACTTGCCGAAAGCAGCGCCCAGATCGAGCGGTTGGAGCAAGAGATCAAGCCGCTGGCGGCCTTGGCCCAGGTCGACCCGCAGGCGGCACGCGGCCTCAAAGAAGCGATCACCGCCGCGCAAACGAGCGCCCACCAGGAGATGGAGCGCGCTGAGGCCCTGCGTGCGCAGGCGGCGGCCGCTAGCCCAGCGCCGACCATCGCCGCCGACTGGGTGGACCGGGCGTGGCAGGAGATGAACAAGAGCCAGCCGGTTCAGAGCCAAAAGGTCACCTGGTGGCCTTGGCTGGCGAGTGGTGTGCTGGTGGTAGCAGCGGCCGCCCTGTTCGCCACGGGTCAGCCAGCGGCTGGCGGCGTAGCGCTCGTGGCTGCAATAGCAGCTTGCGTCTTGGCGCTGCGGCTGAAGCGCGCCGCCCACGGCGACTCCAGCCGGCGGTCTGCCCTGGCCCAAGAGGCTGGCGAGTCAGTGCTGAGCTTGGAGCTGGTGCGGCGCGTAGAAGCCGCCTGGGCAAGCTGGCGCCAACAGCAGCTGGCGCAGCAGGAGTGGGCGGCAGAGGCAGATCGGCTGGAGGCGTCGGCCCAGACTCGACTCGAGCAGGCGAATCGAACCGAGGCGGATCTGGCCCGCCTGATGGCGGGACTGGGCGAGGGCACAGACCTCGGCGAACTGGCGGCCAAACGCAACCGCTTGGGCGAACTGCAACAACAGCTGGTGGCCGCCAGGCAGGCCCACAATCGGCTGCTCGATCTGCCTGAGTCGACGCTGGTCGCCTGGCAAGACGGGGCAGACACGGCCGAGGCGGGAGACCTGGCCGCCCAAGACCGCGAGGTGCAGCGCCTGGAGGCCGCCCTGCAGGCCAGTCAGGTGACCAGTCAGGCCCTGGCCCAAGCCCTGCGCCGGCGGTTGGGCGAACCGACCGAGTTGCCTGAGCTGGAGGCCGCCTTTCGGCGGGCAGATGCCCTGGTCGGCCGCCGGCAGCACGAACGCCAGGCCCTCGCCCTGGCCCAACTGGTGCTGAGTGAGGTCGGCGCCGAGTTTCACCGCCAGATGGGACCGGAGCTGGCGGCCCGGATGGGCAGGTGGCTGGAGCGGCTGAGCGGCGGGCGGTACAATCAGGCCACACTGCAAGACAGTGGCGATCCCCGCATCTCGGGGCCCGGAGAAATCGCCCTGCGCGCGCCTGAGGAGTTGTCCCAAGGCACCCAGGACCTGGCCTACCTGAGCCTGCGGCTGGCCCTTTGCGAACTGGTGTTTGCCGATGAAACCGTGCCCCTGATCGTCGACGAGCCCGCCGCCCACCTCGACCCCGAGCGCCACGCCCGTTTGGTCACGGCACTGGCGGAGATTTCTGCCCATCGCCAGGTGGTGGTGCTGACCTGTCATCCCTGGGAGCGCGACGCCCTGGCGGCAGCCGGTGCCAGCGTCTTGGAACCAGCCCAAGACGCCCGGGTGAAGATCCGGCACTAGGAGGGAACATGCATTAAGAGCCTGACGGCCCGCCTCATCGGCCCGTGGGCGATCGGACTGGGATTCGTCAACTTGATCTTGGCGTACAGCCAGCCCTGGCCGTGGCAGCTGGCACTGATCTTCGGCACCGTGGCGGTGGTCGGTTTTTGGCGTTCACCACTGGCCCGCTCGCTCCACCTGCGCTATGGACTTGGCATCTTGTTCTTATTCGGCGGGGTCGTGGTCCCGGTGCTGTCCGGGGTACAGGCCGCCGGTGGCTGGTGGCTTGCGGCCTCTTTTTTGGCCGAGGTTTCGGTGGCCCTGTGGATCTGGCAGTCGGTGCGCAGCCGCTTCGTAGTGGATCAAGACTATCCGGCGGTGATTGGCACCAGTGGCTGGATGCGCAGCCGCGTGCTGATTTCCCGGGACGACCGCTATCTGCACCTGCATGTCCTGGGACCGACCGGCTCGGGCAAGACCGCAAGTGTGCTGCAACCGCTCATCCGCCAGGACCTGAGACGGCCAGTGGGGATCACCGTGATCGACCCGAAGGGCGACCTGGCGGCCGCAACTGCAGCCGAAGCCAGGCGGCTGGGGAGAGCGGTCTACGCCCTGGGCCCGGGCTTTGCCGACACATTCAACCCGCTGGCCGGCGAGCCCGACCAGGCCGCTGGGGCGATGGTGGAAGCTGTGGACAAGCTCTTTCCCAGCACGGACAGCTTCTTTCGCACGCTGGGTCGCACCTTGCTGCGCCAGGCGGTGCTGGCCGTGAAGGCAGTGCCTGATGAACACGCCGGTTTGGCGGATTTGCAGGCGTTTTTGGCGGAAGAAGACGTCCGCCGTCAGGTCCTGGTGCGCTGCGCCGATCCGGCGGTCAAGGCCTACTTTCGGCGCGAGTACGCCCAGTGGACGGTGAAGGCGCAACGGGAGTACACCTTGGGCCTGAGAAACGCCTTGCAGTCGCTGGCCGATCACCCAGAGGTCAGCCGGATGATGAGCGGCAGCGAAGCCTTGCCGTTGGATCGCATCTTGGCCGCCGGCGAGGTGCTGGTGGTGTCCTTGCCAGCCGGCCAGCTGGGTGATGCCGGCAGGCTGTTCGGCGCCTATATCCTGGCCAGATTGCAGCAAGCTGTCTTGGGTCGGGCCAAGGGGGCGCCACACTTTTTGTATGTGGACGAGTTTCAGACCTTCGCCACCAGCTCCTTCGCCCAGTTCCTCGAGCTGGCCCGCCAGGATCAGGTAGGCGCTGTGCTGGCGCATCAGAACTTGGGCCAATTGCCGGAATCCCTCACCCAGTCGGTGCTGGCCAACTGTCGCAACCGGGTGCTGTTGGGCGGCGTGTCGGGAGAGGACCTGCTCCGCCTGAAGGACACGCTGGGAGCCAAGATGGGGGTGCGGGTAACCGAGGACGCCGCTGGCTTGGTGAAAGGCCGCACCCTGGTCATGGAGCCCAAATTCCGGCCCGAACTGGTGCATCAACTGCCGCGTGGGTTGGCCTTGGTCCAGGTGGTATTGGCTGGCCGCCTGCTCGACCCCCGGCTGGTGAGGTTGCCGACACCCCGTGGTGCCTGAGGCAGTGGCCGCACTGGGGCTGATCAGCGCTGGCCAAAGGCGCAAATTGGGGCGGTGGGCCCCCTCTTGCCAGGACCTGAAGAGGGCTGGCTTCACCTATCGGAGATCGCATCGGCTGTGGTGTCGCGGTCCCCTGCCCCGGCTGCTCGCGCATCAGCTGGCTGTGGCCCAGCTGCTGGTCGACATGGTGGCGCTCGGCCACCCGCCCGAAGCGGTGACGGTGGAGCCACGCCTGCCCTATCGGTCGCCAGCGGGCGGTGCGCGTAGTCTCGACCCGGACGCCTTGCTCCACCTGGGCGGTATGCCAGTGGCTGTGGAGGTGGACCTGGGCACAGAGTCTGGCACCGTGCTCCGCCACAAGTGGTGGCGCTACCGGGAATACGGTCAAGAGGTGGTACCGCTTCGCCTGGCGGTGGTGGCGCCCTTGTCTCGACTGGATCTGATCACCACCACCGTGGCCCAGTGCACGCTTGCCGAGGTGGGTGTGGGCCCGGATCTTGGTGCTGCGCTCGCAGCCTTGGCTGCGGTGGAGCGATGAGCCGGCGCCGCCGCCAGGGCCGGGGGCTTTTGATCGGGACCGTGATCATGCTGATCGCCGGGTTTGCCATCCACCGCGGCCTGATTGTACTGAGCCACCTGCCCAAAGTTGCACTGCCGCCCACCGTGCTGGTGGTCGGCACGCTGCCGGCGCCAGGGCCAAGTGGCGTGGTCCAGGTGGCCGCCGTCTTGTTGCTGGTCAACCATCAGGCCGGGCGCACCAGCGTGCTGATCATCCCGCCGGATACCCGGGTCACGCTCAGCGGCTATGGGGCACAGCAGATCGGCCGAGCCTATACCTTCGGTGGCACCCGCCTGCTGGCCGAGACGGTCGCTGCATTAGTCCGCCTGCCATCTGTGCCGGTCGCCGTGATGCCTCTGCCGGCGCTGGCGTCCGAGATCGACCAGTTGGGCGGCGTGCGCGTCGGCACCACGGCCGAGAGCGGTGCCCAGGTGGTAGCCAGCTGGCAGGTGGCAGCGGGATCCGGCAGTTCCGCCGCCGTGGCCAGCACGGTGGCGCTTTTGGCGCAGGTGGGCAGTGCCGGCCAATGGCTGAAGGCACCGCTTTTCGCCGAAAGCGTGTGGGCCAACACCACGGGCACGTTGCCTTGGAGCACCTTGATCGCAGAGGTGCGGCTGTGGGGCGAGGGTCCGGCCGTGAGCGCCGAGGTGGTGCCAGGCGCCGTCTTGCACTTCACGAGCGGCGACCAGTGGCTGGTGGTGCCAGCCGACGTGGCTAGAGCCTGGTCAGCGGAATTGACCGGCGTGCTGTCGCCGGTGGCGGACCCGCACGCGCAGGCAGCAGCCCTGGCTCTCGAGCAAGGCAAGTGACGCCTTGTCTCAAGCGCTTCGGCAGTCTAAGGTGGACTCAACACGATGGCACCGCAAACGAACGCCAGGGAGGCAGAGCGATGAACTTTCCGCTAGACATTCAGGCTCGGGTGGCAGAGTTGGAGCGGAAGAAGGAGACTCTGCGCCGGCGAGCAGCTGAGCTCAAACCCAATGACCGCAACGAGGCGTATCGCAAGATCAATCTGATCGACGACGAAATCGCCCGCATCCTGACGCCCAATCAGTTGCTCGGCTGACCCTCGGCCCTGGGTGGTGCCTGTCTGCGCTTGATGCGCCTGGACCCGCACTCCGGCGCCCCCACCGGGCCCGCATGGCCGGGTTTTGTTCGGCGCGTCGCCGGCCGCAAGACGGTCTGCCCTACACAAAGTTCTGCAAAGAGAATAAAGTATAGTCAGTAGGATAAAGAGCGGGGAGGCACGCCACGGATGATCACTGCCAAGGTTAGCGCCAACGGCCAAGTCAACATTCCGAAGGCGGTGCGAGAGGCGCTGGGGGTTTTGCCCGGAGACCGCATCGGGTTTGACCTGACGGCACAGTCGGTACACCTGGTCGCGGTTCCGTCGATGACACCATCGCAGCTGAGAGGCGCGTTTCAGTCTGCGCTGGCGCAGCCGAGCTTGGATGCGCTGCGTCAGACCCGCCAGCGAGAACTGGCCGATGCCTACAGGGAGAGCCTGCGTGAAGACAGCTGAGGTCTGCTTAATGGACGCCAATGTGATCCTGCGCTTCTTGGACGGCCGTCCGGAAGGACAAGCCCGGGCGGCTGAGGCGTTGTTCGAACGGGCGCAACTGGGCGAGTTGCGCGTCCAGGTCCATCCAGCCATTTTGGCCGAGGTGGTCTACGTCGCCGCTTCACCCCATGGGCTGGGCCTGGCCAGAACTGACATCACCCGTGTCCTCAGTCAGTTTCTGACCATGACCGGCATTGAGATCGATGATCTGCCGGGTGTGCTGCAGGCGTTGCAGATCTATGCCGGCACGACTGTGGACTGGGTTGACGCCCTGCTGATAGCCGCACTGGCGCAACGGAGAGTTTTTTCCTTCGACCGCCATCTGCTGGCGGCAGGCGCAGCTGCTCCGGAGTAAGGGAGCGCCAGAATCCTGGCTGGCGTTGGCACCCGGGTCCCAGCGCCTACTGCGGTCCGCCCTGATCGGCTGTAGCGCGGGCGTGGCCGGGCCGCAGCCTCCTGCGCACGATGCCAAAGACCAAGGACAACTCGGGCATCTTCAGCCAGCGGGCGACCGCCACGAAGGCGGTCATGCCGATCGCAATCGGGACTAGCAACTGGATCAGGTCGGCCACGATCGGCGGTCCGATCACCACATTGTGGGCGATGGCCAACCCACCGGTCAGCAACACCGCCGCCATCGCCAAGGTGGCGAGCGACGTCCGCCAGGTGGCGTCCCACAGCCTCAGCCCGCCCAGCCGGCCCATCCGCCGGCGCAGGGCCCACAGTAAGATGCCGGCGTTCAAAAAGCCGGTCAGTGAAAAGGCCAAGGCCAGGCCGCGAAAGGAAAACAGCCGGATCAGGATCAGGTTCAATACCAACCCGATGCCGACGCTGACCAGCCCGGTCTTCAACGGAGTAGTGGTGTCCTCCATCGCAAAAAAGGCCCGGCTGATGATCTCATAGGTGCCGTAGCCGACGATGCCGATGGAGTAAAACAGCAGCGCCCCGGCCGTCACGGTCGTGGCTTCGTCGGTGAAGGCACCGTGTTGGAACAAGATGCGGATCAGCGGGTGGGCCAGAATGATCAGAGCGACAGAGGCCGGAATGGACACGAAGAAGACCGCCCGCATCGCCTCGGTGAACAAGCCGCGAAAGGCGTCATGGTCCTGGCGCACCGCCTCCCTGGTCAGACTGGGCAGCAGGGCGATGCCGATCGACGTGGCGACCAGGATCGGCACCAGCATGATCCGCGAACTGATCACCAGGGCGTTGATGGTGCCGCCTGGCAACAGCGAGGCCAAGAAGATCTGGTTGAACAGCAAGTTGATCTGGGCGATGGACAGCCCGATCATCACCGGCAGCATCAGGCGGCCAATCCGCCGCACACCCGGGTGGCGGATGTCCAAAGACCAGGTGAACTTGGGTTTGAGCCGCCAGGTGCCCCACAGCTGGATCAGGAAATTCAAGAAGGCACCGACCACGGTGGCCCAGGCGAAGGCTACGATGCCCAGGCGCGGAGCCAATGTCACGCCCATCACGATGATCGTGGTGTTGTACACCAGCGGCCCGATGGATGTGGCCAAGAAGGTGTTGTACGAGAACTCGGTGCCGATCAGCACCCCGTTCAGGCTGTGAAATAAGATGGCCAAGATGGTGATCCGGGTGAGCATGACGGTGAAGGCGAACTTGGCCGGTCCGAAACCGGGGGCGATCAGCTTGACGAAGACCGGAGCGAAGATCAGGCCGAGCAGGATGATGGCGGACATCCCGACCAGGGTCACCGAGAAGGCGATCGAGACCACCCGCCAGGCCTCATCTTCCTGCTGCTCGTGGATGTAGCGGGCGATCACCGGAATGAAGGCCGAGGACACGGCACCGCCGATCAAGATCAGATACAGGGTGTCTGGGAACAGATAGGCTGTGTTGTAGGCGTCGGTGATGTTGTTTTGGCCGAACAAGGCCGCGATCACCGAGTTGCGGAAGAACCCAAGGATGCGGGATACGAATAGGGCGGAGCCAACGAGGGCTGCCGCCGATACCAGGGCTGTCTTGGTCGCTTGGTTCCGAGACACGGCCTTGCCCCTTCGCTGGCTTGTGTCGGGCCTCATTATCGCATAGCCTCAACCGCAGGAAGCGAACCGCTGAACCGGAGCGCACTTTAAGGAGATGGCAGGCTTGCGACTGGTGGTTCGGATCGCTCTGTTCACTGGCCTGCTGCTGGCCATGGCATCATGGGCACTCACCCTATTGACTTCGGCCTTCCCCGGCAACTGGGTCGGCGTGCTCAGCGCCGCACAGCCGCTGGCGGGACTGGCGGTCTTCGGCTGGCTCGGCTGGCGACTTGGCCGCCAAAGTGGGTCGGCGGTGTGGGGCGCCCTGGCCGGTGTGCTCGCCGGAGCTTTCTTCGCACTGCTGACGGCCGTTCCTGAACTCTACGTGATCGCCCCGACCAGGATTCTGCTCAGCGGTGGGGCGAAGCTGACAGCGGTCTTGCTCGCGGTGCTGCTGACCGCATTGTTCGCCGGCGTGGTCGGCCTGGTCGGCGGCAGTTTGGGGGCTGGCCAAAGGGGCCGCCGGATGGTTGATTCCGACCCGATCGCAGATCCCGGAAAGGAAGGGTGAGCGCATGCGGTTGTTCATCGACTCGGCCAACTTGGACGAAATTCGAGAGGCCCATTCCTGGGGCATCATCTCCGGCGTCACCACCAACCCCAGCCTGGTGGCCAAAGAGGGAGCAGACTTTCACCAACGGGTGCGCGACATCTGCCAGGTGGTGCAAGCGCCGGTCTCGGCCGAGGTGACCGCCACCGAGGCGCCGGCGATGGTGGAACAGGGCAAGAGACTCGCTGACCTGGACGAGAATGTGGTGGTCAAATTGCCGATCACGCCAGCAGGGTTGGCGGCCTGCGCCGCCTTGACCGCGCTTGGCATCGACACCAACGTCACCTTGATCTTCACGGCCAACCAGGCCCTGATGGCGTCGTTGGCCGGGGCCCGCTACGTGTCGCCGTTTGTCGGCCGCCTGGACGACATCGGCCAAGACGGCATCCAGTTGGTCCAAACCATCCGCGATGTGTTTGACTACAGCTTCATGCCAGAGCAGCGGCGGGCTGAGATCATCGCCGCCTCCATCCGCCATCCGGTGCACATCGAACGGGCAGCCCTGGCCGGTTCCGACATCGCCACCTGCCCGTTTTCCGTGCTCAAGCAGCTGTTTCGCCACCCGCTGACCGATGCCGGCATCGAGAAGTTTCTCTCCGACTGGAAGCAGGCCAACCCGCAGACATGATCGCCGAGGATCTGCTGGCAGCCACCGAGCAGGCGGCGATCGCGGTCTGGCCGCTGGTCGGCAAGCGGGACAAGGTGGCAGCCGACCAAGCCGCCGTCAGCACACTGCGCCAAGTGCTAGGCAAGGCTCCGATCCGGGGCCGGGTGGTGATCGGCGAGGGCGAGATGGACGAAGCGCCGATGCTTTATCGGGGTGAGGAAGTGGGCCGGGGCAGGCGGCGGATGGATATCGCCGTCGACCCCCTGGAGGGCACCAACCTCACAGCCAAAAACCAGCCCGGAGCAGTCTGTGTGATTGCCGCCGGCCCGCCGCAGAGCCTGCTCGAGGCGCCTGACATGATGATGCAGCGACTGGCTGGGCCGCCTGCCTGCCGCGGCCGCCTGTCCCTCGACCAGCCGGTGGAGGAGATGGTGGCCGAGGTCGCCCGCGGCCTGGGCAAGGACGTGTCGCAGGTGGTGGTGGTGATGCTCGATCGCGACCGCCACCTGAGCCTGATGGAGGGCGTGCTGCGGGCCGGGGCCAGACTGCGCTTGATCTCAGACGGAGATGTGATGCCGTCGGTGCTGGCGGCGATTGACGGCAGCGACGTCGACTTGGTGCTGGGCTCGGGCGGCGCCCCCGAGGGCGTGCTGGCAGCGGTCGCCATCGCCGCCCTGGGTGGTGTCTTTGAGGGGCGGCTGCTGCCCGAAGGCAAAGACGACCTGGCGGCGATGGCCAGCCTGGGGCTCAAGCCCGGTCGGGTGCTCGCCGTCAAGGACGTGGTCAGCAGGCACGGCGTCTTTTGCGCCACCTCCGTGACCGGCGGCTGGCAGCTGGACCGGCCCACGGTGGTCGGGCAGTCGATCTGGGTGCACTCACTGGTGATCGACGGCAACGCCCAAACCGTACGCCGCATCCACTCCCGCTACCCATCGACACAAGCCTAGGCAAGACGTGACCGGCATCTGGGCCTGGTGTGGTACAATGCCCCTTGCACCGAAATTTCAAGATGAGGTGAGACCCCGTGAAGGCCGGAATCCATCCCAGTTATCAGAAGACCACCATCACCTGCGCTTGCGGCGCGGTCTACAATGTGGGCTCCACCAAAGCGAACATCCGGGTCGACGTGTGCGCCGCCTGCCATCCGGTCTTCACCGGCACCCAGAAGATTCTGGACGCAGCCGGCCGGGTGGAGAAGTTCAAGAAAAAGTACGGTCTTTAGCCGCACCGCCTACCCGGAGGACGTCCTTTCGGGCGTCCTCCCTTCGCGTCCCTGAGGGGAGGGAGCGGCCGTGAACGAGACCGGCGTACCGTTTTCCGAGCGGATCGAGGCCCTGCGGGCCAGACGAGCCGAGATCGAACACACCCTGGGCCAGCCGGGGGCCTGGGATGACCAGGACCAAACGGCCCAGCTTGGCCGCGAGCTGGCTGAGATCTCCGAACAGATCGCCCTGTGGGACACGCTTGCCGACTTGCGCCAGGGCCTGGCCGAGGCGGAGCAACTGGCCGCCGATGGCAGCGACCTGGAACTGGCCGAGCTGGCCCAAGAGGAGTCCGCCCGGCTCAGCGTGGCGCTTAGAGCCGCTGAGGCTCAGTGGCGGGCGCTGATGATGCCGGCCGACCGCAGGGAGAACCACGATGTGATCATGGAGGTACGGGCCGGCACCGGC
Organism: Bacillota bacterium; assembly: GCA_021850485.1. Classification (GTDB taxonomy): domain Bacteria; phylum Bacillota; class Sulfobacillia; order JAJZYS01; family JAJZLH01; genus JAJZLH01. Next base: position 127,503 of record JAJZLY010000008.1, on the reverse strand, counting down.
GGCGACGAGGCCGCCCTGTTCGCAGCCGATTTGCTGCGCATGTACAGCCGCTTCGCCGAACGCCAGGGCTGGCGCTACGAGGTGTTGGAACTGGCGGAAAATCAGATCGGTGGCGTGCGCGAGGGCATTTTGTCGGTCAAGGGCCGCGGCACCTTCCACCAGCTGCGCCACGAGAGCGGCGTCCACCGGGTGCAGCGGGTCCCGGAAACAGAGGCCCAAGGTCGCATCCACACCTCGACCGCGACGGTGGCGGTGCTGGCGGAGCCGGGAGAGGTGGAGATTGTGATCCGGCCAGAGGAGTTACGCATCGAGAGCCACCGGGCGTCTGGCGCTGGCGGTCAGCACGTGAACAAGACCGACTCCGCGATCCGCATCGTGCACCTGCCCACCGGCATGGTCGTGACCTGCCAGGACGAGCGCTCCCAGCACAAAAACCGGGACAAGGCGATGCGGGTCCTGCGGGCCAGGCTGTTCGAGCAGGCGTCGTCGGCGCAGCAGGAAGCGACGGCCTCTACCCGCAAGAGCCAGGTCGGCACCGGCGACCGCAGCGAGCGGATCCGCACCTACAATTTCCCTCAGGGCCGGGTCACAGACCATCGCATCGGCCTCACCCTCTACCACTTGGCCGAGGTGTTAGACGGCGATCTGACCGAGCTGATCGACAGCTTGAACCGATTTGAGGATGAGGCGGCCGTGCAGTGACCAGTCAGGCGATGATCGCAGAGGCCAGTCACCGGGTGGCGGTGCGCGACGCCCGCCTGATTGTCGGCCACGTCTTGGCCGAGGCCGGCTTCGGGCCGAGTCGCGATCGCCAGCGAGTACTGACCTGGCCCCAAGTCCAGCTCTGCCGCCAGTTGATCCGCCGCCGGTCTCAAGGCTGGCCGCTGGCCTACCTGCGCCGACGGGCCGCCTTCTGGGACATGGAACTCACGGTTAGCCCGAGCGTGCTGTGTCCGAGGCCGGAGAGCGAACTGCTCTTGGAGCTGAGCGAGCAGATCGTCCTGAAACCAGGAGCGTGGGCGGTCGACGTGGGCACTGGCTCGGGCGCATTGGCCATCGGACTCAGCCGCCTGCACCCGAATTGGCAGGTGGTCGGCACCGACCGGTCGCGGCCAGCCCTGGAGATCGCCCGCGAAAACGGCGAGCGGCTGGCGCCGGCGGTACACTGGTGGTGGGGGGACCTGCTGACCCCAGTGCGCATGCGCCATCTGCAGATGTCCTTGGTCGTGGCCAATTTGCCATATGTCGGTCGGGGTCAGGCCGTCGACCAAGAGGTGCACCGTGAGCCGCCAGACGCCGTGTGGAGTGGAGCCGATGGACTCAGCCATCTCCGGCGCCTGATCGCCCAGGCAGCGGAGACCTTGGCACCGGGCGGCCAGCTGCTGCTGGAGGTGGGGGCGGGTCAGGCCAAGGCGGTGGCGGCCCTCGCGGCCGCTGTGCTGCAGGCCACGGCCAGCGTGCACAGCGACTTGGCCGGCCACCCGCGGGTGGTGGTGTTACGCAAGAGCGCCTAGCGTCAGTGGTGGCAGCTCCCACCGCCCAGGCACTGGCCCTGGCGGCCGGGTTGATCCGGGCCGGACGGCTGGTTGGCATGCCGACCGAGACGGTCTACGGCCTGGCGGCCAACGCCTTGGACGTGGCTGCCTGCACCAGCATCTTCGCCGTCAAGCGGCGGCCAGCTGACAACCCGTTGATTGTTCATGTCCTGGATGCGGCGCAGGCGTCTGCGTTGGGTGATCTGGGCCCCTTGGGCCAGCGGCTGGCCGAGGCCTTTTGGCCGGGGCCGATCACTCTGGTGGTGCGCTCCCGCCAAGGCGGCGGCACCATCGCCTTGAGGGCGCCGGCCCATCCGGTGGCCCGCCAGTTGATCGCCCTAAGTGAGCGGCCGTTGGCCGCTCCATCGGCCAACCTGTCTGGCCGGCCGAGCCCCACCACCGCCCAACATGTCGCAGCCGAGCTGGCCGGGCTGGTAGGGCTGATTTTGGACGGGGGGCCGACCACGGTTGGCCTGGAGTCCACCGTGGTCGACCTGAGTGCGAAGGTGCCGGTGATCTTGCGCCCCGGCGCCATCTCGCCAGAGGCGCTGGCCGCATATGGGGTGTTGGCCACCGCTGCTGGCGACAGCCATGCGCCATCGCCTGGCACCCGCTATCGGCACTACCGCCCGGCGATACCGGTGGTGGTGCTGGTAGACGGGCCGAATCAGTCGGCGGCCCAGGTGATCGACGAGTGGGCCCTGGTCTTGGCGCAAGCGGGCGAGGTGCCGGCGCTGGTGTGGGTAGGCGACCGACGCCCGACCAAGTGGCCAGGACGGTGCTTTGCCAGCAGCGCGGCGATGGCGACAGGGCTGTTCGCGGCGATGCGAGAATTAGAGACCAAGGCGACCGTCTTGGTGGTTGCCGCACCGCCAGCTGAGGGCATCGGACACGCCATTCGCGACCGACTGTGGCGGGCGGCTGGCGGCGTCTTTCGCATCGCCGGCCAGCTGCCATCAGTGGATCTGGGTAAGGGGGACTGACCGTGCGACTACTGTTCGTCTGTACCGGCAACATCTGCCGCAGCCCGATGGCGGAGGCGTTGGCTGGGGCCCACCCAGGGGTGGAGGCAGACTCGGCGGGTGTGGCCGCCACTGCTGGTTCCGCCATCTCAGAGGGAGCCCGGCGGGCACTGGCCGGGGCAGGCCTGGCCGTGCCAGAACATGCGAGCCAAGAGCCGTCGGTAGAGCGGATGGTGTGGGCGGACTGGGTGCTGGCCATGACCCGCGGCCAAAAGCTAGAGTTGATCCGGCGCTATCCTTGGGCCAAGGACTGGGTCCGGACGCTGGGCGAATGGGCTGGTAGCGGCGAGGACGTCGAGGATCCGATTGGCTCCAGCGACCGGGTCTATCAGGCCACCATGACGCACATCTCCAAACTGATCGACAGCGGCCTTGCCACGCAGCAGGTGGGACCCCGCTACCAGGCTGTCGCCGGAGCCGACCACGCCGGCTACCAGATGAAAGACCGCCTGTTGGCGCAGCTGCCGACCCCCGTGCTGGACGTCGGCACCCATGACGCCACTTCGGTGGACTATCCGAACTTCGCTGAAGTGGTGGCTGCGCTGGTCGGACAAGGTCGTGCCCAGGTCGGCCTCTTGGTCTGCGGCACCGGCATCGGCATGTCGATCGCCGCCAACAAACTGCCCGGCGTGCGCGCCGCCGTAGTCTTTGACGTCAGTTCGGCGCATCTGGCCCGGGCGCACAACAACGCCAATGTGATCTGCTTTGGCGAGCGGTTGATCGGCCCGGTGGTCGCAGAAGACGCTCTGCGTGAGTTCTTGCACACAGAGTTTGAAGGCGGCCGTCACGCTAGACGCATCGCCGAGATCGGTGCCCTGGAAGGGCATAAGTGGCCGTGAGCGTGGGCCAGCAGGCCAAGGAGGCGCTGGCGCAACTGGTGCAGGCGGCCGGATTGGAGCCTGGGGCACTGGTGGTGGTTGGCTGCTCCACCTCGGAAGTGGCGGGCCAGCCGATCGGCACCGCCTCATCTCTGGAGCTAGGCAAGGAATTGGTCTCGGCGCTGGAAGAGGGGGCGGCCAAGAGCGGCATAGAGCTGGCGTACCAGTGCTGCGAACACTTAAATCGCGCCCTGGTGGTGACCGCCGGACGGGTGCAGGCGGCCGCCCTGACCCAGGTGCATGCCTTTCCGCTGCCCGGAGCCGGTGGTGCCGTGGCCTGTGCCGCCATGTTGTTCGACCCCGGCCGGCAGCTGGTGGAAGCCGTTTGCGCCGACGGCGGCCTGGACATCGGACAAACACTGGTCGGCATGCACATCCGCCCGGTGGCAACGCCGGTGCGCCTGGCTCAGAAGACGGTAGGGGTAGCGGTGTTGACCGCCGCCTTCGCACGGCCAAAGCTGATCGGCGGTGACCGCGCTGCCCACGAGCGGCCCCGGGAGTTGACATGGTAGAAAATCGCGGACGGCGCCCTAGCTGGGAAGACTACTATGTCGACATGGCGCGCTTGGTCGCCGGTCGCTCCACCTGCCCGCGCCGTCGGGTGGGGGCGGCGATGGTCAAGAACCAACGCCTGATCGCCACCGGGTACAATGGGGCGGTGCGCGGTGCGGCGCACTGCGACGACGTGGGCTGTTTGATGGAGGACGGGCACTGTGTGCGGGCGGTTCATGCCGAGCTCAACGCCATCATCCAGTGCGCCTGGGAGGGTGTCAGCTCAAAAGGGGCCAGCGTCTACACCACCGACTTCCCCTGTGTTACCTGCGCCAAGGCCATGATCCAGGCTGGGGTTGAGCGGGTGGTCTATCTGGCCCCCTATCCGGACCGGCACTCGGCTCGTATTCTGCAAGAGGCCGGTATTCATCTGCTGCGCGCTGAGGCGCGGCCGGACGGCGGCTATGAGATCCAGGAGGAGGCTGACCTAGGCAGTGGGGACGGATCACAAGGGGCTTGAACTGCCCCGGTTGAATGGACTGGTGCCGACGCTCGAGTCGACGGCGCTCAAATTGATGGAGGAGGCCGGCGAGCTCGGCGCTGCCATCGGCAAGGTGCGCGGGCTCTCTGGCGAACGCCAGCGCTGGAGCGAAGACGCCGCTTTGACCCACGTGGCCGCCGAACTGCTGGACGTTGCCCAGACCGCGGTGACCATGATGTTCGTGTTGGAGAAGGACTATGGTATGGATGTGGCCGAGATGCGCCAGGCCCACCTCGACAAGTTGCGTCGAAAGGGATATCTGGAGGCAGATGCAGCGCTTGACGGCTAGTGGCCTGACCCGACCGACCGCCCGACTGCCGGTGCGCCCGGCGGCCGTGAGGGCCAGCGCATGATTCTGGCCGAGGCCTTTGGCCTCAGCTTTGTGGTCGCTGTGGTGGCAACACCGATCATGGCCGTGCTCAGCCGGCGCTGGGGATTATTGAAGGCTCCCGGCGGCCGGCACATCCATCCGCAGCCGGTGCCAACTTTGGGCGGCGTGCCGATGGCGATCGCCATCTTGGGCACGTCGGCTCTGTTGGCGATCCCGCTCGGTACGCCGCTCGGCGGTTTTTTCGCCGGTGGATTGGTGATCGTGGCAGTGGGCCTGATCGACGACATCTGGGGGCTGAGCTGGAAGCTCAAGCTCGTAGGCCAACTGGTGGCGGGCGCAGTGTTTGCCGGCTTGGGCGGAGCCGTCTCTTTGCTCACAAACCCGTTTGTGGCCTTTGGCGCCGGTGTGCAGCTGGGCTGGTTGGGCATCCCGTTGACCGTGGTCTGGGTGGTGGCGGTGATCAACATCGTCAATCTGATCGACGGTTTGGATGGTCTGGCCAGCGGGATCGCCGTGATCGTGGCTGGGGCCATGACCATGGTGGCGATGATCCGCCAGGAGGCGGCCGTGGCGGTGATCGCTCTGGCCGTGGTGGGGGCGGCTGGGGCGTTTTTGATCTACAATTTCTGGCCAGCCAAGATCTTCATGGGCGACGTCGGCTCCGGGCTGCTGGGCTTTGCTCTGGCCGCGGTTGCGGTGATCGGGTCAGTCAAGGACACCACTGCCCTCACCCTGGCAGCCCCGCTGATCGCTTTGGCGCTGCCCATTTTCGATACCGGCTTTGCGATCGTCCGCCGGGTCCGGCTGGGCCAGCCTATTGGCCAAGCGGACCGCGACCATATCCACCACCGCCTGCTCGGGCGCGGCTTCGGCCAGCGCCGGGCGGTGATCAGCCTGTATCTGATCACCGCTCTGTTTGGCGCTCTGGCGGTGCTGGTGGTGCGCTTCCCATCGAAGCTGATCTTAGGCACCGGTCTTTTGGTGATTGTGGCCACCGGATTGATGGCCAGGCGCTGGGGCCTGTTCACCATGCCCGAAGCACCCCACCAGACGCCGAGTGAGGAAGCGCCGGCCGACCGACCGCAAGAGCTGAATCCGTGAAGGCGCTGAAGGTTGCCGTGGTGATCGGCACTCGGCCAGAAGCCGTCAAGATGGTGCCGGTGGTGCTTGCCCTGAAGGCGGATCACCGCTTCGCCGTGCGCTTGATCGCCACCGGCCAGCACCGCACCCTTCTAGATCAGGTGCTCGACCACTTCCAGCTCAGCCCGGACGTCGACCTGGATGTGATGTTGCCGGATCAGAGCCTGGCCGAGTTGGCCGTGCGCGCCCTGGCCGGACTGGACCAGGCACTTGCCACAGAATGTCCGGACGCCCTGCTAGTCCACGGTGACACCTCGACCACGTTGGTGGGGGCACTGGCTGCCTTCTACCGCCAGATCCCAGTCGGGCATGTGGAGGCTGGTCTACGCACCGGAGACCTCAGCAATCCGTTCCCAGAGGAAGCCAACCGACGGCTGGTGGCGCAGCTGGCCCAGGCCCACTTCGCCCCCACGGCCCAGGCCCGGGTGAACCTGCTCAAGGAAGGCGTGGCCGACCAACACATCTATGTCACCGGCAATACAGCGATTGATACCTTGTTGACCATCGCCCGGCGCAGGCAGGGCGCACCGGATCGACCTCTGGTGGTGGTGGAGTGCCATCGCCGGGAGAACTTCGGCGAGCCATTGGCTGAGGTCTTTGCGGGCTTGGCCGAGGTGCTGTCCAGTCGACCGGGGCTGCGCATGGTGATCTCGGTCCATCCCAATCCCAACGTCCAGGCTCCACTGGCGGCGGCCTTCGCTGGGCGAAGCGGCGTGCAGATGATCGAACCGCCGGGCTACCCCCAGTGGATCTCCCTGCTGGAGTCTGCCACCTTATTGGTCACTGACTCCGGAGGCGCCCAGGAAGAGGCTCCGGCGCTGGGTGTGCCAGTGGTGCTGGTGCGTCGGCGTACCGAGCGGCCAGAGGCAGTAGCTGCCGGCACCGTGTGGCGGGTTGATCCGAGCCGGCAAGAGGTGCGCCAGGCCGTGCAGGTGCTCCTCACCGACCCTGTCCGCTACCAGCAGATGGCGAGCGCCATCAACCCCTACGGCGACGGTCGGGCGGCCAGCCGGGTGGTCGCCGGGCTGGCCCATACCATGGGCTTGACCGATGCGCCGCCTGCTCCCTATTCGCCCGCCATAGCCGGATTGCTACCCCAGAATTGATCTGGCGACGACCCTCCCAAGCTGAGGAGGTGGGGGCTTTCAAGTCTAGACCGGCTGGTGGCGGCTTGGGCGCAAGCGGCATGTCGCTGGGTGTGACCTGGGCCGTGGCCCTGGTCGGCGGGCTGTTTGTGGGCCGCTGGCTGGACCAGCGCCTTGGCACCGGCTATATCCTGACCGTGGTCGGGCTTTTGGGTGGCATGGCGGTCGCCCTAGTCGTCACCATCCGCACCGGCTTGCGCCAAAGCGGACCCGACAGGTGAGCCGCTCCAGGCGGCTGATCAAGATCTGCCCTTGGTTAGTTCTCTTTTCGGTGGGCCTGTGGTATGTTCTCACAGGCCAATCGCAGGCAGAAGCGGCCACCCTTGGAGCCGGCGTGAGTGTCCTCGGACAGGCACTGCTGGCAATCCGGTTGCGCGGCCTGAGAGGTACGCCTCCCAAGCGCTCCGCTTGGCAGATGGCCTTCAACACCTCGTCGCGTTTCGCCCTGGTCGCCCTCGCCGTGATTGTGCTCGGCCCCCACCTCAGTATCGGTACCGCCGCTGTCTTCTTGATCGCTTATTTTGTCTGCCAGGTTTTGTCCTGGATTGGCATCGCCCAGCCCGCGAAGGAGTGAGCGAATGGGACCACAGCCCCTGTGGATGATCGGGCCCATCGCCCTGCGTTCGACCACCTTGATCTGGACCTGGCTGGCTATGGCCTTGATCTTGATCCTATTCTATGTGGCCTCGCGCAATCGCAAGGATGACGTGCCCAGCGCGGTGCAAAACCTGATCGAGTTTATCGTCGAGTTTGTGACCGGCTTCTTGCATGACCGGCTGAGTGCTGACCACCAGCGCCAGCGGCTGTACAACCTGCTGGTGGCCGTGTTCATGTTCGTGCTGATGGCCAACTTGATCGGGTTGTTCCCGCTCTTCTTCTCCCCCACCTCCGACGCCAACACCACCATTGGCCTGGCCTTGATCGTCTTCATCTTGATCCACGCCTATGGCATCCACTACCGGGGCGTGGGCGGCCATCTGTCCAGTTTCTTCAAGCCGTTCGCCTTGCTCTTTCCGATCAACCTGTTGGAGGCGCTGTCGAATCCGGCCACGTTGGCCCTGCGTCTTTTCGGCAACATCTTCGCCGGCACCATTCTGATCGGCTTGGGCATCCAGCTGGCCCCGGTCGCCATCTCAGGACTAGGCCCGGTGGTTGGGCTGATCGGCTCGGTCCTGGTGCAGACGCTGGCGCTGTCCTTCAATACCTTCATCGACCTGATCCAGTCCTTCATCTTCATGGTGCTCACCTTGGCGTACGTAGCCGGTTCCATGGGAGCGGTCGGCGAGCACTGAGTGATTCCTTCCCACTGAGCCGACGAGAGGAGGTGGACTTTTGACTTCCACAGCGTTCGTCCAAGGCCTGGCCCTGTTGGGTGCAGGTATCGCCTTCGGGGGTGCCGCCATCGGTGCCGCCATCGGTGACGGCATCGTCACCTCCAAGACGATCGAGGGAGCAGCCCGGCAACCAGAGGCCTGGGGTGCCCTGTTCGGTCGCACCTTGATCTTCATCGGTCTGATCGAGGCGTTGCCGATCATCGCCCTGGTGATGGGATTCGTCTTGCTCGGCACCAAGTAGGGTCTTCGCCACGCCTTGAGATGAAAGGTGGTCCCGGATGCTGGGCATCGGTCTCCCCACGCTGATCGCCGAGATTGCCTCATTCCTGGTCTTTTTGTTCTTGCTGTCGCGGCTGCCATTTGCCCTGCCGCTGATTCGCCGTACCCTGGCCGAGCGCCAGCAGCGAATTGGGGAGACGATCGAAGCCGCGGCCAAAGACCGCCAGCAGGCGGAGGCGCTGAGAGTGGAACTGGAGGCCGAGCTCAAGGCCAGCCGGGAGCAAGGGCAGCGGCTGCTCGAAGAGGCCCGCAAGGCCGCTTCCAGTCAGAGCCAAGAACTCCTGGCCCAGGCCCGCCAACAGTCTGAGCGCCTGATCCAGACGGCCCGCCAAGAGATCCAAGCGGAAAAGGACGCCGCCTTGCGCGACGTGAGTTCCCAGGTGGCCGAGCTGGCCCTGTCTGCCACCGAGAAGCTGCTGCGGCACAAGCTGGACCAGGCCGAACAGCATCGGTTGGTGGAGCACCTGTTGCACGGCGGCAAAGATCAGTGAGCGCCAATTCGGCAGCCGACCGGTACGCTCAGGCGCTGCTCAACGGGCTTGAGCCGGCCGAGGTAGAGCGTTACCGCCAAGCCATGGCGCAGCTGAGCGCCTCTGTGAAGGCGAGCGACGCCCTGGCCCGGGCCCTGCTCAACCCCAGGGTTTCTGACAGTGCCAAGCTGCGCGTGATCGCTGCCACCTGCGGTGAGGAGTCAGCGCACCTGTTGCGCATGTTCCAGCTACTGCTGGCCAAAGGGCGGTCCGACCAAGTGGTGGCGGTGGCAGATGCCTTCTGCCGGCTCTCAGACCAGCTGGCGGGAGTGGTCCGGGCCCGAGTGGAGGCAGCCGTCGAGTTGAGTGCCGAACAGCTGGCGGCGATAAGCCAGCGCATCGGCGAAGAGAGCGGCCAGACCGTGGAACTCGAGGTGCAGGTCAACCCGGCTGTGGTGGGTGGATTTCGGGTGGTGTTTTCCGACCGGGTGTGGGATCAGTCCTTGATCTGGCAGTTGACGAAGCTTAGGCAGCGGCTCGAAGAAAAGACACCGGCCTGAAGTGAGGGAGAGAACATGAAGGTAAACCCAGAAGAGATCACCGCCATCTTGAAGCGGGAGATCGAGGACTACCAACTCACCTCCGAAGTGGAGGAGATCGGCACCGTGCTGTCGGTCGGCGACGGCATCGCCCAGGTGTTCGGTCTGACCAAGGCGATGGCCGGAGAATTGGTGACCTTCGAGGGCGGCGTCGTCGGCATGATCCTCAACCTCGATGAGGCGAGTGTGGGTGTGGTGTTGCTCGGCGCTGACCAGGAGATCCAAGAGGGCCAAGTGGTGCGCCGCACCGGCCGGATCGCCGAGATCCCGGTGGGGGATGCTCTGGTCGGCCGGGTGGTGAACGCCTTGGGCGAGCCCTTGGACGGCAAGGGCGAGATTGCCACCACCGCGACCTGGGCGCTGGAATCTCCGGCGCCGGGCGTGATCGACCGCAAAAGCGTTTTCGAGCCGTTGCAGACCGGGATCAAGGCGATCGACTCCATGATCCCGATCGGACGCGGTCAGCGCGAACTGATCATCGGGGACCGCTCCACTGGCAAGACGGCGATTGTGCTAGACGCCATCATCAACCAGAAGGATCAGGACATGATCTGCATCTACGTGGCCATCGGCCAAAAGGCCTCCAGCGTGGCCAGCGTGGTGCGCACCTTGGAGGAAAACGGGGCGCTCGCCTACACCATCGTGGTGGCCGCCACCGCCGCCGAGCCGGCGTCGTTGCAGTACCTGGCACCTTACGCCGGGTGCGCCATCGGCGAGTTCTTCATGCGCCAGGGCAAGCACGCACTGGTCATCTACGACGATTTGTCCAAGCACGCCGTTGCCTACCGGGCGATGAGCCTGCTGTTGCGTCGGCCGCCTGGTCGCGAGGCCTTTCCGGGCGACGTCTTTTACCTGCACTCCCGCCTGCTGGAGCGGGCCGCCAAGTTGAACGACGAACTGGGCGGCGGGTCTTTGACCGCCTTGCCGATCATTGAGACGCAAGCTGGCGACATCGCCGCCTACATCCCGACCAACGTGATCTCGATCACCGACGGTCAGATCTTCCTGGAGACCGACCTCTTCTTCGCCGGCGTTCGGCCAGCGGTCAACGTCGGCGTGTCCGTCTCCCGAGTCGGCGGCAACGCCCAGATCAGGGCGATGCGTCAGGTGGCCGGCTCGTTGCGCCTGGACCTCGCCCAATATCGGGAACTGCAGGCTTTTTCCCAGTTCGGCTCCGACCTGGATCGGGCCACCCAGCGCTTGTTGAGCCGAGGTCAGCGCATGGTGGAGCTGCTCAAGCAGCCGCAGTACCGGCCGCAGACGGTGGAAGAGCAAGTGGCCATGATCTTCGCCGGTACGCGCGGCCTGATCGACGACTTGGCCATCGACCAGGTGGGGCCGTTTGAGGAAGGGCTCTTGTCTTACCTGAAGTCCTCTGCGCCGGAGATCTTGGCGGCCATCCGGACCGAAAAGCAGATCTCCAAGGACACAGACGCCGCACTCACGGCCGCCATCGGCGAGTTCAAGAAACTTTTCGGAGGGTAAAGGTGGCAGAAAACCTCAAGGCCATCCGGCGGCGGATCAAGAGCGTCGAGAGCACGCGCAAGATGACCCAGGCCATGAAGCTGGTGTCAGCGGCCAAGCTACGGCGCGCTCAGGAGCGGGCCAGCCTGGCCCGGCCGTATGCCCAGGCTCTGCGCGACGTGCTTGAAGAACTGGCCAAAAGCGCCTCCGGCTTGCACCACCCGCTGATGACCGAACGCCCGGTGCACCGCCGGGGTTACATTGTGCTGACATCCGATCGCGGCCTGTGCGGACCCTACAACTCAGGCGTGATGCGGCTGGTCGAGGGCCAGCGCCAGGGCGCTGAGGCCGTCTTGGTGGCGGTCGGCAAGAAGGGCCGCGACATCTTTCGCCGCCGCCAGGACGAGATCTTGGCTGAGTTCACGCCGATTGGCGACAACCCGGACTACCTGCTGGCGGAGGCGATCGGCCAAAGTGCCACTGACGCCTTCTTAGCCGGAACGGTCGATCAGGTTGAGCTGGTGTGGGCGGCATCGGTATCCTCGGTGTTGTCTCGGCCCAAGGCGCAGCGGCTGTTGCCGGTGATACCGCCCCAGACTGAGACGACCACCAGTCATGTGCCGCCGCTGTTTGAGCCGGACGAGGATCGGGTGTTGGCAGGGCTTTTGCCCGCCTACGTGAACGGCGTGATCTACTCGGCCTTGGTCGATGCCAAGGCGGCAGAGCACGCCGCTCGCATGCTGGCGATGGACAACGCCACCCGCAACGCCGGCGATTTGATCCGGTCGCTGGTGCTGTTGCGCAACCGGGCCAGACAGGCGGCGATCACCAGTGAGATCGCCGAAATCGTCGGCGGAGCAGCTGCTCTAGAGTAAGGGAAGTCGTTTGCCAGGACCGAGCGGACAAGGCTGCGGAGAGGATGTGACCTGATGGCTGGAGTCGGTGAAGTGGTGCGCGTGATCGGTCCGGTGGTCGACGTGAGGTTTCCGACCGGCGAGTTGCCGTCTTTGCTCAACGCCGTCCAGATCGTCGAGCCAGAAAAGGGCGGCGAGAAAGTCCGGGTGGTGGTGGAGGTGGTGCAGCACCTGGGCGATGACCGGGTGGCATGCATTGCCATGAGTTCCACCGACGGTCTGGTGCGCGGCATGAAGGCGCTGGACACTGGAGAGCCGATCAAGGTGCCGGTCGGTCCGGAGACCTTGGGCCGCATCTTCAATTTGCTGGGTGAGCCGATCGACAACAAAGGCGACGTTGGCACCAAGCGGCGGATGCCGATCCATCGCGCTGCACCTGGTATCGCCGAACAAGCCCGTAACCAGGAGATCTTGGAGACCGGCATCAAGGTGGTCGACCTGCTCGCGCCCTACCCCAAGGGCGGCAAAATCGGTCTCTTCGGGGGCGCCGGTACCGGCAAGACGATCTTGATCCAAGAGTTGATCCACAACGTGGCCATGCAGCACGGTGGCATCTCGGTGTTCGCCGGCGTCGGCGAGAGGACCCGTGAGGGCAATGACCTCTACCACGAGATGACCGAGTCCGGCGTTATCGACAAGACGGTGATGGTCTACGGCCAGATGAACGAGCCGCCAGGCGCCCGGATGCGGGTGGGGCTCAGCGCCCTGACCATGGCCGAGCACTTTCGGGATGAAGAGGGCAAAGATGTGTTGCTCTTCATCGACAACATCTTTCGCTTCATCCAGGCTGGCTCCGAGGTCTCGGCCCTGCTCGGCCGCATGCCGTCAGCCGTGGGCTACCAGCCGGTTTTGGCCACGGACGTCGGTCAGCTGCAAGAGCGGATCACCTCCACCACCAAGGGTTCGGTCACCTCGATTCAGGCCATCTACGTACCGGCTGACGACTACACCGACCCGGCTCCGGCCACTACCTTCGCCCACCTGGACGCCACCAACAACCTGGAGCGAAAGATCGTGGAGATGGGTATCTACCCGGCGATCGACCCCTTGGCCTCCAGTTCTCGCATCTTGGACCCCCGCCTGGTCGGCCAGGAGCACTACGACACCGCCCGTGCCGTCCAGAAGATCTTGCAGCGCTATCAGGAGCTGACCGACATCATCGCCATCTTGGGCATGGACGAACTGTCCGAGGACGACAAGGTGATCGTCGGCCGGGCCCGCCGGGTGCAGCGCTTCTTGTCGCAGCCCTTCTTCGTTGCCGAGGCCTTCACCGGGACGGCCGGCCGCTTCGTACCGCTGAAGGACACCATCCGCAGCTTCCAGGCTATTTTGGACGGCAAGCACGACGATTTGCCGGAGCAGGCCTTCTTAAACGTCGGTACGATCGAGGAAGCGGTGGAGAAGGCCGCCGCCCTGGCCCAGGCGTGAACAGCTACCAACTCAGGATCGTGACCCCGGAGCGTCCCTTCTTTGAGGGCGCCTGTACCTTTTTGATTCTGCGCACCGAGGACGGCGAAATCGGTGTGCTGCACGGGCACACGCCGCTGGTCAGCCCTCTGGTGCCGACCATGGTCGACCTCAGGCTGGAGGCAGACAGCGAAGGACGCCGCTATCTGGCCGTATCCGGTGGCTTCTTGGAGGTGCGCGCCGAGCAGGTCACCGTGCTGGCTCGGACTGCCGAATGGGCTGGCGACATCGACCAAGAGCGTGCCCAGTCGGCACTGATGCGCGCTGAGGAGCACCTGGCCGATTCGGCCGCAGACCGCCAGCGGGCCCGCTTCGCCAAACGGCGGGCACAGGCGAGGCTGCAGGCAGTACACGCTCAGCAGGCTGTCTTAGGGCGCCTGGCGCACGGTGCATCGGCAGGATGAAGTCCCAGTCAGGTGGAAGCCGTCGCTGGAAGTGCACTGATCAGGGGGCCGGCATCTGATGGAAATCGCCATCGACCTGGGAACCGCCAACTCCATCGTCTGTGTGCGCGGCAAAGGCATCGTGCTGCGTGAGCCGTCGGTGGTGGCCCGCCACGCTGATACCAACGAGATCATGGCGCTGGGCGAGGAGGCCCGCCGCATGATCGGCAAGACACCAGACTCGATCGTCGCCACCAGACCGATGAAAGACGGCGTGATCGCCGACTATGAGGTCACCGAGGCGATGTTGCGCTATTTCATAGAGAAGGTCTCCGGCAACGTGCGCCTGACCAGACCCCGGGTCATGGTCTGCATCCCGACCGGTGCCACCGGCGCCGAGAAGCGGGCGGTGCTGGAGGCGGCCAAGGAAGCCGGCGCCGGTCGGGTCGAGCTGATCGACGAGGCGATGGCGGCGGCGCTCGGTATCGGACTGGAGATCCAGCGTCCGGAAGGTCAGATGGTGGTGGATATCGGCGGCGGCACCGCCGACATCGCCGTGCTCAGTCTCGGCGGCATCGCCTCTGCCACCTCAGTCCGCTCCGGCGGAGACCGGATGGATCTGGCGGTCCAGAACGAAGTGCGCCGGCTGTTCGGAGTGGCGATCGGGGAGCGTACGGCTGAGGAGATCAAGATGATGATCGGCTCGGTCCACCCCAAGGGCCGTGACGGAGAGTATGCGCTGCGCGGTCGCGACCTCGTTAACGGCTTGCCGAGAAACTACACGATCCATCCGCATGAGCTCAAGGGTGCCCTGATGGAGCCAGTGGGCATGATTTTGGATGCCATCCATAAGGCCTTCGAGGAGGCGCCGCCGGAGCTGGTTTCGGACGTGGCGAAAAACGGCATCTGGTTCACCGGAGGCGGTTCGCTGCTGCACGGACTGATCGAGCTGGTGGCAGAGGACACCGGCGTGGCCACGCACCTGGCCGAGGACCCCCTGTCCACGGTGGCCATCGGTACGGCCAAGGCACTGGAGTCTGACATGGAAAACGGCCATCTGGTGCTGTTCAAGCCGGTGAGCTGAGACCGTGACGATCAACGTGCGCGACCGGCTGCCGCACCGCCCGCCATTTCTGCTGGTGGACCGGGTGCTGGAAGTGGAAGACGGCAAGCGAGCCCGCACCCAAAAATGCGTGGCCGAAAACGAGCCCTTCTTAGCGGGCCATTTTCCGGGGTTGCCCGTGATGCCAGGCGTGCTGCTGGTGGAGGCGATCGCCCAGGCAGCGGCCATTGCCGTCTCCCAGGCCGAGGGGACGATCGGACTGTTGGCCGGCATCGATCAGGCCCGCTTTCGCCGCCCAGTGCGGCCCGGTGACGTGGTGGTCGTTGATGCCGAGATCTTGTCACTGCGCCACAACATGGGCAAGGCGCATGGCATGGCGCGGGTGGACGGCGAGGTGGTGGCGGAGGCCACCATCTTGTTTGCGATCAGGCCCCGTACCGATCTCGGTTGACACCGCGCGGCCAGTGTGGTTGATTCGTCATAAATCGCACAGCGTTTTGCTCTTATCGAGAGCGGCTGAGGGGACGGCCCGATGAAGCCCGGCAACCGGCCCGAAGGGTGCGGTGCCAATCCCGGCGGGTGACCGCAGGATGAGAGAGGGATCGGTCACGCCCTCTTTTGGGGCGTGATTTTTTGTCGAAAGGGAAGGGATAGGACGTGCCACAGCTGATCACCTCGGAGTCGGTTACGGAGGGCCACCCGGACAAGATCGCCGACCAGATCTCGGACGGGATTCTGGACGCCCTGTTGGCCCAGGACCCCAATTCCCGGGTGGCCTGCGAGACGTTGGTCACGACCGGTCTGGTCTTGGTCTCGGGCGAGATCACGACTGAGGCCTATGTGGATGTGCCGCGTCTTTGCCGGGAGATCATCCGGGACATCGGATACACCCGGGCCAAGTACGGTTTCGACGCCGATACCTGTGCTGTGCTCACGTCGATCCACGATCAGTCCCAGGACATCGCCCACGGGGTCAGCCGGTCGGTGGAGACCCGCCAAGGCGGCGATCAGGATCTGGGGGCTGGCGACCAGGGCATGGTGGTTGGATTTGCCTGCGACGAAACCACCGAGTTGATGCCGCTACCGATCTTCCTGGCGCACCGGCTGGCCGAACGACTGGCCGAGGTGCGCAAGAGCCAGCTTCTGCCCTTCGTCTTGCCGGACGGCAAGACTCAGGTCACCGTCTCCTACCAAGACGGGGTCGTCCAGGGCGTGGAGACGGTGGTGGTCTCGACGCAGCACAAATCAGGGGTGTCCAACGACGACATTGGCGAACAGATCCGCCAGCACGTGATCGATCCGGTGCTGCCGCCGGAATGGGTCGGCGCACACACCCGGGTCTTGGTCAACCCGTCGGGCCGCTTCGTGCTGGGCGGGCCACACGCCGACACCGGTCTGACCGGGCGCAAGATCATTGTCGACAGTTACGGCGGGGTCGCTCACCACGGCGGTGGCGCCTTCTCCGGAAAAGACCCGACCAAGGTCGACCGCTCCGGTGCGTATGCCGCCAGGTGGGCGGCCAAGCACGTGGTCAGCGCCGGTCTGGCCCGGCGCTGCGAGATTCAAATTGCCTACGCCATCGGCGTGGCTAGGCCGCTGGCCGTGCATATAGACACCTTTGGTACAGGAGTGTTGCCAGACGCCCAGCTGGCACAGGCAGTGGCCCAGGTCTTCGACTTTCGACCTGCCGCCATTATCGAAGCGCTCGACCTGCGTCGGCCGATCTACCGGCAAACCGCCAGTTACGGCCACTTTGGCCGGCCCGGAGCCGACTTTCCGTGGGAACGGCTGGACCGCTTGGCCGATATGAAAAAGGCGGCCGCCGTCTACCGCTGAACGCGGCGGTTCGGCCGCCAGCCACCAAGCCGTGGGCAGGGGTCTGGGTTTTCGCCCAGAACACCTCACCCAGGCAGGTGAGACACATGGAACTGGTCGTGCACGGGCACAATGTGGTCGTCACCGAGGCGCTGGAGTCGTATGCGCAAAAGAAGCTCGCCCACCTTGCCCGATTTTGGAGCGGGGTGCAGGCGGCTCAGGTCCTGCTGGAGGTGGAACGGGGACAGCATATTTGTGAGGCGACGGTGCCGCTAAGGGGTGCCGTGTTGCGCGGCGAAGCCCGCACCAAGGACATGTACGCCGCCATCGACGAAGCTGTGGCCAAACTGGAGCGGCAGATCCAGAGGTATCGGGCCCGTTTCGAACGGACGACGGTCACACCGGATCGGAGTGCACCGAATCCTATAGTGCGAGATGAAATTGTTCGCCAGAAGCAGTTCTCATTGAAGCCCATGGATCCGCAAGAGGCGGTCATGCAGATGAATCTTCTGGGGCATGATTTTTTCGCGTTTATGAACGCGGAGTCCAACCACGTCAATGTCGTCTACCGGCGGCACGACGGACGGTACGGCCTTCTCGGCCCCGAAGGTTAGGGGAGAGCTCCTACGTCACAAGCAAGGCAGGGACGACATGGACTTTAACGCCGAGGCCCTGCGAGCGTTGCTCCAGGCCCAAAACCGGATCAACGCGGCCACTGATCTGACCGAAAAGCTGACCGCGGTCGCCGACGGTGTGGTTGCTACCGGCATCTTCCGCCGGGCCTTGATTCAGGTCTACGGAACGGCCCCGCTTGGCCACTTGATCGGCGGTGCCGGTCTGACCGCCGATGAAATCCAGTGGATCGCCACCCACGGGCACGGTCCGAAGTACTACCGAGACCTGACCGCACGCGGTCAAGAACTGACGCCGGGTGCCTTCTTCATTTCGCACACGGCTGTGTCCGCTGACGAGATGGCGGCCATGCTCGCCTCGCACCATGAGGCGGGTGACTTCACCGAGTGGCACCCGGACGATATGTTCTTGGTCCTGCTGGATAGCACAACCGCCGACTCGGTCGGTAATCTGACCTGCGACGATCCGACCAACGGAAAGGTGCCGGGCGCCGCCGAGGCTGAGGTCATCCGCCTGTTCGCCTCCGAAGCGGCCAACTTGCTCGAGATGGAATTGTTGCGCCGGTCCGATGGCTTGACCGGACTGGGCAACGACCTCTGGGTTGCGGAAGCCTTTGCGCGCCTGGACAAGAACGGTGCCCCTTTTTCACTGATGTACCTGCTGATCAAGGATTTGGACAATGTGCACCAGCGCCTGGGCCGTCGCTTTCGCGACGAAGTGGTCAAGAGCATGGGCCGTATCTTGCGCCAAGCCGTGCCCAGGGAGGCCTGGTGTGCCCGCCTTCACGGCGACGAGTTTGTGGTGGTTGTGGATGACCCAGAGCCTGCCCGTACCGAGTACATCAGGCAGCACCTGGTTCGCGAGCTGTCCCGCTGGAATGACGTCGAGCGGCTGGCAGCCCTGAGCGCCGCCGGGTTGCACGAGTCGCTGATGCACGATCCGATGTCGGCCATTCAGCTTTCGGTCGGGTCAGCCTCGAGGTGGGACAAAGACAGCGCCCATGACGTCTTGGCCCGGGCCGAAAAAGCGGCCAGAAAGCCACCGACTAACGGACCGTGAGGGCCGATCGCCTAGGACTTTTGGATCTGGCCAAGAGATGGCGGCAAGGCTGGCTGTGCACCATTCGTGGCAGCGCCGAAGACGCACGGTGAGCCGGCGGACACCCAGGCGCAAGATGCATGACCACGAACTGGACATCGATGCGTCTTTGGTGCGGCGGCTGCTTGCCGAGCAGTTTCCGAAGTGGGCTGACCTACCGCTGAGAGCGGTCCGGTCCAGCGGGACGGACAACGCCCTCTACCGTCTGGGCACTGAGCTGGTCGTGCGATTACCACGCGCGCCTTGGTCTGGCGTCGATGACCTGGACGACGAAGACAGAGAGCAGCGATGGCTGAAGCAACTGGCGCCACGGCTGCCATGTGCGATCCCGGTACCGCTGGCCCAGGGTCTGCCCGCTGATGGCTATCCGTGGCGGTGGTCGGTCTGCCCATGGCTGACTGGCCGAAACCCAGTGGTTGGCCGGCTGGCTGAGCCCGATCTGCTGGCCCGAGATCTGGCCGGGTTTATCTCAGCCCTGCACCAATTCGACCTGGCTGGCGGGCCGACGGCCAGCCGAGGCGTGCCGCTGATCGAGAGAGATGCAAAGACCCGGGCGGCGATCACGGAACTCACTGGGATGATCGATACCGACGCGACTGTCGCCGCTTGGGAAGCGGCGTTGTGCACTCCACAGTGGATCGGCCCGCCTCTTTGGCTGCATGGAGACCTGTCACCCGGAAATGTCTTGGTCACCAACGGACGGCTGAGTGCGGTCATCGACTTCGGAATGATGGGTACAGGCGACCCGGCCTGTGACCTGATCGTGGGCTGGAACCTCCTCTCGGCCGATGCGAGAGAGACGTTTCGTGCCGCGTTGGAGGTTGATGATGCCACCTGGGCGCGCGGCCGTGGCTGGGCGCTTTCGGTGGCATTGATTCAGCTCCCTTACTACCGAGAGCGAAATCCGGCCCTCGCCGCCAACGCCCGCCATGTGATCGCCGAGGTTGTGGCCGATGAGCTCCGCCGGAGCGCGTCGGCGAGGAGTCGACCCTAAGCTCGGGCCAGCGGCGCCGAAATGTCGGAGTCGCAGGGACTCAGGATCTATGGTGCGAAGAGGGAAACGCGTGCAAGGAGCGAACTCTTAGCGCCGTCTCACTCCCGGCCCCAACGCGCAGAACTGAGCCCAGCGGGGTTCTTGGCCAGAGATTAGCGGTCTGGCGGGATCCAGTGTAAAGGGGATCTATCTTGCGCAAGTTGGTTGCTTCGATTGTTCGTGTCGTGACTGGGAACGCTACCGTTCAGGTCAACGGCTGATGACGAGCCATGTTCCACGGGGGCCGGGAGAGACAAGAGCGGAGGGTTACCGAGGTGGCGGAGCGCGCCGAGCGGACCGTCCATAGGAAGTTGTGGATCTATACCCTTGGCCTAGCCATTCTGGCTGTGGTGCTGGGTGTAGGCGCGTGGCGCTTGGGTCTCACTCCCGTCTCATGGCCCACAGTCGGCTTTTTCCTCCTTTTGAACCTAGCTATTGAGGCATTTCCAGTGCACCTCCCGTTTAATGCAGACAAGGGAACCATCTCGGTCAGCAGCGCGTGTTATCTGGCCGAAATCGTGCTGTTCCCCCCACTGGTTGTCGGTCTCTTGGCGCTGGTTGGCAGTCTTCGACTTCGAGATCTTCTGGGCCAGACGCCACTGCGTGCACTGATCTTTAATCGGAGCCAGCTCTTTCTTGGCGTCTTCGTTGGTGCCGTGGTCTTCCACTTGGTTGGAGGAACTCTAGCGCACAGCGGATTGTCAGTAGTCTCTGACATCATTCCCGCAACCTTGGCGGGCGTTGTCTTTGCAATACTGAACCTGAGCATAACCGCTCAATACTTGTCGTGGTGGTTGGGAAAATCCCTCCGCACCATCTGGCGTGTGGATCTCAGTTTTGCCTGGGCCAATTACCTGGGTGACATTCTTCTGGGACTCCTCATCGCCGCGTCATACGTTGGCTTGGGTGTGATCGGCCCGGCCCTGTTCTTCGGGCCCCTGCTCTTCTCCCGCTGGACCATGGAGCGCTTCGTTCAGTTGCGTGAGGCCTATCTGGACGTGGTTGCCACCTTGGTGAACGCCCTGGATGCAAAGGACAGCTATACCTTCGGACATTCGCAGCGAGTGGCCGAAGGGACTATTGCCCTCGGCGAGTACCTGAAGCTGTCGGACAAGGACATGGACACCTTGTACTTCAGTTCCATCCTGCACGACGTTGGCAAGATCGCCATTCCAGATGAGATCCTGAACAAGGCTGGCGCCTTTGTGCTGCGCGAGTACCTGATCATGCAGCAGCACGCCCCTATTGGCGAGCGCATCCTCAGTCACTTGCGCTTCCTCGGTCCAGGCATCCGCTGGGTCGGTGCCCACCATGAGCGCTGGGACGGGCAGGGGTTCCCAGACCGTATCGGCGGCGAGGAGATCCCGTACGGCGCCCGGCTGATCAGCGTGGTCGACACCTACGATGCCATGACCTCCGATCGCCCCTATCGTAAGGGTGCCGAGCCCACGATCGCCCATCAGGAAATCGCCCGGGCTGCCGGGACCCAGTTCGACCCACGGGTGGCGAAGGCGTTTTTGGACATGGAAAAGGCAGAACTGACCGACCGACTGCGCGCCCATCTGGAGCAAGAAGTCGGCAAGGTCGAACAGGTCGGTTAAAGGGGTCCGGTAGTCTCCACAGGCCGTGGATGCTAGACTGACAGGGAGCCCACGGCATGCGCATGGGCTGATCTGATGACTGGCGAGGTGCGCCATGATCAAGATGCTCAGCGGGTTGCTGCTGGGGGACGTCAACGGACGCGAACTGAAGCGGCACCTGCCCATCGTTGAGGCTGTCAACGCGCTCGGCGATGAAGCGGAAAAACTCACAGATGAACAGTTGCGGCAGAAGAGCCTCGGCCTGCGTGAGCGCGCCCAAAACGGCGAGAGCATAGACCAGTTCCAGGTCGAGGCCTTCACGTACGCCCGTGAGGCCTGTGCCCGGGCGGTGGGGCTGAAACCCTATGACGTTCAGGTGCTGGGTGCCTGTGTGCTGAACGATGGACGGATCGCCGAGATGAAGACCGGTGAAGGAAAGACGATGGTCGCCGTGCTGCCGGCTTATCTGAACGCCTTGAGCGGCCGCGGCGTGCACATTGTCTCGGTCAACGACTACCTAGTCCAGCGAGACCGGGACTGGATGGCGCCGGCGTACGAGCTGCTCGGCCTGCAGGTCGGCGTGGTGATCAGCAACATGGAGACGTCCGTGCGCCGCCAGTCCTACGCCTGCGACATCACGTACATCACCAACAACGAGGCCGGATTCGACTACCTCAGAGACAACATGGTGGTGCGGCCGGAAGATATGGTCCAGCGCGGCCACCACTACGCCATCGTCGACGAGGTGGACTCGGTGCTAATCGACGAGGCGAGGACGCCGCTGATCATCTCCGGAGCTGGCGATGAGTCGACCGAGCTGTACCATCGCTTTGCCCAGATCATCCCAACCCTGACCGAGGGTGAGGATTACACCAAGGATGAAAAGGCGAAGACAGTCGCCCCCACCGAGGCTGGTGTGACCCGGGTGGAACGCGCCCTCGGCGTGGACAACCTCTACGCCGACGCCCGCACTGATCTCTCGCACTACCTGATGCAGGCCCTGAAGGCGCACGCCCTGATGAAGCTGGATCGTGACTACGTGGTCAAAGACGGCGAAGTGCTGATCGTCGACGAGTTCACCGGCCGGCTGATGTTTGGCCGCCGCTACTCCGACGGCCTGCACCAGGCGATTGAGGCCAAGGAGAACGTCAAGATCGCGTCAGAGAATGTGACGCTGGCCACCATCACCTTCCAGAACTTCTTCCGGATGTACAAAAAGCTGGCCGGCATGACTGGTACGGCCGTCACGGAGGAAGAGGAGTTTCGCAAGATCTACCAGATCTCAGTGGTGGCCATTCCCACCAACATGCCGATGATCCGCGAGGATATGCCTGACCTGGTCTATAAGCGCGAAGAGGCCAAATTCAGCGCGGTGGTGGAGGACATCGTGACTCGTCACAGCCGCGGCCAGCCGGTTCTGGTTGGCACCATTTCGATTGAGAAGTCAGAGCATCTGGCTCGTCTCCTCGATAAGCGGGGCATCCCGCACCGGGTGCTCAACGCCAAGCAACATGAGAAAGAAGCCGCCATTATCGCCGAGGCGGGCCAGATGGCGGCGGTCACGATTGCCACCAACATGGCTGGCCGAGGTACGGACATCAAGCTGGGCGAGGGCGTGGCGGCGCTTGGCGGGCTGCACGTTCTGGGCACCGAGCGGCACGAGAGCCGGCGCATCGACAATCAGTTGAGAGGGCGGTCCGGCCGCCAGGGCGACCCCGGATCGTCACAGTTCTACGTCAGCCTGGAAGACGACCTGATGCGCATCTTCGGCGGAGAAAATCTGCAGAGTCTGATGGACCGTCTGGGTCTTCCCGACGATGAGGCGATTCAACACACCATCCTCACCCGCAGCATCGAGCGGGCGCAAAAGCGGGTGGAGGGCCGGAACTTTGACATGAGAAAACACCTTTTGGACTACGACGACGTGATGAACACCCAGCGCGAGGTGGTCTACGGGGAGCGCCGCCAGATCCTGGACGGGACGCTCGACCTCAGAGAGCGGATGTTGTCGATGATCGATCAAGAGGTGGAGCACACCGTCGATTTGTTCGAGCCGGACCAAGACGGCGGCGAGTGGAACCTCAAAGGCATGCTGGAGTATGCCGAAGCGAACTTTCTGAATCCCGGCCAGGTGACCGAGGCCGACCTGGAGCCGCTCAGCGGCGAGGAGATCGAGGACCTGATCCAGGCCAAGGCCCTCGAGGCCTACGAGAAAAAGGAGCAAGAGCTCAGCCCCGAGTTGTTGCGTCAGCTGGAACGTCTGATCGCACTGCGGGTCGTGGATGAGAAGTGGATCTCGCACATGCAGGCCATGGACGACGTGAGAGAGGGCATTGGGCTGCGCGCCTACGGCCAGCTGGACCCCCTGGTCGCCTATAAGCAAGAGGCCTTCGCCATGTTTCAGGAGATGACGGATGCCGTCCGCCAGGACATGGTGCGCTTCGTGCTCAAGGTGCAGGTGAACGTGACGCCCCCGGAGGAGGGGTTCAGCGGTCGACCCATCCATCCGGCCGCGCCCCCCGCCGGCGGCGGCGGCGTGGTGATCAGCGAACAGACCGCCAACCCAGCCGGCGCTGTGGTCTCCCACCAGCCGCTTGCGCCAGCGGCCACGCAGCACGTCGGCCGCAACGACCCCTGTCCCTGCGGCTCCGGAAAGAAGTACAAGCGCTGCCATGGCAGGGCCAGCAGCTAGACCCGCTGAGCGAAAGGAAGGCTGAGATGGAAGATCGCCTGCGTCAGCTCCTGGCCCGCCTAGAACGACTGCGGAGGTCTCTTTGACCCCGATGCGCGCAAGGCGGCGATCGACGCCTGGGAAAAGAAGCTCGAGGACCCCTCGGTGTGGGCAGATGGCAAGGCTGCTCAGGAGGCCGTGCACGCCCTGCGCCGGCTGAAGACACCGATCGAGGAACTGGCTGCCCTAGAGCATTCCGCCGAGGACGTGGGCGTGCTCTTGGAGCTGGCCGAAGAGACGGCCGATGCGGACGTGGCACAAGAGGCGACAAACTTGATCGGCGAGCTTGAGCAGCGCATGGAGCGGCTCGACCTGTCCGTCCTGCTGTCTGGCCCCTACGACTCTCACGACGCCATCTTGTCCATCCATGGCGGCGCCGGCGGCGTGGATGCCATGGACTGGGCGCAGATGCTCTACCGCATGTACACACGCTTTTGCGAACGCCAGGGGTATCAGGTGGAGGTATTGGACTTTTTGCCCGGCGAGGAAGCCGGCGTCAAAGGCGTCACCTTCCAGATCTCCGGTCACATGGGATATGGGTTTTTGAAAGCAGAGCGCGGAGTACACCGCCTGGTCAGGATGTCGCCCTTTGACTCCAGCGGCCGCAGGCACACCTCGTTCGCCTCACTGGACGTGCTGCCGGTGATCGAGAGCGAGGACGAGGTGCCGCTGACACCGGAAGAATTGCGCATCGACACCTACCGCTCCAGCGGTGCCGGCGGCCAGCACGTGAACAAAACCGAGTCGGCGGTGCGCATCACCCACTTGGCCACCGGCATCGTGGTCAGCTGCCAGAACGAGCGTTCGCAACATGCCAACCGGGAGACGGCGATGCGGATCCTGAGGGCCAAACTACTGGAGAAGAAGGAACTGGATCAGCAGCACGAGATGGCTCAGCTGCGCGGCATCCAGCAAGACATCAGCTGGGGGAGCCAAATTCGGTCCTACGTTTTCCAGCCGTTTACCATGGTCAAAGACCACCGCACCGGGCACGAGACCGGAGATGTCCAGGCCGTGATGGACGGTGAACTCTCCCCGTTCATCCGGGCCTATCTAGAATTTGAGGCCAAGCGCCTGTCGGCCTCCGAGCTCGACTCCGCACCTCAGGCTTAGGCTGTTGCAACGCCATCGGCAGGAGGGTGGCTGATGCCGGGCGCAGCTGGCCGGGTCGTGCTGCTTGGCTACGCCGGTGCCCAGAACCTGGGCGACGAGGCGATTTTGGCTGGATCCTTGGACCTGATTCGCACGTTTGGGGACGATTTCACGCCGCTGGTCGTTTCACTCGACCCTGCGGACACCGAACGCCGCCATCAGGTGGAGGCTTGGCCGCGCACCAGGTTTGGCGCGTTACTGAAGACGCTGGGCGCAGGCGACCGCTTTTTGCTCGGCGGCGGCGGTTTGCTCCAGGACTCAACCTCGCTTGGCTCGCTCGGCTACTACCTGCGGGCGGCGGCGGCGGCGGGCCGCAGGAGTCCGGTGGCGTACTGGGCGATCGGCGTTGGGCCGCTATCTCGTACCGGCAGATGGGTCTTGGCCCGAGCCCCCGCACCGCAGGTGGCGGTGGCCCGCGACCCGGCGTCTTTGGCCCTGCTCGGCCACTCTGGCGTGCCGGCCGATCGGCTGGTGCTTGGTGCCGACGCAGCGTACCAGTTGCTATCCGTGCCGGCGCGAACCTCACGCTGGATCGGCTTCGCACCGCGGTCTGTGCCTGGCCTCGACGTCGAGGCACTGGCTCGCCAACTGGTGCTCGTGGCCAGGGACAGTGGCCGCCAGATCAGGGTGTTCGCCATGGACAGCCGACAGGATTCGGACTTGGTCCGCCAACTGGTTCGCAGCCATGGGCCGGTGATGGAGTTTTGCGAGCTGCCAGCGGAGTCCGAAGGAATCCTTACGCTGTTCTCGGAACTCGAGTACATGGTTGCGATTCGTCTGCATGCCATGATTTTGGCCAGCTTGGCGGGAGTGCCGTCTGTGGCTGTGCCCTACGATCCCAAGGTGGAGCGGGAGGCGCGACTGCTCGGAATGCCGCTGTGGAGCGAATGGCACCTGCACCCCCAAACCACCCCTGGTCCTGGGCGCGGCCAGTTGGCGGCCAGCGTGGCTGGGAGACGCACGCAGCTGCAGTCTGCCTTCGCGGCCATGTGGCAGGCGCTGGCGTGAAGAGCTTTCGCCTGATGGGTATCCCGCTGCAATCTGTCACCCAGGCAGAGGCCCTGAGCTTGGTTCGTTCGTGGCTGGACACGCCGGCCGCTCAGCACTCCATCTACACCCCAAATCCGGAGATCTTATGGAATGCCAGGCGCGACGAGGCGGTCCGTCAGGCCTTGCTGGCCGGCGACCTGCTGGTGCCGGACGGCATCGGCATCGTGCTGGCGGCGCGGCTTCAAGGTGAGAAAGAGGTGCACCGTCTGCCTGGCATCGAGCTGGCCGAAGCGATCATCCGCCAATTGCAGCCCCGCCTTTTTCTGCTCGGCGCCAGACCCGGCGTGGCGAGACGGGCCGGTACCAAAATGGAGGAGTGGGGAGCTGAGGTGGTCGGGGCGCGACACGGCTACTTCTCTGCTAGCGAGGTCGACCAGGTGGCCCATGAGGTGAACCAGAGCCACGCTCAGATCCTGCTGGTCGCCCTCGGTTCCCCGCGCCAAGAGGCCTTCTTGGGTGTGATGCGCAGCCGGTTGCGGGTCCCAGTCACGATGGTGGTCGGTGGCGCGTTCGACGTCTGGGCCGGCGACAAACGCCGGGCCCCCCGGCCGGTGCGCCAGCTGGGTATTGAGTGGGTGTGGCGGACGCTGCATGAGCCGCGGCGGCTGCTCCGGCTGGTAGCGCTGGTCGGATTTGTCTGGACTATGGCATTCAGAAGGGGACATAATGATGCGGATCCAGCAGGAGAGGCGAAGAGAAACCGAGAATAGTCGGCCCGTTGCGCCCTGGGAGGTAAGCCATTGATTAGCTTTCGTTCTGTCACCAAGAAGTACGGCAAGGACACACTTGCCCTCGACCATGTCGACCTGGAGGTTGGCAAGGGCGAGTTTGTGTTTCTGGTCGGACCGAGCGGTGCCGGAAAGACGACCTTGATGCGCATGATCTACCGGGGAGACACCCCGAGTTCCGGCTCAGTGGTGGTCAATGGCTGGGATGTGGGCCGACTGCCGATGAAGCGGGTCCCATTTTTGCGCCGGGAGATCGGGATCGTGTTTCAAGACTTCCTATTGCTGTCCCAACGGACGGTCTTCGACAACATCGCCTTCAACCTGCGGGTTACCGAAGAGGTGCATCGCGACCTCAAACGGCGGGTGATGGAGGCGCTGGAGATCGTGGGCCTGGCGAATCATGCCGCCAAGTACCCCAATCAGTTGTCGGCTGGCGAGCAACAGCGGATCGGCATCGCCAGGGCGATTGTCGGGCGGCCGCTGGTGCTGCTCGGCGACGAGCCGACCGGCAATTTGGACCCCAAAACCTCGGAAGACATCTTGCGTTGTTTTCTCGATATCAACCGGATGGGTACCACCGTCCTGATGGCCACCCACGCAGTGGCGCTGGTCGATAACTTTCGCCAACGAGTGGTTGCCATCGATCAGGGCCGCATCACCCGCGACGAACTGTCCGGCGCCTACTTCGAGGACAGCCACCCTGAAGACTGGCGCACCGGCACGGTGGGTCAATGAACATCCACAGCTGGCGCTTTTACTTCGCGGAGGTCTGGCAGAACATGCGCCAGAACCCAGTTCTCACCTTTGCCTCCGTGACATCGGCAGCGGTGGCGTTGCTGGTGCTGGCTGTGTTCGCCGCACTCTCCTTGAATGTGGGCCGGATCGCCACGTCGATGGAGGGCCAGGTCGGAATCGAGGCGTTCTTGAAGCCGTCCGTGACCACGGCCCAGGGCACCCAGTTGGCGAGTTCGGTGCGCACCTGGGCCGATGTCCAAAGCGCTACCTTCGTTTCCAAACAGCAGGCGCTCGCCCAACTGGAGCGAGACTTTGGACCGTCCGGCCAGAACTTCAAGCCGCTTGGCAGCCAAAACCCGCTGCTGGATGCGATCTATGTAAAGGCCACCACCACCAAGGCGGTGGCGCCATTGGCGGTGCGCCTGAAGACCCTCACTGAGGTGCAGACCGTCAACTATCAGGCCCCCGTGGTCCAGCGTCTGTTCAAGGCCGTTGACATCGTGCGTCTGGTCGGGCTGGCGATGGGGATCCTGCTGGCGCTCGGCACCTTGCTGGTGATTCAAAACGCCATCCGCACCGGGATCTTCGCCCGCCGCCGCGAGATTCACATCATGCGCCTGGTCGGCGCCACGGAAGGCTTCATTCGGCTGCCGTTCTTGTTGGAGGGCATGTTGCTCGGTCTTTGCGGTGGCGTGGTGGCGTCACTGGTGACGGCAGGCCTGTACCATGTCTACGCCGCGACCGTCCACGCCGACTTGCCGTTTTTGCCGGTGGTGGGAGAGTACAGCGCTGATCAGACCATCTTGCCCCTCACCTTGGGTGTGGGCCTGGTGATCGGTCTGCTCGCAAGTCAGCTGTCCATTCGCCGGGGCCGCATCTGATGAAGTTGACCCGTCCTGGTTTCACTGCCCGCCTCGGCCTGCTGGCCAGCGGAGCGGTTTTGGTGCTGGCCCTGGCCCTACCGGGTGCCGCTGGCGCGTCCGGCGGTGGCCAAAGCCTGTCCCAGCTGCAACAGCAGCTGGCCCAAGATCAGCAGTCGTTGAATCAGGACAAGAGCAAACTGAGCCAGATCCACGGCGCCTACTTGCAGGCCAAGCAGCGGCTGGCTGTGCTCCAGGCCGAGATGCAGACCACCACAGCTCACATCGCCTATCTCGGTGCCGAGGTCAGTGCCGTCGAGGCCAAGCAGGCCCTGACCCTGTCGTCTTATCAAGCGACCAAGGCCCAGTTAGGGGTCGACCGCACACAGGTGGATGGTGCATTGCAGAACCTGCAGATGCAGGGGATGGGCGGGTTTTTGTCCGTGCTGCTCCAGGCCCAGAGTTTTTCTGATTTCCTGACCAGGCTGCAACTGGTGCAACAGTTGATCGGTGCGGACCTGGGCGTGATCACGAGGACGCAGGTCGAAGCTCAGACCCTGCTCAGTTTGTCCAGCCAACTCCTGGCCGAGAAGACCCAGCTGGCGACGCTGCTCGCCCAAGCCACCGCCCAGGGGGTGCAGCTGAGTCAGGAGCAACAGCGGGTTGAAGGTCAGGTCACGGCCCTGATTTCGGCTCAGGGCCAGCAGCAACGGGTGGTGGGCGCCGACGAGGCCAACCAGCAGGCGGTCACTGCCGCCATCACCGCACTGGAGTCACCTGGCAGCGGTGCCTCGGTCAACTCAATGGCCTTCATCTGGCCGGTCAACGGTCCGATCACCAACCCGTTTGCCTATTGGTACGACCCGTTCGCCCATAAGTGGGAGCTGCACACCGGTATCGACATCGGGGTGCCGATGTACACGCCGATCCACGCCGCCGCCGCCGGGAGGGTGATCATCGCCGGCTGGATCAACGGCTACGGCAACACGGTGGTGCTGGATAACGGCGGCGGCGTCTCCACCCTATACGCCCATCAGAGCCACATCGAGGTGCAGGTGGGCGAGACGGTGGCGCAGGGCCAGGTGATCGGACTGGTCGGGATGACCGGCTGGGCCACCGGACCGCATGTGCACTTCGAGATCCGGATCGATGGAAAACCTGTCAACCCGGTTCTGTATCTGCCCAAGCGCTAACTCGCCGCAGCGGCAGGGGTTGACCTCCAGTATCCTTGTGACTACGCTCACCTTTGTCGCGGTCTGGTGAGACGGCTAATTGCCTCTGGCGCAGCGCGGTGGGAGGGACGAGTTGGACACCCCAAGTTATCGGCTGGTGGTCCTCTCCGAGCGAGACGGCACCGCCCAGGAACTTTCGTTTGGCCTGGGCCTGCGCACTGTGGTGCTGGCCGCCTTTGTGGTTTGTGCTGTCGCCGTGTCGGTGGCGATGCTGTTCTTCGCAGCCTATCTGGGAACCGCTCGGGCCAACCAACTGGCCGCCGCGCATATCGCGGCCCTGCACCAGCTGGTCACTGCCGAGCAGCAGAAAAAGGTCGGCTATCTCGCAGACGAGAAGTCGGTAGCCCAAATCTCCAGCAGCCTCAGCACCTTGGAACAAGCGGTCACAAGCGCCGAGAGCCGGGTCTCGGCGATCGACGGCTACGGCACACCGGCCATTGCCGGCTTCCAGACCCTGATCAGCGCCTTGCAGCAGCTCACCGGGCAGCTCGGCAGCCAAGGCGCCAGCGCTGTCGCCGTGTCCTGGCCCCGGCAGCTGCCGGTGGCCGGCAAGGTGACCGTGGGCTACGGCTGGCACAGTGTGCCCACCGGCAGCCAGTTTAGTCCGGGCGTGCAGATCCAGGCGACACCGGGTGCCCCAGTGCTGGCGGTTGCGGCTGGCACGGTCGCTTCGATCAGCGCGTCGGCCCACGGCGGCACCACGGTGGTGGTGGCCAGCCCTGCCGGACTGCAAGTTGCCTACGCCCAGCTCAGCACACCGCGGGTGCGCGTCGGACAGCCGGTGCAACAGGGGCAAACTCTGGCCACCGCCGGCAAGTCAGCCGTGGGATTCACCGTGTGGGTGTGGGGCCAGAGTCAAAATCCACTCAGTGTGATCCGCAGCGCGCCTGTGCCCGGAAGTCTCTAGACCTGATCAGGACCGGATAGTAGGAATCTGATCGAGGTCGCAGAAACTAGTTCCACTTTGCCGGCGCCAGAGGACTGGGAAGGGGACTTGCGGTCATGGTCGTGCAGATGGGGAAGGGCCGTGGCGATCAAGCGATGCCCAACGGCCAAGAAGGTACCGCGTTGCTCTCTCGCAACGTGTCTTTCGACGGCACGTTGGTGGGGTCAGGGCGCGGTCTGATCCGGCTGGAGGGCCACTTCAAGGGCAAGATTCGGCACGAGGGCCAACTGATCATCGCCGAGACGGCGGTGGTGAACGCCACGGTCGAAGGTCAAGAAGTGATTGTGATGGGGCTGGTTGAAGGCGACATCACCGCCGCCCGGCGGCTGGATCTCAAGCCCACGGCGCGGGTGGTCGGGAACCTGAAAGCCCGTCGGCTGACGGTGGAGGATGGGGCGAGCCTGATCGGTTCGTGCGAAGTGGCGGTGGCGGCCGACGACGACCCGCCGCCAGAGGTGGATGCGCCGACCGGCATAGCCTGAAGTTCAGCTGGACCATCGGCGGGCGGGGCACCCAGGGCGCCCCGCCCGCCCTATTGGTGACCCCTGATCGAAGGAGGAGCAGATGGCTGAGTTCACACTGACCCAGGATTTCACGCCCAAGGGTGATCAGCCACAGGCCATCGCGCAGTTGGTCGAAGGGGTGCAGCGCGGCCTGAACCGGCAGGTTCTGCTCGGTGTGACCGGATCCGGCAAGACGTACACCATGGCCAGTACCGTCGCCCGCCTGCAGCGGCCAACGCTGGTCCTGGCCCCAAACAAGACGCTGGCTGCCCAGCTGGCCGGCGAGTTTCAGCAGTTTTTCCCAGACAACGCTGTTGAGTATTTCGTGTCCTACTACGATTACTACCAGCCTGAGGCGTATGTGCCACAGTCGGACACCTACATCGAGAAGGACGCCTCGATCAACGACGAGATCGACAAGATGCGCCACGCGGCCACTACGGCTTTGTTCGAGCGGCGCGATGTGCTGATCGTGGCGTCGGTCAGCTGCATCTTCGGTCTGGGGTCGCCAGAGGACTACCGGGATCTGTGTGTGTCGCTGCGCCGAGGCAGCGAGCGGCCGCGCCAAAAGGTGCTGCGCCAGCTGGTCGACAACCAGTATCAGCGCAACGACCAGAATTTGACCCGCGGCCACTTCCGCGTGCGCGGCGACGTGTTGGAGATCTTTCCGGCCGGCTCAAGTGAGCGGGTGATCCGGGTGGAGTACTTTGGGGACACCATCGAGCGGATCAGCGAACTGGACGCCTTGACAGGTGAGATCTACGGCCACCGGGACCATGTGGCGATCTACCCTGCCTCGCACTATGTGACGCCGCTAGAAAGACGGGAACAGGCGATCGAGACCATCTCGACCGAGCTGAAAGAACGCCTTGACCAACTGAGCAGGCACGGACGGCTGCTCGAAGCGCAGCGGCTGGAGCAGCGCACGACCTACGACTTGGAGATGTTGCGGGAGGTGGGGTATTGCTCGGGCATCGAGAACTATTCCCGCCATCTCACCGGCAGGGCACCGGGGGAACCTCCGTACACGCTGCTCGACTTTTTTCCTCCAGACTATCTGTTGTTTGTGGACGAATCCCACATCTCCATCCCCCAGGTCCGCGGCATGTACGCTGGCGACCAGGAGCGCAAGAAGACGCTGGTCGAGTTCGGTTTTCGCCTGCCGTCGGCGCTGGACAACCGGCCGCTCAACTTCGAGGAGTTCTTGGCCCGAACCAGCACCATGATCACGGTCTCGGCAACCCCGGGTCCCTGGGAGCTGGCCGCCGGTCAGCAGGTGGTGGAGCAAATCGTCCGTCCGACCGGCCTGGTCGATCCGGAGATCGAGGTGCGGCCAACGCAGCACCAGGTAGACGACCTGCTGGCGGAGATCGAACAGCGGGTGGCCCGCCAAGAGCGGGTGCTGATCACCACCTTGACCAAGAAGATGGCCGAGGATCTGACCGAGTACTTCAAAGAGTGTGGGGTCAAGGTCCGCTACATGCATTCGGACATCATCACCCTGGAGCGGATGCAGATCATCCGCGAACTGCGACTGGGCACCTTCGACGTGCTGGTCGGCATCAATCTGCTGCGCGAGGGACTGGATCTGCCGGAGGTATCCCTGATCGCCATCTTGGACGCCGACAAGGAGGGCTATCTGCGCTCGAGCACATCCTTGATCCAAACCATTGGCCGGGCTTCGCGCAATGTGTTCGGCCGGGTGATCATGTACGCCGACCGCATCACCCCGGCCATGGACCAGGCGATGGAAGAAACGCGCCGCCGTCGGGAGATGCAAGTGGCCTACAATCTTCGCCACCAGATCACGCCGCAAAGTGTGATCAAGGGCGTGCGGGCGGTGCTGGAGGCTACCCATGTGGCCGCCAACGCCGATGGTTCGCCGCTGGACGTGAGTGCGCTCTCGAACAAAGAGAAGCTGAAATTGGTGGAGCGGCTGCGCCGTCAGATGCGGGAGGCCGCCAAGCTCTTGGAGTTTGAACGGGCGGCGCAGCTTCGCGATGCGGTCGTAGAGTTGGAGGCATCGCTGACCGTGCGGGCGGTGCGCAAGACCGCCGGGAGTTGAGCCGGCCCTATGCTACACTCACCACACGTGGCGAAAGGACGTAGCGCTAGGTGGCCAACGACAAGATCATCATCCGGGGCGCCCGCCAGCACAATCTACAAGACATCGACCTGGAGATCCCCCGCAACCAGCTGGTGGTGATGACCGGGCTGTCCGGGTCCGGCAAGTCGTCTCTGGCTCTGGACACCATTTATGCCGAGGGCCAGCGCCGCTATGTGGAAAGCCTCTCCGCCTATGCCCGCCAGTTCTTGGGGCGGATGGACAAGCCGGATGTGGACAGCATCGAGGGCCTGTCCCCAGCCATCTCCATCGACCAGAAGACCACCTCGCACAACCCCCGCTCCACGGTGGGCACGGTCACCGAGATCCATGACTTCTTGAGGCTGCTCTACGCTCGAGTCGGTGCTCCGCACTGCCCAAACTGCCATCGGCCGATCCAGCGCCAGACGGTGGATCAGGTGGTGGATCAGGTGCTTGCGCTAGCCGAGGGAAGCCGGATCTTGGTGTTGGCACCGATGGTGCGTGGCCGCAAGGGCGAACATGAGCGGGTGTTCGCCGAACTGGCGACTGAGGGTCTGGTGCGTGCCCGGGTGGATGGCAAGGTAGTCGATCTCTCTGAGGCGCCAGAACTGGACAAGAAGAAGAAGCATACGGTGGACGCTGTGGTTGATCGGCTGGTCATCTCGGCCGAGGTGGCGAGTCGGCTCGCCGATTCGTTGGAGACAGCGATGAAACTGGCTTCCGGGTTGGCCGTGGTGGCCGTGGTGGACGGAGAGGAAACCACCTACTCACAAAACTTCGCCTGCCCGGAATGTGGGATCAGCCTGGAAGAGCTGACGCCGCGCATGTTCTCGTTCAACAACCCGTACGGGGCATGCACCCGTTGCGACGGATTGGGTTACCACCTGCAGGTGGATCAGGCCCTGGTGGTGCCAGACGAGCGACGCAGCCTGCTCGGCGGTGCGGTCGCCCCGTGGGCGCACAGCGAGTACTACAGCGCCTACCTGGTCCAGGCAGCCGAACACTTTTCCATCCCGATCGACCGCCCTTGGCGCGACCTGTCGGAAGAACAGCGGCGGCTGGTGATGGACGGCACCAAGGACGTCTTTCCCTTTCATTTCGACTCGCACTACGGCCACCGCCGGCGGGCGATCCCGTTCAGCGGCGTGGCCAGTTACGTGCAGCGCCGTCACAAAGAGGCGATGGGCGAAGAAGCCCGCCGAGAGATGGAGGCCTACATGACGCCGGTGCCCTGCCCGGCCTGCCAGGGCCAGCGTCTGCGCCCGGAAAGCCTGGCCGTGACAGTGGGCGAAATCTCGATCGCCGCCCTCTCTGCCATGTCCATCCAGCAAGCGCTCGACTTCGTGCTCCAACTGCGCATGAGCGAGCGCCAGGAGACGATCGCCCGCGAGATCAAGAAGACACTGATCGAGCGGCTGGGTTTTTTGATCAACGTCGGCCTCGAGTATCTGACCCTGGACCGCGCGGCGATGAGCCTGTCCGGCGGTGAGGCGCAGCGCATCCGGTTGGCGACTCAGATCGGTGCCGGACTGGTCGGCGTCATCTACGTGCTGGACGAGCCCAGCATCGGGCTGCACCCGCGGGACAACAGGCGGCTGATCGACACCTTGAAGAAACTGCGCGATCAAGGCAACACCCTGATCGTGATCGAACACGATGAGGAAACCATGCGCTCGGCGGATTACATCGTGGACATCGGACCGGGCGCCGGACGCCACGGCGGGCACGTGGTCAGCGCCGGTTCACCGGCCGAGGTGATGGCCGACCCTGGGTCGCTCACCGGCGGCTATCTGGCCGGCCGGCTGCGCGTGCCGCTTCCGGCCAGACGGCGCCTGCCAGGTCCCAGGGCGATTACGGTGCGCGCAGCCAGTGCCCACAACCTCAAGCAGATCGACGTCCGCTTTCCGCTCGGCCTGTTGATCGGCGTGACCGGGGTATCTGGGTCCGGCAAGTCCAGCCTGGTCAACGACGTGCTGTACCGGGCGCTAGCCCGCGACCTCAACCGGGCCCACCTCAGACCCGCTGAGCACGGGTCGGTGGAGGGTCTGGAGTTCTTGGAAAAGGTCATCGACATCGACCAGAGCCCGATTGGCCGCACCCCTAGGTCTAACCCCGCTACCTACACCGGCCTGTTCGACCTGATCCGCGGCCTGTACGCCGGACTGCCGGAGGCCAAGATCCGCGGCTACGGTCCCGGACGGTTTTCCTTCAACGTGCCCGGTGGCCGCTGTGAGGCCTGTCGCGGCGACGGCATCATCAAGATTGAGATGCACTTTTTGCCGGACGTCTACGTGCCCTGTGAAGTGTGCAAGGGGTTGCGCTACAACCGGGAAACGCTGGAGGTCACGCTTCGCCAAAAGACGATCGCCGACGTCTTGAACACCACGGTCGACGAAGCGATCGAATTCTTCGCACCGTACCCGCGCCTGGCCCGCAAGCTCACCGTCATGGCCGAGGTCGGGCTGGGCTACGTCACCTTGGGTCAGAGCGCGACCACCTTGTCCGGTGGCGAGGCGCAGCGGGTGAAGCTGGCTGCCGAGTTATCCCGACAGGCGGTGGACGGCACCTTCTACATCTTGGACGAGCCGACCACCGGCCTGCACATGGACGACGTCCGCCGCCTGCTCGAGGTGCTGCAACGCCTGGTGGACAGCGGCTCCACTGTGGTCGTGATCGAGCACAACCTGGACGTGATCAAGGCTTGTGACTGGTTGATCGACCTCGGTCCCGAGGGCGGCGAGCGCGGTGGCCAGCTGGTGGCGCAAGGGTCACCGGAGGACTTGGCCCGCCACCCCCGCTCGTACACCGGGCAGTTTCTGGCGGCGTCCTTGGCCGACCAGGAGTCGTTGGCGGGGCGCTGAGATGAACCTTTTGGCCCAGGCTCAGGAGCTACCGCGGTTGCCAGGCTGCTATCTGCTGCGGGACAAGACCAGCCGGGTGCTCTACGTCGGCAAGGCGGTGCGTCTGCGCGATCGGGTCCGCTCGTATTTCCAAGGACCGATCAGCGAACCGAAGGTGGCGGCCCTGCGCCGGCTGACAGCTGAGATCGAGGTGATCCTCACCGCCACTGAGGCGGAGGCGCTGTTGCTGGAGGAGACCTTGATCAAGCTGCATCGGCCCAAGTACAACGTGCTGCTTCGGGACGATAAGCACTACCCGTACCTGCGTCTGGCCGACGAACCGTTTCCGCGCCTGGAGATCGTCCGCCAGCGTAAAGCCGACAACGCCCGCTACTTTGGACCCTATCCTGGCGGCGCTGCCGTTCACGAGACCCTGCGTCTGATGGCCCGCCTGTTCCCGATGCGTGCCTGCAGCGACCACAAATTCAAGACAGTGGACCGGCCCTGCCTGCTCTACCACATCAAGCGCTGTCCCGCTCCCTGTGTTGGCCTGATCAGCTCAGACGACTATCAGCACACGGTGAGCCAGGCCTCCACCTTACTGGAGGGGCGGCATGAAGAGGTGATGCGGGCGTTGCGCCAGGAGATGGCACAGGCAGCAGCAGCCACCCGCTACGAGGCCGCCGCTCAGGCCAGAGATCGGCTTAGGGCTGTGGAGGCAGTCACTGCCAACCAAACGGTGGTGGTGGCGGAAGGGCGGGACACGGACGTCTTCGCCCTGGCGCAAAACCGGCAGCTGGCCGTAGTCGACGTGCTGTTGGTGCGCCACGGCAAGCTGACGGGGCGCAAACGGTATACGTTTCAGATCCCCGAGGTTGAGCAGCCGGCAGTGATCTTGGCCACCGCCCTGCGCACCCACTACGGCACGGAGACGCCGCCACGCACGGTGTGGATGTCCGCCCTGCCAGAGGCAGTCACAGATCTGCGTGCCTGGGTGCGCCAGCGGCGGCAGGGGCCGGTCACCGTCGTGGTGCCCAGCCGCGGCGACGGGCGCCGCATGGTCCAGATGGCAGCCCAGAACGCAGCCGAGGGCCTGCGCCAGGAGGAAGGGTCCAGCGAGCGGGCCGAGGCTGCGTTGGCCCACCTCGCGGATGCGCTGTCATTAGCCGTGCCGCCACGGCGGATCGAAGCCTACGACATCTCCAACACCCAGGGCACGCTGTCTGTGGCCGCCATGACTGTCGCCGAGGACGGTGTGGTCCGCCCCTCCCATTTTCGCCAGTTCTCGATCCGTACCGTCAGCGGGGCAAACGACTTCGCCTCCCTGCAAGAGGCCATCAGCCGCCGGCTGGGCCGTCTGGATGATCGGCGGGATACCTCGTTTCGAAACCGCCCAGACCTGCTCCTGATCGACGGCGGCAAGGGCCAGGTGACGGCTGTGATCGAGACGCTGTCGACGCTCGACCAAGAGATGGCGGTGGTCGGTCTGGCCAAGCGCGAAGAGTGGCTGTACGTGCCGCACAACGCAGACGCCATCGTCTTGCCGCGCCACGACCCTGGCCTGCAGCTGTTGCAGCAGTTGCGGGACGAGGCCCACCGCTTCGCCAACACGGCGCATGGCAACCGGCGCAGCCGGGCGATGACGACGTCGTGGCTCGATCTGGTGCCCGGGATCGGGCCCAAGCGCAAGCGACTGCTACTGAAGACCTTCGGTTCCCCCAGGAAGATTCAAGCGGCCGCCGTCGAAGACCTGATTCAGGCGGGGCTGCCAGCCAAGTTGGCGGTGTCGCTAAAGGAGGCCTCCGACCATGTTCAAGCGTAGGAAAAGCCCGCTCGTCCTGTTCTTGTTGCGGGCGCTGGCGGCAGCGATTGGACTGCTGGTGGTGGCTGCGTTGCATATCGGGGTGCAGGCCACCGGCTACGGGCCGATCATCCTCGGCGCTTTGCTGCTTGGCGTGCTCAACGGGTTCGTCAAACCGGTGCTGGTCCTGCTCACCTTGCCCTTGCAAGTGCTGACACTGGGCTTATTTACGGTCGTGATCAACGCCCTGTTGTTCTGGCTGGCGTTGAGTGTGGTGCCTGGGCTGGCCGTGGCCGGATTTGTGGCCGCCCTGGTCGGCTCTTTGCTGGTTGGCTTCATTGCCTGGGGCCTGGCCCGTCTGTTTGGAGCCCTTTAGCCCGTCGTGACCAAGAGCTTGGTGGTGCTGGTTACCGGCCTGTCCGGGGCGGGCAAGACGAATGCGCTGCACATCTTTGAAGACCTGGGGTTTTTCGCCGTGGACAACATCCCACCGGCGCTGATCCCGCGTCTGGTTGAACTGCTCGGGACCGAGCCTGGGTTGCGCGGCACAGCGCTGGTGGTGGACTGCCGGCAAGAGGGCTTCTTTGGTGGCATCCAGGAGGCGCTGCGGGTGTTGGCCGAGGTGGACGTCACCTACGCCGTGCTGTACCTGGAGGCCGATGACGCCACCTTGATTCGGCGCTACAAAGAAACGAGGCGCCGCCACCCGATGGCACCCCAGGGCTCGGTGGCCGAGGGCATCGCCCTGGAGCGCACCCTGCTGGAGCCGGTGCGCCAGCAGGCCACCTTGATCCTCGATACCTCCAACCTCACCCTCTACCGCCTGCGCCGGACCTTGACCCAAGCCTATGCTGCGGACGCCTCTGGCCATCCGCCCCTGCGGCTCGTCAGCTTTGGCTTCAAGCACGGTGCCCCGGCCGAGGCTGACCTGGTGCTGGACGTGCGCAGTCTGCCCAACCCGCACTACCACCCCGATCTGGCGCCACTGCCCGGCACAGATGCCCGGGTGATGGCTTTCGTGCTCCACGATCAAAGCGCCCGGCGACTGGTCGGTCGGATGGAGGCCCTGATCCGCGACTACCTTGGCCACCTGGAGGACGATGCGCGCAGCGACTTCACCGTGGCCATCGGCTGCACCGGTG
The DNA here is from genome assembly GCA_021850485.1 of Bacillota bacterium. Classification (GTDB taxonomy): domain Bacteria; phylum Bacillota; class Sulfobacillia; order JAJZYS01; family JAJZLH01; genus JAJZLH01. Next base: position 88,481 of record JAJZLY010000008.1, on the reverse strand, counting down.
GCCATCACCGGTCAGTCGCCGTGGTCGAGCACCTAGCCTCGCGGCTGAGCTCCGACTATAGCCCGGTAACGGTTAGCCACCGGGACCTGGAAAAGGAGGAGTCATCGTCCGAGACTTAACCTCCTGGCTCGTTCCCGGACTTCGCCTCAAACGCTGGGTGGCGCTGATGGCGCTTGGCTTTGTGGTGGCCTTGCTGGGCTTGGCACCGCTCATCCCAGCCACGGCACCGAACGTTCACTTCGGCCTGGGGCCGATCTTCGATGTTGTCGTTTTGGCCTGGGGCGTCGGGCTCGGCGTGGTCGGCGTGCGCGGACTGATCCGCTCGGTGGTGGCGGTGGTGGCACCCAACGCCCCCGATGAGTTGGCGGCGGCTGTGGTCACAGGCCACGCCCTGCGCCGGGGGCCGAAGATCGTCGTTCTGGGCGGCGGCACCGGCATGCCGGTGTTGCTCAGAGGCCTCAAGTCGTACACGGCCCATCTCACCGCCATTGTTACCTCAGCCGACGACGGCGGATCCACGGGCCGGCTGCGGGCTGGCTTTAACATCCAGCCACCGGGTGATGTGCGCAATTGCCTGGTTGCCCTGTCAGAGGCGGAGCCATTGCTGGAGCGATTGTTTCAATACCGCTTTGAGGAGGGCGGAGACCTGGCCGGCCATGCCTTCGGCAACCTCTTTCTGACCGCCATGGAGCGCACCACGGGGGATTTTCAAACCGCGATCACGGCTTCCAGCCGGGTACTGGCCGTGCAGGGCCGGGTGCTGATGGCCACCGCCGAGCCAGTGGTGCTGTGGGCCAAGACGGACGACGGGCAGTGGATCCAGGGAGAATCCGAGATCACCGGCCACGGGCACACCATCCAAGACGTCCGCTTGGAGCCAGCTCAGCCCCAGGTCGACCCGGCGGTGGTGGAAGCGATCATGTCGGCGGAGGCGGTCGTGATCGCACCGGGCAGCCTGTGGACCAGCATTCTGCCCGTGCTATTGGCGCCCGGTGTGGCTAAGGCTATCGCCACCACCCGTGCTGCCAAAATCTATGTCCAGAACCTGATGACGCAGCCGGGCGAAACCAGTGGCATGGGACTGAAGGAGCACCTGGCGGCGATCGAGCGCCACGCCCCCGGGACGGTGGAGTGGGTGGTGGTGCACGAAGGTGACATCGACCCGGCGCTGCTCGCTCGCTACGCCGGGGTGGGCGCGCTGCCGGTAAAAACCGATGCGGCTGGCTTGATCGAGAGCGGAAAACGGGTGCGGCGGCGGGATCTGCTGGCACCGGGAGTCCTGGTCCGGCACGACTCCGGGAAGCTGGCCAGGGCGGTGCTGGAGATCGTGCTCGATGCCTCTGACGCCTGGGAGCCGCGCCGGCGGATGGACTTTTTGGCGCTGGCAGAGCGATTGCGGCGCGCTGAGGCAGGGCCGTGGCAGATTCATTCACAAGACGCCTGAAGGCCGAGTTGGCCCAGATCAAACCACACAGGGCCGTCGTGCGCAGGGCGCTGCTGGCCGGATTGCTACGACCGGGGAGCATGGTCAAAGAAGGCGCCGGCGGCGCCATTTTGCTGACCGGCTTCGATCACCCGGCAGTGGCCAGACTGGCCGTACACCTGTTGCGCCAAGAGGGCGTGCCTAAGCCGGACCTGTTGCGCCGAGCCAACCGCCGTCACGGCCGGTTCGCCCTCCATCTGCCCGACCTGGGCGCGGCTGCGCCGTGGCTGGGCATGTTGGGGCTGGGCCTGGACCTGCTGCCGCTGCCCAGGCAGCTCACTGCCACCTCAGCCAGACGGGGGGCACTGCTGCGCGGCTACCTGCTGGCATGTGGCTCGATCAACGACCCACACAAGGAGCCGCATCTGGAATTTGTCTACGCCCAGCCGCAGCTCGCCCTGGAGACTGCAGACCTACTTGGCTCCTTGGGGATTGACGCCCGTCGGACGGAGCGCCGCGGCCGTTTTTTGGTCTATCTGAAGAGCCGGCGTCAGGTGACGGCTCTTCTGGCGGCCGTCGGCGGCAAGGGGGCCCTGTTCGCTTTCGAAGACGTGTGGGCCATCTCTGAGCTGAAGGATCATGTCAACCGCCTAGTCAACGCCGAGACGGCCAATTTGCAAAGGTCGGCCCGAGCCGCCTCCCGCCAGCTGTTGGCGATTCAAACCCTGCAGATTGAGGGCCGTCTGGATCGATTTGGGGCAGCCGTCCGCGACGCTGCAGCAGCCCGGCTGGCCGATCCTGAGGCGACATTGTCGGAGCTGGGCCATGCGCTGCACATCACCAAGTCCGCTGCCGCCGCCCGCCTGGCCAGACTGATTCAGGCGGCAGGGCTGGAGCCGGAGGACGAGAACAGGTAAGCTTAGGCATGCTCTGCCAGCCTCAGACAACGGTGGAGCCGAGGATGGTCAAGGTGGAATTCCCCAACCTGTTCCAGGTGGTCAGACCGGAATTGAACGCCCTGGAGAGCTACCTGCAAGACGACCTGCAGCAGGCTCGAGAGGGTGTGCGCGAGGTTGTCGGTCACCTGCTCTCCGGCGGGGGCAAGCGCATTCGACCGGCGCTCGTTTTTCTGGCCGCCCGCTTTGGGCACAGCGTCGACGCCGCCCAGATCATGAAGGTGGCAGCGGCCACTGAGATGATCCACATGGCCACCTTGATTCACGACGACATCTTGGACGAGGCCCTGTTGCGCCGCAACGTGGCCACCGTGCACACCGTGTGGAACCGCCGGGTGGCGATTTTGGCCGGCGACTATCTGTTTGCCCGCTCGCTCGGTCTGCTGGCAGAGACCCGCGAACCGGAGGCGACGCTGATCATGTCGGCGGTGGTTCGCCAGATGTGCGATGGCGAGATTCAGCAGAACGTGGCGGCTTTGGGCGGAGATTTACCCACCGAGGCCGACTATCTGGACCGCATCGGCAAGAAGACGGCGCTGTTTTTGGCTGAGAGCTGCCGGCTGGGCGCGCTGATGGCCGGCGCCGAAGAGTGGAAGCAGCGGGTCCTGTACACCTTCGGTTGGAGTATGGGACTGGGGTTTCAAATCGTGGACGATCTGTTGGACTTCACCGCCACCTCGGTCGCCTTCGGCAAGGTGGTGGGAGGCGATCTGCGCTCTGGCGTGCTGACCTTGCCGTTGATTCACGGACTGGTCAACTCGCAAGAGCCAGAACGCACCCGTCTGACAAAACTGGCCACGGCCCGAGCTGCCGGTCAGGACGAATGGGCCGAGATGCAGTCCATCTTGGGGCGCTCTGGATCGTTCGCCTACGCCCAAGATGTGGCCCTTCGCCTGGTCCGGGAGGCGGCTGATTCCCTGGGCGTGCTGCCAGCCAACGAGGCCAGGGAAGCGCTGCTCTCGATGGCTTCCTACGTGGTGGAGCGGGAGGCGTGAAGACCACGCGGCGCATCCCGGCCGCCACCATCAGTCGGCTGCCGCTGTACCTGCGCGAATTAGAAGAGCTGGCCCGGACCGGTGAGGACGTGGTGTCCTCCCGGGAGTTGTCGGAGCTGAGCCAGTTCACCTCGGAGCAAATTCGCAAAGATCTAGCCTATTTCGGCGCCTTCGGCCGCCGCGGCATCGGCTATTCGGTGCGCCACCTGGAGGCTTCCATTCGCCAGATCCTGGGAATTTCGGAGCAGCCGGAGTTGGCCCTGGTCGGGGCCGGCCGACTGGGCACAGCGTTGCTCCGCTACCTCTCCAGGCGCCACGCGGGACTGACTGTTGGCCCGGTGTTCGACAGCGACGCCAACAAGGCCATGGGATCGGTCGAGGGCTATACGGTGCTGCCGGCCAGCGCCATCACCAAAGAGCTACAGCGTCGGCAGGTCAGGCTGGCCGCCATCACGGTGCCGGCGCCAGCGGCCGAAGCGGTCTTCTCGGCGTTGGTGGCGGGTGGCGTGCGGGCGGTGTTGAACTTCGCACCGGTCAAGCTGCGCCACCCGGACGTGTTTGTCCACAACCTGGATCTGGCCACCGAGTTGCAGGCGTTGGCCTATTACGGCCAGCTAAGGGAGGACAAGGCCGATGAAGGCACCCACGCCTAGCCTGGACGTGGGTGTCGCCAGCCAGCCGCCTGGGTCGGAGACGGCCGAGGCCTGGCGGTCGATCGGCGGTCGACCGACGGTGTCTGTGGATGCCGTCAGCGGTGATGCCCAGAGCCTGCCGGCCCTGGTCGCCAGTCACCAGCGCGCCACCTACCTGCTGCTGGTGCTCTTGGTCGGCGACGATCTGGGACTGGCCGGATTCGACCTGCAGCCTGACCTGTGGGAGACGCCGGTGGCAGACGCCCTGCTGGGCGCTGCCCACGATTTGGCCGTGCGCACCGACCGGCTGGGCCTGCTGGTGGATATCTCGAACGCCGATGTGACGTCGTTTCGCCACTTGCAGACCCGTGGCTTCCAGCTGACTGCTGTGCGGCCGCTGGAGGCGGACGGCGGCCTTGGATACCTGGGCATCAAACGCACCCATCGGCTGGTCTTGCGCCAAGATTGCCAACGCTAGCGCAGCCAAGGGGGACCTGGCGATGTGGTTGAGGATCATCGCCATGGGTCCGGGTGCGCTGATTCAAAACATCCTCGACATCCTGATCGTCGCCTATCTGTTCTACCGCATCTTGCTGGCCATCCGCGGCACCCGTGCCTTCCAGCTGATGAAAGGCATTGTGGTGGTGGCGCTGGGCACCGAATTATCGGCCCTGGTTGGGCTGCAGGCGCTGCACGTGGTCTTGGAGACGGCTTTGGTCGGGTTGCTGGTGGCGATCCCGGTGGTTTTTCAGCCGGAGCTGCGCAGCGGACTGGAACGGCTGGGGCGGGCCCGCTTCCTCGAAGGGTGGATCGGCCGCGAGGATGGGGAGCCCAACGCCGCCCTGGCCGTGGAGGCAGTGGTTCAGGCTACGCTGCGGCTTTCGCGCCAGCGAGTCGGGGCGCTGATCGTGCTCGAAGGGCAGACCGGCCTGACCGACCTGGCCGCAGCCGGCACCTGGCTCGGGGCCAAGGTGTCCTGGCAGATCCTGTGCAACATCTTTGCGCCGAACACGCCGCTGCATGACGGTGCCGTGATCGTGCGTCGGGACCGCGTGCTGGCTGCCGCCTGCTTCTTGCCGTTGGCCGCCACCTCGATGGTGGCCAGCGATCTGGGCACCCGCCACCGGGCGGCGATCGGAGCCAGCGAGGTGTCAGACGCCACGGTGGTGGTGGTGTCTGAGGAGACGGGGGCGATCAGCGTGGCCAAGGGCGGAGAGCTGACCAGGTACCTTGACGAAAGGCGCCTGCGCAAACTGGTTGAGAGCCACCTGTCCAAGCAGATGGCGGCCGGTGACCACCGTGGATAGGTGGCTGGCCACCCGGCCGGTGCTGGCCCTGGTGTCTGTGCTGCTGGCGGCGGTGGTGTGGGCGGTGGTGATCTCGCAGAGCGACCCGATCGTGCACCGCACCCTGAGCGGGCTGCCCGTGGTCGTGATCGGTGGCCCGGCCGGTGCCAGGCCAACGCCGAGCACGGTAACTGTAGTGGTGCAAGGCCCGCAGTCGTTGCTGCAAACGGTGAGTGCAGCGCAGTTTCGGGTGACGGCCGTGGATCCAAGCAGCCGGGGAGGGCTGGCTCCCTTGGTCCTGAGCGGGCCCGGGGGAACGGCGTTGGTGGAGTTTGAGCCGGCTCAGGTCCGAATCCGGCCCTAAGGGGGATGACCGATGCGGCGTTATTTTGGAACAGACGGCGTGCGCGCTGTGGCCAATGCCGGACTGAGTGCGGAGCTGGCCTTTGCCATCGGGCTCGCCCTGGGCGATCAGGTCATAGCGCAACCACCGCACCGGCGCGTCCTGATCGGCCGGGACAGCCGCCTGAGCGGTGACCTGCTGGAGGCGGCGGTCGGTGCCGGCCTGATGGCTATGGGCGTCGATGTATGGGCACTGGGCGTGGTTCCGACTCCGGCGGTGGCCTGGGCTACGCGGCACAGCGATGCCTGCGCCGGTGTGATGATTTCAGCCAGTCATAACCCGATTGAGGATAACGGCATTAAGATCTTCGGCGCCGACGGTTTCAAACTGACCGATCAACAAGAAGAATCTCTCGAGGCGGGGATCGATGGCAGCCACCCGCACCGCCCGGTGGGGGTCGGCGTAGGCCAAAGGCGCGAGGCCACGCGTCTTCGTCAGAGCTATGTCCATCAGCTCAGCGCTCTGTCGACCGCCCGCTGGAGCGGCAGTGTGATCGCGGACTGTGCCTGGGGCGCGGCGGCGCCGCTGGCCCGCCAGGTACTGGCCGGAAGCGGCGCCCATGTCCGTCTGCTGCACGGCGTGCCAGACGGACAGCGGATCAACGTCAAGTCCGGCTCTACGGATCTGGAGAGCCTGCAGCAGGCAGTGCGCAGGCGAGGGCACGGCACGATCGGCGTGGCGTTTGACGGTGACGCCGATCGAGCGCTGGCCGTGGACGAGATGGGCGAGGTGGTGACCGGAGACCACCTGATCGGCATGTTTGCGCCTTGGTTTCGGGCCAAGGGCTGGCTGGAGGGAGGCGGCGTGGCCCTGACAGTGCTGGCCAACGGCGGACTGCGCCGAGCCTTGGCAGGCCAGGGTGTGCAGGTGGTGGAGACCCAGGTGGGAGATCGCTACCTACTGGAAGGAATGCGTCAGGCGAACTTCGCACTGGCGGGCGAGCCATCGGGGCATCTGCTGGCGCTGACTTTCAACACCACTGGCGACGGGTTGCTGACCGCTCGCCTGCTGCTGTGGCTTTTGGCCGAAAGTGGGCAGACCCTGAGCGCCTTAAGGGCCTCATTCACGCCGTTTCCCCATCTGGAAAGCGCCCTGCCGGTGGCCGATAAGCAGCGCGTGTTCGCCGATCCGAGATTGACTGAGGCGGTGGCGGTGCAACGAGCCCAACTTGGCCAATTGGGTCGGGTGACGGTGCGGCCGTCAGGGACAGAACCGCTGATCCGGGTGATGGTCGAGGGCCAGGATGTTGCAATTTGCACCCGGGTTAGAGACACTTTGCTGGCACTGATCGCTGGACTGAACCAGGAGGTGGTGGGCCAAGGGGGCTAAGAGCCAAGTCCGATCATCCTTCTTTCAAGCGCCTGCACTCGCCGAGCGAGTGGACGAGGTCGGGGTTTATCGAAGAATTCGGCGGATACCCCGCGGTATGGCGGTTCCGATAGGTGCCCAGAAATCCGGCCGGCGACGGACGGGACAGGCTGGACATCACCGCCCAGGCGACCTGCGTGTGCAGGTTGCCACCTCATATCTGTCATCTGTGTCATAGAAGGGAACAAGTGCATATGTGTGGCATTGTGGGATACGCCGGAAACGATACGGCCATGCCATTTTTGCTGGCCGGACTGAATCGGTTGGAGTACCGAGGGTACGACTCTGCAGGGCTCGCCGTGTTGGATCAAGGGGCGCTCGGCTTCGTCAAGACGGTCGGCCGCATCGCTGAACTGGAAGCCGCCCTGGCCGACCACCCGCTGGCCGGTAAGGTTGGGGTGGGGCACACCAGATGGGCAACGCATGGCCGGCCGAGCGAGCAAAATGCCCATCCCCATCTGGGTTGTCACGGCGACGTGGCGGTCGCCCACAACGGAATTATCGAGAACCACGGGGCGTTGCGCCAAGAACTGCAAGCCAAGGGACACGTTTTTCGCTCCGAAACCGACTCCGAGGTGGCTGTCCACCTGCTCGAAGAGTACGCCGAGCTGCCCTTCAAAGACGCCCTGCAGGCGGTCATCAGCCGGTTGCGCGGTACCTACGCCCTGGCCGTGGTGCGCACCCAGGACCCGGGAGCGGTCGGCGCTGCCCGCCAGGACTCACCGTTGCTGCTGGGCTTGGGCGAGGGCGAAAACATGCTGGCCTCGGACATCCCAGCCTTGATCAGCCGAACCCGCAAGGTGGTGGTGGTGGAAGACGGCGAGGTGGCCGTGATCACCGCCCAAGGCGCCCACATCTATGGGCCCCAGGGCGAAGTGACGCGGCCGGTCTTGGCGGTGTCCTGGAACCTGGAAGAGGCGGAGCGCGGAGGCCATCCGCACTTCATGATCAAGGAGATTCAAGAGCAGCCAAAGGCGCTGCGCCAAACCATGGCCGGCCGGCTCAGTGAAGATCTCAGCCGGATCGCCTTGGAGGTAGACCCAGGGCCCTTGCCCCGCAAGCTGTGGTTCGTGGCCTGTGGTACCAGCTATCATGCCTGCTTGGTTGGCCGCCGGCTGGCCGAGGACATCCTGGGCATTCCCGCTGAAGCCGAGTTGGCCAGCGAGTTTCGCTACCGGCACCTGAAACTGGGACCCACTGACACGGTGATTGCCGTCTCGCAGTCCGGCGAGACACTGGACACGCTGTCGGCGATGCGCCGGGCCAAAGCGATGGGTGCCAAGATGATCGCCATCACCAACGTGATCGGAAGTTCGATCAGCCGTGAGGCCGAACTCAATGTGCCGACCCTGGCTGGACCAGAGATTGCCGTCGCCTCCTCGAAGGCCTACACCACCCAGATCCTGGCCCTCACCTTCCTGGTGCTGGCGTACGCCAAGCGCACCGGGCTGTTGACTGCCGCTCAGGAGGCGGACTGGGCCAGGGAGCTGTGGGCGCTGCCGGAAAAAGCCGAACTGATCTTGCAAAAGGACGCAGAGGTCAGCTCCGTCGCCAAACGGCTGACCGTGGCCAAAGACGTCTTCTACCTGGGTCGCGGCACCGACTATGCGGTGGCGATGGAGGGTCAGCTCAAACTCAAGGAAATCTCCTATCTGCACGCCGAGGCCTTGGCCGCCGGCGAGCTAAAGCACGGCACCTTGGCCCTGATCGAGCAGGGCGTACCGGTGGTGGCGCTGCTCACCCAAAAGGACTTGCTGGACAAAACCCTGTCCAATCTGGCCGAGGTCAAGGCCCGGGGCGGCTGGACCTATGGCATCACCAGTTACGATCTTAGCCAGCATGACGAACTCGACCAGGTGTTCACCCTGCCCGCCTGCCGCGATGAGCTAGCCCCCGTCCTGGCAGCGCTGCCATTGCAGCTTTTGGCCTATCACGTGGCGGTAGCGCGAGGGACAGACATCGACAAGCCGCGCAATCTTGCCAAATCGGTGACCGTGGAATAAGTGGCGTCAGCGCCGAGCCGCCAGCGTGACTCAGCGGCCGATGGCCGCAGGTGCATCGGCGCGGATCGCATCCAGCCAGACTGAAAGGAAGGCGGAGAGCGACCCGAGCCAGGCCATGGCCATCAGAAATGAGTCGGCGTTGTGCTGACCGAAGAACAAAAACCGCAATCCGAAGTAGCCGGCGATCAGCAAGAACACCAAGCCGGCCACGGACCAGGTCAGGGCCTTGCGACGCCTGCCTAAGGCGGCGGCAGTGGCAACGGTGACCACGCCGGCCGCCACGAGCAATACGCCGAGCATGGCGTGCAGCATGACCATCGGCGACATGACGGACATCATGGCGCCCATCGCCCCCATCATGCCGCCAGCCGCCGGTGGCGGCGGAATTCGGACAAACACATTGACGTAGATGCCGACGGCGAACTGGACCAAAAGCAGCCCGACCATCGAGGCCGCACTGGCGCGTAGCGCTCTGCCGGTGGTCTGAGTCCCAACCGAAGCCATGGGTCAGTCCTCCCGCACGATGTTCAACAGCCGATCCGGTACGAACACCACGCGCGCCACCTCGGCGTCGGCCAGATGGCGCTGCACCGCCTCCAGCTCCAGCGCCTGCCGGCGCACCTCGGCCTGAGAGGTGCCGGCTGGCACGGTCAAGCGCTCCCGCACCCGCCCGTCCACCTGCACCACAATTGTGGCGGTAGCTTCCACCAGCTGTGCCGGATCGTAGGTCGGAAATGGCTGCTCGTGCACGGAGAAGGCGCCGCCCAGGGCTTGCCACAGCTCTTCGGCCAGATGCGGCGCCAAGGGTGCCAGCAGCAGGGTGAAGGTGGCCAGCTCCTGATGCGAGATTGCATCCTCTCGCTGCCTGAGCAGGTTGTTGTACTCCATCAAGGCAGCGATCGCGGTGTTGTACTTCAGGGTCTCCAAGTCTTCTGTCACCCGCTTCACCACCCGGTGCAGGTCCGCCAGATGGGGAGCGGCGCAGGCCCGGGGCCCGTTGGTGCTCTGCGCAACCAGGCGGTGGACGCGCTGCAAAAAGCGCCAGATGCCCTCGATGTTGCGCTCGGAGTAGTCGCCGCCTTCCTGGTAGGGGCCGAGGAACATCAGGTACAGACGGGTCGTGTCGGCGCCGTAGCGATCGAACAGGTCGTCCGGCGTGACCACGTTGCCTCGGGACTTGGACATCTTGCCGCCTTGAAACGTGATCGTGCCATGGGCGCGAAAGCGCAAAAACGGCTCCTCAAAGGGAAGCAGACCGAGGTCGGATAGGGCCATGCAGATGAAGCGGGTATAAAGCAGGTGCAAGACAGCGTGCTCTTTGCCGCCGATGTAGCTGTCCACGGGCAGCCACTTGTCGATCAGGGTTTGGTCGTAGGGCCGATCGGTGACGTCCGGGTGAGACGGGTAGCGCAAGAAGTACCAAGACGAGCACAAGAAGTTGTCTGACACGTCGGTCTCCCGCCGGGCGGGTCCCTGGCAACGCGGGCAGCTGGTGTTCACAAAGGCCGGGATCGAGGCCAGCGGCGAAGCGCCCGTACCCTGCGGAACGTAGTCGTCGGTTTCAGGCAGCAAGACAGGCAGATCCGATTCTGCTACGCCGACCGCGCCGCAGTGATCGCAGTAGACGATGGGAATGGGCGGGCCCCAGTAGCGCTGGCGCGAGATCAGCCAGTCCCTGAGATGGTACGTGGTCTTGGCGGTGCCGAAGGCGTCTTGCTCGGCTCGGGCGATGATCGCAGCCTTCCCTTCGGCCACGCTCAGTCCGCTGTAGGGGCCGGAATGAACCAGCACTCCAGACTCGGCGGTGAACGCTTCGGCCAAAGGACTGTCCTCTTCGGCGGAGGGGGAGATCACCCGCCGGATCGGAAGACCCATGGCCTGGGCGAAGGCGAAATCGCGCTGATCGTGGCCCGGTACGCCCATCACCGCACCGGTGCCGTAGCCGCCTAGCACATAGTCTGCGACCAGGATCGGCAGGGCCTCTCCGGTCAAAGGATGGCGGGCGAAGGCACCGGTCCTGACACCGGTCTTGGCCCGTTCGCCGTCTGCCTCTGCCGAGGGAGTCTGGGCCGCCTGCTCGATGTAGGCCAAAACCGCCGGCCGATAGTCGGCGGTGGCAATGGCAAGCGCCAGCGGGTGGCTCGGAGCCAGAGTGAGGAAGGTGGCTCCGTAGAGCGTATCTGGTCTGGTGGTGAAGACTTCGATCTGCCCAACCGCTGGTGCCTCTACCGCAAAGGTCAGGCTGGCCCCGGTGCTGCGGCCGATCCAGTTGGTCTGGGCGGTTTTGATCACCTCGGACCAGTCCATGTCGGGCAGGTGGTCGAGCAGGCGGTCGGCGTAGGCGGTGATGCGGAAAAACCACTGTTCCAGACTGCGCTGTTCGACCATGCTGTCGCACCGCTCGCAGTGACCCGAGATCACCTGCTCATCGGCGAGCACTGTCCGACAAGACGGACACCAGTTGACGGGCGCCTGCTTGCGATAGGCGAGGCCAGCCTGAAACAGCTTGAGGAAGATCCACTGGGTCCACCGATAGTAGGCGGGATCGGTCGAGTCCAAGGTGTGCGACCAGGCGAAGCGGCCGCCCAGCCGCTCCAACTGGCGGCGGAAGTTTCGGGTGTTGGCGGCGACCAGCTTCTTGGGGTGGATACCCTGCTTAATGGCGGTGTTCTCACTGTGGATGCCAAAGGCGTCAAAGCCCATCGGTTCAAACACGTCGTAGCCTTGCATGGTGCGCAGCCTGCCGTGGATGTCCGCCCCAGTGAAGGCGAAGACGTTTCCGACGTGCAGTCCCTCCGCTGAAGGGTAGGGGAACATCATCAGGTTGTAGTACGGGCGCCGGGCGCCACCAAGGTCAACCTCTCCGATGCCCGCAGCCTGCCAGCGCGCTTGCCAGCGCGGCTCGATGCTCTGCGGGCGATAGGTGTCGTCGATCGGAAAATCCTCCTCCAAGGGGCGCTGGCGGTATGGGCATGATTCTAGGCTGAGCTAAGCGCCTGGGTCAATGCGGACGGGGCCGGGCAGACCGCAGTCAGGCCGATGTAAGAACGGGCCTAGCAGCCGCCTATGCCTCTAAGGTGAAGCCGCCCCGAATCGGGAAATCAGCTGCCGCAAAGCGCAATGGATCCAACTCTGGCACCTCAGTGTGCTCCAGGGCCACGGCGGCCGCCAGCTCACCGAGCGCCGGTCCGCGCATCACGCCAATGCCCTGATCGCCGCAGGCGCAATACAGGTGCGGAGCGAGACGGCCGAGCAGCGGACGGCGGTCCGGCGTCGCACCGCAAAGACCGGCCCAAGCCGTGCGGATTCCGGCTCCATCACCGCGGCTGGTCAGATCGACGATCCGTTCGGCCACACTGGCTAAAAAGTCGGCATCCCCAGCTTGGCGGAAGCTCTCGGGGTCGGATTCGACAGATTCGGTGCCGTCGCCAGCCAACATGTCCTGGCCGCCCTCGGGCACCAGGTACAGATCGGTATCCAGGTGCCAGACGATCGGTAGATCGTGGGGGCGGCCGAAGCGGACCGAGGAGAGTTGGGTGCGATAAGGGCGCAAGGCGATGTCGACCCCGGCCGTGCGCAGCAACTGGCGCGACCAGGTGCCAGCGCAGACCAGGACCCGGGCCGCCGAAACCGGATCCTGGTCGGCCAGGTGCACCGTCACCGAGTCCGCCAGCACTTCGAGGCGGCGGACCGGCGTTGCCATCCGGACCTCAAGCCCGAGCCGACGGGCCGCACTGACGGCCTGAACAGCGTAGGCGGTGGGATTGACGTGCCAGTCTTGTGGTGTGTACAGCGCGATGGTGTCGTCGGCCAGCCGATCGAGCGCGGGAAACTGGTGTTGCAGGCCCGTGCGATCCATCAGCGCGACTGCGATCGACCGCTCGCTGAGCTCAGCGCGGCGGGCCGAGAACAGTGCCGCCTGTCTCGGACCGCCCAGGGTCAGCATGCCAGCCGCCTGCCACAAGTGGGCATCACCTGCGCCCTCGGCTGCCTCCTGGAACAAAAGGCGGCTACGCGCCACCAGCTGGCGGTCGTGCGGGTGCCAGATCAAGTCGGTGACAATGCCGCCGCTCTTGGCGCTGGTCCGCTGAGCCGCCCCAATGTCCGCTTCCAGCAACAGCACACTCTTGGCGCCCTGGCGCAGCGCAGAGAGCGCTGCCGACGAGCCCCAGACCCCGGCCCCAACGATGACCAGATCGTACAGATGCCTCGATCCCTTCTGCGAGAAGTTGGGGCGCTGGCCCAAGCGGGCGCAGTGTCAGGTTCTACTCCCAGCGCCAGGTGCGGCTGGCGATCAGGCCGCACAACAATGTCCAGGCCAAGAGGCCGGCTAAGTCGCCCCACAGCGCTCCAGAGGTGCCGGTCAGCTGGCCGGACATCAGGCCGCGCACAGCGTTGGCGAGATAGGTGAGCGGAAAGAAGCTGACCACAACGGCCAGGAACTTGGGCAACGAGGCTGGCGAGAAGAAGACGCCAGACAAAAACATCATCGGGAAGGAGATCAGGTTCACGAGCGGGATCACCGCCTCCTGGCTCTTGGCTTGGCCGGCCACCAAAAAGCCGATGCTGATGAAGGCGGCGAGGCCCAAGAGCACGGCCAGCAGCAGGGGAGCGAGCGGCAGCTGGACGGTGGCGTGCAGGAACAAGATGCCGATGGCGGCGATGATCACCGTGTTGGCCAGGTTGGTGAGCATGTAGTTGATCACCGTCGCGCCTAAGAACTGGACCGGCCGCAGTGGCGTCGCCAAAAACCGCCTGAGCACGCCCTGCTCCTTCCAGCGGGTGAGCGCCGTGGCCAGGCCGAAGAGGCTGCCCTGCATGATGGTGAGGGCGATCAGACCAGGCAGCAAGAAATCCAAGTAGGAAAAGGCGCGACTGCCTGAAACGGGCTGTGCGGCGACGGTCAGGGCCGGAGGGCGGCCGGAGAGGACGACATTGATCTGGCTGACCGCCTGTTGCACGGCGCCGACCGTTTGTCCGGCCGACACCTGGTTGGCGTTGTTGTAGTAGAGCTGGATGACGGCCGGCTGACCGACCACGGCGTTGGCCGGGAGCAGCATTTCGGCATCCTCGGAACCACTGCGGACGGCCGAGAGGGCGGCCGTCGGCGCCATCTGCGTGACGGTGAAGATCGTGGATCGGGACAGAGACCGGCTCACCTCTTCGCGAAACGCTGGACTGCCCCCGGCGACGGCAAGCTTCACGTTGACGGCCTGGGTCTTGCCCAAGAGCCCGAACACCAACATCAGCACCACCGGGAAAAACAGGCTCCAGAATAGGCCCTGCCGATTGCGCGTGAAACTGCGAAACAGCGCCCGGACCAGCGCCAGAACGGCCCTCATTCGCGCAGGCTCCGGCCGGTAAGACTGAGAAACAAATCCTCCAGCGTCGAACTTCTGGTGCGAATGCCAGCCAGATCCACCGTGGACTGCGAAGCCCAGGAAACGAGATCCACCAGTGTCTTCGAGAGATCCGAGCTGTGAATCGTAATGGCGTCCTTGGTGCGATCCAGGGCGGTCATGGCGGCGAAATGCGGCTGAGCAGGAAGGGCTGTGTCAGGGGCGAGTTCGATCAGCGCTCCCGGCATCCGTTCCGAGATCAATTCCTTGGGCCGGCCGGTGGCCAGGATGCGGCCGTGGTCGATGATCGCCAGTTCGTCGCACAGGGTCTCAGCCTCCTCCATGTAGTGGGTGGTGAGGACAACGGTGCGGCCCTCGTCCCTGAGGCCGTGCACCAGCTCCCAAAGGTGACGCCTGGCCTGGGGGTCGAGGCCGGCAGATGGCTCATCCAAAAACACCACCTCTGGGTCGTTGACCATGGCGGCGGCCAGGGCGAGCCGCTGGCGCTGGCCGCCAGATAGCGTCTTCACCTGAGCCTGGGCCTTCTCGCCGAGGTCGAAGCGGGCGATCAACTCCGCCGTTGCAAGCCGCTTGGGGTAGAAACTGGCGAACAGGTCGAGCGTTTCCGCCACCGTCAGCAGGTCGAAGAACGACGAGGTCTGCAGCTGGATCCCGAAGCGGGCCTTGGCCTGCTGCGGATGGCGAACAACGTCCAGGCTGCCAAACCACACCTCGCCCGAGTCGGGCTGGCGCAGGCCCTCGATCATCTCCAGGGTGGTGGTCTTGCCTGCCCCGTTGGGGCCGAGCAGGCCGAACACGCCGAGCGCGGAGATGGTGAGGGACAGGTCGTCAACAGCCGTTACGGTGCCATACCGCTTGGTCAGTTTGTGCAACCGGATCTGGCTGGCCACGCCGCAAGAAGCCCCCTCATCGGACCTGATCGGCACGATCAGTCCGCTCCAGTCTGTCGCTGATCAGGTCTCACCTTCCACCGACTGCTGCTGCGCACCTGTCTTGGTCCTGGCTAGATGCAAAGGGTGCGCATGTCGCAATGGCCAATGTGCGCCCGATGACGCCAGCCGACAAGGGGGGGCGATGGCGACTGTGGAATCGCTGAAGCAGCAGAGGAAGGGGATTTGGTGTGATTTTGGGAGTCGGCATCGACGTCACGGAGATCGCCCGCATCGAGCGGGCCAGTCGCCGGCCACAGTTTTTGGCGCGCTGCTTCACTGAGCGCGAACGCACCTATGCCGGTGCAGGGCACCAGGCCGCTTCGCGCCTGGCCGCCCGCTTCGCAGCCAAGGAGGCGACCTTCAAAGCCTTAGGCGTGGGCGCCGCCCGGGCCCGTTGGCAAGAAGCGGAGGTGGTGCGCCACGCCGGCGGTGTCACCGTGACTCTCAGTGGCAGCCTACAAAAGCGCCTGCAGGCACTCGGTGGCAGCCGCTTGCATCTGTCCTTCTCGCATGGCCAAGAGGTGGCGGTAGCGGTGGTGGTGGTGGAGGCGTGAACGGGTGGCCGGTGCTCACCCAGGCAGAGATGCGAACGGCTGAAGCTCAGGCGATTGCCAGTGGCCGGTTTGGCGTCGAATCGCTGATGGACCAAGCCGCAGTGGCGATCGCCGATGCCTTTGGCCGGCATCTTGGTCAGTGCTCTGAGGTCGCTGTCTTGGTTGGTGGCGGCAACAACGGCGCTGACGCCGTCAGCGCCGGAATCCTCTTGGCTCGAGCGGGACGCCGGGTCCGGGTCTACACCGCGACATCGCGCCGCACACCGCTGACCGAGGCCCGTCTGGCGACATTGCTGCAGATGCCTGGTGTGCGCGCCTGCACGTGGGGTGACCCGCCAGATCCCCAGGCCGGACTGATCGACGGACTGCTGGGCACCGGACTCTCTGGGCGCCCGCGCTCGGATATGGTGGCCTATCTGGACCAAGCCGCCGCCTGGGAACTGCCAGCGGTCGCCTGCGACCTAGTGTCCGGACTGGACCCGGACAGCGGGCAGGTGCTGTGCCGGGGTCCGCGGGCAACCGTGACCGTGGCGCTGGGGGCGCTCAAACCCGGCCTGCTCCTAGGGGACGGGCCCAATGTCTGCGGTGTGCTGGAACTGGCCGACTTGGGCATGACGGCCGAGGACTTGGGCAGCCGGCGGCAATGGCTGACTGTCGATCAGCTGCCAGGAGCTGAATTTCGCACCACCGATCACAAGGGTGATCGAGGCCGGGTCCTGATCTTGGCGGGGTCGCCTGGTCTGGCCGGTGCCGCCGCTCTGACCACTCTGGGGGCCTTGCGCGCCGCCGCAGGGCTGGTACGGCTGGCCATCGATGAGGACTTGGAGCCGCGCTTCACGGCGATTTGCCCGGAGGCGACCACCCTGGCCCTGCACCCGGATGACCAAGTCGCCGCCTTCGCACTTCTGGCGGCTGTCCGAGACGGCTTTGACCTGGTGGCAGCTGGCCCTGGGCTTGGCCGTAGTCCGCGGGCGGGATATCTCCTGGCTGCGTTATTCTCTGCACCTTGGCACAAGATGGTGCTCGACGCGGACGCCCTGTGGCACCTGGCGAACGGCCTAGGCTGGCCCAAAGAGACCGCCTGCTTGGTGATCACGCCGCATCGGGGAGAGTTCGCTGCACTATTTCCAGACTTGGCCGGCCCCCTGCTGCTCCAAGTCGAAGAGGCCAGCCGGCGGACCGGGGCCACAGTCTTGCTCAAAGGTCCGACCACCATCGTGGCCGGCGGCGGCGAAACGACACTGATCAGCGGCGGCCATGACCTTTTGGCCCAAGGCGGCAGCGGCGATGTGCTGGCCGGTCTGGTCGCAGCATGCCTGGGCCGTCAGGCTACGCCGCACCGGGCGGCTGCTGAGGCCGTGGCGATTCACGGCAGAGCGTCTCAACGGCTGTTCGAGGTGAGTGGGCGAGGTGCCGGCGCCCGGGCTCTGGCTGAGCAGATCCCCGCCGCCATGAAGGCGCATCGATGAAGCGCTGGGCATGGCTGGAGCGGGATGCGGCAGCATTCACCGCCAATTTGCAGCAGATGGGGGCCAGGGGTGGGCGGGGCGTGATCGCAGTGCTGAAGGCGAACGCATACGGCCATGGCGCCACGTGGGCCGCTCGGCTGGCTGAGCGTGCCGGGGCGGTGGCAATCGCTGTGGCGACTGCCGACGAGGCTCTGGCGCTGCGCACACACGGCGTCTTATTGCCGATCTTGGTGCTGGGGGCTCTGCCGCCCGATGCCGTCTCAGATCTGGCTCGAGCGGACGTGGCGGTGACCATTCACCAGGCAGCGGGCCTGTCCGATCTGGTTTCAGCTGTGCCTGCCGACGCTCGCCTGGCCGTGCACCTGATGGTCGACACCGGCATGCACCGCTTGGGCGTCAGCCCTGACCAGGCGCCGGCGGTGGCCGCCAGGATCGAAGGGGAAAGCAGGCTGCGGCTGGAAGGGCTGTACACCCACCTCGCTACGGCTGACAGCGATCAGCCGGCAGCGGCGGCACAGTTGACCCGTTTTCGGCAAGTCGTCACCAACATCGCCAAGCGGCCACCGATGGTGCATGCCTTGAATTCAGCGGGTGTTTTGCGCCTGAGTTTTCCTGAGGCCGACCTGGTGCGGCCGGGCATTGCCCTCTATGGGCTCAGCCCGTTCGGCCAGGCGCACCCTGCCCAAGGCCTGAAGCCGGTATTGCGGCTCTTGGCCAGGGCCGTCCAGGTGCACCGGCTGAAACCCGGAGACGGCGTGGGCTATGGGTTTTCTTATGTGGCCGCCCAGCCGATGCAAGTCGCCGTTTTGCCGCTCGGCTACGCCGACGGCTACCCCCGCCAACTAGGCGGCCAGGCGCAGGTGCTGTGGCGATCTCAGCGTTACCCAGTGGTGGGGCGGGTGAGCATGGACATGCTGGCAGTTGGCCTGCCGGCCGACTGCCCGGTGGCGGTGGGAGATCTGTTCACCTTGATCGGGCAAGACGGCAGGGAGCAGATCTTCGCCGATGAACTGGCCGCGCTGGCAGCCACCATCGGCTACGATGTGGTGTGCGGCCTTTCACAGCGGCTGGAGTTCTCGGATCGATGATCGGAGCAGAGCAAAAGCGATGACTGATGTGGTAGTGGCGCAGGGTCTGACCAAACGCTACGGCGACCTAGAGGCGGTGAAGGGGATTTCCTTCGCCATCCCCCAGGGCCTGTGCGTCGGCTTTCTGGGTCCGAACGGGGCTGGCAAGTCGAGCACCATTCGCATGATCTCTTGTCTGTCACCGGTATCGGCCGGAACGCTGACCGTGTTTGGTCAACCAGCTGGCATTGACCGCGCAGAGATCAAGGCGCGCATCGGCGTAGTGGCGCAGGAGGACACGCTGGATCCCGACTTATCACTGATCGAAAACCTCATGGTTTATGCCCGCTACTTTGGCATTGCCAGTGGCCCGGCGAAGGGACGGGCGGAGCAACTGCTCGCCTTCATGCAACTGGCCGACCGCAAGCAGGCGCAGGTGCGCGAGCTATCTGGCGGCATGCGCCGGCGACTGGTGATCGCCCGGGCCCTGATGCACCGACCCGAACTGTTGATCCTGGACGAGCCCACCACCGGACTGGATCCGCAAGCCCGGCTGCTGGTCTGGGAGTCCCTGCGTCAGCTGAAGAGCGAGGGCGTGACCATCTTGCTCACCACCCACTATATGGAGGAGGCCAGCCGGCTGTCCGACACGGCATTGGTTATCGACCACGGGCAGATCCTGGCCGCAGGCACGCCGCTGGAGCTGATCAAACGTGAGGTGGGCCTGGAGGCGATGGAGATCGCCCAGCTGGAGGCTGCCGATGCGGCGCTGCTGCAAGAACTCGGACCGCTGGTCCGCCGCCACGACCGGCAAGGCGAGGTGCTGGTCATCTACGCTGAGCGAAGCGGTGAGCTGAGCGCGCGCATGGCTGAGCTCGCCATCCGGCCCAGCCGGTTACTGATTCGGCCGACCCATCTGGAAGACGTCTTTTTGACCCTGACCGGGCGGGAGTTGCGGGAATGAGACCTGGTCTGTGGCGCGGTGCGTCCGCTGTCTGGATGCGCAATTTTTGGGCCTGGCGCAAGTACTACCGGTCGTCGTTGCTCTTGAACTTCGGTGAGCCGATCACCAACCTGCTGGCACTGGGCTTAGGCCTAGGCGCCTATGTGGCGCGGATGGACGGGATGTCCTTCTTCCAGTTCATTGCCCCTGGCCTGCTGGCGGTGACGGCGATGAACGCGGTCACCTTTGACGCTGGCTTCGAGACCTACGACAAGCTGAACTCGAACGGTGTCTATCAGGCGATGATCACCTCGCCGCTGACGGTGCGCGACATCCTGGCTGGCGAATATCTGTGGGAGATGTGCCGCAGTTTGCTCTATGGAGCGATCTTCTTCCTGTTTGTGGCGGCGTTCGGCCTGGTCCACTCCTGGTGGGCGCTGGCCTTGCCAGTGCCCTTGATTCTGACCGGCGTGCTGTTCACTGCCCCGGCCCTGTGGGTGGCCGCCCGGGCGAAGACCCACGAGCAGTTGTTCTATTACTTCACCTTGGTGATCACGCCGATGTTCATGATCTCCGGGGTCTTCTTCCCGGTACACACACTGCCGGTGGCGTTGGCCACCTTCGTCCGCTTTTTGCCGCTCTACCACACCGTGCAACTGACCAGAGAACTGTTGTTCGGACAGATCGGCCTGCCGGTGCTGATCAATTTGTTGTGGCTGGTCGGCTACGCCGTGGTGCTGGTCTGGGTGCCCAGGCGAGCCTTTGAGCAAAGGCTGGTGGCCTGATTCAGACATGAGGCTCGCGCCTGGGCTGACTGCGGACAGCCCGAGATGCGGTGGCGATGGGGATTGGCCTCTTAGCGGTCGAAGTTTCGGTCAAGATCTCTGGGTAGCCACTGGGCTCCCAGGCGAATCTCCTTGCGAGCCTTGGTCAGTGCACTCTCGAGCGAGGACCGGGCGGCTGCAGAAATGCCGCTATGGTCCAGACAATCGTCCAGACGAGATCGCGTCGTGAGGGCGATCAGGCCTTGGATGTCTAACAGATCCTTTTGACCTTTGGCGGAAGCGCGGCGATCGTTCCAGGCACCGAGCTTCAGGGCCAGCAGGTACTCCACGGGTGGAACCTGGAAGCCGTCGACGACCATGGCATGTTGCGTGACGATTTCAGCCGGCAGTGCCAGCGTAGTAGAGTAAAACGGCAGGTAGATATCGATATCGAAGCCGTCGGCGTGCACCTCATACTTCTTGAGCCGGTCATTTTTTTGCACCTCGTATCGCTGGCGCAGCTGACTCAATGTATCGAAATCAACGATGATGTCGATGTCGGTCGACTTGGCTGCCCGAGTGTGGAGCCAAGTGGCCCAGCCACCGATCAGGGTGAAGGCATACTCTTGAGCCAGCGACTGTAACGTGCGCCAACTGCGATCGACGATGGCATCATGGTAGAACGTTGACATGCTCCTGCATCCCTTCCCCTAAGGCTTTCCAGAACTCAGTGGCCCACCAGTTTGGCAATTGCCACAGATCAGCGTAGACCTGTGATGGCGGCACCAGGATGGGGAGGTAGGGATCTGGACGAAGGACGATCAGGTTCGCGGGCCGAACCAGGCTGGCCGTCCGCACCATCGACCGGCGGACAGCGAAACGCTTGTGAAGAGTCGGAAGATCCGATGGATTGAGGTACACCAGCACTGAGTCATAGTTAGCCGGGGCGATGCCGAGATGGAGTTTGCAGGCCGAAGCCCCGGAAAAACGAGCCTGTGGGATCATGTCCCCCTCAATTTCCTCGGCGCTGGCATCGAGCCGCAGCTCAGCCACAGTATCGGCTCTGAGATCGCGGAAGACAGACCAGATGGTCAGCAGCTTGTGCTGATCGCGTAGATGAATGCCGCTGTGCGTAACGTCGATGGCACCAGCCCGGCGCGGCACGCGCAGCGCGGCATTGACCGTGGAAAGGGAGAGATGGAGACGCTCGGCCAGTGTCTGTTGGTGTAAGGAAGTGGTTGGATCCGAGAGGATCGCCCGCCAAACCCATTCGAGTTTCCGCACTGGAATCACCCCGCGTTTCGATCTTAACCGAAACGATAGGCGAATTCAACCGAACAGACGTGACTGATATGTACCAAATACTCTCTGAGAGCTTGGTCTGTGTTTCGTATGAATTGCGATCGATGGGTCCTCGGTCACACCTAGAGGGTCCGCCGGAAAAACTCCACGGTTTTCTCTGTGACCAGTCGCCGCAGTTCTGGTCGCCGCACCGAGTGCCGAGACGACGGCAAGATCGCCAGTTCCACCGACTTCCCAGCTTGGATGAAGGCGTCGGCCATCTGAGCTGTGTGTCTGAAGTGGACGTTCTCGTCGACCATGCCGTGGATGATCAGGAGGTCGCCCTTGAGTCGGTCGGCCAAAGGCGGCAGTGCTGCCGCCTCGTATCCGGCATGGTTGTCTTGGTCGGTGCCCATGTAGCGCTCGGTGTATGCCGTGTCATAGTGACGAAAGTCCGTGACTGGCGCCCCGGCCACGCCGGCCCGGAAGATGTCGGGGGCCTTGAGCAGGGCGGTCAGGGTCATGAAGCCGCCGTAGCTCCAACCGTGGATGCCGACCCGCTGCGGATCGACCGGCTCGTGGGCACAGACCCATTGCACACCCGCCACCTGATCGGCCAGTTCGACTGTGCCAAAGGCCCGGTTCAACGCAGCCTCGTGGGCCAGGCCCCGGCCCCAACTGCCACGCCCGTCTAGGGTGAGGACAAAGAAGCCCTCTTGGGCCAGATATTGGCTCATCAGGTTGACGGTCAGATCCCACCTGCGGCTGACCAGCTGGGCGTGCGGCCCGCCGTAGACGGCGACCACCAGTGGGTACCGGCTGGTGGCGCCAGCGGCTGGCGGTCGGTACAGGGCACCCCACAGCGGGCTGCCGTCGGCCGCAGGCACCGACACCAATTGCGGTGGCGTGAGCTGTAACGACTCGGCGGTGGCGAGAGCGTCTTGGTGTAAGAGCACTGGCCCACTTTTGGCCGTCGTGGTGCAGAGCGAAGCGACCGGGGCATGCAAGAGGTCATCATGGCAGTCCACAAAACGGCTTCCGTCCGGACTGACCGTGCAGTGGTGCTGACCTGAGCCCTGGGTGAGTTGTGTGCGCTCTCCGCTGGTCAGGGAGACGGCGGACAGGTGCAAATCCAAACCGTCGCTCCAGGTGTGGGCGATCAGGGCCACATCGCCGGCGGCCGTGATGCCGGCCAGATCGGTGACCATCCACCGCCCGTCGGTCAGCTGGCGCAAGCTGCCGTCCTTCTGACCGAGGTAGAGGTGGCGGAACCCACTGCGTTCGCTGGTGGTGAGAAAGCCGCCGCCGGGCAAGAAGGTCAGCGCCTGCGGCAAATTCAGCCAGGGCTGGCCGGAGTCCTCGAACAAGATCCGCACTCCGCCCGTCTTTGGGTCGAGCAGCTGCCAGGACATGTGCTGCTGCGGGCGATCGATCGCCAAAAAGGCGAACTCACCATCAGGACTCCACACCGCCCGGGCCAGGTATCCGTCTTGATCGGGCAGCTCTTGCCAGCGCACCGCACCACCAGCCAGCGGCACGATGCCGAGCCTGACCTTGGCATTGGCTGCACCGACAAACGGATAGCGGTGCGACTCGGTCCACACCTGTGCACCCTGGTGCACGATCGGAAACAACGGTATGTGCCGCTCATCGACCTCGGTAAAGGCCAGCCAGCGAAGGTCCGGACTGACCCAGAAACCGTCTTGCCGGCCCAACTCCTCTTGGGCCGCAAACTCGGCCACGCCGTGACTGAGCCCCTCTTCGCCGCCGGCGGTCAAGGTGCTGAGCTGGCCATCGGCAAGACGCAGCAAATGGAGCTCGCCATCGCGGTGGAAGATGATCTGCTGGCCGTCTGGGAGCAGCAGGTGGCCACTTCCCCCTGCGGTCTCGGTCAGCTTGCGCAGGGATTGATCTGAGGTCTGAGTCCAGGCGCTGCCACCGGCAAAGGCAAGCAGGGTATCCTGGGCCACCTGATAGCTGGTGATGCCGTCCCAGGCGAAACGGGTGCGCTCGCGGCGCAACTCCTCGGCCAGAGAGTAGCTGCCTTCCTCAGGCGCCAGCGCCCAGCGGTGCGCCGAGTGTCCGTCGTGACACCACAGGTCCAAGGTGGTGCTCTCCGAACGGGGCAGGAGATAGGCCACCTGACCGTCTGGCAAAAACGAGATCTGCTGTGGGCCGCTTGCGCCGGGCCGCGGGAATCGAATCAGGTCCGAGATCGTGAGCCGATGCGCTGGAGTTGGCACTCAAGTCCTCCTCAACGAACGGATGGAACCAGATGCGCTCTCACTTAGGCACCATCGGGCACGGCTCCCCCTGGTGCGGACAAAAGTGATACAATTCACCCGCACTGACAGACCGTGCAACGAGACTGTCTGAGGAGGTATCCCGCTCGATGCGGCTTCGGCTTGTCATCCCGCTGCTCGCCGCCTTGACGGTGGTCGCCGGCTGTGGCTCGGCAGCGACCTATGAGGTCGGTCAGCAGTATTACCCGCCAGCACCGCCCTCCTCCAGCTCCACCCCTGCTACGAGTCCGGCCACGTCCACACCGGCCGCTTCGTCGTCGACTTCCAGCGGCGGCAGCGGCAGTTCCGGGACGCCAACTGCCAGCTCGGCCTTGGCCAAGTACCTGACCGTTTCGACGGCCAGTAAGACGGTCACCCTTTCGCTGATCGCTGGCCTGAAGAGTTCACCGTCCCCGTTCAATTTTGATGGCACCCTGAACGGACAGATGGTGGTCAGCGTGCCCACTGGCTGGACGCTGACGGTCAAGCTCCAAAATCAGGGCGTTTTGCCTCACTCGGCGGCGGTGGTGGCGAACTCCACCTCCCTGACCCCGGTCACGGCCTCGGCCGCCACCGCCAACGCAACCAGCGGCATCGGCACGCCACCCGGCAGCAGCGCCAGCTTTAGTTGGAAGGCGGGAGCAGCCGGGACGTATGCGATCGCCTGTCTGATCGCTGGCCACGAAACGGCCGGAATGTGGATCACCCTCAAGGTGCTGCCGAGCGGATCTCCTGCCATCTCGGGCTAGGATGTTGCGGCCGGGCTAGCGTCCGGAAAGTCGAAACGGCACCATGGCCACGACGATGTCTTTGCGAAACACCAAATTGGCCTGCAACAGCAGGCCGATTTGATTGTGCAACAGGTACTGCCACCACTTTCCGACCACGAACTCCGGGATCAGGACCAAGACATGCCCCTCGCCAAACTCCTCTTGCAGGCGGTCAATATAGGCCAAGACCGGCCCGGTGACAGAGCGGTAGGGACTTCGTAACACCACCAGGCGGATCGACGGATCCGGCGCCCAGGCCTGCCATGCGTCGCGGATGGCGGCCTCCGCCTGGTCCGTGAAGGAGACGTTAACCGCCACCACATTCGCCGAGATGGACAGGGCGTAGGAGAGGCTGGACTGGCTGATTCGGCTGATGCCGCTGAAGGGCACCACCGCCACCACCGCCTTGCCGCTGGGGCGAACTTCGGAGTCAGGCAGACGCAGTTCCTGGCTCATGGCCTTGTAGTGGCGCTGGATGCGCAAGAAGGCGATCACCATCAGGGGCAAGATCAGGGCGACGATCCAAGCGCCTTCCAGGAACTTGGTTGCCAGGGCGACCACCACCACGGTGGCTGTGAGCAGAGCACCGCCGGCCATGGCCACCATCACCAGCCACTTGCCACTGCGTTCTGACAGATTCTTCTTGATCAGCCCAACTTGGGTGATGGTGAAGCCGATGTAGACGCCGATGGCGAACAGCGGGATCAGCCGGATCACGCTGCCCTGAAAGATGAGCAGCAACAGAGCTGCGGCCAGGCCAATCACCAAGATGCCATTTTGATAGACCAGTCGGTCGCCGCGGCTTGCGAACATGCGGGGCATCCAGCCGTCGCGGGCCATCAGACTCGCCAGTTGCGGGAAGCCGGCGAAACTGGTGTTGGCGGAGACCATCAAAATGCCCATGGTGACGAAGGCCAGCAGATAGAAGAACACGCCTTGGCCGAAGATGGCGGCCGCCAGCTGCTGCAGCACCGTGCTCTGGGCGTTTGGCACGATGCCATAGGAGAAAGCAGCCAAGGACGTGCCGAGGAACATCACGCCCAGGAGCAATCCCAGCACCACCATGGTGGTGCGGGCCCGGATCACGGAGTCTGGTTTAAACAACGGCACGCCGTTGGAGATGGCCTCGATGCCGGTCAGGGCGGTCGATCCGGAACTGAAGGCACGCAGCACGACGAACAACGCCAGCCCGGGCACCACGGGAGCGGGCAGCAGGGCGTGGGCTGGATGGGCGAACATTTTGCCCTGGAAGAACGCCACGGCGATCATGATCAGCACCATCGCAATGAAGAGGTAGGTGGGCGGTCCGAAGGTGAGCGAGGACTCGCGCGTACCGCGCAAATTGACGGCTGTCATCAGAACCACCACCAGGACGCACAGCTCTACCCGCCAGGCCAGCAGAGCCGGCAGGGCAGCGATCACGGCGGCGACACCAGCAGCGGCGCTGACCGCGATGTTCAGCGTGTAGTCGATCAGCAGCGAGGCGCCAGCCACCAGGCTGGCCACCGGACCCAGAGTCTCGCGGCCGACCACGTAGGCGCCACCGCCACCGGGGTAGGCGGTGATCACCTGGCGGTAACTGATCACCAGCACGGTCAGCAGCAGCACGATCATGGCGGAGATTGGCAGCGAGTACCAAAGTGCCAGGGTGCCGGCCGAGGCCAACACGACCAGAATGGCCTGCGTACCATAGGCGACGGACGAAAGAGCGTCCGGACAGAGCAACGGCAAAGCGCCGATGACGCCAATCCGCTGGGCGCCAGACTCATCCGTGCGAAGCGGGCGGCCCAGCAGCAGGCGACGCAGGCTCAGAGTGACACCTCCCGGTGCAACGCCGAAGCGGCTATATGCAGTACAGGCTTCTGTTTCTCCTGAGTCCGTCCCTCCTGACGGACAAGGAACTGCGACCTGACGCAGGGAAGGGTCAGACCACGGAAATCAGCTTGGAGGCGACGTGACGGATGAGGCCGCTGGTGGGCGTAACCTGCGATCTGTGGGGCGAACCGGGTGCTGAGCGAGAGGGCGTGAACCGCGCCTATTGCGCCGCAGTGTGGCAGGCCGGAGGTCTGCCAGTATTGATCCCGGTCGAGGCGGCGGACGCGGCCGCGGATCTGATCGGCGGGCTCGACGCCTTGCTGGTCACCGGCGGCGGTGATATCGCTCCTGCGCGTTTTGGCCAGGCGGCCCACCCACAGCTGGGCAGGGTGACGCCAGAGCGCGACGAGGTGGAGATCCGCCTGGTTGAGCGGGCCTATGATGAGGACCTGCCGACCTTGGGCGTGTGCCGGGGCATCCAGGTGATGGCGGTAGCCCTCGGCGGCGGCCTGATCCAGGACCTGGGAAGCGAGTCGGAACTGGCGGGAGAGCGTCACGACCGCCACGGCAAGACACCGCGGGAGCAGGCCGCACATCTGGTGCGCCTAGAGCCCCGCAGCCGGCTTCAAGTGCTGCTGGGGGCCGAGCAGATCGCCGTGAACAGCTTTCACCATCAGGTGGTGGCAGAGCCAATTCCCGCTCCACTGGTGCTGGCCGGACGCTCCGAAGACGGCTGGGTGGAGGCCGTGGAGGCGCCTGACCGGCGGTTTTTCCTGGGCGTGCAGTGGCATCCGGAGCATCTCTGGCAGCACGATGTAGCCGCCGCCCGCCTGTTTGGCGCCCTGATTGAGGCGGCGGCCAGATGAGGGTTGAATTGCGCAGGGGCGGATATCTGGAGAGTGTGCACCAGGTCGAAGCGGCCGTGGTCGGGAGCGACGGTGTGGCCTGGGCGACGGCCGGAGCCGCTGGCTGCGTCACATTCATGCGCTCGGCGGCCAAACCGTTTCAGGCGATCGGCCTGATCACCAGCGGTGCCGCCGACCACTTCCACTTCGCAGACGAGGAATTGGCGCTGGCGGCGGCCAGCCACTATGGGGAACCGGTGCACACCCGGGTGGTGTCCGGCATGCTGGAGAAGATCCATCTTTCCAAGGACGCCCTGCGTTGCGGTGCCCATGCGCCCTACGACAAGCAGGCTGCCGCCGCACTGGTCGGTCCCCCCAGCGCGCTCCATTCCAATTGCTCGGGCAAGCACGCGGCGATGCTGGCGCAGTGCGTGCAGGCCGGGTGGGACTTGGAGTATCTGCCGATCGACCACCCGTTGCAGCAGCGAAACTTGGATACGGTGGCCGCCTTCTCAGGCGTCTTGCCCTCCAGCATCGAGCTTGGCGTCGACGGTTGTGGTGTGCCGACCTTCCGCCTGCCCTTGACCGCCATCGCCCAGGCCTTCTTAAGCCTGGTGCACCCCGCCGGCCAAGATGGCGGCATGGCTGAAGCAGCGGGACGGATCTGCCATGCGATGACCAGCCATCCGCGGCTGGTGGGCGGCAGCGGTGTGTTTGGCTCCGACCTGATGGCGGCCGGCCATGGCCAGATCGTGGCCAAGGGCGGCGCCGAGGGGCTGCTTGGCATCGGCGTCAGAGACCGCCAGCTCGGAATCGCACTGAAGGTGGTGGACGGCTCTGCCCGAGCTCTGGATGTAGCCGCCATGGCCGTGCTGGATCAGTTCCACCTGCTCGATGCACAGGCCAGCCAGCGCTTGGCGTCGCACCGCCAGCCACCTGTCACCAACGTCGCCGGCCGGGTCGTGGGCGAACTGGTCGCGGTGTTGCCCTGAGCCGATTTCCCGGTTCGTTTCGGACCATCGAATCGCCGGTGGCTCCGGCTGTGGAACACCAGCGCAGGCGGTTGGCCTGAGACCGGGGCCAAGACCGCACACTGCAGTTGCCGGCCCGCCCGCAGCGGCGGGGGAGGGATATGGATGGAGTCGTGGCCAGAGCTTGTGGAGCGGGCGCAGGGCTGCGTCGCTTGTCGCCTGGCTCAAGGCCGACACCGCGTGGTGTTTGGAGCCGGCAACCCGAAGGCGCTGCTGATGTTGGTGGGCGAAGCCCCCGGTCACGACGAGGACTTGGCCGGTGAGCCGTTTGTGGGCCGGGCCGGCGAGTTGCTCACCCGCATCCTGGCCGCCGTCGCACTGAGCCGGGACGACGTGTTCATCACCAACACGGTGATGTGTCGTCCACCCAACAATCGCCCGCCTGAGCCGGACGAGCAGCAAAGCTGCCGTCCCTTTCTGGAGGCCAAGCTGGCGGCGATCGAACCCAAGATGGTGGTGACACTGGGCGCGGTTGCCACCAAGGCGCTGCTGGAAGACCCGCATGCCGCCATCACTCGGCTGCGAGGAAGCCGTCATCTGCGCCAAGGGCGCTACTATTATCCGACCTTCCATCCGGCCGCCCTGCTCCGTGACCCAGAGAAGAAGCGGCCGGTGTGGGAGGACTTCAAGCGAATCAGGCGGGACTATGACCGCCTGCAGGCTGGACTGGAGTTGGAACCCGATGCCTGAGCTCAGGACGGTCGGGCAGCTCACAGAGGCGGAACTGATTGCGCGCCTGAAAGGCGGTCAGAGCGAGAGCTCACAGCTGGTCCGCCAAGGTATCGGCGACGACGCGGCAGTGCTCTCGCTGGGGGCTGGCAGTCTGGTCTCGGTGGACAGTTCTGTCCAGGGCCGTCACTTCGACGCCAGTTGCATGACTTGGACCGACATCGGCTGGCGGGCCCTCGCTGCAGCTCTCTCAGACATAGCGGCGATGGGCGGGGGGGCCTTGGCCCATCTGCTGGCGATCAGCATGCCAGCATCCTTGCTGGAGTCGGATTTCGATGCACTGGTGGCAGGGCTGGCCGAAGCCGCGGCCGCAAGTGGCAGCGCGCTGGTCGGCGGGAACTTGGCCCAGGCCGATCAGGTCACGATCACCGCCACCGTCATTGGCCAGGCTAACCAGCCAGTGGCCCGACATGGCGGCCAGGCCGGTGATCGCCTGGTGGTCAGTGGCCAAATCGGCCTGGCGGCTTGGGGCCGAGAGTTGATCCTGGCTGGCCGGTCAGCTCCGGAACGGGCCAGCCGGGCCTTTTTGCGACCCCAGCCAGCCTGGGCTGCAGCCGCCCTGCTGGCAGATGGCGGCGCCAGCGCCATGATCGATGTGACCGACGGGTTGGCCCTTGATCTCAGCCGCCTCTTGCACCCGGCCGCAGCGGGCGCCGACCTGGTGCCAGAGGCGCTGCCACTGGCTGAAAGCGGCGACCAGGCTGCCGATGTGCAGCGGGCCCTGTATGGCGGTGACGACTACTGCCTTCTGGCCGCCCTGCCAGAGCGGGTGTGGCCGCGCCTGGCGGCAGCGTTCAGGGCGGCTGGCCTGGACTGCTTCCCGATCGGGCGGCTCAGCGCCGAGTCCGGGTTACGGCTGGGCGGCCAAGTGCTCTCGGCCACCGGGTACGACCATTTCGGCGGTGGTGGGGGATGAGGGTGATGCTGGCGGCCGAGGAGCAAACGGTCCGCCTGGGCTGGGTGATCGGCCAGGCTACGATGTCCGGGAGCGTGATCGGCCTGATCGGCGAGGTGGGAAGTGGCAAGACCACCTTGGCCCAGGCCGTGCTGGCGGCGTGGCAGGTGGTCGGCACGGCGGCCAGCCCCACCTACACCCTGATTCATACCTATCCGCATGAGATCTACCACGTCGACTTATACCGCCTAGACGAAGCCCAGGTGGCCGATCTGGGCCTGGACGAGCTGTGGACCGGATCGGCGCGGGCCGTGGTGGAGTGGGCAGATCGGGCACCAGGTCTCTTGCCCGCTGACGCATTGACCGTGCATCTGCAGACCGCCAACGGAGGACGGACGGCTCAGCTGGCCGCCGGAGGTCCCAATGCCCGCCGTGCGCTGCACCTTGTCGAGCAGGCCTGGAAGCGCTCATGACAGCCCTGATCTTGGCCATCGACACCACGGGGCCGATCACTCAGGTGGCCTGGCTCCAAGGCAGCGCTCAAGGCGAACACCAGGCGGTAGGCACGAGCCGGGACCAGGCCCTGTGGCAACTGATCGACACCTGTCTTCATGAGGCAGGCGCTCGGCCAGACCTAGTTGCGGTGTCGGCCGGACCCGGCTCCTACACCGGAACTCGCATCGGCCTGGCCGCTGGCGAGGGGATGTCCTTAGGCTGGGCGGTGGCGCGCGTGGCCGTGCCCACCTTCCTTGCCTGGGCGGAGTCGGCGCCTGTTTCTGGGGCGGCAATCGCCGCCCGTGGCGATGGCCGCGGTGGGGTTTTGTGGCAGGCCTTTGCCGCTGACCGGGGACTCCAGCGGGCGATCGGGCCGCTGCGCAGGGGAGAGCCCCCGGCGGTTGTCGAAGAGGTGCGCCGGCTGGGTGCTCGGCTGATCGCCGCAGACCTGCCCGTGGAGTTCGTAGCCGAGCAGCCGCCGCTTGCCGCACCGGGTGCACTGGCTGTGGCATGGTCGGCCCGGCGGCACAGAGGAGATCTGAAAGATGCGCCGTTTGTTCCGATCTATCTTCGGCCCACTGCCGCTGGCGACAGCCCAACCGCCGACGATCATGTCTAGTCAGCTGGCCGACGACCTGCAGGTGGTGCGGATGGCTCTGGCCGACTTGCCACAGGTGCTGGAGATCGAACACCTGTCCTACCCCACCCCGTGGTCGCGGCGAGCCTTTGTCTCGGAGCTGACCGAGAATGCCTATGCCCACTATCTGGCCGCCAAATCGGGTTCGCGGCTGGTGGGCTACGTCGGGATGTGGCTGGTGCTGGACGAAGCGCACATCACCAACGTCGCCGTCCACCCGACGGTCCGACACCAAGGGGTGGGCCGATTGCTGATGGAAACCGCCATTGCCCTGACCGAAGAGCACGGCTGTCGGACCATCACACTCGAGGTGCGGCGCACCAACCAGGTGGCCCAGACGCTGTACCGCTCTTTGGGTTTTCAGATGACAGGGGTGCGCAAGGGTTACTACACGGACAACGGCGAGGACGCGCTGATCATGGTCCGGGAAAAGCTGCCAGAGCCGGCTGGAGCCTGATGCTGGTGCTCGGCGTTGAGACCAGCTGTGACGAGACGAGCGTGGCCGTCATGGCAGACGGCGCCATTGTCTCCTTACGCATCGCCTCTCAGGCCCCCCTGCACAGTGCGACGGGCGGCGTCGTCCCAGAGACCGCTGCCAGGCGGCATCTGGAAGTGATCCGTGAGCAGACGGAGCAGGCTCTGCTCGAGGCGGGTCTAACTGCCCGCGACTTGGATGCCGTCGCCTACACCAGGGGCCCCGGTCTGCTGGGCTGCCTGCTG
This sequence comes from Bacillota bacterium, assembly GCA_021850485.1. Classification (GTDB taxonomy): domain Bacteria; phylum Bacillota; class Sulfobacillia; order JAJZYS01; family JAJZLH01; genus JAJZLH01. Next base: position 56,826 of record JAJZLY010000008.1, on the reverse strand, counting down.
GTGGGCAGTTCGTTCAGCCAGGGACTGGCCATGTCTTTGGGCATTCCTGCAGTGGGCGTGAACCACGTGCTGGCGCACATCCACGCCGCCTTCATCGACCAAGATGCCATCTTCCCGCTGCTGGCGCTGGTCGTCTCCGGCGGCCACACCTCGCTCTATAGGTTCAGCGCACCGATCATGGCCGAATTGATCGGCGAGACCCGTGACGACGCGGCAGGTGAAGCCTTGGACAAGGTGGCCCGGTTGTTGGGGCTGGGCTATCCCGGTGGCGCCGCCTTGGAACAGCTGGCTGCATCCGAACCAACGGAGGCTTGGCAGTTCCCGCGGGTCCGGCTGAGCGGAGGGCGCCCCGACTTCAGTTTCAGCGGCGTGAAGACGGCGGCCCGGCAGGCGATCGCCGCCGGCGCTAAGCCAGCGGCGGTGGCCTGTGGCTTTCAGCAGGCGGTGGTCAGCCAGTTGGTCGAGACCACCTGTCAGGCCCTACTGGCGAGCGATCGGATGCTGGTGGTAGGCGGCGGCGTGAGCGCCAATCAGGCGTTGCGCCGGGCCTTTCAAGAGCGGGTGCGGTCGCGGCCGGTGCTGTTTGCACCGCTGCGGCTTTGCTCCGACAACGCCGCCATGATTGGCCGTCTGGGCTGGGAGATGTTGCTGGCCGGGATCAAGACGCCACTAGGAACGGCCGCCTCTTCCCGGCTGGACACACTGACGTGAGCCGCTACGACGGCCGAGTCCACTTTGTCGGCGTGGGTGGCATCTCGATGAGTGCCCTCGCCCACTACCTGTACCTTGCCGGAGAACTGGTCTCTGGGTCAGATGCCCGGGCATCTGCCCGCACCGACCGCCTGACCCAGGCCGGCATCCCCGTCACCATCGGCCACGACGCAGCGTTACAGGAGGGAGCGGCGGTGGTCGTCTACTCCACCGATGTCCCCGCCGACAACCCGGAGTTGAGCGCGGCCCGAGCCCGGGGCGCCCGGCTGGCGCACCGTTCAGAAATCCTGACCGAGGTGTTAGAGGGATTTCGGCTGATCGCCGTCACCGGTACTCATGGTAAGACCACCACCACCACCCTGATCGGATACCTGCTGGAGCAGTGCGGCTTTGATCCGCTGGTCTTCACCGGCGGTGAGGTGGAGGGCTGGCTGGGTGGCCTGCGGCCTGGGCAGGGCCAGTGGGCGGTCGTGGAAGGAGATGAGTCCGACCGCTCGATCTTGCGCCTGACTCCGGAGGTGGTGGTGGTGACCAACCTGGAGCCGGAGCACCTGGAGCACTACGAGGGCGACTTCGGCCGGCTGCAAGCGGCCGTCCGCCAGTTTGTCTCCTCGGTGCAAGAGGGCGGCTCAGCGGTCCTGTGCGCTGAGGACGACCTGGTGGCCGCACTGGCGGTGCCGGTCGGCGTCAGGCGCCTCACCTACGGGCGGGGGGCCCAGATGGATGCCGTTGGGCTGCGCGCTACGGCCCAAGGACAGGCATTCGATCTGCACTGGCGAGGCGAGAGTCAGGGGCGGGTGCATAGTCCTTTGTCGGGTCGGCACAACATGCTCAACACGCTGGCTGCCGCAGCCGCCTGTGTGGCTGCCGGAGTGGAGCCGCTACGCCTGGCGCCGGTGATGACCGGATTCCACAATGCGCACCGCCGGTTGGAGGTGTTGTATCAAGGCAAGGGTGTGCGCCTGGTCGACGACTACGCGGTGCACCCGACCGAGATTCGCGTCGTGCTGGAAACATTGCGTAGCTGGCGGCCCAAGCGCCTGATCGCTGCGCTGCAACCTCACCGCTACGAGCGGCTGGGGCGGCTGTTTGCCGATTTTGTGCAGGCGGTGGCGGCGGCTGACGAAGTGTGGGTCTTCGATGTCTACGGTCCTGTGGGTGCGCAACAGGTCTCAGGCGTGAGCGGGCAGGACTTGGCGACGGCGATTGGGCACAGCCATCCACTGCCGGTCCGTTATCTGGCAGATGTCAGCACCCTTGGCCAGATGGCGGCGGAATTGCGCCGAGGTGATCTGCTGGTGGCCCTGGGGGCGGGCGACATCAGCCACTGGGCGCACCAGCTGGCGGTTCGTTTGGCCAGCGCACACGGGGCGCAAAATTGAACCCCCCTAGGTGGCGTGCTAACCTTAAATGAAATCTCTTCCGAAGGAAGGGTCAGCCGTGCCCGGCTCCGACCGCTTCACCAAGCAAGGCCTCACCTTTGACGACGTCCTGCTGGTGCCGGCTCGCTCTTCCATCTTGCCGCACCAGGCCTCGTTGAAAACCCGCCTGACGAGAACGCTCAATCTGAACATCCCGCTGATGTCCGCCGGCATGGACACGGTGACCGAGTCGCGCATGGCGGTGGCGGTCGCCCGCGAGGGCGGCATCGGGGTGATCCACAAGAATCTGTCGATTGCCGACCAGGCGGCCGAGGTGGACAAGGTGAAGCGCTCCGAGCACGGCGTGATCCACGACCCGGTGTACCTGGGAGTGGACCACCAGGTGACAGACGCGCTGGCCCTGATGGCCCGCTATCGGATTTCCGGCGTGCCCGTGGTCGACTCGGAAATGCGCCTTTTGGGCATCGTGACCAACCGCGATCTGCGTTTTGTGGATGATCACGGGCTGTTGCTGGATGCCGTGATGACCAAGCAGGGACTGGTCACCGGGACCACCGGCACCAGCTTGGAAGAAGCCCGCCAGCTGATGGCGGCGCACAAGATCGAGAAGTTGCCGCTGGTCGACGAGACGTTTCGGCTGACCGGCCTGATCACCATCAAAGATATCGAGAAGATGCGCCAGTACCCGAACTCAGCGAAGGATCTCAAAGGCCGCCTTTTGGCTGCGGCCGCCGTGTCAGTCGGGGAGGACGCCCTGGAGCGGACGGCCGCCTTGATCGATGCCGAAGTGGACGTGGTGGTGGTGGACACTGCCCACGGCCATAGCGAGAAGGTGCTCGCCACCGTGCGGGTGCTGAAGGAGAGATGGCCAGATCTGCAGGTGATCGCTGGCAATGTGGCCACTGCCGATGGCACCCGGGCCTTGATCGACTCGGGCGCCGATGCGGTCAAGGTCGGCGTGGGTCCGGGCTCGATTTGCACCACCCGCATCGTTGCCGGCATCGGCGTGCCGCAGGTGACGGCCATCGCCGATTGTAAAGAAGTGGCTGAAGTAGCCGGGGTGCCGATCATCGCCGACGGCGGCATCCGGTCGTCCGGTGATATCACCAAGGCGCTGGCGGCAGGCGCCGATTCGGTGATGCTGGGGTCGCTGCTGGCTGGCACCGAAGAGTCACCGGGGGAGCTCGAGATTTTTCAGGGGCGCAGCTTCAAGGTGTACCGCGGCATGGGCAGCCTGGGGGCGATGCGCCAGGGCTCTGGCGACCGCTACTTCCAGGAGGGAAACCGCAAGTTCGTGCCCGAGGGCATCGAGGGGCGCGTCCCCTACCGCGGTCCGCTGTCTGAAACCGTCTACCAGTTGATGGGCGGTCTGAGAGCTGGCATGGGTTATCTGGGCACGGCCAGCATCGACGACTTGAGGCGAAGTGCAAACTTCATCCGGATCACCAACGCTGGGTTGCAGGAGTCGCATCCGCACGACGTCGAGATCACCAGGGAGGCCCCCAATTACAGTCGCTGAGAGGAGACGGGGTATGCATTTCACCATCACCGGCGGCACCCGGCTTCGCGGGTCGGTCACGGTCAACGGCGCCAAGAACTCGGCCTTGGCCATCATCTCGGCGGCTGCGTTGGCTCAAGACGGTGCGACCTATCTGGAAAACGTACCGCTATACACCGACATCTTGGATCTGTGCGAGATCCTGCGGGCGCTGGGGGCCGAGGTCACCTTCGTAGACCGCCGGGTGCTGAAAATCGAGGCCGCTCATCTCAGCAACTATGTCGCGCCCTATGAGAAGGCGCGCAAGTTGCGCGGCTCGACCTACATCGTGGGTTTGTTGCTGGCTCGCCTGGGCAAGGCGGAGGTCGCCATGCCTGGCGGCTGCGATATCGGGGCTCGCCCCATCGACTTCCATCTGAAGGGGTTTGAAGCCCTCGGCGCCCGGGCCTGGGTAGAGCACGGCTCGATCCTGGCTGAGGCACCGGGCGGATTGCGCGGCACCGATTTGTTCATCGACCGGGCATCGTTTGGCGCCACCATCAACCTGATGATCGCCGCCTCTTTGGGCCATGGCACCACGCATTTGGAGAACGCGGCCCGCGAGCCAGAGATCGTCGACCTGGCCAACTTCCTGACTGGACTGGGCGTCACCATCCGCGGCGCCGGCACCAGCACGATCCGGATCGAGGGCAGCCGACGCCTGCACGGCGGCCGCCACGAGATCATTCCAGACCGCTTGGAAGCCGGGACCTACCTGATGGCCGGCCTGGCGTCGGGGGGTGAGGTCGAGGTCAAGGGCGTGATTCCCGAGCATCTCGCCACCGTCTGCTCCAAACTAGAAGAAGTCGGTGCGGTACTGGACATAGGCCCAGACTCGATCCGGCTGAAATCCCCCAAGACGCTCACGGCCGTCGATGTTCAGACCCAGCCGCACCCGGGCTTTCCGACCGATCTCCATCCGCCGATGGTGGCGACCTTGGCCCGGGCCAATGGGATCAGCTTGGTGCAAGAGACCGTGTTCGAAAACCGGTTCCACTATGTGAACGAACTGGCTCGGATGGGGGCCAGTGTGCGGGTCGATCGAGACACGGCGATCGTGCGCGGACAACGGCGGCTGTCCGGGGCGCCGGTGGAGGCGCCGGACATCCGCGGCGGTGCCGCCTTGGTGATCGCCGCCTTGGCGGCGGAGGGCCAGACCACAGTCAGCGGCGTGCAGTACGTGGAGCGAGGCTACGAGGACTTGGAGGGCAAGCTCTGCCAACTCGGCGCCGAAGTGTCCAGAGATGGACGCGCCATCTCCACCGAGGGCCAGGCTTCGTGAATCAAACGGTGGTGGTGAGCGCCAAGCGCACACCGTTTGGCAAGTTGGGCGGCGCCTTGCACAAGCTATCGGCCACCGATCTGGGCGCCCACGCCATCCGCCAGACCTTGCAGGCCGTTGGCCAAGACGGCGCAGAGGTGGACGAGGTGATCTTCGGCATGGTGGTGCAAGCCGGTGCCGGCCAGATCCCGTCGCGTCAGGCGGCGATGGCGGCGGGAATTCCGCACAAGGTGCCGTCCACCACCGTCAACAAGGTCTGCGCCTCATCTTTGCACGCGGTGAACCTGGCTGATGCTTGGATCCGCTTGGGCGAGCGCCAAGTGGTGGTGGCAGGCGGCATGGAGAGCATGTCGCAGGCGCCGTATCTGCTCCCGGGAGCGCGCTTTGGCTATCGGATGGGCGACAGCAAGCTGGTCGATGCCGTGGTGCACGATGGGCTGTGGTGTAGCTTCGGCGACGTGCACATGGGGGTGTACGGGTCGGAGGTGGCCGCCGAATTTGGCTGCAGCCGCCAAGATCAAGACGCCTTTGCCCTGCGCAGCCACCAACTGGCCAGCCAGGCCACCGATCAGGGCGTGCTGGCCGAGGAGATCGTTGCGGTCGAGCTGGCTGACGGGCAGGTGGTGCGGCGCGACGAGGCGATCCGAGCGGACACTTCCCTAGAACGCCTAGCCAAGCTACGGCCAGTGTTCGGCCAAGAGGGCACCGTCACAGCCGGCAACGCCCCCGGACTGAATGATGGGGCCAGCGCCCTGCTGCTCATGAGCGAGCAGCGCGCTCTAGCCGAAGGACGGCCGGTCTTGGCCAAGATCCTGGCCAGTGGGCAAGTCTCAGATCACCCCCGGCTTTTGGCCACGGTGCCGGCCCAGGCCGCCGAGGCGGCCTTGACCAAACTCAAGATGACGCCCAAGGACGTCGATCTGTGGGAGATCAATGAGGCCTTCGCCTCGGTCACCTTGATCTCGCAGCGTCGGCTGGGCATCGACATCGACCGGGTCAATCCCAACGGTGGTGCGATCGCCTTTGGCCACCCGATAGGCGCCTCTGGCGGTCGCATTCTGCTGACCTTGATCTACGCCTTGCGGCGACAAGGCGGTGGCATCGGCGTGGCGGCCATCTGCTCGGGCGGCGGGCAGGGCGAGGCGACCGTGGTCGAGGTGTCGGCGTGATCAAGCAGGTGCTGGTGGCTGGGGCCGGTCAGATGGGGGCCGGCATTGCCCAGGTGGCAGCGCTTGGCGGCCGCCAGGTAGTCTTGACCGATCTCGCGGCCGGCGCCCTCCAGCGCGGGCGTGGTCAGATCGACCGCTCTTTGGAGCGGATGGTCAAAAAAGAGACCATCAGTGCAGCAGATGCGGCGGCGGCACTCGCCCGCCTCACCTTTAGCGCCGAACTGGAGGCAGGGAAACAGGCCGATCTGGCGATCGAGGCGATCGTTGAAGATCGCCTGGCCAAGCGTCAGTTGCTGGCCAACCTGGATGCGATGTTGCCCCAAGACAGCATCTTGGCCTCCAACACCTCGACGTTGCCGATCACGGATCTGGCCGCCGCCACCGGCCGACCGGACCGGGTCTGCGGCATGCACTTCATGAATCCGCCACCGATGATGGCCCTGATCGAGGTGGTGGCCGGCCTGGCCACCTCCGAACAGACCGTTCAAGCGGTGTGGGCAGAATGTTTGGCCTATGGCAAGACGCCAGTGCGGGTACGGGACATGGCCGGCTTTGTGTCGAACCGGGTGCTGATGCCGATGCTGAACGAGGCCATGTACTGCGTGCTGGAAGGTGTTAGCGATCCATCCGGTGTCGACACGGTGATGAAGCTTGGCATGAACCACCCGATGGGGCCGCTGGCCCTAGCCGACCTGATTGGGCTGGACACCTGTCTCGCCATCATGGAGATCTTGCACCGCGAACTGGGCGACCCCAAGTACCGTCCGTGTCCGCTGCTGCGCAGCTATGTGCAAGCTGGCTACCTGGGGAAGAAGAGCGGTAGGGGCTTTTACACCTATGCGGAGGCTTCCCAGAGCCAGACGGCCAGATCATGATGGGCTCGAGCAGACGGCAGAAAGGACCGGTGGCGCCGTGACCAGTGGCGATCGACGGCTGACCCACCTCACTGCCAGTGGCGAGATGCACATGGTGGACGTTGGCCAAAAAGAGGTCAGCCGGCGGCTGGCTGTTGCCGAGGCGTTTTTGGCGCTGGAGCCGGAGACCTTGGCCTTGCTGCGGCAAGGTGGACTGGCCAAAGGAGATGCCTTGGCCGTGGGTCGGCTGGCCGGGATCATGGCAGCCAAGCGGACGGCGGAGTTGATCCCGCTGTGCCATCCCTTGGCCCTGGATGCCGTCGAGGTGACCCTTGGCCTGGAAGCGGAAGGGGTGCGCATTCGCGCCCGGGTGCAGACCACGGCCCGCACCGGAGCTGAAATGGAGGCCCTGGTCGCGGTCACGGTCAGCGGTCTGGCGCTGTACGACATGGTGAAGGGCGTGGATCGCAGCGCCATCTTGGGCGGCGTCCGCCTGATTCGCAAAGAGGGCGGCAAGAGCGGCACCTACGTGCGGCCAGGACACGAAGAGGAGGATGTCTAGGTGTCCTTGACGCCGCAACGCGTGCTGATTGACCGCCAGGAGATCGCTGCCAAGGTCCAAGAGATGGCCCGGGCCATCGAGACTCGCCACCACCATCCGGACCCGCTGCTGGTGGTGACGGTGCTGCGAGGAGCCGTGATCTTTGCCTCTGATCTGATGCGCGAACTGCGACTGCCGCTGTCTGTCGAATTTGTGGCGGTCGAGAGCTACGGCACCAGCACCCGCTCTTCCGGGATCGTGAACATCACCCGCGACGTGAGCGAGGACCTGGACGGCCGGCACGTGCTGCTAGTCGAGGATATCGTGGACACCGGCCTCACCTTGCGCTACTTGCAGTCCCATCTGCTCGGCAAAAAGCCCGCTTCGCTGGAAGTCGCCGTGTTGCTGGACAAGATCAGCCACCGTCAGGTGGATGTGACCGTCGACTACACCGGATTTGTGATCCCCGATGCCTTCGTGGTCGGCTATGGTCTGGACTATTCTGGACTGTACCGCAACCTGCCGGACCTGATGGTGCTGGGCGAGGATGCCTCGTGAGCCGTCCAGTACTGGTCATCGATTTCGGTGCCCAATACGCCCAGCTGATCGCCCGTCGGGTGCGCGAACTGGGATTTTATTCGGAGATCGTAGCGCACACCCAGGCCGACCAGGCCATCTTGGAGCGCAATCCGCAGGCCCTGATCTTGACCGGCGGACCAGACAGCGTGGTGGCCCCTGGCGCCAAGGCCCTGCCGGCAGCCGTTTTGCAAAGCGGCCTGCCCACCTTGGGTATTTGTTACGGCATGCATCTGCTGGCCCATGCTCTGGGAGGCACCTTGAGCAGCGGTGAGACCAGAGAGTACGGGCGGGCCGATCTCTCCACCGAACCGTCTGTGCTGTTCACGGGCCTGCCCCGCTACCTGACCGTCTGGATGAGCCACGGCGACACTGTGAGTGCGCCCCCGGCCGGCTTTCGGGCCGTGGGCCGGACCCGAGCCGTGCCGGTGGCGGCAATGGAAGACAAACAGCGGCGGTTATTTGCCGTGCAATTTCATCCGGAGGTGGCGCACACCGATCGGGGAACGGACATGCTTGCAAATTTTCTGCACTCTGGGGCCGGACTGACTCCGGACTGGACGACAGGCGATGCCATCTCGCTGGCTGTGGCGCGGGTGCGCCAACAGGTCGGCGATGGCCGGGCGATCGTCGCCTTGTCGGGGGGCGTCGACTCGGCAGTGGCGGCAGCTTTGGTCCACCGGGCGATCGGCAGCCGGCTGCTGGCCGTGTTTGTAGACCATGGGCTGCTCCGCCAGGGCGAGGCTGAGTTGGTGGAAGCAGGATTCACCACCGACTATCCGCTGCCGTTTCGCAAGGTGGACGCCAAGGACGTGTTTTTAGCCGGGCTCAAAGGGGTCACTGACCCCGAGCTCAAGCGAAAAGAGATCGGGCGGATGTTCATCGACACCTTCCGCAAGGAGGCCGCCACGCTCAGCGGCTACAGTTTCTTGGTGCAAGGCACCCTGTACCCGGACGTGATCGAGTCGGGCAGTGGCCAGGCGGCGGTGATCAAGAGTCACCACAACGTCGGTGGACTGCCTGCGGAGATTGGGTTTGAGCTGGTCGAACCGCTGCGCGACCTGTTCAAGGACGAAGTGCGCGCGATCGGGCGCGAACTGGGGCTGCCGGCCCGGCTGGTGGACCGTCAGCCCTTTCCCGGACCGGGCTTGGCGGTGCGGGTGGTGGGCGAAATCGATGCCGGCCGCCTGGAGATCGCCAGGGCGGCAGACGCCATCGTGACTGCCGAGATCGAACAGGCTGGCGCCAGCCAAAAGCTCTGGCAATACTTCGCAGTGCTGACCGGGGCTCGATCGGTCGGTGTGATGGGAGACGGACGCACCTACCATGAGGTGGTGGCGATTCGCGCAGTCACCTCGGCGGACGGCATGACCGCCGACTGGGGACGACTGCCGCACGACCTTTTGGAGAAGATGGCCAACCGCATCGTGAGCGAGGTGGCAGGAGTGGGCCGGGTGGTCTACGACATCACCTCGAAGCCACCTGGCACCATCGAGTGGGAGTGAGCTGGGGGAGGGAGTCTGGATGAAGGCGATCCGCTACCACGCATACGGCGACCGCAGCGTCCTTAGCTTCGAGGACGCTCCAGCGCCGGAGGCCGGACCGGGTCAGGTGGTGGTCCAGTTGGCCGCCGCTGGAATCAATCACCTCGATGTCTGGGTCAGAGAAGGCGTCTACGGCGCTCGGGTGACCATGCCGCACATCGGCGGTTCAGACGGCGCCGGTGTGGTGGCGAAGGTCGGACCAGGGGTGCGCCGGGCCAAGGAAGGCGACCAGGTGGCGATCAGCCCGGGCCTGTCTTGTGGCGTGTGCCGAGAGTGCCTGAGCGGTCGGGACAACCTGTGCCCTCAGTACGTGATCATCGGTGCCGGCCCAGACGGGACCTACGCCCAGCAGGTGGCGGTGCCAGAGGCCAATCTGCTGGGGTTGCCTGCTCGGCTCAGCGCGCTGCAGGCGGCAGCCCTGCCCCTAGTGCTGGTCACGGCCTGGCATATGCTGGTCGGCTTGGCCAAAATCCGCCCCGGGGAGACCGTGTTGGTGCTGGGCGGCACCAGCGGCGTGGGCTCGATGGCGGTGCAGGTGGCCAAGCTGTTTGGCGCCCAGGTGATCGCCACCGCTCAAAGCGCAAAGCTGGACCAGGCACGGACAATCGGTGCCGATTTGGTGATTGACCACAGCCAAGAGGACATCGCCCAGCGGGTGCGAGAGCTGACCCAAAAAAGAGGCGTGGACATCGTGTTCGAGCACGTCGGAGAGGCTACCTGGGAGGCCAGCTTGAAGAGTCTTAGGCCCGGCGGCCGGCTGGTCACCTGCGGTTCCACCACTGGCCACCAGGCAATGACGGATTTGCGCTACCTGTATAGCCGCCAGCTGTCGATCTTTGGCGACTACATGGGATCGAAGGGCGAACTGCACGAGGCCTGGCGCTGGGTGGAGGACGGCCGCATCTTGCCGGTGATCGACCGCACCTTCCCGCTGGCTGAGGCGCAAGCCGCCCATCAGCATCTGGAAGAGCGGCGGGCGGTTGGCAAGGTGGTTTTGGAGATCCCGGCCTAGGGCGCACTTCGGACACAGGAGATAATGGACATGCCCAGCCTGCACCCCAGCTATCCGATCGAAACCGACCGCCTGTCATTGCGCCAATTTCAAAAAGACGACTTGGCGGATCTGTTCGCCATCTTCTCGCGCCAAGATGTCACTCGCTATCTGTACTGGCCAGTATTGGGCCGCGACGAGACCCGCGACCTGCTCAGCCGCTGGATCGCCCAGGTGGGCCTCGACGAGGAGGGAGATGCGATCAGCCTGGCGATCTGCCGGCGCGACTCCGGCCAGCTCATCGGCGAGGTCATGCTGCGGTGGCTCAGTGAAGTCCACAGCCAGGGTGAGATCGGTTTCATGCTTCATCCCGATCACCATGGTCACGGCTTTGCCACCGAGGCGGCGCGCGCGCTGCTCGAACTCGGCTTCGATCGCTTCGGCCTGCACCGCATCGTCGGTCGCCTGGAGGCCAGAAACAGGCCATCGGCTGCGGTCTTGGAGCGGCTGGGGATGCGCCTGGAGGCGCACCTGCGGGAAAACGAGTGGGTCAAAGGCGAGTGGAATGACGAGCAGGTGTACGCCATCTTGCACGCAGAGTGGGACGCCATCGACAAGGACTAGGCCCAGAGCGGCGAGCGCCGCCACGGCAGGCCGCAGGGATGAGTCCAGCGTCGTACCGGCTCGCCTACGGCTGGGCGTTCATCCACTGGATGACCGGGTCCGTATGGCTCCTGAGGTCTTGCAAGGTGAGCGGCAAGGAGACCTGGGGCAAGACGCTCTCAATCAATAGGCATCCGCCTGCCAGCGTGGGCAGGGTACGATTCGGAGACCACTGTGGTGCCGGGGGCAGGCAGAACTGCTGGGTGCCGACCTGTCCGCGCAGCAGCGGAGATGACCCGGCAATCTGGAACGGAACCACATTGCCGATGTCTCCGCTGGGGTTGCCACCGGTGGGCGCCCCGACGATTGTCACCTCGGGCAGGGCGCTGAGTCCGCTCGTAAAGCTCGCCGCAGAACCTGACGTTGCCCACCCCTGGGCGACGATGACCTGCCCGTGGAACATGAGGGCTTGATCCGGGACCATGGTGAGAAGGCCGCACTGAGAGACGCCTGCAGGGTTCGGTAGGTAGACCAACACGGCGTTGGTGACACAGCTATTGCCACCAGTGTTCGAGCGTACATCGATCAGGATCCGCTTAACCCCGGACTGCTTGACCGCCGCGAAGAAGGCCTTGAGGTCGCTGAGCATGGTGCGGTTAAAGGCCATGGTGTAGATGCAAAGCAGGCCGTAGCCGTGGACAGTATCAATCGACCAACGGGCCACCGTGCTGGTGGCAAGGTGGGGCTGGGCGGGCACCTTCACTGCGGTCAGCGAACGCGTGACCAAGCGCCCGCTTGGCTCTTGCACCGTCAGGCTGAGCTGTCCGCTTGGACCAAGCGCACCAATCCAGTGCAACAGGTATGGGAACGGCAATAAACTCTGCCCGAGCCGTCTGACCCAATAGGGGTTGCCTGGCAGTACGACTTGCAGCCGAGAGAGAAGCTGTTGTGGGCTGAGGCCGCCTAAGGACACCAGCTGGGAGTCCGCAGGGAACAGTGCGATGTCGGCGGCAGCCGGAGAGACGGCGATCCCATCTGCTGTCCAGACGAAGGCCAGCGGAAATTCGGTGGGCGAGGCTGTCGAGAAATACGCGTTCGTGTCCGGGCTGTGCAAGAACACGGTCAGGTCATTGAGTCGCTGCCAGGTCAGCCAATAGGGGGCGTTGGGGTCGTTGCGAGCTTGCGTCTCAAGTCTGCTGACGAGCTGTTCGAACTGCTGGCGCTGAACCGGCTGGGCGAGGATCGGGTCCTTGGCCATGAGGACCCGTGCCAAAGATGCCAATTCGCGCACCGCCGGTGGGTTTGGCTGCGTCGGCTGCCGGTTGGCCACCAGCGAGACGGCGCAGACAATGACGATGGCAAGACCCACTGGCCAGGCCCTCGGCAGTCTCAGCTTGCCCATCTGGGTCCGCCATCTGCCCTCGATCGCACTAGTTGGTCCTCCTCGGTTGTGACGCCTAGATGCCAAGGTGGCGAGGCACGAACACTTTCCCTGTTGGTACGAGTTTCACGGTGCGCCCACCTTCCCTATCGGATGTCCTTCTGACCCGAGTCAGGGCCCCGGGCCAGAGCGTTGCCACGGAAGCGGGCCGGGCGTCGTGGAAACCCGGTTTCGATAACTTGGCTATGCACTGCGTCATCGCCCGGATGACGGCCAGAAACAGGCCATCCGCCAGGCTCGTGGAACGAATTGGGACGCACCTGAAGTCTCCCTTCAGCAGATTGAGTAGGTGAAGGGCGAATGGAATGACCATCAAGTGCTCGCCGTGCTGTAGCCTACGTCGGAACCCCAAGGGTAGATCTTGGCATCTGATGACTGGCAGCGGCGTCTGCCACAGGCCACACCGGTGCCGGCTGCGACGTGGGATGGAGGTGCGCTGTGAAGCAAGCTTTAGTAGCCTGCTGGGTCGTCATTGGCCTACTCCTGGCCGGATGTGGGACAGCTCCACCGGCGTCGTCGCCGGGAGCCGCCAATCAGGCAGCGCACAAGCGAACAGCGGACGAGGCGGATGCGCCGGCAGGTCAAATCTCGATCGGGGCGCTGGACAAGACGCCGCAGAGCTACCAGGACGCGTTAGCCGCTGTCGACCGCTTCCTTCAGGACTGGCAGGCCAACAACGCCACCGCTGCCGCGTCTTTGCTGGTTCCCAGTCAGCGCCCTTCCTTGCGTAGCTTCTCAGGCCAAGCCTTGTTCGGCATGGCGGGTGGTTCCAATGTGAGTTACGAGGTCATCGGGATCGCCCGGCCCTCTGTGACTTCCTACCAGTTTGACGTGTGGCTCTATGTGTACGTGATGGGCGCTTACGGCCCAGCTGCCCAGATCACGCGTGCTTCGCCGTTTGTGGTCACGGTGGCGCAGCAAGGTGGGGCAAACGGCCCCTGGCAACTGCTCAACATTCCCAGCGTGACGGTGCCAGGCTTCACACTGCTGCCATCTCAGGGGTCGAGCTGAAGGGGCGGTGATCTCGATCCCAGTCTTGTCGGCATTTCCAGCGCCTGATAGACTCCCACTAGTTAGCCATCAGGAGGATGACATGAAGGCAACCGCGGTTTCGGCCTAGCACCTCGGGCCCACCTGGCCCGGGGCAGCCTACCAGGACACCCTTTTTGGTGGCCTGCCCGGGAGGGCGAATGCGGTTGTTGGAGTTGCGCTGCGTCACGGTCACCTTTGCCACCAATCCCCTATTTGAAAATCTGTCGCTGAGTGTCGCCAAGGGCGAACGCGTGGCGTTGCTCGGCCCCAACGGGTGCGGAAAATCCACGCTGCTGCGGCTGATCGCCGGCGAGATGGAGCTGGCCAAGGGGGCCACCCTGCAGGCACCGGAGCCTTCAGCCGTGGCGTACGTGGCCCAAGAGGCCGCCGAGGACCTGGACGATCCGCTCAGCGGCGGCGAGCGCATGTACCGTCAACTGGCCGCCGCCCTCGGCAACCGGCCGCGGCTGTTGCTTCTCGACGAGCCCACCAACCATCTTGACGAGCAGCACATGGACTGGTTGGAGCGGCGGCTGAAGGCGTTTTCCGGTGCCCTCTTGTTCGCCTGCCATGACCAAGCCTTCGTAGCGGCGGTCGCCACCAGAGTGTTGCACCTAGAGCGCGGCGAACTGCGCAGCTACGGTGGTGGATTCGCCGGTTATCTGGAGGCCCGAGCCACAGAGCAGACGTCCGCGATACGAGCGCACCAATCCTGGCAGCGTCAGCGCGACCATGTGGCACAGGCGGCCCAGCGCCGGCGGCAGTGGGCGGAAAAGGCCCATCGAGACGCTGGCGAGCGAAATCCCTACGGCAAGAAGAGAGCGGCCAAGGCCATGAAGCAGGCGATCGCCACCGAGCGGCGGCTGGGTCGGTTGGAGCAGGACAAGGTCGCCAAGCCGTGGCAAGAACATGGCCTCTCGTTCGCCTTCTTGCCACCTAGCCGCCTGCCACCGTTGGTGGTCAGCGCCCAGGGCGTCACCTACACGTACAGCGGCGGATTGGCACCAGCCCTCGAGCTGGCCAGACTTGAGATTGGCCGCGGCGAAAAGGTGGGTGTGATTGGGGTAAACGGCAGCGGCAAAACGACACTGCTCAACTTGATCGCCGCGTCGAGGCAAACGGATACCGGATCGGCAGCGGTCGGCACGATGGACGGAAAACTCGCTGTGCATCCGGCGGCCAAGATCTTGCTCTTCCGTCAGGAGGGCGGGGTTGATCCGATCCGGACCCCTTTGCGCCAGCTGTTGGACGCCGGCGCTCCAGACGCTTCTATGGCCCGCAGCCTGCTGGGACACTTCCGGCTCGGTGCGGACAGCGCACTGCGGCCAGCCAAAACGCTCAGCCCCGGTGAACGGGTGCGGCTGGGATTTTGCCTGGCGCTGGTCGGTGGCCCCGACCTGCTCCTTCTCGACGAGCCGACCAACCATCTCGACCTGGAGGGTCGTCAGGCTCTGGCGCTGGCGCTTTGTGCCTTCCCTGGTGCCGTGTTGTTCGTGTCACACGACCGCCACTTCAGAACCCAAGTGGCGAACCGGTGTCTGACCCTGGGGCCAGCGGTGCGGCCTACCGCCGATTAGGTGTAGGGAGGGCCAGCGGAGGTCAACTGGCCAAAAACGCCTTCACCTTCAGCCAGGCGTCGTGGGCCGCTTCTTGGTGATAGGCGGCGGGCCGGGAGTCGTTGAAGAAGGCGTGGCCGGCACCGGGATAGACGTGAGAGGTGAAAGACCGCCCAGCTTGGGCCATCGCTGCTGAGAAGGCGGGCACATTGTCGGTGATGCGGGCGTCGGTGCCGCCATAGAGCCCCAACACCTGAGCGTGGATGGCGGGCACATCCTCCAAGGGGGGGTGGTCGCCGTAGAAGATGACCGTCTTCCACAAGTTAGATGCCTGGGTCGCCAGCGCTACGGCCAGTCCGCCGCCCATGCAAAAGCCCAGACTGGCGATCTTGTCGGGATCAACATCCGGCCGCTGCTCCAAGTAGGAAACGGCGCCTAAGAGGTCATCCCGAAAGCGCTTGCGCGTCTCAGCTGACATCACCTTGACCAACGTCATGATCGCCGCCCGCTCGTCTGCCGGGCGATCTGCCAGGGACTGCTCCAACAGCCTGGGGTCACGCTGCACCTCCGCAGGCGCGGAACGCATCACCTGCATACCGGCCATAATCCGCTCCGGGCGCATCGCCTGTTCGAATTCACCGACGTAAAGCTGGGGGGCGAGGGCCAGATAGCCCTCCTGGGCAAGACGCCGCGCTACGCCTTTGATATGGTCGTCCAGCCCCCAGATCTCATGGATAACGATGACCGCCGGGTAGGCGGTGGCTGAATCGTCCGGGACGGCCACGAAGGCGGGAATGGTCTGACCCAAAGAGCCGACGAAACTGACCTGCTCATCGCGCATCACCGACACCTCCAAAACATTGGCACGAACCGCAGCTGCTAGCGGATAAACCTTGGCTCACCCAGGACTACCCCGTGCAATCGTACCTGCCTGCCAGTCGGACCGCCAGCGCTCCCAGTCGTTGGCCACGATGCGTTGGCCGGTGATGCCGCGGGCCTGGTCTGACGCCAAAAACACAATCGGCGGACCCATCACCGCCGGGTCGATCAGACCGCCAGGCGCCGCCTCGTCCGGAATCATGCCCGTACGGGTGGCACCGCCGGGCAACAACATGTTCACATCGATGCCATATGGCTTCAAATCCTCGGCCATGATCAGGCTCAAGGACTCGGTGGCGGCCCGGGACGGTCCGTAGGGGATGAAGCCGGCCCGGCGCATGGTGGAGTGGTTCATGGTGATGTTCACAAAAGAACCGTGGCCCTGGGCGATGAATAGTGGCGCAAAGGCGCGGGCGACATGGAAGTAGCCGGTTAGGTTGGTGGCGATCAGATCTTGGAATTTCTCAACCGCAATCAGATGAAACGGCATCGGCTCGCTCATGAAAGCCGGGTTCACCGTGCGCATGCCAATACCAGCATTGTTCACGACCAGATCGAGGTGGTCCCAGTGCGATCCGATCCACTGTGCTGCGGCGGCCACCGAGGCGGCATCCCGAACGTCGATGGCCAGTCGCTCGGCTGGGAGTGCGGCCTTGTGCCAAGTGTCCATCACAAAATCCAGCCGGGGACCGGCTCGGGCCGCAACTGCCACCTTGGCACCTGCCCTCAGCAACGCCTCGGCCATGGCCAAGCCAAGGCCGCTGCTGGCACCGGTGACCAGCGCCGACTTGCCAACCAGCGGCAGCTGGTCCGCACACACGGCTAGCGCCCGCTTTGGGTGGCGACCATCCAGCCTGGGTACATGGCGGCGGGCCGGCTGGCGTCATCGAGTTCGGCCAATGTGTCGGCCCGGACCTCGAGGTCGAGGGCAGCCAGGTTCGCCTTCAACTGCTCCAGGTTCCTGGCCCCGATCAGGACGGACGTAACGCCTGGCCGATTTTTCAGCCAGGCCAGCGAGATGGCGGCCATGGATGAGCCGTGCGCCTTGGCCGCCTGCTCAAGCGGGCCCAGCACGCGCTCACCCAGGGCGCGGTCAAAGGGAGGAAACCACAGGTCGCGATCTCCGAACCTGGTTCCGGCCGGCGCTTTTCCGGCGTGGTATTTGCCGCTTAGGAAGCCACCGGATAAAGGACTCCACACCAAGATGCCGAGCCCCTGGTCCAGGCATGCCGGGATGACCTCGTACTCGATGTCTCGATTGACCAGCGAGTAGTGCATCTGTGCGGAGACAAAGGGCTCCCAGCCACGGTGCTCGGCCAGAAGGTGAGACTTGACGATCTGCCAAGCCGGGAAATTGGACAGCCCCAGGTAGCGCACTTTTCCCTGTTCGACGAAGGAGTTCAGGGTCTGCATGGTCTCTTCGATCGGCGTCGCGGCGTCTATTCCATGCACCTGGTAGAGGTCGATGTAGTCGGTACCCAGCCGGCGCAGACTGCCCTCTAGGGCGTCGATCAAGTGTTTTCGCGAGAGACCGCTGTCGTTTGGCCCTTCGCCCATGGTGCCGCGGGCCTTGGTGGCGATCACTGCCTGCTGGCGGTGTCCCTTGACGGCCACGCCCAGCATCTGTTCCGCAGCGCCAGCGCTGTAGATGTCGGCCGTGTCAAAGAAGTTGATGCCCCGGTCCAGCGCCATCCCCACCATGGTGGTGGCTGTCTTTTGGTCAACACCGCCCAGTTTCCACTGGCTCTCGCCGAAGGTCATGGTGCCAAGACACCAAGGCGATACCTTGAGGCCCGTCTTGCCCAGAAGTCTGTACTCCATTGCCGCGTCCTCCTTCGTCATCGTCGAACCTGCAGCGGCTGCCTGATCTTCTGGCCGCCGACGGAAAACCACCAGACAGCCTGCAAGTTGCGGGCTGTGCACACGTGATGAGGAGAAAATTAGGGATCGGAGACAGGGCCTCCTTCTCGAGCGTCAGACCCCACCAGGACCTGATGGACCCGGCTGGTGTCGCCCAGCAGCGAGTCTCCTGCGGCGCTGGCCGGCAGCCTTGGTCAGGGCCATGGCCTGAACGAAGGGCCAACCCGCCCCCCACAGACCTAGTCCGAACAAAGGCACCCCAGCCGCCAGATCGCCAAGATTGGCGGATACGCCGCCGTTATAGAGCAAAGACGTACCAACCACACCTGCCACCAGGGCGGGAAGGAGCAGGTACAGACGGGGTCTGGCCGGCACCGGCAGGGTGCGCCTACTTCTTGTGCCGGGCATAGTGTTCCCTCCAGATCAACCGATAGATCTTCACTTTGCGCGGAATATCGCGCAGCCCTGGGATCCACGGGATGAACATGAACAGCAAGGTGACGACTCCGACCGTAGCGCCAGCCAGCAGGTCGGCGACCGACGATGTAGCGTACGGCGGGATCTGATAGAGCAGCGTGTAGAACCACAGCCAGACGGCACCAGGGTAGTTTCCCGGCTCCTTCATCTGGCCCCACTCAGGGCCTAAAAGCTCCTGGCCCGCCGCCACCCGGGTGAGGGGAGCGCCCTGCAGGACGAGCAGCGCCCGCGTGAAGTCTGTCTGATAGGTGCGCCCGTTCAGATTGATGATGGCCTCAAGAGCACCGCTTTTGGCCAGGTTCAGATACGCTCCCAGGATGACAGGCAGCGGCCCGCTGTGAGACGGCGGCATCAGCAACTGGCCATTGACCACCCGGGCGTGGTCTAGGGCACCCTGGTAACTGGTCTCCCAGGTCGCCTTTTGACTGGGAGAGGCGGCCCGGAACGTCGAGAGGGCTACGCCAAGCGCCGGATCAAGCGGCGCCACTCGGCTGAGTGGGGACAGGATAAACACATCGGGTGCGTCCAGCGGCAAGGTGACGCCGGCCCAAGTCTGCGGCGAGAAGAAACCGATCTTTTGCACCGATCCGGAGCCATGGTTATACGGCGGGCCATACGCGGCGATCAGATTCTGGCCGTCGAGGATGTGGATGGCGGTGGCCTCGAGTTCCGCCGGGTGCGCCGTGGCCACCTGCTGGGCGGTGAGTGTGGGCTGGTCCGGGCTGGAAAAGAGGATGGCCAGCACCACGACCAAGCCGGCGATCACGGCAAAGGCGATCGCCAGCTCCTTGACCAGGTCGGCCTGGACCATCCGATAGCCGCGGTACTGCTGGCGGGCACGCTCACTCATCGTGGTGCGCCTCCTTGTTCGGCGCCGCCTGATCTAAAAGCGGCGTCACCACGCCCTTGGAACGGACCAGGTACAGGTGGACGCCGATCAGAAGGGCCAGCACCAGTGGCAGCACCACGATGTGCAGACCGTAGATCTGACCGAAGTTCAAGATGTTGAAAAAGCCGCCCACGCCCAGCGCGTTGAAGGCGTCCTTGCCTTGCAGCGCGATCCACTGCGAGTCGAAGTTTTGCTGCGATAGAAAGCCGGTGAAGGCAGTCAGGATCGAGACCAAAAACAACACAACGCCGGTCACCCAGTTCAGCCCGCGGCCGCCCCGCCAGGCGGCCATGAAGAACTGTGCCCACAGGTGCAACACCATGAAGAAAAAGAAGGCTTGTACGGACCAAAAGTGGATGCTGTTCACGAACAGACCAGCGGCAGATACGTGCCACCACTGGGGACCGAAGATGACCAAGATGACGCCCGAGACCACCAGCATCAGGAAGCTGGCCAGGGTCAGCACGCCGAAGTAATAGACATAGGAGTGCACGTAGGCTGGGAGCTCGTCTGGCAGCAGGTCCTCCATCGGGATCTCGCGCAGCAGCCACCGCCGGATCCAAGTCGTCCAATTCATGGCTGTCCCCGCTTCGAAGGCCGACTGTCCGGGTGGGGCACCACCAGCGCCAAAATAAACACGATGATCATCAAGATGACGATGATCATGTCCGAGCCGGTCAGGTCGAAGATCTCGAACGGATGGTTGGTCAGCAGGGAGAACATCGTTGTCTGCTCCTTTGGCCCGTGGTAGATGAGACCGGATCGAGCCCAGAGTTGGATAAATTCGCCAACCCGGGGACGCAACCCTGGTCAGTGGCATTAAGAAACGCCTAGGCAAATGATGGCACCTCTTGGCCACGACTGCATCAGGTGACGCCTGAAATTTTTGCCGGCGGATAAGCCGAACATAAACACTGAAACGAGCCAAAAAGTTCGGATTTTTCCTTGCGCTCACCGATCGCCGGCGGTAGGCTGAAGCGGAGAGGTGATCGGCGAGTGAGTGAGGTGTTGATCCTGGTCGGCTCCGTGTCCGACCGGCCCAAGATGGACGGCGCCCTAGCGCGCCTTGAAAAGAGTGGCGTTGGCTGTGAGCTGGCGGTGATCTCTGCCCATCGTGACCCCCAACTGCTGGACAGCCGCATCGCCAACTTGGATCAAGACGGGGTTCAGGTGGTGATCTGCGCCGCCGGGATGGCGGCCCATCTGGCCGGTGCCGTTGCAGCCAGATGCGTGCGGCCGGTGATCGGCGTGCCGCTGTCTGGCAGCGCCCTGAACGGATGGGACGCCCTGCTCAGCACGGTGCAGATGCCCCGCGGCGTACCGGTGGCGACCGTGGGCGTGGACCAGGCCGAAAACGCCGCCGTGCTGGCCCTGCAGATCTTGGCGGTCGGCTCGGCTGAGCGCCGCCAGGCTCTTGTGGCACAGCGCGAGACGGAGCGAGCGCAAAGGGCGTCGGCATCCTCGTGATCAGGCGCTACAGCCGACCCCAGATGGCGGGGCTGTTCGAAGACCAGGCTCGCTACGACAGCTGGCTACGGGTGGAGCTGGCGGTGATGGAGGCCTGGGCCGAGGCTGGCGTGATCCCCGCTACGGCGGTGGCCACCATCTCGCAGCGGGTGCACATCGATCCGGCCCGGGTCGAGGAAATCGAGGCCACCGTCCGCCATGATGTGATCGCCTTCACCCAGGCCGTGAGCGAGCAGGTCGGTGCCGAAAGCCGCTTCTTCCACTACGGGCTGACCTCTTCTGACGTCACAGACACCGCCTTGATGCTCACCCTGCAAGCGGCCACGGAGCAGCTTATCTCGGGCGTTGACAGGCTGCGCCAGGCGCTATCCAAAAGAGCCAGAGCGGAGGCGACAACGCCGATTGCCGGCCGCACCCACGGCATGATCGCCGAGCCGACTACGCTCGGCCACAAGTTTGCGCTCTATTATCAGGCGCTCACCAGAGACCGCAGGCGGCTTATCGCCTGCCAGCACGAACTGGCCGTGGGCAAGCTGTCTGGGGCGATCGGTACCTACCTCGAGGTCACGCCCGAGGTGGAGCGCTCAGCGCTTGGCCGGCTGGGCCTTCGTCCGGCCCAAGTCAGCTCCCAAGTCTTGGACCGAGACCGCCACGCCCAGTACCTCAGCACGCTCGCCATCTTGGCTGGCAACTTGGAGCGGCTGGCGCTGGAGGTGCGCTTGTTGCAGCGCTCGGAAGTGCGAGAAGTGCAAGAACCGTTCGCAGTCGGCCAAAAGGGCTCATCTGCGATGCCGCATAAGCGCAACCCGGTGGTTTCAGAGCGGATCTGCGGTCTGGCCAGATTGGTGCGGGCATACGCCCAAGCCGGGATGGAGGACATCGCCCTTTGGCACGAGCGAGACATCTCCCACTCCTCCACCGAGCGGGTGGCCTTGGCTGACGCCAGCATCCTCAGCGACTTCATGCTGGCCGAAGCGGCTTGGCTGATCGAGGGGTTGGTGCTGGACCGGGCGCGCATGGCCGAAAATCTTTCGGCTAGCGGCGGCCTGGTGTCTTCGCAGCGCGTGCTTTTGGCTCTCGTCCGCCACGGGATGAGCCGTGAGGCCGCCTACCAACTGGTGCAAGAAGCGGCGTTCTCAGCTCTGGCGGGCGGGGATTTTCGGACGCTGCTGGCGGCAGACAAAAGACTGCCACCGACGCTGCGCACCGCCGAGTGGGATCAGCTGTTCGACCTGGCTCCGTCATTACAGCGCATACCCGAGATCATTGACCGAGCACTGACTGAGGAGGTGTCGTGATGGTAGGAGAGAGGCGCTACGAAGGTAAGGCTAAGGTGATGCTGACCACGGAGTCGGCGGATCGGCTGTGGATGCGGTTCAAAGATGACGCCACTGCCCTGGACGGCAAGAAGCGGGCAACCATCTCGGGCAAGGGGGCGCTCAATACCAAGATCACGGCTTTGCTGCTCGGCTTGGTCGCCGCCGGCGGGGTGCCCACCCATCTGCGCGCTCAGGTCGATGAGACCACCTTGGAGGTCGATGCCTTGGACATGATGGGCATCGAGGTTGTGCTCAGAAATGTTCTGGCGGGGTCGTTGGCCAGACGCCTGGGCCGACCCGAGGGCCAGGTGCTCCCGTTTGCCGTGGTCGAGTTCTACCTGAAGGACGACGCCCTGGGAGATCCGATGCTGGCTGAGGACCACGTCTTGGCCCTCGGCTTGGCAACCGCTGATGAGCTGGCCGAGATTCGTCGCCTGACCAGGCGGGTCAATGAGATCCTCAAAGACGCCCTGGCCAGCCACGGCATCACCCTGGTCGACTTCAAGCTGGAATTCGGACGGCGCCACGGCCAGATCATGCTGGGGGACGAGATTTCCCCCGACACCTGCCGCCTGTGGGACACGAAGACTGGAGAGAAGATGGACAAGGATCGCTTCCGCCGGGATCTGGGCGGACTCGAGGAGGCCTACCAGGAGGTCCTGGCCCGGCTGCAGCAGGCATGACCTATCACCTGGTGGTGGAGGTCTTGCCCAAAGACGGCATGCTGGACCCTCAGGGCGACGCCGTCCAAGCGTCGCTGGCCGCCTTGGGCTTTGACCAGGCCAGTGCCGTGCGCGTTGGCCGCCTGATCAGCCTGACCGTGCAAGCGGCCAGTGCCGACCAGGCGGTGCAGCTGGGCGAGCAGATGGCAAACGCCCTGCTGGCCAATCCCGTGATGGAGACCTACCGGTTGGCGGTCCACGCCACATGAGCCGTAAGGCGGTGGTGATTGTGTTCCCCGGATCCAACTGCGACCAAGACGTGGCCGCTGCCTTTGCGGCAGCCACTGGCCAGCAGGCAGAACTGGTATGGCACACCGAGTTCTCGGCGCACCAGGCTCCTTTGGCCATTTTGCCGGGTGGCTTTTCCTATGGCGACTACCTGCGGGCCGGAGCGATCGCTGCCCGTTCACCGGCCCTGGATGCGCTGCGTGAACACCACCGGCGGGGTGGGCTGGTGCTGGGCATCTGCAACGGATTTCAAATCCTGACCGAGGCCGGCCTGTTGCCTGGTGCCTTTGCCCGGAATCACTGCCTGCACTTCTTGTCGCAAGACGTATCGCTGCGGGTCGAGGCAAACGATTCGCCGTTTCTGGCTGACTTTGCTTGCGGTGAGGTGATCGACTTGCCGATCGCCCACGCCGAAGGTGCCTACCAGCCGGACCAGTCACATCCGGACAGCGACGGTCGGGTGGCGCTTCGCTACTGCAACCAAGATGGTGCGGTGAGCGCTGCCGCCAATCCCAACGGTGCCATCGGCAACGTGGCAGGCCTGCTTGATCAGACCGGCCGTATCTTCGGTCTGATGCCCCATCCGGAGCGAAACGCTGACCCAGCGCTCGGATCCGGCCATGGCGGACGGCTATTTCGCTCGGCCCTGCAGGCGGTCAGCCACCTTGGCTGAGCCAGGGGTGCGCGTGGCACCAGCTGAGCTGAGTGTGCGAAGGCGACTGGAGAGCGCGCTCGGTCGGGCCGCGACCGACACCGAGGCTGCCATGGTCTCGGTCCTGTGGAGCGAGCACTGCAGCTACGGGCATTCCAAACTGGCCCTGAGACAATTTGCCAGCCGAGGCCCGCGGGTGCGGGTCGGACCTGGTGAGAACGCCGGTGTAGTGGACATTGGCCAGGGCTACCTGCTGGCTGCAAAAATTGAGTCTCACAACCACCCGTCGGCCGTGGAACCGGTGGAAGGCGCCGCCACAGGGCTGGGCGGGATCATGCGCGATGTGCTGGCCACCGGCGCACGGCCGATCGCGTTCTTAGACGCCTTGTTCTTCGGGCCCCCCGGTGTGGCTGCGGACGAACGCTTGGCTCAAGGCGTGGTGGAGGGAGTTGCCCACTACGCAAACGCCGTCGGTGTCCCGACGGTGGGCGGCGAGGTGACGGTCGATCCGGCGTACGCCCAGTCTCCGCTGGTCAACGCGATGTGCGTCGGGCTGCTTCCGGAAAGCCATCTCTTGCCAAGCGCCGCTCGCACCGCCGGTGAACTGGTGGTGTTGTTGGGCTCGACCACCGGCCGAGACGGCATCGCGGGCGCCAGTTTCGCATCCAGAGACACCTCCCAGGACCTCGGAGATCGGCCGCAGGTACAAGTCGGAGACCCCTTTCGCGGCAAGCTGCTGATCGAAGCGGTGCAGGTGCTTGTGGAGCGAGGACTGCTCAGCGGCCTGGGCGACCTGGGGGCAGCGGGCATCACCTCAGCTGCCGCCGAGATGGCGCAGCGCGGCCACCGGGGCATGACCTTGGACTTGGCCCAGGTGCCCTTGCGCGAGATGGCCATGGGGCCAGCGGAGATTTTGTTGTCCGAGAGCCAAGAGCGGATGCTGCTGGTGATCCGGCCGCAAGATCTGCCCCAGGTGCTGGCGGTCGCCCAACACTTCTCGCTGGCGGCAGCAGCGATTGGCCAGGTGACCGCGAGGCAGCAGTTTACCGCTCTGCTCGGAGCGCAGACGGTGGCGGACTTGCCGGTCGAAGTTTTGGCCGAGGGCGCCCAGTTGTTCGACCTGTCCAGCCTGGCCAAGCCCCCGGTGGTAGCCGGACGCACGCAGCCGGCCACGCTCGCCGAGTGGGCCAGAGGCCGCCTCGGTGGCTGGGCTTTGGCCGACCGCCGCCAAGTGTTCGAGCGCTATGACGATCGGGTGGGACTGCGCACGACCCGGCTGCCAGGAACCGGTGCTGCCTGGGTCAAGGTGCCGGAGGCGCTGTCCACGCTCGCTTTGAGCGTGGACAGCCGGCCCTGGCTGAGCGCCACCAGGGCGCGCCAGGCTGGTCGGGAGTTGGTGCTGGAAGGGGTTCGCAATCTGGCGGCCGCCGGAGCGCGGGCCATTGCCCTGACCGACTGCTTGAACTTCGGGGACCCCGATCAGCCGGAGGTGGCTTGGAGCTTTTTGGAGACGGTCGGCGGGCTGGCAGAGGCTGCGGCTGCCATGGCTATTCCGGTGATCGGCGGCAATGTGAGTTTTTACAACGGCGAAGGGGCCCGGCCGATCCTACCGACGCCCGTACTGGGCACGGTGGGGTTGCGAGCAGACGGCATTCCAGACCGGGTGGCGGTGGACAACGGCCGGCTCTGGCTGGCGCTGGTCGGCAGTCGAGCGGCCGTGGGTGACCCCTGGGCGCTACCCGACCCGGACTATGCCCTGGAAACCGAGATGGCGGAGGCCGTGATCGAGCTCCTTACCCTGCCGTTTTCCGTGGCCGTGGAGGATGTGGGTGACGGCGGCCTCTGGCAGGCGGTGATGGAACAAGCTCTCCGCTGGAATCTGGGCGGTCACTTTCACACCGCCGATGACCAGGGCGATGGGCTGGAGGCCTGGTGCGCAGAGGGCGGCAGCCGCTACCTGCTGGTGACCACCGACCCTGAGCAGGCGGGCGACTGGGCCACAGGGCGGGGCGTGCCCTTTTGCCTCCTCGGTCAGCTGGCGGGAGATCAGATGACCTGTGCGGACTCGCGGGCAGCTCTGTGGCGCGCACCCCTCTCTCAACTGAAAGACGCGGCCCAGCGGCGGTTTTGGAGGTGAGCGCAGTGGACGGACGAGAGATCCACGAGGCCTGTGGTGTCGTGGCGATCGCCGATCTGGAAGAGAGTGCTCCGCAGTTGACCGTGGCAGCCTTGTTCAGCCTTCAGCACCGCGGTCAGGAAAGCGCCGGGGTGGCCAGCGTCGACGGCGAAGGGCTGCAGCTGGAACGGGGCATGGGCCTGGTGTCTGAGGTTTTTCCGAGCGGCCGGCCAGAGACGCTTGCCGGCACCATGGCCGTGGGCCACGTGCGCTATTCGACCAGCGGCTCGCCTTCTCTGGAAAATGCGCAACCGTTCACCTTCCGCTCGCGCTATGGCACCTTCGCCTTAGCCCACAACGGGAACCTGGTCAACGCCCTGGAATTGCGCCGACGTCTGGAAGGGGAAGGAGCCATCTTCCAGACCACCACCGACACTGAAGTGGTGGCTCACCTGATCGCCCATTCCCGGCGCGACACGCTGGTCGAGGCGCTGCAGGAGGCCCTGATGCAAGTGCGTGGCGGCTACGCCTTGGTGGTGCTTTCTAAGGCCGGACTGCTGGCGGTGCGCGATCCGCTGGCGCTGAGACCGCTGGTGTTCGGGCAGCGAGAAGGGAGAGCAGCCGCTGTCTCGGAGTCTTGCGCCTTAGTCGCGCTGGACTTGCCTTTGGACGGGGACGTGGCTGGGGGAGAGCTGGTCACGATCGACCCCCAGGCCAGAATTCACCGTCGGCCCGGGTTTTTGCCAGAAGGCCCGCGCAGCCTGTGCAGCTTCGAGTACATCTATTTCGCCAGGCCGGACTCGGTGATCGCCGGGCGCACCGTGCAGATGGTCAGGCGCCGGCTGGGAGAGGAATTGGCCAAAGAGGCTCCGGTCGACGCCGACATTGTGGTCGGGGTGCCCGACTCGTCTTTGCCGGCAGCCGAGGGCTTTGCCCGGACCCTAAAATTGCCGCTAGAACAGGGACTGGCCAAAAATCGCTACGTCGGCCGCACCTTCATCCAACCGTCGCAGGGGGAGCGAGAGTTGACCCTGCGCCTGAAACTGGTGCCGGTCGGTGAGGTGATCGCTGGCAAGCGGGTGGCCCTGGTCGATGATTCGTTGGTCCGTGGTACCACCGCCTCCCATCTGGTACGCCTACTGAGACAGGCGGGAGCCAGTGAGGTTCATCTGCGCATCGCCTCGCCGCCGTACCGCCACCCCTGCCACTACGGCATTGACACCTCCAACCGCGAGGAACTGGTGGCCACCGGCCGCGACGAGGCCACCATCGCCCGCTGGGTGGGAGCTGACAGCTTGGCCTTTCTCAGTGCCGAGGGCGTCGGTCGAGCGATCGGTGAGAGCGGTTGTATGGCCTGCTTTACCGGCCGCTACCCCTTGTCTGTGGTCGGGGCTGGCACCAAGCGGGCGGCCGAGGTTGGTCCATGAGCGAAGACGTCTACCGGCAGGCTGGAGTCGACGTGGGTGCCGGCGACGAGGCGGTTCGCCGCTATCAGCAGGCGGCAGGCTTGGCCTGGCGGCCGGAAGTGTTGGGCGGCATCGGCCATTTTGCCGGCCTGTTTGCCCTGGGCGGGGGCCCAGGCCAGGTGTTGGTCGCTGGCGCCGACGGTGTCGGTAGCAAGCTGCTTTTGGCCAGCCAACTCAATGCCTTCGACGACATCGGTGTCGATTTGGTGGCGATGGTCGTGAATGACGTGCTCACGGCGGGAGCGAGGCCGCTGTTTGTACTGGATTACTTGGCGGTGGATCGGCTGGATCCGGTGCAGGCCGGTCAGGTGGTGGCCAGTGTGGCCAGGGGATGCCGGGAGGCTGGGTGTGCTCTGCTCGGCGGTGAAACGGCCGAGTTGCCAGATATGCTGCGGCCGGGGGTCTTGGACCTCGCCGGCTTCGCGGTGGGGACGGTGGCGTCAGAGCGGATCATCTCCGGCGACGCCATCCGGCCCGGACATCGGGTGGTGGGGATTGCCAGTCAAGGATTTCACGCCAACGGCTACAGTCTGATCCGCAAGATTGTAAAAGACTTCAACTTGGACCTGGCGGTGCCCCGCGCACCGGGGTTGCCGGCCTTGGGCGCCGAACTGCTGGTGCCAACGCGCATTTACGTCGGCGCTGTTCACGACGTGTTGGGCCTGCCGTTGAGCGGCCTGGCGCATGTGACCGGAGGCGGCCTGGGTGGCAACCTGGTCCGGATCTTGCCGGATCACTGCCGGGCAGTGATCGACCAGGCCAGCTGGGCAGAGCCTGAACTCTGCCAGTTCATCCGTCAGACCGCAGGCCTCAGTCGAGAGGCGGTGCGTCACGTGTTCAACTTGGGCATTGGCTTCTTGCTGGTGGCGCCGGCCGAGGTGACGGCAGACTTGATCGCCACGCTGGTTGCCTCTGGCGAGTCAGCGGTCGAGGTGGGCTGGATCGAAGCCGGCGCGCGAGCTGTCTTGTGGCAATGATCGGCCGGTTGGCGGTGTTGTGCTCCGGGCAAGGCAGCATCCTGAAGGCGGTGGCGGCCGCAATCGCAGCCGGGGAACTCAACGCCGAGCTGGCCTTGGTGGTGGCTGACCGGCAGTGCCCAGCGGCCGACTGGGCGGCTGGCCAGGGCATCGCCACAGTCGTTGTGGACAGGACCGGGACGCCCTGGGAGGAGCGGGAGGTGCAGATAGAGGCGGCAGTGCTGAGCCACCAGATCAGCCACCTGCTCTTGGCGGGCTATCTGAGCCGGCTGGGCAGTGGGCTCGTGCACCGCTACGCCGAGCGAGCCCTCAACGTCCATCCATCCCTGTTGCCAGCCTTCCCCGGTCTCGATGCGATCGGCCAAGCATTGGCCCATGGCGTACGGGTCTCTGGGGTCACCGTCCATTTGGTGAGCGAGGCCATAGACGGCGGCCCGATCGTCTGGCAAGAAGCGGTGTCGGTCTGGCCCGACGATGACCGGCATGCCCTGCGTCAGCGGCTCGCCCCGCTCGAGCAGCGGGGTGTGCAGACAGCTCTGGGCTGGATGTTGGGAGAGCGCCTGACGGTCAGGGGCCGTACGGTGGTCGTCGGTACGAAGGAGGAAGTCTGATGCGAGCGCTCATTTCGACCTACGACAAGAGCGACGGCTGGGTGGCCCTGGCCCGGGGCCTTTGCGACCGCCAGTGGCAGGTTCTGGCCACGCACGGCACAGCGGTGTTCTTGGAGAGCCAAGGTGTGACCGTGTCGCATTTGGAGAACATGACCGGGATCAGCTCGCTGATGGGTGGCCGGGTCAAGACCCTGCACCCGGCGGTGCACGCCGGGTTGCTCTGGCGTGGACCGGAGGATCTGCCAGTGGTCCAGGAACTGGGCGGCCAACCGATTGACCTGCTGGCGGTGTCGCTGTACCCATTTTCGGAGGTGCGGGATCAGGGGGCTGCGCCTGAGGCCGTGATCGAGATGATTGATGTCGGTGGTCCGGCCATGTTGCGGGCAGCTGCCAAGAATCATCAGCGCGTGACTCCCCTGTGCGATGTCACTGACGTCCCGAGGGTTCTCGCCGCCATCGACGACGGCACTCTGACCGCTCTTGGCCCAGCGCTGGCGGCCAAGGTATTTGCCACGCTCTCTGCCTATGACCAGGAGGTCAGTGACTTCTTGACGGCATCGTCGAGCCGCAGTTTTGCGTTGCATCTCAGTGCCGGGCGCGAACTGCGCTACGGCGAGAATCCGCACCAGCAGGCGGTGGCCTATGGTCCCTGGCCGCAGTCTGGGCCAGACTTGCTGGCGGCGCTGGTCCGAGAAGGCAAGCCGGTGTCGGCGAACAATCTGTTCGATGCCGAGGCCGCCCTGTGGACGGTCGCCGGCCTGCCCCAACCGGCAGCGGCCGTGATCAAGCATCAGACGCCGGCCGGCGTGGCCCGCGGCAGCACACTGGCCTCAGCCTACCAACGGGCTCTGGAGGCAGATTGGGAGGCAGCCTACGGCGGCGTGGCAGCAGTCAATCAGGAACTGGACCTGGAAACCGCCAAGATCGTCCGCAAACGCTTCCTCGAAGTCTTGGTGGTGCCTTCGATCAGTATCGAAGCCCAGGAGTTGCTGGCCGATCGGGCGGGGCTGCGCTTGCTGGTCGTGCCGAGACCCTGGCTAGTACCACACAAGCGAGTGCGGTCGGTCGGAGGCCAGGTGCTGGTCGAAGACTGGGACGACCCAGATCTCGCCGTTGAGCCCTGGCAGCTGGTGGCTGGCCAAGGCTTGACTGGAAGTGCGCTCGCCGACTTGGAGTTGGCGTGGTCGGTTGCCCGGATGGCCAAGTCAAACGCCGTGGTCTTGGTCAAGGACGGCGCCACCGTCGGCATCGGAAGTGGCCAGGTGAGCCGGGTGCGGGCGGCCGAGCAGGCGATTGCACAGGCGGCGCAGCAGGCTCGTGAGTCAGTGGCTGCATCCGACGGTTTTATCCCCTTTCCCGACCTGGTGACCGCCGCCCAGGCCGCCGGCGTGCGTGCGATCGTCCAGCCTGGCGGCTCCAAAGGTGACGCCGAGGTGATCGAAGCGGCGAGGCGGGCGGACATGACTATGTACCTGACCGGCATCCGCCACTTCCGGCATTAAGGCGATGCTCAGCGTCCTGATTGTGGGCAGCGGCGGCCGCGAGCATGCGCTGGCCTGGGCGTGTCAAAGGGCGTCCGGGATCAACCGGGTGGTGGTGGTGCCAGGCAATCCGGGCATACGGCAAGCAGGCGTCGAAACGATCCCCGTCGACCTGGCGGATCTGGAGGCCGTTTGCCGGATTGCCGACCAGGCGGCCTGCTCGCTGATCGTGATCGGACCGGAAGCACCATTGGTCGGTGGGCTGGCTGATCACCTGCGGGCCAGAGGCCACCAGGTATTGGGCCCCAGCCGTTTGGCAGCTCGCCTGGAAGGATCCAAGGCATACGCCAAGGCGGTGATGGCGTCCTGCGGGGTGCCGACTGCCCGGTTTGCGACTGTTTCCAGCAGTCAGGCGCTAGAGGCGGCGATCGACCGGTTTCAGGGAAATGTGGCCCTGAAAGCGGATGGATTGGCTCAGGGCAAAGGTGTGTGGATCGCCAGCGACCTGCAAGACGCCAGACAGGCGGGCGGGCGCTGGCTTGGAACCTTCGGCAGCTTGGTCGTGGAGGAGCGGCTGACCGGACCAGAAATTTCCGTGCATGCCCTAGTCTGTGGCGACGCGGTGGTCGCCTTGCCGCTGGCGCGCGACTACAAGCGCCGGTTCGATCGGGACCTCGGCCCGAACACCGGCGGTATGGGTGCGGTGGCCCCAGTGGCGAGTTCCATTTCGGCAGCCGACTTGGTGGACCTCGCCATCGCCCCGGTGGCCCGCCATCTGACTGCTCAGGGATCTCCCTTCCAGGGCGTCCTCTATGCAGGACTCATGCTGACGCCGGATGGCCCGCGGGTGTTGGAATACAATGTCCGCTTTGGCGACCCGGAGACCGAAGTGCTCCTACCGTTGCTACCTCCCGATGCGCCGGAGTGGCTGATGGCAGCGGCCACCGGGCGGCTCGAGCAGGCAGGGCCACTGCCTGTGGCTACGGATCAGGCCGTTGGCGTGGTGGTCGTGGCCAATGGCTATCCGACCGCACAGGCACCGCCGCAACCGATCGCGTTTCGCACCCAGGGCAGGGGAGAACTGTTATTTTGGAGTGGTGTGGCCGGTGACGAACGCCACTTATTGGCTGGCAGCGGGCGTGTGGCCACCGCCGTCGGCGTTGGCCCTACGCACGCTGAGGCCAGGGCAGCCGCCTATCGGCTGGCCGAATCCATTCACTTCTCTGGTTCCGCCTACCGCCGGGATATCGGCACCGAACCGCAGGTGACGTCGCAGCCCTAATGCGCCGTGCGTGCAGGTAAGAAGTGGGTGGGCCAGAACCTCTTCTTCAGTATGTGAGACCGCCCAGGCGCAATTTGCGCCTGTCAGCGAGAATCACGAGCAGGGAGGAATTCAGGGGTGACCACTCGCGGCCGTCGTCCCCTGATTTCTATTGCCTTCGCCATCGCGGCCGCGGTGTCCCTGCTCATCTTGGTGGTGCCCAGCGTTGCCGCACACGTCAACTGGCCGTTGGAGTTCGCAGTGGCGCTGGCGGCTGGAGCCGTTGCCGTCCTCAGCCGGTTTTTGCCGGAGCGCTGGTTTCAGCGGCTCAACTTTGGCTATATTGCCGCCTTGCTCGTGGCAGCTGCTGTCTGGGGCTCTGGCGCGCAGGCCTCGCCGCTTTTTCCGTTGTTCTATCTGTCCGCCGCCATCGCGGCGTCTATGTTGCATTCCAAGCGGGCCTATCAGGTAGCAGCCTTCAACGCCCTGCTCAGCCTGACACCGCTGGTGCTAGGTTTCAGCGACGCCTTCATTCGAGATGAGTTATTGCGCGTGCCCCTGATCATCCTGGTAGCAGCCGTCTTGGTCCGGGCCGGAGAGAGCGCCCGCTTCGAGCGCCGGGTGCGCGGCGTGATGGAGACGATCAACCAGGCGGGGGATCTTTCCACCAATGTGCCGCTGGCCTCGGTACTGTCTCTCCTGGTCGGCGGGTTACGCCAGGTCACGGAATCTGAATACGCCATCATCTACCTGCTCGATGACCAAACCCAAGTGCTCAATCCAGTGGCCGTGGACAGCCGCATGGGAGAGGTTTCGGAGGAAGCCCGAGCCCTCGCCTCCTATCCGATCGCGGTGGGCCAGGGCGTGACCGGCACCGTCGCCAAAGAGGGGCGTCCCCTGATTGTCGGCAACATGGAAGCGCACCCGCTGGCGTCACCGCTCCCTGGCACTGAGCCGACTGAGGTGTCTGCGATTTTTGTACCGCTCAGAGTCCAGGAAAAACTGATCGGCATCTTGCGGATTAGCCGCCTCGGTGCAAATCGATATGGCGCCCACGATCTGGAATTGACGGAGTTGGTCGCCCAGCAGGCAGCTGTCGCCGTCCAAAACTCCCGACTCTACGATGAGACCAAGGAGCTTTACGAGCGCACTCGCTGGCTGAGTATGACCGATCCGATGACGGGGCTGTTCAACCAGCGCTACCTGGGAGACAGGTTGCCGCAGGAGGTGGAGCGTGCGGAGCGGGTCGGTCAGCCACTGTCCTTGCTGATGCTCGATTCGGACACGCTCAAATCGATCAACGACCGTTATGGGCACGACACCGGCGACCGGATGATCCGGGCGATCGCTGAGGTGCTGAAGTCGCATACCAGAATCGGGGACGCAGCCGTGCGCTACGCTGGAGACGAATTCATGCTGATCTTGCCGGACACAGACGTTGAGCAGGCAGCGATGGTCGGCGAGCGGGTGCGGCGGGCCATCTGGGATCTTGATTTGGGGATCGACATTCCGATTAGCGCCAGCATCGGCGTGTGCGCCTCAAACGGCAACGGCGAGACGGCCCAGGACCTGATCAAGGGCGCTGACATGGCGCTGTACGCCAGCAAAGAGGCCGGCAAAAACCGGCTGACGGTGGCTGGCCGGGGGGCATCTCCCCTCTAGTCCGAGGAGCGGCGGATGCGACCGATCCGCAGCACCCGTCCGCTCATATCTAAGTCCGGATCTAGCAACGACAAGACGCGATGAGCGACTCGCTTGGTCGACAGCAGTCGCCCGCCTTGGCGAGCGGCCAGATCTTGCAACTCCTCCGTACTCAGCCGTGCCAGCATGGGGCTGGGGAAGGCTGCCGGGGCAAGCACGTTGACCTGGATGTTGTCCGGCGCCAATTCGCTGGCCAGCGCCAGCCCGAATCCGGTCAGTCCTGCCTTAGCGGCACTGTACGCCACCTCGCCGGCAGCCGGCAGCCGGGCCCACACCGAGGAAACCAAGCAGATGCGGCCGCGCCGACGGCGGATCATGAGCGGCAGCAGGGATTTGACGGCCAGCATGGGAATGGCCAAATTGGCTTGGATGGCCGCCAGCACTTCTCGGTCGGAGGTCGCGGCGAAAGCCCCGAAGCTGGCCTC
Organism: Bacillota bacterium; assembly: GCA_021850485.1. GTDB lineage: Bacteria > Bacillota > Sulfobacillia > JAJZYS01 > JAJZLH01 > JAJZLH01. Next base: position 23,076 of record JAJZLY010000008.1, on the reverse strand, counting down.
ACCGGTCAGCGCGGCGATGGCATCCAGGCGCCCGAGCCGGTCGGCCACCTCGTATATTTGCTGGCGACAGCCTGCAACGGTCAGGTCTCCTGCCACCACATGGGCGCCCGTGTCGGCCGCCAAGGAGCTCAGGACAACCTGCCGGCGGCCACATAAGATCAGCGTCGCTCCTCGCTTGGCCAGTAGCGGCACCAGAGCTTGACCCAGGGCCCCGCTGGCGCCGAGTACGGCGATGACTTCGCCGACCAGGGGACGGTGGACGATCTGAAGAGAGGAATGAGGCTTTGTGGTGTATGTCAACGGCCGATTCGTCCCTCCAGAGAGCGCGCTGATCCCGGTAACCGATCGGGCGTTTTTGTTCGGCGATGGCGTTTATGAGGTGATCTTCGGGCGAGCCGGTCGCTTTGCCTTCTGGGACCTCCACATGTCCCGCTTGGCCAGATCTTCGGCCGAGGTGGAAATCCCCATACTCCAGGACTCCGCCACCTGGCTGTCCGTGGCCAGGCAGCTGTGGAACGACGCCGCCTGCACGACCGGCTCCCTGTACTTGGAAGTGAGTCGTGGGGTGGCACCTCGGGAGCACCACTTCCCCGAGGTCGTTCAGCCCTCCACCGTCGCCTTCGTGAAACCGGCTGCCGAGCCTGAGCCCCGGATCGCCCAGGGTGTACGGGCTATTCTGTTGGCCGATCAGAGGTGGCTTCGCTGCGACATCAAGTCGGTCAACTTGCTACCCAATGTGCTGGCTCGAGAGCAGGCCCGACGCCAGGGAGCTAGGGAAGCCATCTTGGTCCGAGATGACATGCTGACCGAGGGAGCAGCCACCAATTTGTTCGTCGTCCGTCGGGGCGAGTTGTGGACCCACCCGGCGAACCATCTGGTGTTGCCAGGGATCACCAGGCACGTGGTCCTAGAAGAGGCCAGGCGGCTGGGCCTGGCGATCCGGCTGGAGCCCTATGCACGAGCCGACCTCAGCCAGGCGGACGAAATCTTCGTGACCGGAACTACCAGCCATCTGCTGCCGATCGCTGAGATTCAGGGGGAGTGGCAGGCTCCTGGGCCCGGCGTCGTCACCAGCCGCTTGCACGATGCTTACATGACCCGCCTGGCCAGAGAGCTCGATGTGGCCCCCTCGGTAGCCTCAAGCGCAGGGTAGACGGGACTCGGCGGACTCGAGAAATTTTTCGCATAGTCATCCGGGCGCCGGTCCGAATCGAGGAAATGTGGTATCTTCTCAGTCAGCGGCCCGGGCCGGCCGATTTCGCCGTGCGCTGACTCAGGGAGGTTCGACGTGCGACCTGTGAAGCGGTTTGTGTCTCGCTTAAAATGGCCAGCCGTGCTGGGAATCCTGACCGTGGCGTTGAGCGGGTGCGGCAACTACTTCAGCTCGCGCGCTTCGGTGTTGGCCCCAGCGGGGCCAGTGGCCAGTCGTGAGTTGAGCCTGATTCAGATTTCCCTCTACATCATGCTGGTCATTTTTGTCGTGGTGATGGGGCTATGGGGCTTTGCCCTGATCCGCTATCGTGCTCGCCGCAACGATACGAGCGCGGTGAGCGCGTCGACTGGCGACACCCGGCTGGAGATCTTGTGGACGGTCGTTCCGCTGTTGATCGTGATCTACCTTACAGTCCTGACGGTGCAGACTGAATTCTACTTGACCCGCCGGCCCAATCCGACGACCAGTCTCCAGGTGTCCGTGACTGGACATCAGTTCTTCTGGCAGTTCGACTACCCGGGATTGGGGATCAGCACGATCCATAACTTGTATATCCCGGTCGGGGAAAAGGTGAACCTCACCCTGACTTCTGCCGATGTGATCCATTCCTTCTGGGTGCCCGAGCTGGCTGGCAAGACCGATGCCATTCCCGGCTACCACACATACATGTGGCTGGAGGCAAGCCGTGCAGGTAGTTACTTTGGAGAATGCGCGCAGTTCTGCGGCGTCGGCCACTACAATATGCACATGACGGTGATCGCCCTGCCGCCGGCCCAGTTTCAGACCTGGGTCAAGTCCATGCAGAAGAAGGGCGCTGCCTCTGGTACAGCCTGGGCGTTGGAGCGGGGCCCGCTACCGGTGTCTAGCTGAGGTGGCAGGTACCACCGCAGCGCTTCAGGTGAACCGGAAAGGGGAGAGCCGAGATGGCAGCCATCGCTGAAGTCGTCGGGACCGAGCCACGACGGCACAGCCAGAGCTACCTGATGGGGTGGCTGACGACCGCTGACCACAAGCGGATCGGCATCATGTACCTGCTCGCCGCCACCTTTTTCTTCGCGGTGGGTGGCCTGGAAGCGCTGATGATTCGCATCCAGCTTTCCTCCCCGGGCAACACGTTTGTCACCCCTGCGTTGTACGACCAGCTTTTTACCATGCACGGGACCACCATGATCTTTCTTGCCGTGATGCCCCTGTTCATTGGGTTCATCAACTGTATCGTGCCCCTGCAAATCGGGGCCAGAGACGTTGCCTTCCCGCGGCTGAACGCACTCAGCTTGTGGCTGTTCGTGCTCGGAGGCATCTTGCTGAACTCCAGCTGGTTCCTGGGCGGAGCGCCCAACGCCGGCTGGTTCAACTACGCCCCGATCAGCCTCACCCCGTTCAATCCAGGACCGGGCATTGACTTCTACGACATCGGTTTGCAGCTGGCTGGCATCGGCACGCTGATGACCGGAGTCAACTTCATCGCCACCATCATCAACATGCGCGCACCTGGCATGAGCCTGATGCGGATGCCGCTTTTCACCTGGACGACGTTCATCACATCGGTGTTGATCTTATTCGCCTTTCCGCCGTTCACCGTGAACTTGTTCTTGCTGATGTTCGATCGATTGATGGGTGCTAACTTCTTCAACATTGCCAAGGGCGGAAACGTCTTGCTGTGGCAACACCTGTTTTGGATCTTCGGACACCCTGAAGTCTACATCCTGATCCTTCCGGCCTTCGGTATCATCTCTGAGGTGATCGCCACCTTCTCGCGAAAGACCCTGTTTGGTTACGACTCGATGGTGCTGGCGACCATTGCCATCGGCTTTTTGGCCTTCACGGTGTGGGTGCACCACATGTTCGTCGACGGATTTGGACCCTACGTGAACTCTCTGTTCGCGATTACCACCATGGCCATCGCCGTGCCGACCGGAGTGAAGATTTTCAACTGGATCTTCACCATGTGGGGCGGCAAGATCAAATTCACCACTGCCATGCTTTTCGCCACCGGCTTCATCCCCCTGTTCGTGATCGGCGGCATCAGCGGCGTGATGCTGGCCATGGCGCCGGCCGACTTCCAGTACAACGACTCCTACTTCGTGGTCGCCCACCTGCACTACGTCCTGATCGGTGGATCTTTGATGGGCGTGCTGGCCGGGGCCTACTACTGGTTCCCCAAGATCACTGGCCGCTTGCTGAATGAAACCCTTGGCAAATGGCACTTCTGGTTGCTGATGATTGGCTTCAACGTCACCTTTTTCCCGATGCACTTTCTGGGACTGCTTGGCATGCCCCGCCGGGTGGCCACCTATTCAGCGGCCATGGGTCAAGCCGTCGCCTTTTGGAATTTGGTCGCGACCATCGGGGCCTTTATCTTGGCGATTTCGTTCCTGTTCTTCTTCTACAACCTGTTCAAGACGCTCAGATCTGGCGAGCAGGCGGGTCCTGACCCTTGGGACGCCAGGGCTTTGGAATGGGCGATCAGTTCGCCTGCGCCGGTCTACAACTTTGCCAAGACACCGTTGGTGCGCGGTCGTGATGCCTGGTGGGTGGAGAAGACTGAGGGCGATGGCCACCTGCGGTCGGCTGAGCCTGAGGCAGACCCTCACGAGGAACATGCCCACCACGGCATTCACATGCCAACCGGTTCCATCTATCCGTTCTTGATCGCCCTCGGCCTGATGATCGCTGGCTATGGCGCCATCTTCGGCCTGCTTCTGCTGGTGGCAATCGGTCTGGTGCTGGCCTTTTTCTCCATTCACCGCATGATCGTCGATGAAGACCCCGGCGAGATCGTGCAACCGGTGGGAGGTGACGGCGAGTGATCGGCAGCCATGAGATGCCGGCTGCCCACCCGCCGGTGTCGCCGGAACAGGCCAAGGCGCAGGACAACCGGGTGCTGGGATTTTGGATCTTCCTCTCTGGCGAATGCGCCTTCTTCGCCTCGCTGATCGGTACCTATCTGTCCTTGGACACCCACACCGTCGGCACAGTGACCCTGGCCTCATTGATCGACCTGCCGCTGACGGGCCTGATGACACTGTCGTTGCTTTCCAGCAGCCTGACCATGGTCTTTGCCTTCTTGGCCATGAACAAGGGCGAGCTGCAGGCCATGAAGATCTGGCTGTGGGTGACCGCCCTGCTCGGCGCCATCTTCTTGGACCTGCAGATCTTCGAATTCACACACTACATGGCATCTGGTTTCACCATGGGATCCAGCGCCTCGGCCTCGGCCTTCTTCGCCCTAGTTGGGTTCCATGGACTGCACGTCGCCTTTGGACTGTTCTGGATCATCTCCTTGCTGGTCTATTCCTTCAAAGATGGGATCACGCCGGCCAACACCTCCAAGGTGTGGATCGCCGGCCTGTACTGGCACTTTGTGGACGTGGTATGGGTGATCATCTTTACGGTGGTCTACCTGATGCAAAAGGTGCACTGAGAGGGTGAGCGATCAGGTGACAGGCAGCCCGCAGGCAGCAGAACGCCAACACCGCCGCCGCTACTGGCAGGTGATGTGGGCGATGGTCGTGCTGACGGTGATCGCCTTCGCCCTGGTGATTACCGGGGCGCTCCCAGGCGTGTTCATCGCTGCCATCTTGCTCGCCTTTGCCGCCGTTCAGGTGGTGCTCCAGGTGTATCTGTTCATGCACCTGAACGTGGGCCGGCGCGCTTATGGCATGTTCTTTGGCATGGGCCTCGGAGTGGCCGTGCTGATCTCGATGGCGCTGTTTGTGTTGCTTCGATACTGAGTTGATCGGGCAAGCGGCTAACCTTCACATCCGAGAGGAGGGGTGAGCCGTGTCGGCCATGCTCGCCAGCTGGGGATTCTCAGCCCTCTGGAACCCGCCCATCGCGCTCGGTCTGGTCGTGATCGGAGCGCTCTACGCCTGGGTGGTCGGCCCATTGCGGGTCAGGCTCGCAAATCATCTACCGGTGCGCCGCAACCAACAGATCACCTTTTACCTGACTCTGGCCCTGCTCTATCTGGCGGTGGGGTCGCCGCTCGACGTCATCTCCGACCACTACCTGTTCAGTGCGCACATGTTGCAGCACATGCTGCTGGCGGTGGTGGTGGCGCCGTTGCTCCTGATCGGAACGCCAGACTGGTTTTGGCGCCCCATCTACCGCATGCCAGCCGTCGGCAAGGTGCTCGCCTTCTTGACCCGGCCCTTGGTCGCGGTCTTGGTTTTCAACATCCTATTTTCCTACATGCATTTCCCTGGTTTTTACGACCTGTCTCTCAAGAACGAGACCGTGCACTTCATCGAACATGCCGTCATCTTGGTCACTGGCATGTTCATGTGGTGGCCCGTGTTCAGCCCGCTGCCTGAGCTGCCTGCCCTCAGCGATCCGCTGAAGATCCTCTACCTGTTTGTGGACGGGCTGCTGATGATGGTGGCCTTTGCCACCATCACCTTTGCACCGATTCCGATCTATACGTTCTACCTGACGGCACCTCGCCTGATCCCCGGAGTCAGCCCGCTACTTGACCAGCAGCTGGGCGGCCTGGTCATGCACTACATGACCCTGACTGCCTACGGCGCGGCTACGGTATGGGCGTTTTTCCACTGGGTGCGGGGCGAGCGGATGAAAGAGGAGTTCGGCCTGCTGCCCCGCCCGGAACCGCGGCCTGGGCGGTCGAACCCACCATCCGGTGCACCGTTGAACGGGAGGTTGCCCTGAGATGTGGCTAGCCTATTTGAACGAAGCGTTCATGATTTCATCGGCGCTCTGCTTGGCCTTCGGGTGGCGGGCCATCCGGAGCCACCAGATCGCCGTGCACCGCCGGCTGATGATCTGGGCCAGCTGGCTGGGTGGGCTGTTCTTCGTCACCTACGTGGTGAAGACGCTGCTGGTGGGAGACACTAGCTTCGGCGGCCCGCTCACCTGGAGCACCTTTTACCAGGTCTTTTTGCAGACCCATGCCACCTTGGCCACGGTGGCTGGCGTTTTGGGCATCATCACACTGCGCCTAGCCCTGACCGCCCGCTTTGGGCGCCACCGCCGGGTCGCACCATGGACCGCCACCTTGTGGCTGATCGCCGCTGGCTCTGGGCTGATGGTGTTCTTATTGCTGTACATCGTGTTCCCAGCGGGCGCGACCACCAATGTCCTGCAAGCCCTGACCGGACATTGATCCGGAAGCCAGGTGACCATCATGCGTGATCAGCCAGCTCCCCGGCCGATGCGGCTTTTGGCCTGGATCTCGTCAGTGGCCACTCTGCTGCTGGTGGAGATGGGCTTTGTGGTCACCTTCACCAACTCTGGCCAAGGATGCGGCGGGTCGTGGCCGCTGTGCAAGGGGCAGTTCATCCCGGACATCGCCTTTCACCCGCTGATCGAGTTTAGCCACCGAGCCCTGGCGGCCATCATCTCGGTGTTGGTCGTTGGCTTGGCCATTTGGGTCTGGCGCCGGCGCCAGGTTGCAGTGGAACGTTATCTGGCGGCGGTGGCTGTCTTGTTCATCTTGGTGCAGGCCGCCATCGGCGCTGCCGATGTGATCTCGCCAGAGTCGGCCCCCGTCTTGGCGCTGCACTTCGGCTTCGCCCTGATCGCCCTGGCTGCCACCAGTTTGCTGGCGGTGGCCCTCAGCCAGCGGCAAGTCCCCACCGGCGCGCTGCCGCTGGGACTGCGCTGGCTGTCTGTAGTGCTCTTCATCTACCTCTATCTGGCGGTCTATCTCGGGGCCTTCGTTGCCCATCAAAACGCCGGCGTGGCCTGCCTGACCTGGCCGTTGTGCACGGTTACACCGAGGGCCAGTCAATTGCCGCTGGTCCAGCTCGATGAGGTGCACCGAGCGGTGGCGATCGGACTATTCGTGCTGGTCGTGCTGACGGTGCTTTTGGCTCGGCGGAGCCGGGCCACCCGACCGGACGCCTACCGGGCCGCACATGTGGCTCTGGGCATGGTGCTGTTACAGATCGTGAGCGGCGTGGTGCTGGTGCTCTCGCACATCGCCACCTGGGCGGTGTTGATCCACGTTGGCTTGGTGTCGATCCTGTTTGTGGCGATTGGCTACCTGCTGGTGGCCGCTCTGATCAGCGGCTCGGACGGAGTCCGGGAGACCTCATGAGGCTGGGGTAGCTGGCTGGCGATGGTTGGCAACGCGAAACAAGAGGCCAACTCCGACCACGGAGGCGGCGGCCAGCAGCCAAAACGGTGCAGCGAAACCGGAACCGGTGATCAGTAGGCCGAACACCACCGGGCCAACCATCAATCCCACCGCCCGGGCCACTGCCACCAAGGACAGTGCCTCGCCAAGTTGCTCCTTGCGATAGAGCAACGTGGCCAGTCGGTTGATCGGTGCGCCCAGCGTGAAGGCGGTGCCGAAGCCAAAAAAACCCATCGCCACGATGAAGCGCGCGACGCCAAGATCGGGCAGGGCGAGAAGCACCCCACCCACACCGGCTGCCGCCAATCCTACCTGGAGCACCAACCGGGCGCCCAGTCGATCGACGAGCACGCCGGCCGCCCCGGCCAGCACTGCGCCAACCACGGCCGCCGGCATCAGGGCCACACCGGACATCAGGACCGAAAAGTGCAGCTGGCGCTGCGCCAAGGCCGGCACGAAGACGGCGGCTGCCAGGTCCAGGCCGATGATGGCAGCCGCCGCCATCATGAAGGCGCCAGCTGGCGTCTGCAGCGGTTTGGTGTCCAAGAACGGGATCGAGGCCCGCCGCTGGCGCAGGGCAAAGGTCGCACCGAGCAGCAAGGCTGCTGCCAGCCAGATCAGGCTGATCAGGGATGCCGCACTCAGCGCCAGCAGGAGGCAGACCAGGGTCAGTGAGAACAGCACCCCGCCCCAGACGTCAGGAACACCACCTTGCGGGTGGCGTTCTGATTTGGGAAGCCGGCGGCTGAGCACCAAGACGATCGCAGCCAGAGGGACGTTCACCAAAAAGATGGAGGGCCAGCCGAAGGATTGGGCCAAAAGCCCACCGAGATTGGGACCGATGATGGCGGCCAAGCCAAAGACGGCCCCGAATAGTCCCAGCGCCATGCCCCGCCTTTCTTCAGGGAAAGACCGCATCCCCTCGGCCTGGGCGTTGGGGTAGACCAGACCGGCGCCGGCCCCTTGCAACACCCGGGCCACCAAGAAGAGCGGCAGGTTTGGCGACAAGGCCGCCAGGAGCGACGCTGCGCCGAACAGGCCGATGCCGGCCACGAAGAAACTGCGCCGCCCGATGCGGTCCCCGCCCGGTCCCGCCAGTACGGTGCTGGCGATATAGGCAGCGGTGTAGGCGGTGATGGTCCAGGCGGTCCACGCCAAAGTGGTCGCAAAGGTGTGGGCGACAAGCGGTAGAGCTGGTCCCAAGATGTTGGTGTCCAGGGCTCCGATGAACACTCCGAACAGGTAGATCGACAGGAAGCGGCGATCGGCGGGCAAGCAGTTGGCCTCCTTATTGCGGGCACTTCCTACTCTAGGTGACAGACGCCAGTGCGGCCAGAGGCTCAGGGCCGGGTATAATGAGGAAGATTTTCACGCCGAAGGGGAGGACATCTGTGCCTGAGACGGGCCCTGACTACCTGCAGATCGAGCGGCTGCTCACCGACGAGGAGCGCTCAATTCGCAACGTGGTCGCCGAGTTTGTGGCTGCTGAGGTGGCTCCGTCCATTGGCCAGCACTGGCTAGACGGAACCTTCCCGATCGGTCTCGTGGCCAAGATGGGTGAACTGGGCATTTTCGGGCCGACCTTGCCGCCAGAGTACGGCGGGGCCGGCATCTCGGACGTTGCCTATGGCCTGATTATGCAAGAACTCGAACGCGGCGACTCCGGCCTGCGCAGCTTCGCTTCGGTGCAAAGTGCGCTCAGCATGTACGCCATCTGGCGCTTCGGTTCGGAAGTGCAGCGGCGGCGCTGGCTGCCCAAGATGGCAAAAGGCCAGGCCATCGGCTGCTTCGGGCTGACCGAGCCAGACGCCGGTTCGGATCCCGGCGCCATGCGCACCCGGGCTCGGCGCGATGGCTCTGGCTGGGTGCTGGACGGTGTCAAACGCTGGATCACCAACGGCACCCTGGCCGATGTGGCGGTGGTGTGGGCCAGAGAGGAGGGCGGCGCCATCTTGGGCTTCCTGGTGGAGCGCGAAACGGCCGGATTCACGGCCAAAGACGTCCACACTAAGGCTTCGATGCGGGCATCTCATACCTCTGACCTGATGCTAGACGGGGTGAAGGTCGCAGACGAGGCCCGCCTGCCCGAGGCCAAGGGCCTGGGGGCACCGCTCGCCTGTCTCACCCAAGCCCGCTTTGGCATCGCCTGCGGCGTGGTCGGAGCTGCCATGGACTGCTTCAATGAAGCACTGGCCTACACCGGACAGCGGACCGCCTTTGGCCACCCGCTGGCTGGCACGCAGCTGGTGCAAGAGCGGCTGGTCGACATGCTCAGCCGTTTGACCGCAGCGCAACTCACAGCGCTCCAACTGGGCCGGCTGAAGGAAGCCGGGGAGTTGCGCTACGCCCAGGTGTCGCTGGCCAAGCGCAACAACACTCGGGCCGCTCTGGAAGTGGCGCGCATGGGCCGGGAACTACTGGGAGGCAACGGGATTACCACCGAATATCGGGCCATGCGCCACATGGCCAACCTGGAGACGGTCGACACCTACGAAGGGACTTATGAGATCCATACCCTGATCATCGGACGGGACCTGACCGGCCTGGACGCTTTTAGCGCCCCCGCCCAGAACTCAGGGGCCTAGGCAGCTCAGCGAGACATGACTTCCAGGGCCGGGACGTTACCCTGGGCTAAAATCTCATCACTGTAGCCAAGAGCCCGGCCGACCACCATGGCCTGCAACAGTTCGCCAGGGGGATAGATGACCTCGGTCACGCCGGTACTCGGGGGCACCAGATTGGACAGGTGTGTGGTGATTCCCGATTTTTGCAATTGGGCAGCCGAGAGCGCACCGCCGCCGTCGTTGGTCAAAAACACGGTGAGCGAGCTGGCAGCCGGTAGCACCGGCAATCCGGTCGTGGGATTCTTGGCGCCGTAGGGCCCGACCGCCGACAAGATTTCTTGCGGGGTCAAGATGTCGTAGTAGGCGCCGGTGATGGCGCCTTCTTGGTTGAGGCCGGCAAAGGCCGTCGAGCGAATTTCCATCGAATCGCCCAAGGCACCAACCGTCACGTGGGTAATCGTGGCGTGATCAGCGACCGCTGCGATCGCTGCCTCCTGGACCGGGTTCAAGTTGGTTGCCACATCTTTGTTCCAGGTGCCCATCAGGTTGAGCACCTCGCCGGGCGAGAGATTTTTCACCGCCTGGGCCTCCACCAGTTTGATGAAGCTGACCGCCACCGACATCCGCTGGAAGTCGTTGACCCGGCAGCCGCTGCCAGCGAGATTCTGACGGACCCGAATGTAGGCCAGGGCCTGGGCGCCGTTCAAGAGCTGGACACCGGGGTTGAATACAGCGTGGCTGTGTTGCGGGTCGTAGATTCTGCACGGGATGTCGACAGTGACGCCGCCGATGGCGTTGATGGCGTCGATGAATCCCTGAAAGTCGGACACCACGTAGAACTGAATGGGCATGCCCAGCACCTGGCTGACCGACTTGACGGCGAGGGCTGGCCCACCCATCAGGAACGAGGACTTCAATTTGGGGATGGTGTCCCGGTAACCGGGGTAGGCGACCATGACGTTTCGCGGCACGGTGATCAGCACCACTGTGTGCTGGGCGGGTTCAACATGAGCGACGATGATCAAGTCCGCTTGCCCGGGCGTCAGTGGTGAGGTGGCGTTTCTGGCATTGTTGCCGATCAGCAAGATGTTTACCGGCTGACTGCCCAGCACGCCCGTACTCAGATCGGTCTTGATCTGGGTGGACAGGGAGAGGCCCGCATTCGCGCCCCGGAAGTGATCGTAGGCAAGTTTGCCTGCCCCCACCACCAGCGCGGCGACCACGACCCAGATCACGATCTTGGCGGCAGTTCGCATGAGCAGTGAAAACCCCATCTCCATCAGATTGCGGGCCGGGCGCTGGTTGAACCTGGCGGCAACGGCATTCGCCGATGGCTCTAGTCCTTATGGCTCAGATCCCGAAGGCTGCGCCAATGGGTCCGAAAATGGGTCAACCGAGGGCGGCCAGTCGCTCATAGGCTGCGGCACTGAAGCCTGAAACCGCACCGTGGTCCGAGATCAGCAGGGGGCGGCGGGCCAGCGCCGGCTCCTGGGACAACAGCGCCAACAACTGGGCATCGGACAGGGTCCCGGGGTCAATCCCTAGGGCCAGTGCCCGCCGGGAACGCCCTGACACAAGCGGCCTGGCACTGCCGAGCCAGACCGCAGCCTTGGCCCACTGCGCAGCGGTCGGCGGATCTAGGTCGATGCGACGGAGCGTGACCGTCACCTGCTTGTGCGAGAGCCACGCCCTCGCCTGATCACATGCGGTTCAGCCAGGGCGAAAGAAGAGTACCACGCCGATGCTCCCATCGCACTAGTAGAGGATTGACTCAGTATAACAAGGCGCAAGCCGACTCGGGCTCAGCGCGCGGTCAGCGCGCTGAACTCGGCGACCGGAATACGAAAGCACCGGTTACAAAAATGGCACCTGGTCTCGACGTCTTGGCCGATTGCGACCAGGTCGGCCAGCGTGTCTGGTCCCAACATGGCGACCGCCCGCCGGGCCCGCCGGAGCGAACAGGTGCAGCGGAAAGAAACCGAATGGCGGCTTGATTCCTGGACACTCAGACCGGGAGCCAGGAGCGCCAGCACCGCCGACAGATCGGTACTGTCTGCCATCAGCTGAGAGATCGGCGGCATGCTTGCGGTGCTGTTTTGGATCAAGCCCAGATGAGCTTCGCCGCCCGGCATCAGCTGGACCAGCCAGCCTCCTGCACCGACCACCCGCCCAGATCGGTCCAGCCGGACGCCCAAGCCTACCGCGGAGGGGATTTGGTCCGAGGCGTCTAAGTATGCCGCCAGATCCTCTCCGATCTCGCCGCTTTGCATCGGCACTGATGACGTGTAGATCTGGCCGTCAGCCAAGTCCCGGCTGACCACCAATTGTCCGTGGCCCAGCGCTTGGCCGACTGCCAGCTTGCCATCGGCCCGCAGCGGCAACTCGACGGTCGGCCGAGAGACGTAGCCACGGACCCGGCCGCGGCCGTCGCAGTCGGCGATCACCGCCGCCAGCGGCCCATCGCCGATCAAGCGCAAGGTGAGCCTGCTGCTGGCGGCAGCTAAGGACAACTCCCCGAGCATCAGGCAGCCCGTCAAGGTGCGGCCCAAGGCAGCTGTGGCGACTGGCGAGGTGTGGTGGCGGCGCCGAGCCGACTCGGTCAGCGTCGTCGTCCGGACGGCGATCAGCCGTAGCCACCCATCTTCGCTGCTGGCCCGCAAGATCTCGTCCGGGGGGTGGTGCATGGTGTCGTACTCCTCTTCGCACCCCGCTCAGCCGCCAGGGGTGTTGGCCGGCGTGCGGGTTGTGGATCTGAGCCGGGTCCTGAGCGGACCCTACTGCACCATGATACTCGCTGACCTCGGCGCCGAGGTGATCAAGGTGGAGCGGCCGCCGAGTGGGGATGATGCCCGTGCCTTCGGCCCGCCCTTTGTCGACGGCGAGAGCACCTATTTCCAGTCGGTCAACCGCAGCAAGGCCAGCATCGCTCTTGATCTCGCCCAGCCAGCTGGGGCCGAGGTGTTGTGGCGCCTGATCGACCGGGCCGATGTGCTGGTCGAGAATTTCCGACCCGGGACCATGGAGAGCCTTGGCTTCGGGCCAGACGTTTGCCTGGCCAGACAACCTGGGCTGGTCTATGCCCGGATGAGTGGCTTCGGGCAGAGCGGGCCCGAACGCACCACCCCCGGATACGACGTGATTGCACAGGGCATGTCTGGCCTGATGGCGGCCAGCGGTGAGCCAGACGGTCCGCCGACCAAGGCAGCTTTTTCAGTCGGCGATATCGGCGCCGGGATGTGGACCGCCATTGGGATCTTAGCGGCACTCTTGGAGCGCACCCGCAGCGGCCGCGGCCAGGTGGTGGCAACCACCCTGCTGGGCGGGCTGGTCAGCTGGCAGGCACACATCTCCCAGGCGGTGTTGTCCGCGCAGGTCGCGCCCAATCGGCTCGGCTCCGCGCATGCCTCGATCGTGCCCTACCAGCGCTTTATGGCTCAAGACCGGGCCTTCAACCTGGCCGTGGCCAACGATGCGCAGTGGCAGCGCCTGTGTGCGGTGCTGGGACAGCCTCAGTGGGCCACCGATCAGCGGTTTGCGAGAAATCGCGACCGCGTCACCAACCGATACCTGGTGATCGAGCAGTTGGAACAGATCTTCCAGACCAACACAGCCGACTACTGGGTCCGCCAGTGCCGCCAGGCCGAGGTACCTGCTGCCGACATCTTGCGGGCGGAGGAGGTACTGGCCCACCCGCAACTGCAGGCCATGGGATTGATCTGGGAGCTTGCCGGCCCGCACGGACCGTGGCGTACCGTGGGGTCGCCTCTGGAGATGAGCCGTACGCCGCCCCGGCTCGGCACCACACCACCAAAGCTCGGCCAGGACACCGACCAGGTGCTGGCGGATCTCGGCTACACTGATCAGGAGATTCGCAGGATGCGAGAGGACACGGTGGTGACTTGAATCTGGTTCCGCTCCTCCACCAGTACGGCTATGCGGCCATCTTCTTGGTCCTCTTCTTGGAGGCTGTGGGGATCCCAGCCCCGTCCGAGATCACGCTGGTCACGGCCGGGGTGATGGCGGCACAGGGGCAGCTGTCCGCCCCTGTGGCGATTTTGGTCGCCGCCTGTGGTTCCACCGGTGGCGCCATGGTGTCGTATCTGATCGGTCTGCGTGGCGGTCGCACACTGATCTTGCTGTACGGCAAGCGCGTTGGCATCACCGACCAGCGCCTGGAACGCGTCGAGAAACTGTTCACCCGCTATGGCATGGGTGCGGTGATCGTCGGGCGGATCTTATCCGGCGTGCGCCTGCTGATCTCCTACCCGGCCGGTTTTTTTGAGATGCCCTTTCCCCGCTTCCTGATCGCCACGGTGATCGGCGCCTTAGCCTGGCCGATCCTGGCCGTGGAGGCCGGACGGGTGCTCGGCCAGTACTGGGACCAAGTGGTCGACACCATCATCGGTACGGGGCCCTGGATCTTGGCTGGACTAGCCCTAGCTGGGCTGGTCTATCTGATCTACTGGTTGCGCCAAAGGCGGCGCACGCCGCTTTGACAAGGCCAGGTGTCAGGCATACACTTGGGCCGCGAAAGAGGGTGACCCTTGATGGACCTGTTGTCGCCCATTCACTTGATCGTATTGCTGGTGGTCGCACTACTGATCTTTGGCCCCAAGCGCCTGCCCGAGATTGGCAGCGGGTTGGGGAAAAGTATCCGGGCCTTCAAGGCCTCGATGGAGGGCGAAATGGCAAAGGACACTCCGACCATCGCTCCCGGCGAGGAAACCACGCCCCGCACCCATTGATCGGAAGCAGCTTACGTCCAGAGCCGGGCCAACGGGTCCGGCTCTGGACGCGTTTTGGCTCTTGACGAAGTCGAAATCCTTCATACAATGAGCGATGGAGGCTAGCACTCACCTCGAGAGAGTGCTAACAATATGGGGTGTAGTCACAAAGGACAGGGGGTTGGTGTGTTGCTGAAGCCGCTAGGTGATCGTGTAGTGGTCAAGGTGTCGGAGGCCGAGGAGAAGACGAAGGGTGGCATCATCATTCCGGACACGGCCAAGGAGCGCCCGCAGGAGGGCGAAGTGGTGGCCGTCGGCCCGGGCCGGGTGCTCGACAATGGTCAGCGGGTGCCGCTGGAGGTCAAGGCTGGCGACAAGGTGATCTTCTCCAAGTACGGCGGTACTGAGATCAAGGTTGACGAGGTGGAGTACCTGATCGTGCGCGAGAGCGACCTCCTGGCGATCCGCTAGGGTCGACCAAGAGAAGCTAAGGAGGAATTCTGATGGCAGCAAAGCAGTTGATTTTCGATACCGAAGCCAGGAAGGCCCTGGAGCGGGGCGTCAACGTCGTCGCCAATGCGGTCAAAGTAACGCTCGGCCCTAAGGGCCGCAACGTGGTCCTGGACCGCAAGTTCGGCTCCCCGACCATCACCAAAGACGGTGTCACGGTGGCCAAGGAAGTGGAACTCGAAGACCCGTACGAGAACATGGGTGCTCAGTTGTGCAAGGAAGTGGCGTCCAAGACCAACGACGTCGCCGGAGATGGGACCACCACCGCCACGGTGCTGGCCCAGGCGATGGTGCTGGAAGGCCTGAAGAACGTAGCTGCCGGTGCCAACCCGATCTTCTTGAAGCGAGGCATCGACCAGGCCGTCGAGGCAGTGGTCGAAGCGATCAAGAAGCGTGGCACCCCAGTCGAAGGCAAGGACGACATCGCCCACGTCGCTGCCATCAGCGGCAACGACCCGGAGATCGGCGAGCTGATCGCTGAGGCGATGGACAAGGTCGGCAAGGACGGCGTGATCACGGTTGAGGAGTCGAAGGGCACCGCCACCACCGTCGAGGTGGTGGAAGGCATGGAGTTCGACCGCGGCTACGTCTCGCCGTACTTTGTGACCAATGCCGAAAGTATGGAGACCGAATTGGAGACCCCCTACATCTTGCTGTATGAGAAGAAACTCTCTGCTGTCGCCGACCTCCTGCCGGTTCTGGAGAAGGTGGCCCGCAGCGGCCGCCCACTGCTGATCATCGCCGAGGACGTAGAGGGAGAAGCTCTGGCCACTCTGGTCGTCAACAAGCTGCGCGGGACCTTCCAGGCTGCCGCCGTCAAGGCTCCCGGCTTCGGCGACCGGCGCAAGGCCATGATGGAGGACATCGCCACCTTGACCGGTGGTACCTTCTTGTCCGAAGACCGGGGCATGAAGCTGGAGAACATCGAGCTGTCGATGCTGGGTCAGGCCAACCGGGTGAAGATCGCCAAGGAGAAGACCACGATCGTCGAGGGCAAGGGCGCCAAGGCCGACATCGACGCCCGGGTCGCTCAGATCAAGCGGCAAATCGAGGACACGGAGTCAGACTACGACCGTGAGAAGCTGCAAGAGCGCCTGGCCAAGTTGGCCGGTGGTGTGGCCGTGCTCAAGGTTGGAGCGGCTACGGAGACCGAGTTGAAGGAAAAGAAGCACCGCATCGAAGACGCGCTCGCAGCCACTCGGGCTGCAGTCGAAGAGGGCATCGTCCCTGGCGGCGGTTGGGCGTTGCTGACGGCTCAGACGGCCATCGACGGCCTGAAGCTGGAGGGCGACGTGAAGGTGGGTGCGGCGATCGTCCGCCGCTCACTGGAAGAGCCGCTGCGGCAAATTGCCACCAACGCCGGCATGGAGGGTTCGGTGGTCGTCGAACACGTGCGCAATGGCAAGCCAGGCGTCGGCTTCGATGCCATGAGCTCTGAGTACGTTGACCTGTTGAAGCGGGGCATCGTAGACCCGGTCAAGGTCGTGCGTTCAGCACTGCAAAACGCCGCCTCGGTGGCCGCCATGGTTCTGACTACGGAGGCTCTGATCACGGAGCTGCCGGAGAAGAAGAAGAGTCAGGCAGCGGGCGCTCCGCCGAACTACGGCGGTGACATGGACTTCTGATCTCGCTCCTGCTCAGCCGAGCCCCGCCAACTGGCGGGGCTCGCTGTGCGTTTGCGGTGAAGATTGCATTACACTGACGCGGCGGGGAGGGTCGGCGATGAATACCAGTCAGTCAGCCATCGAGTTGCGACCGTTGGGCGCGGTCTTGGTCGGCGGGCAGAGTGTACGCATGGGCCAGGACAAGGCGACGTTACCATATGGCGGCAAGACGCTGGCCGAAGCTGCAGCCGACCGGCTGGCGCCTTTGACCAGAGAGGTGCTGTTCATCGGCGGCCCGGAAACATCCTGGCCAGGCCGCCACGTGGCGGACATCGCGTCGGGACGGGGTCCCTTGGCCGGGGTGGCGGCAGCGCTGCGCGAAGGCGACGTGCTGGTCATGGCCTGCGACCTACCTCACGTTCCGCAGCGCTTTTTGCAGGAGCTACTGACGACCCGCAGCGGGCTCGACGGCGCCTTGTACCTGGGACGGACTGCCGGCATACAGCCCTTGGTCGCTCTCTACCGCCAGTCCGCTCTGGCCGTGGCGGAAATGACGGTCCATTCCGACCGGCCGAGCATGGAAGCCTTCGTCAGCCAGATCAGTGTGCGGCGCCTGGACGACGAGGACCTGACCAGGCTGGGCTTGGATGCGACCATCTTCACCAACGTCAATCACCCAGACGACTATCGGCGACTTGTCGGAAAGGAGTTGGACCATGCGTGAGGTGCCCCTTTCCGAGGCGGTGGGCTTGGTCCTCGGCCACGACCTGACCCAGGTCGTTCCCGGCCAGTTCAAAGGGGTGCGCTTTGGGCGCGGCCACATCATCGAAGAGGCAGATCTGCCCGTCTTGCGGGCTATGGGCAAGGAACACCTGTTCGTCTGGGAGTTAGAAGCGGGATTCGTGCACGAACAAGAGGCAGCCAGCCGCACAGCTGCCGGACTGGCCGGTGACGGCCTGATCGCCGAAGGGCCAGAGGAGGGCAAGGTGACCCTGCGGGCGGCATACGATGGGTTGCTGCAGGTGGACGCTGACGCCGTCAGGGCGCTTAACGGCCGCGGCCAGCTCCTGGTGGTGACCAGACCAGACCGGATGGGGGTCCACCAAGGAGACCGGGTGGCAGCCGTCAAGTGCGTGCCGCTGGCTGTCCCTGAGGCAGCGGTAAAGTCAGCTCTCAGCCAAGGGCCCCTGCTCCGGGTGCAGGCCTTCGATCGGCTTCGCGTCGCCCTGTTGACCACCGGACAAGAAGTTTATAGCGGTCGAGTTGCAGACGCCTTTCGGCCGAGAGTGGAGGCCAAACTCCAGCCATTTGGCGCCCACATCGTGCGTCATGCCATCTTGCCCGATGACCGGTCCATGATTGCCACGGCCATCGCCCAGGCCACGGCTGATCCTGAGGTCGATCTGATCCTGGTCACCGGAGGCATGTCTGTGGATCCCGATGACCGCACTCCCGGTGCAATTCAAGATAGCGGGGCCCAGCTGGTGTGCCATGGCACGCCGGTGCTGCCAGGGTCGATGGCGATTGTGGCCAGGCATGGCCAAAAGCCGGTGTTAGGGTTGCCGGCCTGCGTGATCGCCGATCCGGTCACGGTATTTGACCTGCTCTTGCCGCGGGTACTGGCCGGCGAGATCCCGACCGCCGATCAAGTTGCGGCGATGGGTGTGGGCGGACTGCTGGAATGGCTGGTACTGGAGGAGGGCGCAAGTCCGTGGCGATGGAACGCCTGAGTCCCGAGGCAGCCGAGCAAGTTCTGGCCAGCCACGCCCGCAGACAGGGCGTAGAGCGGGTGGACTTGGCTCAGGCGCTGGGCCGGGTGGCTGCCCAAGGGATGCGGGCCGCCTCGCCGCTGCCGGCGTTTGACACGTCGGCGGTCGATGGCTTCGCCGTCGTCGGCGACCATCATCAACCGTGCGCCTTGATCGGCCGAGTGTATGCCGGAGACGGTCCTGCTCCGAGTTTGGCTCCTGGCCAAGCCCTCTTCGTAGCTACCGGTGCCATGGTGCCGGCCGGTGCCGGCATCGCCTGGCAAGAAGAGGTCTCGACCCAAGGACAACTGGTCGCTTTGCGGCACTGGCCGAGGGCTGGGGATAATGTGCGCCATGTCGGGGAGGAAATTCGCAAGGGAGCGAGCATCTTGCGCCGCGGCGAGCGACTGGGTCCCGGCCAGATGGCCTTGCTGCGCGCTACCGGTGTGCGTCAAGTCAGCGTGCGACAGCGGGTCACAGTCGGAGTGTTGTCAGTGGGCTCCGAGTTGGTGGAAGACGGTGGGTCCGGCTTGGGCATGGTCCGCAATACCAATGGGCCGTGGCTAACTCAGCAGTTGACAGCGCTGGGCTGTACGGTGATCGGCCTGACCTTAGGTGACGACGAAAACCGGTTTGAGTCGGAGGTGCGCAGGCTGGATCTGGCCTGCGATCTGTTGCTGAGCACAGGTGGGGCCTCACGCGGTCCGCGCGACTTTGTGCGCCGGGTCTCCGAGCGGCTGGGCCGGCGCACCTTGATCGACGGCCTGAAGATGCGCCCGGGACAGCCGCTACAGGTGCTTGCCGGCGGCCATGCCCTCTGGATCGCGCTTCCGGGCAACCCGCTGGCCACTGCCCTCGGTTTCGATCGCCTGGTGCGACCCCTGCTGGCGGTGATGGAGAGCCGAGCCTGTGAGGCGGCATCCGGACAGGCGTATCTGGAGGCTGCCTTGCCGCCGAACCGGTCCAACGTGGCGCGCTTTTGGCCGGCTGCGCTGCGGCTGGAGGGAGGCAAAGTGCAGGTGCGTCCGGCCCCCTACGGCGGATCTGGAGCCGTCAGTGCGCTCCGCCAATTGGACGCCTGGGTGCGCTCGGAAGCGGGCCAAGAGCGGATCAGAGCCGGATCAGTGGTCCAGGTGTGGATGACGGCCTGGGGCGGCAGATGACCGAAGTCCATTTCGTTGGCCCATCTGGGGCCGGCAAGACAACCTTGATCTTGGGGCTGATTGCGCTGTTGCAGCGGGACCATGTTTCGGTCGCAGCCATCAAGCACCATCACGGCGACCTCAGCCCCGAGCGCAAGGACTCGGCCCGACTGTTTGCGACTGGCACGCCGACGGTACTCTTGGCCGCCGACGGCGTGCTAGAGATGGCCGTTTCCCCTACTCTGGACGATGCCAAGCGCCGGTTGCCCAGGGCCACCCGCTTGCTGCTGGTGGAGGGGATTAAAGAGTACCCCGGTGCCAAGGTATGGGTCGGCCCCGGTTGCCCTGCCGATCTGCCGGGCCTATTGGCGGTGGTGTCGGGCCCGGCACCGGCACCTTGCCTGCATATTCCCGACCGGGATCCCGAGGCGGTTTACCGCCAGGTCGTCAAGCCGCTTCTGGCCGCGGCGACTGGCCGATGACCAGGAAACCGCTGCGTTTGGAGGGCCATTTAGGGGAACTACGCAGCCGGATCATCACCTATCTGGTCATCTTCCTGCCGGTGGCGGTATGGTTTTTCTTCCACGCCACAGCGCTCACTCAGTTCATGCTGCTGGCCAGCGGCGGCCGGCTTAAAGAATTGATCTTCATCGGCCCATCAGAGCTCTTTTTTACGTACATCAAGGCCTCATTGGTCGCCTCGCTGATCGTGACCTCACCGCTACTGATCTATCAGATCGCAGCCTTCGTCTGGCCCGGGCTGACCAGCCAAGAGCGCCGGCTGGTTCTCTCTTATGCGCCGGCTGCCCTGGTTTTGCTCTGGGCCGGGGCGGCGTTTGCCTTCTTTGTGTTCGTGCCGGTCGTCTTTCGCTTCTTATTTTCCTTCTCTGGGCCGGTGGTGCGCCCAATGATCACCTATAGCAGCTATGTCGACTTCATCATCGGCCTGATGGTGCCACTGGCGGTGGTGTTCGAATATCCCCTGGTCGTGATGGCGCTGACTCGGCTAGGACTCATCTCCTCAAGCTGGCTGCGCCAGAAAAGGCGGATGGCCATCTTCATCATCTTCGTGATCGCCGCCGCCTTTGCACCGCCTGACCTGATGTCGATGCTGGTCTTGGCGAGCCCAATGCTGGTCCTTTACGAGATCGGCGTGTGGCTGTCGGCACTTGCCGAGCGCCAGCGGCGGCGCAGCCGGACCGGCGACGACTCGGAAGGCGGGCCGACGGCCGGGGACTGAGGCCCCGGCCGCGGCTGTGTCTGCTACACTGAACTGGCGGTTGGCCAGGTGCCCCGCACTGCGGGGGCAGAGGTGGGGCTGGTGTCCCCCTTGGACTTCAAATCCAATGGCGGGCGCGTCGCGTCCGCGGTAGGTTCGATTCCTACCTGCTCCCGCCAACCACGCCATCGGTTCGGCCCCAATTTTGCCAGCCTGAAGCGAGGAGTGGGCCATGCAAGACCATAGCCGCCACGTCTGGCGCCAGATCAGGCACTATTTTCTGACCGGCTTGGCGGCCATTTTGCCGGTGGCCTTGGCTCTGTATGTGGCCGACAAGATCTTGGTCTTTTTCAACGGACTGGGCCTGCTATTGCCATCTTCCATCCGCTTCCCGGGGTTGGGGCTGATCCTGACCCTGCTGGTGATCACCTTGTTCGGATTGCTGGTCAGCAACATCCTGGGGCAGCAATTGGTGCGGGTGATGGAGATGGTGCTCAGCCGGGTGCCGGTGATTCGGGTGGTCTACGAAGGATCCAAACAGGTCCTGAAGGTGCTGTTCGATCCTGATGCCAACAGTGCGTTTCGGGCCGTGGTCTTAGCCCCGTACCCGGGGCCGGCATCGTTGGTGATCGGCTTCGTGGTGAGCGATGAGGTGGTGGCTGGTCGGGTGGGTGTGTTCATCCCGTTTGCGCCACCCACAGGCGGAGTGTTGCTCTTCTACTCGGCCGACGATCTGAAGCCAGCCGACATGACCGTCGAGGCGGCGATGAAAATGCTGCTTTCCGGGGGTATGCTGGCACCGACTCCGAGCCCCAGAAGTGCGACGAGGAGGCAGCGTTCATGAGCGACCTGGAGCAGGAGATCTGGCGGCGGCTGGCCCAGGTCATGGACCCGGAACTACACCGCCCACTGACTGAACTGGGCATGGTGGAAGCCGTCAAGGTCCGTCGCCAGCAGGTGACCGTGACGGTCAAGCTGACGACGGCTGGCTGCCCGCTCAAGGGACGGATCGAGGGTGATGTCACGACGGCTTTGGCCGGCGTGGAAGGCATCACCGAGGTGACCGTTGTCACCTCGGTGATGACGCCAGACGAGCGCCAAAAGCTGACTCAGGAACTGAGACCGGTGCGCCACTCATCAGTGACCAAGGATGGCTCGCGGGTGCGGGTGCTGATCGTTGGATCTGGCAAGGGCGGTGTCGGCAAATCGACCGTGGCCGTAAATCTGGCGGTGGCCTTGAGTCAAAGGGGCCGGGCGGTGGGACTTCTGGACGCCGACATCTACGGCTTCTCGGTGCCGCGGATGATTGGGGTCGACCGCAAGCCGGTGGTGCTGGCAGATGACATGATCCTGCCAGTGGAGGCGCTCGGGGTTCAAGTCATCTCGATGGGCATGCTGGTCGACGAGGGCACACCGGTGATGTGGCGAGGGCCGATGCTGACCAAATTGTTGGAGCAATTCATGGGTGACGTGATGTGGGGAGACCTCGACTACCTAGTGGTGGATTCGCCGCCGGGGACCGGAGATGTCGCCATTACGCTCGCCCAGCGTCTGCACCAGGGACAGGTCCTTCTCGTCACGACGCCTCAGGTTGCGGCCGCCAAGGTGGCGGTGCGGGTCGGAGAGATGGCCAAGAAAGTCGGTCAGGGATTGCTCGGTGTGGTTGAGAACATGTCCTACCTGCGCTGCCCGTCGTGCGGCGAGCAGACGCCGCTGTTTAGTGGCCAGGGCGGCCAGGAGCTGGCCCAGGCGCTGGGCGCACCGCTACTCGGCAAGATTCCGGTAGAGCCGGCGATTTCAGAGGGCGGAGATCTCGGCCGACCGGTGGTGTGGACCCACCCGGACAGTGAGTCGGCCGCGGTCTTTCGGCAGGTGGCAGAGGCGGTGGAGGCAGCCTCGTGGCAGGTTACGACCGCTGTATCGTGAGTCTGGTGCCTGTTGTGAAAGATTTCTTCAAACGGCAGAAAGACGCACCCACAGCCGCTTGCAGGAATCGATGCGCGATTGACGCACCCAAGGGCGCAGGCTACAATCGGGATGTTTTGAACGGTCCCGTTGTAGGCGATAGCGCGTCTTGGAGAGACATCGGGGGGATCGCGCGGTGACGGTGGACTCGAGGTTGCGCTGCAGCATCTGCGGGAATCCGGTGGACGGAGACGGTGAGGTCTGTGCCGACTGCATCGCCGACGGGCGGGTGGAGAAGGAGCTCAGCCGGCGCAAGTTTCTCAGAAACAGTCTGATCGGGGCCATGGGCT
>JAJZLY010000015.1 GCA_021850485.1 Bacillota bacterium | reverse complement strand
CAAGGCCAACACAGACTCCGGGCAGTTTTCGGCGATCCAGGCTGCCGGGCAAGAAATCCTGACCGCTGGCGCCGATCGGTTCGTGGCCAAGATGAACCAGGTCTACCGGGCCCGCCGGGATCTACTCGTGGGCGGATTGCGCCGTCTGGGCTGGAACGTGCCCGAACCTGAGGCCACCTTTTACCTGTGGGCGGCTGTGCCCGGCGGCGATGACATCGGGTTTGCTCGCCAGCTGCTCGAGCAGGCTGCCATCGCCGTGACGCCGGGCCGGGGTTTCGGCCAGGCCGGGGCAGGCTACGTGCGGTTCGCCTTGACCGTTTCCGAAGCACAGATCGCCGAGGCCCTGAAGCGACTGTCCAGTGTCCTGCCGGCGCTGTTGGCCAAAGCCTAGAACGCCCTAGCCAGCTGGCCCGTCGTTGACATCCCAGCTGCGAAGTCCGTACCATTGAGCAGGAACCCGGTCGCGGCCGGGTTGGCTTGGTTATGGACAAGGGTGAAGATCATGGAGATCCGGCTGGTCAACATCGGATTCGGCAACATGGTGGCCGCCCAGCGGATCGTTGCCATCGTCAGCCCGGAGTCAGCACCGATCAAACGGATTATCACCGAGGCGCGAGGTGACGGCAGCTTGATTGATGCCACTTGCGGCAGAAGGACGCGCGCCGTGTTGATCACCGACTCAGAGCACATCATCTTGTCTGCCGTTCAGCCGGAGACAGTGGCCAACCGATTGCTGGCCAGGTCCGGTAGCGAAGGGCTGGGCGAGGACGAGGGGGAGTCCTGATCAGCGGACTGTTGCTTGTCGTGTCTGGACCGTCCGGAGCTGGCAAGGGGACGCTGTGCCGCACGTTCCTGAACCGCCATCCCCAGGCCCTGTTTTCGGTGTCGTACACGACCAGAACGATGCGGCCCGGTGAGGTGGATGGCGTTGACTATCGCTTCGTCGACCGGGTCACCTTCGAGGCGATGGAACGCCAGGGTGGATTCGTCGAGACCACAGAGATCTACGGAAACCGCTACGGCACGCCCAGGGAACCAATCGACCACCACCTCGCCGCTGGTCACGACGTGGTGGTCGACGTCGACACCGACGGCGGTAAATGGTTCCGTAGGGCCTATCCAGACGGAGTTTTCGTCTTCGTGGTGGCCCCCTCCAGGCGAGTGTTGCGCCAGCGCTTGATGCGGCGAGGCGTGGTCGACCAGGCCGAGCTGAGCCGGCGCCTAACCGGCGGAGACCGTGAGATGACCCGGGCCGTAGAGTATGACTACCTGGTGGTCAACGGCCGGCTGAGTCAGTCGATGGCGGCGCTGGAGGCGATTGCGTCGGCCGAGCGATGCCGGATGATCCGGCAAAGGCAGCTTTTGACCCAGCTTCGCTAGCGATCGGACGGGAATTCAAGGAGGAGACCTGATGACCAAACAGCCGGCAGTGGATGACCTGATGGCGATCATTGATTCTCGCTATGCCTTGGTGGTGGTGGTTGCGAAACGAGCGCGCAGCCTGATCTCAGCTCAACAAGATGAGGAGAGCCACATCAATCCGGTGACCGAGGCCATTCGTGAGCTGCAGTCCGGCGATCTGCGGTACTACCGGGTGCCGCAGACGGCTGACAAGTAACAGTGTCCAGTCCGAGGCGGGTACTGCTCGGGGTGAGCGGTGGCATCGCGGCGATCAAGGCGCCGCTGCTAGCGAGCCAACTGGTCCAGGCCGGCTACGAGGTCGAGGCGGTGCTGACCGCCGGTGCAGAGGCCTTCATTCAGCCGCTGGCGCTGGCCGCCCTCACCGGTCGTCCCGCCTGGACCGACCGCGATTTTCTCGTCGCCGACGGCTCCATCCGCCACGTGGATTTGGCCCGCCGTTGCCAGTTGGCCGTGGTTGCCCCGGCCTCAGCCGCCTTCTTAGCGCATCTCGCTCAAGGGGACGCGTCTAGCCTGCTGGTGGCAGCGCTGATGGGCATGTCAGGCCCGATCTACCTGGCGCCGGCGATGGAGACAGAAATGTGGCAGCATCCGGCCGTCCAGGCCAACCTGGCCACGCTGGTCGCCCGCGGCGCGCAGCTGATCGGCCCGGCGGCAGGACGGCTGGCTTCGGGTGCGCATGGGGCCGGGCGCATGTCCGAGGTGGACGAGATCGTGGCCGCCGTGCAGACAGACGGCCAGGGACGCCTTTCTGGCCGACGGGTGCTGATCACCGCCGGACCGACCCGCGAGCACCTCGATGACGTGCGCTTTTTGTCCAACGGGTCAACTGGAAAGATGGGCCTGGCCATGGCCAGCGCCGCCAGAGACCAAGGAGCGAAGGTCACTTTGGTGTTGGGGCCCACCCACCTGACGGCGCCGTCCGGAGTTGAGGTGGTTGCTGTGGAAAGCGCTCAGCAGATGTTCGATGCGGTGACCGAGCGCTTTGCCCAAAGCGACATCGTGGTCGGAGTGGCGGCGGTGGCCGACATCGCTCCCGCTCAGCGCAGAGAGGGGAAAATTGCCAAAGGTGCCTTGGGTGGGGCCCTGGCGGTCACGGGAACTCCGGACATCATGGCCTGGGCTGGCGCCCACCGGGACCGGCAAGTCCTGATCGGATTCGCCGCCCAGGTGGGAATGGACGAGGAGGCAGCGCGGGCTAAGCTGGCCGCCAAGGGTCTGGATCTGATCGTGCTCAACGACTTGAGTGAGGCCGGGTCTGGCTTCGGGTCCGATACAAATCATGTGCTGATGCTCGCCGCAAAGGGGCTGCGCCACGAGGCTCGAGGCAGCAAACGCCAAGTGGCGGATGCGATCTGGAGTCTGGTTGGAGGCACACCGTGACCGTGGCCGAGGTGGCGGTCGACAAGACCGCAGACAAGACGTTCAGCTATCTGGTACCGGATCACCTAAAAGCCATGGCAGGGACCCGGGTGCGGGTCCCTTTTCGCACCACCGAACGCACCGGCACCGTGGTGGCGGTCCAGGAACGGGCTTCGGCCCGTCCGTTGCGGCCGCTGCTGGCCGTCCTCGCAGAAGAAGGCATCAGCGAAGCGCAGGTGGATCTGGCCAGTTTCTTGGTCGACCACTACCTGAATCACATGCCGCAGGCGATTTCAGCCCTGTTGCCGCCACCGTTGGCGGCCGTCCGCGGCCACTGGCGGCTGCTCATCACATCACAGGCAGCGGATCTTGAGGCCAGGCGGCTGACGGCCAAGGCACCTCGGAGGGGCGATCTCCTGGGGCGGATGGCCGTGGGGGAGCAACCAAGACCCGGAGAAAGCCACCTAGCCCGCACGTTGGCCGCAGCCGGGTTGGTCGCCTGGGAAGTGGGCGGCTCAGATCAGTCTCAGAAGGCCCAGTCGACGCCGGCCGCTGGCCATCGCCTCACCGCAGCCCAGGAACGTGCCGTGCAGCGCCTTGCCGGTGGTGGTCAGAGCCTGCTGCTCGGGGTGACTGGGTCCGGCAAAACCGAGGTCTATCTGGAAGCCATGGCCCAGCGGCTGGCGCTGGGCCAGAGTGCGTGCCTGCTCGTACCGGAAATAGCCCTCACCCCGCAACTGGTCGCCCGGGTGCGGGAGCGGTTCGGAGACATGGTGGCGGTGTGGCACTCCCGGCTCAGCTCCGCCGAGCGGTCTCGTGCGCACCAGACGATCGCCAGTGGCCAGGCGCGGGTGGTGGTTGGCGCTCGGTCGGCGGTCTTCGTTCCGATGTCTGACCTCGGACTGGTGATCTTGGATGAGTGCCACGAGACCAGCTTTCAGCAAGAGGAGTCGCCGCGCTATCACGCGCAGGATGTTGCCCGCTTCCGGCTGCAGGCCAGCGATGGACGACTGCTGTTGGGGTCCGCCACCCCGGACGTCGTCGACTTTCACCGAGCGCTGGCCGGAGACCTCGACCTGCTGACCCTGGACCAGCGGTTTGGACCGCCTTTGCCGCAGATCGAGATGGTGGACCTGCGCCGCTTCGGTCGCACCCCCCTGTCGCTGCCGCTCTTGGAAGCCCTGCGGGCGACCTTGGCCCGTGGCGAACAGGCGATCTTGTTTCTCAACCGCCGTGGCTTTCATCCGTTGGTCTTGTGCCGGGACTGTGGATTCGCCCTGCGTTGCCCCCACTGTCAGGTGGCCATGGTTATCCACCTGCCCGATCGAGATGCGGTGTGCCATGCCTGCGGCTATGTCCAGCGCCCGCCCAGTCGCTGTCCGCAGTGCCAAGGAGATCATCTGCAACCGCTGGGGCTGGGAACGCAGCGGCTGGAAGCGATGGTCGCCGAAGCCCTGCCTGCTGCCCGGATTGTGCGGCTGGACCAGGACAGCGCCCGCCAGCGTGGCGCCTATGAGGCCATCCATCAGGCCGTGCTCAGCCACCGGGCGGACATCTTGATCGGAACTCAGATGGTGGCCAAGGGATTTGATTTCCCAGATGTTTCATTGGTCGGCGTGGTGCTCGCCGACCAGGCCCTGCACTTCCCAGACTACCGGGCTGCAGAGCGCACCTTTCAACTGGTGGCCCAGGCCGCCGGCCGATCCGGGCGGCGCCAGCAGGGGCAGGTGATTGTGCAGTCGTTTGACCCCTCCCACTATGCCTTGCAGGCGGCGGCCGGTCATGACTATCGGGGCTTTGCCAGCCAAGAGCTCGCCTTTCGCCAGGAGGCTGTCTATCCGCCCTTTACCCGCCTCCTCTTGGTGGGGGTGAGCGCCGAGGATGAAGCACTGGCGCGTTCGGGTGCGCAGAAGGCCGCGGACCTGTTGCGCCAGGATCCCGAGCTCACTGTGCTGGGACCTTCGCCGGCGCTGCGGTCGAAGGTTCGGGACCGTTGGCGGATGCAGGTGCTGGTGAAGCATCAAGACCGGACGCGGTTGCTGGAAGCAGGGCGACAGGTCCAAGAGCTGAGCTGGCCGGCAGCCCTGCGCTTGGGCCTGGCGATCGATCCGCTGAGTATCTTATAGGGGGCGTCGGCGTGAAGATCGGCTTCGCGGGAACGGGCACGTTCGCCCAACTGATCTGGCGGCACCTTGCCGCCAGCGCTTATCCGCCAGCACTGTTGGTGACCGCACCCGCCGCCAGGCGCGGCCGCCATCGCCACTTGAGCCTATCCCCGCTGGCGGATCTGGCGGAGGCTGCGGGGGTTAGGGTCCTGGCTCCTGTCAGCTGGGACGAAGCAGCGGTCAGCGCCTTGCGAGGAGCCCAGCTTGGATGTCTGGTGGTGGCCGACTATGGCCGCAAGTTGCCGGCAGATCAGATCCCGTGTGCCATCAATGTGCATCCCTCGCTGTTGCCGCGCTGGCGGGGCGCGGCCCCGGTGCAGCGAACGCTGTGGGAGGGCGACCGCTACACCGGCATCAGCATCATCCGCCTGGTCGACGCCATCGACGCCGGACCGATCTACGCCCAGTGTGCGACTTTGGTTTCCGCCAGCGAGGACGCAGGCCAGCTCACGACTCGACTGGCCGAGCTGGCGGCTCCGATGCTGCAGACTGTCCTGGCCCAGATTGCCAGCGGCAGCGCCAAGACCGTGGACCAAGATGCCCACGGCGTCCGCTGGGCGAAGCGCGTGGCAGCAGCCGATGAGTGGCTGGAACTGGATCAGCTCACGGCCGTCAGCGTAATCCGCCGGGTGCGAGCCTTGGCGCCTCAGCCCGGGGCCAAGGTGACGCTCGCCGGGCGCACCGTGCAGTTGCTGGCGGCAGAGCCCAGTCCCCTGCCACTGGCCGCTGGAGCGATCGGCACCAGCGGCGGCCAGTTGGTGATCGGCACCCGTGATGGCTCGGTGTGCGTCGCACGGCTGCGGCCAGCCTCCGGCCGTGAGATGAGTGGAGCTGACTTTCTGCGCGGCCTTTCTGGGGCCGGCCGATGATCGACCAGGGCAGACAACTGGCGGTGCGAGCGGCGGTCCGCTTGGACGCCGGCGTGAATGCAGAGATGGCTCTGGACCAAGAACTCCAAGCAGTGGGCATCGATCATCCGCATCGGCCGCGGGCGACCGACCTGTTCTACCAGACGATACGTTGGCAAATTCGCCTGGATCACGCCCTGGGTCGCTGCCTGACCCGGCCGCTGCGCGACCTGCAGCCAGAGGTGCGCGCCATTCTGCGGCTGGGCGCCTTGGAGCTATTGATCGAGGCGCACCCGGCCTATGCGGTGGTGGACACATCGGTCAGCTTGGCCGCCAAGCTGGCGCCAGCGGCCAAAGGCATGGTCAACGCCGTGTTGCGGCGCCTGTCACGGGAGGGAGACGGCCCCGACGATGAAGATCCGGTGCAAGCCCTGGCCATCCGCTATGCACACCCGCGCTGGCTGGTCGAGCGGTGGCTCGCCCGCTTCGGCGAGAGCGACACCGTGGCGATCATGCAGTGGGACAACACGCGCCCTCAGCTGTGGTTGCGCGTCAATCGCAACAAAGGCACCGTGGCCGCTTATGAGGATCAATTCCAGGTCACAGGAGACCACCACCCACTGGTGCCCGGTGCCATCGCCGTGTCCGCCCAGCCTGTGCGCAAGCTGGCAGGTTTTCGAGAGGGCTGGGTCAGTCCCCAGGGTGTCGGCTCGCAACTGGTGGCCAGCAGCCTGCCTCTGGCCGCTGGTTGGCCGGTGGCAGACGTCTGCGCCGGCCATGGGACTAAGGCCCTGGCCCTGCTGGAGCGGGTTGGGAAACTCGACCTATTGGCCGGTGATCTCAAGCCCGAGGCCCTGCGCCTGATCGGCGAAGAGGCGAGGCGGCTTGGTGTGCGTGCGCCCCGGACCCGATCGATGGATGCCGCTCACCCTCCCACAGAGTTGCACGGCAGCTTCCAGGCAGTCCTGGTCGATGCACCGTGCAGCGGATTAGGCACTTTGCAGCGCCATCCTGAGCTGCGCCATCGCTGCCAGCTGGACGACGTGCGGCGACTGGCCGAAGACCAGGCCAGAATCCTCTCCGGCTCATCTGAACTGGTGGCGGCGGGCGGAGTCTTGCAGTATGCGGTATGCTCTCTGGAGGTCGAGGAGACGACTGGTGTGGTCTTAGATTTTCTCGACCATCACCCAGACTTTTCGGCATCCGCCGACCAGCGGTGGCTGCTTCCCTGTCGGGAGCGTACGGAAGGCTTTTTCATTGCGACCTTAACCAGATCAAGGCTCTGACCGCCGGATTACTGGATGTTGAGCCAAGGAGGGATGGGAGCGGTGTCGACGATGGCCGAACGCGTTACGACGACCTTTGTCGATCTCGCTCCCGCTGACTGGCGCCAGGCCTTTTTTGATCTTGGGTTGCCGCCGTTTCGCGGCTCTCAGGTGGCCGTGCAGGTCTACCACCGCCTGGCGCCGACCTATGCGGCAATGACCGACCTGCCTCGGTCGCTGCGTCAAGAGTTGGAGGAGCGCTTGCCGCTGGGTATGGGCCAAGAGGTGGCGGTGCAGGCGGCCGCCGGTGGCGTGGTGAAGGCACTGCTCAAGTTTGCGGGAGAGGCCAGCGCCGAATGTGTGCTGTTGCCCTACCACTATGGCACCAGTGCCTGCCTCAGTTCCCAGGTCGGCTGCCGCCAGGGGTGTGTGTTCTGCGCCACCGGGGCCTCCGGATTCAGTCGTTCGCTGCGAGCCGGCGAAATGATGGCTCAGTACCTGGCATTGGCCAGAAAGGCCGCCCCTGAGCGGGTCAGCCGGGTGGTGATGATGGGGGCCGGTGAGCCCCTCGACAACTACCAAGAGGTGTTGGCGTTTTTGCGCCGGCTGAACGATCCAGCCACCTTTGGCGTTTCCTTTCGCCGGATGACCATCTCGACGGTCGGCCTGGTGCCTGAGATTGACCGCCTGGCCAGCGAACGGCTGCCGATTCGACTGGCTCTGTCCCTGCACGCCACCACAGACGAGGTGCGCAGTCTGCTCATCCCGGAGAATCGGCGCTACCCGATCGCCCAGATTCTGGCCGCCGCCGATCGCTACGCCGAAGCCAGTGGCCGCCGGGTGACGTACGAGTTCATCCTGATCGGCGGCCTCACCGACCAAGACGATGAGGCGCACCGTTTGGCGGATCTGGTCGGACGCCACCCTGGCCACGTCAATCTGATCCCCCTGAACCCGACGTCGCATTTCCCTTATCAGCGGCCCTCCGGCAACCGTGTGCGGGCGTTCGCGGACATTTTGCAAGCCGCCGGTGTGGCGACGACCGTCCGGCGCACGATGGGCCAGGAAGTCGATGCAGCCTGTGGTCAGTTGCGGCGTAGGTATGACCAGAGGGGGGACTTGATTGCGCCTGTCCGCGTTCAGTCGGCAGGGACGAAGTCGCTCCCATAACGAGGACAGCTTCCTGATGCTACGCCAGCAGAGCGGAACCCTGATGGCGGTGGCGGATGGGGTCGGGGGCTCGCAGGCTGGCGAGGTGGCCAGCCGCCTTGCCACTCAGACCCTCAGTGACCAGCTCTCGCGGGCCAGTCAGGGTGAACGGCCAGAAGTACTGATGCGCACAGCATTCGTCGCCGCCCACCAGGCGGTGAGGGACACCCGCCGACTTCCGGACACCCCGGGCCCGGATATGGGAACCACTTTGACCTGTGCCTGGATCATGCAAGGAGAAGTGGTCGTCGGCCACGCCGGCGACTCTCGTCTCTATCTGCTGCGGCAAGGGGAGATCAGGCAGTTGACAGACGACCACTCCGTGACCGGTGAACTGGCCCGCCAGGGCCAGATCACCCAGGTGGAGGCCCAGCACCACCCCCAGCGGCACATGCTCACCAACGCCTTGGGGGAGCGGTCGTTTTGGGTGGACGTGCGCACCTGGCCGCTTCAGGCAGGAGACCTCCTGTGTCTGTGCACCGACGGACTGATCGATGCCTTGGAGACAGAGGAGGTGGCTCGGATCATCCTTGATGCCGGGGTGGAGGAAGGTCCGAGCCGCTTGATCGCAGCTGCCTTGGACGCTGGTGCGCAAGACGACGTGACAGTGCTGGTGGCTGCTGTAGATCAAGACGACGTGGGGGTGCGGGCATGATCGGGCGGGTGCTGGCCGGCCGCTACCGGGTGGAGTCGCTGCTGGGCACAGGCGGCATGGGCGAGGTGTACCGCGCTCAAGATCTGACCTTGGAACGGCCGGTCGCGGTCAAGATGCTGCGCGCCGAATTCGCCAATGACCAAGAATTCATCCGCCGCTTTAGGCAAGAGGCAACGGCCGCCGCCTCGCTTTCCAATCCGCACATTGTTGGCGTCTTCGATGTCGGTGAGGATGAGGGCGAACACTACATCGTGATGGAACTGGTGGACGGCCGCACGCTTAAGGATGAAATCCGCCAGCAGGGCCGGCTGGCCCTGCCCCTGGTGCTGACCATCAGTCAGGCCGTCGCCTCCGCCCTGGTCGCCGCGCATGCCAAGAAGGTGGTACACCGGGATGTCAAGCCGGAGAACATCCTGCTCACCGCCCGCGGTGAGATCAAGGTGGCGGACTTTGGAATCGCTAAGGCGGCGTCCAGCCAGACCCTGATCCACACCAAAAGTATCGTTGGATCGGCTCACTATATCAGCCCGGAACAGGCCCGCGGCGGCTTCATCGACGAGAAGTCCGACCTGTATTCCCTGGGCGCCATCATGTATGAGATGTTAACGGGTAGGCCCCCATTCGACGGACCATCGCCGATCGCTGTGGCGCTGCGCCATATTCATGACGATCCGGCGCCGGTGCGCAAGTTGCGGCCCGACGTGCCCCGGCCGGTGGAAGCGATCGTCATGCGCCTTCTGGCCAAAGCGCCCGAGGAGCGTCCGACCAGCGCCCAGACCTTGGCGGCATTGAGCCAAGCCCTACAAGCTGCCGGTGGTCCGGTGCGGCTTGCCGCTTTGGTCGCCGAATCCGACCAGCTGGCGCCTACCATCGCCGTCGCGAAAGATCCCCGCAGACGGCGGCGCATCCCGTGGGGCTGGCTGATCCCGGCCGTGGTGCTGGTGGCGATCGTGGCCGGCGGCTTCATGGCATTGGCCGCCTGGGTGAACGCACCGGTTGTGCGCGTGCCAAACGTCGTCTCCAAGCCGCTGGCAACGGCGATGGCCGCGCTGCAGGCCAGCCACTTGACCGGTCAGGTGTCTGGCCGCCAACTGTCTCAGTATGCGGCTGGTGACGTGGTGAGCATGCTGCCTGCCGCCGGCGGCCAGGTGAAGGAAGGGCGGGTCATCGAGCTGGTGGTGTCCAGCGGCCGCCAGCAAGTCAGCGTTCCCAACCTGATTCAAGAGCCACTGCATGTGGCCTACAGCGATTTGGTTGCGGCCGGTTTGAAACTCGGCCACATCACCTACGTGCCCTCCCTCGATCTGTCTGGTACCGTCGTCAGTCAAAGCCCAGGGCCAGGCTCCAAGCTGGCAGAGGGCACGGCGGTAGCCCTGCAGGTCTCCAAGGGTAACGCCAATTTGGTGCTTACCATGCCCAATGTCGTCGGCGAGCCGGTGCAGACCGCGGCCAATCAACTGGGGGCCATCGGCCTGCAGATGCAGGTGACCGCCTTCGCCCCCAGCGCCTCGCCGGATGGGACCGTGCTCGACCAGTCGGTGACGGCCGGGACCAAGGTGACGTCTGGGCAGACGATCGATCTCACCACCTCCAGTGGCCCACCCCCCTCGGGTGGCAGCGGTCCACCGTCTACGCAAAACGTCACGTTCACCTACTCCGGTAGCCAAGCAGCTGAAGTGCGCGTGTTGATCGTCGATGCCCAGGGTGTCGAGACCGCCTACGATCAGATCATCACCCCCGGCACCAGCTTCTCGCTCAGCCTGAATTGGCAGGGCAGTGGCCGGCTCGAGGACTATGTCGGGTCGTCGCTGGTTTTCTCCGGCCCCTTGCCGCTGAGCTCCGGTCAGCAGACGATCACGTCAGGTCCGTGACGCGGGCGCGCATCACCTCGGTGCTCGGTGCCACCTTTGTGGTGGCCACTGAGGCCGGAGCCATGGAGGTGCGGCCCAGAGGAGCCCTCCGTCACGCCAAACAGGACATCTTGGTCGGCGACTGGGTGGAAATTGAGCAAGACCACATCGTTGCGGTCACAGCGCGAAAAAATCGCTTGCAGCGGCCCCGGGTTGCCAACGTGGACCTGGTGATCCTGCTCACCACCTTGGACCATCCGGCCCTGTCCGACTTGGACGTGGCCCGGCGCCTGGTGGCGATTGAGTTGACCGGCGCCGCACCTCTGCTGGTGCTGGCCAAGGCTGATCTGGCCTCAGCCGAAGAGCGCCAGCGGTTCGCCAGCACGTACCGGCAGGCCGCCCCCGTGGTGGAGCTGTCGTCGCTGGACGGGGGCGGAGTGGAACAGATCCGATCCAGGCTTCAAGGCCATGTGGCCGTACTGGCGGGCGCCAGCGGGGTGGGAAAATCGACCTTGTTCACCCGCCTGACCGGCCGCCCAGCGCGCACCGGGACGCTCTCCAGTGCCGGGCGCGGCCGGCACACCACCAGGTGGGCGGAGCTGGTGGCCCTGGCAGGGGGCTTTCTGGTGGACACTCCCGGCTTTGAGGCTCTGGATCTGGAATTGACCGAGATCAGGCAGTTGCTCAGCTGCTTTCCAGAGTGGCAACACCTAGACCCGTGCCGCTTTCGCGACTGCACCCACCGGCTGGAGCCGGACTGTGCGGTGCGCCAGGCTGTCGACCAAGGAAGGGTACCCAGGGTGCGATATGAAAGTTACCTGGCACTGGGCGAGGAGGTGGGCAAGGCGTGATCCGGATCCATCCCTCGCTCCTCTCGGCTGACCCTTTACAGATCGGCCAGACCCTGGCCCAGCTGTCCCAGGCCGACGGCGTGCACCTGGACATTATGGATGGCCACTTCGTGCCACCGCTGACATTTGGGACGTGGCTGGCCAAGGCGGTCGTCGCTGCAACCGAGTTGCCGGTGGAGGCGCACCTAATGGTGTCCAACCCGGAGCGGCATCTGGAAACTCTGGCCGAAAGCGGCGTGCGTCGGCTGATCATCCACCAGGAGGCAACTGGCCACGCGCACCGGCTGATTGAAGAAATCCGGCGGCTGGGGGCGGCCCCGGCCATGGCCGTTAATCCAGGCACTCCGGTTGAGACCCTGCGCGATCTGTGGCCAGAGTTAGACTTGGT
Organism: Bacillota bacterium; assembly: GCA_021850485.1. Taxonomy (GTDB): domain Bacteria; phylum Bacillota; class Sulfobacillia; order JAJZYS01; family JAJZLH01; genus JAJZLH01. The sequence goes on along the minus strand of JAJZLY010000015.1, from coordinate 688 downwards.
ACTGGTCATGTCGGTCGATCCGGGTTGGGGCGGTCAGGCCTTTTGGCCGGGAGCCATCGCCAAGGTGGCACAGCTTCGACAGCTGGGATACCACGGCGACATTGAGGTGGACGGCGGCATCGATGATCGGACGGCACCCGCAGTTGTCGCAGCGGGCGCTACCGTGCTCGTGTCCGGCTCCTACATCCTCGGCACCACAAAAACGCCGGCCAGCCGGATCGCAGCGCTTCGAGAAGCCTCGGGCCGGACGCCAAAAGGACGCCCCTAAAAGCGGGCGTCCTTGACGCTTGCCGGGCCCACCCTAGCCTAGACGGCGCGTTCTATCTTGCCGGAGCGAATGCAGGCCGTGCAGACGTACAGGTGCTTGACCGCTCCGTCCACCTTCACCTTGAGCCGTTGGATATTGGGCGAAAAACTCCGGTTGGTCTTGATGTTCGAATGCGACACCAGATGCCCCCGTACCACTGTCTTACCGCAAACCTCACACAGGCGAGCCATGAGGATGTCCTTCCTTTGCCACGCATCAGTCGGGCTATTGTAACAGAAAGTGGATGCATGGGGGAGGCCGTGGGCGTGCCAACCAAGAGCCAAGGACCTGGGACAACCTTGGCCTCACTGCCCGGGCTGGGTCCGATCAGACTGCGCGCCCTGGCCGAGATGGAGATTCATGCCCTCGAAGACCTGCTGT